>CAVUJZ010000010.1:0-235932 GCA_963741905.1 uncultured Acidobacteriota bacterium | reverse complement strand
GTCAGCAACGTCGACTACAACGACTACGTCGGGCGACTGGCGATCGGCACCGTCCGGCGCGGGACCGCCCGGCACGGTGAAGACATCGTTCTGATCCGGCGGGACGGATCGGTGGAAAAGGGAAGGATCGCCAAGCTGACCACGTTCGAAGGACTGCGGCGGGAAGAAGTGGAGACCGCGGCGGCAGGTGAGATCGTCGCCATCGCCGGCTTTGCCGACGTCGAGATCGGAGAGACCCTCGCGTCGGCGGCCCAGCCGGAGAGAATCGAACCTCTGGCGATCGATGAGCCGACCGTCTCGATCACCTGGATGGTCAATGACTCCCCCTTCGCCGGCCTGGAGGGGAAGTTCGTCACCTCCAGAAACATCCGGGAGCGCCTCGAAAAAGAGGCCCGGAAAGACGTCGCGCTGCGGATTCGACCCACCGACTCACCGGACCGCTTCGAAGTGGCCGGACGAGGAGAGCTCCATCTTTCGATCCTGGCCGAAACGATGCGACGGGAAGGCTTCGAGTTCGCCCTGTCCCGTCCTCAGGTAATCACCCGCGAAGTCAATGGCGTGGTCGAGGAGCCGTGGGAGGCTCTGGTCGTCGACATCGAGGAATCGCACCTCGGTGTGGTGATGGAAAATCTCCAGACCCGCCGGGCAGAGCTGATGGACATGGTCAACCCCGGGACCGGACGAATCCGGGTGGAGTTCAAGATCCCCACCCGGGGACTGTTCGGGATCCGCACCGAGTTTCTCACCGATACCCGGGGTACCGGTCTGCTCTACCACACCTTCCTCGAGTACGGACCCTCACGGGGAACCATCTCCACCCGCGGCACGGGCGCTCTGGTGGCAAAGGAAAACGGCGATACCACCGCCTACGCGATCGAGCAGCTCCAGGAACGCTCGATTCTGTTCGTGGCGCCCGGTGCCAGGGTCTACGGCGGACAGGTCGTTGGTGAGAACTCCCGCGACGCCGAAATGGTGGTCCAGATCTGCCGGAAGAAACATCTGACCAACATGCGTGCATCGAACGCCGACATCGCCACCCAGATCGGCCCTCCCAGACTGATGACCCTGGAACAGTGCCTGGAGTGGATCGATGACGACGAGCTCGTCGAGGTGACCCCCGGCTCGATCCGGATCCGGAAGCGGATTCTCGACCACAGCGCACGCAAGACGTCGGAGAAGACAACCTCCGCCGCCCGTGGCTGAGCGGTTCCGAACCGCACCTGTCTCAGGAACGTCGTTCTTCGATGACCGCCACCAGATCGATCTCGACTGGAGAGCCCATCGGCAGCGCGGCCACGCCCACCGTGCTTCGAGCCGGTTTGTGACTGCCGAAATACTCCGCATAGATGACGTTGAGCACCTGAAACTGGCCGAGGTCGGTCAGGTAGACCGTCGCCTTGACCACATCGCCGAAACCGGCGCCGGCACTCTCGAGAACAGCCCCCGGATTGTCGAAGACCCGTCTGACTCTGGCACTGAAGTCTCCTTCCACGAGAGTTCCCGTGGCCGGATCGAGCGGAATCTGTCCCGAGGTGTAGATGGTGCGGCCTCGCGAGACTGCCTGGGAGTAGGGGCCGATGGCTTTGGGGGCGTTAGCTGGTCGAATGATATTGCATGGTTCTCCCTGCTCGTTCGGTTGATGCGCGGGAAACGGATCGCGCTTGTTATAATCCCGCCTCAGGATTCTAAGATGACATCAAACCAGTATCCAGGCAATTCTTCTCTCCCTCGGAAGTGAAGCAGCGGGTCACCACCACATTCCGCCAGGCGATCGACCTCTACCAGGAAGGCCGTCTCGACGAAGTGGTGGCCGGCTGCGATCTGATTCTCGAGATGGACTCCCGCCACGAGCCGGCACAGCGCCTGCGGCAGAAGGCAATGAACCCTTCCGCCGCGATCGAGATCCTTGATCTGCTCGAGGGGGATGAGGCCCCCGAGGGCCAACCTGCCGGATCCGGAAACGATGAAGTGATGGCTGCCGTCGAAGCGCTCGGCCGCCGGGAGTTCCAGACTGCCATCGATCTCTGCAACTCTGTGCTCGCCCGGGAGCCGGACAACGAACAGGCCCAGCAACTCGGAGCCCGGGCGTTCGAGCGTCTCGAAGCCGCACCGTTCGTGGAGCAGTTCCTCGACCAGTGTCGCGCCGAGCTCGACGCCGGTGAGCGGGAAAAAGCGGCGGCCACGCTGGAAAAGGCCCGATCGCTCGACGCGAGCCATCCCGACGTCGATCAACTCCAACAGAAACTGGATTCCGGCGTCACCGGAGCGGAGTCCACCCCCGAGACCTCCGCGGGTGCCTCAGGAACGTCGTTTGATTTCGGCGAGGGCGACTCACCCTTCGCCGCCGCATTCAGTGGACCTGGGTCTTCCGCGGGGCCACCCTCCTCCAACGAGCCGCGACAGGGATCGACGCCGAACCACTCGTTCGTGGTGGAAACGTCCGGCGCTTCCGGAACGGACGAAGCCATTGCGGCCGATTTCGGTTTCGTCTTCGAAGAGGCTCCGGAACACGCCGCGGCCCCCGGTGGGGAGCCGCAGAGTGCGGGACCGCCCACCGACGAGGAGCCGCCCGTGGGAGAGGCCCACACGTTCGACTTCGCCGCGGCAGAGGTCGAGGTCTCGGACGATGACCGCCAGCGAGTCGCTCAGTTCATCACCGAGGGTGATGCCGCATTCGAACGGGGCGAGATCCAGGATGCCATCGACATCTGGTCCCGCATCTTCCTGATCGACGTGACCAACGAGGATGCCTCCAGCCGAATCGACCAGGCGAAAAAGAAGCGGATGGAGGTGGACCAGCAGGTCGACGGGCTGATGCTCGAGGCGACCCGGGCCTACGAAGCCGGGGACTATGCCGGGGCGACCGCGGCATTCAACCGCGTGCTCGAGATCGATCCGGTCAACCTCACCGCAAAGGAACACCTGGAAAAGCTGCGTGATCTGGACGCCGCGATGGTCGGCAGTGCGAAGGAGACACCACCGCCGGTCACCATGCCGTCCACGCCGCCTGCCACCGATCTGCTCGACGAGGATCTCGGTTTCGAGGACGAGCCGTTCGGGTCGATGCCCCCTCCCCCGCCGCCACCCGCAAAGCGGGAGCCGTCGCCAGGGACAACGCCGACCGGACCGGCATCGGGCAGCGCACCGAAGAAGCGAGCCCCCATGGGTGCCATTCTGGTGGTCGCCGCCATCGCCGTGCTGGCTGTCGGTGGCTGGTTCGGCTATCGAACGTTCTTCGGCAGCAACAAGCCCGCCGCGGCCGGCGCGACGGAAACTCAGGCGCGGATCGACCAGGCTCAGAACCTCGCCAGACAGGGCAACCTGGACAAGGCGATCGAAATCCTCTCCACCATCCGGCCGCAGGATGCCAATCACGAGCGGGCCCTGGAGATGATCGCCGAGCTCAAGGTCCGCCAGCAGAGGGAGTCCGGAACCATCCGGGGCAAACAGGCCCAGAAGGTCTACGCTGATCTGCTCCAGCAGGGGCAGAATGCCTTCGATGCCAACGATTATCTCGGGGCGAAAAAGGCCTTCGAAGAAGCCTCCGCCATCCAGCAGCTCCCTCCTGACCTTCGAGAGCTCTATGACACGGCCAGCGACAAGGTATCCCAGTTGAACAGCGCCACGTTGCTGTTCAAGGAAGGAAACTACCGCGACGCCATCAACAACCTCGAGACCATCCTGCAGACCGATCCCCAGAACCGGAACGCCCAGCAGATGCTGATCGATGCGCACTACGATCTCGGCGCCCAGGCGCTCAAGGACGGAAGACTGGACGACGCGATGGGCCAGTTCGACAAGGTTCTCGAACAGGATCCCGATGACGAGATCGCCCGGCGCAGTCGTGATCTGGCGCAACGATACAAAGACGCCCCAAAGGATCTGCTGTTCCAGATCTACGCGAAGTATCTGCCCCTCAGGTAATTGTCGGCATGCCACGGTTCAACGAAATCGAGCTTCAGGGAACATCGGCCCCCCTGGAGGAGTCGCCCACAGCGGTCGCTCCGCCACTCCTCCGGGCGTCGCGATGGCGCCGCGCCGTGGTCCTCCTGATCGATCTTTCTCTGTTCGTCGCCCTCGGTGTGGCGATGACTCCTCTGCTGCCCGCGGAGGGCGACCTTCTCCGGCGCCACCCCGCCCCGGCTGCCGGTCTGGCGGGCTTCCTCCTGCTGATCTCGTTCTACTACTTCGTCCCCTGCTGGTTCGTCTGGGGCAAGACGATCGGGGGTGCCATCATGGAGGTCCGGGTGGTCGAGACCGATGGAACTCCAGCCCACTTCGCCAGCGCATCCCGTCGCTGGGCCGGAATGCTGCTCTCCCTGGCGCTGGCCGGTCTCGGATTCATGATCGCCATCCTCCCCGGAGCACGCTCGCTGCCTGATCTCGTCTCCCGGACCACCCCCATCCCTTCCGACTGAAACCCCGGCCGCCACTCGGTCCGGTTCGAAGCCGCGCCAGGCGCCGCATCGCCATCTGCCGGGTTGTCGGGCGTCTCAGCGTGACGGGAAGAAGTGGTAGAGGAAGAGGTAGACCAGGACTCCGGTCACCGAGACATAGCTCCACAGCGGAAAGGTCCAGCGGGCGATCCGGCGGTGCTGCGGGATGCGACTCTTCAGACCATTGAATACAGAAACGATCGCCATCGGGAGAATGGCAACGGCGAGAACGGTATGGGACAGAAGGATCGAAAAATAGACCGGGCGGCTCCACCCCGTCCCCGCGAAGCGGGTGGTGCCGGCGACGGCGTGATAGCTCAGGTAGGAGATCAGAAACAGCAGCGACGAACCGCAGGCAGCGAGCATGAAACGGCGGTGAATCTGAATCCGCTTTCTCCGGATGAAGAGAAACCCCAGAAAGAGGAAAATCGCACTCAGCCCGTTGAGTGAAGCATTCAGCGTCGGCATCCAGTGGATCATCGAGGAGCTGTCCATCCCCATCCTCCGGTCACCGAAGCAGAGAGCGGGTATCTTCGACCAGCTTGTCCAGATCCTGATCCACGAACGTGTCGTAGTAGCCCCGAATCATTCCGTTGCTGTCGACCAGAACGAACTTCGAGCTGTGCAGAAGCATCTCGGTTCCCGCATCGGGAGGGCTGGCGGCGCTGAGTTTGAATCCGTCGACCGACAGCTTGACGATCGCCTCCCGATCTCCGGTCAGCAGAGTCCAGCGGGGATCGTTGGAGTACCGGCTCTTGTACTGGCGCAGAACCTCCGGTGTGTCGTGCGTCGGGTCCACCGAGATCGAGACGAAATGGAGATTGTCCGATGAGTCGAACGTCCGCGTCAGCTTCGCCAGCTTCGTACTCATCATGGGGCAGGTTCCGGTGCACCGGGTGAAGATGAAGTCATAAATCGCCGGCTCGCCGTGAAACTGGTCCAGAGTGACCGGCTTGTCCTTTTCAGAGACCAGATGAACGTCGGGAACGGGGTAGAGCTCGGGAAGCGGCTCCCTCCCGGCGCAGGAGACGAGAAGAACGAGAAGGAAAGGAAACAGAAACGGCCGGAAACGGATCCTGTTCATCTGAAAAATCGTCGACTCCCCGGCCCCGCGGTGAGGATCAGAAGAGGCTGCTGACCACCATCAGGGCCATCATCACGAGCAGGTACAGGTTGGAGACGTGAAAGAGCACCTTGGCCGCCTTCGGCTCTCTGCTCTTCAGAAACGAGACGGCCGCCGCGACGAAGGCCAGACTGGCGGCCGTCGCGGCCACAGCATACACCGCGCCTCCGATTCCGGCGAAGAGCCCCGCAAGACTCACGGGGATGAGCAGGCTGCTGTAGAACACCGCCTGACGGGCGGTCGCATCGCCCTCCGGATCGCCGATCGCAAGCATGGTGAATCCAGCTTTGGCGTAGTCCTTCCGGTAGATCCAGCCGATCGCGAGGAAGTGGGGCATCTGCCAGAGGAACAGCACCCCGAACATCACCCAGGCGCCGGGATCGAGATGGCCGACTGCGGCGGCCCATCCGACCATGGGAGGAATTGCCCCGGGAGCCGAGCCGATCAGGGTGCAGAGGGTCGTCTTCCTCTTCAGCGGAGTGTAGACGAACAGATAGGTGACCAGGGTGGTGAGCGCGAGAAAGGCGGCGAGAGGATTGGCCAGAACCGCCAGATAGGTCACTCCGAAAACAGAGATGAAGACGGAGAACGCCAGCGCAGCCCGCTCGGTGATTCTTCCATCCGGCAACGGACGCCGCCGGGTCCGGGCCATCAAAGCGTCCAGATGACGTTCCATGTACTGATTCAGAGCGTTGGTGCCACCCGCCACGAACGCCGTCCCGATCAGCGTGTGGAAAAGCAGGAGGAAGTCGAACGATGAGGGACCGGCCACCACGAATCCCGCCGCGGTCGTGATCACCACCATCAGAACGATCCGGGCCTTCGACAACTCGAGATAGTCGCGAAGACCGGCCTGCAACGGCGAGATGCTGACGGCTGCGTCGGAGCGGCTCAAGCGGGGACCTCCCCACGCTGCAGATCGATCGATCGGTCCGCCTGCTCCAGATGCTCTGGTGCGTGGACCGCGAGGCTGAACAACACCGAGAGCGAGAGCAACGATGCTCCGGTGACGACGTGCAGGCTCGTCACCAGCGGCTGTTTGCCCGTCCAGACGGTGAAGGCACCGAGGGTCAGCTGCACCGCCAGACCCAGGAGCATCAGGGCGTAAAGCGCCCGGGGAGCTCCACTCCTGCTACGCAGGGCCCGTGGCGCCAGCGCGAGGATTGCCACGGTCACGACCAGCGCACCGAGCCGGTGCGAGAAATTGGCCCCCACACCGAGTGAGGAGATCGTCGGGACCAGCCGACCGAACGAAAGGGGAAAATCGGGGATGGCCAGCCCGGCACCGAGATGACGCATCAGGGCGCCGATCAGAATCTGAAAGTAGATCAATCCCACGATGGCCCTGCTGCCCAGGAGCGCCGTACGCTGCGGGCTGGATACCGTCTCCCCCCGCAGAGCGACGAAGGTGCGCGAGGTGAAAAACGCGATCGACATGTTGATGCAGAGGAAGATCTCCGCCAGACCCGCATGGGCGACGGAAACGGCGGTGGGAAGAAGGAACAGCACGGTGATGCCGCCGAGAACGCCCTGAAGAATCACGGCCAGAACCGAGATCCAGCCGAGCCGTCTGACGAAGCGCTTCGGCTCGCGGACCTGCAGCCAGATCGCCTGGATGACCGCGAGGAGACCGACCGTCGCGGCGATCATCCGGTGTCCGTGCTCGTAGAAGATCCCTCCCACCATGGGCGGGAAGACCATCCCGTAGGAAAGCGGCCAGTCGGGAACGGCCAGTCCCGAACCGGTACTCGTCACCATCGCTCCCGCGAACACGAGAAACAGGGTTGCCGCAGCAGTCAGCCGTGTATATCGGCTCAACCAGACCGGTGTCTCGACCAAAGTCATCGGATCCTTTTTGTCGTTTTCGTCAGTTGCCTGATCAGGCGGCGAATGTGCGCGGGGATGCACATCCGACGATTTCGCGATTCAGAGCCCGCCAGCTCCAAACCCCGGCAACGTCCACACGGTTCCACAATAACCGGATCCGTGCACCGGTTATTGCCGTTCTCAATCCTCGAGATCTCAGCGGGTGCAGGTTTCAGGCACGGATTGCGAAACTGGTGCCCCAAAACCCCGTTGAATGCTCCACAACCGGAATCGCTCGCTCCCTGCCGAACGCCATGGGCGAAAGTAGCAAAGTCGGACCACCGGCGTCAATTCGGGCTCGGCGGCCACGAATTTGCCGGTCGAGTGTAAGATGCGGCCTCGCATCACGGGCCCGGCGGCGGCTCTTCGTTCGATCGAAGTGGCGGAGCAGCCCCGGCCGGTGCAGATTCACCGAAGGACGGACATCACGCGTTGGAACTGATTCTGAGCTTCGTCATCGTCGGGGTCGGCCTGATCGCCGGCTCCGTGCCCTTCTTCGTCTCCTGGACCCATACCACCGCTCACCGCTGGATCGGGTTCGGAGCCGGCGTCATCCTCGGTGCGGCATTCCTGCACATGATCCCCGAGGCGATGGAAATGACCGGCCCGTCCTCGGCACCCGCCATTCTGATCGGATTCCTGGCTCTCTACGTCGTCGAGCAGACGACTCTGAAGCATCCCCATGACGAAGAACGGGGAAAATTTCACGAGCTCGGCCTGATCACCTTCGTCGGGTTCATCCTTCATGATCTGGTGGACGGTCTGGCACTCGGATCGGGACAGCAGATCCCCAGCCTCACGCCGGCGGTGTTCGCGGCACTTCTGCTCCACAAGATCCCGACGATGTTCTCGCTCTCCCTGCTCATGGTCCACGGTGGCTTCCGCCGGATCCGGATCGTCGGATTCCTCTGCATGGTGTTGTTCGCGATTCCGCTGGGCGTGCTTCTCTCCGACACGATCGTCAGGATCATGCCGGCCAGCCCTCCGGAGGCGATCGCCTGGCTGATCCTTTTCTCGGCCGGGACCTTCCTCTACATCGGGGCATACGAGCTGCTCCCGGAGATGACCCGGAAGTCGGAGCCGGAAGCGAAAATCTGGCTCTTCTTTCTCTCGGGCGTGGCGCTGATGGCACTTCTGAAGCTGATCCACCCGGTGGTCTAGCCCCAATGGCCTGGATGCAAGGCGCGCGCGGCTTCGGCGACGTCGGCATCGTGGTGACTATGTTGAGGAGCCGAAGCGGTGCGCAACGTAGCAGACAGGCCGCGATCCGCCTCCGCAGCAGAGATGGTGTGAGAAATCCGGGCGAGTACGCGGCAGAGATCAGACCCGCCCGGCCTGCAGCAGGTCCGGACGGACGCCGAACGGGGGGCGATGCGGACGGGGGGTCAGGCGACCGGAAGCAGCTCGCTGATGGTCTTGATCAGGTGGGACGACTGGATTGGCTTGGAGATATAGGCGTTCGCTCCAAGGGCCAGTCCCCGTTCCCGATCCTCTTCCGCACCTTCAGTGGTGATGATGATGATCGGGATTTCCTTGAGCTGAGCGTTCTGCCGCACCAGCGAGACGAGCTTCAGCCCATCCATCACCGGCATGTTGATGTCGGTCAGGATCAGGTCGATTCTCTCACCGGAGAGCTTCTTGAGAGCATCGACGCCATCCACCGCCTCGATGATCTTCGCGTTCTTGAAGCGCTTCAGCGAGAATGAGATCAGCTGCCTCATCGTGGGTGAGTCTTCCACTACGAGGAAAGTCGCGTTCTCCATTCAAGGACACCCGTTCATTCAGTTCGTCGTCAGCAGATCCAGGAAACTCTGGATCGTGTTGAGCTTCCGTTCCGATTGCGAATAGAGCTTGGAAGAAAAGATCGCCGTGGCCGCATGCGCGGCGAGAAGCGAAAAGAGTTCGTAGTCCACCGCCGAAAAAGAATCCTTCTGCTGAAACAGCCGGTAGATGACGATCAGCCCGATCACGTGTTCCTTGATCTTGAGCGGGACTGCTGCCAGCGGCTTCTCCAGCGAAACATCCTCCCCGTCGACGTCCTGGTTGATGTAGTAGCTCTCTCCGGTCCGGGCGACGGTGCCCAGAACCCCTTCACCGAGCTGCGCCGAGACGTTTCCCACGCCGGGAAGAACGTCGTCTCCCTCGGCCGCAATGGCCCGGAGATCATTGGTCTTCTCATCCAGCAGGAGAATGGCGAAGCACTCCGCCCCCACCAGATTGATCACGATCTCCTGGACGATCTGGATGACCTCCCGGAAGTCCAGGGTGGAGTGAAGCTGATAGCTCGCCACGTAAAGGTTGGCGAGATTGTTGTTCTGCTCCTCGATCTCCAGGTAGCGGTTGGCGAAGTCCTTGTTCTCCTCTTCGACCTGATGAAACCGTTCCTGAATCCGGCGGTTCTCGTCGGCCAGCTGCTGCATCTGCTCTCGAAGCTTCTGGATTTCATCCTTCGAGGCGAGATCCGAGCTCTCCTCGGTCGCCGCCAGACGGTAGCGCAGCCGCTGATTCTCCCGAAGCAGCTCCTCGGTGAACTCCTTCCCCTTGTTGAACAGCTCGAGGAACTTCTCCGCTTTGTGATGTGGGTCTTCAGTCATGGTCCTCTCGTGTCGCGGTAGGAAATCTAACACAAATCACCGGTCCGCGGGCAAGTTCGGAAGCGTTCCCGGCTCGGACCCTCTGACTCGGCCCACGACGCACAGATCCTGAATGGCTCGCGGAATCCGCGGTAGTGCCAGCACCTGCTCCACCGCCCCGGTGCGAATCGCCTCCGCCGGCATGCCGAAGATGATTGCGGTTTCCGGAGATTCCGCAATGGTCCGACCGTTCCGCTCCCGGACCTTCCGAATTCCCTCTGCACCGTCATCGCCCATTCCAGTCAGGATAATCGCGAGCAGCCGTTCACCACAGCTTCCACTCGCACTCTCCAGCAGCAGGTTGACCGACGGAGCGTAGAGATCCCGCGGCCCTTTTTCCGACACCTCCAGCACCAGCTGATCCTTTCGCCGCCGCACGGTGGTCTGCATCCCGCCGGGCGCGATGTAGACCGTTCCGGGCTCGAGAACCTCATCCCGCTCCGCCTCCTTGACCCGGAAGTGCGAGAGCCGGTTCACCCGCTCGGCAAAGATCCGGGTGAACGTTCCCGGCATGTGCTGCGCGACCACGAACGGGACCGGAAGGAGAGGGATCTTCTGGAACAGCTGCTGGAGCGCGGGTGGACCTCCGGTGGAGGAGCCGATCACAATCAGATCCAGGGCGTGATCAACGCCCGGGAGCACTTCTCCGGTCTCCACCCGCGGAGGCTCTTCATCCCGGATCCGCTTGCGGACGTTGTCCAGTTCGACCCGGATCACCTGAAGAGCCTTGGCCTGGAGATCCGCTTCGATCTCCTCCAGCCGAGGCGAGACCCGCCCGCCGGGTTTTGCGATGAAGTCGACCGCACCGAGCTCCAGGGCCTTGAACACGCTCCGGTCGCTGGCTCGGGAGGAGACGGCAATGACCGGAGTGGGAAGGTTGGCCATCAGCCAGCGGAGGAAGGCGAAACCATCCATCACCGGCATCTCCAGATCGAGAGTGATCAGATCCGGCCGATGCCGCAGGCTCTGCTTGATTCCCTCTTCGCCATTGACCGCTGTGGCCACGACGCGGATCTGCCCCGAACTCTCGAGCATCCGCGTGAGGGTGACGCGGTTGTACGCGGAGTCGTCGATGACAATGGCACGGATCATCGCTGAATGGTCGAGCTCACCGGATCTCCGGGCGGAACTGCTTCCGCCGCGCCGGCCGACTCCATTGTACCCATGCTGCCGGGTCATTGCGGGCGAATTCCGAGGGCATGTGCGGACGGCCGGGCCTCACTTCTGGTAGACCATGTCGTGCTTGAGGTGCCGCAGCTTGAACTGCGTGGAGAGCGAGATCAAGGACTCCGAGTGACCCAGAAGAAGAAATCCTCCGTCCCCCAGCCGATCGTGAAAATTGCCCACCACCTGCTTTTTCGAATCCTCGTCGAAGTAGATGATCACATTGCGGCAGAAGATCGTATCCAACTGCCCGAGCAGAGCGACGCGGGACTTGTCGTAGATGTTCAACCGGCCGAAGGAGACCCGATTGCGGATCAGATCGCGGATCCGCCAATTGCCATCCGGCTCCTGGGTGAAGTACCGATCCCGCATCTCCGGCGGCGTTGCCCGGAACGAATTTTCCCGATAGACCCCTTTTCGGGCCCGCGCCAGCACCAGCTGGTTGATGTCGCTGGCGAAGATCTCGAATCCCGCCTTCTCGAAATATCCACGCTCATGCAGCAGCATCGCGATGGTGTAGGCTTCCTCGCCCGAAGAACACCCCGCGGACCAGATCCGGAATTTCCGGGTGCTGTTGCGGGCCATGGCTTCCGGCACGATTTCCTCGACGAATGCCGCCAGTTGCGCCGGCTCACGGAAAAAATAGGTTTCGTTGGTGGTGACCAGATCGAAGATCGTGTCGAACTCCTGGGTGGCACGAGCATCGTACTGAAGAAAATAGAAGTACTTCTGGAACGAATCGAAGTTCAGCTCGCGGACTCTCGGCGAGAGCCGCTTCTGGAGGAGGTACTTGGTGTTCTCGGAAAAGAACAGGCCGCTCCTGCGATAGATGGCGTCTCTCAGCATCCGGAACACGTCGTCCGGAAGCTCCACATGGTGGTTGAGCGACAGATTGAACTGGTCCATGAGCCATCTCGGCCGTTCAGCACCGGTCCATCCGCAACGAGCGGACGGAGCCGCGTGCGTCAGCCGTCTTCCTTCATCGCCTGCAGAATTGCCGCAATCACCACTTCGTGCCGGCTGTCCGCCTTCCTCCATGCCTCTTCCAGCAGGGGCCGGTAGATCTGCTTGTGACGCACGAAGACTTCGGATACATCGTCCAGAATGTTCGCGTTCTCGAGCGCCTGGAACAGGAAGGGAAACGACGATTCATCCCCGATCCGGTCCAGACCCACCACCGCGGACTGCTGCACATAAGGGTCGGGATCATCGATCAGCGCCTTGTGCAGGAGGTCGAGGGCCCGCCGGTCGCCGCGATTGCCGAGTGCGGTCGCCGCGGCGGCGCGCTCGCGCCAGTCGCCACTCTGGAGCGCCTTCATCAGGATCTCCAGGACCTCCTCCCCCACAACCCGGGCCAGCGCGAGCAGGACCGCGCGCCGGATCTCCATGTCCGGATCTCCGAGGGCCTCGAACAGGACCGAACGGACCTTCGGATCCGAGAGCTTTCCGAGCGCCTCGATGGCCGCGATCTTCACCGGTGGCAGATCGTCGTGAAGGTGGCGGATCAGCGGGTCGGCCGTGGAGGTGTCGCCATACTCCCCGAGCGCCTGCGCCGCGGCTGTACGGATCCAGATGTCGGGATCCTCGAGTGAGTTGATCAACGGCGGCAGCCCCCTCAGGGGCTGCAGGTGAACGATCGCCTGAATTGCGGCCAGCCTCACCGCGGAGGATTCGTCCGCCAGCGAGAGCACCAGCTGGCCGGCAAACCGCTCCTCGGTGAACCGGCCCATCAGAGAGATCGCCTTCTGCCGGATCACGGCGTCCCCGTCCTTCGAGGCGAGGAGAAGCTCGTCGTGGTAGCCCTCCCCCTGAATATTCACGTACACCGAGAGAGAATTGAGCTTGACCGGCGTGGACGAAGCCCCGAGAAGCTTCCGAATCTTGCCCAGCGTCTCCCCTTTGATCTCGGGAAACGCCGCCACCAGTGCAGAGATGGCATTCACTGCGGCCTGCTGGCACCCGACATCGGGGTCTCCGAGCTTCGCCAGCAGATAGTCCACCGAGGAGGGATCGACGATCTCGCCGAGCGTCTCCACCGCATAGCGGCGGATCATCGGACTCTCGTGATCAAGGAACAGCAGAATGGTGGGAATCGCTTCCGCGCCGGCGATCATGTTGGCGATCCGGAGGAGAAGGGCCGCCACCTCGTCGTCGTCCACTGCACGCAACCGGTCGAGAACCAGCCCGGCAGCCTCCGATCCGAACTCGATCAGTGCCTGTGCAGCCGATTCCGCATTCTCCGGCTGCTCCAGATACTCCAGCAGCACCCGCGCTCCCCGGACATCTCCCGACCAGCCGAGAATCTTCAGAATGAAGCTCTTGACCTCCCGTTTCGGAGTGCTGCGGAGATGGTCGATGAGCGGTTCGACCTTCTGCGCCGGAAACGCTCCTCGCAGCTTTCTCTGGATCAGGTGGCGCTCGGCTGCCTCGATCACCCGCGGCTTGTCCGCTTCGGCGATTCTCACCAGCGCCCGCAGCGCCGCAAGGTTCAGTCGCTCCTCCTCGGTGATGATCTTCAGCAGAAAGTTCACCGTGCCGATGTCTGCGATCTCGCCGATCGCTTCCAGGACCGGTTTGCGAAGCGACTTCTCCGCGTAGAGCGGAAGAATCGCCGGCAAAGCCGATCGATCCCCGATCTCGCCCAGAGCTTCGATCGCATGGAACTTCAGCCAGATGTCATCTCTCCGCAGGACTTCCAGCAGCCGGGGAATCGCGGAAGCGCGGCGATAGCGGCCGATCGAGGAGACCACCGACGAGGCGATATTCAGATCCTGCTCATCCTCCAGAAGACTCAGCAGCGTGTCGAAGGCCTGGTCGCTGCGAAGGTCCCCAAGCAGGTTCACGAAGGAGAGCCGGACATCCGCGTCCTCCTCGGTCTTCAGATCGCTCAGGATCACCGGGATCACCGGCGAACCGATCCGGATCAGCGCCTCGGTCGAGGAGTTCCGCCGTCCCGCATTCTCCGAATCGTGCAGCGCCCGGATCAGCCCGCGGATGATCGCGGTCGTCGGCTTCTGAAGAAACCCCTCGACGATGGTTTTTCGCACCCGCCAGTCGCGATCCCCGAGAAGCTCGAACATCAGCTCGAGGTTCTCGGCCGGATCCTGTGAGATCTGCTGGGCGACTTTCTGCCTCGCGTCGGGATCGGCCGAGCGGGCCCCCTCGAGAAGTTGTGGATCAGCACTCATCGGTTCCCGTCCCGAGCCGTTCCAGCTCATCCCGCTTCATGTCCACGAACAGTTGCAACGTTTCCTCGAAGATCTCCCCCCGCTGACGAAGGCCGACCGGGACTCTTTCTTCGTAATACTCCCGCCCCTCGGCGATCTCTTCGCGCAGCAGATCGAAGAAGTTTCCGTCCCGGATTCCCCGTTCGGCTTTCTCCGTGTTGTAGATCACGATGTCGGAGAGGATCAGCCGGGCCAGCCGTCTGGCTTCCTCGAATTGCGATTCCTCCGGCGGGCTCTCCACCTCCGATTTCACGTCGGGGAACAGCCGGTGGATGATCTGACGCAGCTCGCGTGCGGGGATCTGCTCTTCGATGTACTCGTCCGCCCCGTAAAGATTGGTCGGATTCGCCCGGAACCGGTTGGCGCGGAACAGGGCTCCGATCAGGACGATCTTCGTCTGGTTCAACAGCGGATCCCGCCGGATCTCCTCGGAGACTTCCACCCCGAGCTTGCCCTTGAGATAGACGTTGAGCACGACCAGCTCCGCCCGGCTCTCCCGGATGGCATCGAACACGTCGGTCCCCTCACCATGGAACCGGACGTCGAAGCCCATCCTGGCGAGCTGATTTCCGAGAAATTGCCGGAAGGGGCGCGGTTCATCGGCAACCACGGCGATTCGTTTCCCCGGCCGCACCGGCGGCGCCTGCGGGCTCTCCTGAGGCCGCGGCTGCACCGGGCGCAGAATCATCTGAGAGGAGCATGACGGGCAGATCAGGCGGACCGGGCGCGTCAGCGGTTCTTCGATCGCTGCCCGAAATTTTGCCGAGCAGTTCTTGCAGGTCAGTTCCATAGGTACAAGGCACCTGTCGAGTTCTCGAGTCCCGTCCTGACGAAGCGGAGCAACCCCTTCCTCCCCAACAGGAGACGGACCGATACTTTACCATTCATGGCGCTCCGGAGCGCCCGGGTTGAAAGCGATTCTGTCGAGGGTCCCTTCCCTCCGGCGGCCCGCTCCACGTCAGTAGGCGCACAGCCGGTCGAGATCGAGAAGAATGTTCAGTTCCTCACCGTAATCGAAGACTCCACGGATGAATTCACTCTGCTCCGAGATGCTGACCACCGGGTGTACCTCGATCCTGTCCGGATCCATCTTGATCACGCGCGAGACCCGATCGACCAGAAACCCGGAATGATCCCCCTCGCACGCGACCACGACGATTTTCGGGTCGTCGGCTCCCTCCTGCAACGGAGGGTGGCCCAGCATCCGTCTCAGATCGAGGATGGTGACGATGGTCCCTCGAAGCGAAATGATTCCGAGAATCGACTCCTCGGAGTTGGGAATGCGGGTCGACCGCCGCGGCGGAGTGATCTCCACGATTCTTTCGATTTCCACGGCGTAGTGTTCGCCAGCCAGCACGAAGGTGAGCAATTCGAGGCGATGGTCCTCCTCGTCGGCATCCTCGTCCGACCGGCCCGCATCGAGAGATCGCCCCACCGTCCGCTTGTATTCTTCCAGGCGATCCCGGCTCGAGGAGGACTCCTTCGTGGCGGGCGGCCGACTCGATGCGGGGGGCTCGGAAGCCAGGGGGCTCGCTTCAGGCTTCAGATCAGGAGCGACCGGCTCCGATTCTGAGGAGGACGCCGGTGAAGAGCGTCGGGAACTGCGTTTCTTCCGCCCGGACGACTTCCCGCTCCGAGCCCGTTCACGCCGGGGCGACTCATCGCCTGTCCCGGTCCCGCTGACGACAGGAGCCGGTTGCGCTTCCGGAGCTTCGCTCTCCTCCCGGCGCTCGCGTGCCTTCTTCCGGATTTTGACCAGATCCACCATCACAATTCCTCAGGCACCATCCTGTGCTCCCGAGCCGCCGAAAGCACCCGCGGCCGGTCGATCTCACGTTGTTCATCTCCGAACGCGTCGAGCAATGCGGTGGTGGCAATGGTGTTGATCAGCCGGGGAACCCCACCGGTGACCCGGTGAATCTCCTCCAACGCATCCTCCCGGAACGGGTTCCGCCCGCCGCCCGCCACGTCGATTCGGTGCTGAACGTAACGGACCGTCTGCTCCAGATCGAGCGGACCGATGAAGTATCTCATGCCGATCCTCTGGCGGAGAGCCGCGTAGGCCGCACGAGCAAGACGGACCTCCAGCTCCGGCTGACCGATCAGAATCACCGACAGAAGATTCTGGTCATCGAGCTGAAAATTCGTCAGCAGCCGGAGCTCGTCGAACGTGGCCTTCGAAGGGATCAACTGGGCCTCGTCGATCATCAGGACCGGCTCCCGCCCTTCTTCATAGAGCGCATACAAGCCGGCGTGAATCTGATCCAGAAGGTCATTCCGGTAGTAGCGCGGCTCCAGGCCAAGACCGCTGGCAACGGCCCGGAGGAGCTGGGTGGGAGAGAGCCTTGGGTTGATCAGCAGGATCACCGGCCGGGAGTCGCCGATGCGGTCGATGAGAGCCCGTGAAAGGGTGGTCTTCCCCGATCCGATGTCCCCGGCGAGAAGGGCGAGATCCTTCTCCTCCACCGCATATTCCAGCCGGGCCAGAGCCTCGAGGTGCTGCGGACTCTCGTAAAGAAAGGCCGGATCCGGCGTTCTGCCGAAGGGCCTCGTTCGGAATCCGAAAAACTCAGCGTACATCCCTAGCTCTCCATCCTGCCTCGTCCACCCCTCGGGATGAAGAGGTCGTGCGGGAGTTTCAGCCTTCGGCCAGCGGACCCGTGTTGCGCGTCCCGGTCATGGTGGATCGTCGTCGCATTCCGCGGGCGGCACCACCGAAGTGATCGATCAGACTCCCCGCATCGATCACCAGAATGGTTTCGCTCTCCCCGATTTCAGTGGCGCCGGCCACTCCGGGAATCTTCTTCAGCCGTTCACCGATCGATTTGATCACGATCTCCTGCTGACGGATCAGGGCATCGACCAGAATTCCAGCCATTCGCTCCCCCGACCGGGTGACCACCACGAACCACTTCGTGTCCGGCGCACTGGTATCGCGGACCTCCCCGAGACGGAACGCATCGGAAAGCCGCAGCAACGGCAGCGTGAAATCCCGCAGCTTGAACACTTCGCGTCCCTCCACCGTCCGCATTTCGTGCGAGCGGATCCGCAGGGCTTCCTCCACCGAGGTGAGAGGGATGGCGAATCGCTCTCCGCCGGACTCCACGATCAGGGCCTGGAGAATGGCCAGAGTGATCGGCAGATTGACCCGGAAGGTGGTGCCCCGGCCCGGTTCGGAGATCACGTCGATGGTGCCCTTCAGATCCTGAATGTTCTGGCGCACCACATCGAGCCCCACTCCCCGGCCGGAGATCTCGCTGACGGTACCGGCAGTGGAAAACCCGGCGGCAAAGATCAGATCCATGATCTGACGCTCGTCGAGCTGCTCCCGGTCACTGATCACACCCTTGCGCACGGCTGCGATCCGCACCTTTTCCCGGTCGATTCCGGAACCATCGTCGGTGACGTCGATGACCACCGAGTTGCCCTTCTGGTACGCCTTGAGAGTGACCTTTCCCACCGCCGACTTCCCGGCGGCGATCCGCTCTTCCGCCGGCTCGATTCCATGGTCGATGGCGTTCCGGATGATGTGCATCAGCGGATCGGTCAAGGCCTCGACCATCATCTTGTCGAGCTCGGTCTCCTCGCCGCGAAGACTGAGCTCGATCTCTTTTCCCAGCTCCCGGGCGAGCTTCCGGACCGTGCGGGAGAGCTTCGAGTAGATCTGCCCCACCGGGACCATGCGCATCTCGATCACCGACTTCTGCAGCTCGTTGAGCTTCCGGTCGAAGTTGCGCGCGAGCTTCGTGACCTCCTGGGACATCGCCCGCTCCTGGTCGGCGTGGAGCGTCCGGCCCAGGCCCTCCAGATGCGTCTTTTCGATGATCAGCTCACCCACGATGTTCATCACGTGATCGAGCCGTCCGATGTCCACACGGACCGTCTGGGCCACCGACCGGAGAGAAACATCCTCCTCCGCCGCCAGCTGGGCGGGGCCGCTCACGACGTTCCTCAGGGTTTCAACCTCTCCGCCGTCTCCGACGAGCTGCCTCACCTCGTCCAGACTCAGATCCGCCCCGTAGAGAAGCCGAAACGAGATGCCGTCTCCTCCGCTCGAATCGATCGCCGGAAGCGTGGAGATGAGCTGCCCCCGGGCATTGAGGGCGGCGGTCACGTCGCGCAGCCGTTCATCGAAATCGCTGAAATCGAAGGAGACCTGGATCGAATAGATCTGGTGATTCGCCTGGATGTTCTGAATCAGGCGGTGCTCTTCGTACTCGGTGAGCGATTTGCGGGTCTGATCGTCGAGGTCGATCGAATCGAGAGAGTCGCCGCCGAGCTCCTGCGGCTGCCGGCTGATCAGCCGGTGAATCCGGGTGGTCAGCTTCGGAACGTCCACAAAACCTTCCACCTGCGGGTCGTTGACCGCAATCACCAGTCGATTGAGTCCGTCGATGGCGTCGAACAGCAGATCGAGAAGATCGCCGGTGATCTCGATCCTCCCCATCCGCAGGCGATCGAGCATGTCCTCCAGGTTGTGAGAGAGCTCGGAGATCTCCGCGAACCCGAGCATGCCGGCGAGGCCCTTGAGCGAATGAACCTCCCGGAAGATCTTGTTGATGACCTCCGGGCGGACGTCCTTGCCCTGGGATTCGAATTCGGTCAGATCCCGGGAGAGAACATCCAGAAGCTCCTCCGCCTCGGAGGTGAATTCCCTTCGCGCACGTTCGTCGTCACGGTTCATCAGGAGATCTTCAGTAGCTTCCTGAGCTTGTTCGTCAGCTCGTCGGGCTCGAACGGCTTGACCAGGTACTCCTCCGCGCCCAGGGCGGCGGCGCGCTTCCGATCCTCTTCACTTCCCTCGGTGGAGATCACCATGATCGGGATGGAGCGGTACTGGGGGTGATTCTTGAGGAAACTGACCAGCTCGAGCCCGTTGATGTCGGGCATGTTGATGTCGGTGAGAATGGCGTCCAGACGGTGATGCGGGAGGAGCTTGAGGGCCTCGAAGCCGCTCGACGCCTCCACGATCTCCAATTCGCCGTTCTCATCCGACTCGAGCATCGTCGCCAGGTAGGCGCGCATCGAGTGCGAGTCTTCCACCACCAGAATCTTCATCGCTCTAGTCCCAATCGAAGCCCCGTCGGCGGGCATTCGCAATCATCGCATTCTCGAAGGCGAACGCTGCCTGGGCCAGAAACAGCTCCAGCCCGTTCATCGGCTCGATCGCCGCCCTGTTCTCCGCATTATCACCGTAGAGCAGCCCCAGCACCCGATCATCCTGCGCGATCGGCAGGACGACCACCTCCGTGGGCTGGATCACGCCCAGACTCTCGATGAGCCGGACGTTGGCTTCGGTCTTCCGGATCTTTCCGTGATGCGCCCTCCCACTGCGCTGCACATCCTGCAGCACGGAAGGGGCGCTGGTCTCAATTCTAATCCGTCTGGCCCGATCCTTCATCCCTTCGCCGGCTCCGGTGCTCCCCGTCCCCCCCACCCCGATGAACCTCCGGTGGGTTGCCGCAAACAGCACCGCCCGATCGAGGTACTCGCTGGCCAGTCGCAGGATCGTCTCCGAGACCTGGCTGATGTCGTCCGGATTGCTCAACTCGTCGATCAACTGCCGGACCGTCGCCAGGCTCCGGTTCAACTTCTCTTTCTCCGCAATCTCGTAGAAGGTCCGGCCAATATCCGGCCCCCCCTTCTCCGCCAGAGTCCCGGTGAGCTGCTCCCAGTCCATCAGAGCGTGCTCGCTGAACAGCACCAGTTCGTCTGCGAACATCGCCAGACTCTGCTCCAGAAGTCCCGGCTGAAGATGTCCGGCCGCCGGACGGGTGAGATAAAGATCCGCACCCGACTCGAGCAGCTGATGCCTCCGTTTGAGATCGGCCTCACGATCGATCATCACCACCGGAAGGTGGCGATTCTTCTTCTTCACCAGCCGGAGAAGCTGCACCGCGGGGTCGTTCTCGGTTCCCCCTTCTGCAACACTCAGAAACGACACGAAGAACCGGTTCTGACTGAGCAGATCCTGGATCGAGCGCCGCGCATCGTCCACGACCCCGAACTGGAACATCCGGATGCCCTTGTGGCTGAACGCACGCTTCGCCGCCACCCGCACCAGAGGATCATTCTCCAGCAGGACCACATTGTGGTCCTCGTCGGGGATCCCGGCCGGCTCGCCGGAAACGCGGAACTCCGGCCGGTTCGGTGCGGCCGGCGGCGGAGGCGCCTCCTCGGGTTGGTCGTCCCGCGCCGGCGTCTGGGGCGTGCGCCTCCCGGGCGGCGCCCCCTCCGTCTCTTCTTCCGGCTCCTCCTCGGGGAAGGGAGTCTCGCCGAACGACTCGTCCAGCAGCGACTCGAGCGACTCGATCTCCGGCTCATCCAGATCGAGCTCGAAAGGTGATTCCTCGCGTGAGGGAAAGCGGACGACGTTCTCGTCAGATTCCGAGGACATCTCGTCGATCGCCCCCTCGACCACCTGATCGAAAAGGGCCGCATCCTCCGGCGACTCGCCGCTCGCATCCGGGGGGGCGTCCATCCCGGGCTTCCGCCCGGCACCTTCCAGTCCCAGTTCCAGAACCGGGAGATCGGTCGGTGGTGCAGCCGAACCGCGGAGAAGGGCCTTTCCGGCACGCAGCGATTCCTCCAGCCCGCGGAGCGGCTTGACCTTTTCGCCGTCACCGCCCCCGAGAATCTTCTGCGGGGTCACCCCCCCTTCCCGGAAAAGCGAGTCGGAATCGTAGCCGATGTCGCTGCGGTCCAGATCCTCGCTGAGAAGGAAATTGAACTCCCCTTCCCGCGTCTCCAGCAGTGGAGCCACGATGTCGGTGATCCGCTTGTGGATGACCGCCGCGAGCTGGACCGGATCGAGCAGCTCACGCTCGAGAATGATGTCTCCGGGGATGCCGCCCTTCGTCTGGAGATCGGTCAGTTCCGCGATCACATCCGGCTCGAGCAGGCCCGATTCTCCCAGGGAATGCAGCAGGTCCGGATCCTTCGGGGTGGAGGCATTCACCACCAGACCATGGTGAAACAGAACCGTGTGCCGGCCCCGCGAATCGAGAATCTCCAGCACGCCCGTCCGCCGGCTGAGGAAGACGATCTGAATGATGTCTGGAAGCGAGAGATCTTCCAGTCGACCCAGAAGGCTCAACGGATGTCCCCCCCGATTGCCTCGAACTGAGCGAGCATGGTCATCGTTTCACGGCCGCCTGGCACCCGGAGAAACCCAAAGCCGCTCCCCGAGGTGGCATTACGACCCCGTCGTCCCCTCGAGATTGTATCGTTTCAGGATGCCGTCGAGTATGCCGTTGACAAACTGCGGCGATTTTTCGTTGCCGAACCTTTTCGCGATCTCGATGGCTTCGTTGATGACCGCCAGCCGCGGGGTGCCCTTTTCGTAGAGGAACTCATAGACCGACATCCGGATGATGTTCCGGTCGACGACGGCCATCCGCGAGAGTCGCCAGTTCGCCGCCTGCTTCACGATCATGTCGTCGATCTCCTCCAGGTGCTCCACCGTTCCGCGGAAAATCCGGATGGCGAACTCACGGGTATCGGCGACGTTCTTCTGAAGGTCTTCGAACGAGAGGGGAATGCTCTCGGGAGCATTTCCCGACAGATCGAACTGAAACAACATCTGGAGAGCCAGCTCTCTCGCTTTTCTTCGTGCACCCATGTGATTTCTTTCGAGAATCCGGAGCCCGGGGACCTCAGTCTCCCGTATCCGCGGTCAGACGGCGGTAGAGATTGGCCATCTCCATGGCGGCCAGAGCGGCCTCCCAGCCTTTGTTGCTCGCCTTGCCCGACCGCTGGAGAGCCTGTTCGTGCGTGTCACAGGTAATCACTCCGAAGGTGACCGGGACACCCGAGCGGACGGCCACTTCGGAAATCCCCTGCGTTACCTGTGCCGAGATGAAGTCGAAATGAGGAGTGTCGCCGCGAATCAGCACCCCGGTGGTGATCACTGCATCGAACCGGTTCAATCCGATGATCTTCTGCGCCGCCATCGGGATCTCGAATGCGCCCGGAACGCGAACCACCTCGATCGCATCCGGATCCGCGCCGTGCCGTGTCAGACACGACACCGCCCCCTCCACCAGGTCACTGGCGATCGGTTCGTTGAATCGGCTTGAAACGACTGCGAAATGCAGCCCCTCGGCGGTGGTCGTGCCCTGGATCGGTTCGCTCATGGCTCTCTTCTGAAG
This sequence comes from uncultured Acidobacteriota bacterium, assembly GCA_963741905.1. Taxonomy (GTDB): domain Bacteria; phylum Acidobacteriota; class Thermoanaerobaculia; order Gp7-AA8; family CAVUJZ01; genus CAVUJZ01. Next base: position 213,333 of record CAVUJZ010000010.1, on the reverse strand, counting down.
GCGGGAAAGTGGACGACGGGCTGCGCTCCTCGAGCACCCGGCGGGGATTATACCGAACCGGCATCATTTCAGATGGATCCCCGCTGCGATTCACCACCACGGGCTCGACCGGATGGTCTGGCTAGCGACTGGCCGCCGCGACCACGATCCCCGGACCGCCGGCATCTTCCGACCGACTCTCGAAGAACTCGACAAGGCCGCTGTAAATTGCCTGGGCCACATCGTTGCGGTACGAGCGGGAGACCAGCAGCTCCCGATCGTCAGGGTTCCCGAGGTTGCAGATCTCGAGCAGAAGACGCGACGGAATCTTGTTGTAGCGGATCACCGCCGGCACCCATTCCTTCCCGTTCCGGACGACATGACCACGGATCGGCTGGAACGGATGCACCGGCAGATGGCGTGCCTCGAACGAATCCATGATCGATTGTGCCAGATCCGTGGAGAGTCCCTCCGCCCGGAGCGCATCTTCACGCGTCTGAGTGACCGTGGGATGCTCCTTCACTTCCGCTCGAGCCAGGTAGATTGGCCCATCCTTCTCGTAGGTGCCCTGAACGAAGCGTTCTCCAGGAATGTAGGCCATTGCCCCACGCAGCGACGGATGCAGCGAATCGGCGTGAATGGAGATGAACACGATCTTCCCCGAGGCGTCCGCGCTCTTCATTGCGCGCCGAAAAATCGAATTCGCCAGATACCACCGGAGATTCACCCCGACGATGGGATCATCCATCTGATAGCGGGGCGTGGTGAGGACCACGTGATCGTTCCGCTTCTCGAGCCGGTCCTTCTCCACCACCCGATAGCCGCCGTCCGCCGATTTCGTGGTCATCCAGACGGTGGCCCCGCTCTTTTTTTCCAGAATCTCCTTCAGGCGACAGGCCACGTCGTAGACGTAGGTCGATTCCCAGATCCCGTTGTGGATCGTCCCGACGTCCCGGCCTCCGTGCCCCGGATCGAGAATCACCTGGACTCCATCGAGATCCTTCGCCTCGACCCGTTTCGCCAGGCGCAGGCTCTCTCGCCTGGCCTGCTCGTGCTCGATGCGCGTCGGGTCGTCCGGGGATCGAAATTCCGGAGTCAACAACTCCATCGGGATTCGCACGGCATATCCCACCGGCAACCTCGAGACATCCTCAATCCGGTTGAACCCGACCAGTTGGTCCACCACCTCGTTGACGTCACGGGCGTAGAGACGACCGGTGAACCGGATCACCACCGAGGAGTAGAGAGCCTCCCCCTTCTGAAGCCGGTAGACCGCATACGGACGATCCGCCTCGCGGTGATATTCGAGCGAGACCGGACCGGACGGGACCGCCTGGCGGTAAAGAGCCGGAAGCACATCCGCCGTGTTCCCCTGCGGACTCTCCGGATCATCCTCGGCCAGTTGGATCGTCTCCACCGACTGGCCGGCGGCGGTTCTGAACGGCGCGGATAGAATGGAGGTGGGTACCAGAACCCAATCTCCCTTCCGGGTCGAGAGTTTCTCGGTCCTGTTCGCGGTCCGGATCGCCGCATAGGCGGCACCATCTCCCGCGAACCACTCCGCGATCTTCCAGAACGACTCCCCCTCGATGCTGCTGCCCGCAACGACCTTGTGCATCCATCCCTCGCGAGTGATCCGGTCCGCGGGAAACAACGCCTTCATCATCTCGACCTGCAGAGAAGGGCGAACCATGGGCAGTGGCACCTTGATCCACCGGTCGGTCATCAGGTTGGGCCCCATGCCGTTCAGCTCCGCAAGATCCTTCCACCGCGAGGCATCGCCCATCGTGCGCAGTGCGAGACGAGTCCAGGCATCGCCCCGTTGAGGGCGCACGGAAAGAAAGATCTCGTTGTCCCGGTCCAGAACGACGCGTTCGGAATCGTCCAGGCGCCCCGTGAGCAGGGGCTGGGCCGCCAGAAGGGATCCAGCGAGGAAAACCCAGAGAAATACAGCCGTTGCCGTCCGCCTCATCATCACCATCCCACACCCGGGCAACCCTTCCGCAACGCGAGCGGAAGTCGCTGAGCATCATGATAACACGCCAGAGAGCCGGCGTCGGATCGCGGGCCGGGGGAATCCCGGCAACTTCTACCAGCCAGGGTTCGGCACCTCTGCGGGGACCCACTGCCTCCTCCACGGGGAAGCCGCCCGAAAGGTTCCGTTCAAGTTCGGCAAGGCTCCTTTGTCGTCCTTCCGATGGCTGGCTTTCTGCATGGACACAGCGCATGCAAACGAATCGAAACCGAGCGAAAGGAGTGCGTGGCCGATGAGTCAGAAAGTTGGAGATTACCTGATCGATCGCCTCGCCGCATGGGGAGTGAAACGGATCTACGGCTACCCGGGCGATGGCATCAACGGGATCATGGGAGCTCTGGGTCGGGCGGAGGAGAAGATCCGGTTCATTCAGGCGAGACATGAGGAGCTCGCTGCCTTCCAGGCCTGCGCTCACGCCAAGTTCACCGGCGAGGTCGGCGTCTGTCTGGCGACCTCCGGCCCGGGAGCGATTCATCTGCTGAATGGTCTTTACGACGCCAAGATGGACCACCAGCCGGTCGTGGCCATCGTCGGTCAGCAGGCACGCTCGGCACTGGGTGGCGATTATCAGCAGGAAGTCGACCTGATCTCCCTGTTCAAGGACGTGGCGAACGACTACGTCCACATGGCCAGCGATCCCTCCCAGACCCGCACGCTGGTGGATCGGGCGATGCGCATCGCCATCTCGAGCCGCACGGTCACCTGCATCATCTTTCCGAACGACGTTCAGGAACTGCCCTGGGAGCCTCCCGCCCGCTCACACGGAAGCGTGCACACCGGCGTCGGCTACAGCGAGCCGCGCGTGATTCCGAAAAAGACGACCTGCAGCGAGCCGCCGAGATCCTCAATGAAGGAAAGAGGGTCGCGATCCTCGTCGGCCAGGGCGCCAACAAAGCCACCGATGAAGTGATTCAGGTGGCAGATCTGCTCGGCGCCGGAGTCTCCAAGGCTCTGCTCGGAAAGGCGGCCGTCCCCGACGACCTCCCCTTCGTGACCGGGGGCATCGGACTGCTCGGCACCAAGCCGAGCTGGGACCTGATGACCGAATGCGACACCCTGCTGATGATCGGCAGCGGATTCCCCTACTCCGAGTTTCTCCCTGAAGAAGGACAGGCCCGCGGAGTCCAGATCGACATCGAGGCACGGATGCTCAGCCTCCGCTATCCGATGGAGGTCAACCTCGTCGGGGACAGCAGGTTGACCCTTCAGGAGCTGATCCCGCTGCTGGAACGGAAGGAAGATCGATCCTGGCGGGAGAAGATGGAGAAGGAGATCGTTTCCTGGTGGGAACTGCTGGAAAGCGGGCGATGATGGACGCCGATCCGATCAACCCGCAGCGCGTGTTCTGGGAGCTCTCCCCGAAACTTCCGGACGACTGCATCCTCGCCTCCGATTCCGGCTCCTCGGCGAACTGGTTCGCCCGCGATCTGAAAATCCGCCGCGGAATGATGGCCTCCCTCTCCGGGAACCTGGCGACGATGGGACCGGGCGTGCCGTATGTGATTGCCGCAAAATTCGCATTCCCGGAACGACCGGCGATTGCGCTGGTCGGCGACGGCGCAATGCAGATGAACGGGATCAACGGCCTGATCACCATCGCGAAATTCTGGAAGGAATGGAGCAACCCGACGCTGATCGTATGCGTTCTGAGCAACCGCGATCTGAATCAGGTCACGTGGGAACAACGGGTGATGTCGGGTGATCCGAAGTATCAGCCATCCCAGGTCCTCCCCCGCGTTCCGTTCGCGAAGTATGCGGAGGATCTCGGACTCAAAGGCATTGTCGTGGAGGATCCGGAACGGATCTCCAGCGCATGGGACGAAGCGCTCGCGGCCGACCGGCCGGTGGTGCTCGAGTTCATCACCGATCCCGAGGTGCCTCCCCTGCCCCCGCACATCAAGTTCGAGCAGGCGAAGAAGTTCGCCGAATCGATCATCGAGCGTGATCCCCGATCGCTGCACATGATGAAGCAGTCCATGAAAGACATGCTCGCGAAGTGGATGCCGGACAAGTGAGCCGGAGCGACGCAGCCCCGGCTTTCCCGAGCGTGAGCAGTGGTACCGGCAGGGCCCCGGCTCGAGGGATCGGATCGGTCTCTGCCGGTCCGGGTCAGATCGCTTTCAACTGATCGATGATCTCGCTCTCGGCCGGAAACCGGCCTTCATCGTCCTTGGAGAAGATCATCCGGTTGCCTGCGACGACATTGAAGACGCCGCCGCTGCCGCGGATCAGTTCCGGGTCGACGTTGAAATGCTTCCGGATTTCGGCCGCCAGACTGGAGGCCCTGGGCAGATAGTTTCAGACGCCGCAGTACTCGATCGTGATGTTCATGATGTTCCTCCCGTTTCGAGATCAGAGAACCCGGACCAGAATGCAGGTTACGTTGTCGACGCCGCCATTCGCGTTGGCTGCATCGACCAGAGCCTTGCATGCCAGTTCCAACTGGCCCGTGCTCTCCATCAGTATCCGGAGAATGTCGTCTTCAGAGACCATGCCGGTCAGCCCGTCGGAGCAGAGGAGAAAGATGTCGCCGGACTGGCAGACGATCTCCGAGGCGTCGGGGACGACCGACATCGCGCCGCCGAGGGCTCGGGTGATGACGTTCCGAAGGGGATGTTTTTCGGCTTCGGCCTCGGTGAGCATCCCGGCCTGGACCTGTTCGAAGACCCAGGAGTGATCATGGGTGATCCTGGACATCCGCGTGTCGCGGATCAGATAGGCGCGAGAGTCTCCCACGTGGGCGACCGAGGCGGTTTCTCCATCGAAGAGTGACGCGACGACGGTGGTTCCCATCCCTCGGAGCCGGGCATCCTTGCGCATCGCCTCCAGAACCCGGGCGTTGGCCATTTTCAGCGCGGCGACGAGCCGGTTGGTTGCGCGATTGAGGGACTCGTCGTAGCCGTGGGGCCAGGTCCCATCCTCCTCGGCGGTCTGAAGGATGAATTCCGAGACGGCCTCGACAGCGATCTGGGCCGCGATCTCGCCGGCAGCATGGCCGCCCATCCCGTCCGCCACCAGAAACAGGCGCGCACCCGTCTCGACGAGGTACATGTCCTCGTTGTGCTGGCGCTGCCGGCCAACGTCAGTGAGTCCGAAAGCTTCCACCTGCACTCGCTACCCTTTTTTGAAGAGAGAGTCGAGCAAGCCCCGTCCCCCCTCTTTCGACTCCTTCTGTTGTCTCAGATCGGCCAGCGCGGACTGGATCTCCACGTTGTCCTGATCCCATTCTAAAGCCTGCTCCAGGTATCGCTCCGCCTTGGCCGTCAGTCCGGCATGCCGGCAGATCATTCCTGCGTCCTTGAGGAACTGAGGATTGAGCGGCTCCCGCTGCACGGCGGACTCGATCGCCTGAACAGCCTGCCTCGTTCCCGAGGGAATTCTGACACAGGATAGCGCAAGATAGTGAAATGCCCTGGCATCGTCGGGATTGTGCTTGACCGCCATGTCGAAATGATCGCGGGCCAGCGGGAAGTTTCCTTCCTTGTAAGCTTTCACTCCCTGTGCGAGATAGGCGCGGGCGACCTGGGCGAAATCGGTGGTCGCCGAGCTGCCCGACTGAAGCTCGGCATCGTGCTGCTTTCGCTTCTGCGCGTTGGTCAGCACATTCACCGCTTCGGTCAGCTCCTGAAAGCGTTTCTCGGCACCGGCCTTGTCATCCCCTTTGTACCGGTCGGGATGATGCTCACGGGCGAGCTTGCGGAAACGATCCCGAATGGTCTGCTCGGAGGCGGAGCGTTCCACCCCGAGAATCTCGTAATAGTTGGTCTTCATTTGGAATTGAAACCCTGGGTCTTCGCCAGAAACAGCTTCCTCGCAGAGACGCGAACCGCCTCCGACACATTCCGATCGATGCTCAAGCTTCGCAGATCCCGGTTCATCAGTCGAGGGAGAAGAGGGAGGACCACTCCGATCGGGGCCTTGGGATTCCGGACCAGATTGATCACCACCGAATACTTTCGCGTCCAGTCCCGATTGTTTCCGATCAGCCGCAACACCTCCGCCTCGACATTCCGCATGGCTGCGAACTGCTCCGCCTCGGAATCCGAGACCCGAGGGTTCTTCACCACCGCCGAACAGACCAGCTTGTTTCGATCCTGAATGAGAATGGAGCGTTCCGTCCGGCTGCCCTTGAACGCCCGCTGAACCTTCTCGGAGACGGTCATGGCCAGGATCCGGGACCAGACTGACTTCTGAACTTCCTCCTCCTCGGTCTGCGGTTCGCGGTCCGGCGCTCTCAGGGTGGGAACCGCTGGTTCACCTTCCTCCTCCGCCTGGGCCAGCAGAGCATCGAGCTCCGCCTGCTGCTCGGCATCGAGCCGAGCCTCCTCCTCTGCTTCTTCTTCCAGCTTTCGCCTGCGATCGACGCGAGCCTGCTCCTTTTCGAAGAACTCTTCACGGGTCTCTGCCACGCGACGGCGGACATCGCCGCTGACCCGCGGGTTCTCCAGGAGGGCATCGAGGATCTCCGGGCAACGGAGGATCCGGGCCTGGTTGATGACGATCGCTTCCTGCAGCTTGGGACTGGCCGAACGGGCGATGGCGACGATGGTCTGGTCGCTCGAATTCCGGTTCCGCACCACCGCCTCGAGCACAGCCTGCTCGTCGACGGCGTGGCTGAGGCGGTCGAGAAGGGTGGCGGGAATGGACTGGCTTGAAGCAAACTGAATTCTGGCCTCGGTGGGAAGATCCTGAAGACTGGCGCGAGCCGTCCCCGAAATTTCCGGATCCTCCTGTTCGCAGACGGCAATCAGCACCTCGATCAGCTCGTCCTGAGACAGAGGCAGCAGGCCGCGGGCAGCGACCATCAGCGCTTCGCGCGGCAGCTCACCCTGATCGATCCTCCGGACCAGATCGGAGACGACCAGTTCACTCGTCGAGCTTTCACTCATTGATCCCCCGCCTGGTCCTTCTTCTCCAGACCCGCCGCGAACTCCCGGTCGAACACCCGGTTCTTGATCACCTGACCACTCCGGCCCAGACCATCGAGCTGGACGCCGTTGATCACGACCCGCACCCCTCCCGCGTTCCCGAGGCTCTCGATCCGAACTTCCTGATCGGCATTGATCTTTCGGGTTTCCCCTTCCGCCAGGAATCCGTCGAGCACCTCATGACCATCCGCCGACACCTTCAGCCATGACGTTTCCAGCGCCTGAATCTCGAACCGGATCGGCGGAGCCTGTTCCGTCTCGGCGGTGCTCTGCTGTTCCGTACGGATCGGCTGGGCAGGAACTTCATGAGAGGATGATGTCCCGCTGGCAGTGGCGGTCTCCGCGGGAGGGTTGGTTCGGCGGTCGCTCCTCAGAAAATACCACCCGGCCACGGCAGCGATCGCCACGATGAGAAGAATCGCCACCATCAGCAGCCATCCCCGCCGCCGGGGCATTGGAAACGAGCCGCTGATGCGTCGCTCCAGTTCCTCCTGGTCCCGCTCTTCCCGCCGTTCGTCCGCCTTCACGTGCTGCATGTAGCGGTCGACGAGATCATCCGGATCCAGGCCCAGCTCCCGGGCGTACTCGCGGATGAAACCCCGGGTGAATACCGGCGCGGGAAGCGCCTCGAATTCGTTCTTCTCGATAGCCTCGAGGAAGCGCGAGCTGATCTTGGTGCGATCCGAGATTTCCCGGATACTGATCTGGCGCATCTCGCGCTGGCGGCGGATCTCTTCCCCGAGAGGTGGCTCGACAAAACCCGCCCCTTCGCTGTTCGGCTCCTCAGGCATTCGGTCAGGCATTGTATCGAATTCTTTCCCCGGAGACAGGGGGGAGGTCCCTCTTTCCCCGGCGGCGCATCATTCCAGCAACTCCAGACGCTCGATGCAGAGACGAAGATAGCGGGAGGTCTCCTCCCGGTGTACCAGCTGACGAAGGTCGTCCCGGCGCAGGTGGCGCAACTGAACCGCCGCAATCGCCGGCGGCGTCTCCGGATCCATGGCCAGTGCCCTGCGGATTGGATACCGATTCCTCCATTTCGAATGGTTCGCGATGGCGGTGAGCTTTCCGGGGCCGGCCCGGCGCGCTTCGATCAGAGCGAGCAGGTCCTCCTCGTGAAGGCGGGGATTGACCAGCACCGCATCAAATACCCGCGCATCGGGATCCCGAAGAAGATCGCGGACCAGCTCCCGGCTGCACAGCCGGGCCAGGGTGATCTTTTCGCCTGCGGTGAGCGACCGCAGCCGATCCCGCAACTGTTCCTCCACCGCACGCCTCACCGGAGGCAGCACCCTCACGTCGGTCGAACAGCGCATCAACTCCCTGAGCCTCAAGTGAGGAATGAACCGCATCGCGTGCCCGCGTGGCGTCTTGCGGTGAGCGACCAGTCCTGACTGGATCGAATAGAGCGCGGTGAAACGGGTGTTCTGAGCGATTCGGAGACAGACCCGGGTCGAACAGAAGCGGTTGGCGAGAATCGCAAGCACCTCTTCCTCGTTCAGCGTCTCCAGTTCCTCCGAGACCAGGGACTCGAGCGCCTCCCGGTTCATCTCACGGAGTCGTTGCAGCCTCGGATCCGGAGGTCCCCCAGGCCGGTCTGAGTTCGCCTGATTCAACAGTCCATCCTCGGTTTCAGCGTCGGGTCATCTATAATCGTCCTGTTCCCGAGTCTCGGAGTCCGCTCAATGACGGAAAACAACTGGATCGAACGGTACATTTTCCGCGTCTCCGCGGTGCGTGCCATCCTGCTCTTCCTGTTCCATGCCCTGGTGTTCACGCTCTGCTATACCCTCGCATGGCTGGTGCGCTTCGAATTCACCATTCCAAGAGTCCATGAGCCCGCGTTTCATTCCAGTCTTCCGTTTGTTCTCGGCGTCCAGCTTGTCGTCGGATTCCTGTTCGGCTTCTATCGAGGCTGGTGGCGTTATGTCGGAGTCGGGGACGTCATCCGTCTGGCACTCGGGCTGACCACGTCTCTGGCGATCCTCCTGGCATTCTGGAACCTGGGCACCTCCACCCCCTTCGCCGCGCGGGTTCAGGGCGTCTCCCGGGCGGCGATCCTGATCGACTGGGCCTTTGCATTGCTCACCCTGTTCGGCGCCAGAGTGGCGATGCGAATCACCCGTGACCGAACCCGATTTTCCCCCGGAGCGCGCAAGAGTCGACGCCGGGTGCTGATCATCGGTGCGGGGGACGCTGGCGAGAGCCTCGCCCGTGAACTGGAGCATCGTCCCCAGCTGGGCATGAAGGCGGTTGCCTTCGTCGACGACCATCCCGGGAAATGGGGTTCGCACATCCGGGGCATCCCGATTCACGGACCGATCGGGGACATGGCCCGGATCGCCTCGGAAAAAGACGCGACCGAGGCGCTGATTGCCATGCCAAGCGCACCCGGAGCCCGGATTCGCGAGATCATCCACGATCTGGCCGGCGCCCGGATCGGATTCCGGACCATTCCCGGCATCGACCAGCTCGTCAGCGGAAAGGTTCGAGTCACCCAGCTCCGTCCGGTCAATGCAGACGACCTGCTGCGCCGGGAGAAGATCGAGCTGCCCGGCAACCCGGTGCGGACCATGTTCCGGGGCCGCGCGGTGATGGTCACGGGCGCGGGAGGCACCATCGGTTCGGAACTGGCGAGTCAGATCATTCAGATGGAGCCCTCCCGCATTGTTCTGGTCGAGCGCTCCGAGTTCGCACTCTACCAGGTCCGCCGGCGGATCGAGACCCTGGTGCCTGCGGACACCGTGGTGTCGTTTCACCTGGCCGACATCAGTGACGGCGAGGCCGTTGCCGGCCTGTTGAGCGAGACAGCTCCCGAGATCGTGCTGCACGCCGCAGCCCACAAACACGTGCCTCTGGGAGAAGAGAATCCCGGCGAATACCTCAGAAACAATGCGCTTGCCGCGCTGGAGTTCGCCCGCTCGTGTGCGGACCACAGCGTGGCGCGGTTCGTGTTCATTTCGACCGACAAGGCGATCAACCCGAGCAGCATCATGGGCGCCAGCAAACGCGCCGCGGAAATCCTCCTGATCGATCTCGCGCGCCGTTCTTCCATGAGTGTCAGCGTGGTGCGGTTCGGCAACGTGATCGGATCCTCCGGGAGCGCCGTGCCCCTGTTCCTGGAACAGATCGAATCGGGAGGGCCGATTACCATCACCCATCCCGAAGTCACCCGCTACTTTCTACGCACATCAGAAGCCGTCTCGCTCGTTCTTCAGGCAGCAACCCTGGGAAATGACGGGCGGGTATTCATGCTGGACATGGGCGAGCCGGTCCGAATCGTCGATCTGGCCCGCGACCTGATCCGGCTGTCCAATCGCAGTGAAAGCGAGATCGAGATCGTCTTCACCGGCCTGAGACCGGGGGAAAAGCTCTTCGAGGAGATCCGGCTTCAGGGAGAATCGATCCATCCGACGGTTCATCCCCGGATCGTGGTGACCGAAGCCCCTCAACCGGATACGACCGAGGTCGATCAGTGGCTCTTTCGTGCGAACCGCTTCCGAACCCTGGAGCCGGCTGGCGTGCGGGATCTTCTCGGCACCCTCGTCCCCGAGTATCGGGCCGAGCCGCAGAATGGAGCAACCGCCGAACGACGCACCGACGGGACCGGCCGGTCGTTCTCGATCAATCCATTTCTCGGGGAGCGCCAGCCCAGCTGATTCATCGTCCCTCCTCCATTCATGAATCGACAGTCGACGCCCCCATCGCCTCTGTTCGATCGCCTCGTGGCGACGGTTCTTCTCGCCGGCCTCGCGGCGACCTCGCTGCTGGTCTCCTTCACCGGCAAGGAGGTCTTCCGGTTTCCCAAAGCGATCGCGCTCGAGGGCGAAGGAATTCTGCTGATCGCGATCCTGCTGATCGGGCTGTTGTTCGGGCGCCTCAGTCTGCGCCCCCTCCGATGGAGAGACCCTGCGATCGTTCTTCTCGAGGTCGTGCTCGGCTGGAGCTGCGTGGTCACGCTCACCTCGAGCCGTCCCGCCATCAGCATCGATTCGTTTCAACTGATCCTCGCCTGGGCGATCGTGATCATCGCCCTTTTGCTGGTCGCCTCCCCCACCGAAGAAGAACCAGGGGCCGTTCTGGGCCGGCTGCGGGTCCTGTGGTTCGTCTTTGCGCTCGGGATCGGGAACGGAGTGATTCTCCTGCTCCAGATCCTCGACCTCCGGCCGCTTCCGCTCGACGAACAGTTCATCGAACATCACCTTGGAGTCACCGGACTGATCGGCAATCCCAACGAGACCGGCAGTTTTCTGGTCTTCCCAACCCTGGCTGCGGTGGTGCTCATCTTCGTCGCAAGGAACCGGGCCAGGACCTTCGCCATCGCGGCCGCGACGATGCTGTTCGCTTCGCTGCTGCTGACCCAGACCCGCACGGCGCTGGCAGCATGTCTGGCCGGAATCGCTGCCCTCACGATCTTTCTTCCATGGAAAAAGGCGCTGCTGATCCTTGGAACCCCGGTGCTTGCCCTGGCGGCGATTCTCGCTGCCAACCCGGCCTTCCTTCACTCTTCCGGACTGATCCGCTCGCTCCAGCGTGGCGACTATGATCAGGTCATTTCCGGCAGGCTGATCGCCTTCGCGTCGGCGGTCGAGATGATCGAACAACGTCCATGGACCGGATTCGGACCCGGAACCTTCCCCGCCCACTACTTCGATGCGAAGATCAGGGCAGAGAAGAAGTACCCCTCTCTGAGCCGATCCGGGAATGCATCGCAGAGCTTCGGTGAGGCGCACAACGATCACCTCGAGCTGATGGCCGAGGGCGGAATCCCGGCGTATCTGCTGTTCCTGGCCGCCCTGGCCGTGATCGCTTCCGGATCCCTCAGGCGGCGCGCGAACGAGACGCCCGAACAGAAGTTCGCCCGGATGTTCAGTCTTCCCCTCGCCACCAGCATTTTCGTCCTCACCCTGGCTCAATTTCCCCTTCAAATCGTTTCGCAGACCTCGATGATTCTCTTTCTCGCCGCCCTCACCCGGGCCTGGGGGGCGCGATGAAACGTCTCCTCCGGGTCGGTCTGTCACTCCTGATCATTGCCGCGGCAGGATTCGCGCTTTATCGTGAATGTCTGATCCCCTGGCGCTGCAACCAGCAGAAGAAGCTGGCGGAGACGATGATCGTCCGTCTGACCAACTACGGAGGGACCGTCACCACACCGATCGAAGCCCGACGTCTGGTGGAGATGATCGATCAGTGCCTGCTCCGGAGACCTGAAGATGTCGACCTGTGGGTGGAAAAGGCCGCACTGCTGCGCCTGGTGGAACGACACGATGAAGCGATCGCGGCATACCAGAAGGCGCTGAGCATGGAGAAGCGGCCGGAGATCTACGCCTACCTCGGAATCACCCAGGCGAAGGCCGGACAGCGGGAAGAGGCCATCGCAAGCCTGGTGACCGCCGCAAGATTCTCACCCAACTACCTCTCCTTCGCGCGCGATGCCGACCTCATGAATCCGGTTCGGCAGGCGCTGCGTGAGCACTGACGACCCGGCCTGCCACTCGCTCCTCTCGGCCGATTCGTGAGGAGCGGCGGATAATCCAGAACATCACTCCGAGATGGACCGGAAGGAGGAGGGTCCAGAACAGAATCCATCCGAGTGCGGGATTCGAGCGGCTCAGCACGGCTGCCCCCGCCGAGATCAGAGCCAGCCCTGTCCAGAGCGCGGTCACGGCGGCGTGGCTCCAGCCGCTGCGGGTGAGTTGCTGATAGAGATGGCTTCGGTGCGCGGCCAGAATGTTCTCGCCGCGGAGAGCTCTGCGGATCAGGGTGATTGATGTATCGAAGAGGAACGGCATCAGCGGAAGCGCGATCACCAGTGGATCCACTCCCTGCAGAGTCAAGCGAGCCCCGAGAGCGGCCAGAAGAAATCCGAGAGCCGCGCTTCCCACGTCTCCCATGAAAATCCTTCCGCGAGGGAAGTTCCAGGGGAGAAACCCCAGACATGCGCCCACGATCGCCATCGAGAGAAGAGCGGAAGCACGATCCCCCCGGCTCAGAGACATCACCACGTAGGCGCCGGCGCAGACGGTTCCTTCCATCGCCGCGATCCCGTTGATTCCATCCATGAAGTTGAATGCGTTGGTCACGCCGACCAGCCAGAACAGGGTCAGCGCACCCGCCGCAAACCCGAACGAAATCCGGCCCACGGCAGGAATCTGAGTGTGCGCGACGATCGTTCCGCCCGCAATCAGCACCAGGGCCGCCGCGAACTGGAAGAGAAACTTCACCGTCTGCCCCAGTCCCCGAAGGTCGTCGACGATCCCCATGACAGCGACGAGCACCAGTCCGATCAGGAGCGATTCCGTCAGAACATCGGCGCCAGCCACCACCGACCCGACCAGCAGACCGACCAGGATTCCCAGGCCTCCTCCTCGCGGAGTCGGAGAACTGTGAGAGCTCCTCTGGTTGGGAACATCCATCAGTCCGAGACGAGGCGCGAGGGAACGGATCGCGCCCGTCGCTGCGAGCGCCACTCCAAAGGCCAGCAACGCGGCGATTCCGAGCTCTCCCGTGGCTCCACTCTGCACGTTCATTCGTTTTCCTGCAGCCCCTCGAAGCGAGCGGAACGTCAGTCGTCCGGCTCATGCTTGTGCTGCTGATACCACAGGACGGTCCGTTTCAGTCCTTCGTCGACTGAAATTGGAGGCCGCCACCCGAGATCCGCGATGGCTGAAGGATCGACCTGAAGAGAGGATACCAGTCTCTGCAGAGTTTCTCCGGCGCCGAGAGCACCGGCTCCGGCCCGGATCAGCGGCTCGGGCAGAGAGAACAGCCGCGGCCGGTGTCCCATCAGGTCCGCGAGGCGCCGAATCAGTTCAGGGGTGGAAAGATCTTCGAAATCGCTCACGAGGAATCGCCTCCCGGCGGCCTCGGGACGGGTGGCACAATCCACCAGTGCGCTGGCGAGATTCCCCACGAAGATCAGGCTGCGCCGGTTCGTGACCGAAGCAAAGGGAAGAGGCACGCGACGGTCCACGATCCGCATCAGCTTGAGGAAATTCGCCCGCACTCCAGGTCCGTAGACCAGAGGCGGCCGGAGAATGGTGATCGGAAGCCCGCGATTTCGGGACGCCGTCTCGAGGTGCTTTTCAGCTTCCCATTTCGACAGTGCGTACGCGTCCACCGGCCGAGGCGGGTCGTCTTCGCGGAACGGACGCTGACCCGATTCCTGACCGTGGACCTTCACCGAACTGACGAACAGCAGCCGGGAGACCCCTCTGGCGGCGGCCGCTTCTGCCAGCCGCGCGGTACCGCGGGCGTTCACGGTGAGTGCGTGATCGAGCAGTCGTGGGGTTTCGAGCGGGAGGTGAGCGATCCCCGCCAGATGGAAGACGACGTCGACGCTCTCCAACGGCTCCGACCAGTCCGTGGAGCCGTCGATGGACTCGATGCTCAACCACTCGGAGCCGCAGGTAAACGCCGGCTCCGACCGTCCCACAGCCCGGACGAAATGCCCCTGCTCCACCAGGGCCCGGCAGAGGTTGCGCCCGATGAAGCCGTTCGCGCCCGTGACCAGCGCTCTCATCCGGCCATCTCCGCATACAGTGCGAGGGTCTCCGCGATCACCCGGTCCAGCGAAAACTCCTCCACCACGCGCGCCCGTGCCCTTTGTCCCATCCGGCTCCTTTCTCCTTCATCCTGAATCAGCCGCTCCAGAGCCCCCGCGAGCGCCTCGGCATCGCAGACCGGGACCAGCAACCCCTCGAGACCATCACGAACGACGTCGCGGCATCCCGGCACATCAGTGGTCACAGAAGCCAGACCCGCGGCGCCGGCTTCCACCAGCGACTTCGGAAGACCTTCTCGCCATGACGGGAGGCATACCAGATCCGCCTGCGCGTAGACCGGCGGCATCTCCTCGACCCGGCCGAGATACTCCACCAGTCCCTCATCCACCCAGGGTCGAATTCGAGACTCAGGAATGCTGGCGGGGTTGTCCGGATCCGGATCCCCGGCCAGCAGAAAGCGGGCACGGACGCCGCGCCGACGCAGAATCCGGGCCGCGGAGATCAGCTCCTCCAGCCCCTTGGTCTGCAACATCCGGGCAGGAAACAGCACGACGGGAACCTCCACCCGATCACGGGGATGGGGAGCGAATCGGGCCACATCCACGCCGGACCCGCGGATGACCACAGGAGCCGCCGAGGGGATCCAGTGTTGATCAACGAACAGGGCTCGGTCTTCGAGGTTCTGGAAAATCACCTTCATGTTCGGGTGGCGGAGAGCGCACCGGTAGCCCCATCCGACCATTGTCCGCAGGATTCGGTGCGGCAGGTCGTCGGCGAGGTGGAGATGTCCCAGCCCGGTGACCGCATTCACGACCGCAGGGATCCGGGTCAACCGCGCCGCGAGGGTTCCGTACAACATCGGTTTGCTGGTGACGTGGTGCACGATGGTCGGTCGCAACCGGCGGTAGAGGCGCACCAGATCGACGACCGCGAGCGCTTCCTGGAGCGGGTTTCGACCGGAACGGCTGAGACGCAACGGAGACCAGTCGAGTCCCTGTTGCCGGATCCGCGGCACATGCCGGCTCCGGGGGGTGGCGATGTGGACCTCGTACCCGGCTTCGCGTGCGGCCAGAGCGACAGGCAGCCGGTGGGTGAGAAAGTACCCGGCGTGGTTGATCACATAGAGAATGCGGATCATCGGTGATAGTCGAGGTACCACTCGACGAACCGGCGGATCCCGACGTCGATCGGAGTGGCCGGACGGAATCCGGTGGCTTCCATCAGATCGTCCACGTCTGCGAACGATTCCCGCACGTCACCGGGCTGGAGCGGCATCAGATTCAGTTCCGCCTTTCGGCCCAGTGCCTTCTCCAGGACGCGGATGAAATCCATCAGATTCACCGGGTCGTGATTGCCGATGTTGTAGACCCGCCACGGCGCAAAGCTGGTTGCGGGATCGGGCGCCGCACCACTCCAGTCCGGGTTCGGCTCGGCCGGCCGGTCCATCACTCGGATCACCCCCTCCACGATGTCGTCGACGTAGGTGAAGTCCCGTTTCATTTTTCCGCGGTTGTAGACGTCGATCGGTCTTCCCCTCGAGGATCCTCTGGGTGAACAGGAACAGCGCCATGTCGGGTCGTCCCCAGGGTCCGTAGACGGTGAAGAAACGGAGGCCGGTCGATGCAACCCGAAGAGGTTCGCGTAGGTGTGGGCCATCAGTTCGTTGGCCTTCTTGCTGGCGGCGTAGAGGCTCACCGGATGATCGATATTGTCGTGGACGGAAAACGGCATCCGGGTATTCGCACCGTAGACCGAGCTCGACGACGCGTAGACCAGGTGACGCACCGGATGATGCCGGCATCCTTCCAGCACATTCAGGAATCCCTTGATGTTGGCGTCGATGTAGGCATGAGGGTCGAGCAGTGAATACCGCACCCCTGCCTGTGCTGCCAGATTCACCACGAGCTCCGGCCGGGTGGACGAGAAAAGATCCGCCATCCCGTCGGTGTCCGCCAGATCGAGACGATGGAACTCGAAACGTTCGTGCTCCAGCAGCTTCAGCCGGTCCTGCTTCAGCCGAACGTCGTAGTACTCGTTGAGATTGTCGAGTCCGACCACCTCGTCGCCCCGCTCGAGAAGACGGCGGGAGAGATGGAAACCGATGAATCCGGCTGCGCCTGTAACCAGTACCCGTGCCATTCAGAGTCTCCAGAGTGTGATTCCGTCCGGGCACGCGGACCGGTCCAGAATGCCTTTGATGTCCATCACCAGGCCGACTCCATCCCGGAGCATCGAACGGGGCAGATCCCACTGTTGCTTGACGAACGGTTCATGTCCCACCGCCAGAACCACCGCGCGGCAGTCCCGGAGCTGATCCAGCGGAGCCAGCTCCACTCCGGTCGTCTCCACCGCTTCCTTCGGGTCTGCAATGGGATCATGGACCCGGACCTCGAGCCCGTAGTCGTTCAACCGGCGGATGATGCGCACCACGCCGCTGTTCCGGGTGTCGGGAACATTTTCCTTGAAGGTCAGGCCGAGAATGCCGACCCGGCTGTCCCGAACGTTCTCACCACGCCGGACCAGTTCGAGCACCAGTTGCTCCGCCACGAATTCACCCATCAGGTCGTTGATGCGCCGCCCCGCCAGAATGACCTGAGGGTGGTATCCCGCCTCCTCCGCCCGATGAGTGAGAAAAAAGGGGTCGACACCGATGCAGTGTCCTCCGACCAGACCGGGGCTGAATCGCAGGAAGTTCCATTTGGTCCCCGCCGCGGCGAGAACGTCACCGCTGTCGAGACCGATCCGGTGGAAGATCAGAGAAAGCTCATTCATCAACGCGATGTTCAGGTCGCGCTGGGTATTCTCGATCACCTTCGCCGCCTCGGCGACCTGAATGGAAGGTGCCCGGTGGACGCCGCCCTCGATCACGCTCCCGTACGCTCTCGCGATCCGTTCCAGTGCATCGGGAGTCTGACCGGAAACAACCTTCATGATCAGCCGGAAGGTATGCTCCCTGTCCCCCGGATTGATCCGCTCGGGTGAGTAGCCGACCTGGAAATCCGCCGGTGACTTCAACCCGGACGCCTCCTCGAGAATCGGCACACAGATCTCCTCGGTCACGCCCGGATACACGGTCGATTCGAAGACCACGACCGTTCCCGGTGACAGATTCGCGCCCACCGTCCTCGACGCTTCGGTCAGGGCACGGAGATCGGGGCGATTCGCTCGATCCACCGGCGTCGGAACCGCAACGACGACGAAACTGCATCCCCGCAGGTCGGAGGGATCATTGCTGAAATGAAGGTTCGGATTCCGAAGATCCGGAAGCGCGACTTCCCGCGTCGAATCCTCCCCGCGTCGAAGCTCCTCCACCCGCGCGGCGCGAATGTCGAAGCCGATCACCGGGTACTGCTCTGCGAACGCGGCCGCCACAGGCAGTCCGACATAGCCCAGGCCGACCACACCGATTTTTGATTCCGCCATGCTCATCCACCTGCTTCGAGAGCCGTCCCGCCACTCCCCTTCCGGGGCGCCGTCCCTCCCCCGACGAGAAGGATCAGAGCGACCTCGAGAAAGACCATTTCCCGCAGCCGGAAGAGCGTACCAAAGTTCGTGACCACATACACCAATGGAACCGTCACCACGAACGCCGTGACGGCCAGCGAAACCCAGAGAGGATCTCGCAGAACGGAACGGACGCCCCTGCGGACGCTCACCACGATCGCCAGAAGCAGAAATAGGTCGAAATAGACGGTATCGAGGTCCGCGAACAACCAGAGTCCCCGACCGCCTCCGATCTCGACCAGTCCGAGAGGGGTGGCGATCTCACGGGGAACGAAAAAGGCGACCGCGCCCGCTGCCAGCCCTCGAATTTTCAGGTCATCGAGCCGTTCACCCGCCTGGATCCTCGTTCCCCCGTGGGTGTGCTCGAATCCGGAACGACGATCCTCCACCCTGCCGACAAAATCGAAATCGGCATCACCGATCAATCCCAGGCTCAGCAGACTCCGCGCCTGGGGAGGCAGCTGGGGTCCCGCAGCAAAGACAATCATCCATGGGCTGAGCAGCAGCACGAGAAGTGATCCGGCGATCAGCCGTCCATGCAGCCCGCGCATCAACACCAGGGCCATACAGAGACCGCAGCTTCCCAGAAGAAACACGGAAAAATACCAGCGGATACCGCCGATTCCAGCCATCACGATCAGGATCAGCACCGCGGCAAGATCAAGCCGCATCCGGCTCGAGTGATTCAGCGGCGGCGCGAAGCGGACCCAGACGGACAGCGCCCAGAAGAGAAGCCCCACCAGAAAGACGAAGAAAACGTCCTTGAGTGGAACCGTCGACCACAGGATCCAGGTCGGACAGAAGGCGACGGCACTCAGAGCGATCAGCAGTTCCCGCGTGACCGGTCCACGCCGCATCCCCCACCAGACCATCAGTGCGCAAAGGCCGAGCCAGGCGAAGATATTCAACAGCGTCGCACTGAGCGTGCTGTCACCGAACAGCATGGTGAACCCGCTCAACGCCTGAATGTAGTTCGCGGACGGAAGCACCCGTGCAAGACTGGCAATGGCGAGAGGCCCGGAGTCGGAAGCCCGGATCGCCTGATCGAAGTAGATCCGGGAGTCGAGAGCAAAGAACCAGTAGCCCTCGCTCGAGCGATAGCTCTCCAGGATCGGCAGATTTCCCGCCACGATACCGAACAGCAGCAGAGAGGCGATGACCCGCATGGCCAGCCCGGCTCCGATGATCCAGCGCAGCCGCCGGTCACCGCGGGTGGTGAGCTGCCAGAGCTTCCACAGCGCCACCAGAGCGGCGACCCAGAACAGAACGTGAATGACGGTCATCATCGAGTCGAGCGAGACGGGTCGCGGCGGTCCCCTCTCCCGAGAACCGCACCATAGAGCTCGAAATATCGACTGCCACCGATTCGATCGAGATCGAATCCGCGCCAGGCGGTGTCTCGGCACCGGTCGGAGGTCAGAGGGTCCTGCAGCAACGCTTCGGCACGCGAGATTGCCTCAAGCAGCGACTCGCGGTCAAGGCCCCTGACGATGACCCCGACCTGTTTCTCCTCCAGAAAGCGGTCGACGTCACCGATTTCTCCCGTGCTGATCACCGGCAGACCCGACGCCAGATACTCCGCGAGCTTGGTCGGAGACGAGAAGCGCTTCGAGTTACAGGTCCGGATCAGCGAAAGTCCGAGGTCTGCCGCGGTGAGGTAGCGCGGGACATCCGCCGCCGCAACCCTCCGGATGAGCAGCCGGCGGGAATCGATTCCCGCCGCCCGGAACGATTCCTCGATCTCCGCGGAAGGGCTCTGCGTCAGAATCATCAGAAACACCTCGGGGTCCCGCTGGGCCGCCAGCACCATCAGTCGAACCATCGCATCGGTGAGATACCAGCCCCCCAGTGCCCCGACGTAGACGATCACCCGCGCATCCGGCGGGATCTTCAGTTCCTCCCTGACCCTCCCACGATCTGCGGCCGGCTCGAAGCGGGAGCGGTCGATGCAGCAGGGAATGACTTCCAGCGGCTTTCCTTCGACCGTCCTCTCTCCGCTGCCCGGAAACAGAAGCTCCCGTCCGCTCTCGGTCAGGACGACGAAACCATCTGCACGGCTCAGCAGCCAGGACTCCGCCCGGCGCGTCAGCCGGTGCAGCACTCCCTCCCGTCGCCAATGTCCCGCGTCCACGTACTCTTCCGCCAGGACACCTCGAATGTCGAAGATCATCCGGGCTCGGCAGAAGGTTTTCGCGATCGCAGCCATCATCGCGGCCACATGACTGCGGGCGTGAAGGAGATCGATCGACTCGCGGCGGGCAGTTCGCGATACCCGCCATGCTCCGCGCGCGATGTCCCAGGCGGTCGCGGGAAGGCTCGGTCGGCGGTGATACGTCAGCCACTGCCACGAGATCCCGTCCTCTGCCAGTCGCCTGCGCCAGCCCTGTTCCTCTTCACGCGTCCAGCCCGCTCGGCCCCCCGGCTCGAAGGTCAGGAGATGAATCGACACTCCCCGCGACACCAGAGCGCGCAGATACGGCAGCACCTGAGTCTGGACCAGCGGTTCGCGGAGTCCGAAGTAGCAGATGTAGAGCGATCGCATCCTCACCCTTCGGCCAGCCTCTCATACAGATGCTCGTATCGCCTCACCATGGCCGACGACTGGTAACGATCGCGAACCCACTCCGCCCCGGCATGGGCGAGCCGCGGACCGAGGTCCGGATTCCGATGGAGCTCCTCCACCGCCCGGACGATTGCACCCGCGTCCCGCACCGGAACCAGCCGGCCCCGCTGTTGATCCCCGATGATCTCGGGAGCCGACCCCACCGGCGTCATGATCACCGGCGTCCCCACGGCGAGTGCTTCGATCAGCACCTGAGGGAAGGATTCCGTCAGAGAGGGATTCACCAGCACATCGGCCGTGGCCATCCAATCCGCAACGTCGTGCCGCCACCCCAGAAAACGGGTCACGGAATCGATTCCGAGATTCCGGGCCTGTCTCTTCAGCTCATCCTCCTGCGGTCCTGCGCCTGCAATCACCAGCCGCACGTCCGGGTGCCTGGCGGAAAGGGTCGCCATCGCTTCCAGCAGAACATCGATGGCCTTGATCCAGATCAGACGGCCACAAAAAAGGATGACGAACTGTCCTTCGAGGCCCTCTTCCCGCCGCAGTCGAGCGGCGGCATCCGGACTGGAGACCCGTAGCCTGTCGAAATCCATCCCGTGGGTCAGCACTTCGATTTTGTCGGGATCGATCCCCTGCCAGTCCGTGAGAATTTCCGCCACCCGAGGCGTCTGGACGACGATGCGGTCCGCCCGGCGGTTCGCGAAGTTTTCCAGAGCGACGAATGCGGCGCGCTTCCAGCCTCCGGCCCAGACGTGAATCTGATCCGAGTAGTGACGGCCGATGACGTAACAGGGAACCAGGCCGGCCAGCCGGATCCATGGCGCCACCGCGTTCTCCTCGAAGTGGTGGGCGTGCAGGATGTGCGGTCGGAACCGCCGCACCTCACGAACCAGTTCGCGCAGCATCCGGGGATAGGTCGACCGGCGAAATACCAGATTGAGCACCCGAGCCGGGTAATCTTCCTCCGCTCGCCTGGGCTGACTGCGTCGCGGTGGCAGCCCGGCAAGAGCGGCTGGCTCGAATCGCGAACGATCGAGACGGCTCAGCACCGTGTCGGCGAAGTCGTCCCGATTGATGATGTGCGCGAAATGCAGCACCCGGATGCGTTCGCCTCTCAGCGGAGACCTCCCTGCAGTCGTGCGGCGAGCGACGGCCCCAGAATGATCCGCAACAGCAGGCGGAGATCGCTTCTCTTCAGCCCGGCCGCCCGGATCGATCCCGCCAGCAATCGCAACGCCGCCAGGCGACGACCCGCCAGATGAGCATGAAGTGCCTGAAACCGGCCGGCGTGTCCGCGAACCCGCGCCATCTGACCGGCAGACAGTGCAAGATGGCGCTCGATCCAGTCCACCGCCGCGACCTTCGCCTCCAGCAGCACGACTGGATCGCCACGCATGGTCCTTCCCTCGTGGTCATTCATCAGAATGGTGACCGCGTCGTCGAGGTAAAGCCGGTCCTCCATCAGATTCTGCAGCAGAAAAATCCAGTCCTCCGACTGGTAGACGGGCGTCTCCCGGAACCGATGGAGCCGGGGATTGGTTCTGCGGACGCAGACGTTGCAGCCCAACGGATTGCCATCCAGAAACAGCTCCACTCCGTAAAATCCCGACGGCACCTCGGCAAGATCGGACCGGCGTCGCCGGCCGTCGCTGATCAGTTCCAGCCTGGTCGCCAGAAAGTTGGCCTCCGGGTGCTCTTCGGTCAGGGTCCGCAGGCGCTCGAGGTGGCGCGGCTTCATCCGGTCGTCGGAGTCGAGAAAGACCACGAACTCCCCGCCGGACTGGTCCAGACCGCGGTTTCTGGCCGCCCCACGCTCCGCATGCGCCTGGCGGATCAGGTGAACCCGCGGATCACTCCCCCATCGCTGCTCGACGACCTCAGCCGTCGAGTCCGTACTCTCCGTCGTCGACGATGAGAAGTTCCAGATCCTGGTCGGTCTGCGCCAGCACCGACTCCACGGTCGGCAGGATCAGTTCCTCGCGGTTGTAGACCGGAACCACCACGCTGAAAAAGGCCATGGCTATCGCGTCACCTGCCGGAACATCCGGATCAACGGAGCCGGGAACCAGCGAGCCCGGCGGTGCATCCGGCGGATGGACCAGGCCCGATAGAACCCCTCGTCGAGGCGTCGAATCGCCTCGGCCAGCCGCCGCGTCTTCGAAAGATCGAGGTTGTTGTATGCATAGAACGTCTGCCCGCGAAGGAAGTAGAGGAATCCACGGCGAAGCTCTTCCGGAGAGAACTCCTGGCGCACCGGATAGCAGTCATCCGACCCCGCGTCATAGAGATCGAGCTCACGCATGGTCTCGATCCAGGGCTCTCCCGACGGAAAGGAACGGAGGACGCGGCTGAAAACGCGGCACAGCTCCCGGGCGAACCGTTCGTTCTGTGCAATGGTCTTGCTCTGCCGATGAAGCCGGAATCGCGAGAGCCGCTCCGGGATTTTCCGGACCGGGTGCGCCAGGGCGATCCTCACGTGGATCTCGTAGTCCATCACGTAGTGGAGCGACGAATCGAGCCAGCCATTCTCGAATACCCGCCGGTGAAAGAACGACGAAGGCTGCACCACCGCTCCGGCCAGATATCGCGCCCGATCCGTGGACGCCGGACGGAATGAGTCGGGACCGGGACGAAACGATTCGCCGAACAGCTGGGTTCCTCCGTGTACCATTCCCAGATCCGGCTGCTCCTGAAAGGCACGGACCACGGCGTCCAGGGCGCCGGGGGTGTAGAGGTCATCGCTGTTGAGCCAGGCGAGGATCTCCCCGTGCTCCGCACGAACCCCTTGTTGATGGCGTCGGTCTGTCCCGCATCCGGTTCGCTCACCCACCCCGCCAGACGATTCTCATAGCGCCGGATCATCTCGACCGATCCATCAGTGCTCCCGCCGTCCATGACGAAGTACTCGAGATTCGGATAGTCCTGCGAGAGGACCGACTGAATGGTCTCCTCCAGGAATGCGCCCTGGTTGAAGGATGGGGTGACGATCGAGATCCGTGGCTCGTTCATGCGACGAGGCCATCATAGCCGACCGCTGAATCGATCACGACACTCTCCCACGCATCCTCCGCCGGAGGCTGCGAACCGCATCCACACCGCGGGCGCCCAGCAGCGAACCGAGGGCGATGCGCCAGGCGATCAGGTCCCGGGGATTGACCCGCAGCGCGCTCCAGGCGGCCTGGCGGGCTCGCTTCGTCTCCAGGGCATTGAACCACGCCCCGGCGAGCCGGGCACGAGCTCGTCCCACGATCTCCCGCCGGTGCACCCGCGCACGAGGATCCTCACGAATCATCGTCTCGAGGGTCCGCATCGTCGCACGAAACAACGTCTCCGGATCGCCGCTGCTCATGTTCCCCTTATGGACCCGATAGGACGCGAGAGGAGCGTCCACATACGCGATCGTCCCCGACCGGGCCATCCGAACCCAGAGATCGAAATCCTCCGCCTCGGGGATTGCCGGATTGAACCCGCCAGCTTCGATCATCCGCTCCCGCACGAAGAAGTTCCCAGGGGAAGGAGGAACGAAACGGAAGCGAAGGATGTCGAGAAAAATCTCACCCCCCCGATAGGGATACATCCTCCCGAGCCGATCGTAGCGCCTCCCCGCCTCGTCGATCACCCAGCAGTCGCAGAAGCAGGCGCCGCATCGTTCGCCCGCCGCACTCACCGCGGCGATCTGACGCTCCAGCTTGTCCGGCTCCCACAGATCGTCCGACCCGAGGTAGGTGAACCAGGTTCCTGCGGAGAGCTCCAGGGCGTGCGAGAGCGCTCGGGTCACGCCGACATTCCGATCGAGTTTCACCAGGCGGACCGCACGTCCCTGATCCCGCAGCGCGGAGAGACGACCTTCGATCACCGCCACCGACTGATCGGTGGATGCATCGTCCACCACGATCAGCTCCCAGTCCGTCATCGTCTGGGCTGCAATGCTGTCGATCGTGTCACCGATATATGCCTGGCGGTTGTAGCAGGGAACGGCGATGGAGACGGCCGCAGCACTCATGAGGTCGCCTCCTGAAGAACAGATTCCACATCCTCGGCGAGCCACTCACCGGAGAACCTCTCCTCCGCTCGCGCGCGTCCACTTGCGGCCAGCCTCGATGCCAGCTCCGGGTCCCGGATCAAACGGTCGATCGCATTCGCCAGATCCTCCGGGTTCCCGCGCTCATACAGGAGACCGTCGATCCCGTCACGGATCAGGTAAGGGTTGCTCCCGGAGTTCGACGCGACCACCGGCAGACCGAGCTTCATTGCCTCCACGGTCACCCGGCCGAACGCCTCCGCACGGGAACACATCAGAGCGATGTCCGACTGGAGGACCTCGACGGCAGGAATGGGGGTGAATCCCACCCAGTCCACTCGATTCGTGAGTTCCAGTTCCTCCGCCAGAGCCTCGAGCTCTCGGACGTCCCGCTCAGTGCCTGCTCCAACCAGAGCCAGCCGGACGTCGTGCCCTCGATCGAGCAGGAGGCGCAAAGCCTGCATCGCCTGGTCCTGGCCTTTGGTGCGGGTGAGCGTTCCGACCAGAACCAGCCGGATGTGCCCCGCCGTTCTGGGCGGGATAGCGGATGGTCGAAGCACATCCACCCCCGCACGCAGAGCTCGAAACTGGTCCCGGAGCTGAGCATGCTTGTCCAGCACGGCCGGACTTTGAGTCATCAGGAGACGGGACAGGTGGCTGACCCAGGACATCCCGCCAGGCCAGTCGAAGACGGCCCCGAAGTCCTCCTCGCCGAGCTCCTGGACGAACCAGACGTGTGGGCGCCGGGCGAGCCATGCACCCAGAGCCGCCGAGGGGAAGGTGATCGTGCTGGTCACCACGACGTCGGGCCGCAGGGTTACGATCAGGCGGCAGTACTGCAGGCTGGAGATGACGATCCGAGGCAGCCGTCGGAGCGTCAACCAGAGACTGCGCCGGGACCGGTGACAGATCCATCGCGTGGTGGGGACGACATCGATCCGCTGCACGCCGACCGATTCGAGCCGGCTCCGCAGAGGTCCGTCGTACGGAATGACGGCGATGGTTTCATGTCCACGCTCCTGGAGTCCCCGGAGGGCTTCCAGGCCGGTCAGTTGCGCGCCGCCGATCGCTCCGCTGTGAAATGCCCAGACAATTTTCATTTCGACGAACCCGTCATTCCAGCCGATCTGCATTCATCCTACAATGAGCGCGGGGGTTCGCTCTGCTCAAGATCTCGATCGTCACACCGTCCTACAACCAGAATCAGTTTCTCGAGTCGGCCATGGTCAGCGTGCTCGACCAGGGCTATCCGAATCTGCAGTACATCGTGGTCGACGGCGGTTCGACGGATGGAAGCGTGGAGACCATCGAGCGCTACCGGGCCCACCTCCATCGCTGGTGCAGCGAGAGTGATGACGGCCACTACGCTGCAATCAACAAAGGCTTTTCCTGGTCCGACGGCGACATCATGGCGTGGATCAACAGCGATGACATGTACTGTCCCTGGGCCTTTCGCACCGTAGCCGGCATTTTCGAACAGTGTCCCGAGATCCAGTGGCTGACCACCCTCTATCCGATCGTCTGGGACTACCACGGCTATTGCGAGGTGCTTCCGGTTCGCGGATTCTCACGGGAATCCTATCTGGAGGGGCGACACATCCCCTGGAGGAAAAACGCGATCGCGGCCATCCAGCAGGAATCGACATTCTGGCGGAGAGAGCTGTGGGAAAAGGCGGGCGGCGGGATCCGATCCGCCTATTCTCTGGCCGGAGACTTCGATCTCTGGGGAATGTTCTATCGCCATGCCGATCTCTACACCACCGTCTCGCCCCTTGGCGGCTTTCGGGTCCACGAGCGGCAGCGGAGTGAACAGCGTGGTGAATATCTCGACCAGGCTTTCCGCTCCCTTCGGGATCATCGCGAGGCCCTCGATTTCCGTCCGGCGGGAGTGAGGCGCGTGGCTCGCGCTCTCCAGATCGACCGCATTCCACGCGTCCGGACCTGGGCGGCCTCCAGCGTCGGCTATCGGGGATGGAAGGTGTTCCGGGAAGAGAGAAATCGCCCCGGGGGCCACTGGTCGGTGCGGGATCACCGCTTTTTCTGAGGCGATCAGTCTCCGTCGACGCGGCTGGTTTCCCAGACCAGATGGGGATGGACCGCGCCGGGCCACCTCCCGTAGAAGGCGCCCCGCCGCTCCACCGCATGCTGGATCTCGAACGTGACGGCGTCCTTGAGGCGAAAGACGGGATGTTTCTGATCCTTGAGAATGGCGAGCTCGATCCGGTGAATGCCCTCGTTGAGCAGGTCGCCCGGCACATGGCAGACGCTGCGGAACAGCCCCTCGGGAAACGGACGGTCGTGCCACGCTGATTCACCGATCGGTGCGCTGGCAAAGACCAGCGTGCCCTGCTGATTGAACAGGTGGACGCGTGCATCGAGGTGTGCGCCCGGGTCGAGATTCCAGTACTCCACCTCGAAGATGAACGGAGTGCGGATGGTAATGGCCTCTCCCGGGGCTCCGCCCTCCGGGTAGAGTGCAACCCGGCGGATCCGAATCCGGTCGTTGCCGGGGGCCTCCTCGCGATCCTGCCAGACGCTCTCGAATTCTGTCGAGTACGCCGTTTTCAGATAGGAGCCGATGATTTCCGGGGGGTCTCCGATATCCACGGTCCGGCCCTCGTCCAGCCACATCACCCGATCGCACAGGCTCTGGACGGCGACCATGTTGTGGCTGACGAACAGGACGGTTCTGCCGTGCCTGGCAACGTCGCCCATCTTGCCCAGACACTTCTTCTGGAACTGGGCATCCCCGACCGCCAGGACCTCGTCCACGATGAGAATCTCCGGCTCGAGGTGAGCAGCCACGGCGAAGCCGAGCCGCATGTGCATTCCGCTCGAGTACCGTTTCACCGGCGTATCGAGAAACTTCTCCAGCTCGGCGAAGGCCACGATCTCGTCGAACTTCCCCGCGATCTCACTCCGGCTCATCCCAATGATCGCGCCATTCAGATAGATGTTCTCCCGTCCGGTCAGCTCCGGATGAAAGCCGGTCCCGATCTCCAGCAGACTCCCCACCCGGCCATAGATCTCGACCCGGCCGGTGGTGGGTTCGGTGATCTGCGACAGAATCTTCAGCAGGGTCGACTTTCCCGCACCGTTGCGGCCGATGATTCCGAGCACCTGGCCCTGCGGCACCTCGAATTCGATGTCGCGCAGCGCCCAAACGGTTTCGTCCGGACCCGAACGGAACGCTGAGATCGGTGAGCGGAAGAAGTTCGTCACCGCCTCTCTGAAGTCCGTCCTCGCCCACGGCCGCTGCACTTCGCCCAGGCGGTACTCCTTGCCGAGTGCTTCCACTTTGACGATCGGTCTCATCGATTTCCGCCCTCAGATCACGTCCACGAAGGTGCGCTCGACCCGCCGGAACGCAAACGAGGCAATCACGAAAAGCACCAGGGTGATGGCCAGCGAAGCGAGCACCGCCGTCGACGCGACAGGATGCGACGGCAGCAGAACCGCACGGAATCCGTCGATGATTCCGGTCAGCGGATTGAGGATCAGCACCCATCGCCAGCGTGCCGGGACCATGTTCGTCGGGTAGATGACCGGCGAAGCGAACATCCAGATCTGGATCAGGAACGGCAGCACCTGACGGAGGTCGCGATACCGCACCGTGAGCGACGCCAGGATGGTGCC
Source organism: uncultured Acidobacteriota bacterium (assembly GCA_963741905.1). Classification (GTDB taxonomy): domain Bacteria; phylum Acidobacteriota; class Thermoanaerobaculia; order Gp7-AA8; family CAVUJZ01; genus CAVUJZ01. Next base: position 185,159 of record CAVUJZ010000010.1, on the reverse strand, counting down.
CACAGCGAACGAAAGCGTGCCGGTCATCAGCACCAGCGGGATGAGGAACACGAGACTCCAGCCCACCGTCATGTGATACCAGAGGATCAGGACGAAATAGACCAGGAAGGAGATCGAGAGGTCGACCACTCCACCGGTCACCGCCGCCATCGGCACGATGATCCGGGGAAAATAGACCTTCGACATCAGACGGGCCTCGGAGAACAGGCTGCCCCCCGCCTTGGCCACGGTGTTGGAGAAAAAGGTCCAGGGGAGCAGGCCGGCGTACGCAAAGATCGGATACGGAAGACCTTCAGACGGCACCTTGGCCAGCTTCCCGAAGAAGATCGAAAAGATGATCATGGTGAAGACCGGCGGAATGATCGCCCAGGCGGCTCCGAAGATGGTCTGCTTGTATCGGACCTTCAGGTCACGCCAGACCAGGAAGTAGAGCAGTCCCCGATAGGCCCAGATCTGCCCCAGATCCACCGGAACCCACCGCTTGCTGGGCTCGATCACCAGCAACGGCTCCTCCGGGAGCGGTGGAGCCTCGGCTCTGGAGTCGGAAGGTACGGCCGTCGAAGGGAGTTCGTCTGAGGTCGAGGTCATCTGTGAATCGAACCGGTCGAAGGCCACCGTCTGTTCCAGCCCGGCAGCGTCGGCAGTCTAGAGTCGGGCCGGTGAGGAGTCAACTCCGGCCAGCCATGCCTCGAACATCAGCACCGCCCAGAGTCGATGCTCATGGGCCATCGATCCAGCCAGATGCTCTTTCCAGACCTCCCGCACCGCGACCGGATCGAGCCATCCCTCGACCCTCAGGCGATCAGCGTCGAGGAGCGATTCGGCCCAGTCGCGCAGCGGTCCCCGCAACCATTCGCCGATCGGGAGGGCAAACCCCATCTTCGGCCGGTCGAGAAGTGACGCGGGAACATGACGCTCCGCAATCGCACGGAGAATCCACTTTCCACGACCGCTCCGCACCTTCATCCGGACCGGCAGCGACCAGGCAAGCTCGACCAGACGGTGATCCAGCAACGGCTCCCTCGCTTCCAGGCTGACCGCCATGCTCGCTCGATCCATCTTGACCAGCAGATCCCCCGGGAGATAGTGGAGCAGATCGAAATACATCACCCGGCTCAGGGGATCGCTCAGCTCATCCGGAATCCCCTCGGTCAGAACGAACGGCTCACCGCGAGACTGCCGCACCGGCGGGTTCTCCCAGATCGAGACCACCCGGGCGATCATCTCGTCGGTATCCCGGGACCGTAGCGCACGCGCCAGCTTGTGGAGCTTTTCACCAGGACGGACCTGGCGGATCGACCGCGGGAGGAGAGGACCCGCCATTTCAATCAGACCATTCCACGCGCGCGGCGAAACCGATTCCGTCAGCCCGGCGGCAATCCCCCGGAAGAGCAACGGGACGCGCCGAGCCTTCTTCCACCCCGAGGCGGCAAACAGATGCCTGACGTACCCTCCGAACAGCTCGTCTCCTCCGTCACCCGACAGGCAGACGGTCACTCTGGCTCGAGCAAACGAGGAAACCAGCCAGGTGGGGATCTGGGAGGAATCTCCAAACGGCTCGTCGTAGATCGACGAAAGCCGCGGAATCACCTGCTGTGCTTCCAGGGCCGAGACTCGGATCTCATGGTGCTCGGTGCCGAGATGTCGGGCCACCGCGGCGGCGAAAGGGGACTCGTCGAATCCGGCCTCGGAGAAGCCGACGGTGAAGGTCTGGACCGGACGCGAGCTTTCCCTCTGCATCAGCGCCGTCACCACGGTCGAATCGATTCCCCCGGAGAGAAATGCTCCGACCGGCACGTCGGCGATCATCCGCAGACTCACGGCGTCCCGCAGAAGCGCCTCGACTCTTTCGATCGCCTCGCGGTCGGACAGATTGCCGCGTTCCTGAATCCCCCGAACCGCCATCTCCGCCGCGGACCACCACCGGCGTGTCTGCGCCTCTCCCCGTTCGTCGATCACCACCATCGTCCCCGCCGGGACGCGCTCGAAGCGCTCATCGATGGTCAGCGGCTCCGGAACATAGCCGTGACGGAGGTAGAGCTCCAATGCCCGATGGCCGATCCGCGGAGGTCCACTCACGGCCATCAGCGCCTTCAACTCCGAACCAAACACCCACCGTCCCCCGACCCGGCCATGGAACAGGGGCTTCACCCCGAGCCGGTCGCGGACGAGGAAGAGACGACGGTCACGGCGATCCCAGAGGGCGAAGGCGAACATGCCGATGAACCGGCCCAGAGCCTCCTCCAGCCCCCAGCTCTCGATCGCCGCGAGAATGACGGCCGTATCGGAGTGGCCCTGTACGGGTGAAGTTCCACCTGCCTTCTCGAGATCTCTCCGAAGGCGCTGGAAGTTGTAGATCTCTCCGTTGTAGGCGATCACGTAGCGACCGGTGGGCGAGGTCATGGGCTGGTGCCCCGCCGCGGAAAGATCGACCACCGCCAGTCGGCAGGAACCGAGCCCGATCGTCAGGGCCTCGTCCGTCCAGGTTCCCCGGTCATCCGGGCCCCGGTGAACGATCCGGTCCACCATCGATTCGACCCGCGATCGAAGATCGGGATCACCACGCAGATCGAACAGCCCCGCCAGACCGCACATCAGCGTTTCCGGTATCCCACCGCACACCAGTAGGAGGTTTCACTGAAGGTGATCCGTTCCAGCCCCGCCCTGCTCATCATCGCCTCCATTTCACGGCGGGTAAAACGCTTCTCCAGCCGGGTCCCGAAGCGATCCAGCGCATCATTCCGCATCACGTAGAAGCTCCGTTCCCGATAGGCGGAAAGAGGGAGGTTCGAGACCCGGAGCCCGAATCGCTCGGCGAGCTTCGCCATTCGAGCCAGAGGCCAGTAGACCAGCGCTGCGATTCCCTGGGTGGCCAGGTATCGGAGCAGCTGAGGCGATCGGGAGAGGATGAACCGGATCGGCTCACTGGCTCTCCACATCCAGCGGTACCAGAGCGGACGGTTCTCCATCGCGTAGTAGAGGTAGAGCAGAAACGGGGCTCCCGGCTTGAGCTTCGACACACAGGCTTTCAATCCGAGCATCGGATCCGGAAGATGATGCAGCACACCCAGCGAATAGCCGAAATCCGCCCCTGAATCCGGGAGTGGAATCTCGCCCACCCCCGCGAGGTGAAATCGACAATTGGAATACTCCCGGAGGTTTCGCTTTGCGACCTGGAGCGCTTCACGGCTGGGATCGATGCAGTGCAGCTCGCCGACGCGCGGTGCGACGCGCAGCGCCCAACGACCGCTTCCACAGCCGAGATCGAAACCGACCGCGTGCTCTGGCAGATCCTGCCATGGAAAGATCCGAAAGTAGTACGCGAACATTTCGTCCAGTTCACGGTCCGAGAGGGTGGACTGATCGAACCGCTGCCACTCGCTCCCGAAGCCCTTCACCACCGTCCAGTCGATATTCTGTTCCAACGCCGGCATCGCGCTTCTGCCGGCCTGCCGGATCTGCCGGCTGATCGTCGAAAGCACCGCGGTGGTGCAGAAACTCCGCTCCACCCGGGCTCGACCCGCGGCCCCCATGCTCTCGCGAAGCTCGGAACTGGCGGCGAGCCGTTCCAGCGAGTTCAACCACTGCTCGGAGGTTCCCGCCAGAAGCCCCTCAACGCCGTCGGTCACGATATCCAGATTCGCTCCGACCGGTGAAGCGATGACCGGCAGTCCGCACGCCATGTACTGAATCAGCTTGAATCCACATTTGCCCCGAGCCCAGCCCGAATCCGGAAGCGGCATGATGCCGACGTCGAACTCGAGCAGATCCTCCACCTCCGTCTCCTCGCTCCAGTCCCGCATCTCCAGCGGGACGTCCCGCAGCTCGATCGGACCGGATCCGACCAGAACCACCCGCGCTCTCCTCTTCCGGCAGAACTCCGCCAGCGGCTTCTGAATCAGCTCGAGGTACTGGGCGGTCGAGGGAGAGCCGATCCAGCCGATGGTCAGTTCGTCCGGTTCGATCCGGTGGACCTTGGTGGAGGCGTAACGCCGCAGGTCGACCACGGTCGGAACGATCTCGACCACCCCGCCGGCCTCGCGGGCGTATTCGGCCAGATACCGGTTCCCTGCGAAGACGCAGAATGCCCCCGCAATGATCTTCCTGATCTTGTTTCCCAGAAAGAACCGGACCGGCCAGAGCTCATGGTGATCGTAGGTATGGAACACCGCATCGTCGTAGTCGTAGATGTAGGGAATCCCGCGGCGACGCAACAGCCACACCAGCAGGCCCGGCGCGTAGGGATAAGCCTCCGAGTAGAGCAGAACCGCATCGTAACGGGCGCTCTGGATGAGGACCTTCACCCTCCGGAAAAGCGCTTCCAACGCAAAGCGGATGTTCACCCGGCCGGTTCGAAACTTCTGTTCGAGGTACTCGTCGCTCAACAGTGGCGAGACATCCGAATGGATTCCATCCTTCTCCAGAGCGGGAAGGAACTGCAGGAAACGGTATCGCGAGCTCGCCGCCAGGCGGCCGTACTTGGTCAGAATGAGAATGCGCATGGGCCCCGATCCCGAATTCTGCTCATCTTAACCCGGGTCAGCCCGGCAGCCCGGCCGTCCCATCGGAATCGCCGACCGTACCGCGAAATCGGATCACCAGACCCACGCCCGTCCCGAAGGCAAAACCGCCGACGTGTGCCCACCACGCCACCCCACCCGTCTGAACGCTCCCGGTTTGAAACAGCGATACCCAACCGTTCATCAGTTGAAGGGCAAACCAGAGGGGAAGGAAAAGAAGAGCGGGGAGCTCCACCAGGGTCCAGGCGACGACGAACGGGATCAGTGCTGGCAATCCTCGCCCGGGTGTGGAGAACGAAAAAAGCTCCGAGCACGCCTGCAATCGCGCCGGAGGCACCGATCGAGGGCGTGGAGGACAACGGAAAGAGCGCGCCGTGCAGAACACTGCCCAGCGCACCGCTGACGAGGTAGAACACGGCGTACCGGAGGTGACCCAGGTCCTTTTCCACTGCGCCTCCGAAGACGTAGAGATAAAGAAGGTTCCCGACCAGGTGGACGACTCCACCGTGGAGGAAGAGCGAAGTCAGAAGCGTCATCGCCCCGTGCAACCTCTCGGGAAGCAGGCTTGCCGAGAACAGCCGCGAGGGAATGAACCCGAAGAGCTGAATGATCAGGTCGAGATGGCGGACCAGCAGAACCTGGAGCAGAAAGGCGGCGAATGTCGTGGCGAGCAGAATCTGGTTCATCCACGGCCGCCCGACTTCGGTCGAGGTCTGCCGCAGAGGGATCATCGAGCCATCAGTTCCGCGATCGTCTCCACCACCTCGACCAGTTGCTCCCGGGTCAGTTCCGGAAAGATCGGCAATGCAAGGCTGGTTGCAGCAGCCTCCTCCGAGACCGGAAACGCTTCTCCGGCTGAAGGCAGGTCACGGAAACAGGCCTGTTCGGGCAGGGTCAGCGGGTAATAGATTTCGCAACCGATTCCGGCCGCTCGAAGTCCGTCCAGCACCGCGTCCCGCCGCGCCCGTCCCTCGGGGAATCGCACCACGAACTGGTTGAAGACGTGCCGCCGCTCCGGCAGAACCTCCGGCAGAATCACCCGGTCATCATTCCCGAGCTGTTCCTCGAACTGCTCCCGGTAGATCGCGGCGTTCCGCTGCCTCCCTTCAGTCCAGCCGTCCAGATACTTCAGCTTCACGTGAAGAATCGCGGCCTGCAGGGCGTCGATCCGAAAGTTGCCACCGACGGCATGGTGGTAATACTTCGGCCGCATTCCGTGCATTCGAAAGTCGATCAGGGTCTGGTAGAGATCGTCATCGTCCGTGGTGACCGCCCCGGCATCGCCGAACGCTCCCAGATTCTTCGAAGGGAAAAAGGAGAAACCACCGAGAGAACCGAGGGTGCCGGCACGCCTGCCGTGATACTCCGCCCCGACCGCCTGGGCCGCGTCCTCGATCACCGGGATCTCCGCCTCCGCGGCGATGGCATTGATCTCGTCCATCGCCGCGACCTGGCCGTACAGATGGACCGGCATGATCGCCCGCGTCCGCGACGAGAGCTTCGCCCGCACCTCACCAGGATCCAGGTTGAACGACCGCCGATCGATGTCCGCGAAGACCGGAACGGCTCCAAGACGCGCAACCACACCGGCGGTGGCAAAAAACGAATAGGCCGGAACGATGACCTCGTCTCCTGCCTTCACCCCGTGAACCATCAGCGCAATCAGCAGCGCATCCGTTCCGGAAGAGACTCCGACCGCATGACGGCTGCCACAGTAGGTGGCGAAGTCGCGCTCGAATTCCTCGACACGTTTGCCGAGGATGAAGCCCTGTGACGCATAGACCTCCTCGGTCACACGCAGAACCTCGTCGCGGATGGTGGCGTACTGCAGTTTCAGATCGAGAAGTGGAATGGTCATCTGCTCTCCTTGAGTGACAGCGCGACTCTATACGGCCCGGTTGCCCCCAGGCAATAGCTGTGCTCAAGAACCAGATCGCGGAAGGGCGGGTTGGACGGTTCAACGAGCCGAGCCGTATCAGAAAGGGCAATTCCCGCCTCTTTCCTGAATCCCATCAAATGGCCTGCTGCAACACTTTCAGCACCGAAATATGCTGTAGACGCATACTCGCTGGGCTCCGTATCAACAGGTCGGAACGGGAACACGAACAGAGTCCCGAATTCGACCAGAAGGAGAACTCATGATTCGCAGCCTTTTCATCACTCTCGCGATCTTCCTCGCATCCATGGCCCAGGCGGCCACCCTGATCATTCCCGCTGCCGGCAGCGGCGAAGGACGTTTCCAGTCCCGCTGGGAGACCGAGCTCACGCTTCACAATGCCGGCGCCGATCCCGCGGTCTTCACCCTCGCGTTCCACAATGCCAACGGTCTCGTCGACAGCAGCGACGTTCTTCTGAATGGAAAGGAGACGCTTTCACTCAACGACGTGGTGCGGGAGCGTTTCGGTCTGGAATCGGCAACCGGCGCGATCCTGATCGACGGAGAGGATCTCGCCCTCCGCAAGCTCGCGGTCAGCACCCGGATCTTCACCACGGAAGAGGGCGGCCAGTTCGGGCAGGACATCCCGGCCTTCTCCCCCTCTCAGGCGCTCGGCCACGGGGACACCGGAGTGATTCCGGGACCGAGCGACCCGGCGGCTTTCCGGTTCAATCTCGGCGTGTACGCCCTCGCTGAGTCAAACCTGGAGTGGGCCCTGATTCGCTCCAACGGAACAGAGGCCGAAACCGTGACCCGCAGCTACGTCGCCGGCACGCAGATTCAATACTCTGCCAGCACCCTGTTCAGCGTCGAGCCCCAGCCGAACGACACCATCTACGCCCGGGTTGCCGACGGGAACGTCCTCGTCTACGGCAGCATCATCGACAACATCTCGAACGATCCGACATGGGTGCCGTTCTCCCTGACCCGCGAAAACTTCGCGCCTGAGTTCATTGGTCTCGACATCAATGATGACGGCCAGGCGGAACTGCTCGACGCCGACCACGACGGCGTGCTGGACAGCCCGGTCACGATCGGAACCAGCTATGGATTTCCCGCCTTCTTCCGGGTCATCGCGTCCGACCCGGAGGGGCACCCGGTGACGCTCTCGCTGATGCACACCAGTGGATCTGCGCGCCTGATCGATGACCAGGGCAACGTTCAGTGGATGGCCGGCTCGGAGCTCCGAGGCACGACCGGGAACCTGGTGCTCGAGGCTACCGACGGGATCGACACCGTGGAGTTCACCATTCCGGCAAACTTCCGCTGACCCCTGAGCGGCAGGTGGTGCAGCGTCGGGGCGGGCCTTCGGGCTCGCCCCTTTTTTTCAGCCGTCGAATCGGACGCGGACGAAGCGTCTCTTCCCGACCTTGAGGACGTACTCCTGTCCCGCACTCACGTCCAGGACCGCCTGGGAGTCGGCGATCTTTTCATCGTCCACGGTGACGGCTCCCTGGCCGATCAGCCGGCGGGCCTCACTGTTGCTCTCGGCCACTCCCGCCGCGGAAAGCACCCGGGCAAGAAGCCGCGGCTCGTTGCCCGCCTCGAGCCGAATCTCGTCGATCTCCGTAGGAAGACGTCGCTCGCTGAAAATCCGCCGGAACTCCGCGTCGGCCTCTTCGGCCGCTTCAGGGCCGTGGAAATCCGCAATGATCATCCGGGCCAGCTCTCGTTTCGCCTCCATCGGATGAAGCTCTCCCGACTGCACCTGATTGCGGCGGCCCTCGATTCGATCGGGCAGCAGATCGGTGCAGAGGGCGTAGTATTTCCACATCATCTCATCGGAGATGGACATCAGTTTCCCGAACATGGTGCCCGGATCCTCGTCGATACCGACGTAGTTCCCGAGAGACTTCGACATCTTGTCCACGCCGTCGAGCCCCTCGAGCAGCGGCATGGTGATGACCACCTGCGGCTCCTGGCCGTGCTCCCGCATCAGATCCCGGCCAACCAGCAGGTTGAACAGCTGATCGGTGCCACCCATCTCGACGTCGGCCTCCAGAGCGACGGAATCGTAGCCCTGGGCCAGTGGGTAGAGGAGCTCGTGAAGAGCGATCGGCTGGTGCGCGTCAAATCTCTTCCGGAAGTCGTCGCGCTCCAGAATTCTGGCCAGGGTGTACTTCGCCGCAAGACGGATCATTCCATCCGATCCGAGCGCACCCAGCCATTCCGCGTTGAACTTGATCTCGGTCCGTTCGGGGTCGAGCAGCTTGAAGATCTGCCTGCGGTAGGTGTCCGCATTCGCACGGATCTGTTCGGGGGTGAGCGCGGGCCGGGTTGTCTTCTTCCCGGACGGGTCGCCGATCATCCCGGTGAAGTCGCCGATGAGGAAAATCACCCGGTGACCCAGTTGCTGGAAGTGCCGCATCTTCCGGATGACCACGGTGTGGCCCAGGTGCAGGTCGGGGGCGGTCGGATCGAATCCGACCTTGATCGTCAGCGGTTTCCCGGTGTGCTGCGAGCGCTCGAGTTTGGATTTCAGCTCGCCGGTCTCGATCAGGTCGATCGTTCCCTTGGTCAGCAGCTCCATCTGCTGTTCGACATCGGGTCGATTGGCTTCATTCATGGCGGCGGATTGTACAGGAGGACGGTGTGTGGCGGGACCTGGCACGCCTCAGAGGGAGGTACTCTCGAACAGCTCGTATTCGCTCCCAGCCTGCTCGACCTGATCGTTCCGGCGCCAGGACTGGAACAGATAGAGGTCGAAATGCAGCAGGAAGACCTCCCGGGTCATGGCCCAGCGGCTGTTCAGGCCGGAGGTCAGTCCGCGCTTCTGTTCTTTGATCAGATGCCCGAGGTTTCGGATGATGGTATTTCGCTGGCGCATCCCCGCACGCGTACAGAAGTAGTTCATCGCCAGCTCGATCTTGAACCGGGCCATATAGCGTACCGGCACCGCCTCGAACGCTTCCCGGCGCATCACCCGGATCCCGGAGAGGACCGGACCGAACCGGAGGTTGATGTGCAGAAAATCGAGAACCGGACCGCGGTGACGGATTCCGACATTCATGTCGCACTCACCATGGAGAACCGGGTCGACCAGCGAGGAGATGTGATCCTGGGTGAGGTTGAGCATGTCTCCATCCACGAAGAAGAAGACGTCGCGCTGGGCGTGCTGCACCCCCAGACGCATGGCATGCCCCTTCCCACAGTTGTTCCGGATGGCGATGGTCCGCGCGTCGTAGGCTCGAGCGATCTCGACGGTGCTGTCACGGGATCCATCGCTGACCACGATGATCTCGTCGATCAGGGGACTCGTTCGGAGTGCGGAGAGAACGGCGCCGATACTCAGCTCTTCGTTGTACGCGGCGATAATGGCCGAAACACCCAAATCATTCACCTCTCAGTGGCTTCCACGACTCTGCCGGATCTGCGGCTCATTCTACCGGCTGCCGGGTCTGGATCCAAACCCGCGAGTCCGGCACGCCGATCTCCAGCTCCATTCAAGTCCGGCAACACGATTCCCCGGGCTGGAATTCGCATTGCACTGCACCCAGCCATGGCACGGACACGGGTCGTCCTCACTCTTCTCCCCCTCCTCCTCGCGGGATGCAGCTCCCTTCTCGACATCCAGAATCCGCAATACACGCTGCGTTCCATCCAGCCTCAGGTTTCGCTGGCGATCCCCCTCAGCGCCTCGAGCCTGGACTTCGATCTGCTGATCGACGTCGACAATCCCAACTCCGTCGACCTTCGGTTGGACCGGGTCGACTTCGGTCTGTCGGTGGAAGGAACCCACCTCCTCGACGGGACGAACACCCGGGAGGTGCGGATCCCCGCGCACGGCAGTGGCAGCATTCAGATTCGCACCCGCGTCGGCTACTCCGAGATCCGGCCGCTGTTCGATCAGGTCGTGAGGGTCATGCGGGGTGAGAACCCGCAATACGAGCTGAAGGGAACCGCGTTCTTCCGGACGCCGATCGGACCGATGAACTTCCCGTTCACCCTGAGAAAACACGTGGACCTTTGAGCAGGCCGCGCTCCCGGGTACGATCCAATCGGCCTTCCCGGCCGGCGTTACAATTCATCTCCGATGAAACATCGCTTCCACGCGCCCGGGCTCACTGCCGAATCGGAAATGGTCTCCCTTGCGGGCGACGAGCTTCACCACGCCGTGCGGGTCAGCCGGGTTCGTGCGGGTGAAGAGATCGAGCTGTTCGATGGCCGAGGCTTCGCCGTCGGAGGGATCGTTCGGGAGATCACCCGGGAGAGTGCCACCGTGGAGGTTCTCTCCCCGGTGGCGGACCGCGAGTCGCGGTGCCAGCTCATTCTCGCCGCGGCCCTGATCCATCCGGACCGGTACGAACTGGTCCTGCAGAAAGCGACGGAACTGGGGGTCCAGGGCTTCATCCCGCTTCTCACCTCCCGCACCGAGGTGCGGATCGAGAGAGTCCGCGGCAAGGAGGATCGCTGGAACAAGATCATCCTCGAGGCGGTGAAACAGTCGGGGCGCTCGCGGATCCCCCCACTGCATCCGCCGGAGCAGTTTGTCCAGGTCGTCCGTCGACCTGAGCCGAAAATCCTCTTCGAGGGCGAACAGGATCCCCCGGAGGCATGGTCATGGGGCGGAATCGAGCGGGTGATTCTGCTGGTCGGACCCGAGGGGGGCTGGAGCGAGGAGGAAATCGCCGAGGGTCTCGACCAGGGCTGCCGGCTGCACCGCCTCGGACCGAGGCGGCTCCGGGCCGAGACCGCCTCGATCAGCGCGCTGACCTGGGCCCAGCTGACCTTCGGGGACTTCCTCAGGCCGGAATGACGGGAAATTCGCCATCTTTCCCAACGCCTCGGCTTGGCATTTGCTGGCGATCAATGAATAATCTAGCCGGTCTTCTCATCCGGTCCGTTGGCGGAGAGCCGAGGAGGAAGACGGGCCAGGCGCGGGTTTTCACCGGAACGGTTCCCGCCAGCGCTGCAGATCCGTGATGGCCAGAGGTACACCCGCCATACTCATTCCCGTGCCGGCTACGAACCGGACATCCGATGGAGGTTGCATTGTCGAAGAAGACGTTGACGATCACAGATAACCGCACCGGCAGCACCTACGAGGTGCCGATCACCGATGACACCATTCGTGCGCTCGACCTGAGGCAGATCAAGGTCGAACCCGAAGAGTTCGGAATGATGACCTACGATCCGGCCTTCATGAACACCGCCTCCTGCCGGAGCGCCATCACGTTCATCGATGGTGAGAAGGGCATCCTCCAGTACCGCGGTTATCCGATCGAACAGCTGGCCGAAAAGAGCTCCTTTCTCGAGACGGCGTACCTTCTGCTGTTCGGCGAGTTGCCGACCCGGGACGAGTTGGATCAATGGCGGAAGGAAGTGACCCTTCACACCATCATTCACGAGAACATCAAGAAGTTCATCGAAGGGTTCCGCTACGACGCTCATCCGATGGGGATGCTGATCTCCACCGTGGCGGCACTGAGCACCTTCTATCCGGAAGCCCGGAACATCGATGACGATCTGACCCGGCGCAAGCAGATCCAGCGGCTGATCGCGAAGATGCCGACCCTCGCTGCATTCGCCTATCGGCACATCATCGGGATGCCCTACTCCTATCCCGACAACGAGCTTTCCTACTCTGGAAACTTTCTGAACATGATGTACCGGATGACCGAGGTGCGCTACCAGCCGAATCCGATTCTGGAGCGTGCCCTGGACGTCCTTTTCATTCTGCACGCGGATCACGAGCAGAACTGTTCCACCAGCGTGATGCGCGCCATCGGAAGTTCCCGGGTCGATCCCTACTCGGCAGTTGCCGGCGCCTCCGCGGCGTTGTACGGACCGCTGCATGGCGGCGCGAACGAGGCGGTCATCCGGATGCTGACGGAAATCGGCTCGCCCCGAAACGTTGGTGCCTTCGTCGATCGGGTCAAGGGTGGCGAGGTCCGTCTGATGGGCTTCGGCCATCGGGTCTACAAGAACTACGATCCGCGCGCGAAGATCATCAAGCAGACGGCCGACGACGTGTTCCAGGTGACCGGCCGGAATCCGCTCCTCGACATTGCTCTCGAACTGGAGAAGATCGCTCTGAACGACGAGTACTTCGTCTCACGAAAACTCTATCCGAACGTCGACTTCTACTCCGGCCTGATCTATCAGGCGATGGGGTTTCCTCTGGCGATGTTTCCCGTGCTGTTCGCCATCCCCCGCGTTTCCGGCTGGCTGGCACAGTGGCAGGAGATGCTCCAGGATCCCGACCAGAAGATTGCACGGCCGCGACAGATCTACGTCGGGGACCTGAACCGCCAGTACGTCCCCATCGACGCCCGTTCCTGACCTGTTCAGCGACCCGGTGGCTGGAGCCGCCGGGTCTGCCCGGCAGCCAGTCATGCTCGATTACGTCCTCGAAATCCGCTACCCGTCGGACCGGCGCGATCTGGAGGATCAGGTCGAGAGCGTTCTGTTTCTCTCCCTCTGCAGCGGATCGAGTATCGAGGCCGCCGGCGATGAGACGGTCGTCTCCTGCTATTACCCCGACCCCGCCAGCCGAAACGAGGGACGGCGGATTCTGGGGGATCGCGAAGGGATCACCGTTCGCTTGCGGGACGAGCCTCACGTCGACTGGCTCGAGCGCTACGAGCACTCGCTCTCCCCGATGCTGGTGGGAGAACGGTTCGTGGTGGCTCCCAATCCGGCGCTGATCAACGAGCCGGATCGGATCGCACTGATCATTCCCCAGGAGCGGGCGTTCGGCACCGGCTCCCACGAATCGACGGCGCTCTGTCTGGAGATGCTCGAAACGCTCGATCTCGGCAACAGCCGTGCTCTGGACATCGGAACCGGAAGCGGGATCCTCGCAATCGGCATGGCCAGACTCGGCGCCCCTCGGGTGGTCGCCTTCGACAACGATATCGACACCTTCGGGGTCGCCACCCGCAACCTGCAGAGGAACGGTCTTCGGAGCTCCGACGTGCGGCTGTTTTTCGGCACACCGGCTGCGATCCACCGCGCTGCCCGCTTCGACGTGGTGACCATGAACATCCTGCCCGGGGTGATCATCGCTTCACTCGGACAGGTCGTGCCTCTCCTCGCTCCCGGGGCCCGGCTGATCCTCAGTGGAATCGTCACCGAGGCCGCCGACGAGGTACGGACCGCGGCACTCTCCCACGGGCTGAAGGTCGAACACGAGCTCAGCCGGGGAGAGTGGTGGTCTGTGCGGTTGACTACTGCTTGAGGAAGTCGCGGACCTTGCCGAACACGCCGCGCGCCTCCGGAGGCTCCTCGCCCTGGAGCTGGGCAAGCTCTTCGAGCAGTTCCCGCTCACGTTCATCGAGAGTGGTGGGAATCCTCACGCGCACGTGGACGTGATGGTCGCCACGTCCGCCACCGTCGATGTACGGCACTCCTTTTCCGCGGAGCCGGAACACCTGATCGGGCTGAGTCCCGGGAGGAACCCTCAGTGGCTCACTCCCCTCGAGAGTTTCCACGTTCAACTCCGCACCCAGGGTCGCCTGGGTGATTGAGAGGGTCTGCTCGGTGTGAATCTCGTAGTCGCGCCGGACGAACCGCGCGTCCGGTTTGACCGAGATGAAGACGTAGAGATCCCCGGCCGGGCCTCCCTGACTCCCTGCGTCACCCTCGCCCGCGACCCGCATCCGGGTTCCATCATCGACGCCTGCCGGAATCCGGATCGAGATCGACTTCTGCTCCCGCGTCCGTCCCGCGCCTCGACAGTCACCACAGGGGTCGGAAATCTTCGTTCCCTGACCTCCACACTGGGGACAGGTTCTGGAGACGGCAAAAAAGCCCTGGGTGAATCGTACCTGCCCACGTCCGCCGCAACCCGTGCAGGTGACCGGTGCCGTCCCCGGCGCCGCACCGCTGCCACCGCAGGTCGTGCAGGTGGCCGTTCTGGGCACCTCGATCGTCATGTCCTTGCCGAACACGGCATCGCGGAAATCCAGCCGGAGGTCGAAACGGAGATCGGCGCCTCGGGCAGGGCGGTTCCCACGGCCCCGGCCACCGAACAGGTCGCCCATGCCGAACAGGTCCCCGAGGATGTCGGCGAAGTCGGTGAACTGGGTCGGATCGAAGCCGCCGAAGCCAGCCCCCCCTCCACCGTTCACTCCCTGATGGCCGAATCGGTCGTAACGGGAGCGCTTCTCGTCGTCCGAAAGGACGCTGTAGGCCTCGGCGGCCTCCTTGAAGCGTTCCTCCGCCGCGCCGTCCCCGGGGTTCTTGTCCGGATGGAACTTCAGGGCCAGGCGGCGGTACGACTTCTTGATCTCTTCGAGGGAGGCACTACGCTGCACCTCCAGGATCTCGTAGTAGTCTCTCTTCTGCGACGTCTGCATCTTCTCCTGTTTTCCTGTGAACGAAGGGGGATCGCGGGGTTAATCGCTCGACCCGCCCGGTGCATTCATCTTCATCGGGTTGTAGAGCATCACGCTGGTCAGGATCCGGGACGCGGCCTGCAGATCGAAGATGGCATCGTTCAACTGCTGACGGTGCTCACCGGTGACGGCATTCTTCGCGGCAGTCAGGACCTTCTGTACCTTTCCGCGGTCATCCTCCGAGAGGAGGTTTCCGAACTCGCGGAACACTTTTTCATTGGTGTAGATCATCCCTTCCAGCTTGTTCTGAAGGGCTCGAATGTCCCGCCGCTGGGCATCGGCGCGGGAGTGCTCCTCCGCGTCCCGGATGATCCGCTCGATCTCGTCCTGAGTCAGGCCGCCCGCGGGATTGATCTGTACCCCGGTGGACTGTCCGGTGGCCTGGTCGCGCGCGCTGACGTTGACGATGCCGTTCGAATCGATCGAAAAGGTGACCTCGATCTGGGGAACGCCTCGAGGAGCAGGAGGGATGCCGACCAGGTCGAACTTCCCAAGCGACTTGTTTTCCCTGGAAAACTCCCGCTCCCCCTGCAGGACGTGAACCTGAACTTTGTTCTGGTTGTCTGCCACGGTGGTGAAGACCAGCGAGTTCTTGGTCGGAATGGTGGCGTTGCGGTCGATGATCTTGGTGAACAGACCGCCGCGGGTTTCGATCCCGAGTGACAGAGGAGTGACGTCGAGAAGAACCATGTCCTTCACGTCTCCCCGCATGATCGCGCCCTGGATCGCCGCGCCCACGGCGACCACCTCGTCGGGGTTGATCGACCGATTCGGCTTTCGATCGAAGAGTTTCTCGACCGTGCGCATCACCTTGGGCATGCGGGTCTGGCCACCCACCAGAACGACTTCCTCGATCTCGGAGGCCGAGACCCCAGCCTGCTCGAGAGCGTCTCTGACCGGCCCGACGGTACGATCGAGAAGATCATCCACCATCGACTCGAACAGCGCGCGGGTCAGAACCCGATTCAGATGTCGGGGGCCGCTGTCGTCCGCGGAAATGAAGGGCAGCGTGATCCGGGTCTCCTCCGCCGAGGAGAGCTCGCACTTGGCCTTTTCCGCGGCTTCCTTGAGCCGTTGCAGAGCCATCCGGTCGTCCCGCAGATCGATCTTCGTCTCCTTCTCGAACTCGTCCACCAGCCAGTCGATGATCTTCTTGTCGAAGTCCTCGCCGCCGAGGTAGGTGTCACCGGCGGTGGAAAGGACCTCGAACAGCCCGGCCTCCAGCTTGAGAATGGAAATGTCGAAGGTGCCCCCGCCGAGGTCGTAGATGGCGACGAGCTTGTCTTCCTTGTTGTCCAGACCGTAGGCCAGCGCTGCAGCGGTGGGCTCGTTGATGATCCGGAGCACTTCCAGACCGGCGATCTTGCCGGCATCGCGGGTTGCCTGACGCTGGGAGTCGTCGAAGTAGGCCGGGACGGTGATGATCGCCTGCTCGATCTCTTCGCCCAGGAGCTCTTCCGCGAAGGCACGGATCTCCTTGAGCACGAATGCGGAGATCTCTTCCGGCGAATATTCGTGCGTCCTGATCCGGACCTTCATGTCCCCGTTGGATGCGGAGACGATCTCGTACGGCAGGACCTTGCGGGCGCGTTCGACTTCCGGTGAATCGAACTTCCGGCCAATCAGCCTCTTGATGGCATAGACGGTGTTGAACGGGTTGGTGATCGCCTGACGCTTCGCGATCTGCCCGACCAGCCGTTCGCCATCTTCGGTGAATCCGACGATGGACGGAGTGGTCCGGCTCCCCTCCCGGTTCGCGATCACCTGCGGCTCGGTCACCTCCACGATGGAGACGCAGGAGTTCGTGGTACCGAGGTCGATGCCGATAATCTTGCTCATGATCAGTCGACGTTGGTCTCGCCCGTCCCGGAACGCCCGGCCTCGGGACCTCCGACCGCGACCCGCACCATTGCCGGACGCAGCAGGCGGTCCTGCAGAACATACCCCGGCTGCAGAACGTCCGTGATGGTGTGCGCCGGAATCTCCCCGTTCTCCTCCCGCGCAACCGCCTCATGGATGTTCGGATCGAACAGCTGGCCTTCCGCCTCGATGCGCTGAAGACCTTCCTTCTTCAGAACATCCATCAGTTGCTTGTAGATCAGCTCGATTCCGCGGATGAACTCCTCGCCCCCGCCTTCGCTGCTGCTCAGCGCTCGTTCGAAGTTGTCCACCACCGGCAGGAGCTCCCGCAGAATGCCCGCCAGCGCGTAGCGGTAGTACTCCGCTTTCTCCCGCTCCATCCGCTTGCGGAAGTTCTCGAAATCCGCACGCATGCGAAGATAGCGATCCCTCAATTCCTGATTCTCGGCTCTCAGCGGATCCACGCCCGAATCATCCCCGGACGGGGATGCGGCATCTGCTTCGACCGCCGACAGATCGGCCGCCGATGAGCCCTCCACTTCGTCCAGATCAGAGGCATCAATCACGTAGACGTCGTCATCATCCTTTTCGACGCCGTCATCTTTTCGATCCTTGTCGTTCAATCCCTTTCTCCTGAATCATTCTCGATCTTCCGGCTGAGCGCGTCTCCCAGATACTCGACCAGCGGGGCAATCCGCCCATACTCCATCCGGGTGGGGCCGATGATTCCGACCAGTCCCACCGGTCGCGTCTCCGTTCCGTATCGCGCGGCGACCAGACTGAAATTGTAGTTCGACGTGAACTGACTCTCGGAACCGACGAGAATCTGTAATCCTTCCTCATTGATGCAGCGATTGAGGATCTCCACCAGCTTTCCCTTCTCCTCGAAGGCCAGCAGGGTCTTTCTCATCGCCTCCACATCGGCGAACTCCGGCTTGTCCAGAATCGACGAGGCGCCTTCCAGATAAAGCTCGTGCTCCTCCGGAAGACTCAGATCCGAAGCTGCCAGCCCCAGGCCGATGATCCGCTCCAGCATCCGGTCGAACCGGGCCCGCTCCTCGCGCATCATCGTCACCAGCCGGTCGCGGATCCCGGTCAGAGTCAACCCGGTAAACTCGCCGGTGATGTAGTGGCTCACCTTCTCCAGATCATCGCGGCTCAGATCCTCACTGGTCTCGATGACCTTGTTCAACACCACTCCGTTGGTCCCCACGATGACGCAGAGGATCCTCCGCTCCGCGACCCGGATGAAGTCCATGCTGCGGACGGAGAGCTGCGGAACCAGCGGCAGAAAAACCAGTCCGACCTGATTGCTCAGCTTGTTGAGCAGCTTCGAGCTGATCTGAAGCAGGTCATCCAGCTCGTTGACCCCTGCCACCTGCTCGTCGATCGCTTCCTTTTCGTGCTGGGTCAGCCGCCTGGACCGCATCAGGTAGTCGATGAAGAACCGGTAACCCCGGTCGGTCGGAATCCGTCCCGCGGAAGTGTGGGGATGCGTCAGGTATCCGAGGTCCTCGAGGTCGGCCATGACGTTTCGCAGCGTGGCCGGCGACAGGTCGAAGCGGCCACCCCTGGAAAGCGTCCGCGAGCTGACCGGCTCACCCGTCGCCACGAAACGGAGAACGATCTCCCGGAGTACTTCCCGGGACCGTTGTTCCAGAGCCTCCTCGTTCGTTCCTGGCTTCAGCATGATCGTCCGTCGTCTCTCGAAACTCTTCCGCTCCGCCAATCCCTTCCAGCCTCACCCCTGAGGTCGTGCTGAACGGGTTGTCGGTATTCTGGCACTCTTCGATTCAGAGTGCTAATCCCGAAACGTTTCACCGGCGTGCCAAGATTCCGAATCGGATCCGGGAACGCCCCCTGCATCGCTCGATTCGCTCGAGCACCGGAGGGGACTGCTGATAGACTCCATCCGGTCACATCATCTCCATGCGAAGAGTCTTCCTGCTGATCAGCCTGCTTCTCCTCACGGTTGCCGCTACGGCCCCGGCGGAGATCATCGATCGGATCGCCGCGATCATCGAGGACCAGGTGATCACCACCAGCGAGATCGATCAGATGGTCCTCCTGCAGATCATCCCACGAAACAGCGGCGAATCGATGGACGATTACCGCCACCGGCTCCTCCTGTGGATGATCGCGCAAACACTCCGCTACCGGGACGTCCAGCGATTCGGCTCCGAGGATGTCTCGAAGGATGCCATCGAAGCCCGCCTCCAGGAGATTGTGGCGCGCTTTCCCTCGCCCGAGGCGTTTCAGCAGGCGGTCAGCAAAGCGGAGCTCTCCATGGATGAGATCCGCGCACTGGTCAAGCGACAGCTTCAGGTCGAGGCTTACGTCGAAGAGCGCTTCTCGCCGATGATCTTCGTGCCTCTCGAAGAGGTCGAGCAGTACTACCGCGAGGTCTGGCTGCCTCAACGCCGGGATCGGGGCCTCCCGCCTCAACCCCTCTCCGAGGTCCGACCGGAGATCCGGGCACTCCTCAAGTCCGAACGCCTGCAACAGGAGATCGACCGCTGGACCGAGGAGCTCCGCAGCCGCGCGAACGTCGACGTCTATACCTGGTGATCCGGATTTCCGATCATCTGAAGGAACGCCTCCTCGGAGAGCACCCGAACGCCCAGCTTGTTCGCCTTGTCCAGCTTCGAACCGGCATTCTCTCCCGCGATCACAAACGAAGTCCGGGAGGAAACCGAGCCTGAAGCCTTCCCCCCTTCCTTCTCGATCAAACGGTGAATCTCGTCCCGCGAGTACCGCTCGAGGGTTCCGGTCACGACAATGGTCTGACCCGCGAGAAGACTGCCGGAGGCCCGGCTCACCCGCTTCGGATCGACACCCAGGCTCTGCAGCCGGCGAATCCGCTCCCGATTCGCCTCGACCGAAGCGTAGAACCGAACCGATTCCGCGACCTTCGGTCCCACCTCCGGAATGTCGATGAGCTCTTCCACGGTCGCTGCCATCAGGCCCTCGATGGTCTCGAAACGATCCGCCAGGAGGCGGGCCACCCGCTCACCGACGAACCGGATTCCCAGGGCGAAGATCAGCCGTTCGAGCTCGACCGATCTCGACCGTCCGATCTCGGCGAGGAGATTGTCGGCCTTGGTTTCTCCCCACCGCTCCAGCCCGACCAGGTCTTCCCGCCGCAGGGCGTACAGAGACGTGTAGTCCTGCAGCAGTCCGGCTTCCAGAAACTGATCCACCGACTTCTCCCCAACCCCTTCGATGTTCATCGCCTTCCGCGCAGCGAAGTGGAGAATCGACTCCCGAACGATCGCCGGACAGCCCTGGTTCACGCAGCGCAGGGCGACTTCGTCCTGGAACCGGTGGACCGGCTGCCCGCACACCGGACAGCTCTCCGGGGGAATGACGCGAGTAGCGCCGGGCGGCCGCAGGTCGGCAACGACCTCCACCACCTTGGGAATCACTTCACCCCCCTTTTCCACCAGCACGGTATCCCCCAGCCGGACATCTTTCCGGGCGACCTCCTCGAAGTTGTGAAGCGTCGCCCGCTGCACTGTCGAGCCGGCGACGAAGACCGGGTCGAACACCGCCACCGGCGTGATCGTTCCCGTGCGGCCGACCTGCGCCACGATCTCGCGAACGACGGTCCTGACCGCTTCGGGAGGGTATTTGAATGCGATCGCCCAGCGCGGGGCCTTGGAGGTCGAGCCCAGCTCGTTGCGGAGATCGAATCGATCGACCTTGACCACGATCCCGTCGATCTCGAAATCCAGTTGATGCCGCCTCTCCCGCCAGCGTTCGATGAACGCCTCGACCTCTTCGATGCCTCTGCACTGCTCGCGGACCGGGTTGGACGGGAGGCCCGCCCGGTCGAGGATTCCGTACGCCTGATGCTGCGATTCGATGCGGCGATCATCGGCTCTGACCACCGAATAGAGCCAGACACTGAGGCCCCGTCGGGCGGTCTGGCGGGGATCCTTGAGCCTCAGCGATCCTGCCGCCGCGTTCCGGGGATTGGCCAGAGGCGGCTCCCCTTCTTCTTCCTTCTGAGCGTTGAGGCGGGCAAACTGCTTCCTGGCCAGAAAAACCTCGCCACGCACCTGCAACAGATCGAACCCCGATTCGATCCGCAGCGGCAGCGAACGGATCGTCCGCACGTTCGCCGTTACCTCGTCCCCCCGGGAGCCGTCGCCTCGCGTCGCCGCGCGGGTGAGCAGACCCTTCTCGTAAACGAGATCGATCGAAATGCCATCGATCTTCACATCCACCAGGTAGCTCAGCTCATCGGTCCCGAGCAGACCGACGATCCGCTGCTCCCATTCCCGGAGCTCCTCGAACGAGTAGGCGTTCTCGATCGACAGCATCGGCGGGTCGTGCCTGACCGTGGGAAAATCCGACAGCGGAGCCCCTCCCACACGCAGGGTCGGCGAATCGAGGGTGCGCAGCTCCGGATGTGCGTTCTCCAGTTCCTGCAACCGGTGCATCATCTGATCGAACTCGTAGTCGCTGATCTCCGGAGCCGCGTCGACGTAGTAGAGCCTCTCGTGTCGGAGAATCTCCTCCCTCAGTTTCCCGATCTCGGCTTCCGAATTCTGATCCTTCCCGCCTGCTGGCTTCATGCCCCTCTCCCATGGTGACGCTTCATCTGAAGAATCATACGATCTCCCGCTGCCAACTGAACCCCCGCCTCCTCCGAGGAGTCCCATCCCGTTGATTTTCAGTCCCTTTCCGGGCCACAATGAAATCAGTTAAACGACTGAGAATGTTTCTCTTCTGAGTATCGAGGCGGACCACGATGCTCGGAAGCGAAGGATAGACCATGCCGATTCACAAGCTTGACGGTTCGGGCCGCAGAATCCTCGTCGTCGATGACGACGTGGCGATCCGCGTGCTGCTCAACGCGGTCCTCACCCGGATGCAGTTCGAGGTGCAGCTGGCTCAGGACGGAGAAGTCGCCCTTCAGCTGCTCGAGTCGGAGTCCTACGACCTGATCCTCCTCGATCTGATGATGCCGAAGATCGACGGCTTCGAATTCCTCCGCCGAATTTCCCGGTTTCCGGAAAGGCCGCACATCATCGTTTTCACCGCCGCGGGGAAACGGGGCATCGACAAGATCCCGGAGGGGGCGGTCTGCAATGCGATCCTCAAACCGTTCGATCTCGAACTGTTCATCGACATGATTGCTGACTGCCTCGCCCCGAAGGAAGGTCACGCCGACCACACCGGATCGACGGCCTGATTCGGGGAACGCCCGAAACATCGCTCACCAGCTCTGCTGCGGAGGCGGATTGCGGCCTGTCTGCTGGGTCGCGCACAGCTTCGGCTCCTCAACATGGGCTACTGCCCGGTCTTCAGTTTCCACTCGAGTTGGCGAAGGATTCCGAGCACCAGGGTCGCCTCCCGTGAACCCAGCCGGCTGCGCATCATCAGTCGCTTCAGCTCAGCAGAATCCTCGACCTCGACGTCATGACGGCGCTCGATCTCGCGGCTCCAGGTCGCGATCCGCTCCAGCACTCCGTCCGGAGCTGCAGGACGCGCCGGTCGAGTCGCTCGTACCACCGAGCACCCGCTCAGTTCATAGCCGAGGATGGCGACCTGCTGAGCAGCGGAGAGGGCGGCCGGCAGCGGGCAGAACCAGACCTCGCCCGGGACGGTCCCCAGATCCCGCCGGGCCTGCTCGGGGTCGGCCGCGAGGATCAGAGCCACGCTCCGATTCGACGGGAGGTCCTGGAAGAAGGACAACAGAGCGGAAGGAGGAAGGTCGGAGGGCGACGGCGCCGAGCCGGGAGGGTGAACCAGCACGGGCACGTCAGCCGGGTCGAGCGAGGTGATCAATTCGGATTCGATCCTCATCCGCTCCAGCAGATCATCGGCGCCGCTGGCCCAGCGCACGGCCTCGTTCCGCTCGAAGCCATCGCGGGAAATCAGCGTGAGCGCGTTCAGCCCGAAGTTCTTCATCGCGCGGGCTGCGGCACCGACCGTTGCACCTGCCGGCGGGTCCACCAGGATGACGCGGCATCGATCCACGGACACCCGATCAGTCGCCGTTGTTCGATTCGATCCGGTAGTTGGGAGCTTCCTTGGTGATGATCACGTCATGGGCGTGGCTTTCCCGCAGCCCGGACGCCGTCACGCGTACGAACCGGGATCGGGTCCGCAGCTCGTCGATATCCCGCGATCCGGTCAGCCCCATTCCGGAGCGGAGCCCGCCCACGATCTGGGGGATCATTGCGGAGAGCGAGCCCTTGTACGGAACCTTGCCTTCGATTCCTTCCGGAACCAGTTTCGACGCTTCGGTCTCACTCTCCTGAAAGTAACGATCCTTCGAGCCCGCCTGCATCGCACCGATCGAGCCCATGCCGCGGTACGCCTTGAAGGTCCGGCCCTGATACAGAATCGTTTCGCCCGGCGCCTCGTCCGTGCCGGCGAACAGAGAGCCGATCATGACCGTATTGGCTCCGGCGGCCAGCGCCTTGACCAGATCGCCCGAGAACTTGATCCCGCCGTCACTGATGATCGGAATGTCGTACTTCGCGGCCACACGACAACACTCCATGATGGCGGTCACCTGAGGCACGCCGGCACCGGCGATGACCCGGGTGGTGCAGATCGAGCCGGGTCCGATCCCGACCTTGACCGCGTCGACTCCCAGCCGGATCAGATCCTCGGTGCCCTCCGCGGTCGCGACATTGCCGGCGATCAGAGGTGTATCGGGGAAAAGCTGCTTGAACTCGCGGATCAGGTCCATCACGCCGCGCGAATGTGCGTGAGCGGAATCGACCACCACGACGTCGACTTTCGCATCGATCAGGGCCCGCGCCCGGTCGAGCCCTTCCTTCCCCACCCCGATCGCAGCGCCACAGCGCAAACGTCCGAGCGGGTCTTTGGAGGCGAGCGGGTAGCGCCGCGCCTTCTGGATGTCCTTGACCGTGATCAGACCCTTCAGGTCACCGTGACCGTCGACCACCAGCAGCTTTTCGATCCGGTGGTGATGGAGGACCTCGCGGGCTTCGTCCAGCGTGGTTCCGACCGGTACCGTGATCAGGTTGTCCTTGGTCATCCTCTCCGAGATGGGAAGGTCGAACCGGGTCTCGAAACGGAGGTCGCGGTTGGTCAGAATGCCCACCAGCTTCCCCTGCGCATCGGTGACCGGCACACCGGAGATCTTGTACTTTTCCATCACCTGGAGAGCTTCGGAGATCCGCTGCCAGGGCCGCATGGTCACCGGGTCGACGATCATTCCGGCCTCGGAGCGTTTCACCCGATCCACCTCTTCGGCCTGTTGCTCGATGGACATGTTCTTGTGGATGATGCCGATGCCGCCCTGCTGTGCAATGGCAATCGCCAGGCGGGCCTCGGTCACCGTGTCCATGGCCGCGGAAAGGATCGGAATGTTGAGGGTGATGTCCCGGGTCAGGCGGGCGCGCGTATCGACGAAGTTCGGATGAATCTCGGAACGCGAGGGGACCAGCAGAACGTCGTCGAAGGTCAGGGCCAGCGGAGGAGGATCGAAACGGGAGGGCTCTTCCTGCTCGCGCCCCGCCTCGGCCGTCTGAACCTGCTGAGGACCTCTGAACTCCTCGCGCATCGCCTGATCGTCACTCATCATTCGCCTCCGAATGTTCGATACCGCACCCGTGTATTGGCTCACACAACACGGACCTGCAGCATCGAAATTGCATAGGATTCGAAGCCATGGACGGGCGGGGAGAGCGGGCGGGAGAAACCGAATTCACCCTGGAGAGGATCACCCTGACCGACAGCTCGGGACGGGCGGTTCCTGCGGGGTCGAGCAGACCCGAGATGATCCAGATCGTGGGAATCACGATCGATGATGCTCTCGACCGGTTTGTCCGCGCCGAAGGAGCGGTCCTGGTCGGGCCGGTCCTCAGACTGCCGGGACCGCAGACGGTGGCAACAGCGCGCGTCGGGCTGGCCGCATGGACACTCCAGATTCTCCCCCGGTCATTGACCGAGCCCTGAGTCACCGCCACGATCAGCCATTCCGGACCAGCGCCTGGAGAATGTCATCCTGGAGCTTGTAGACGCCCAGCACGCCCGTCCGGTAGTGATTGAACAGCATCGAGAACGCGTAGACCCGGCCGCTCTCCCCATGGACATAGCCGCTGAGCCCGATCACCCCTGAAATGTAGCCCGTCTTCGCGTAGATGTTCCGCGCATACGGCTGCCGGTTGAGCCGCCGTCGAAGCCGCGAGTCCATCTCCCCCGAGTAGGGCATCGAGCTGACGAAGTCGAACCGGTGCGGGCTTTTCCACATGTGCCGCAGCAGCTCGATGAATGCCGCGGAGGAAGCCCGGTTCTCCCGCGACATTCCCGACCCGTCCACCTGATCGAACTCGGCCGGAGCAACCCCCAGCTCGCCGTGAATCCACCCTTCCACGGTCGACGTGCCGGTCTCCCATGATCCGACCCCCTTCCGTTCGGCCCCGATCGTCTTCAGAAGCTGCTCCGCATAGTAGTTCTGGCTCTTCTTGTTGATCACGTAGATCACCACGGGGAGCGGTGTGCGATGCCTGGTGACCGTCTTCCATCCGTTTCGCGGATCCTTCCGGGTGACCAGCGGCTGGCCCGTCAGACGGATTCCGGTTCGGGTGAAGGTGTCGTGGACGACGTTGGCGAAATAGCGGACCGGATGCATGACCGTAACGTTGATCTCGGTCGCCCCGGCACGAGGAGAGACATTCCCATGAACCAGAATCGTGTTGGTCCCGGGCTTCCGGCCGATGAAGACTCCCCGTCCACGTGGACTGGTCACGCAGGTGTTCTCGATGGTGATGAAGCGGTTCGGAGGGATCATCTCGACCACGGCCGGCTTCCCCGGCTGTCCCGGAGTCACCCTCACCTGGACGCAGCCCTCCTGCATCGACAGAGCCGAAACCGGAGCTTCGTACCAGTGCACCAGCTGGTCTTTCGGCCACGACGGGTGAACCCACGTATCGTCGAAGAAGCCGTACTCGAAAATCAGATTGCCGTCGATGGTTTGAATGCCCAGCCGCTTCAGCTCGCTGACCCACTCTTCCACCACCGCGGTGGCACGACCGTCGTGAAAGCGGGTCCCGATGGTGGGATCTCCTCCCCCGGTGATCTTCACATCCCCATGCAGCACCCCGCTGGAATCAACGTCACCGAGCATCGAGACCGTGGTGGTGAATTCATAGGGCTGCTCCAGAAGCTCCAGCCCCGCAGCGGTGGTGAACAGCTTCATGTTCGAGGCCGGAGCGAGCGGTTGGTGAGGGTTCCGCTCCGCAACCACCTGCCCCGTCTCGACGTCCACGATGCGGATACTCGTCTCCGCATTCCGGGCCAGAGATCCATTGACCAGCGGGTCGACCTTCGAATGCAGGGCCTGCATCGAGATCGGTGCGGATCCGCGGGCAGAGGGGGCTGGTTCCGCCGCTGAAATCGGATGCAGGGACCAAACGCCAGCCAGCAGGAGCAGAAGAAGGAAAGAAGCCGTGCGGGGACTGCCGGTGAATTTTGTCATGATCAGAACGATGCACCCCTGTGCAATCGATATTCCATCATCGGGATCGCTTCAGCCGTGATCCTTCCGCGGTTCAGAGCCGGTCATGAGGTGCGGGAAACGCCAGCCGGATCCGGTCTCGGAGAACTTCCGGACAGCGCGCCGAGATCATCCCGCGGGTTTGTTCCGGTGAATCCCGGAGCGAGAAGTGAGTGAGCAGGATCAGCTCGTTTTCGAATTGTTCCGCCCGCGCCCACAGATCATCGGCATGAATGTGTCGATAACGGTCCGCCCGGTCCCGATCGTCCGGCTGCACGAAGGAGCACTCGATGATCAGCACCCGTGAGCCGAACAGGGCGGGACTGCGGTCGAAGATCTCACGATCGGTGTCGCCGGTGTAGAACAGCAGCGAGGCTTCCTCCTCGTCCGTCACCGACACCCCGGAAGCTCGGATCCGCCGGATCTCCTCGCCCTCCGAGTCCCGGTATTCGGGACGCAGCTTTCGTCGGAGCTCCAGCACCTCCCAGGCCCGGGCCGGAATCGTGTGAGTCGCGTCGTGAGCGCGGACCCGGAGATCTCTCCTCGGGCTGAAGCTTTCCCCCGCCGTGAACCCCAGCAGTTGCAGGTCGTATCGGGAGCCTTGAAGCCGCTCATGCACGCGGATCAGCTCGCGGGTCAGCTCGACATTCTCTGCCGGCAGGCAGATCGTCCCCGCGGGAAGACTCTGAAGTTTCCGCTGCGCGGCATAGAAAGGAATTCCGAGCGAGTGATCGAGATGCGCATGGGTGATCAGGACATGGGGCGTCGGCACCAGCAGATCCGGGCACCTTCCGATGTCCAGGGCGAGACCCAGCTCACCCACTCGGAACCAGCTCTCGTTTCCAGCGATGGATTTCCCTTCGATGGTGAACCCGGAAGCTGCGATGCTGACCGGGAGCTCGCGGGACCGGGAAAGCGGAGCTCCGCCACCCATGTCAGTTGAGCCGGACCCGTCCGGCGAAACCTTCGTCATAGGTATGGTAGTACTCGAGTGCAGGCTCCGGATAACGCCAGCAGTAGTAACCGCTGCCACTGTCGAAATCGATCAGCCAGAGGCCCTTCACCTCGACTCCCAACTGCCGGATCGAGTGGACCCATCCGTCGATGATCGTCTCGTACTCCGGAATCCGCTCATCGGCAATGACCGGTTCCAGGGCGCTCCCCTCGGAGAGCAGAGCGGTGACCCGGCTCACCGCATCGTCGGTGATGCGGCGCACCTCCGGCATCAGGGCCAGCGCTTCCTCGTAGGTGAAGATCCTGCGGAGTACGCTCATCTCCCGCTCAGAGTATCGTCGGAGCGGCCGGGCGTCCAGCCGTTCATTCCTCGCCGGTCCGGAGGGCCTGAAGCGGAAGGGAACATGCATTCTGTGGACGGAGCGGGCTGCTTGTGTTAAAAGTTCGCTTCGAAATTCCGCGAGGAATCCAACATTGGGAGGCTACGAATGTCCGTAGAGGAGCGCGTAAAGTCGATTATTGTCGAGCAGCTGGGCGTGGACGCCGAGGAAGTGACCTCGGAGGCCTCGTTCGTCGAGGATCTGGGAGCCGATTCCCTCGACACCGTCGAGCTGATCATGGCATTCGAGGAAGAGTTCGGCGTGGAGATTTCGGACGAGGAAGCCGAGAAGATCCGCCGGGTCAAGGATGCCGTCGAATACGTCGAGAAGCACGCCAAGGCGCAGTAATTCCTGCGGCGGGACTTCGGACGGGAGAGGGTTTTGGAGAAACGAAGAGTCGTGGTCACCGGCCTGGGGATGATCTCTCCCCTGGGCATCGGCACAGAGCCGACCTGGCAGGGCCTGATCGCAGGGAAGTCCGGCGTCGGGCCGATCACCAGGTTCGATGCCGGCGCCTTCGCGTCGCGCATTGCGGGAGAAGTGCGTGGATTCGATCCGGGCAACTGGATCGAGAAGAAGGAGATCAAGAAGTCGGATACCTTCATCCACTACGCCGTTGCCGCTGCGCAGATGGCGTGGGATGACTCCGGCCTCGGCTCCGCCTCTCCCGACCCGGAGCGGATGGGTGTGGTCATCGGCTCCGGAATCGGAGGACTTCCTCTGATCGAGGAGACCCACACCACGTTGCTCGAAAAGGGCCCCGGCCGCGTCTCGCCATTTTTCATTCCCGGCCAGATCGTCAATCTCGCCGCCGGAAACGTTTCGATCCGTTTCGGAGCGAAGGGACCGAACTCCGCTCCCTGTACCGCCTGCGCCACCGGCGCTCACGCGGTGGGAGACTCGCTCCGGATCATTCAGCGAGGCGAAGCCGACGTGATGATCGCCGGAGGAACCGAGGCGGTCATCACACCTCTGGCCGTGGCCGGTTTCGCCGCGATGAGGGCTCTGTTCGACCCGCAATGACGAGCCGGAGAAAGCCTCGCGTCCCTGGGACCTCGAGCGCGACGGCTTCGTCATCGCCGAGGGTTCCGGCATTCTCATTCTGGAGGAACGGGAACAGGCGATCCGCAGAGGAGCCACCATCTACTGCGAGCTCTCGGGCTACGCGATGACCGGGGATGCCTACCACATCTCCGCTCCCTGCGCCGACGGTGAGGGATCCTCGCGGGTGATGAGGCTCGCCTTGAAGGACGCCGGTCTTCAGCCCGACGAGATCGACTACATCAATGCCCATGGAACCTCCACCCCTGCTGGTGACAAGGCCGAGACGGTCGCGGTCAAGCTGGTGTTCGGAGACGAGGGAGCCCGGAAGATCGCCATGAGCTCCACCAAGTCGATGACCGGACACCTCCTCGGAGCCGCGGGAGGACTGGAAGCGGCGATCTGCGCCAGGGTCGTCCGTGACGGAATCATTCCGCCGACGATCAACTATGAGCACCCGGATCCGGAGTGCGACCTGGATTACGTTCCGAACCAGGCACGGAAGGCCGAAATCCGAAACGCTTTGTCGAACTCCTTCGGATTCGGCGGCACCAACGCCACGCTCGTCTTCTCACGTCACCAGGACTGAGCCGTTCTGCCCGGCGGACGGCCCGATTCGTTCACGGCCGTCCCCTTCGGTCTCCTCCCCTCATCCGCATTCGCTGGCGGAGGGGGTGATTCCTTCGGAGGCTTTTTCGGTTTCCCGTCGGGGTTGCCCGGCGGTTTCGTCTCGTCCTTCTTTCCCTCCTTCTCCTGACCGGGGGGTTGCGGCTTCGGAGTCCCGGGAGGATTGTCCGCCGTGCTGGTCGGTGCGGGCGCAGGCGGCGGCGGTGCAGCCTGACGGTCGGGCGGCGGGAGTCGCCGTCGAGGCGGAAGCTGCGGCGAGGGATTCGGAACCGTCCGCGGACGTTCCCTCGGGCCGGTCTCGGTTCCCGGCGGCCCCGTCTCGGTGTCCCCACCGAAGATTCCCCCTTCGAGCTGAGGCAGATCACGACTCTCCCCTTGCGGCGCTCCCGGCATTCCAGGGTATGGCTGCATGGATGGATCGAACGGGTACTCCGGCTCCGGCGGAGGGGGCGGCTGATGCTTCTGACATGGTGTCATCGGCTGTGTGCCCGACTTGAACGCCTCCTCGATGATCACGTCGTCGGGACACCATTCGGTCGCGAGCTGCCCGGTGGTCATGTCGATTTTCTCGAAAACGATGCCCGCCGGGACGGGAAAGTCGGTCTCTTTCCGGTCCTCCGTCGCGTCTTTCATGAAACGGGTCCAGATCGGAACCGCTGCCTCCGAGCCCGACAGGCCCACCGGCGTGTTGTCATCGAAACCGACCCAGACTGCGGCCAGCGTTTTCGGGGTGAAGCCGATGAACCAGGCATCGCGCTTGTCGTTTGTGGTTCCGGTCTTTCCGGCCGCGGTACGCCGGAATCCCATTGCGCGAGCCCGCGCCGCCGTGCCCCGGCGGATCACCCCTTCCATCAGATTGACGTCCAGAAAGACATCACGCGAGGGAAACACCTGGACCGGCTCGATCTGTGCCCCTCCGGCGATCGTCCTGCCCCGATCGTTGGAGATCGCCCGGATCGTCCGGAGAGGAACGCGCGAGCCCATTCTGGCCAGGGTGGTGTAGGCCTGGGCCATGGTGATGGGAGGAATCTCCGCGGCCCCAAGGATCAGCGAAGGGTTGTCATCCAGTTCCTGATCCACCCCCAGGACGTGAGCGGTGCGGATGATCGAATCCATCCCCGCAGCGAGGCCGACCCGAACCGAAGCCGCATTCATCGAATGCTCCAGCGCCTGACGCACGGTGACCACTCCGTGGTAGACCCCACCGTAATTGTGCGGCGACCAGTCGGAGGCGAACCGGCGTTTGAGGACAAACTTCGAATCCTTGACCAGCGTGGCCGGGGTGATGTTCTGTCCGGAGAGACTGGGCTCGAAGGCGGCGAGATAGACGAATGGCTTGAACAGCGACCCCACCTGCCGGCGCGCACTCAGGGCACGGTTGAACTGGCTCCGGTCGTAATCTCTTCCGCCGACGAGGGCCCGGATTTCCCCGCTTTCGACATCCACAGCCAGCAGGGCGCCTTCCAGCGGCTCGTCGCGTTTCCGCAGACGCGAGTAGGAGTCCTGGAGATGCTCGAGGCCCGAGCTCAGCCGCCTGGCGGCGCGGTCCTGCCAGTCGAGATCGATTGCCGTGTAGATCGACAGCCCGCGACCCTGCACGTCGCCGATTCCGTAGTCACGATCCAGCTCGGCCAGCACCGCGTCGACGTAGAACGGGATCGAAGTCAGGCCGGCACGGGATCGCGTCGGATTGTCCGGCAGAGGTTCGTCGACCGCCTTCTGATACTCCTCCCGGCTGATCTTCTCGTGTTTCAGCATCAGATCGAGCACGGTGTTCCGGCGTGTCTTCGCCTTGTCCGGCTCATCGAACGGAGAGTAGTTGTTCGGCGAACGGATCATCCCGGCGAGCATGGCGGCTTCCGCCACGTCGATCTCCGCAACCGGCTTGCCGAAATAGTAGTGAGCCGCCTGCCCCACTCCCATGATGGAGATCGATCGGTTCCGCCCGAGGTAGATGTCATTCATGTAAGCCTGAAGAATCTCGCGCTTCGAATAGCGGGCATCGAGAATCACCGCCATGAATGCCTCGACCACTTTCCGCCGGATGGTCCGCTCGTTCGACAGATAGTAGTTCTTGACGAGCTGCTGAGTCAGCGTCGAACCGCCTTCCGAGACGCCCCCCGCGCGGATATTTTTGGCCAGGGCACGGAAGATTCCGATGGGGTCGATCCCGGGGTGCTGAAAGAAGCGGGAATCCTCGGTGACCACCACCGCATCGACGAGGTGCTGGGGAATCTGATCGAGGCTCACCGGCGTCCGATTCTCGAGATGCTTTCCGAGAATGGAGGTGAGGAGCTCCGGCTCGAGAGCTGCGGTCTGCACCGGGGTCCCTTCGGGAATGGAGTCGACCGACTGCACGGCGCCGTCCTGGAGAACGATCCGAACCTCCATCGCTTTGCCCGGCCGGCCCGGTCGTTCGAACTCCCGGAGGTAGACGTCGTAGACACTCCCCGAATGGCTGTATTCGCCGGGACTGGAGGGGGCCTCCACCTCCCGATAGCCGAGCCGTTCGAGTTTCGAGGTGAACCGATCCTGCGGAAGTTCGACACCGGGGTTCAGAGGTACCGAGTCAGCGAAAATCCGGGTCGGCAGAGAAACGCGCCGCACTTCGAACCGGCCGACCGCCTGATAGTACGTCCAGACGCCGCCGGCAACGACCAGCACCGCGATGATGATGATTGTGATCGCGAGCGCGCGGAAGATCTTTCCGCGCCTCGATGTCCGAGGTTTCGAAGAATTCATGGGCCACCATTCAGTGACCGGCGATGGAGAGGTTGCGGCCGGCTGCCTTGCCGTCGCGCCGGAAGGAGTGGAAGATCGAGTCCGGACAGCGTGTGCACAGACCGCTGTCGATAATCCGCTGGTCGGAAAGCCCCGCGGCGATCAGGCGGTTGCGGGCGAGCCGAGGCAGATCGAAGTGAGGCTTCTTTCCTTCCCGTCGTTCCACACAGTCACGGACGTCACCGAATCGTGTAGCAAATCTCTCCACGACCTCTTCTCCCACTTCGAAACAGCATCGACGGATCGACGGCCCGAGCCAGGCCTGGGCCTGACTCGTCTGGAACGCGGAAGAACGGCAGAGCTCATCGACCGTATGGCCGATGATTCCCGCCGCCGCACCACGCCATCCAGCGTGCACATTTGCAATCACTCCCCGGGCCGGATCAATCAAAGTCACGGGGAGGCAATCTGCAACCTTAATGCCGAGGGTGAGCCCGCTTCGATCCGACCAGAGAGCGTCGCACGATTCCGCTTCGCACCATGGATTCACGCCGGTGGCGCCCCGCACGACCGAGACTCCGTGCACCTGATGGCAGGTGGCCAGAGCGGCCTTCACACCGAAGTCTCCGGCAACCACCGCGAGAATGGATTCGACCGATTGTGCATCCAGATCTCCGGGGAAATCGCGGGTGGTCCAGAACAGGGCCACTCCGGGCGGCAGAGAATCCGGCACGACGATCCGGCCGAGCCGCGAAGAACGGATGGAGACGGGGGAGCTCAACGTCGCGAAGCCGAGGGAACCAGGGCGGCGATCTCGGTACGAAGCTGCTCGGTGACGGCCACCCCTCCGACGATCGAGGCGGTCTTCTCGAACTCCTCGATCATGCTTCGAAGAGCCCGGGCGCCATCACCGTCGCGGATCTCGCTCACGGCAACTCCGTAGTACTTGTCGATCGATCGCCGGCCCGACTCGCCGAGGTGGTGCTCGGCGATGGAGCGGATGCGACCGGCAAGCTCGAGGAGCTGGGACGGATCGGCGGAACCGTTTCCGCCGAATTCAGTTTTTTTTTTGAGCTCCACCAGTTCGGCAGTGATCATCCCGTAGAGGATCTTGGCGACCTCGAACGATGAAATGTCGAGAGCCAAACCGATCTCGGAGATACTCCGGCGACCGTCAATCCGGGTCGCCAGGAGCCACTCCTGCGGGTCGAGGGTGATCTGCTCGTGACGGTTCTCCCGCGGTTTGAGCTCCGGAATCCAATCCACGCCGGGCACCTTCTTCGACAGCACACGCCATTCGTCGAGACGGCGCGCCGCTTCCATCAGAAGGTTCGTGTTGGACTTGGTGATGGTCTGATGCTGGGGTTCCTCGCCGGGAGAAAACTGAAAGTCTCCCTGCGTCCAGATCGCAAGGGTGTAGACCGCTTCCTCTCCGATCAGCTCACCGATCTCTGAATGAACGATCTGCCCGTTCTTCAGATAGATCGACCCCCGCTCGGTGTCCCGGACGAGCGTGAACTTGCCCGTCTTGCCCGACACACTCACGAGCTGGATGATGTCCGGTAAAGGAAGCTCTTTGAGCGAACCCTGAAATGCCATTATCCCTTGAAACGATTCCGCCAGCAGGCTGAATCCCCCGCTCCGTAACTGACTTCGACTCCTGTGCAATCGCGGTAGCTGCTTGAGGGAACACGGTTTCCGCGTACTTCGGACAGCGTAGCGCACCCGTTGAGGAGCGTCAAGAACTTGTGAACGTTCCGGAATCACTCGGCGAGCCGCTCGCACCTCCTTCCGGAGACGCCGGAGCGATCCGGCTCATCACCCAGATCATGGAGACGACGCCGAACAGGAGCCCTGTCGCCACCCGCAGCGCGTTGGTACTTTCCCTCAGGCCGGCCGCCTGAGTCAGTCCATCGAGACTCAATGGAATCCATCCGAGAACGAGCCCAACCAGAGGAAACCGCAGGCTCCGGCTCGAAAGCAGAAGTCCGATCCCCACCCCTGCGATCATGCCGCCATAGATCGCCGTGCATCGCGCACACAGAGGCATGGCCACCCCCGCGATGTGCAGGCAGTGGCTCCCGATTCCGTGGCAGAACAGTCGGAAGGGCAGGCGAAGAGCCTCCGGAGCACCCCAGAGGATCGCGAACGTCGTCAGCAGTGCGGACAGGAGCAGCCCCCCCGCGATCAACGTGAATCCGATTGCGGCCAGACGCGCCGGCCCACCGGCCCCTGTCCATCGTCCCCCATTCATCCCCTCCAGTGTAAGTGATCGGCACTCGGCCGGATCATTCCGGTCCGCCGAAACCGCCGGACCGGATGCCACGTCCAACTTCATGACCGACGAACACTCCGCGATCCGCATCCACCTCCCGGAGCACCTGTCGGACAGACGGCACGCAGCACATTCCGGTCGACGATCTCCCGCCGGCACCACAGGCCAGCGCTGCAATCGAGAACCGGAGGGTCTTCCGCAGGAACAAAACCGCGGAAGCCCAGGCTTATACGGCAGAGGTCCGGAAACCCATTGAGTCATTCGGTCACATTCGGTCGCGACGGATCAGATGAGGGGGGCGGTTTCGCAGCCGGATTTCTCGTCTCCCTGGTCATTCACGCGCTGATCATCGGCACCATCCTGCTCCGGCACAAGCCGGAGGTGAAGACGCCTGAGAAGCCGGTGGAGTTCGTCGAACTGGTCGATCCGAAGACTCAGGCGCCGGTCGCAAAGCCTCTGCAGCAGCAAGCGACGCCGTCCTCTCCCGACCGGGTCCAGGTCTATACCGAGGCCCCCGGAGCGGCGACGAAAGAGCCGGTCTCGCCGAACGCACCACTCTCCAACGCGAATCGCCGCGCCACGACCCCGGATCCCCGTGGCACCCGGCCCACCACCCGGCCTGGACCCGGCGGAGGGATGTTCATCCCCGCCGATCCCACGACCAATCCGAAATCGGTCAATGAACCTGATCGGGCGCCGAACCGGAACCGGGGCCAGACCGAGACAAAAACGCCCTCCGCCGACTCCCCCGATGCGAGCTCGCTCCGCAATGAGATCGCCGGTCAGGCGAAGCCGAACGAGAGCAACTCTCCAGTCGATTGGGGCTCGGCCATTCAGGACCTCGGCCGCGTCGCCTCCATCGGCGGTGGATCGATGGGCCAGATCGGTGGGAACGACGGGATCGCCGAAACCGGCCCGATTTCGTTCGAGACCCAATGGTTCGAATGGGGGGACTACGCGGACGGCATGGTCCGCCGGATCCGCTACCACTGGTACAACAACATGCCCGAGCTGATCCGCATCGGTGTGAAAGGGGTGGTGGTGATTCGCTTCACGATCCACCGCAGCGGCCGGATCTCCGAGGTGACGATCCTGCGGAGCTCCGGAAGTCCTCCCTACGACTTCGCCGCGAAGAAGGCCATCGAGCTCTCCTCCCCGCTCGCCCCTCTTCCGGAAAAGTTTCCCAAGGAGACCGAGCACGTCACCGCGGCGTTCTACTACAACATGAGCCCTCCGCAGTAACCACAGCTCAGCGCCGGGGCGGAAGCATCCGCACGCCGCGGGCCAGCAGCCGGCTGGGGCGGATCGCGGCCTTCACCGGGGCGTGAACCTCCGGATGGTATTCACCCAGTAGAACCTCTCGCGCCCGCAATGCCCCCAGATTGGCAATCCCCCGGATCGCGGACCATCGTCGCTCCACGAAGGCGATCGGCAACCGCTCCGCGGGACGGATGACGACTACCCGGTCCCGCCAGGGCTCCGGAATGACATGATCCGCATCGCGAAGATTACGGAAAAGACCGCCTTCGCTCTCCCCTGGCAGACCATCACCACCACAAGGTCACATCCCTGTTCGAACAGAAAGTCGTACGGCACGCCGTTCGTCAACCCTCCATCGCCGTAGCGTCCCCATCGATCCTGACCGCATGGGTGTAGAACGGCGGGAGGTATTGGTGGCAAGCAGCAGGTCGAGAGGACGATCGAGGGAGCGAGCATCCAGAATCACCGGAGCGCGGTCACGAAGCCGGGTCACCGCGATCCAGAGAGGAGCGGGCCCGTCGCGGACCGCATCACTGCCGACGGTATTGCTCGAAGGTCCGCTCGTGCATCCGCCACCAGATGAATGGGGAGTGCTCGAACAGCAGATTCCGAGGATCGAGATAGGGCATGCGCGCGAAGCACCGCCAATAGTAACGAAGCCGGTGGATGTTGCCCACGGTGGCCGCCGCGGCATTCCATGCGCCGCCCGAGACCCCCAGACACATCGCCGGCCGGATGCCGAGATCGTGAAGAACCTCGGCGGCGCCAATCTGAAAGGCGGCCCGGGTGGAGCACCCGCCGAAGAGCAACCCGATCTTCTGTGCAGATCGAAGCTTTTCGAGCGCCCGCGTCGCCACACCATCAGCTATGGAGGAGTCGAATCATACATCCCGCAGCCCGGATCGAAAGCGGTCAAGCGGAAACTCGGGTCGGGATCAGCGGCACATTCATCCGGGGCGTGCAGGTCGTGCTGGATGGTGGCGGCCAGGAATCGGCATGGAGAACAGCACCTGCCGGGAGCCGAACTTGTCTGCATCGGCTGCGACCTGATCCGGCGACCCCACGCATCTCGCGAGCCGACGCAGACAAAGTCCGCCCACTTCAAGGCATCGCCGGTGGGCATCAGATTCCTGTGTAGTGTCTGCCGGGGTGGGAAATGCTGCGGAGGGGGTACACCCAGGAAACCAGATTCATCGCTGCTGACTCACCCGTCCGCCTCCGCCGCTGCTCGAGCTTGCGCTCGATCCGGCTACGGCGGGACAGCCTTCGCACGGTCGTTGGCTCCGTCGGGTTCATGGCTGGCTTGCCCAGCCGTAGCCCCGGCCCCGCGTCAGCTCGTTGTGCTTGATCAACCGTGCATCCTGCTCCTCGGTCAGTCCTGTGTAGTGTCTGCCGGGGTGGGAAATGCTGCGGAGGGGGTACACCCAGGAAACCAGATTCATCGCTGACTCACCCGTCCGCCTCCGCCGCTGCTCGAGCTTGCGCTCGATCCGGCTACGGCGGGACAGCCTTCGCACGGTCGTTGGCTCCGTCGGGTTCATGGCTGGCTTGCCCAGCCGTAGCCCCGGCCCCGCGTCAGCTCGTTGTGCTTGATCAACCGTGCATCCAGCTCCTCGGTCAGTCCTGTGTAGTGTCTGCCGGGGTGGGAAATGCTGCGGAGGGGGTACACCCAGGAAACCAGATTCATCGCTGACTCACCCGTCCGCCTCCGCCGCTGCTCGAGCTTGCGCTCGATCCGGCTACGGCGGGACAGCCTTCGCACGGTCGTTGGCTCCGTCGGGTTCATGGCTGGCTTGCCCAGCCGTAGCCCCGGCCCCGCGTCAGCGGCCGGGCGAAGGCTGGTGGAGCCGATCGGGATCGAACCGACGACCTCCTGAATGCCATTCAGGCGCTCTCCCAATTGAGCTACGGCCCCACATCTCGCGTTCGCGGCAGCGAAAACTACCACGTCGATTGCGCGGGGTCAACAACCGGGCACAAACCGGTGAAATTTCGTGATTTGCGGTTTTCCTCCAGCCCATTCGAGTGGATTATTTCCCTGTACCCGGCGTTGTACTTTCGCGAAGCCGCGACACCTGTCCATCATGTTCGACGATGCCCTGATTGAATCGGCCAAACAGAAACGCAACCGCAATTCGACCCTCACGGTCGTCATGTCGCTGCTGCTTCATCTGGCCGTCCTGGCGACCACGATCGCTGCCGGTTACTGGGCACATGATCAGGTCGCCGCGGCGACGCCGATCGAGGCGTTCGTGGTGGGGTCCGGCAGTCCCCCTCCCCCACCGCCACCACCTCCGCCGCCACCCGGCGGAGACGATCGAGGAGCTCAGGTCAAGCCCGAGCCGAAGACGCCCGATCCGGAGCCTCAACCGGCCACAGACACCTTCGTCAATCCGGAGACCATTCCCGACAAGCTGCCGGAGATCAAGCCCCTCGAGGGCGACGCGGCCGAGGGAGGCCAGTCCGGTGGCATCCCCGGCGGCGTGGAGGGCGGTGTGATCGGCGGCGTCGTCGGGGGCGTCATCGGCGGGGTGATCGGGGGCGAGCTGGGGGGAACCCTCGGAGGGCGTCTGGGTGGCACGGGGACCGGGCCGTACCGGGTTCAGGGAAACGTCAAGCCCCCTGTGCCCGTCTACAAGGTCGACCCTCTTTACACGGAAGACGCCCGGAAGGCACGACTCCAGGGAGTGGTCATTCTGGAGGCGGTGGTGGACGAACAGGGGAACGTACGAGACGTGAAGGTTCTCAAGCCGCTGTCTCTCGGCCTGACCGAGGAAGCGATCGCGGCGGTGAAGCAGTGGAAGTACAAGCCGGGGACCATGGATGGAAAACCGGTTCCGGTCGTATTCGATCTGACGGTCAGTTTCCGACTCCAATAGAATCGTCAGCAGTTCGAACAGCAGAGAGATCAATCGGATCCCAGGGATCCGTGGTATGAGGAGACAGAATGCAGGAAACCTTCAGTGTGATGGGGCTGTGGCACACCATGACGCCGATCGGCAAGGGTGTGATCTTCGTCCTGGCGATCATGTCGGTCTATTCGATCGGTCTGGCAATCGAGCGGGCCTGGCGGTTCCGCAGGGCCCGGCGGGAATCGGTGGCGATCGCCGCCCGCATCACTCCCCTGCTCGAGCGGGATCGGATCGACGAAGCCGTCTCCGTCACGCGCGATCAGCAGTACCGCCACAGTCATGTCGCCCGGATCATCGGCGCGGGGCTGACCCGCTTCCGCGAGGAACGCGACGAGAAATGGGATCCGGAGTATGACCTGGTGGAGTCGGGCCGACGGGCCATCGAGCGGGAGGCGCTGATGACCACCGCCGACATGAAGCGGGGACTGGGCAATCTCGCCACCATCTCGACCACGGCGCCGTTCATCGGTCTGTTCGGGACGGTGATCGGAATCATCGGTGCATTCCGGGGCATGGCAGCCACCGGGTCGGGGGGACTGGGTGCCGTCTCCGCGAGCATTGCCGAGGCGCTGGCCGCGACGGCATTCGGCCTGTTCGTCGCCATTCCCGCCGTCTGGCTCTACAACTACTTTCTCGGAAAGATCGAGCGGTTTCAGGTGGAGATGACCAACACCTCGTCCGAACTGATCGACTACTTCATCCAGACCGAGGCACGGGCGCGAGTACGCTGAGCTGATCATGGCATTCGGAAACGACAGCTCGAACGGGTTCCGCAGCGAGATCAACGTCACCCCGCTGGTCGATGTCGTGCTGGTCCTGCTGATCATTTTCATGGTGGTCACCCCGATGCTCCAGCAGGGTGTGGACGTGGTTCTGCCGGCGGGACCGCACGCGTCGAAGAAACCGGGAGCCGAGAATGACCTGGTCATCTCGATCAAGTCCGACGGCACCGTCTTCATCGGACAGAGCTGGATCCAGGACAAGGACCTGCTGCGCTATCTGCAGGCCGAGTACGAGAAGGACCCCACCCGGGACGTGATGCTCAAGGCCGATGCCCGGATCGGATTCGGAAAAGTCCGCGAGGTGATGAAACTCGCGAATCAGGCGAAGTTTTCCCGGGTCGCCATCCTCACCCAGAACGAATCCGCAACCCAGGGCACAGGATCCTGAGGACCAGCCATGGCGATGCAACTTCAGGGAAACGAGGCACCTCAGAGCGCGATCAACGTCACCCCGCTGGTCGACGTCGTGCTGGTCCTGCTGATCATCTTCATGGTGGTGACCCCGGTCCTCCAGATGGGACTGGACGTGGACATCCCCCCGAAGGTCGAGATTCAGGCTCCACCACCGGAGAACGATCAGACCCAACTGGTCATCACCGTCCGTCCGGATGGCGTCGATCTGAACCAGGACCGAATGCAGTCCACCTCGCAGCTCCGCGACACGCTTGCGTCGATTCTGGTCTCCCGTCAACCGGAAAAGCGGGTGGTGTTTCTCAACGCCGACGACTCCGTTCCGTTTCAGCGTGCGGTCGCCGCAATGGACATCGCCCGCGAGGCGGGGGCGCAGAAAATCGGCTTTCTCACCGAGCCGCCGAAGAATCACTGATCTGACCAGATCGGGATGACGGAAGGTCCGAGTTCTGTTACAAGGTCACTCACGTGATCATCGGGTGTTGATCACGGTCCGATTCGGGGAGGCGAAAGGGGTCTGGTGGTCCCCGCGGTCTTCAAAACCGTTGCGCCGGCGTGGAAGCGTCGGTGGGTTGGTTCGATTCCGACACGCCTCCGCCAGCCTTCGCCCGGCCGCTGAAGCGGGGCCGGGGCTACGGCTGGGCAAGCCAGCTTTGAACCCGACGGAGCCAGCGGCCGGGCGAAGGCTGGCACGCCGTAGCCGCATCGAGCGAACGCTCGAGCAGCGGCGGAGGCGGACCAGGGAGGCAGCGATGAGTCTCGTTTCCTGGGTTTACATCCTTCGCAGCGTGTCGCACCCCGGCAGGCACTACACAGGCCTGACCGAGGACCTGGAAGCTCGGTTGATCAAGCACAATGCGGGCGGTGTGGCGCACACATCGAAATACCGACCCTGGGAAATTCAGAGCGCGATCGGATTCGATGATCCGCAGAAGGCCGCTGCATTCGAGAAATACCTCAAAAGCGGTTCGGGGCGCGCGTTCGCGATGCGGCATTTGTAAGGCCCGGCCGCTGAAGCGGGGCCGGGGCTACGGCTGGGCAAGCCAGCTTTGAACCCGACGGAGCCAGCGGCCGGGCGAAGGCTGGCACGCCGTAGCCGCATCGAGCGAACGCTCGAGCAGCGGCGGAGGCGGACGATTTTTTCCGTTCTTCATTGTTCCCCTCACCGTCCCGCCCTGCCGTCATTCCTGAGCGCCCGAGCCCGTGCCGAAGCCCATGCGGTGGGTCGCGAAGGATCTTGCCTTCGTCAGGGTCGAGACAGCGAGACGCGGGGAGGTAGGCTGCAGAGCAAGGTGAACCATTCCGGCGGGGTCTCGACCGATCCCAGAGGCAAGATCCTTCGCGGGTCGGTTCGCGGCTTCGAGACGGTTGTCGGCGCTCAGGATCAGCCTTCTGCCTTCTGCGTTCTGCCTTCGCGTACACATCTTGATCCTTCCTCCGTCCCCCTTCTGCCCTTAGAATCCCCCCGTGCACGTCCTGTTCGCGATCTACGCATTCGTCCTCGGTGCGGTGATCGGAAGCTTCCTCAACGTGGTCATTCATCGCTGGCCGCTGGAACAGTCTCTGGTCCGGCCGGCGAGCCACTGTCCCCAGTGCGGGGCCTCCATCCGCTGGTACCACAACGTTCCCGTGCTGAGCTGGATGCTGCTCGGAGGACGCTGCCGCGACTGCCGCAACCCGATCTCGATCCGGTACCCGCTGGTCGAGCTGGCGACGGCGCTGTTCTATCTGGCGCTCTACCTCCGGACGGGAGTGACCCTCGGGTTCCTTCCGGTCGCCGCGGTTGTGGCGATGCTGATCACTCTGATCTTCATCGATCTCGATGTTCAGTTGCTTCCCGAT
This sequence comes from uncultured Acidobacteriota bacterium, assembly GCA_963741905.1. Lineage (GTDB taxonomy): Bacteria > Acidobacteriota > Thermoanaerobaculia > Gp7-AA8 > CAVUJZ01 > CAVUJZ01. The sequence goes on along the minus strand of CAVUJZ010000010.1, from coordinate 143,815 downwards.
GTCATCGATCTTCCGGGGATCGCCGTCGGGCTCGGCATCGGCTGGATGGGACTGGGTGTGCTGTATCCGGACCTGGTGCTGTCGCATAGCCTTCCGGACTCGCTGCTCGGTGCGGTTCTCGGAGGTGGGGTGCTGCTGGTAGTGGGTGCGGCCTACAAACTCATTCGAAGAGTGGAGGGAATGGGGATGGGCGATGTGAAGATGCTGGCGATGATCGGTGCGGTGGTGGGTTGGGAGCCGCTGATTCCTCTGCTGTTCGCCGCATCATTTGCCGGAGCGACGTTCGGCGTCGGGCTGGGCCTGGTCCGGAAGGAAGGACTGCAGGCCGCGGTCCCCTTCGGAGTCTTTCTCGGTCTGGCCGGTTTCTTCGTGATCTTTTTTGGCCATACACTTGCCGGATGGTATCTGGGCCTTCTCCACTACTGACCCGGGTCGGATTCCGTCGGGACGTGAAGTGGTTTCTCGCGCTGCTGGTCGGTTTCCTGGTCGTGGTCGTCCTGATCCTGCTGCTGCTCCTCAGAGTGGCGGTGGGAACGGCCGAGAATGCCACCCGGGATCTCTGGAACACGGTGGCGGTCAGTGCAGCCGACTCTCTGCGGACCGCGGATCTCGATTCGCCCCAGATCCTCCAGTCCCAGCTCGTGTCGCTGCGGGGCAGGCTCGAGATTCCAGCGATCAGGGTCCGGTTGAAGGATGGAAGGGAGGTCGGCTCGGGTGAGACGACCGGCCTGAGTCTGATGGAAGTCGACCGTCCGCTTGCGGGCGGAACGGTGACGTTCGCGTTCGACACCTCGGCGCTGGATCGGATGAACCGGCTGTTCGACGCCACGGCGACGATCGTTCTCGCGTCCATCGTCGCGGGGGTGATCCTGCTTCTGTTGTACCTGCCACGGATCGTCCGGCCGATCGAACAGATGCTCGACCAGGCCCAGGCGCTCGGCGCTCCCGACGGCTCGATGAGTGAGGAGCGTTACCTGATCGAGACGTTCCGCCGGTCGATCCAAACGCTTCAGGCGCAGGAGCAGGAGCTGAAACGGCTGCATGCGATCGAAAAGAGCCGTGCAGACGACCTGGCTCGGGTCACGGCGACGCTCACACGCAGCCTGATCTCCGGATTTCTGGCTCTCGACTCCGAGGGCAAACTGGTGGACCTGAATCAGTCCGCCCGCGAAATCCTGAAGATCGGCGCGGATCTCGACGCAACCCTCCGGCCGCTGAGCATCGAGGAGTGTTGCGGCCGCACGCCTTTTGCCGAGACTCTCGAGGAGGCGTTCCATACCCGCACATCCCTCTCCCGCCACGAGATCCGGAACGAGGGGCGTACCATCGGTCTCACCACCGTTCCTCTTCTCGACGAGCATGGCCGGTTTCTCGGAATGCTCGTCCTGTTCGCCGACCTGACGCCGGTGCGTGAACTGGAGCTTCGCGTCCGGGAGATGCAGGCGCTCGCCGACCTCGGAGAGATCTCCGCCGGCATCGCTCACGAGTTCCGCAATTCCCTCTCGACCATCCTCGGCTATCTCAAGCTCGCGCAGCGTCAGCAGGAGCCGCAATCCTCGATCGAGCGCGTCCGAAAGGCCGAGCAGGAGGCGCTCGGGCTGTCAGCATCGGTGGAAGGACTGCTGAGTTTCGCCCGTCCGGTGGAGATCGACCTGGAACAGACCGATCTCGGGGAGCTCGCCGCCTCCGTCGCCGAGGCGATTCGCCTCGAGGCCCCCGACATCACTCTCTCGCTCGAGATTCAGCCTGCGTCACTGCTCGCCGATCGCCGCGCTGCTTCGCCGCGCGCTGGAAAACATTCTTCGCAACTCGGTCGATGCCGTGCATGAAACCTCGGACGGTCGTCACGGCTCGGTGCGGGTCCGCGTCCTCGAAGATCCCGACCCCACAATCATCGTCGAGGACAACGGGATCGGAATCGATCCCCGGGATGTTCCGAGGCTGTTTCTCCCCTTCCAGTCGGGACGCGCCAACGGAACCGGCCTGGGGCTGGCGCTGACCCGTAAGATCATCCTGATGCACGGAGGCTCGGTTCAGATGACCGGTGCTCCCGGCAAGGGAGCCCGGGTGACGGTGCGTCTGCCGTCCCGCCCCGGCCTGTTCGAGGAGAGTCGAACATGAAAGCGCACGACACCGGTTGGGCCTGAATGGTACAATTTGTAACAGTCAATCACCAATCCGATCAGAGCCGAACACTCGCTCTACGCCGGATGTGATTGATTTCATGACACTTTTTCGCTCGGCCTGTCGAGTGGCACCACCGGTGCACAGAGGGGCCGCCGATGATACTGGAGGCAGGCATGAGAAACCGTCCGGATCGCGAGCGTGGCTACTCGCTGACCGAGGCACTGGTGGTGGTGGCGATCATCGGGATCGTCTCGCTGGTCACCGTGCCGAACTTCATCTCGATGTACCGGTCGAGCCGGTTCCGCGCCACCCTGCGCCAGTTCACCTCGGACATTCGAGGAGTCCGGCAGGACGCCGTCTCGAAGAACATCCGGACGATGCTCAGTTTCGTGCCGGGTACCGGGACGTATAAGCTCTATCAAACCAGCGATCCTCCCGATGTCGCTCCCGAGGATGCCACCTGGGATCAGACGTTCGTCCGGGTGATGAGCCCGGTGATCAGCTTCTCCGACACCTCGACCGTCGCCAACCTCGATTCTTCGGGCGACGATTCGCTCGACATCATTCTCCTTCCTAACGGATCGGTTCAGGGTCCTGGCGATATCTACATGAGAACGACGGATGAGGTTCCCTTCAACGAGTTTTTGATCAGGGTTTCCACCACCGGAAAGATCAAGACAGAGGATAGGAAATGGTGACGATTCGATGCAGTGTGCGGACTCGGTTGACTTCCGGCTCGCGACAGAGCGGTTACAGCCTGATCGAGGTCCTGATCGCAATGGCCATTCTTTCCACCGTGCTGCTTTCCGTGCTCACCCTGTTCTTCTTTGGCCGGGCAAACGTCTACAGCGGGAAGCAGATGACCCAGGCGGTCGCGATCGGGACGAGCGCGATGGAAGATATCTCGAGCATGACTCGCCCCTCCTTTTTCAGTGCATTCGGGATCTCCGGAACGACGACCATGGGAACGGTGGACGTGGATTCCGCTCACGCGCTGCCGAACGATACATACAGCAACGCAATTCTACGGAGTACGAAGAACATCACCTCGGCCACCGACCCCAACGGCTACCTCGCACGATGGAAAGGGTTGATCGAGGATCAGAACAAACTTCAGAACGGCTACGTCACGCTGATCGTGATGCCCCGGCAGCCCGCCGTGTCCGGTGGAACGGTCACGCAGAATGCGAATATCAACGGGAGCGTGGTGAAGGTCCGGATCATTGTCCGCTGGGTGGAGGCCCTCCGGCCCCGGCAGGTGATCTTCGACAGCGTCAAGCTCGATCGCAATCTCTAGGAGTCAAACATGGATCGCAACCCACGCACGCGACAGACCGGCTTCACCCTGACCGAGGTATTGATCGGGCTGGCCATCTTCACCGTCATTTTCATCGCGGCTCTGATGATCTACGACCAGAGCAACAAGACCTTCAAGTCAGGAATGGAGGCATCGGAGGTTCAGCAGAGCACCCGTATCGCCTTCGACAAGCTCGTCGGTGACGTTCGGATGGCCGGATTCGACTACGATCGCGACGGAATTCCAGTCAACGACGTCGCCGGCGTGAACGCCTACCAGCAACCGGACGAGCAGATCGAATACGCCGGCATGAACGCGATCACCGTCCGGGCGAACTTCGACTACGAGACCGAAAACGATGCGACCCAGGATCATGGCCGGGAAACCGCCCTGGAGTCGAGCGAGTTTCCGGTGGTGACCACCGGGAATGACGAAATCGTCACCTACGCACTGGTCTCCGCGAACGGCGACAACAGTGACTCCATTCACTTCTACGCCGACGCCCCCGATCGAAACGCCTTTCCGGGAGGGGACGCGGAAACGGAGGTGGTGATCGATGGGGTCGATCTCACCAATGACCATCCGCCCTACACTCTCCAACGGATCACTCTCGATACCGGAACCGGCGGCGCAGTGAAACTGGTCCGGACACCGGTCGCAGACAATATCCGCAGTATGCGGTTTTCCTACTTCGAGGATGCCAGCGGGGAGAACCCGCTGACGAAGGTGGACGGGACGACCGAGATCACTTCAGCCAACATGGATGCCCAGGTGGGTGGGAGCGGTCAGTACAACCCGGCGAATCCCACCGCAACGCTCGCGGGAAGGATCATCCGAGGAAAGATCCGGTCGATCCGGATCGAGCTCGCCGGAATGACCACCTCACCTGACATCAACTATGTGGAACCTTACGAGACTCTCACCGACGGGACCCAGCACCATCGGCAGTACCGGCTTCAGAGCCTTGTAGCTCCGCGCAACTTCGGCAAACGTGGAATGCGCGAGCAATCGACGAAACCGCCGGGCGCGCCGACCCTGAAATCGATCTGCTTCGGACACTGCGGGGTTGCCTATCTGACCTGGGACGCCCCGACCACCAGCGCCGCGTTCGGGGCGGCCGAGCAGTATTTCGTCAAGTGGGATACCGACTCCACCGGGGGATACCCCAATCCGATTCCGATGGGGAATCAAACCTCCGGCTATGTCTATGGACTGGATCCGGGAACGACCTATTATTTCATCGTCACCGCCATCAACAGCTACGGATCGAACGACTCCACGACCTTCAAATCGGGAGTTCCGAAGAACTCCACCACGCCCGAGCCTCCATCGGGCCTGACGGCAACCGCCGGAAGCGATGCGCAACCGGGGCAGATCACGCTGTCGTGGAATCTCCCTCAGGCCAACGTCTCCGGTCAGGACACACTCTCCTGCGACCCCGGAGGGGCCCAGACGGCAAACTGGCTCCCCGGCGAAATCACCGGCTATCGGATCTGGCGCGGCACCACCGAAGACTTCACGCCCTCCGCCAGCAATCTGGTGATGGACTACACCGGGACGCCGAAGCCTTCCTACGACTATGCCGTCGGCACCGCCACCTGGGTCGACATGAAAGCAGCAGCGTGCAAGCAGTACTACTATCGGATTCAGGCGGTGGAGACGTGCGAGGACGATTCAACCCTCAACGCCAGTGGAACGACCGGACAAAGCACCGTCTTTCCGGAGCTGGCCGACGACGCCATTCTGGGCGAAGCCACCGACCCGGGCCTGACCCCTGCGACGCCGGTGTCGCTGACCGTGGACAGTAGTCCCACCAGCAGCTGCGATGGCGCGACCAATCTCTGCACGATCAAACTCGAGTGGCCCGCGGTCATGACCGCAACGGATGGAACCCCCCTGAATGTCGACGACTACGAGGTGATTCGTCAGAGCAGAAAGGATCCCAACGATCCGTGGCTCGACGATGCCATCGTCGGGGCCCCTCAGGTGACCAATGGTCTGTCCCAGGGACTGACCGTTAGCTACATCGACAATGCCCAATACGTCGATCCGAGCGACTCTCTGCAGTGGGCCTACAGGTATACCGTCAAGGCTCGATCCTGCAGCAACGAAAGCGCGGAATCCAATGCTGTGACCTATCCCCCGGCGTGTACGTTCTCCGGATCGATCGTGGTGGTCTCCGGGGCGGCCCAGGGAGACGGATCGGCGGCGAATCCCTGGGTGATGAACAGCGGCGACATGGTCCTGGTTTCAGCCCCGGCAGGCGTCACCCTGGCGGAAATTCAGTTCGCCCTCTACAACCAGGCGAACGTGACCCTCGAGACGAATACGCTCACCAGCCCTCCCTATACCTATGGCTGGACCGACCGTTCCGACAGCGAGATCTACCGCCTGGTCATCAACATCACCAACGACAGTGGTTGCACTGAGCAGGTGGTCAAATACATTCAGGACGAGGCCGTCGCCCCCTGTCAGTTGACCACCGGCGGCTTCGGTGCGGTCAGCGACAGTGAGAGCGGTGCGACTCAGCACAACTACTTCACCCTCTCGCTGACCAATACTGCGAGCGAGAACTTCACTCCCGTCCAGATCAAGGTCGACTGGACGGACACTCCGGCGCCATCATCGTCCTCGGATGATGCGAGGCTCTCGGAGATCAAGTTCAACAATGTCGGAACCACCACTCCCAGCACCCAGACCCCGCCCACCACGGGGCTGCAGGCCGTCAGCTCGGGAGCGCCGCTGATCCGCCCGGCAACGCCCTACAGCCTTCGAATCGACTTCTCGTACAGGAAGCAGCGGCCCGCGTCGGAGGACATCGTCGTCGCTCCGGTCAGCAAGCTCTGCCTCGTGTACACCATTCCGAGCGAACCCAATACCAAGAAATACTGCAATGTGATCGGGGCATCCGGAGATACCAACAACCCCGGCGCCTGCGACTGAGGGACTACCAATGAGCAAGTTGATCAGACAACTTCGACTGGATAGCTCAGAAGAACGCGGCTCAGCCCTGCTGGTGAGCCTGATGGTCATCGTTGGCCTCTCCCTTCTGGGGCTCGGCTACGTCGCGATTTCTGAAACGGAGAGCTCCATCTCCGTGAACGAACGCAACTATTCCCAGAGCGTGAATGTCGCGGAGGCCGGGGCCAAGGCCGTGGTGGAAATGTTCCAGAGTCCCACCTGGGCGCAGTCCCATGGCCTGCTCCCACCGAATGATTCGGCCTTCAAGCGGGACCGTTGGATCACCAAGAGCGGGACACTTTCCAACATTGGCGCCTATCGCTCGAGCTCCGCGGATTTGCTGTTCGACCGTCGGTTCGACGTCGAAGACGGACGATTCTACGGCAACGACAGCAATCCGGACGTTCTGATCGATCGTTCCACCTCAGCAGGAGCGGACTACCTCGATCAACTCAACGACGTGCTTTTTGCCGGTACCGATTCGGCCGGAGAAGTGAGTGAGATCCGGGTCTTCGCTCCTCCGATCGTGGGGGGGACCGTCAATGGCAACGGATTCTGGGATGGCGGCGTCCGCTACGGCCTCGCAACAATCGAGGTCACTGCCCAGAAGCACGACTCACGAGACAATCTCCTCGCTCAGAGGCAGGTCAAAATGATCATCTCCGAGTGGCCCTTCCCAGGCCCTCAGGGACCCATTCAATCCAACGCAAATATCTCCACCGGTGGAAACTTCAGTGTCCACTGGGGCAAGATGACCGCGAAGCTGGATATCGACTTCACCAACTATCTCACCAGCCTGCCCTGGTTCGACGCCTCGGAACGAGTCTATCTGGAATACGGATACGACTCCTCCGAGCAATGGGCCGCGAACACCGCATTCCCTTCAGGAGCTGTCGTTCGTCCGAGCGATTCCGCCATCGCAGGCGACGCCAACCTGAAAAAATTCGGCTATACCTCATCCGGCGGGACCACGGGCGCTTCCGAGCCCACCTGGCCCACCACCCTCGGCGCCACTGTGACGGATGCCGGGGTGACGTGGACTGCCCGCTGGGCACCGACCTTCAAGAACAGTGATCCGGCCACCGCGGCGGGCACGGACAGGTACAGGGCCTACAACTGGCTCTATGAGCTGGTCGGAAAGCAATGGGACGACCCGTGGATGGAAGTCCGGGCGCGGGGAGACATCACCGACATCACCGGGACCACCGCACAGACCTACAAGTACAGCGATCCGGCGCAGAACGAGAACTCCTCCGGCGTCGCAGGATACTCTTCCTGGTTCCAGATGCAGGATCACACCGCCTCGCCGGACTTCCTCGAGGTCATCTTTCCCCGGATGGACTACGACTTCTGGAAGGACATCGCGGTCACCGGAAACGGCACCACCAGCGGCGTCTATTACCTCACATGGGTTTCGGGAGAGGACTTCACAGACGGCGTGACCACACAGAGTTTCGCTGACTGGACCAATGTCAATGGAAGTGGTCAGCCGGGATTCTACTTCTTCGACACGAGAAACAAGTTGAACCCCCAGGGAACCGGAGCCCCCGGTCTGCTCACGCCTGAAATTGTGGTCAACGGCTCCGACAGCCATGACTACTCGGCCAAAGGATTCTTCTACATCAACGCAGAAAACTTCAAGAGCAAGGGGATCAGCCCTCCCAACCAGTGGGTGAACACGCCAGGCGAGCCGTACCGCGATATCGGCTATCGGGAAGTCATCGAGTCCGGAGCTGGAATCGGAGACTGGGACTGGGATGGAAGTGACTTTGCCATGGCTGGACAGAACAGCGGCGACTGGAGCTTTCAGGATCTCGCGTGGAGCAACGGCGACAGTTCGAAGAATGGCGAATTCGACGTCTTCATGGCTCAAAGAACGATCACGAAACCCGGTGACGCGACCGTGGCGACGGTGTGGCTCCCCGTGCCATACACTCCCGGATGCATCCCGGGCAACAACTCCTGCGGCACGTGCAACTGCTCGGAGCCTCACGAGCCGTATCTCAATCTGATCTACAACTCCACCGCGGGACTTACCGGTCCAGGCCCGACTCCTTTCACCGCCGGCTGGCAGGATCCGAGCTCCGTTTCACGATTGCCAAAGGTCGTCACCAACGCTGGGAATCCCAGCGTCTCGGCGAGTGACTGCAGCAGCCAGCCTCTCGAATGCACCAGCAACGGGTTCGACAGAGATGGTGCGCTGGTCGATGATCTTGATCCGATGATCTATGGCGTGATGTACCTGGAAGGAAGCTTTGAGGAAACCACGGGAAACGCGGTCTACTACGGGTCGCTGCTCGTGCAGGGCAACGTGGGCAAGGCGGGTACAGCGAGTGTCTGGTTCGACGAGAGCCTGATCAAGGGCCAGTGGCCGCCGGCAAGCTTCAATTTTCCACGGGTGTTCGTCAGTGCCGTCCGCACCGACGAGTGATTCCGGGATGCGTTCCAGTGCTCCATGAGCGGGTCGCGATCGGGCCCGCTCATTTTCTGCAGTGGTCCGCGGCCCCGACCAGGTTCGCCGGACCCTTCCAGCGGGAACCCGCCGGCGGACGAGGTCATCCGTCGAGACCAGGACGGCGCGACCACCTCGAAAACAATTCTGATCAGGCCCGCGGTGGAAGAGCTCGTGAATCCGGGGGATCGGCCGGCTGGGCGGCTCATTCGTCGCGATGGTAGGCCGGGAGCAGACCGCACAAGGGTCGGTGCGAGTGCCCCCCTGGACCTGTCCTGCACGTTCCGTAAATAATCCCCGCGGCCGGAACGTTACGCCGTTTCGCTCGTCGAAAAAGACAACAGGAGCTTCATGCCAGCTTACGTCTTCAAAGTCGGAACTCCCGAGGGCGATGTGACCGAACGGCACGTCGACGCGATTGACGCCGCATCCGCCGAGGCGGAGCTGCGCCGACAGGGCCTTTACGTCTTCCACGCCCGGGAAAAACGGCGGTCGCTGCGCGACCGGCTCCGCCGGAACCGCGTCCGGACCGACCGATTTCTGCTCTTCAATCAGGAACTGCTCGCCCTGGTGCGTGCAGGGCTCCCGATCGTGCAGTCGCTGGACATCATGCTGGAGCGTCAGGAGGATCCCTGGTTCCGGAAAATCCTCCAGGAGATCCGGGACAAGATCCGCTCCGGGCGTGGCGCTTTCGGACGCGTTTGCCTCGTACGGAGACATTTTCCCCGCGATCTATTCGAATTCGATTCGAGCGGGTGAGCGGTCCGGCGACCTTGAAGGGGTGATCCGGCGGTTCCTCCGCTACCAGAAGCTGATCATCGGCCTGCGCAAGAAGGTGGTGGGTGCGCTGATCTATCCTGCCGTGCTGATCCTTCTCTCCATGGGGATGATCAGCGTCATGCTGGTCTACGTGATTCCGAAATTCAGCGAGTTCTACTCCGGCTTCGGCCACGAGCTCCCGGTATTCACCCGGTTGGTGATCAATTTCGCCCACTTCGTCCGAACCAACATCGTGATGACCCTGGTGGTGCTTCTTGCGGTGGTGGTGCTCGGCAGGTGGTGGAGTGCGACCGAGCGTGGCGGGGTCATTCTCGACCGGCTCAAGCTGCGGGTCCCCCTCGCCGGCACGGTCCTCCACAATTTCGCCATCATGCAGTTCGCCCAGTCTCTCGGCACGCTTCTCGGCGGAGGTACCCCGATGGTGCCGGCGCTGGAAACCGCCTCGCAGTCGGTCACCAACCGGCACGTCTCCAAGCGGGTCGGAGGCATTTCCCAGCAGGTGCGGGAGGGCGAGCCGCTCTGGCATTCTCTCGAAAAGACCGGGGTGATGAGCAACATCTCCATCGAGATGATCAAAGTCGGCGAATCGACCGGTTCGCTGGTTGAAATGCTGTCGAACGTGAGCGAGTTTTACGATGAGGAGATCGAGACGAAACTCGAACGGATGATGACACTCCTCGAGCCCCTCATCCTGGTCATCCTCGGGATCGTCATTGCCGGCCTGTTGTATGCCTTCTATCTCCCACTATTCGAATTGATCAAAGGTCCAGAATGTCTAACCCAGAGCCGATCCTCTATCGGAAGTCGGATGCGGCTGCCGATGAAGAACGGGCCCGCGAGCTCGCCGCCGAATACGGCTTCGAGTACGTGTCGCTCGACCATTTCCAGATCGACCACGATCTGTTTCAGGAGATCCCTCTCGATCTGATGATCCGCTATCAGTTCATCCCGGAACATCGGGATCAGGGATGGACCTCGGTGGTGGTGGGTGATCCCACCGACGTTCTCAAGCTCGACGAGCTGGAGATGCTGCTCGGGACGGACATCCGGGTCAAGGTCGCCTCCGCCAGCGCCATCCGCGACAAGCTCCAGAAGTCGGAGTCGACTCAGCGGGTCCTGGACGAGGCGACCGAAGGCTTCCGGCTGCAGATCCTCTCGGACGACGATGACGAAGCGCTGACGATCGACCGGATCACCCAGCACGATTCCTCCCCCATCATCCGTCTGGTCGACTCCATCGTGTTCAATGCGATTCAGCGGCGAGCCTCCGATATCCACATCGAGACCCAGCGACGACGCAAGTGGTCGTGAAGTACCGGATCGACGGCGTGCTCTAGCCAGGCGCTGCGATCCGATCGACAAGCAACACCACTCCACGATCATCTCGCGCATCAAGGTCATGGCCGAGCTGGACATCGCCGAGAAGCGGGTCCCGCAGGACGGCCGGTTCAAGCTCCGCGATCACCGGCCAGACCATCGACTTCCGCGTCTCGATCATGCCCAGCGTCCACGGCGAAGATGCCGTCATCCGCATCCTCGACAAGGAGTCGATGAGCGAGCAGTTCAAGGAGCTGCGTCTCGACGTCCTCGGCTTCGACGGACTGAGCTCACGAAGTTCCGGAAGTACATCAAGCGAGCCGTACGGCATGGTGCTGGTCACCGGCCCGACCGGCATCGGGCAAGACGACCACGCTCTACGCTGCGCTCTCCGAGATCAAGTCCCGCGAGGACAAGATCATCACCATCGAGGATCCGGTCGAGTACCAGTTGCGCGGCATCACCCAGATTCCGGTCAACGAGAAGAAGGGGCTGACCTTCGCCCGGGGCCTGCGCGTCGATCCTCCGTCACGATCCGGACAAGATCATGGTCGGCGAGATCCGTGACCAGGAGACCGCGCAGATCGCGGTTCAGTCGGCGCTCACCGGTCACCTGGTGTTCACCACCGTCCACGCCAACAACGTGGTCGACGTTCTGGGACGATTCCTGAACATGGAGGTCGAGCTCTACAACTTCGTCTCGGCACTCAACTGCGTGCTGGCCCAGCGGCTGGTGCGGAAGATCTGTGAGCACTGCAAGGAGCCCGTGCGGTACACCGCGACCGAGCTCCAGGATTCAGCCATGCCCGCCGATCTCGCCAGCCACCAGTTTTTCGAGGGCCGGGGATGCATCGAGTGCAATGGAACCGGGTTCCACGGCCGCCTGGCGATCGCGGAGATCCTGGACCTTTCCGACCGCATCCGCGGACTGATTCTGGAGAAACGGCCGGCCTCGGAAATCAAGAAGGCGGCCAGCGAAGAAGGAATGATCTTCCTGCGCGAAGCAGCGGTGAAGAAAGTGATGGAGGGGGTGACGACGCTGCGCGAGGTCAACAAGGTCACCTTCGTCGACTGATGATGTTCAAATCACTTCCACCCGACACGGTGGTCTTCGATCAGGCCACACTTCTGCACGCCCGAATGGAAAAATCCAACGGGCAGCGGCGACTGGCGCGTGCACGGACATGGCGTCTGGGCCCCGAGGTGTTCGCCCCCGACTCGATCTCTCCCCGCCTCGCCGATCCGGAGAGTCTCCGGCAGACCATCCGGCGACTCCGTCAGGACGCGGGCGAGTTCGACGCCGCCTTCGTTCTGCTGCCCGATTCCTGGTTCCGGATGAGCATTCTCGAGCTCAAAGGCCTTCCGGAGCGCTGGGCCGAAGCCGACGAGATGGTTCGATGGACCTTCCGGCGGAGCATTCCAACCCGGCCCGACGACCTCCGGATCGGATGGCAGCCTCTGCCGAAAATCAACGGGTCGTCCCGGGTGATGGTCGCCGCTGCCTCGGAAAAGACCCTCGCAGCGATCGAGGAGTCCTTCGCCGCCGAACAGATCCGGGTGGGCCTGATCGAGCCGACCGGACTGAACGTCTGGAACGCCGTGGCCTCCAGGCAGAATCATGCTGCCGATCGGATGTTCTTCTACTTTCGCGGCGAGGAGCTGACCATGACCTACTTCTCCGGCGCCTCGCCGGTGTTTCATCGTTCCCGCACCGTCGGGAGCGAGCGGCCGGTGGAGAAGGAGCTCAAACTCTCCGCATCCTACGTCCGGAGCAAGCTGCAGCCAGCCCGACTGGAGGAATGCATCGTCAGCGGCAGCAGGCTCGAGCCGTCTCTGCTGGACACCATCGCCGAACAGTTCGGCGCTCCCGTGCGGGTTGCTTCTCTCTCCGATTTCGGGCTCAATTCGAGGACCTTCGATGCGGTCGATGTCGAGGCCGAGCTGATGGCCTGTCTGGGGGTGTACGTCTCGTGAAGTCGCTTCATCTGAACCTCGCATCGCGGCCGTACCGCAACGAACGGCCATTCTGGATCGCCATCGGCGCAATGGCCCTGATCACGCTGTTCCTGATGGGGATGAATGCCCGAACGGCGTATCGGTTCTTCATCAATACCAGCCACACCCGCGCCTTGATTGCGGAAGCCGATCACCGCGCCGCCACCGAGCGCCAGGCCACCCGCCAACTCCAGACTCAGATCCAGGAATCCAACAGCCGGCTGCTCCAGGCCCGGGTCGCCTATGTGAACGCACAGATCACCCAGCGAGCCTTCTCCTGGAATGAACTGCTCGATCATCTCGAGGACGTGCTGCCCCGGGACGTACGGCTGACCACCCTGAGTCCTCAAATCGAGGAGACCGGAACCCAGCTGACCCTCAACTGCGTCTCGAAGTCCGAGGATGGCCTGGTCGACCTGATCCGGAACATGACTGCGGACCCCCATTTCGAACAGCCGTTTCCCCTGAATGAGGCGAGGCGGCCGGACGGCAATCAGGCCTTCAACCTGAAGGTCACCTATCTTCCTCATGCCGGTGAGGTGAGCCCATGATCTGGCGTGAGAAGAAATGGCTCCTGATCGGACTGGGAGTTCTGCTCGCGGCCAACGCGCTGTTCTTCCTCACCTACCGCGTCCGCTACGAGCAGAGAGTGGATGACCTGGACGGCCGTCTGGAGGAGGCTCGAACGGGGGCTCAGGCCGCACAGCAGGCCCGGGTCCGCGCGGAAAAGCGGCTGACCGCATTCCGATCCACCGCGACCGCGGTCGACCGGGTGTACAACGACTGGTGGTCTACCCCGCGGCAGCGGCTCGCACCGATGATCATCGAGCTTCGCCGGATGGCTGCAACGAGCGAGCTGATTCCCGAGGTGCGAAGCTATACCTACTCCCAGCAGTCCAGCGCGGACAACCCGGTGGTCGCGCAGCAGATGACCATCACGTTCACCGTGAGCGGGACCTACCAGCAGGTCAGACGCCTGATCAATCTGATCGAAATGTCGGATCAGTTCATCATCATCGACCAGGTCGGCCTGAATGAAGGAAGAGACAATCAGAGGCTGAACCTCAGCCTGCGGCTCCGCACGCTGTTCCGCGAAGTGGATCAGAAAGATCTCGAGGCTCTGAACATCTGATGGACTGGAAGAGTTGGAAAAGCTGGCTGCTGGTCGCCGGAGTGCTCATCGCGCTGTTCGCGATCTGGGCATTCGCCGCGCCGGGCAGCCTGCTCAGACACGAAGAGGCGATCGCCTCGACCTCCCCTGCAACGGGTGGCCGCAAAACCGTGGCCGCGGACGCCGCGGAGGACGGCGTACCTCATCTCGAGCTCGACCTGCTGGAGCCGAGGAGCGGAAAGGTCGAGAGCGACCGAAATCTGTTCGCGTTCGAGGCTCCTCCGGCCCCGCCCATCCCGGTTCAGCCGGCAGCGCAGGCCGCCCCGCCTCCACCACCCGATCAGGATGGGGATGGTGTGCCGGATTTCCGGGACAACTGTCCCGATACCCCCAATCCGGATCAGGCGGACATTGATCGGAACGGCGTCGGATCGGCCTGCCAGGAAGGGCCCGAAGTGCCTCCACCACCACCGCCACCGACTCCCCCTGCGTTCAACTACCAGTACCTCGGCAGTTTCGGCACCCCGGAGCGGCCGATCGCGGTCTTCGCCAGCGGCGAGGAGATCATCAACGTCAGACTCGGCGAGACGTTTGGAAACAACCGGTTCATCCTGCGGAACATCGGGATCGAATCGGTCGACATCGGCTACGTCGGCTTTCCTCAGAACCGGCAGAAGCGCGTTCCGGTCGGACCGAAGTAGGCTTCGCGACGCCGGGAGATCCAGTGTGACGATTCCGCGACTGGGACGTCACAACAGAGAACGGAAACGAGATGGGAAAATCAGGAATGAGACGACTGCACTTCGGAGCCATCGCGATTCTTGCGATGCTCCTGTTCTCCTGCACCAGCTTCCGCAACTACCAGCAGGCCCAGCAGTACGAACTGCTCGACGACTGGGACAATGCGGTGGTGGAGTACAGCAAGGCACTGGAGCTCGATCCGGGCAACATGCGCTACCGGATGGCGCTGCAGAACGCGAAGCTGGAGGCCTCCCGGGTCCATTTCGAAAAGGGCAAGACGCTCCGCGCCGCCGGTCAGAACGAGCTGGCCGCGATGGAGTTCGAGCTCACCGTGAAGCTCGATCCGACCAACCAGTACGCGGCCGTCGAGCTGGCCAAGGCGGTCGACGACCTGAAGAAGAAGAATCAGGAATCCAGCGAGGACAGCATTGAGGAGATGAAGCGGCACGCCACGGAAAAATCCCGGCCGCCCACGCTCAACCCCTCCTCCAACCAGCCGATCTCCCTCTCCTTCCCCAAGGAGACCAATGTCAAGGACATCTACCGTGCCCTCGGAAACGCGTTCGGCATCAACATCATGTTCGATCAGCGGGTCAAGGACGACAAGATCTCCATCGAGCTCCGTGATGTGACCGCGCAGCAGGCCCTCGAACGGGTGATGCAGGCCGCCGGACACTTCTACAAGGTGCTCGACGACAAGACCATCATCGTCGTTCCCGACACGGCGCAGACCCGTCGGGAGTACGAGGACCTGGTGATCCGGACGTTCTACCTGTCGAATGGCGATGCGGAGCAGGTGACCAACGTCGTCCGGACGATGATCGAAGCGCGGAACGTCTTCCCCTTGAAGGCGCTCAACGCGATCACCATCCGGGATACCGCGGACAAGGTGCTCATCGCCCAGAAGATCATCGAGGCGAACGACAAGGCCCGGGCCGAGGTGGTGGTCAGCGTCGAACTACTTCAGGCTGATGCCGACAAGACGCGAAAACTCGGTATGGCAATCAATACCGGAGACAACTCAGGCGTTCCGCTATCAGTGTCGAATGCGGAAGGGAACGCCGTCCAGACCATCGAGGCGCTTCGAAATCTCAACTCCAGTAATTTCTCTTTCACCCTTCCTACTGCCAGCTACAGCCTGTTCAAGAGCGACACGGAGGCAACACTTCTGGCGAAACCACAGCTTCGGATCTCGGAAGGCGAGAAGGCGACGCTTCACATCGGGCAACGTGTACCCGTTCCGGTCACCACATTCAACACGGCGGGTTCGAATACCGGTCAGGTTTATACCCCTGCCACCTCCTACAATTATCAGGACATCGGAATCAAGATCTCCATCGAGCCGCGTGTACACCATAACCGCGAAGTCACTCTGAAGCTGACAGTCGAGGTATCGAGTCTGCAGGGCTACGTCCCGGATACTCAGCAACCGATCATCGGAACGCGAACCATCGAATCCACCATCCGCCTCAAGGACGGAGAGACCAACTTTCTGGCTGGCCTGATCCGCCGGGACGACACATCCGGGGCTCAAGAGACCCCGTTCCTTTCGGACATTCCGATTCTGGGTCGACTCTTCACCAACGAGAACAAGAACCACAAGGCCACGGATCTCATCCTCACCATGACGCCTCACATCATCCGGGTCCCCGACATCACCGAGGAGGATCTGGCGCCGATGTGGGTGGGAACGAGCAACAACATGACCTTCCGGGGCTCGTCGCCGCGGGTCGAATCGCTGACCAATGGCGACCCCTTCACCACCGAGACCCCTGCACCGGAAAACCAGCAGTTCCAGCACGCTACACCGGCCGGAGCCTGGCAGCAGCCAACGCCACCGCCGGACGACCAGCAGGAGGCGCCGCGTCAGCCCTCCATCGAACAGCCGCCGGTGATGCAGCCGGGCGCGCCGACCGATCCGTTCCGGAACCCGCCGAAAGACAACTCCGGCAATGGGAACGGAACCAGACTGCAGCAGTCCAGCAGCGCCACGGCTGGAGCGGATTCCGATCCGTATCTGATGAACCTTGCGCCCCGCATCGCTCCGCAGCCGACGAATCTCGCGGTCGCCCCCGGGGCACCCTCGGTCTGGAAGCTGGTCGGAATGGATCTGGCAGGCCTGACCACACCGAAAATCGTGCTTCACTACAACCACATCTCCCTCGATCTGGCAGACGTGGTTCTCGGTGAAGCCATCGAAGTCGATCCCACCAGCCCTCCCGCCGTGACCATCGACCGGGGAGCAGATACCGTCACCGTGGAGTCCACCGACGGCAAACCGCTGCGGTTCCGCTCCGGCGGCGATGTCCTTGCGCTCCGCCTCCATGGAGGGATGACTGGTGAGAGCTTCCTGGTGATCGACGACATGCCCCTCCGGAACTCCAGCGGCGAGCAGGTCAAAGCTGCGATTGCCGGGGGACGCCTGCGAGTGGAATAGTGCCGAGACGGGACTCACAGAAGGGATTCACGGTCGCGGAGCTGATCACCGTGGTGGTGATCATCGGAATTCTGGCGGCCATGGCTCTCCCGGTGGCGCGATTCGGAGCGCGTCGGCAGAAGGAGATCGAGCTGCGCGACCGGCTTCGCCGGATCGTCACCGCCATCGACCGCTACCACGATCTCCGCGTCACCGGACAGATCAAGGATCCGCCCGAGCTCTCTCAGGGCGACTATCCGAAGACTCTCGAGGAACTGGCGGAGGGAGTGGACACGCTCGACGGCAAACATGTGGTGTTTCTCCGTGAGCGGGATCTGATCGATCCGATGACCGGAAAGAAGGAGTGGAACACCCGCTCCACCACCGACGATCCCGATTCCTCCTTCAGCAACGAAGACAACGTGTTCGACGTTCACTCGACATCGACGAAACTCTCGCTCGATGGAAAGACGAGATACAACGAATGGTGACTCCTGTTCCTGTGCGCCCCCGCGAGAATCAGCGGGGCTTTACTCTGATCGAGCTGCTGATCGTGGTGACGATCATCGGGATGCTCGCGGCCATTGCCGTCGTCAATGTCCGACACGCGCAGCGCAAGGCGGCCGAAAACGTGCTGCGGGCGGATCTGTCGAATATGCGAAAGGCGATCGACAACTATTTCGCCGACAAGCAACGCTACCCCTCCTCGCTTCAGGATCTCGTTCCGAACTACCTGAGGAAGATCCCGAGCGATCCGATCACCAAGTCGGCCGATACCTGGGTCGAGGTTCAGGACCAGCCGGACCTCGAGGATCCGGGCGACTGGAGCTCGAGCAGTTGGGACGATCCGGTCACCGCCTCCGGGCCCGGGATCATCGACGTCAAAAGCGGAGCCGAGGGGGAGACGATGGACGATCCGCCGATTCCGTACGGGGAGCTGTAGACGATGATCCGCCTGCAATCGCTGAACGCTGCAGCGCGGGAACCGGGGTCGGCACGGCTCCGCGTCTTGACCGTGCTGCTTCTGATCTCGGTTGGGGTGATTCCATCGGGCTGCCGATCCAGGCACGAAATGGCTCAAAGGAAGAACAGGGAGAACGCCCTGAAGAGAGATCTCTCCATGATGCGGAAGGCCATCGACAACTACTTTGCGGAACATCAGAGCTACCCGTCGACGCTCCAGGACCTCGTCCCTGATCATCTGAGGGAGATTCCGGCCGACCCGATCACCAGTTCCGCCAGGACGTGGATCGTCGTCCGCGACGTGCCGCGAACCGACAACGATCAGAGCAACTGGATTCAGCCGACGCCTGACTCGGGCATCATCGACGTCAGGAGCGGTGCCGAGGGGGATACCATGGATGATCCCGCGGTACCCTATGCAAAGCTTTAGGAAATGAAGCGCAACCGACAGAAGCAGAGAGCCACCGGTGAAGCGGGCTTCACCCTGGCAGGGGTGCTGATCATTCTCACCGTGATGGCGGTGGTCCTCGCCTACTCGGTGCCCCGCATGTGGTCGGACATCCGCCGCCGCGAACGCGACTATCAGCTCGTCTTCGTGATGGAACAGTATGCCCGTGCGATTCAGGAGTTCCAACGCAGCCGGGGAGCCCTTCCGGTATCGCTCAAACAGCTCGAGGAGCAGAAAAAGCCGCGGGTGCTCCGCCAGCTCTATCCCAATCCCCTGTCCGGCGAAGTGGACTGGGAACTGGTGCCCCCGGGTGCGGTCCAGCCAGGTGGGGCAGCGGCGCCCGGCACCCGGCCCGGCAATCAGATGCCGGGGAACAGTACCGGGAACGACGGGAACAAGGACAACGACAAGGACACGCGGTCCGGGACCGGGTCGGGCTCGAACCGCGGCCGCGGCCGTCGGGCCGGCAGCGGAGGTCAGGGGCCGGCACAGCCCTTCATCGGAGTGCGCCCGCCCCAGACCGGGCAGGCCTTCATCTCGCTGAAGGGCTCGGACCATTACGAGGACTGGATGTTCACCATCCAGGATCTCGCGGGCGGGAACAATCCGAACGCACCCCAGGGCCCCTGCAACCCGAGTCCGCAGAACCCGTGTGCCCAGAATCCTCCTCCACCTCCACCCGGCAACAACGGCAACAACTGAGGCCGACCCGGATTCAGGGCGGTTCGCGCCTCGCCCGAAACGAGCGAAGAATATCCGTACCTGCCGCCGGGTTGGGCATTTACCAGAGAGTAACCATTTGATGAAACCTGCCGAATTTCCCGTCCAGCGATTTCTTCTGCCGTCCGGGCTGACAGTGCTGATCGAGACCCTTCCGTACGTGCGCTCGGTCGCTCTCGGCTATTCGCTTCAGTCCGGCTCGGCCGTGGAGACCGACCGATTCAGCGGCGCCTCCCATTTTCTCGAGCACCTCGTCTTCAAGGGAACCTCCAGCCGCTCGACCTCCGAGATCGCGGGGTTGATCGATCAGCTCGGAGGGGACGTCGACGCCTTCACCGGCAAGGAATACACGTCGTTCTACGCTCACGTTCTGGATGAGCAGGTCCATTCCGCTCTGGATCTCCTCACCGACATCGTGGTTCGTCCCCGATACAGCGACGAAGACATGGAGATGGAGCGGAGCGTCGTGCTGGAAGAGATCCGGATGGTCGAGGACACGCCCGACGATCTTGTTCACGAGATCTTCGTCAATGCTTTCTGGCGTGACCATCCGCTGGGCCGTCCGATTCTCGGAACCGATGAATCGGTCAAGGGGCTCAGCCGTCAGGACGTCCTGCAGCATTACGACGACACGTTCCAGCCTTCGAACATGATTTTCTGCGCCTCCGGAAACATCCGGCCGGAGCAGATCCTCCCCTATCTGGAGAAGAACTTCCCCTCTCGGAATGGACACTTCGTCAAACGCGGCTGGAGCACACCGGATCCCAGCCAGCACGTGATTCTCCGGGAAAAGCGCGATCTCGAGCAGGTGCACCTCTGCCTGGGAAGCCGCGGGTTCCCCCAGGTCAACGAGGAGCGCTACGCGGCAGCGATCTTCAACACGATCCTCGGCGGAGGGATGTCCTCGCGGCTGTTTCAGAAGGTCCGGGAAAAAGAGGGGCTGGTGTACAGCGTCATGTCCTACCACAACGGGCATGTCAACGGCGGCTATCAGGCAGTCTACGCTGCATGCAACCGGAAGAATGTGGAGCGGGTCCTGGAGCTGACTCTTCAGGAGATGCGCACCATCCGGAGTGAAGGGGTCACCCCCGATGAGCTCGACGCCGCGAAGCGCCACATCAAGGGTTCGATTCTGCTGTCGCTCGAATCGACCGTCAGCCGGATGTCCGCACTCGCCCGCCAGGAGTACTACTTCGGGAGGCAGTTCACTCCCGACGAGATCATCGCGAATATCGATGCGGTCACCCTGGAAGACATCCACCACATTGCCCAGGCCGTGGTGGATCCGCAGTCGATCTCGCTCACGCTCCTGGGGAATCTCCGGGATCCCGGCATCACGACGGAGGAGCTCCGCCAGGCCGTCGCGTGATAACATCTCCGAGTTCTCGATAGCCACTGCTCTTCAGACGCTTCTGGTCGAGTCTGAGGCTTCGAAACAACGCTCGCGTCACCCTGCGGCTCAGAGCCGGTCCCCTTCGGGCTTCTCTTGAGCCATTACTCAGGGCAAATGTACGATCCGACATCCGCAGTCACCTTCCATCCTTGTCGTTCAATCTGGGCTGCAATCGCCGAGATCCGGATGCCGGATGCCCTGAGCAACTTTAACGATCTCCTTACATGTGTGTAGCTGATGGTCAGTAGCCCAAGGGTTGGATTCTGATGTTTGAAGTACAGAGGAAGGCCATGGCGATGAGGGCCTCGGCAGAGTGAAAGCCGAAGGCACGATGACTGAGCATTCGGATCTTGTTGTTACACCCCTCGCTGAGGGCATTGGTGAGGCGATACTCGAAGAAACGACGGACCGCGGGCCACTTCTGATGAATGGTTCGAGCGAAGCGGACCATCGGCGTGATGCGGCTTCGCACAGCAGACTGATACCACCGGTTGAAGCGACGACTGGCCTGGCGAGGGGTTTCGGATTCGAAGATGTTCTGGAACGACTCCTTGAGCAGGTACGTGCGGTAGAGGGTTTGGTTGGTGCGGGCGATCTCCGCGAGCTTCGCCTCCTCGCTGTCCACCAGATTCCAGGGATTCTTCAGCAGAGCGAACCGGGATGACTTGAGCGCGGCGGCCTGGTCGCCGCACGCACGGCGGGCCTGCTCACGACGCACTTCATCCACCGCTTTGCCGAGCAGCTGAACCACGTGAAAGCGGTCGAAGACGATTTCGGCCTGGGGAAGCCTGTCTCGGACTGCCTTCTCATAGGCCGCACTCATATCCATACTCACCAGCAGGATCTGCGCGCACCGTTCGGCTCCGAGCTGATCCCACAGGCCCTCGAGCACCGCAGCACTCTGACCCTCGGCAGCCCAGACCATCTGGCCCGTCTCGTGGTTGGTGACCACCGTCATGAACTTCCGGGGACGGCCCCAGCAGATCTCATCCACCCCGATGAGCCGGAGATTGTCGAGCGCTCGGGCATCCCGGCGGTCCGCCACCACTCGTCGCGCGATGCGTCCGGCGGCCAGCCAGCCGACCCCGAAGTAACTCGCCACGGCGGTCTGATTCGATCGCTGGAGAAACCAGGCCAGTTCGTCTTCGAAGGGGCGGGTGAAGATCGACCCAGGTCGTGCCCACGGAACCGCCATGGTTCGCACTCCGCAGCGACGGCACTGGACCCGGACCATTTCGGCTCGCAGAACCACCTGGCATCCCCATAGCCCCAGGTGACGCCATTCCCGCCGTTTGACGGCCGTGCCGTGGACCTTCGAGGTCGATCTCTGACATCCGCCGCAGCGCGGACGCCGCCAGCTTGGCCTAACCTCCATCACCAGGGTCCCGCCCTCCAGCCGGACCTCCCGAACAACCGTGTTTGCGATGTTGAGCAACTTCCGGAACAATGTCGTCAGGCGCACCGTGCGCGTCCTCCCTTGTGTCTGTGTCTTGGCGACTGCAGATCACAGGGAAACGGGCAGTACGGTTCGCCGCTTCCAGCACATCCCGGGGTGGTCGCGGCAGGAGCTGTGGGAAACGGCGGGAAACGCGGTGGCCGGGCGGAGGGCGTTTTCCGCCGTTTCCATAGCTCGGTTCCCCGCTCCCTCCACTCACCATCGCGAAATCAACCAACTGACGGCCCCAGGCCGATTCCTTCAGCTTCGCCGCCTACACACCTGTAAGGAGAACCAACTTTAAGGACCCTCCTCAACCGTCTTTAGTGTCCCGCTCCCAGTTCAACTACGCACCGGCTGTCCAAGAGGCGATGCCACAAGGAGAAGTACCACGACGCATCCGCCATTGACAGCGCCTCCACCTCCTAGGTATATTGCGAGCACATGGCCCTTATCAGTGATCGAGTTATCGGGAGAACATATCAATGCGTACAATTATGCTCGGATTAGCCCTATTGTCTGTTGTTGCGCTACCAGTCTTCGCGCAAGCCCATTTCGACGGATACGTTTATGCAATGGAAGGCTCTGGCACCAATTCGCCACGAAACGACCTGCGAGTGAAGTTCTGTCTTGATCCCAACGGTGGAGGCGCTTGCGCCACAGACACGACCCATACCACCTACGTTCCGTACTATGGGTCTCAGATCGGTTGGTACGCCACCTCGAGTGATCTGATGCTGCCGTTCGGCGCCAGCACTGTGTACGCATTCGTCTGGGACGATGCTCACCACCTCTGGGGGTCCGAGAGCCAGCCATTGTTCCAAGAGTCGATGTCGGGTGAGTAGCGTCAGCACCCCGTGGGAAAACCACCTGAACCTCTTCGTCGCACCTCGTCCGGCGGCCCCGAATGCAGTCTACCCACAAAACTCGGCGACTGGAATTCCCTACGGAGACCTGACACTCCAATGGACTGACGGACTCAACTCAGATAGCCGCGGGACACGATTCCCCGTGACGTACGATATCTACGGGAGCGAAGGGGGCGGCTCCCGTCCACACTCTTGTTTAGCAACATCCCATGCAACCCGATCTCCACGGGCGTTTGTTCGTTCCAGATTTCGGGACTCCTGTCCTATACTAACTACACGTGGCGAGTCCAAGCCAATCTTCACAACGGGCTTGGTCAGGTCTATTCGACAATTTCAGGAGTTTTCTCATTCAAGACGCGGTCCAGCAGAATCCATCCCGTGGGGTGACCCGCTGACGGTTTTCTGAGCCCGTCATGCAGAGCGGCAAGTAACCGGGTGCATGGCGGGCGTTACCGTGGTGGATCCGGAGTCGATGTCGCTCACGCTCCTGGGGAATCTCCGGGATCCCGGCATCACGACGGAGGAGCTCCGCCAGGCCGTCGCGTGAGAGAACGGACCGGGCGGTGAAGCAACGCCGGCCGCTCGGTGGCACCTTGAACGAAAGCGGTGCGTTGCACCGCACTCGGAGCCGCCCGCCCCCGCCGCTGTTTCTCGGAAGTCGCGCGGCTCCCAGCGGACCGCGAGGGTCGTCGACCGTGGGTGAAACGTCGGACGAGTCGGACCTGTCGGACGGTCGGACCTGTCGGACGAGTCGGACGAGTCGGACGGGTCGAGCCGATCGAAACCGCTTCAGTGGGCGCCGACGAGGTCGGGCCTGCGCCACTGGCGGGTATTGGGGAGACAGCGCTTCTCGGTGATGTGATAGAGGAACTCGTCGCGGAACTTTTTCACCGAGGAGGCGACCGGGCCGCAGGCAGCATCACCGAGCGCGCAGAGGGACTTCCCTCCGATGTTGTCGGTGAGGTCGAACAGAAGATCGGCATCTTCCGGCCGTCCGCCACCCCGCTCGATCCGGTCCAGAATCGTCTCCATCCAGTTGGTTCCCTCGCGGCATGGGGTGCACTGTCCGCATGATTCGTGGGCGAAGAACTTCGAGAGCCGCCAGACGGACTCGACGATGCACGAGGCCTCGCTCAGCACGATCACGCCGGCTGAACCGAGCATCGATCCGGCCTTCATCAGAGCGTCGAAGGTGAGCGGAATGTCGATCTCGTCCTTCGTCAGCATGGGCGCAGACGCGCCGCCGGGGATCACCGCCTTGACCGGAAGGTCGTCGATGATGCCGCCGCAGTGCTCGAAGATCAGCTCCCTGAGGTTGATGTCCATCGGGAATTCGTAGACGCCCGGCTTCTTCACCTCGCCGGAGACACAGTAGAGCTTCGGGCCGGTGTTCTTGGGGATGCCGAATCCGGCGAACCAGTCTGCGCCGTTCTTCATGATCAGCGGGATGCAGGCGAGAGTCTCGACGTTGTTGACGACGGTAGGACCGCCGAAGACGCCGACCACGGCGGGAAATGGCGGCTTGACCCGCGGCTGACCCCGTTTGCCCTCGAGCGACTCGATCAGTCCGGTCTCCTCGCCGCAGATGTAGGCTCCCGCGCCGCGATGGACGGTGATGTCGAAGTCGAACCCGCTGCCGAGAATGTTCTTCCCGAGGTAGCCGCGCTCGCGCGCTTCGGCGAGAGCCTTGTCCAGCACTGTTGCGCCGTAATGGAACTCACCCCGGATGTAGATGTATCCCATGGGGCACGAGTTGATGGCGAACGCGCTGATGATCATCCCCTCGATCAGCAGGTGGGGATCCTTTTCGATGATCACCCGGTCCTTGAATGTGCCGGGCTCGGATTCATCCGCGTTGCAGAGGAGGTACTTGTCCTTCGGAGAGTCCTTCGGAACGAACCCCCATTTCATTCCGGTGGGGAACCCCGCTCCTCCCCGTCCCCGAAGCTCGGACTTCTTGACCTCTTCGATGATCTCGTCCGGCTTCATCGAGAGGGCCTTGCGGACCGCCTCGTAGCCGCCACCAGCGAGATAGGTATCGATCGATGCCGAGTTCGGTTTGTCGATGTTGGCGGTGAGAATCCTGATCGGTTCCATCTATTTGAGCCTCTCGAGGAGCTGAGTCATCTTTTCCACGTCCATCTCCTCGTGATAGTCGTTGTTGACCTGGACCACGGGGGCGGTTCCGCACGACCCGAGACATTCGACCTCGCTGACGGTGAACATCCCGTCCGAGGTGGTCTGGCCCGGGCGAACCTGGAGCTTGTCGCAGAGATCCCCGTAGATGTCGTACGCGCGCCGCACCATGCAGCTCAGATTGGTGCAGACCTGAAGGTGGTACTTGCCCACCTTCTTCTGGTTGTACATGTTGTAGAACGAGACCACGCCGAACACGTTGGCCGGGGACAGATCGAGCAGTGCGGCGACGTAGATCACCACTTCGGGAGCGAGCCAGCCGAAGGACTCCTGAGCGAGGTGGAGCGTGGGCAGCAGAGCCGCCTGTCGGTTCGGGTATCGCTCGAGGATGGCCTCGAATCGGCCCAGGGCGTCCGGGGAGAACTCGATGGTTCGCCCCTGATCGGGAAAGCGGTTCTGTGCGTAGGGATTATCCGGATGGAGTTCTGCCATGGCCTATTTCCAGTCGAAGGCGCCTTTCTTCCATTCGTAGGCGAAGCCGACGGCGATCGGCAGAGTGAAGATCATCATCGCCCAGAACGGGAGCCAGTTGATGCCGGAAGTGCTGACGGTGGCATCGCGATAGATCACCGCCCAGGGATAGATGAACGCCGCCTCGATGTCGAAGATGATGAATGACATGGCCACCTTGTAGAAGCGGACATTCATCCTCTTGTGGCTGACATCGAGCTGCGGCACTCCACTCTCGTAGGGTGCCAGTTTCGCCGGATTCCGCTGGTGTTTGCCGAAGAACCAGGCCAGAGCCAGCATGGCGACGGCCGTCACCAGGGCGATGACGAGCATGATCAGGATGGGAACGAATGATTCAGTCATACAGCCCCTTCAAAAAACGGGCACATGCTACATGAGCCCGAAACCTCAGGCAACCATCCACCGTCCGGCAGCGCATCATGTTTGCGGGGCGTTGTCCGGGAGCGCCGTTCCGGCGCCTTCCGGCTCGCCGGATGGAGGCCTTCTCTCCGGCCGGAGCGGAGCACGTGTTGCGTGCGAAAACCGCACCGGAGGAGGACCGTACTGCGTTCTGGAACCGCTGAAGAAAGAAGAGTGCGCCGGCGGTCAGGCCCGGCCCGCCCCTTCCTCGAGGTAGACCAATGCCTGGTCACGGGCGTCGAAGATCTTGAATACCGTGTCGAGCTTGGTGATCTTCAGCAGGGCGAGAATCCGGTGAGACGGGTTCAGCAGAGCCATCTTCCGCTCCCGGTCCTCGAACTTCTGCAGATACCCGATCAACTCTCCCAGGCCGGTGGAATCCATGTAGTTGATTCCCTCGAAATTGATCAGAACCGGACCGGACTCCTCGTTGAGGACCTTCTCCAGATAGCTGGAGAACTCGCGGGCACTCTCCCCCAGCTTGATCACACCCTGGATATCGAGAAGCGTCACGTTGTTGTGGCGATTCTTGATGATATTCAATGCAGGACTCCTCAGGCGCAGGTCTACCGCGCTTCTTTTCGGTACTTTACCGCATTCGAGAGGGTCTGTCATCAGGAGGGTCGCAACCCGCCGGCCACGGGACCCTCCGCGGAGGGACAATCAATCCTTCTTCTTTCCGATCCAGTTGGTGAAAAACGAGATGAGACTCAGCGCCAGGGCGCCGATCAGAGCGGGCACCACCCCTCGAACCGCAAAGTCCGGCACCAGCCAGGCCGTCACTGAAAGCATCAGCGCATTCAGCACGATCAGGAACAATCCGAGAGTCAGGATGGTAATCGGAAGCGTCAGCCAGAACAGGACCGGCCTGACCAGGGCGTTGAGAAAACCGAGGACCAGCGCCGCGATGAACAGGGCGGGAACCGAGCCCCAGACCACCCCGGGGACAAGAGTGGCGACCAGGAACAGCGCCCCTGCATTGACGATCCAGCGGACGAGAAGCCGTGTCATCGTTGCTCTGAAATGCCGATTCGGTGCCCGGTTCAGCCCAGGAAGCGCTCGATGGAGGGAATGAAGCTCTTCACGTCGATCGGCTTCGAAATGTAGCCGTCGCACCCCGCCTCCAGGAACCGGTCGCGGTCCCCCCGCATCGCATGAGCGGTGAGCGCGAGGATCGGGATCCCCATCGTTCTCTGGTTCGCCTTCATCTCCCGGACCACGCTGAGTCCGTCCATTCCCGGCAGGTGAATGTCCATGAGAATGAGATCGGGAATCACCTTCGAGGTGACCGACAGAGCCTCCTCACCGCTGGTCGCCTTCAGGATCTGAAAGCCCCCTTCCTCGAGAAGGTACTCCACCAGCTGCATATTCATGTCGTTGTCTTCGACCACGAGGACGCGCTTGCTCATCGGAATGTCCACTCAGTCTACCATCGGCGGCCGGACATCCGGCTCAGTCGGCTTTCGGAGTCGCGGACTCGAAGAAGTCCGGCTTGAGCTCCACATCCGCATTCTGCCGGAGCTTTTCCGCAAGACTCCTGATCAGCTCGTTCTGGTTCTCCGATTCCAGCTGCGCCCTGGCCTGCTCGAAGCTCATCACACCCTTGTCGGTGACCTGGAAGATGTGGACCGCCGCCGGAGTGACCATGGGATCGCTGACTCCACCGGGCTGCAGTGCGAAGATCTGCTCGGCCATCTCCGGCTCGAAACTGCGACGGGGAATCGTTCCCAGAGCTCCGCCCGCCTGTGCCACGGAGGGGTCGTCCGAGACCTGGCCGGCGACGGTGTTCCAGTCGGCACCCGAACGGAGCTTCTGGACGATCTGCTGCGCCCGTTGTAAGGCCACCTCACGGGAAGGAGGATTTCCATTCCGTGCCGGCAGCCTGCCCCCCTGGTAGGCGATGGCGATCTGCCTCAGATCGACCGTCTCGTAGTCCTTGCGGTTCTGGTTGTACTTCTGCCGCAGAATCGAATCCGATTCGTTGAGCATCTTCTCCATCGCCGCGGCGGCGAGGATGTTCTCGCGGTTGAGCGAGACGCGGGAAGCAATCTCCGGATCACGGTCCAGCCCCATCTTGCGGGCCTGCTGCTCGAAGAGCTTGACCCGGACCAGCTGCTCGCCGAGCATCTGGCGGCCCTTCGGCGTCGAGACCGCCGGCCGCATCTGTTCGGGCATCGCCTGGACCGCAGCCGCGAAGTCGGAATGGTAGATCGGCTCGCCATTGACCGTCGCGATGATCGGATCTCCCTCGTGACTGATCGCCACGGCCGACTCGTCCTTTACCCCTGCCGTCTCCGGCGGGCGGTTGACCGACCAGGTCCAGATTCCGGCGATGACGAGTATGGTGATGACTGAATCGATGAGAATGCTTTTCATTCGTTCTCCCCGATCCTCGTCTGGAGGATCGCGCCTGAGCATAACCGTGATCGGGTGAAGCGCCAAGCGATTCCGGGGTCGGGAATCGTCCTTGAAAGCAACAACAAACGGACCGGGTTTCTTCGTTGACCCTGTGTTCTGAAAACGGTATGCTCCCGGCTCGTGAAATTTTTCACGTCCCGGAGCCCGAGGGTTCCCCGGGGCGTGAGGACCTCACGATTCCTCACGGCCTCGTTTCGAGCCGCAGCATCTCCTTGAGCCATGGCAAAAATCACGATAGACGGACACGAGATCGAAGTTCAGGACGGAATCAACATCATCGAGGCCGCCAAGGCCGCGGATGTTCACGTCCCCCATTTCTGCTACCACCCTGCCCTCTCGGTGGTCGGCCAGTGCCGGATGTGCCTGGTCGAGATCGAGGGCATGCCGAAGCTCCAGACGGGTTGTTCCACCACCGTACGCGACGGCATGAACATCTGGGTCCACAACGAGAAGGTTGAAAAAGCCCGGAAGGGACAGATGGAGTTCCTTCTGATCAACCACCCGTTGGACTGCCCGATCTGCGACAAGGCCGGAGAGTGCCCCCTCCAGGACTACGCCTTCAACTACGGCATGGTCACCTCCCGCTACGGCGACGTCAAACGGACGTATCCGGGAATGGACCGGACCGCGATCGGGCCGCACGTCCTGCAGAACATGAACCGCTGCATTCACTGCACCCGATGCATCCGTTTCTGCGAGGAGATCAGCGAAACCAGTGAGCTGGCCTTCTTCAAGCGGGGGGCGGAGACCGAGGTCGGCGTCTTTCCGGGCATCGCCCTGGAGAACTGGATGAGCGCATGCGTCACCGACGTCTGCCCCACCGGGGCGCTGACCGCACGCGAGTTCCGGTTCGAGGCCCGGGTGTGGAATCTGGAATCCACCGAGTCGGTCTGCAACGGCTGCGATGTCGGCTGCAACCTGTTCGTCGAGCACCGTGCAGGCCAGATCTACCGCTACAAGCCGCGAGTCAACCCGGAGGTCAATGACTTCTGGCTCTGCGACTATGGCCGTTTCTCCCACGAGCGCTATGAGACCGACCGCGCCGTGGTCCCCCGCATCCGCGAAGACGATTTCCTCGGAGTGGTCGGATGGTCCGAGG
This sequence comes from uncultured Acidobacteriota bacterium, assembly GCA_963741905.1. Taxonomy (GTDB): domain Bacteria; phylum Acidobacteriota; class Thermoanaerobaculia; order Gp7-AA8; family CAVUJZ01; genus CAVUJZ01. Next base: position 114,207 of record CAVUJZ010000010.1, on the reverse strand, counting down.
TCTGGCAGGCCCTGGTGGGACGGATCGAGGGGCTCCCGGGTGACCGGATTGCCCTGATCGCCTCCGCTCAGCTCACCAACGAAGAGGCCTGGCTCGCCCGAAAGATCTTCATCGACCGCCTCGGATCACCGCACACCGACGTGATGGTCGACCCGATCGGTCCGATCCGGATGAAGTCCCGGACGGAGTGGCACGAAGGAACCCAGGCGGGACCGAACTTCCGCGGCGTCCGCGCCATGGGAATCGAGCCGAAGGGCCGCTCCGCGGAGCGTCTGATGACCGAGGGAGCGGACGGGATCGACCTCCTCTACATCGCGGACGCGGCATTCAGCGAGCGCACCCGCGATCCGAAAGTGGTGGACAACCTGCGAAAGGCGAAGACCCTCGTGGTTCACGCATGGCAGGGAGATCATCCCCTGGTCGAAGCGGCCGACATCGTACTGCCATCGACGATTTTCGCGGAGAAGGCGGGAACCTGGATCAACCTTCAGGGCCGGGTCCAGCGCATTCACCAGGCCTACCTGCCGAAGGGCGAGGCCCTGACTGACTGGGAGATCCTCCGGAGGCTGGGCCGCCGGCTGTTCCCCGACGCGGAAGAGTTCGACGTGGCCACCCCCGAAGAGATGTTTGCCGAGATGGCGCAGGACGCTCCGTTCCTTCGCGGTCTCCAGTGGAATGAGATCGAAGGATTCGGCCTCCTGCCGGGCGATGATGCCTCCTCGTCCGCGGAAGAGAGCCGTCCATAGCCGATCATCGTGGATGAATTCGGGTTGCTCCTATGAGTTTCGATGCGACTGATATCGTTCTGAGCCTGCTCAAGATCGCGGTGGTGCTCGCCGCGATCCTCAACGTCACCCCCATCATGGTCTGGGTCGAGCGGCGCGGCAGCGCGCTGATCCAGGACCGTCCGGGGCCCAACCGGGTCGGACCTTTCGGGCTGTTCCAGTCCCTGGCCGACGCGGCCAAGTTCATCCTCAAAGAGGATGTGATCCCCAGCCAGGCCAACAAGGTGCTCTACACCCTTGCGCCGATGTTCGGACTGATCCCTGCTCTGACCACCATCGCGGTGGTTCCCTGGGGCCGGCCATTCGTGATCCCGGAGATGACCCTGTTCGGCCAGCGCCTGTTCGAGGGCGGACGGATCTTCGAGCCGATCATCGCGGACATCAACGTCGGCATTCTCCTGATGTTCGCTCTCTCCTCGATGAGCGTCTACGGACTGGCCACCGCCGGCTGGTCGTCGAACAACAAGTACTCCTTCTTCGGCGGGCTGCGGGCCTCGGCGCAGATGATCTCCTACGAGCTGGCCCTGGCGCTCGCCGCGGTCGGTGCGCTGATGGCGGCGGGGTCGCTGCGCCTGACCGACGTGGTTCACCAGCAGACCGGCTACTTCCTGCTGTTCGGATTCCTCAAGCTCCCCGCCTGGAACGTCTTTCCGATGTTCCTCGGGTTCGTGGTGTTCCTGGTCTCGGCATTCGCGGAGACCAACCGGCTCCCGTTCGACTTCCCCGAGGCGGAAGCCGAGCTGGTCGCCGGGTACCACACCGAATACTCGTCGATGAAGTTCGCGATGTTCTTCATGTCCGAGTACATGGCCATGGCCACGATGTCTGCTCTGATCGTCACCCTCTTTTTCGGAGGATGGGACATCCCCTGGTATGACGAGCCGGCGAACTGGGTGGGCTTTCTCCTTTCGGTGATCGCCTTCGTGGTCAAGGTCGTCACCATGCTGTTCATCTACGTCTGGGTGCGCTGGACGCTGCCCCGCCTGAAGTACGACGAGCTGATGCGGATCGGCTGGAAGGTGTCGATCCCGATCGCGCTGGTCAATCTCGTGGTGGTGGCGTTCCTGATCGCGTACGGGTGGGTCTAGTCATGCTCGAGTATCTCGTCTTTTTCTTCTTTGCGGCGCTGGCGGTGATCTTCGCGTTGATGGTGATCCTTCACCGGAACGCGGTGGTCAGCGCACTCTCGCTGGTGGTGACCTTTTTCTCGCTTGCGGTGATGTACGTTCTGCTGGATGCCCCGTTTCTCGCGGTGCTCCAGGTGATCATCTATGCCGGTGCGATCATGGTCCTGTTCCTCTTCGTGATCATGCTGCTGAATCTGCAGCAGATCGAGGAGCGGGAGAACCGTCCGGTGCAGCGATTCCTGGCGTGGGTCGGAGGGGTCTGGTTCGGGCTGGCGCTGATTTACTACCTGCTGAAGTCTCTGGTCGTGCGCGGAGCCGTCCCGGTGTTCGGGAGCGATCCGCGGCAGATCGGCATCGCCCTGTTCGACGGATATCTGTTCCCGTTCGAAATGATCTCGATTCTGCTTCTGGCGGCGATCGTGGGAGCCCTGGTCCTGACCCAGAAGGCGAACCCCGCCGGCGGCGAGGAGGTGTCCCGATGATCCCGATCCACTGGTTTCTGATTCTCGCGGCGGTTCTGTTCACCATCGGGGTGGTGGGCGTTCTGACCCGGAAAAACGGAATCATCATCTTCATGTCGATCGAGCTGATGGTCAACGCCGTCAATCTGACCTTCATCGCCTATGCGCGCCAGCTGGGCTCGCTGCATGGGCTGATCTTCGTCTTTTTCGTCATGGCCATTGCGGCAGCAGAAGCTGCGGTCGGCCTGGCCATCTTCGTCGCGCTCTATCGGCATCGCGAATCGATCAACGTGGACGATGCGAATCTGATGCACTGGTAATCCACAGATGCGAGGCATGCGCCTCGCATCGTCTCTCAGTACCGAATCTGAAAGGAAAGGTACTGAGATGAAAAAAGAAGACAGACTCAGCGATTGGGAAGCACGGCCGGACAACGACCACGATCGCAACGGAATTGATGATGAGATTCAGCCGCCCGTTCCGGACATCGAGGCGGGCCGCCAGCACCAGGCGGAACGGCTGAAGGAGCACACCAGCACGAGTCCGACGCTCTCGGGAGGCGATATCGACGCCCGATGGGAGATGGCGGAATCGGCTGGAGAGGAGACGGTGGCGGGAAGCGCCCCCACCCCCGGTCAGTCCGATGTGGACGAGGCCGGCCGGGCGATGGGCGTCCGTTACGCCGACGATGAACCGCTGAAGTTCGGGGACAAGGAGCGGAAGAGGGATCATGAACGATGGGAGCTCGATCCGGCCTCTTCCGATGATTATCGCGATCGGGCTCGGGAACAGAACACGAAGGAGCGGCGCGACAAGCCGCACAACGAATAGACGGATGCGGGAAGAGCTCTTCTCGGGTCCGCGAATCTCAAGCTGACGCGAGGAGGAAGGGAAAGCTCACAGGGTTCAGTGCAGCCGTTCACCCCGGGCTCTTTCCCGCATCTGCATGCTCGAACATCTCGGTTGGATCCCGCTGATTCCGTTCGTCGGATTCGTCCTCAACGGACTCTTCGGCCGACGAGCGGGCAAATCGTTCGTCAACCTCATCGCCCTCGGAGCCTCGCTGAGCGCGGCCATTCTCGGGACGATCGCGGCGTTCTCCTACTTCGCCGTGGAACATCATGGCGCCCCCGTGGTGGACGTCGTCTACACCTGGTTCAGTGCGGGAGGCATTGGAGCCGACATCGCGTTCCAGCTCGACCCGCTGTCCATCGTGATGTTGATGGTGGTCACCTGGATCAGCTTCGTCATTCACGTCTATTCGGTGGGCTACATGGCTCACGAGGACGGCTACGCCCGCTACTTCGCCTACCTGAATCTCTTCGTCGCGGCCATGCTGGTCCTGATCCTCGGCAGCAGCTACCTGTTCGCCTTTGTCGGATGGGAGGGAGTGGGACTCTGCTCCTATCTGCTGATCGGCTTCTACTACGACAAGGATTTCGCCGCGAACGCCGGCAAGAAAGCCTTCATCGTCAACCGCATCGGCGATTTCGGCTTTCTGATTGCGATGTTCCTGATGTTCGCCTGGGTCGGCTCGGTCGACTTCCGGAGCGTGAGCCATGCCGCCTCGACCGGACAGATGACCCCCGGGGTGATCACCGCGGTCTGCCTGCTGCTCTTCCTCGGAGCCTGCGGAAAGTCCGCCCAGATCCCTCTCTACGTCTGGCTTCCCGACGCCATGGCAGGCCCCACACCGGTGTCCGCCCTGATCCACGCCGCCACCATGGTCACCGCCGGTGTCTACATCATGGTCCGGTCGAACATTCTGTTCCGTCAGTCACCCACGGCGATGGGGGTGGTCGCGATCATCGGCGCCCTCACCGCTCTGGTCGCCGCGCTCATCGCGGTCGCTCAGAACGACATCAAGAAGGTCCTCGCCTACTCCACCGTCTCACAGCTCGGCTACATGGTCATGGGGGTCGGCGTCGGCGCCTTCGTCGCGGCGATCTTCCACCTGGTCACCCACGCCTTCTTCAAGGCCTGCCTGTTCCTCGGATCGGGATCGGTGATTCACGCGATGGGAGGCGAGCAGGACATCCGACGGATGGGCGGACTGAAAAAGCACATTCCCACCACCTGGTGGACCTTCGGAGCCGCGACCATCGCGATCGCCGGTTTTCCGCCGCTGGCCGGTTTCTTCTCCAAGGATGAGATTCTCGTCTCCGCCTGGGTCACCCCCTACTTCACGGTGACCGGCAAGGTGGTCTATGTGATCGGCTCGATCGCCGCCCTGCTGACCGCCTTCTATATGTTCCGGCTGCTCTATCTGGTCTTCTATGGCCAGTTCCGGGGAACCTCCGAGCAGAAACATCATCTGCATGAGTCGCCGAAGACGATGACCATCCCGCTGGTGATTCTCGCGCTGCTCTCGATCTTCGGTGGACTGCTCGGCCTTCCTCACGTGATCGGCCACCTCACCGGAACACCGCATCTGCTGGATGAGCTGCTTCATCCTCTGTTCCCGCACCTCGAATCGGCGGTGGCCACGATCTTCGAGATTCCCCTGGCCAACGAGATCGGGGTGATGGTGATCTCCACCGTACTGGCGCTGGTCGGGTGGTTCTTCGCCCGCAAGCTGTACCGCGACCGGGGTCTGGAGGGCGACACCCGGCTTCAGGGGAGTCAGCCCTTCCTGGCCACCACTCTCGAGAACAAGTTCTACGTGGACGAGTTCTACGGCTCGACCGTGGTTCGGCCTCTGAACGCTCTGTCCCGCTTCTTCTGGAAAGTCACGGACGCCATCATCGACGGCCTGATCAGTCTCGGCGCGTATTTCATTGCGGCGGTGGGGGATCTGATGAGATTCATCCAGACCGGAAACGTCCGCAACTACGCATTGATGCTGTTCCTCGGCGTCATCGTGTTCGTCTGGATCGTGATGTAGAGGGGTTCGACACTCGCATGGACAACCTGTTGAGCATCATTCTCTGGCTTCCGCTTGCAGGCGCGGTCGTCCTCGCTTTCGTTCCGAAACGGTTCGAGAGCGGGATCAGGACCGGCGGCCTGCTGATCGGGATCGCCACATTCGTCATCTCACTCGGCATCCTGGTGGGTTTCCGGGACATGGAGGCCGGCTTCCAGCTGGTCGAGGTCCATCCCTGGATCCCCGACTGGGGGATCAACTACGCCCTCGGGGTGGACGGAATCTCGCTCTGGCTGGTGCTTCTGACCACCCTGCTGGCGCCGATCGTCCTGCTCTCCTCCTGGCGCTCGATCAAGCGGTACGTCAAGGAATACGTCATCGCGATGCTGTTCCTCGAGTTCGGGATGCTCGGTGCGTTTCTCGCACTGGATCTCGTCCTCTTCTACGTCTTCTTCGAGCTGATGCTCCTGCCGATGTATCTGATCATCGGCGTGTGGGGCGGCAAACGCAGGATCTATGCGGCGATCAAGTTCTTCCTGTTCACCGCAGCCGGATCGCTGCTGATGCTGGTCGCGATCATCTATCTCGGATGGTTCCAGTTCCAGCAGAGCGGAACCCCCAGCTTCGCCATCACCGACCTCTACAGTCTGGGAATCCCGCATGACACGCAGGTCTGGCTGTTCGCCGCGTTCGCTCTGGCATTCGCCATCAAGGTTCCGCTCTTCCCGCTGCACACCTGGCTCCCCGACGCACACGTCGAGGCACCGACCGGCGGGTCGATCATTCTGGCCGGCGTCCTGCTGAAGCTCGGTACCTACGGCTACGTCCGCTTCGTCCTGCCGTTCTTCCCGCAGGCCACACTGGAGTACGCTCCGGTTCTGGCCACTCTCGCCGTGATCGGCATCATCTACGGAGCGCTGGTCGCATGGGTCCAGCCGGACATGAAGAAGCTGGTCGCCTACTCCTCGGTTTCCCACCTGGGATTCTGCGTGCTGGGAATCTTCGCGCTGACCCAGGCCTCGCTGGAGGGATCGATCCTCCAGATGATCAACCATGGCCTCTCCACCGGAGCGCTGTTCCTTCTGGTCGGGGTGATCTACGAGCGCCGTCACTCGCGCCAGCTGTCCGACTTCGGCGGAATCGCCTCGGTGATGCCGGTCTTCACCGTCCTGTTCATCATTTCGGTCCTCGCTTCGGTGGGTCTGCCCGGACTGAACGGGTTCGTGGGCGAGTTTCTGATCCTCTCCGGTACGTTCCAGACCATGCCGGTCTACGCCATCATTGCGGCCGTCGGCGTGATCCTCGCGGCGATCTATCTTCTCTGGCTGGTCCAGAAAGTCTTCTACGGGCCGATCGTTCATGAGGAAAACCGCACCCTTCCCGACATCGCGTGGCATGAGCTGGCGGCTGTACTTCCGCTGATCCTCTTCATGGTGTGGATCGGCATTCACCCATCGACATTTCTCCGCAAGATGGAGCCATCCGTTCAGCAGCTGATGTCCACCGTGGCGGCCGGCCGGGTGGAAGAGAACGTCTACCAGGCCCGGAGCGCCCCACCCGAAGTCAGGGACCTGGAGCTGGCGGAGAGCGCACCGCCGGCCGCGGAACATCACGTCACCGAAGGAGTCTCCCGATGATTCTCAATCCCCAGCTCGAGGCGCTCTGGACCCAGGCGATCCTCCCGGAGCTCGTGCTCGCGGTCGCTGGAATGGTCCTGATTCTGCTCGATGCGTTTGCGCCGCGCCTGCGCGGTCTGATGGCGCCGCTCGCGCTGATCAGCCTGATCCTCGGTCTCTTCGCCGAGATGTACGTGGCTCACGGCGTCTTCTTCGGAGGGACCTACCAGGTCACCGGAATCACCCAGATCTTCGACTTCACCTTCATTCTGGCGGCCATCCTGGCCAGCATGCACGCCCGCGACTATCTCTGGCGCGAGCGGCTCGAAGGGGGGGAGTTCTACGCTCTGCTTCTGTGGGGAACGGTCGGAATGATGATGATGGCCAAGGGTCTCGATCTGCTCATCATCATCATCGGACTGGAGATGCTCTCGATGTGCATCTTCGCCCTGGTCGGCTATCACCGCCGCGTCTCGATCTCGAATGAAGCAGCGCTCAAGTACTTCCTGATGGGCGCATTCGCAACCGGGTTCATTCTCTATGGAACGGCATTGTTCTACGGAGCCACCGGATCGACCAACGTGACCCGCCTGGCCGAGTACTTTTCCACCACGACCACCATCAGCCCGACGATCACCTTCGGCTTCGTGATGCTGATCGGCGGATTCGGCTTCAAGCTCGCTCTGGTTCCATTCCACGCCTGGGCTCCCGACGTCTACCAAGGCGCTCCGACGCCGGTCGCAGGGTGGCTGTCGGTCGCCCCGAAGGCCGCGACGCTGGTGGCTCTGATGCGGCTGGTCGCGGCGATGCTCCCCGCCTCCACCCGGATTCACTGGACGCTGATTCTGGCCATCCTCTCGATCGCTTCCATGGTGCTCGGAAACTTCGTCGCCATCGCCCAGCGTGATCTCAAGCGGATGCTCGCCTACTCCGGCATCGCGCACGTCGGATACATGACCATCGCCGTGATGGTGCTTCGGCGGGACGCGGTCGCCGCCGTGGCGGTTTACGCCATCACCTACGCATTCATGAATATCGGGGCCTTCGGCGTGATCGCTCTGATCAACAAGAGCCAGAACGATCCGCAGACCCTCAATGACATCGCGGGGATGGGATTCCGCCGCCCGTTCTACGGACTGGCTCTGGCCATCTGCATGTTCTCTCTGGCGGGGCTTCCGCCCACCGCAGGATTCGTCTCGAAGTTCTATATCTTCAAGGTGGCCATCGAATCCGGGGCGGTCTGGATCGCGATCATCGGAATTCTCACCAGCATCGTTTCGGTCTACTACTACCTTCGGGTGGTGTACTACCTCTACATGAAGGAAGCGGATGAGTCGGCGCCGATGCCGGCCGAGGGAATCTTCTCCTCGGGCGCTCTGGCGATCTCGATCATCGGAATCCTGCTGATCGGAATCTTCCCGACACCTCTGTTCCAGACTGCCGCGCGGGCGGCGGGCGAATTACTACGGCTCCCATGACCCATGGCTGATACCGACCGGGATTCGAAAACTGCGCAACGCGAGCCGATCTCCGAACTGACCACTGGCCGGCTGTCGATCTACCTGCGCTGCCTGACCCATCTCGAGTCTCTCTCGGTCACGACCATCTCGTCCCAGGCTCTGGCAGACCGCTTCCATCTCAACTCGGCCCAGATCCGGAAGGACCTGGCCTGCTTCGGCGAGTTCGGCATCCGAGGCGTCGGATACGACGTCTCGGCGCTGAAGCGGCATCTGATCGAGACGCTGGGGCTTTCCCGCTCCCGCGGGATCGTGATTGCCGGCGCCGGAAATCTCGGCATGGCCCTGGTCAACTATTCCGGATTCAATACCGGCGGGTTTCAGGTAGTGGCACTGGTCGACCAGGATCCCGCAAAGATCGGAAAGACCTCCCGGGGCGGCGTGCCGATTCTCCCGATCGTGGATCTGCCCACCATCGTCCCGGAGCACCACGTCGAGATCGGAATCATTGCCGTTCCCGGCGAGGCGGGCCAGCCCGTCTTCCAGCAGATGCTCGAGGCCGGAATCCGGGCGGTCCTGAACTTCTCTCCGGTTCAGGTGAAGAAACAGCCCGGAGTGAAGGTCAAGAACGTCGACCTCCGGATCAACCTGGAGTCGCTTTCGTTCTATCTCAAGCGGAGCGAAGAAAACGGGACCGACGACGACTCCGCCGACTGAGCTTCAGCTCTCCCCGGCCGCGATGCGCCGTTCCAGGTCGTCATAGAGATTCTGGAGCCGCTGCGTCACCGGACCGCGGATCCCTTCCCCGATGATGCGGCCATCGATGCTGGTCACCGGCATCACTCCCTGGGTCGTGCTGGTGAGGAACGCCTCGTCCGGACCGTAGAGCTCCCGTTCGAGCACCGGACGCTCATCGACACGGATTCCACCGCTCAGAGCAAGGGCGATCACCCGATCGCGGACCGTCCCCGGCAGGATCTCCTCGTCCGCCGGATGGGTGACGATCCGGCCTTCACGGACCAGAAAGAACGAAGAGCTCGCACCTTCCGTCACCCGCGCCTGATGAACGAACAGCGCTTCGTCGGCACCGGCATCCCGGGTCCGCTGCTTCGCCAGAACCGACCCGAGAAGGTTCACCGATTTCACGTCGCAGTGTTTCCACCGGATGTCTTCGGTCGTGATCACGGAAACGCCCCGCCTCTTCTTTCCTTCGTCGGGAAATGTCCAGGAGCGACCATACATCACCACGGTCGGCTCCATCCCCTGAGGATAAAAGTGGGACCGCTCCGCGACGCCACGGGTCACCTGGGCGTAAACGATCCCATCCTTCTCGCCGACTCTGCGGATGAGCTCATCGCAGACCGAGTGGAACCCCCCCGCGTGGGGCCACGGCGGCGCGATGCGGATGGCCTGCAATCCCCGGACGAATCGATCCCAGTGCTCCTCGAGAAACAGTGGCGTTCGATCGAGAAACTTCAGAACCTCGTAAACCGAATCGCCGAACTGGAACCCTCGATCCTCCACTGAGAGAACCGGTTCCGCAGTGGTCGTGTAACGGCCGTTGAAGTAAAGAGGATGGGACATCGGGACTCTGCTCTCCGTCCATCGGAGTTTGCCGGATCGATGCCGGAGGTGCAAGCAGTCGGACGAACCGCTCGCCTCTCGCCTCTAACCTCCGGCCCCGAGCTGCTCGCTCTCCCGGTCCAACGCCTTGACGATCACCACGGTCCGGTCGTCCTGCTCACCCGGGGCGAACTGCATCACCCGATCGAGCACCAGGTTGCAGATCTCCTGCGCGCTCCGCTCCCGGTTCTCGGCGACCAGCCGCTGCAGACGCTTCAGACCGAACTCACGGTCGCGGCGATCGGTCGCTTCGACCACACCGTCGGAGTAGAGGCAGAGAAGATCCCCCGGCTCGACGGCGATGTAGCCGCGGGTATAGGTGGCATCGGGGGTGGGCCCGAGGACGGTGCCTCCGTGCCGCAGAAACGAGAACCGCTTGCCGCGCAGGAGAAACGGTGGATTGTGCCCCGCGTTGGTGTAGATGAAGGTCCCGGTGGTCTCGAGCTCGCCGTAGAAGACCGAGACGAACTTGGTCGTCAGCCGCGCCCGGTGGATGATCTGGTTGAGCTTCTGGAGCGTCCGGACGATTTTGAAGTCGCGATCGGCTCCCATTCGAAGGCCGATGTGAATGTCCCGCACCATCAGCGCCGCGGGAAGGCCATGCCCGCTCGCGTCGGCGATGGCAATTCCGAGAATGCTGTCCGAGATCGGGATGTAGTCATAGAAGTCGCCGCTGACCGTCGCCGCCGGAATGGTCCGGCCGAACAGCTCGAAACCGCGGAACGTGGGGGCGCGCTGAGGAAGGATCGACTGCTGGATGACCTGTGCTTCCTCCATCAGCGATTCGTACCGTTCGGTGAGCAGCTTCTGGTTGATCGCATGCCGAACGATGTTCAGCGAGTAGAGGACATCGTCCCGGCTGGATGCCGGAGAGACGTCGAAGCTCAGCAGGTAATCGGTGCCGACGGCGATGGCCGCGAACCGCTTCGCCCCGAGTTTCGCTTCCAGTGCGGGATCCACACCCGGATCGGTCGGCTCCATCACCACCACGCCACGCTCGAGGAGCACCTGAATGGGAGGATAATCGGCCGGGACGATGATTCCGACCTTCCCTCCCCTGCGGGTCCCGAATCGATGGATCAGTTCGTATCGGCCGTCGTCGTCCAGTTCGTAGAGTCGGCCGCCATTGATTCCAAGCTCGGAGAAATTGCGGGCGATCGTCTCCGCTACGCGCAGGATATTGGCCGGCGTGTCATCGGTGATCTCGATGGAGGAAATGGTTTTCTGAACCTGATTGAGGAGCTCTTTGTATTCCATAATCTGAAGCGGCCGGAGTCCGCCAATCCTCCCCGGCGGAGAGGGAGTCTATACCCGGAGCGCCGATGGCGGAAGGGCGTTTTCCCTTCTGACACCGTCTCGTCGCGAGGAGGTGAAGCGTGCCCGGATGCAGGAGGCGCCCGGTTTCCGCCGCACGGCATCCTGATGACGACGTGGAGAAGCCGGCAGTCCGAACCAGCCCGCAGCGACCCGGCTCGGCCGCAGAGTCGGCATGAGACGTCGGTCCTGGTCGCCTATTTCAGACTGACCCCATCCAGCTTGTAGGGAGGCTTGACTCCGAGGAGATCCAGAACGGTGGGATAAATGTCGGCAATGTAGGGCTGCCGGTCGGTCTTCAGCTTCCGGTTGTGAAGAAGATCCCCTTGACCAGCGGCGGGTAGACCGAGCAGTGGTCGCCGCTCCAGTGCCGCGGTTGGGCTCGACGATCTCCTTCGCGATGCCGCCGAGCGCGGTCCTGCCAGCCGACCCGGTAGCCGAGACTGTTTTCGACGAACAGGTCGGGCATCAGCATCGGGTCGTAGCCGACCGTACGCCTCCTCGCGGGTGAAGACGTGCGCCACCGGGTGCTCGCCGGTCTTCGGGTCGACGTAGGCCTCGAGCCCCTCCTTGATCTCGCCGGCGCACCTGCTCGTACTCCGTCACCCGGCTTGACGATCCCCTTGGCCTCGCGGCCGGCGAGGTTGATGTAGATGTTGCCGAGCCCCAGGGCGTAGGCCTTGGTCCTGCTCCAGTCGACGTTGACGAAGAAGTCGCCCTGGTCGAAGAGGTCCTCGAGGTTCGGCCTTCGCTCGCCTCCTCGCCATTGAGCGAGATAGCCGTTCTTCGCCAGCCAGGTGTTGTAGTTCATCGACCAGCGGAAGGGGGCGAAACCGTGTCGGAGACGACGAACAGGTCGGTGTCCTCGGGTGCGCCGCATCACCTCGCCGACGATCCGTCCATGCGCTGGTAGGCCCCGGAGGATCGAGTCGCCCTACTTCGCCGCCAGCTTCGGCTCGTAGAGCGGGTGCTTCGGGTCGAAGAACCGGAACATCATGTGCTGCACCCGGTCGGTGAACTCGAAGTAGTGCACGAAGATGTCCCAGTCGTCGTCTTCGCAGCGTCCGTCGAGCATCTCCTCCGGACTTGTCGACCGTCCGTGTCTGACGTCCTCGAGGAAGACCTTCTCGTCGACGTCCCCTCGGCGATCGACCAGGTGTCGATCGCCCAGCCGATGGTCTTGAAGGGCCCGTTCCGCGGTCGGCCAGCTCGGCGAAGTTCACCGGCGCGGTGATGTCGAGATCCGGCGGCAGGCTTCGGGGTCGAACTGGATCGGCGACAGGTAGAGCCGCACCTCCGGGTCGAGCGACATGAGGCGGAAGCGGCCGATGCCGTGAGCTTGATGAGCGGGTTGATGGGAAAGTGAAGCGCACCCAGTCGCTCCACTCGCCCGGGCTCAAGTTGAGCTTCTGGCCCTCGACCTCGATGCCGACGGAGACGGTCCGGCGCCACGGTGAGCGCCATCGGGATCTGACGTAGGCTCGGGCCTGCGGGAAGAGCTTGTTCGGCGGCCCCTTGATCTTGGTGTGGATGCGCCCCTGGTTGTCGACTCAGCTCGACCACCTCGACCGAGAATCGCCGCCGCCGCCCGGCTTGTAGAAGAGCTCCGAGGTGAAGAAGAACGGCTTGCCGACGCGGAACGAGAGGTCCGGCACGCCGAGGCCGGAGAGAATCTCGCCGTGTGGGAAACGGCTCCGGCGGGAAGTTCAGCGGGACGCGGACCACCCGCACCCGCTCGCCGCGCCTGCCCGCAGCTCCCAGAAGGTGTCGCCCTGACGGGGGTTGACCGCCTCGGTCGCGTTTCGGGGCAGCAGTCTGCCCAGCGGCGGCGAAGCCGACGCCGGCACCCACCGCGACGCCAGGGCGACGCCACCGCCGACCACCGCGCTGACGCCAGCAGGCGGAAGAGCTCGACCACCAGCAGGAACGAGACGAGCGCGACGGCCGCCCGAGCCGACGATCAGGCCGGTTTGTTCGCTCCCAACAGGAACGGCACGCTTCTCGTCGAAGGCGGCGAACTCGGGCCGGTAGGTCTGCGGGTCGCGGCGCAGGAAGTCGAAGATGCCGTGCCGCCCCGGGATCGAGGCCGGTGGCGAACGTCGACCACGAGACCGGCGTCTGCGACGGGATGGTCGGCATCAGCGGCCGGAAGGTGCCCTGGTCGCGCAGCTTCGCCAGGTTCGGCAGCTTGCCCTCGTCCATCCACTGCTGCCGTAGCCGGCGTCGGCGCCGTCGAAGCCGAGGACGATGACCTTCGGATGGGCCGTCTGCGATCGCGCTGCGGGAACGGCAAAAAGAAACGGAACTGCGGCAAGCAGGACGAGGATGCTCCTGGCGAGCGGTCTCGGCATATTGTTGGACTCCGTTGTTGGACGTCGTTTCAGGCACCGATCTGCAGGCACCATCGAACCCAAACGCGCTTCGGCAGCGGGGCAATTCCGACGTGCATCGCTGCTGCGAGCGCGGATTTCTCAGCCGCCCGCCTGCTTTCGGGATGCCTCTCTCAGCCGGTGTCGCCTTCCTCTCCCGGATGGACGATCGCCGCCAATGGCCGAGATGGCACTTCTCTTGTACGATCCCCCCGAATCAGACGATGTACGAGACCCGAGAGGTAAATATGAAGAATCGCGCTACAGCACTGTTCTCACTCGCCCTGGTCCTTCTCTTCGCCGGCTGCGGAGGTGAATCTTCCAGCAACGCGACCCCGGGCGAACAGGCCCTGGTCATCGCGTTCGACGGAAGTCCCACCAACCTCGACGCACGGGTGGGTAATGATCAATACTCCGGCCGGATCTTCGATCTGGTCTACGCCGGCCTGATCAGGGTGACGCCCGATTCCGACTACGGTCCGGATCTCGCCGAGTCCTGGGAAACCCCGGACGCCACCACCATCGTGTTCCACCTCCGGAAGAACGTCACCTTCCAGGACGGACGCCCTCTCACCTCCAAAGACGTCAAGTTCACCTATGACTCGGTGATGCGGGAGGACTTCCCCGGGACCAAGAAGTCGGGCTACGAGAGTGTCGACTCAGTGGAAGCGCCGGACCCCGCCACGGTCATCTTCCACCTCAAGGAGCCCAACGCCGGAATCTTCGACAACCTGACCCTCGGGATCGTTCCGGACGGCGCCGATCCGGAGAAGTTCAAGTCGCAGCCGATCGGTGCCGGCCCCTACAGGATTCTGGAGTTCCGCCCCGACGAGAAGGTCGTTCTCAAGGCGTTCCCGAACTACTATGGGGGACCGCCGCAGATCACGAACGTGACAATCCGGGTGATTCCTGACGCCACGACCCGGGTTCTGGAACTTCGGAAGGGCACGGTCAATTTCGTCCTCAACAGCATTCCGCTCGACAGTGTCAAGCGCTTCCAGGACAGCCCCGACACCAAGGTCATCGCCAAACCGGGAGCGATCTACCAGTACGTCGCCTTCAACCTGCGCAATCGCTATCTGAGCCATCGGGAGGTCCGGCAGGCGATCGCCCATGCGATCGACCGCGAACGGATCGTCCGTGACCTTCTCCTCGGGTTCGGGCGGGTGACCAATACGCTGTTCCCTCCCGACCACTGGGCTCACGCCGACGATCTCGAGAACTACGACTATGACCCGGCGAAGGCGAAACAGTTGCTCGACGCTGCCGGGTTCGGGGATCCCGACGGCGACGGTCCGCAGACCCGCTTCAGCCTCGTCTACAAAACCTCCACCGACGCGGAGGCAAACCAGCAGGCCGAGATGATTCAGCAGATGCTCAAGCAGGTCGGGATCGGCGTGGAGATCCAGTCCAACGAGTTCGGCGTCTTCTACGACGACATTCAGAAGGGGAACTTCGAAATGTTCTCCCTCCGCCGCGCGGGAGTGAATGATCCTGATTTCTACACCTTCATGTTCCAATCGGAAATGATTCCACCGGAGGGACAGAACCGCGGCTACTACGCGAACTCCCGCGTGGACGAGTTGCTCGCTCGTGCCCGACAGACCTTCGACCGCTCGAAACGGAAAGAGGACTATGTCGAGATCCAGAAGATCCTGGCGCACGACCTCCCCTACGTGTCGCTCTATCACCGTTCGAACATCGCCATCATGAGCAGGAATCTCGAAGGATTCGAGATGTACCCCGCCGGCTTTCTCCTGTCGGTCCCGAAGATGCACTTCACCGGCAGTCAGAAACAGGGCAGCTGAAGGTGAGACTCTGGCCGGATGCGAAAGGGCGCCCGCGGGGGCGCCCTTTCCTGATGGCTCGAATCGGGACGATCAGCCGCAGGTGGTTTCGATCATGATGGCGCACACCTGGTAGGGATCCATATTCGCCGCCGGCCGGCGATCCTCGAGGTAACCTTTTCCCTCGTCAGAGGTCTGCATCGGAATGCGGATCGAAGCACCCCGGTCCGCCACGCCCCACTTGAACTCGTGGATCGAGCAGGTTTCGTGAAGACCGGTGAGACGCTCCTCGTTGTGGGCCCCGTAGACCCGGATGTGTTCCTCGTGCCGCGTTCCGAGCTTCTCGCACGCCTCTTCGATCACTTTCATGCCGCCGTCGGCTCGCATCGCTCCGGTGCTGAAGTTCGTGTGGGCTCCCGCGCCGTTCCAGTCTCCCTTGACCGGCTTGGGATAGAGGGTCGCGGCAACGTCGAACTCCTCGCCGACGCGGTAGAGGATCCAGCGGGCCAGCCAGATCTCGTCGGCGACTTCCAGTGGGCCGAGCGGCCCGATCTGGAACTCCCACTGCGCCGGCATCACCTCGGCATTGATTCCGGAGATCAGGATGCCGGCCCGGAGACAGGCATGCAGATGCGCCTCGACCACGTCGCGACCGTAGACCTCGTCGTTGCCGACCCCGCAGTAGTAGCCACCCTGCGGCGCGGGGAATCCCCTCTCCGGCCATCCCAGAGGCTGGTTGCCCTCGAAAAGCGTGTACTCCTGCTCGATCCCGAACCAGGCGTCCTGATCCTTGTACTTCTCCGCCACGTCCCGAAGGTGTGCGCGGGTGTTGCTCCAGTGAGGGGTCCCGTCGATGTTGAAGACTTCGCACAGGACCAGGACGTTCTCTTCTCCATGAATCGGATCGCGGACAAAGTAGACCGGCTTCAGGCGGAGATCGCTGAAGTGTCCATCCGACTGGTTCGTGCTCGATCCGTCGAATCCCCATTGGGGGACATCCTCGAGACTGCGGATCGGTCCGTCCACCACCTTGGTTTTCGACCGCAACTTCGCAGTCGGCTTCTGACCATCCATCCAGATGTATTCCGCCAATACTTTGCCCACGGGTTCTCTCCTCCAGCTCAGGTTGAGGTTGCTCGGGTGTGATGCATTACGATAGCGAGTTCGGGCGGTTTGCGGTAGGGCTGTTTTTCCACCGCGGAGCTGCGGTAAAATCAAAGACCCGCCCCCTTCGAAAAGCACTTTCCGAGTTTGCTCGTTCTCGCGTCGTCCTCGTCAGAGGCTCCATGAGGAGCAATCGCTTGCCCGATCCCTGCCAGATCGAGGGATCGCGGCAATCACACCGCCGGCACCGAACCGCCGTGATCGATGATGATCCGTCCCTTTCCCTGTGCCTTCGCCTCATACATCGCGGTATCGGCGCGGCGGAGCAGATCGTTTTTCAGGACGTCGAGCGGGGTGCCGGTTCCAGATGGGTGGTAGTCGGCAATGCCGACCGAGGCGGAGAGAATGCCTTTCAAGCGGAGGGCGGGAACGCCGAATCCGAGATCGCGTTCGAGAAAGGTGTTGTCGCGAATGACGCGGGCAATCTCCTCGGCGACTTCGGTCCCCTTGTCGAGCGAGGTATCCGGAAGGATGAGCACGAATTCGTCGCCTCCGTAACGGGAGATCGTGGCGTTCTCGAAGGGAACCAGACGGGTGAGGAGAAACCCGACCTCGCGCAGCACCTGACTTCCCGCCAGATGGCCGTGACGGTCATTGATCGTCTTGAAGTTGTCGAGATCCATGAACATCAGCACGAAGCTGCGCCCGCTGGCCTCAGAGTCCTGAAGGCTCAGTCCCAGCGCCGCGTGCAGCCAGCGATCGTTGTAGAGGCCGGTCAGGTCGTCCCGCTTCGCAAGCTCGTGCGCCCGCTTCGCATCGAGCGCATTCTGAAGAGTGAATGAGGTGTATCCCGCGAAGATCTCCAGCAAGGTGCGGTCGCGTTCGGTGAACTGGCGTCCCTCCCGCCGGTTGATCAGCTCCAGCACGCCGCACACGTCCTTCCCGATGTAGATCGGAACAGCCACGATCGAGTGTGTCTTGAACCCGAACTGCTCATCGATCCGGGCCAGAAAGAACCGGTCCTTGTCCACTTCCTGGGAGAGGTACGGTACCCCCGTCTGATAGACCCGTCCGGCGATCCCCTCGCTGCCGGAGAGCTTGCGACCGAGCAGTTTCTCGCTCCCCCGGCCGAACGTGGAAATGAACACCAGATCGTTCTGCATCCGGTTCACCGTCTTCTGATACGGATCGTCCAGAAGGATTGAACCGGACTCGGATGGGACGAACTCGTTCGCCTTCTGAAGGATCTCGCGCAGCACCAGATCGAGGTTGATCGTGGTGGTGAGCGTCAGAGACGCCTTGTGGCGTTCGAGAAAACGCTCGAGATCCAGCGAGTCGAGTGCGTGGTAGGTGATCAAGTGACTTTCCCTCGGAAAATCAGCATTATATGACATCTGTGACGCCTTCCAGGAGCCACAGTCAGCGCATTCCATGACCCTCTTGTTTCAGCCGCCGCTCTCCGAACCGATTCGCAGGGAGCTGGAGCACTACCGAGTCCGGCTGATTCCGCGATTCCCGTGGTGGCTTTCGTTCGTTCTGATCGGCGAGGTCAGCGCGATCACCCTCGGCCGCAGGATCTATCTCTCGGCACGGGTTGGGGACCGCCCGCCGGAGTGGGTCGAGCGGCTGCTCCGCCACGAACTGGAGCATGTGCGGCAGTTCGCTCATCGGGGAATCCTCCGTTTTCTTGCCCGCTATCTCGGCGAATATCTCGCCTTTCGCTTTCGGGGACTCTCCCATCTCCAGGCCTACCGGTCCATCAGCTTCGAGCGGGATGCCCGGAAGGCGGAGGAGATCGTCGAGGATGATCCATCGGCAGTCTCGTGAGATGATCAGAGTGAGTCCAGTCCACCTTCAGCCAGGAGGAGCCCTCATGCGAAAGATTCTCGGCACGCTCGCGCTGACCCTGATCATGCCCGCCATCTGTCTCAGTCAGGATTTCAGCGATGTCCACATCAAGGCGCAGAAGGTCGCCGGGAACGTCTACATGCTGGAGGGCGCCGGAGGAAACATCGGAGTCTCGATCGGCGAGGATGGAATCGTGCTGATCGACGACCAGTTCGCCCCGCTCGCTCCCAGGATCCGAGAGGCTCTGCGGAGCCTGACCGACCAGCCGATCCGGTTCATCCTCAATACCCACTGGCACAACGACCACACCAATGGCAACCGCGTCTTCGCCTCCGATGCTCCGATCGTCGCCCAGGAAAATGTCCGCAGCCGTCTGAAGGAAGGACGAACAGGTGAGCACGCCATCCCGCCCGCTCCCCCGGAGGCACTCCCCATCATCACCTTCGATCACCAGCTCTCGATCTGGCTCAACGGCGAACAGATCCGGGTCCTGCATCTTCCGCATGGCCACACCGATGGCGACAGCGTGATCTTCTTCAGCCGGTCGAACGTGATTCACATGGGCGACGACTTCTTCGCCGGTCACTTCCCCTTCATCGATCTCGACAGCGGCGGAAGCGTCCAGGGGCTGATCGACAACGTTCAGGCGGTGATCGACCAGGCGCCTCCAGGGGTGAAGATCATCCCGGGGCACGGCTCTCTCTCCACCCTCGATGACCTGAAGAAGTACGAGGCGATGCTTCGGGAGACCACAGCGATCGTTCGCGCCGGCATCGCAGCGGGAAAGACCGCACAGCAACTCGAGGACGAAAACGCCCTGGAGAAGTACGCGGCCTGGTCCTGGGATTTCATCCCCACCAATCGTTTCATCGAAACGCTCTACCGCGATCTGAAATAGAGCGCCGTCCCCGTTGCGTCTCCCTTGGCTTGACGATACGAAGCCTTTCGTATAACCTCTTCGTACATTCAAAAGAAGGAGCTCAGGGTGAGCCGAAAGAAGACTCCAAGACCCACCGATGCGGAACTTTCGATTCTCAACGTGCTGTGGACGCTCGATCAGGCCACCGTGCGGGAAGTGCACGATGAGCTGCGACGGACGCAACCCACCGGGTACACAACCGTATTGAAGCTGATGCAGATCATGACGGAGAAGGGTCTGGTCGAGCGCGACGAGAGCCAGCGGGCCCATCTCTACCGGGCCAGCGCCACGGCGGAGAAAACCCAGAGGCAGCTGGTCCGGGATCTTCTGGATCGCGCCTTCGGTGGCTCTGCCGCACAGCTGGTGGTGCAGGCTCTCTCCAGCAACAAGGCCTCCGCGGACGAGTTGGACGAGATCCGACAGATGCTCGACGAGCTCCAGGAAGGAGAACGCTGATGATCGACCTCTCCCCGCTGTATACCGGCCCCCTCGGTCACGCCATCGCCTGGGCCCTGGTGCACTCCGTCTGGCAGGCCTCACTGATTGCAGGCATCGTGCTCTGCGCCGGCACGATTCTGATCAGGCGCTCGGCCAGCTTCCGCTACACGGTCGCCTCGGTGGGATTGCTGATCACGTTCGTCCTTCCGTTTGCGACCGCCGTGCACCTCTATCGATCGCAGATCTCCCACCCCCCGCTGGACATCATCTCGCTCTCGGCCCCGGCCGCCGCGGAGACGGATCCTGCACGGCTGCCGGATCATCCGGACACAGCCCTCCAGGCCACCCCGTTCCTGCCGTCGGTCGCTCAGCTCCGGATCGAACCCCTGCTCCCCTGGGTCGTGCTGTTCTGGCTGGCAGGCGTCCTGTTCTTTGCATCGCGCACCGGGCTTGGATGGATGCAGCTCCGGAAAATCTCGCGCGACGTGATCGAGGCCGATGACCGGTGGGAGGTAACGATCCGCCGGCTGTCACGCAGAATGCGGCTCGACCAGACCGTACGCCTCGTCCACTCCCGCCGCGTGGATGTTCCCGCCGTCATCGGCTGGATCAGCCCGGTCATCCTGATGCCTTTCAACGCCGTGTCGGGGCTGGAACCGCGCCAGATCGAAACCATCCTCGCTCATGAGCTGGCCCATGTCCGCCGGCATGATTACCTCGTCAATCTCCTCCAGACCGCGGTCGAGACCATCTTCTTTTATCATCCGGCGGTCTGGTGGATGTCCCGCCAGGTCCGGATTGAGCGGGAGCTCTGCTGTGACGACATCGCCGTTCAGATCTGCGGCGATGCGGTGGGTTATGCCCGCGCACTGACCCGTCTCGAGGAGCTTCGGGCGGATGTTCACATCACGGCGCTCGCCGCCACGGGAGGATCGCTCCTGAACCGAATCCGCCGACTGATCGGCCGGGGACCCGGGCGTGAACGTCTCGCTCCTCCGGTCTTTTCCGGAGCGGTGCTGGTGGTCACGCTGGTCATGGCCACGGTTCTATTCGCGGCACCGGAACGTGCATCCGAAGACTCCCCTGCGCCCGCGCCGGCCCCCGCGGTCCGCAGCGACTACTCCATGACCGTCGTCTCCAGCGAGGATGCGACCGACCCTCGTCCGGACGACGTTGATCCGGCCGATGGGTGGGAGATGCCAGAGCCTCCCGAGCCGCCGGAAGCTCCCGAGCCACCCGATCCTGACTTCGACTTCGATCTCGATTCCGGTCTGCCGGCCATGGCTCCCCTCCCGGAGATGCCGGAGATGCCGGAGATGCCGGCAATACCTCCGATGCCGATGATGGGAACGGCCGCAATCGCACCGATGCCCCCGATGCCCGTCATGCCTGTGATGCCGGGAGCCCCCGCGCCCGCACCGCGAGTCTCCGCCGCCGGTGGCGGTTCTCGTCGCGCGGGACACGCGGCACCGATGATCGCCATGCTTCTCTCGGCCGAAGGCGAAGAGCCGCTCGACCCCCGCCATCTCGACGTCGACACTCTGGTTCGACTTCGCGCCTCTGGAGTCGATGCGGACTACGTCCGGGCGCTGCGTGCGGCCGGCTTCGATCACCTCTCCCTGAATCAAATCATCCGCCTGGCCGGAGTGGGGGTCACGCCTGACTTCATTGCATCCATGCGAGCGGCGTTCGGACCTGACCTTTCCGCGGAGGATATGATCCGACTCCGTGGCGTCGGAGTCAGTCCCGACTGGCTGGCAAAGCTCCGCAGCGCGGGTTACACCGACCTCTCCGCCGAAGATGCGGTGCGTGCGAAAGGCGTCGGCATCGATCCGGAATTCGCCGCCTCCATGCGAAGCGCATTCGGGACACGATTCAAGATCAACGAGCTGGTCCGTCTCCGCGGTGTCGGCGTCACCCCCGACTATGTTGCGGCGATTCGGGCGGCAGGATACGACCAGGCCTCCGCCAATGACATCGTCCGTCTCCGGGGCGTAGGCGTCGACGTGGCCTATCTGCATGCCCTTCAGGCCTCCGGAATCCGCGACCTGGCAATCGAGGACCTCGTGCGGCTTCGCGGAGTCGGGGTCGATCCGGAATACATCGCCGCAATGAAATCGCTCGGACTCGGCAGCCTCGGCAAGGAAGACCTCGTTCGTCTCCGGGGCGTGGGCGTCGATCCCGCCTGGGTCGCCGAGATCCGCGCCGCCGGTCTCGCCGATCTCTCCACGGAAGATCTGATCCGGCTTCGTGGAGTGGGCGTCGATGCGGACTACATCCGCGAGCTTGCCTCTGCCGGATACGACCACCTCAGCGTCGAGCAGCTCATCCGCCTTCGTTCCAGTGGCGTCGATGCCGCCTTCATCCGGAACCTCAGGCAGCAGTGAGCATCGAGGCCGCACCGTAGGTCGCACCGCGTACGGCGGTGCGATCTCCCTCACCCTTCCTGACGCCAGACGATACATTCGCTGACGCCGCGGCCCTCGACTTCGACCACTCTGAACACCAGCCCCTCGAATTCCACCTCGTCCCCCACTTCCGGTGGGCGGCCGAGCAGCGTCAGCACCAGACCGCTGATGCTGTCGATCTCTTCGTGCTCGAGCTTCCAGATCGAGCTGCTCACCCAGTTCTTCGAGGCGAACCGTTCCGGCGGCGTGAACCCGACCCTGCTCATCCTGATGAATCGGCAGTGTGCGGCTGGTTTCATCAATCTCCCCGACCACCTCCTCGAACAGGTCCTCGAGGGTGACGATCCCGGCGGTACCGCCATGCTCATCCATCACGATCACCATCTGGATCCGGCTTTCGATCATGACCGCGAGAACCTGGTCGAGTGGAGCCGCTTCCGGCACATAGGGTGGCTGGTGAACCCACTCCTCACCCACCGAATCGCCCTGCAGCATCACGCGAAGGAGGTCCTTGATGTGGATGACTCCGACGATGTGATCGAGATCGCCGTCGAATACCGGATAACGGGTGTGCAGGCGCTGACGGAGAATCGGCCGGATCTCGCCGGTGGAGATTCCCTGCGGAATCCCCACGACGTGGACTCGCGGGACCATCACCTCGCCCGCGGTCAGCTCGCCGAATTCCAGCAGTTCCTGCAGGACCGCACCGGCCTCCGCTCGGAGCAGCCCCCCTTCACGGCTCTCCCGGACGATGTACTGGAGCTCCTCGATCGAGTGGTAATGCGGCGCGGAGGCGACCTTGCCCTTGAGTCCCAGAACCTGGAGGATCAGACCGCCCACCGTGGTCAGAGCGACGATCACCGGGTAAAACGCTCGAGTCGTCCACGTCATCGGGCGGGTCATGTGGAGCGCTGCCTTTTCCGCGTGCGCCAGAGCCAGAGACTTGGGAACGATTTCGCCCAGCACAATGTGGAAAAAAGTCAGACCGCCGACGGCGATCACGCTCGCGACCGCGTGTACGGAAACCATCTCGCCGAGACTGATGCGCTCCAGGCCGAACAGGATCCAGTTCGCCACCACATGCTCGCCGTACATCCCGAGGCCCAGGCTGGCGAGGGTGATTCCCAGTTGCGAAGTTGCGACGTAGCGATCCTGGCGAAGCGGGTCGCTGAAGGTCGCCTCCACCATCTTCGCCACCGGGTGTCCCTCCGAGGCGAGATGAGCGATGGCCGCACGCGGGGCACCCACGATGGCGAACTCCGCGGCGACAAACACCGCATTGATCACGATCAGGATCGTGATGATGAGCAGAGTGAGAACAACGCTCACGACGCCTCCCCCTCTCCCCGCCCCGTCCGCGGCGTGGCGATGATCGACGAGAGGAAGTGGCCTTCGACGGTCTCGACTTCCAACTCGACCCCGTCGATCCGCAGAGTCTCACCGGCCGAGGGAAGATGGCCGAGCTTCTCGGTGACGAAGCCACCCACGGTATCCGACTCCCCTTCCCAGAGGACGCCGAGCCAGGGTTCCGCCTCGTAGAGCCGGAGAATCCCGGGAAGGCGGACTCGACCGTCCGCCAGCCTCTGTGGCTGGGGCTCTCCCAGTTTGAACTCGTCCGTGACCGACCCCAGGATCTCCGTCAGAAGATCCTCGAGAGTGATCAGTCCGACCACGCCACCGAACTCGTCGATCACGATCGCCTGATGGCTCCGCTCCTCCCGCATCTGAGTCAGAAGCTGGTCGGCGGTGGCACTCTCCGGAACATGGATCACCGGTCGGAGCAGCGATTGCAGCGCCCCCCGCTCACCTTTCTCGACATAGTGGCGGACGACATCTTTCGTCTGAACGATTCCGATGATGTTGTCGATGTTGCCGCGATAGACCGGAAGGCGGGTATACGGACTCTCGGCAAGGCGGTCGAAGACCTCGTCGAGAGGAGTGTCGACTTCGATCGCGGAGATGTTCCGCCGCGGAACCATCAGTTGCCGCACCGGCCGGCTCCCCAGTCGGAGAGCCCGGCTCAGCCGGACATGTTCGTCGGCATCCAGCTCACCGCTTTCGGCAATCAGCAGCTCGATCTCGTCGGCCGAGTGGATGTGGCGGTGCCCCGGTGGCTGCCGGATGCCGAAAAGCCTCAGCACCAGCGCGGCACTTCCGTTCAGAGCATTGATGGACCAGGAAAACAGCGCGACCGACCAACGCATCGGCATCACGGTGTAGAGGGCTGTCCGCACCGGAAAACGGAGGGCCAGAGACTTCGGCACAAGCTCGCCGAACACCATCTGGAGCGCAGAGAGAAACAGCAGGATCGCGACCGCGGCCGCGGACCCCGCCGCGATCTCCTGCATCCCGCCGAATCTGACGAACAGCGGCTGGAGGTGATCCGAGAGGGCGGCCTGACCGTAAGCCCCGAGAATCAGACTGGAGACGGTGATTCCAATCTGACTGGCCGCGATGTAGCGATCGAGCTGGGCCGCATCGTCCAGCACCGGCAGGAGCAGTCGGGCGAGACGGTTGCCGTCGTCGGCCAGCAGGCGGATGCGGCTTCGGCGCGCGCCGACCGCCCCGAACTCGGCCGACACATAGAGGGCATTCAACGCGATGAGAAGAACGATGACGGCAACGGTGACGATCCCCATCGCTCAGCCTCGCACGCAGCCGGGACCCGCCACACGTCCGCCGGACAGTCCGGTGTTTCGGCTCGAAGGGGGTTCGGACGAGGATGATGGTCCGCCGTTGTCAGTCATCGCTTCACGGTCACGCTGCAAATGGCCTTCCGGATTTCTCCGGAACAACGACTCTACCACGGCTGTCCTTCCCGCTGCAGATCTCGCCCGGGGAACCGTCACCGGCACACTTGTCGCACCCTCCGCCCGGACCCGCGCTTCAACGGAATTGATAGAATGACGGCCATGGACCGAGACGAACGCGATCGCGCCCTCCATCGGTACCGCGAGAACCGGGATCACACCCGCAAACTCTTCGACGCCATCACCCCCGACGCCTACTACAACCAGCCTGTCGCCTTGCGACAACCGGTGGTTTTCTACGAGGGACATTTCTCCGCCTTCGTCGTGAATACGCTCCTGAAAAAGGCGCTTGGCCATGACCCCATCAACCCACACTACGAGGATCTCTTCGAGCGCGGGATCGATCCGGAAAGCGTGGACGAGGCTCGTGCCGCGGGAGCGG
This sequence comes from uncultured Acidobacteriota bacterium, assembly GCA_963741905.1. Taxonomy (GTDB): domain Bacteria; phylum Acidobacteriota; class Thermoanaerobaculia; order Gp7-AA8; family CAVUJZ01; genus CAVUJZ01. The sequence continues at coordinate 88,896 of CAVUJZ010000010.1, read as the reverse complement.
AATGGCCATCGCGGAACAAGGTACTCGCCTATGTGGAGGCCACCGATCAGGCTGTTCTGGATGCGATCAGGCATTCCCGTCTCGAGGACGAGCAGAATCCTCTTCTTCGGAACGCCGAGGCTCTCTACACCTGTCTCGAACACGAGGAGATGCACCACGAGACGCTCCGCTACATGTACCATCGCCTGCCGTTCGAGATGAAGCCGGGTCTGCTGGCCCCGGCCCGCCCGGTCACCGGCGGCAATCCACCCGAACAGGAATCGATTGCCATCCCCGCCGGCACGGCGACTCTGGGAGCCCGGCGTGGCGAGATCCGCTTCGGCTGGGACAACGAATTCGAGCGGGAGCAGATCGAAGTCCCCCCCTTCGAGATCGACCGTTTCAGTGTCACCAACCGCGATTTCATGCGGTTTCTCGAGGCCGGCGGCTATCGGAACCGGGCGCTCTGGAGCGATGAGGGATGGCAGTGGGTCGAGGAAAATCAGGTGGCCCATCCCCTCTTCTGGGAGCAGCATGACGGCGGCTGGTACTGGCGCGGCATGCATGAGCTGATTCCTCTGCCGTCATCCTGGCCGGTCTGGGTGAGTCACGCCGAAGCGTCCGCGTACGCCCGATGGAAAGAGCGCCGCCTTCCCACGGAGGCCGAGTATCACCGCGCCGCTTTCGGAACACCGGACGGGCATGAACAAGCCTTTCCCTGGGGCGACGAACCTCCCGATCATTCCCGCGGCAACTTCGACTATCAGCACTCCGAACCGCTTCCCGTCGGCTCCTTCCCCGCGGGCCGCAGCGCGTTCGGGGTCGACGATCTGATCGGCAACGGCTGGGAGTGGACCGCGAGCGAGTTTCGCCCTCTTGCGGGATTCCGGGAGATGGCCTCGTATCCTCCCTACTCCAGCGATTTCTTCGACGGAAAGCACTTCGTGATCAAAGGGGCGAGCCCGGTGACCTCCCGCCATCTGGTCCGCCGGAGCCTGCGAAACTGGTTCCGCGGCACCTATCCCTACATGTACGCGAAGTTCCGGCTTGTCCGCTGAGCCCGCACGAACGGCGGGGATGCGCGCAGACCGGTCCTCGGCCCGAGGAGGGGTGATGAAAGCAATGGTGTTCGATGCACCCGGCGATGAGGTGGTTCTCCATCCGCGGGATGTCGATTCTCCGGTACCGGCTGCCAACGAGGTCCGCATTGCCGTGGAGGCCACGGCGATCAACCGTGCCGATCTCCTCCAGCGCCTCGGGAAGTATCCCCCGCCGAAGGGCGCCTCGGAGATCCTCGGCCTGGAGTGCTCGGGGACTATCGCGGAGCTCGGCAGCGATGTCTCCGGATGGAACGTCGGTGAGCGGGTGATGGCTCTGCTGCCGGGTGGAGGCTACGCCGAGGAAGCTGTGGTCGACGCCGGGTCGCTGATGCCGATGCCTGAATCGATGAGCTTCGAGGAGGCGGCCGCCGTTCCGGAAGTCTTCCTCACCGCATTTCTGAACATCTTTCTCATCGGTGAGGCGAAGCGGGAATCCCGGGTGCTGGTCCATGGCGGCAGCGGAGGAGTCGGCACCGCGGCAATTCTTCTCTGTCGCGAAGCGGGGGCTCCGGTCTGGGTCACCGCTGGAACCGCGGAAAAGTGCGATCGGTGCGGCGAACTGGGAGCGAAACCGATCAACTATCGGACAGAGCAGTTCGAGGACGTCATCATTCGCGAGACCGCCGGTCGCGGTGTCGACGTGATTCTGGATCCGATCGGCGGGAGCTATCTTTCGCGTGACCTCGCCTGTCTTGCGGTGGACGGAACGATCGTGGTCATCGCATCCATGGGCGGCCGGGAATCGATGCTCGACATGAGCAAGGTGCTGGGCAAGCGAGCCCGCATCATCGGCTCGACCCTCCGCAACCGCACTGTCGAAAGGAAGGCTGCAACCGTTCGCGCCTTGCTCGAGCAGTTCGGGCCGGCATTGGAGGAGGGCCGTCTGAGACCGATCGTCGACCGCGTCCTCCCTCTGCAGAGCGCAGCAGAAGCACACCGGCTGATGAACGAAGGCAGCCACTTCGGCAAGATCGTGCTGAAAGTTCGGGACGCCTGAAGGATCACCGGCCACGGTCTGCCCCACTCGGAGCCAGCCCGGATTTCTCACACCGTCTCGTCGCGAGGAGGCGGAGAGTGGCCTGGATGCAAGGCGCGCGCGGCTTCGGCGACGCAGGCTTCGTGGTGACTACGTTGAGGAGCCGAAGCTGTGCGCAACGTAGCAGACAGGCCGCGATCCGCCTCCGCAGCAAAGATGGTGTGAAAAATCCGGAGCTAGCCCATCAGCCCCAGCCAGGTCTCTGCGTCATTTCTGTACCCGGGGAACACCGGCCCCAGCTTCCCGACGCCGGAGTGCCGCACCAGGATCTCCCCCATCACGTCCCGGAAATCGGTAGTCACTTCCAGATCGCGCCCTTCGTAGAGATGGCGTTCGTCGAGGCCGGGCCACTGCCCATACACCTTCCCTCCCCGCACGCCGCCGCCGAGGACAGCCATGACATTCCCATGCCCGTGATCGGTCCCTCGATTTCCGTTCTCCTTCACAGTCCGGCCGAACTCCGACATGGTGACGAGCACCACATCTCCCATCCGGGATCCGAGATCCGTGATGAACGCGGCGATCGCCTGAGTGTAATTGCCGAGCAGGCGCGCGAGCTGGCCTTCGCTCGCCCCTTCGGCCACGTGCGTATCCCACCCTTCCACATCGGCGAACGCCACCTCGAGGCCGACGTCCGCGCGAATCAGCTGCGCGATCTGGCGCAACGCATCACCGAAATCCCCTCGCGGATACCGGGCTCCGTTGGCCGGACGAATCCGTGTCGGATCTGAAGCCTCCAGCACCCGGACCGCATCGAAGGAATCCTCCGCCGTACCGCGCATGCTCACGTCGACCGCGGCTCCATACATCGATTCGAAGGAGTCCGCCACCGGTCTGGTCGCGCCTGCAGCGCGGAGTCCGAACCGGGAGATGTCGTTCATCGCAAGCGCATCCGGCGACCCGGCGAAAATGCGGGGAAGTGCCGGCGTCAACGCGACGGCGCGGAGCGGTGAGGCGGCAGGTTCCTCCGCGAGCGCCCGCGCGAGAAAACCCTGGCGAGTGGACTTCACCCCGGGCGTTCCCGATTCCATGAAGTCCTGCGCATCGAAATGGGAGCGGGTGGTGTCCGGACTTCCCGCGGCATGGACCAGCGCGAGCGAATGGTCGCGATAGAAGGGCATCAGCGGCGCCATCGCCGGATGAAGGCCGAAGCGCCCGTCGAGATCGAGCGCTCCTCCGGTGCCTCCCGGACGCGGAACCGCAATCGTCGGACGAGCTCTGTAATAGGCAGGCTCAGCATGAGGAACGATCAGATTCAGACCATCCACCGCACCACGCTGGAAAATCACGACGAGCGTCCGCCGGCGCCGTGTCGCTGCCTCGGCCGCCCGCACGAACACGTCGGGAAGAAAGGTGCCGGCAACCAGAGCGAGGCCGCCAGCCTTGAGAAATATCCTTCGGTTGATCATTTCGGGCCCTCCTCTACTGGTGCTGGAATTCCGGACTCCCGAGCAGCAGACCCGCCACCAGGCGAAGGCGTACCTCCCGCTCGAGATGCGCTCCCTCGTCTGCCAGCCGTTTCCTGATCGTCTGCTCCGTCTGGGGAGAGAGGCTCGTACCGATCAGCCGACGCCTCATCTCATCAAGCTCGTCGTGGAGCGGACTGAGGCCCACGGCGCGATGATTCGTCGTCTGAACGCCCGGGGCCCGTCCCGAGGCAACGGCGACCGCATAGTTGAGCCGGGCCATCAGCGCAGCGCTGCTGACCCAGTCTTCGGCCCGATCGGAGTAACCGGTTCGGAGGTTGGCACAGATACAGCGGCTCGCCCATCTCGGCGAGCTGCTGCGCCACGAATCGCCCGTCCGTCGTGGCCCCCATCGCGCGCAGAGCCGAGACGGTGAATTCGAACGGCGACTTGACCTTGGTTCGGAAATTCGCCGGATCGAAAAACTCGGGACTGGTGATCACCGCCTCGACCGTCTTTCGCAGATCGCCCCCACTGCGCAGGTAGACGGCGGCGACACGATCCACCAGCGCGGGCGGCGGGTCGTCCGAGACGAAGCGGACGCACAGCTCGGCGGCGAGATGTCGCGCCGTGGCCGGACTGCGCGCCAGGATGCGGAGCATCTGCTCTCCCTCGTCCATTCCCCCGCCCGCCGGGAAGTCGTGACCAAGAACCCTCTTGCTTCCGGAGTCGTGAAGCATGGAGCGAAAGACGAAGCCTCCGCCCTCCTCGAATCCCCGCATCGACCAGCCGGTGAGTACCCGAGCCAGCTCGGTGACATCCTTCTGGGTGTAACCACCGTCGACCCCGAGAGTATGAAGCTCCATCAGTTCGCGAGCGTAGTTCTCGTTGAGACCGGCGTTCTGGAGCTCGCGGATGCGGCGCATCCGGGCCTCAGTGTCACGGGATCCGCTTCTGAGTGATGCTCCACGGCCCCTGGAGCCGGATCGGCGGAGCATTGGCGATTCCGCACCGGTCAGCCGCTGTCCGAGGGCCGAGCGCTGATCCATCTCCGCAACGGAGCGGACATTGTCGAGGTAGAAGAGCATCGCGGGCGACTTCGCGGTGGCCAGCAGCAGATCGTCGAAGTGGCCCCAGAGATTCGGACGAATCACGTCCCGTTCGAAAGAGGTGATCATCACCCGTTCCGGCCCCTTCCGCGCGTAGATGTTGAAGTGGTTCACCCAGAAGTCGACCAGCACTTCCTCGAGCTGACGATTCGACTCGACCGCGCGGGTGATGCGAGCGGCGGTGAGCTCGGCGAGCGGCTGGCGGGGGTTCCAGCCCGGACCCATCTGTTCACGGAGCTGCTGCTTCATCTGATCGAGATCCTGTTCGGACGGCTCCTCCTGGCCTTCGACCTTCTTCCGACTCCGACGCGCTTCGAGGAGCGGCTTCTCGTACTGGTCGAAGAGTGTCTCGTCGCTCATGCCGAGGGTCTTGTACCGGCGGAGATCCTGCTCGACCGCGGAATCGTCGATCGACTGGGGATGGAGCTGCTGCTCGATCCACCGATCGACGCCTGCATCAAGTACCTCATCCACTTCCCCCGGGCGCGCGCCGAATGCCAGACGATCCAGCACGTGAACCGCCTTCTCCCTCGGAGTCAGCGGCGCGACGGTCGCTGCCTCGTCTGCGCTCTGTACCACCTCGCCCGCAGTCATGAGCCACGGGACCAGACTCAACAGGCCGACCGCGATGACCGGGACCCAGCGTTCTCGACTTCTCACTTTCCGTCTCATGCACGTTCGACGGAGCCGACAGGCGAATCGTTTACCCGGAGCACACGTCGGAGGTCTTGCGCTGACATCGCTCGTCGACTGCCGATCACCTGGCTCATCGATTGCGATACAGCGTTGACGGCAGCCAACCAATGGGAGAACTAAACATGAGCAACAAAAGGTACTTGAAGCTACAGTTGGCAGGTGCGCTGGCTCTTGCGGTGGCCCTCACACCGTCCGCTTTTGGTGACTCCAGTCACCAGAAAAGGACAGATCAGAATCGCCGCACGCGTGCCGAAAGCCGTAGTTCCAGCTCTCACTCCCGGAACGGGTCCGGCGCTGTCAGCTCGCGCTCGCGCGCTGCTTCGCACTCCAGCCAGAGCTCGGCGAGCAGCCGAGCCCGGACCGCGAGTGTCCAGCGGTCGCCGCGACCATCGGCAACCACGCAGAGAGGACGAGTCGATTCGAGTTCATCGCGATCTCGGACGAACGTTCAGGCGGCGCCGCGGCGCAGCAGCAGTTCGCGCCCATCCACCACTCGTTCGCCGGGGACACGCATCGAAGTCCGCGGAAGCCAGAACCAGGGCCGATCGGAGAGCTACCACGGGTCGCGCGGCAACGGCAGTCGGAGCCATTCCGGTGCCTTCAGCAGCGGCCATCGCTATGAGCGTCCCGGCTACTCTTCGCACCGGCAGTTCTACACCGGCCGCGGGCGCATCTCCAGGATCACCCCGGCCCGGGGAGGCTTCCAGATCTGGCTCAGCGGAGGACGTTATCCCTACTTCATCCCGGCAGCCCGCTTCCGGCTCTTCCCCCTCCGGGTCGGACTCTCCATTCGCCTCGGCGGCTACTACGACCCCCTGGGATACGTCAGTGTCTATGACATCGGCGGATTCCCCGGCTACGATCCCGCCTATACCTCGGGTGTCCTTCACGGTCTGGTCGAGAGCATCGATTATCGGCGTGGGACAGCGGTCATCAGCGATGATGTCTCCGGCCGATTCGTGACGGTGATGCTGGACCGGGATTCGTTGCAGGCCGACCTGCGGCCTGGCGACGTCGTGCAGTTCTCCGGCGACTGGACCCGCAGCGGGATCTTCCGTGTCTACCAGCTCGACTACATCGGCAACGGGCGGGGATACGATGATTACGGCTACGACGACTACCGACGGTAGTCCCGCGGCGTTTCACAGCGGACGAGAAAGGCGGTCCGGAACCGGGCCGCCTTTTTCTTTACCCGTCCGCGCACCGATCGTGGTTAGTGCGCGAGCCAGCGCTCGGACCAGTACGCCAGGTACTGCCACCGGCCCCAACGGCGATACCGGCGGACCATGGTACTGTCCTTCACCGTCCTCCCGGCATGGTAGCGGCCGGAGACCCAGGCCCTGAACTCGGTGTCGACAGCGATGAAGTCGTGCTTTCCCTCCATCGCCATCAGATGCGCCGCACCATAGGGGCCAATCCCCGGAAGCTGGCGATAGAAGCGGAGCAGCGCCTCCCCTCCCTCGCGGACGACCTCCACCGGCGGCTCGAGGGTGAGATCGCCTCGCGCCACCCCCACCGCCAGTTGCTGAACCATCCGGGATCGATAGCCCATCCGGCAGCGCTCCGCCAGTTCCTCGGAGGTCGCGCGCGCCAGTCGTTCCGGCGTTGGAAAGGCGCGATGGCCGCTCGCCGCGGGCTCCCCGTAGTGCTCGACCAGAAGGTCGTTCATCCGCACCGTCTGCGCCCAGCGGGTGTTCGTCGTCAGGATGATCTTCACCACATCCTCGAAAACCGTGGAGCCGCAAAGCAGGCGCCCGAACCGCATCGCCGCGACCCGTGCGTGTGCGGGGGAGCCTTCGCAGAGACGGTGAAACTCTTCGAGGTCGAGATGAAGCTGAAACATCCGCTGCAGACGCATGGTCAACTCGTCCTGCACCGGCGCGATTGCCCTCGTCGCTTCCACCACGAGGTCGTGTTCATGCACGATCCTCAGGTCGATCGCGCCGCAGTCGGAGAAGCGCTCGGTGCGCTCCAGCGTCCGTGTCGCCGAATTCCAGCGGAACGGCGCAAGCCGGTACCAGCCGTGGGAGATGACGGTATTCTCGAATGAAAAGCCCGGGGGCACCGGGAGGCTGAGCGTTCGCCGGGTCATGAGGCGCAATCACCGCCCGAACGTTTCACGCCGTCGCCCCTCCCCTCTTCTCGCCTTACGGTCCTTCGAGTGTCTCCAGCGCATCGATCTTCCCCTGCAACTGTTGCTCCGGGGTGAGGCCACTTCGGTTGTCGAGCGCGGCGCCGACCCAGGAGCCGTACATCGGGTTCGGGAGCACCAGCCAGCGGTTGCCCCACAGGTCGCGGTACTGGAGAACCATCTGGTGGCGCTTCTCCACCGAGGTGTCGACACCTCCGAGGAAGTCCCCGAGATTGTCACCGAGCATCAGGAGAATTCGATGGTCGCGTGCGACGAAGGCGAAGCGAGAGGTTTTGTCGGAGGTCCACTCCGGCCGCTCGCCCCGGGTCAGGATCGTATCGGTGCCCGACAGCGGGAAGCCCATCTTTTCCAGGTTCTTCCGCGTCCCTGCCTCCTCGGAAGCCTTCCGGTTGGTCACGTAGTAGACGGCCACTCCCCTGCTGGCGGCGTAGCGGGCGAACTCCAGCGCTCCGGGAATGGGAGGGGCGGCGGCTTCGTCGACCCACTCCGACCAGGCTTGCGAAGTGTAGGGACCGCCGGATTTGATCAGGCGCGCCTCGAAGGCGGCGTTGCTGAGGAGCGTCTCATCGACGTCCGCGATCACCGCTGGTGGTCCCTGCCCTCCCCCATCGACCTGGGGTGCGGCGTTCCACGAAGGATCTGCCAGCGCCTGGTCGAGCAGCCGTTTTGCGGTGGTGAACGTGCCGAGGCTCAGCGCCTCGGCTTCGGCCGAGCTCTGGAGGTAGAGAACGGCGTGGAGATTCTCGTTCGGCTCGACCCCGTTGGCGGACGAGGGGATCATCGAAGCCGCAGGAGGCGGCGCCGGAGCTGTGGCGGTCGAAACGCATCCAGTGGCCAGCAGGATCACAATGAGCGGAGTCATCAGCTTCAGTCGCATATCTGGTTCTCCTTCTTCGAATCGGATCATACAGGGCGGCGGGTGGCGGTGCCAGAGGCTGGCCCGGCCCCCCGACAGCGTCCGATTGATCCCAGGCTGGCCGGTCGTTCCGCCGGAGATCCGGATGTTCGGCCACGTGCTGGCTCACCCTCGCTCGAAACGAGCGATGAGATCGTCGAGGGTGAGCTCGTCGAGCGAGTCGAGCCGAAGGTGGGCCTGTTCGAGGTGCAGATGCCTGGTGACTGGATTGGGAACCGCAATCGCGACCATGCCCGCGCGGTTCGCAGCGGTGAGGCCGTGTGCGGAATCCTCGAAGGCGATCGCCTCCGAAGGCTCGACGCCGAGGGCGCGGGCGACGACGAGGAATGGCTCGGGTTCCGGTTTGTGACGCTCCGTGTCCTCGCTGCAGACGATGGCATCGAAACAGTCGAGAAGTCCAAGTCGCTCGAGATGGCCTTCGACCCAGTTGTGACGGGAGCTGGAGGCAAGACCGGTTTTCAGGCCCCTCTGCCTGGCGGCGCGGAGCAGGTTCTCGACCCCCGGTAGAGCGGGCTGAGAAAAGACGATTTCGCGTGTACGACTGCGGGTCTGTTCACGGATCGCCTCCCGGTCGAGCTCGCCACCGTAGAGCTCTCCGAGGTGCTCGCAGGGATCGAATGAACCGGGGGGCCGGCCCACGCAGTCGATCCAGACCTCGAGCGTCAGCTCGCAGTCGTACCGCCGGAAGGTCTCCTGCCATGCTTCCAGCTCAGGAGTCTCGCTGTCGATGATCAGGCCGTCGAAGTCGAATACCAGCGCGCGAATCGTCATCGGGAGAGAGAGTAGCAGGGGAAGCCGGGCACATGAAGAGCCGGATCGCCAGCCCCCGTGGGAAACCACTCTGCCGAGCGCCTTTGACCCGCGCCTGAAACCGGAAAGGGCAGCCGTCCCTGCATGATCGCCCACTCGGTGAACTGCCTGGGTGCTCTGCTGGTGGCGGATCGACAGGGCATCATGAAAGCCATTCGCCACGGGATCATCTCCATGTCGGGACAGTCCGGGCCATGAGGGCTACAATGCGATAAGAAGGAGGCTCCATGGCCCGGATCGCAGTTCGCTGCACTGCTTTGTCTCTTCTGATTCTGTTGACTGCTCCGTTTCTTAGCGCTGCTCCCGCCCCGGCAAAACGCGCGACGGATCGGGCGGCTCTGCTCGACGAGCTGATGGATCTGATCGATGCGGACTACATGGTCGAGGCGGTCCTCCGGCAGGTGTTCTCCGAGTCGATGAAGATGAACTCCGGCATCGAGAAGGAATACGAGGCCTCCCTCAGTGCCGAAGAGCTCGCGGACTTCCGCCGGCAACAGGAGGAATCCGCCCGCCAGCAGAAGGAATTCATGGAAAAGCTGATGGTCCGGTTCGATAAGCACGAACTGGTGACCGAGGTGATCCGCCCGTTGTTCGACGAACACTTCTCCACCGCTCAACTCCAGGAACTGGTGACGTTCTTCAAGAGTCCGGCAGGGGCGGAGCTTGCGCAGATCACCCCCTCCCTGCCGATCACACTGATGACCCGCAGCATGGAAAAGATCCAGCCGATCGGCGAGGAGTTGATGCAGGAGGCACGCGAGGAAGAGCGTCGAAAGATGCCGAAGTCACGGCTCACCATGGCCGATATGCGGTCGCTTGCCACGGCGACCGAGACGTACGGGGTCGACAACAATGCTTATCCCGACACGCGCTCGCTCGACGACCTTGCAGGGATGCTCGCACCGATCTACATCAGAGAGCTGCCCCGTGAGGATGCATGGGGAAAGGAGTACACATACGTCGTGTCACCCGATCTCCAGCACTACCGGTTCGTCAGTGCGGGCGAGGACGGACGCTTCGAATGGGACAGCGACTACGCGCTTGACGAAAGTCAGCTCGCCCGCCAGCCTCGCGAGACCGCCAATCCGGACGATGACATCATCTACCAGGACGGAGTTTTTCTACAGTTCCCCGCCGAGGCAAAACAGGAAGAGCCGTAGACGATCGTCCCGTCTCTCTCCGGGGACGCACGGAGGGAGACACCCGGGCGAGGTGGAGCTCAGCCCGCTTCTTCGATCGACGAGGTGGTCACCGACTTGTAGGTCTCGCTCGCGTCGCCGTCGTGAGTGACGTGACCGTCGTGGATCTCCACGATGCGGCTGGCGCGGCGCGCCAGCGCCAGGTCATGGGTGATGATCACCAGAGTCCGGCCGCTCTCCCACAGCTCGGTGAAGACGCTCATGATGTCGGTTCCCGAGCTGGAGTCGAGATTCCCGGTGGGCTCGTCGGCGAGGATGATGTCCGGCTCCATCGCCAGGGCCCGAGCGATCGCCACACGCTGCATCTGCCCTCCGGAGAGCTCGGTCGGCTTGTGGTCGGTCCGCTCGCCCAGGCCAACCCGTTCGAGCAGCTCGCGGGCCCGCTCCCTCCGCTCGCGGACCGGACGGCCACCGAAGAGCATGGGCATTTCGACGTTTTCCATCGCGGAGATCTGCGGGAGCAGATTGAAGTTCTGGAAGACGAATCCCACGCGGCGGTTCCGTACATCGGCCAGCTGGTCACGGTTGAGGTCTGCCACTTCCTCCCCGGCCAGGCGGTAAATACCGTCGGTGGGGGTATCGAGACAACCGAGGAGATTCATCAGGGTTGATTTGCCGGAGCCGGAGGGCCCCACCACGGCAACGAACTCGCCGCGCTCGATCTTCAGATCGATGCCCTTGAGCGCTTCGACCTTGACCTTGCCGGTGTCGTAGACCTTGCGGATCTTCTCCATCTGGATGATGGCTCCACCGCCGTTTCCGTTGGCCTGTTCACGCGGCCGCGAAAGATTCAGATTCATCGACGAAGTCTCCTACTCGTAACGAAGTGTGGCCGCCGGGTCGACCAGCGCAGCGCGCCTTGCGGGGAAATAGCCGGCGAGGACGCCGATCAGTCCCAGAATCCCGGAGGTGGCGATCCCGATGTTGATCGACAGGGTGGGATGGCCGAGAAACGACATCACCTGATTGCCATCGGTCGGGATGAATGAAAGACCGGTCACCAGGAGCGTGGCGATGATCATTCCCATCGCCCCTCCGATCAGGGTGTAAACCAGCCCTTCCAGAACGAAGGGAATGACGATCCAGCGGCTCCTCGCCCCCAGAGCCATCTTCACTCCGATCTCCCGGGTTCTCTCCTTGACCACCGCATACATGATGTTCGCCACCCCGACGCCACCGATCAGCAGAGTGAGCGCACCGATGATCCCGAGAAACAGCTGAATGCCGAGGGTGATGTTGGTGGTGATCTGGGAGGTCTTGACCGTGTCCCAGACCTGCACCGCCCGCTCGTCCTCGGGGTCATAGCCGTACTTCGCCCCCATGATCTCGTTGAAGCGCTTCAGCGCCCCGGCCATCTGCTCCGGACGGTGAACCTGGATCAACATGTTGTTCAGCCGGTCCTGGCCGAACTGCGAGCGAAAGGTCGACAAGGGGATGGTGGCGTGCTGCGAATCGGGCCCGGAATAGGTCCCCATCTGGGTCTTCTTCTGCATCACCCCGATCACGGTGTAGGGAACATTGTTGACCAGGAGCACTTCACCCACGGGCTGCGTCTCCCCGAAAATGTCGTGCGCGATCTCATCGCCGAGAAAGATCACCCGGCGTCGCTCGTTCTCGTCCCGCTGGTTGTAGTAACGGCCGCCCGCGACCGGATAGTGCTTTCGGGCATCCTCGTACGCGCGCCCCGCTCCGGTCACCCTCCCGTTGACGGTCTTCTTGTTCCAGGTCAGAGCGGTCCGCCAGCTGTTTGCCTCGCCGATGACGGCCTTCAGCTCGGGCATCCGCTCCTTCAGGTAGTCGACGTCGTCCATTCGGAATCGGATGCGGCGGCCGGGATTCATCCCCTTCCAGGGCTTGGACGTCTCGCCCCCCCAGATCACCGCGATGTTCTCCCCCATCGCCCGGCGGTTCTTGTCGAGCTGGAGCTTGAGGCCCTGGCCGAAGGCGAGCAGCAGGAGAATCGCCACCGTTCCCCAGGCGATGGAGGCAATGGTCAGGTAGGCGCGCTTCCGCTGCAGACGGGAGCTCGACTTGAACAGCTCGAAAATGATCCTCGTGTCACTCATCGCGTCTCAGTTCATCCATCCCGCTCAGAGCTTCATCGCGATCACCGGGTCGAGACGCGAAGCATCCCGAGCCGGGAAATATCCCGCGACCAGTCCGACGATTCCCAGGGCGGTGGCAGTCAGCCCGGCCACCAGCGGTGAAACCACCGGATCGCCAACGTACTCGGTGAGACCGAATTTCGGAAACAGCGCACAGACCCCGAGCGAGATCAGGAATCCGATCGCGCCACCCATCGCGGTCACGATCAGGGTTTCCAGCATGAGCTGCCCCAGAACCCATCGCTGCCTCGCACCCAGTGCCATCTTGATTCCGATCTCCCGGGTGCGCTCCTCGACCACCACATTCATGATGTTGGAGACGCCGATTCCGCCCACCACCAGAGTGAGCGATCCGACGATCCCGAGAAAGCCGTTGAACGCGAGCATGAAGATGTCGAAGAACGCGAACTGTTCGGTGGTGTCCCACAGCGAGAGCGCTTCCTTGTCGTCGGGACTGAACCGCAATCTCTCGGACAGCGCCTTCCGAACGTCATCCGAGACCTGCTTCGACTCGGTGCTGTTCCGCGGCCGGAAGATGAAGTTGTCGATGTACTTCTGACCGGTGATGGCCTTGAATGCCGGCGCCGGAATGATCACCTTGGAATGATCTCTTCCGCTGTAGCTCGAATCCTGCGGCTTCTCCTGGAGGACGCCGATCACCAGAAACGGCGAACCCCCGAGAATGATCGTCTTGCCGACCGGATCGGTGTCTCCGAAGACGTCATTGGCGATGTGGTTCCCGACGAAGGCAACCCGCCGGTTTTCTTCCAGGTCGAGGTCGTTGATGAACCGGCCGCCCGGCTGCGGAATCATGTTCCGCATGTCCCCGAACACCGGCCACACGCCCGACACGTCCACCGCCAGCGCTTCCTTCCCGTAGGTCATCCGGAGATTGTCGCTGTACTCGCCGGAAATGCCGTTGAGTCCCCGGCTCTGGGTCCGGATGTAGTCGATGTCCTCATCGCTGATGCGAATCCGACGCCCCTTCCCCATTCCCTGGTAGGGCAGCGAAGTCAGCCCCGGCCAGGCGATGACGATCCGGTCCCCGAGACCCGCCGTGCTCTTCACCAGTTGCTTGTGCAGGCCAGTTCCGAACGCCAGCAGCAGACTGATCGCCACAGTTCCCCAGACGATCCCGAAGACCGTGAGGAAGGTCCGGAGCTTCTGGCTGCGGATATCCCGGAAAAGCTGTCGAATCACGTCTCGAATCTGGAACATGGGTTTCGGGATTCCTTCGGTTCCTGGTCAGATGGATCATCTCAGCGGGCTCGGGAGATCAGCTGATCTCCTTCGGCGGCCGCTCCACCACTTTGTCTCCCGCTTTGAGACCGGAGGTCACCTCGACGTTCAAGCCGTCGGAGATGCCGGTCTGAATCTCCACCTTCTTCGGCTCCTTGCCCGGATCCTTCGAGGGCAGCTCGACGAAGGCCTTCTGTCCTCCATCCTCGAACGAGACCAGCCGTTCCGGAACGATGGTGACGTCCTTCTTCTCCCGGATGATGATGTCCGCATTCGCCGAATAGCCGGCACGCAGGGTGACCTTCTGATTCGGGTCGAGCTCGATCTCGACGTCGAAAAGGGTCGCACCCTCCTCCTGTTTCGCCTGAGGTGCGATCCGTGAGACCGTCCCGGTCACCACATCCGACGGGAGAGCCCCGACCTTGATTCGTGCCGGCATGCCCACCGCGAGCTTGCCCACATCGATCTCGTCAACGGTGCCGCGGAAGATCAGATCGCTCATGTCCGCGATCGACGCCAACTCGGTTCCCGGCTGATACGAGGTCAGCGGCACCACCGGATCCCCCGGATCAACGGCGCGGGTCAGGACGGTTCCACCGGCTGGAGAGCGGATGGTGGACTCGCTTCCACTCGCCAGCCGGCCCTTCCGGGTCAGATCCCGGTCCTGACGGGCCTTCAACAGGGAGATCTTGGCGAGCTCGAACGCTTCGTTCTTGTTGTCCAGTTCCGATCCTGGCAGCACTCCGGAGGCATTGAGCTCTTTCGCCCGATCGTATTCGGATTTCGCCCGGTTGAACGACGCCTGCGCCGACTCGACCCGCCGGTCCACCTCGGTCACTTCGAACGGCGTCGGATCGGGGGCGATCTCGAACAATGGATCCCCCGGCCTGACCTTGTCCCCCACTTCCACCATGGTGGTGTGGACGATTCCGGAGATCTTCGACTTCACGTCGAATTTCTGCCGTGGCTCGACCTGTCCGACGGCCACCGCCTTTTCGGTGATCGAGCCGGTGGTGACCTCGACCTCCTTGAGGCCCTTGTCGTTCTTGTGGGAATTCCGCACCACGCCGTAAACCGCCGCGGTCGCGGCGGCCAGGACGAGCAGGATCAACAATACTTTGCCCAGCTTGCGCATCAATCAGATCTCCTCCGGGAACAAATTCTCTCGGCTCTGGGGGGTTGTACGAAAAGATTCCGAAAGGGTTTCGCCGCCCGGTCCCGCACCGAACATCTCACCAGCTTCCGGACTTCCCGGCCCTCATCGATCCAGGATCTCCGCGATGACCTCGAGTGCGCGGGGATCGTCCATCTGGCTGAGCCAGAAGATCGCCTGTTTCCGCACCCCTCGATCCGGATGGGTCAGCGCCAGCTTCGAAAGAACCGGAATCCCCTGCTCGTGTGGAAGCTGGGAGAGTCCGAACACCGCAGCCTTTCTCACTTCCGCTTCAGGGTCGCCACTGACCGCCTCCTCGAGTGTCTCCACCGCTCGGGCCCCGGCCCGTTGGCCGAGCCAGAACAGCGCCGTCTTCCGCATCTCCGGCGTCGGGTCCCGCCGCGCAATCCGAATCAACTCGTCGGTCGAACCTCCCGCTTTGCTCAGATGGATCGCGAACACAGCATCCTTTCGCAACTCGACGGGCTCCCCGGCATCGCCAGCCAGTCTGACCAGGTATCCAAGCTCGCGCTCGCCCCACGCCTCTCCGAGCCAGAAAACCGCGCTCTTCCTCACGTTCATCGGATTCCTTCCGGCAGCAAAGCTCTCGAGCCGAGGCGCCACGGAAGGAATGCCATGCAACGCGAAGGCGGCCAGGGCGGAGGAGCCGAGATGTGAGCCACCCGCGGAGTTGACCTGATCCGCCAGCCAGTTCGTGCTCTGCTCGGGGGAAACATCACTCAGCCAGATCAGCGGCCGCCCACCGGGCTCGACGAAGCATCCGGCGCTGAATGTCCGCACATCCGTCAGGCTCCCCTTCTCGAATCGCGCGAACACTCTCACTCGCGAGGGCGTGTCGCCATCCCCGCGGCGCATGTTCCACGATCCATGATCATCGAGATCACATGGCCCGACCCTCCGGGCCTCTTCGAAATCGCAGCAGCAGATCTGGCCTCCCGGCCGGGCCGCGGGAACTTCCCAGCCGAGCCAGCCGCTGAAGTCTCCGGATGTGTGGCGGCGAATCACCGGCTCGAGACCACCAGAGGCCGCGACGACGCTCACATCTCCGGAAATGCCGGGGACTGCCGCGAAGCCTTCCATCGAAGAAAGGAAGAGGAGAAGGAAGAAGCATAGACTTCGAATTCGCATGGACTCCCCCGTGGTGCCGGCGACGGGCCGGGACCGGGTCAGCAGTCGAGTTGTCGAGGGGATCGCTTCGGAGGCAGAGTCACGCGACCCTGCCCCCGGAGCAGCAGCCAATCACTGGCCGAGCAGTTCCATCAGGTAATCGCGCGCCACCGGTGAGCCGATCAGCGAGAGCTTCTGCACGATCTCCTTCTTCATTCCAGGGTCCTTCTCCATCCGGGCAAGGGTCACCAGCTCCTTCGCATTGCCTTGAATGAATAGCGCCTGAATTGCGGCCCGGCGGACCTTCTCATTGCGGTCGTTCTGATAGATCGACACGATCAGATTGCCGGTGCGTTCATTGCCGATCAGTCCGAGGTTCCTCACCGCGGTCGCCCGAAGCTCGGGATTCTTCTCGTTGCGCGCGAGATCCGCCAGGACCTCGGCGCTCCCGCCGACGAACATCGATTTGATGATCTGTTTCTTCACCTCGACCGAGCTCTCGGAGCGGTACAGGTCCGCCAGTTCCTGACTGGAGCCGATCACGCCGAGCTGCTTGACCGCTTCGGAGCGGAGAGCGGCGTTCTTTTCGCCTTTGGCCGCTGCCAGCAGCCGGGCGCGGTCACCGGCGATCATGAAGCTCTTCAGAACCGCCTTTTTCACCTGGAGACTGTTGCCGGATGCGTAGATCTCCGCGAGAAGCACTCGATTCCGATCGGATCCCATCACTCCCAGGTACTTCACCGCCGCGAGCTGCAGATCGGGATTCGCGTTTCCTTTGGCGATGGAGCTGAGCAGTTCGGCCGCGCGGGGCGAAGAGGACTGACTGAGAACGAACAGGGCACGTTCCTTGACCTTGGGCGAGTCGCTCCCGCTGAGGACCTTCTCCAGCATGGGAACGGCACCTTCCGGGTCGCTCATCATCAGGCTGTTGATGGCCATCAGCTTGAGCTCCTCGTTCTGCACCGCGTCGGGCGAGACGGCCTGGCCGGAGGACTTCCGGATCTCCATGCCCAGGGCCTTGCCGTCATTGATCCACCTGCTGGACGGGTACTCCTTTTCGAGCCGCGCGATGGTTTCCAGTGCCTCGGTGCGCTCGCCGGCTTTCCGCTGAGCGTACGCCTTCCAGTAGAGAGCGCCGTCGGTCCTGGACCGCTTCATGGCGACCACCGCGTCGAAGGCGCGGATGGCGCGATTCCACTCACCTTCGTCGATCGCGTCGGCACCTTCGTCGTAAAGGTCGGCTTCATGGTCGTCGAGATCCGCTTCGCGATCCTTCTGCTCCTGGCGCGCCTCCTCGGCCGCTTCGGTTGATTCCGTCGACGAGGCGGTCACGGTCACCGCCGTCCCGGGGGTTGCAGCCCCGGCGACCGGGGCGAGAGTGAGGGTCATCAGAGCGATGAGCCAGATCGAATGGATTCGACAATTTCCGCAAAGGGATTTCATGATTCTGCTCCTTCCACCTCAGAGGATTCCGCCCTGAGCGGCGGGATGCTCTCCCCGCTGACGCAGGTCCTGTTCGGCCACGCGCAGCTTGAAGATCAGACCTCCCGAGTCGATCCGTCTCTGCAGCGACTCGATCTCACGAGGGGTCGGGTTTTCGGATGTTCTCGCAATGGCGAGAAGGATCGGTTCGAGTTGATCCAGAATGTCGGCGACCGCTGATTCCCCCGTCGCCGCGGCACTCTGACGGTAGATCCGGTTGGTCAGAAGGAGATTCTGGGCAAACCGCTGCTGCTCCACCAGTGAGAGCGAACTGCTCGCACTCGAATTGGAGAGCTCCATCAGGACCCGCTCGCTCTGGCCGAAGTGATCGCCGACCACCACCAGAAAGACACGATCGCGCGCTTCAGGGGTCGAGCTTGCGGAGGCGATGGCGGGGCCGGCACCAGGCGCATCTTCGCCCCGAGGCAAGAGCCATCCGACCAGCACCGCAATCGCAATCACGGCCGCGGCCGTCGCCCAGCGGCCGAACCTCCACCAGGAGCTCACCGGGTGACGCTCGAGGCGCCATCGGAGCCGCTTCCAGAGACGCTCTTCCTGCTCCAGCCCCCATTCCGGAACCGCCTCCTCGTCGACCACTGCGAGCATCCGCTTCAGACCGTCGTACTGATTCCGGCAGAGATCGCAGATCATCAGGTGATCGCCGGCTCCGTCCGGAGCACCTTCGCGGTAGTGATGGAGAATCAGATCGTCTTCCGTCAGATGGTTCATGGCATTGACCTCACCAGGGGCTCCAGTTCGCTCCGCAGCTTCTGGACGGCGCGAAAAATCGTGTTCTTGGTTGCGTTGACACGCGTTCCGAGGGTGCTCCCGATCTCTTCGATCGACATTCCCTCGAAATGGCGCAGGACGAACGCGGTCCGCTCGTTTGGACTCAGCCGCTCCATGGCGCTGCGAACCGCGAGACGTGCCTCCCTGCTGGCCAGCAGCCGGTCCTGCGCCGGTTCCATGGAAGCAAGCGACTCGACCACGTCGTCATCCGGATCGCGAGAATCCACGCCACGGCCTCGGCGGGTGCGTGCCTTGATCTGGTCGAGCGCGCAGTTGACCGCGATCCGGTGAATCCAGGTCCCGAAGTTCGCCCGAAGCTCGAAGCGGGCAAGCTGTCGGTAGGCCCGGATGAAGGTCTCCTGGACCACGTCCTCGGCGTCGTGCTCGTTCCCGGTCATCCGCCACGCCAGACGGAAGATCGCCCGGCTGTGCCGGTCCACCAGCAGCCGGAACCGATCCACGTCCCCCTCCAGCACGCGATTGATGATCTCTGAATCAGGCAGCGTGTCCATATCCGTTTCCTTGGACTTTCGAATCGGACGGAAGTTAGCTCGAATGTCTCACACCGCGCCCGGCTGCGGAGGTGAGGCGCGCTGTTCTGCTGCGCGCCACGGACTCGGACAGACTGCTCACCGCGATGGGAACGGGTCCCTCACCTTCAGAACCACCAGCGTGATGTCGTCCTCCTGAGGCGCGGAATCCCGGAACTCCCAGAGGTCGCGGATGATCGCGTCGCGGACCTCCTGGGCGCCGGCTTCCGCTTCCCCCGAGGCGACCACATCCCGAAGACGGTCCATCCCGTACTGCTCACCCGCGGGATTGAGCGCCTCGTAGATGCCATCGGTGTGCAGCACGAAGAGATCGCCCGTCGCGAAATTCAGCGGATGCTCTTCGAACGTCGAGGCCAGAGCCGCACCGAGGGGCAGCGATTCAATGTGGAGCTCCTCGACCTCGCCGGCCGCACGACGGACCAGGATCGGAGGGTGACCTGCACTGCTGACGATCGCGTGGCCCCGGTCGGGATCGAGCAGGAGAATCGACATGGTCACGAGCATCCGATGCCGATCGGTCTTCTTCACCATCCGGTGCATCCGTCTCATCACACTCGATGGCTCGACGAGCTCCTCGGAGAGGAGAGCCAGGCAGCTTCGAACCCCCGACAGCACCAGACCGCTGGCCAGCCCGTGGCCGGCCACGTCGCAGGTGACCACTGCCAGACGTCCATCATCCGTCTGGAAATAGTCGAAGTAATCCCCGCCGACCTCCGTTGCAGGAAGGGAGATGGTGGAGATCTCAAGCCAGTCGATCGCCGGGCTCTCCACCGGGAGCATGCTGAGCTGGATCTCCCGCGCGTACTCCAGTTCCTCCCGCATCCGGATCTGCTCCCGGGCGGCGTTCTGCTGGACCCGCCACTGCTCCAGGAACTGCCTGCGGAAGCGGCGGGTCAGTCCGAGCGCGACCGAGATGGCGACCACCGCGTTGACGCCGGTGGAGATCGTCACCCCGGGATCGAAGGATGCCCCTCCGAACAACTGAAGCATGGAGACAACGAAACTGACCACGATCAGGACGCCGTAGAGAAGAAAGAACTCGCTCGGCTGGACCCTGAGGGGGACCATCAGGTAGGCGACGATGATGAACCAGACGAACGACGCTTCGGACAGCCCTGGATAGGCGACCGCCAGCACCAGCTGAACGATCACGTAGGCCAGCACGGTCCCCCGTGGATACCGTCCGAGAGCAGACGCCAGCCTCCGGAGGAAAAAGAAGCGCGACAGGCGGCCGGTATCGAGAGTGCGGAACAGCGGGATGAGCAGCAGGACCAGCAGAAGGTTGGCAACGGCGATCGACAGGGGAATCCGGCTGAAACCCTCCGCCATCGCCATGATGATCTCGACGAAGGAGAGCATCAGCCCGGCCCGCAGGTACCAGCGGACCACCGCAACATTGCGGGCGTCGAACCTCCGCCGCACCGCTTCCGTCTCGCTCAGGTGCGCAAGGTCATCGAGAGTGAAGCTGTCCATCGCCATACTGTGAACGATTCCTGGCGCCCGAGGTTGCAGACGTTGAGGAGAGTCTACCCGAAGAGGCGGGCGAAACCGGGCAACTTCAGCCGGTCGGAGCGGCGGAGCGTGGCGGAGAGATGGCCAGGGGTGGACGGGCCGGGGCTGTCAGGAGCGGGACCACTCGGTGCGGTTGGGCTGGCCCTTGCGCACGAGCCCGGATTTTCGGAACGCCGTCACCCTGACGTCCGGCTCGGCGGCGTCCCAGGCCCCACCGGTCGTATCGCCATGCACGCTCCGGGAAGCCGGCTGGAAGGCGGCGGTCCGATTTCCCGCTTCGCGGGCATCAATTGGGGCTAGGTCCACTCCTCCCGACCCGTCCGCCCCGTTCCTCCGGGCGATGAGCCCGTCCTGTCGCAGATTGCTTCATACTCGTCGCAGAAGCGGGAGAACGCCTCACGGATCTCCTCGAAACTTCCCGTCGGGACTTTCGCCCGCTCCCGCAGATCGCGGGCATGCCGGCGGTAGGTCTCCGCGCGCGCGGCTGCCTCTTCGAACCGTGCCGCGAAAGCCGAATCCCGGCGCACCCGCGCCCCGATCTCGGCAATCAGTTCGGGCATTCGCTCGACCTGGCTGCAGAACAGCACCACATCGTTGCCAGCCATCAGGGCGCGTTCCTTGTTGGACTCGAAGGTCCCGAGATCACTGACCGCGTGCATTTCCATGTCGTCAGAGAAGGCGACCCCCTTGAATCCAATCTCCCCGCGCAGAAGATCGGTGGCGATCGCATGAGAGAGCGTCGCCGGAACGTCCGGCGCCTCGAGGGCCGGATAGGTCCCGTGCCCGATCATCACTGCACCCGCCTCGTCGGCAAGACGGCGGTAGGGCGCGAGATCGATCGTCTCCAGTTCCTCGCGGCGCGCATCGATCCTCGATATGCCGTAGTGCGTGTCTCCATGGCCCCGACCGAGACCGGGAAAATGTTTGAGGCAGGTCGCCGTTCCCGCGTCATGATGTCCGCGCATCAGCGCACCCGCGAGTGCGACCACCTGCTCGGGAGTCCGCCCGTAGCATCGTGACTCCAGACCCCGAACCGGTCGCTCCCGCTCGATGTCCACCACGGGCGCGAGATTGACGTCGATGTCGAAATAGCGGAGTGCACGCCCCATCAGGGTTCCCAGCCGACGGATCACCCGTTCCGCATCCGGGAGCCGCCCGGAGGCCTCTGCCCCGGGAATCCCCGGAATCAGATTCCGCAGCCGATCCACCCGTCCCCCTTCCTGGTCGATCAGGACCAGCGGTGACGGCCGGGCGATGCTCTTGATCTCCGCGACGTACTCCCGGAGTTGCTCAGTGGACTCGATATTGCGGGCGAACAGAACCACCGAGTACGGCGGCGTCTCGCTCAGGATCCGTCGCTCCAGATCGTTGAGCGCCGTACCGGTCAGACCAATCCCGAGAACCCGCTGTCCCATCTAGCCCTCGAGCTTCCGCCGGAGATCGTGCAACCGGTTGAGCGCCTCGAGAGGAGAGATCGAGTCGGGATCGAGCGTTCGCAATGCCCGAAGAACCTCCTGCTCCTGGCTGGAAAAGAGTGACATCTGCTTTCCTTCCGTGACCGGCGACGGCGGAGCTCCCTGGCGGGTCTCATCCACCACGTCGTGCTCCTTCCGCTCGAGCGCATCGAGAATCTCACGCGCGCGTTGCGTCACCGATGCCGGGACTCCTGCAAGCCTCGCAACCTGAATGCCATAACTCTTGTCGGCAGCCCCAGGGACCACCTTGCGCAGGAAGATGATCTGATCTTTCCACTCCCGCACCGAAACGCTCGCATTGGCCACCCGGACCCGCGTTTCCGACAGATCGGTCAGCTCGTGATAATGGGTGGCGAACAGGGTGATCGCACCGTTGACGTCATGCAGATACTCGATGATCGCCCACGCCAGCGAGAGGCCGTCGAAGGTGGCCGTTCCACGCCCCACCTCATCCAGAATCACCAGAGAGCGCTCGGTGGCATTGTTCAGAATGTTCGCGGTTTCCTGCATCTCCACCATGAACGTGGACTCACCGCGGGCGAGATTGTCGGACGCTCCCACCCGGGTGAAGATCCGGTCGAACACTCCCAGAGTCGCTCGAGTGGCCGGAACAAAGCTTCCGATCTGATTGAGCAGAACGATCAGCGCCACCTGACGGAGATAGGTCGACTTTCCACCCATGTTCGGGCCGGTCAGGATTTGAATGCCGTTCGACGCCTGATGAATCGCCGTGTCGTTCGGGATGAAACGCTCGCTGGAGATGACTTCGATCACCGGGTGCCGGCCCTCCTCCACGGTGATTTCCAGATCCTCGCTGAGACTCGCTCTGACCCACCGACGCTTCATCGCGACCGTGGCGAGACAGCAGAAGCCGTCCATCTCGGCGATCGCTCCCGCGGTGGCCAGAACCGCGGGAGTGCGCTCCGCGATCCACTCCAGAAGCTCCTCGTACAGCCTCTGCTCGATCCCCAGAGACTTCTCCTCGGCGCCCAGGATCTTCTCTTCCAGCTCCTTGAGCTCCGGAGTGATGAACCGCTCTGCATTCACCAGGGTCTGCTTGCGGATGTACTGTTCGGGAACCTTGCCGAGATTCGCCTTGGAGACCTCGATGTAATAGCCGAACACGTTGTTGTAGCGGACCTTGAGAGAAGGGATTCCGGTCCTTCCCCTCTCCTCGGTCTCGATCTTCAGCAAGATCGATTTCGAATCGCGCGCGATGGATCTCAACTGGTCGAGCTCTTCGCTCACTCCCTCGCGGATCACTCCCCCATCCCGGAGTGACTGGGGCGGCGATTCATGGAGGACCGTCGAGATCCGCTCGGAGATCGTATCCAGCGGATCGATTCGTGAACGGACGGCCGAGATCAACGGACCACGCAGCTCACCGGCCTCGCCGGCAAGTCGTCCGGCCGCCTGGAGCGATGTCCCCAGCGTCACACACTCGCGAGGCGAGGCCGAACGCAGAGTGATCCGGGCCATCAGCCGCTCCAGATCTCCGATCGAAGCGAGCTCGCGAGTCATGCGCTCGAGCGCCGCTGCATTGCGGGTCAGCTCGTCGACCGCGTCGTGGCGCTCGAAGATCGCCTCCCGCTGCCCGAGGGGACGCATCACCCACTGGCGAACCAGGCGTCCCCCCATCGCCGTCCGGCTCGCGTCGAGCACGCGCCAGAGCGTGGCTTTCCCTCCCTCCGCATCCCGGGCGTCGAAAATCTCCAGATTCCGCAGCGTGGACGAATCCAGAAGGAGCGCACCCGCATCCGTATCGATCCGGATACGACGCACGTGATCGAGCTCCCGCCGATGCCGTGTCGCAGCGTAATGGAGCGCCGCGCCGGCGGCTCCCGCCCGAACATCCCCATCCTCCAGCCCGAAGCCGCGGAGATTGCGGGTCCCGAAGTGACGGGACAGGTACTCGGCTGCACTCTCCGGGTCGAACCACTCGGGATCTTCCCGGTTGATGGCAATCTCCAGCGTTTCGAATCCGGCGCCGTCTATTTCGCCGTCGCGGGCAACGATCATCTCCCGCGGCGCGAAGCGGCTCACGTCGTCCAGAAGGCGGCTCCGGCTGTCCGGCCCGTAGCTGGTGACGAAAAAGTCGCCGGTGGAGACATCCAGCCAGGCCGCGCCGGTTCGTTCCTTCCCGCCGGCGACGCTGAGCAGATAGCAGCTTTCCCGATCGATGACACTTCCCTCGACTGCCGTTCCGGGAGTGACGATGCGAACGATGTCGCGGCGAACGAGCCCCTTCGCTGCCGATGGCTCCTCCACCTGCTCACAGATGGCCACGCTCAGTCCCCGGCGAACCAGACGGGCGACGTACTGGTCGGCGGCGTGGTACGGCACGCCGCACATCGGCGCCTCCGACTCGCCTCCTTTGCCCCGGGCGGTGAGCACCAGGTCGAGGATCGGCGCAGCGCGCTCCGCATCCTCGAAAAACATCTCGTAGAAGTCGCCCATCCGGAAAAAGACGATGGCGTCGGGAACCTGGCGTTTGAGCTCGAAATACTGCTCGAACATCGGGGTGAGTTTCATCGGTCGATTCATCGGTGTCATGGTGCCGGACCGGAAGCGATCGCAGCGGAAGATTCGGGCATTCTATGATGTCCGGAGCTTTCCCGCACGTGGAGATGGGTGCCCCGCCAGAGAAGAAACGCTACTTTCCCCCGGGGTCGGGAGGTCGGATTCTGAGCAGTCGTCCGGTCCGGCCGTCGAGCTCGACCACCACCGCATCGCGCAGCATGGTGCGCTCGGAACGATCGCAGAGCACGACCCACCGGTCCTCACGTCCGCCCTCTCCGGCCGACGCATGGGCGACGCTCACCACCTCGAACCCGTGGTACGAGACCGGGTCGGACTTCTGGAGGCTGGCCAGCGCGATCGCGCCAGCCTCAGGGCTGGTGAGCCGGCCGGTGGGACGCGAAGGATCCTCCGCCCCCCGCAGAGCGAGGAACGCGACGGCACAGACGGCGATCCAGGCAACGTAGAGAAGCCAGTAGCGGCGCTCGAACGCTGATCTCCGGACTGTCATCGGCTCATTCCACGGAGCCCGGGCGACCGTTATAATCCCGCCATGGACAGAGCGGAGATTGAAACCCGGGTCCTCTCGATCGTGCACGAACAGAAAACGATCGAAGAAGATGCCCTCACCCCCGAAACCCGGCTCGACGCGATCGGGATCGATTCGCTCGATGCGCTGAATATCCTCTTCGCCATCGAGGAAACATTCGGCATCACCGTTCCCGATGAGGAGGCCCGGGACCTGCGAACCGTCAGCGCAATGGTCGATGTCATCGAGTCTCACCTCTCGGAATCCGCATGAATGATTCTTCGCGTGCTTTCCGCCGGGTGCTTGTAACCGGCATGGGGGTCATCAGCGCTCTCGGCCGCGGCCGTGACGCTCACCTCGACGCCATCCGCGACGCGCGCAGCGGCATCACCTGGCTTCAGCGCTTCGATGCATCCGAGTTCATCTGCCGGGTCGCCGGACAGGTGCCGGACGACGCGCTGCAACCGGAGGAGTTTCGTGGTTACGACCGGTTTTCCCGCCTCGCACTGGCGGCGGCAGGCGAGGCTGCATCACAGGCACGCCTGGATGACCCGAACCTCGATCGCCATCGCATCGCAACCCTCATCGGGACCGGTCTCGGCGGCTGCGAGAGCCTGGACGCAGGCTACGAACGCCTCTACGGCCGGGGCTCCTCGCGCATTCCGCCGTTCACCATTCCCCGAAGCATGTACAACGCGGCGGCCAGTGCGATCTCGGCCACACATCGGGCGGAAGGGCCGGCGTTCGGTGTGGTCTCCGCCTGTGCCTCAGCAACCCACGCCCTCGGACAGGCGATGCTCTGGATCCGGTCAGGACTCGCCGATGTGGTTCTCGCGGGTGGTGCGGACGCGCCGCTGGTGCCTGGAATCGTGCGGGCCTGGGAAGGGCTGCGGGTCCTCGCTTCTCCGGGAGACCATCCATCCGGCGCCTGTCGCCCCTTTTCCGCCGACCGGGCCGGCCTGGTCCTGGCCGAGGGAGCCGCGGTCCTGGTCCTGGAGTCCGAGGAAAGCGCCAGGCGCCGAGGCGTTGAAGCGCTGGGTGAGATCGCCGGATTCGGACTGAGCAGCGATGCCGGACACCTGACCGACCCTTCGGCGGAAGGAGCGGCGAGGGCCATCGAAATGGCGCTCCATGATGGAGGGATCGAACCCTCGGCGGTGGGATACGTCAACGCGCACGGGACAGCCACCAGAGCGAATGATCCGGCGGAGACCCGTGCCTTGAAGATCGCGCTCGGGCCTCACGTCGAGCGGATTCCGGTCAGTTCGACCAAGTCGGCCCACGGACACGCTATGGGCGCGAGCGGAGCGATCGAAGCCGCAATTTCGCTCCTGTCACTCAACGAGATGGTCATTCCCGCAACCCTCCATTACCGCCAGCCCGACCCCGACTGCGATCTCGACGTGGTGCCGAACGAGCCTCGATCGGGAAGAGTGAGCCTCTTCCTGTCGAGCTCCTTCGGATTCGGTGGAATGAACGGGGTGCTGGCGATCCGGACCATGGCCGGCATCGCGACGACGTGAGTCTCCTCAACGCTCAGGACTCCGCCGAAACTGCCTCCTCTTCCGTTTTGTAGATTTTGAAGACCGCGTCCAGCTTGGCCAGTTTCAGCAGCTTCTGAATCCGATCCGAGGGGTTGACGAGGATGAGCTTCCGGTTCTGATTGGTGAATTTTCCCAGGTAGCCCACGAGCTCACCGATCCCGGTCGAGTCGATGTAGTCGATCTTGGTGAAATCGATGATCACGTTCGTGCTCTCGTTCTTCAGGACGTTCTCCAGTGCGGACGAGAAGAACTCGGCGCTCTCACCGAGCTTGATCAGTCCCTCGATGTAGAGAACGGTGAAGTTGTCCCGGTGCTTCTTTTCGACGATCAATTGGACCTCCTACCTCTGCAGATCGGGCAGCCTGACGCCGGCCCTCCGATGCCGGGCTGAAAAGCAAATCCGGTGCCGGAGCCTGTTTTCATGGCACAATTCGGGAGCGACGATGATTCCTCTGGCGAAGTTCTACCGCGGCGGACATGCGGAATCGGTGCACTTCGGATCGATCGCCGTCGTCGATTCCCGTGGGCGACTTCTGGCTTTCGCCGGAGACCCTCACCAGAAGACATTCCTCCGCTCGACGGCAAAGCCCTTCCAGGCACTCCCGTTCCTCAGTGAGGGTGGCGCCGGAGAGTACGATCTCAGCGGGGAGGAGATCGCGTTGATCTGTGCCTCCCACGGAGGTGAGCCGCACCACGTCGCGACCGCCGCCGCGCTGTTACGGCGGGAAGAGCTCGACGAATCGGATCTGCACTGTGGAGCACACCCTCCTCTGGACGAACGTTCGGCGGCGGAGCTTCGAATGACCGGCGAAGCACCGTCGGCCCTGCACAACAACTGCTCCGGCAAACATGCCGGAATGCTCCTGGCGTGCGCCCTCCGCGACGAGCCGCTCGGGTCGTACCTAGACCCGGCACATCCCCTCCAGCGCGCCATTGCCGCAGTGATGAGCGAGTTCACCGGTCTGCCTCCCAGTGCCATTCCCATCGCCACGGACAACTGCGGCGCTCCGACGTTCTACCTGTCGATCTATCGAGCCGCCTGGGCCTGGGCTCGCCTGGTCGCTCTCGCCTCCGGATATCCCCTTCCCGGTCTCGAATCCTGGGGAGAACCGGCGCACACCGCCCTCTCCGCGATGATCGACCATCCCGAGTACGTCGCCGGCTCCTGGACACTCACCACTCCGCTGATCCGCTCCATGCAGGGCGGGCTGGTGGCCAAGGATGGTGCCGAGGGTGTGTACGTGATGGGTCTCTTCCCGCGAATGCAGGACCGGAACCTTCGAGCCCGCCTCGGACTCGAGCAGGAGGGAGGGCTGGCGATCGTGCTGAAGGTGGCGGATGGTGCTCATCGGGCACGAGGTCCGGTGGTACTGCGATGCCTTGCGAACCTCGGCATCGTCCCCCCTCCCCACTCCGGGCTCCAGCCGTACACCGCCGGGGAGGTAGTCGGGATCAACGGCAGGATCGTCGGCGAGGTTCGTGCTGAATTCGACCTGAGCTTCCTGTAGGATGATGCTCATCATGACGTTCCGATCCGTGGCAGTCCTTGGTTTGCTCCTCGCCCTCACAGGCTGTGGAACCGTCGGCGTCCAGAACAGGCGGCCATTCGCGGAGGTGGAGCCGACCATCGCCAATGAAATGATTCTCGACAACAAGAGGATCGTTGTACTCGATCTGCGGACACCGGAGGACTTCTACGGGCCTCTCGGGCACATCGCCGGAGCGATCTCCACGCCCCTCGAGAACATCGACTCTCGCCTGCCGGAGATCCTCCCGTACCGCACCGAAACCGTGATCGTCTACGCCGACACGGTGGAAATCGGCGTGGACGGAGCGACTCTCCTGGCGAACGCCGGGTTCCGCAATATTGTGCTCGTCAGCGGCGGAATTCGCCGCTGGATTGAACTCGGCTACAAGACTGTTAGCTCCCAGTAGGTTTCAGTCGCAGTCATCTCCAATCCGCCGAGAAAGGTCCCACGTTCATGAAGAAGATGATTTTCGCCCTGATCACCCTGATCCCGCTGTCGGCATTCGCGGCCCCGCCGTCCGCACAGGAGCTTCAGGACTGGGTGCGCAAGACTCTCAACGTCTGTCCCGGAGCGACGCTCAGCGTCGAGCCGCTCGAGGCCACCGGCCCTTCTCACTTCAGCATCTACAAGGTGGTCCAGACCTCCAGTGACCAGTACTGCGGCGCCACGATGTATGCGCTTCGGTCGACTGCCACGGGTCAGGTGGTGGTGGGAACCATCATCTCTCTCGGCAAGGACGACTCACCGGTCGAAAACCGCATCGCCTCGCGGATGTCGAAGATGATGATGAACAGCGAGGTGAAGGTTGTCATCGACCCCCGGTCCCTCGATGACGGCCTCCGCACCGTGCACATCCAGGAGATCCGTCCCGAGGGTCCGCTGCCCTTTACCGCCTGGCTGGATGAATCGGGCGACTACCTCCTGATCGGCCGACGGGGAAGCATCGCCGACGATCCGCGACAGGAACTTCTTCGTGAGATCGGCCTGGACCATGCGGTGGTGCGCGGAGCGAAGGATGCCCCGATTCACATCGTCGAGCTCTCCGACCTTCAATGTCCGATGTGCAAGCACGCTCACGAAGCTCTCGAGCCGATCTTTCAGAAGAACCAGGACCGCATCAACTGGGCACGACTCGACCTGCCCCTGATCAGCGCCCACGACTGGACCCTCGCCGCCACGCTCGGAGCCCGTGCCATCGCCAGAGTCTCCCCCCCGCACTACTGGGAGTACGTCAGCTACATCTTCGAGAACCAGGAGAAGATCAACGTTCAGGTGATCGAACCGGTCATTCGTGATTTCTGCGAAATGCACCAGATCCCCTGGAGCAAGGTCGAGCCGATCTATCGCTCGGAGAGCGAGAAGAAGGCCGTCCTGGAGCAGGTCGGACGTGCTTTCGGGAACGGCATCTTCGCCACCCCCACGTTCATCGTCAACGGCCAGATGGTCTACTTCGGTGGGGACGGCCAGAACATGACCGACTATCTCGGCCAGCTCCTGAAGGCCTCGACCGCCAGCCCCGGAAAGCCCGCAGCGAAGAAAAGCTCGCGCTGATCCTCACCCGGATCGACAGGAAGAGAAGGACGGCTCAGGCCGTCCTTCTCTTCGGATCAGAATCCGAAGGTGAACCGGGCTGCATACGTCCGTTCCTTCGCCTGGGTCGCCTCGACGACCAGATTCCACAGCACCAGTGAAAGCCTCGCTCCGACGGTCAGCCGCGTCCCTTCGAACTGGTCGCTCAAATGGATCTCGTCGCTGAACTGGGTTGCGCCGATCAGGCCGCTGGACTCCGTCCGGGTCAACCCCGCTCCGGCATAGGGAGTCAGTGGACCGATGCCCTTGCTGATGAAGCCCTCGATCCCCCAGGTGGTGAGGTCGAACACATCGGAGCCCCGCAGATCCGCCCAGGCACCTCGCAACCCGATCGTCGGCCGGGTCAGCCCCCCCTCGATGAGCGCGAAGTCGAGCGTTCCCCCGATCATGCTCACATCCGCATTGGAAGCGCGGGCCCACGATCCCGTCACATTGAACCGGCCGAGGCCCTTGCTCACCACCAGACGCGGAACCACCAGATATCCGCCGCGGGTCGCATTACCGTCGATCGAACGGATCCAGTACTCGGCGCTCTCATCGACTTTCGTTCCGACCGCGGCAACCCCCACCTGAAATCCGAACAACCCGCCGCCCTCGGCCGGAGCGACCGGCGTGGGATATACCGCCTGCCCCACGACCTGAGAAAACAGGTGGAACTGCTGCTGGGTCAGCTCCGGGTCGAAACTGATGTCGCCCGCCATCACCGGAGCGGCGAGCAACAGAATCAGAAGAGCTCCGAGAGCAAGTCGTTGCTCAGCAGAAAACCGCGCGGCGTAAACGCGATGCTTCCCTGCCGCTCCTCCAGCCAACCCTCGCTCAGACCTCGTCGCTTCCATTCGATGCCCCCTTTGCCCGCCAGCCGGACCAGCTCGGATGTTTCCATCCCCCGGGTCTGACGCAGTCCGAGCAGGAGGCGTTCGTGACGCTCCTCCTCCGACCCGATGGTTTCTTCGAAAACGGTGGGATCACGTCCCTCCTCCAGCCGCACAATATACTCGCCGATCACGGTCGGATTTGCCAGGCGTGTCGACCCGAAGAACGAATGCGCTCCCAGTCCCAGTCCGAGATAGGGCGTCCGATCCCAGTAAGAGCGGTTGTGCCGGCTCTGCTCCCCCGGCCGCGCATAGTTACTCACCTCGTAAGGCTCGATCCCCGCCTCCTGGCAGCGCTGCCTGGCGGAAAGCCACATCTCCACGACCTCGTCCTCGTCCGGCAATGCCACCAGTCCCTGACGCACCCGTCGATCCAGAGCACTCCGCTCCTCCAGATCCAGCAGATAGATCGACAGATGGCCTGCACCACTGCCGAGCGCCAGATCGAGCGACTGGTCGAACCGTTCACGGGTCTGTCCCGGGAGTCCGGCGATCAGATCGAGACTCAGGCGAAGCTCCGTACCGGAGATCAACTCCAGAGCGCGCAGAGCACCTTCGCGTCCGTGGGCCCGCCCCAGCGGCCGCAGCTCGTCGTCATGGAATGACTGGATCCCAAGGCTGATCCGATTGATCCCCGCATCGCACCAGGCGGAGAGACTGGTGGCGGTGACATCCTCCGGATTCGCCTCGAGGGTCAGCTCACGGTCACCTCGCGGCGGGAATGCTCCGTCGATACGCCGAATCAGCCTGGCAACCGCCGAGGGCGGCGTGAGTGAGGGCGTGCCGCCACCGAAGTAAAGGGTGAGGCCGTCCGCCTGCAGCCTCTCGGACCAGAGCTCGACCTCGCGCTCGAGGGCCCGCAGGTAGGGCTCACCGAGAGACTGTCGTGTGGAGATGGCAAATCCACAATAGGAACATTTGACCCTGCAGAAGGGCAGATGAACGTAAATTCCGATCCCGTGCGGGAACTGACGAAAGGGCTGCACCGGAGATCCAGAACAAAAAGATGCGGTTACGATTTCTCCGCCGGGAACGGCCCGGGGAGCGAGATTGTTATAATCGGCTCAATGGCATCCTTCTCCATGCCACGCCCACGGATCCTGTGGATGCTTCTCGGTGCGCTGATCGTGGTCGGTGTGCTCCCGCTGCTGCTGTCTCACTATTTTCTGATCAGCATCAATCGTGAGACGCTCGAGACGCTGGAGAAGAAGTATCTGACCCGCTCCGCGGTGGGAATCGCCGCGGAGATCGACAACCACCTCAACGACTACGCTCAGCAGCTCCAGAAGATCGCGGCGGGGGTGAAGGTCAGCGCGGAGCTGCTTCCAGCGGATACCGATCCCTTCACCTACGCATCGCACCAGGGATTCATCTCCAGCTATCTCTCGCCGGACAGCGACATCCTCGCTCTCTGGATGGTCAACCGGGAGGGTCAGGGAGCCACCGCTCAGCCCGAGGGGATGGATGCCACGGCAGTCCACGATCTCAATGCTGCTCTGGGCAGCGTTCTGACCGGCCGTACGGTCATCGGCGACTATCTCTTCCTGGAGACACTCAATCAGCCTGCGGTGGTGATTGGTGTGCCGGTGATGAGAAACGGCCAGGTGATCGGTGCCGTCGAGGGTCTGGTCAGTCTGCGTCGGATTGCCGACCGGCTCCGGGAGGAGGGACGCGCGGACGTCACCGCATTCGTCGTGGATCAGAAGGGTCATGTCCTGATTCACAGCGAGCCCGCCCTCAGCATCACCCATCCCGACTACTCCCGGCTTCCCATCGTCCGGGAGTACATGAAGGCTCCTGTTCGCCTGACCCAGTCCTATGTCGACGATTTTTCCGGAGTGCCGACCAAGATGCTCGGCACGGTGGCTCCCGTCTCCGCTCAGAAGTGGGGCGTGGTGGTCGAGCGTGAGGAGAGCAAGGCGTTCGCCTCGGTGGATCGGATGGTGGATTCGACCCGCAAGTGGAGCGGATTGGCGCTGCTGCTCGCGCTGGTCTTCGGCACTTTCTTCGCCACGAGAATCTCCCGGCCGATTCGCGCACTGGCACTTCGCAGCCATGAGATCGCCCAGGGGAATTATCAGCAGAGAGTCGAGGCGACGGGTCCCGACGAGGTTCGTGAACTGGCGGACAACTTCAACATCATGTCGGCCGAGATCGAACGGGCGATCGAGAGCCTGAAACAGGCCGCGGCAGAAAATCATCAGCTCTTCGTCAACTCGGTCCGGATGCTCGCCGCGGCGATCGACGCCAAGGACCCCTACACCCGCGGTCACTCCGAACGGGTGGCGCGGTTCTCCATTGCCATCGGAAAACAGCTCGACCTCCCGAAACGGGAACTGCAGAACCTCCGGGTCAGTGCTCTGCTTCACGACGTCGGCAAGATCGGGATCGACGATCGGATTCTGCGGAAGCCCGGGGCCCTCACCGACGACGAATTCGCGGTGATGAAGACTCATCCCCAGAAGGGCTCGGTGATCATGGGGGGCATGTCCCAGCTCATCGACATCATTCCGGGCATGAAGTATCACCACGAGAAGTGGGCTGGAGGAGGCTATCCCGAGGGCCTTCAGGGGGAGCAGATTCCGATGCAGGCGAGGATCGTCGCGGTGGCCGATACCTTCGATGCCATGACCACCAATCGCCCCTATCAGAGAGCCATGCCGCTGAGCTATGTCGTGGAGCGAATTCGAGGGTTCGGAGGAACCCGGTTCGATCCGGTCGTGGTGGAGGCGTTCGCACGAGCCGTGGACGCTGGAGAGATCCAGCCAGAAGAACAGGTGCGCGGAGCCGCCTGAAACCGAACCAGTGCCATTTCACAGAATTCTCAGCGACCTGCTCGATCGCGTCGATGGTGCCCTCGGGGCGATCTTTCTCGACTGGGAGGGAGAAACCGTCGAATTGGTCGGCCGTGGATCCTCCCACTATGACCTGAAGCTGGCCGGCGCCTACCAGGGCATCTTTCTCGACCGGCTCCGCTCCATCTGCGGGGATTCCGGCCTCGGGGAGCCCCGGTCCTTCAAACTGCACATGGGCAGCTCCACCTTTCTCAACTGCACGCTGGACGACGGCTACTACCTCGTTCTCGCCGTCCGGACCGGCACCCTCGAGGCGATGGCATGGGAACAGCTTCGCAAAACCCGCGATCGCCTGCTGCAGGAGATGTGATGGAAGCCCTGATCCGCAACAACCGACTTCACTACCTCGATCAGGGGACCGGTCTGCCGGTCCTCTGGGTTCACGGCTACCCTCTCTCCTCCGCCATTTTTCATCCTCAGCTCGCCATCCGGAATGTGCGCCACCTGATGCCCGATCTCCGCGGCTTCGGCCGCTCACAGGAACCGGAGAGAGAGTTCTCGATCGAAGACCACGCTGCAGACATGCTGGCTCTGCTGGATCATCTCGAGATCGAACGGGCGGTCGTCGCCGGCCTCTCCATGGGCGGCTACATCGTTCTGAACATGATCCGCCTCGCCCCCGAGCGGTTCACCGGGCTCATCCTGATCGATACCCGCTCGATCCCCGACACCGAAGAGGGAAAGGCGAAGCGGCTGCAGACCATCGACCTCGTGGAGCGGGAAGGGACCTCCGCGGTCATCCACTCGATGCTCCCGAACCTGCTCCATCACCCTCACTCGGAGGCCGGGAATGCCGCTCGCCGGGTGATGGAAGCCGCCTCACCCCGGGGGGTGGTCGAAGCGCTTCGCGCAATGGCCGACCGCTCCGATTCGACCCCGACGCTGCGAAAGATCGCCGTTCCCACTCTTGTCGTGGTCGGCGAACAGGACGGAATCACCCCACCCGAGGACGCGCGACAGATGGTCGATGCGATTCCCCATGCGGTTCTCAGCACCATTGCCGACGCGGGCCACCTTTCGAATCTCGAGACCCCGATCGCGTTCAATCAGGCCGTGGAGCGCTTCCTCGAGCCGCTCCGGAGTGAACCCTCATGAAGACGCTCGCCTCGGCAATATTTCTACTCCTGCTCGTGGGCTGCGAGAGCTCTCCTCCAGTCCCGCCTCCGGCCCGGCCGCAAAACGTCCGGACACTCGAGGAGGCACAATTGCGCCAGACCACCCCTCCGGAGACCCTCGAGTTCCGAACCGAGGAGATCATCCCAACGGATGACTCCGACAATGCCTCGTCGAGCAAGCCGGTGGAGGTCACGGCCGCAGAGCTCAATCTCCCCTTCGCTCCCGCCATCGCCATGGATCCGGTGGATGGACAGAAGGTCAGCATTACGAAAGACACTCCCATCGCGGAATACAAGGACAGGATCTACTATTTCAATTCAGCCGCGAACAAGCGCGCGTTCATGAAGAATGCGGAAGACTATCTCAGCGGAAAGCTGGCCACCTACTGAGGCTCCTCATTCCAGGCGTTGAATCGATCGAGGATCTCGCCGCGCACCGCGATCGGCTTCCGGCTCGTTCGGTCGACCCACATGTGGCTGGAGAAGCCACTCGCGTAACGCTGTTCTCCGGTCTCGTCGAACAGCCCGTAGTCGAACCGGAACGCTCGGCTGGCAATCCGCCCCAGTGACGTCCGGATCAGAACCTCCTGGTCGTAGCCGTACGAGCGGCGGTAACTGCACCCGACCTCGGTGACCACCATCAGGTGCCCGCGCTCTTCGATCTCTCGATAAGTCAATCCGACCGCACGACACAGATCGGTCCGGCCGATCTCGAACCAGACGATGTAGTTGGAATGATGGGCAATGCCCATCTGATCCGTCTCCTTGTACCGCACCCGGACGCGGCTCTCGACATGACGAGCGTTCACCGGTACCTCCCCTTCCGTATGGTTCCCCGGCCCGTCCGTCGGGAATCACCGCCGGGACCGGGTCGCGAACCAGTCTGCCACGAAATGGCTCACACGGACAGTCAGGGCTGGAGCGACCGATCGCTGCGGCAGAGGGTTCGCAGTGTTCCGTCCGACTCGACCACCAGCGTATCCTCGATCCGGACCCCGAGGCCTTCGTCCGGGTAGTAAAGGCCCGGCTCGATGGTCAGAATGTCGCCTTGCTCGATCGTATCCCGGTTCGCAGGATCGATCGAAAACGACGGCCGCTCGTGAATCTCCAGCCCCACTCCGTGCCCCAGACCATGAACATACCCTTGCAGCGTCCCCGGCTGTGAGCGCGACGTGGGGTGGCCGAGCGATTCGAAATAGTCACAGACACGTTGATGGACGGCGCCCGCCAGCTCCCCCACCCGAACCGAGTCTCTGGCCATCTCGAAGGCCTCGAACACCTGATGGTGAAGCTCTGCCAGGCGGTCCGGAACCGGCCCGACACAGAAGGTTCTGGTCATGTCGAAAAAGTACCCGGTCGCCCGATCGGCAGGGAAGATATCGATCACCAGAGGCTGAGAGGCTCGCACCGTTGCGGAGGCATCCCCTCGAGAGTGCGGAATGCCCGCATCTCGCCCCTGAGAAACGATCGTTTCGTGGTCTTCCACCATCCCCAGTCTCTGAATGTCGGTACTGATGAACGACTTGAGATCGCCAAGGGTGAGACGCCGGCCATCCAGGTGGAGACCATCGTCGGCGATCTCCGCCCGCCGGAGCCGAGCACGGACGCCATCGACCACCTGCTCGGTGCGCGCTCCCACGCTGGCGACCGCCACCACCTCCCAGGGATCCTTCCGCTTCCGGGCCTTCTGGCTGATGTCCTCACCGTTGCCCGGATCGATGCTCCATCCCATCTCCCGCAGCCGCTCCACGGCGGGAAGATAGAGATGAAACGGGGGACGGCCGAAGATTGCAATCGTCTCGCGAGCTCCGAGCTCGCCGAGGATGCGATCGAGCAAACGGGCCAGAGCGGATGCAGCGTCCGGCGCGTCGCGCTGGATCCCGGACCAGTCGAACTCCTGAATCGAGCGGCAGGAGAGCCCGCTGGCTGCGGCTTCGTCGCGCTCCATCGGATCATGAATCAGAGTCAGATCGTCGACCGACCGGAACACCACCCAGCCACGAGTGAGCTTCGCTCCGCGGCTGAGCCAGCGGAACGAAGGATCGATCATCTCGTGCATCGGCACGAGGACCGTATCGATCGAGCGCTCTCTGAGAAGCCGTTCGAGATCTGCAAGCATGGATCGTCAAGCCAGGCTAGATGTTTCGGTCGATGAACTTCTGGAGCTCACTGCGCGGCATGGCGCCAATCGCCCGATCCGCCACCTGGCCATTCTTGAAGATGATCATCGTCGGAATCGACGTGACCTGATACTTCTGCGCGGTGGCGGGATTCTCGTCGACGTTGAGCTTGGTCACCCGCATCTTGCCTTCATAGGAGGGTGCCAGCTCCTCGATCACCGGTCCCACGATCCGACAGGGACCACACCACGGAGCCCAGAAGTCCACGAACACCGGGGTGTCGGACTTCAGAACGTCCGTTTCGAACTTCTCGTCACTGATCTGCTGCACTCCTGAGGTTTCTGCCATGGTCTCTCCTTCCCCGGCCGTTCGACCCGCGATCGCGGGCGCGGCCACCTTCGAACCGGATCATTTGATCCCGGCTGATTCCCCAAGCAATGAAGATTCCATCTGAATCATCAGGCCGGTTTTGACAACGCGCCGGGTTTGGCCCGCATTTCTCATACAGAGCCACCAGAAACCGAAAGTGAAAGGGTTCTCTGACTCCATGACAATGCGAATCAAATCGGATCGGCGCGCCGAGGACCGGCCCGAGTCGCCGGAGCGACGGGGATTTCCTCGGCCCCCTCTCTGGCTGAATCTGGGCATTCTTCTGGTCGCCATCGCGGTGGGCGTCGTCGCGCAAATTCACAGCAATCATGTCGACCGTCGCTACGCGTCGGTCATCGCGGAGCGGCGTACTTCACCGATTGAAGTCAATCAGTTGAAGCAGAAGCTCGCCCGCTCCGATCTCGATCGCCAGCAACTCCAGAAACAGCTTCAGGGGAAGATGGAATATGTCTCGGCGCTCGATTCGGACGATTTCTATCTCGCCATTGATACGAAAAACAAGCGGATGCTCTTCCAGTACGGAGACACCGTTCTCCGGGATGCCCCGGTCCGGATCGGCTCTGGCGGTGAGATCCGTTCCAGATCCGGCAGGGTATGGACGTTCGTTCCGCTCAAAGGGAGCTTCCGGATCACCGGCAAGACCGTCGGCCTCGACTGGCAGATTCCGGAGTGGCTTTACGCCATGAAGGGGGAACCGCTCCCCGAGACCCCGCCGAAGGTGCCCGACGGGCTCGGTCACTACGTGGTTCGACTTCCGAACGGCTACGTGATCCATTCCACGCCGTCGGACGAAAGCCCCCTCGAGGGCCCCAAGCCGGGCTCCTTCATGGTGCCGGCCGAGGACCTCAGAGCGATCTGGCCGCGCATCGGGAAGGGCACCCGAATCTACATCTTTTAGGAGAACACGGATGAAACGCTGGATTGGACTGATCGGATCCTGGGCGCTGCTGGTGCTCGGTCTGGGCCTGCTGGCCTTCGGAGTCTCCGCGGAGATGATCAACCTCCGCGATGGTCAGGAGTTCCGCCGGATCGAAGTGATCGACTCGATGATCGGGCAGTGGAAACAGGAGCGACTCGAACAGATCGCCGACCGGATGAAGCGCTCCGAGACCACGCTCGAATCACTTCGCAGCCGCGTCGGCTCCGTCAGCGACCAGATCAGCGATCGCCAGGATTCGGCCCAGGTCGTGGTGGTCTCGCTCGCGGAGCACCGCGTCCGATTGCGCAGACAGGGAAAAACGGTCTTCGACGCGATCTGCGCCACCG
Source organism: uncultured Acidobacteriota bacterium (assembly GCA_963741905.1). Lineage (GTDB taxonomy): Bacteria > Acidobacteriota > Thermoanaerobaculia > Gp7-AA8 > CAVUJZ01 > CAVUJZ01. The sequence goes on along the minus strand of CAVUJZ010000010.1, from coordinate 50,732 downwards.
GCAAGAACACCTCGCTCCGCCAGGGAGGACGCACCGTCGTCTTCCGGACCCCGGTCGGGAAGTTCCGGGTTCTTTCGAAAGAAGAGGATCCGAAATGGATTCCCCCCGACTGGCACTACGTGGAGCTGGCAAACCGGAAAGGAATGCGGGTCGTGCATCTCCGGCGAGGGGAGACCCTCGGCTCGGGCGATCGTTCGCTCACTGTTCGCGGCGACAATGTCGTCGAGATCGAGAACGGCGTCGCGCGGGCGCTTCCCGCCGGGCAGGAGATCTACGCGGGCGACGCCGTGGTCATCCCCCCGGTCGGCACGCGGCAGCGTGAATATCCCGATGTCCTCGGGATCCGTCGACTGAACCTCGGGGACGGCTACGCTCTGCACGGCACCGAAGCGGTCTCCTCGCTCGGACAGAACGCATCCCATGGTTGCATCCGGATGCGCAACTCCGACATCCGCCAGCTCTACGATATGGTGAATGTCGGAGACGAGGTGATCATCTACTGAGCTGGAACGCGCGCCGGATTCGGCCGGACAACGATCCAAGCGCAACGACGCCCAGAGCAACCGTCAACCACTCGGCAACCGAGAGTCCGGCGACGACGTGCTGCAGGAGATCCGCGGCCTGGAGCGACCACCCTGCCAGCGGGAGGATGAGCACCGCGAAAATGAACTCTCCCCTTCCCGCCCCCTCGTAGGAGCGCTCATGGAAACTCGCCTCGATCTGGGTCCCGGCGTAGCCGTGGAGTGCCACGATGACGAGGATCGGTAGCGCGAGCCACGCATGGACCAGCGTTCCGATCATCCAGCCGGCCAGCAGGGCGAGATCACTCACCCGGTCGCAGAAATGGTCGAGGAAATCACCCCATGCCGTCACCAGGCCGAGCTTCCGGGCCACCACTCCATCCAGTCCGTCGAGCAGTCCGCCGACGGCAATCAGGCCCGGAGCGACCAGAAACAGTCGCGGATCAGCCGAGGCCCACGCCAGCACGCAGGCGGCGATCAGGTTGATCGCGAGTGCGAGAAGGGTGATCGCATTCGGAGAGAGAGGGATGTGCGATGCGAGGGGGGTGAACCACCGCTGCAGGCGTTCGCGCCATGGATGCATGGAGAGATTGTACGACGGGGAGATGGCGCAGCCGGCGCCCGAGGAAGGCGCCGGCTGCGATTCTCCGGTCGAAACTCAGTGTCCGCCACCGGGGGTGGCTCCGCGTCTGCGGGAAGCCGGAGCCGTTTCGGCCCCCTTGCTTCCGGAAGGACTCACCGTTGCGGTCCAGCTCTGGACCTCACCGCATGCGTTGGTGACGCTGACCCAGAAGTCGGTCGGAGCGGTGATCGGAGGCGTCGCCAGGGTCGCGTCCGTCGCGCCCTCGATGGGAAAATAGCGGCTCCCCGCGGGCCCCTGATACCACTGATAGAAGTAGGGCTGGGATCCCCCGGTCGGATTGACCGTGAGCGTCGCCGAGGTCCCGGCGGGAACGGTCTGCGTTGCGGGCTGGTCCACCGGAGATCCGAGAAGAATCGGAGGACTGCAGTAGACCTTCAGCAGGAATCCCCGGGCGTAGACGACGCCGTCCTCATCGGTGGCGAACAATTCGATGATATGAGGGCTGGGGAGAGTCATCGGACGCGTTTCCAGCGTGACCATGGTGATGGAATCCTCGGAGCCCCTCGCGATCAGAGGCGGATCGAATGTGATATCGACATCGTCTGGATACGATCTCGCCGCAAACCTGAGCTCCTGATCATAGTCGGCGACCCGGAACATCGACAAAGGAGCTGTCACCGCCTGAGAATTACCGAGCTCGAGCGCACCGAATTCGGACGGCAGGGTGAGAGTGAGGTTCCTGGGAACCGTCGGTTCGATGGGATCACTCGGGTTGTTCGGGTCACTTGGCGTGCCCGGGGTCCCTCCTTCTGACTGGCCTTCGAACGTCACGGTCCCCGTGAGGAGCGGAATGTCAGTGGAATCGCCGCAGTGCTGCTTAAAAGTCGCGGCAAACCGCAGCAGGTTCAGGCTTGGGTCCAGGAAACCGGTCGGGTCTGTGATCACCTCGTACTGGAGATCGGTCAGAGTGAATTCTCCGCTGATGCTGTTGCATCCTCGGCCATCTCCTCCGACATCCAGCCCGGGGTGCCCGTCCTCGGCGAACGCAGCCCTCTGGGCGTCTGTGTAGGTTCCTACCGCCAGCGGAACACCAAGATGCGAAGTCGAAAATAGAAAATCCCAGAATAAACCCGATTCAGGATTGGTACCATTGTGAAAGAAGGAAATCGTGACAGAGGATGGGTCGCCGTTGGAGTCGATTCCCATGGAGGCGGTGAATTCCCCATCTGACGGGCCGACGAGCCAATCGAGGCCGGCTCCGATGTAATCACCGGCTTCACTATGCATCTCAATGGTCCCGGAACCGGAGTTCGCCTCGACCGAGAAACTAACCAGAAACAGACAACAAACCGCCACAACCAGATTTCGACGAATTTTCCCTCTCATTCACCACCTGCTTTCTGAGGAATAGCCAAGCCGTTCGACGTGCCACTTCAGGCTCTACTAACCAGAGGACGGGATTATATCCGGATGAACCGGAAGCCGTCCATTGCCGGGCCCCCGGGGCCCCGGGGGGTGCACGTCAGAACCTTGATCGCGGGTCGGTGGTAGTCGGCTCGGGTGGGTAGAGCATTTTCCTGGTGCGGTTTGGGGGTGAGTGGCGACTTCGCGATCTGACAGCGTATAATACTGTCAGGCAAAAAGGAGGAAAATGATGCTTGCCATGTCGGAGAAGCACATCGAGGAGCTCGAACGAAGACGCGACGAGTTGAGAAGCGAACTGGCGAGGATTCGCGACATGCGGCAAGGTTCGTTGGTGGAACGGTATCGCCGGTGCGGAAAGCCGTCCTGCCGCTGCGCTCACGAAAAGGAGCGTGCTCATGGTCCGAGCTGGTCGCTCACACGGGCGGTCGGAGGAAAAACGATCACGCGCATCATTCCTGCCGAGGCCGTCGAGCGGACACGGGAGCAGATTGCCGAGTATCACAAGTTTCGCCAGCTCACCCGAGAGCTGATCGAGATCAATGAACGGCTCTGCGATGTTCGCCTCAGGACCGAGACCAAGAGCTCCGAGGGGGCAAAAAAGGGGGCTTCGAAGAGATCTTCCAGAATGAAATCGTCGCCGAGGTCGAGGCACTGATCGGTCCCGGCGAAGCGGACCAGGTTGATTTCGAAGCCATCGAGGTGGCGGCGCGCCGTGAGGCATTCAAGATTGCCGCTCGTGCCGTGGAGCGGCAGCTGAACCAGGATCACTCCGATTACACCGGCCCCGCTCGGGTCTGTTCATGCGGCCACCAGGACGCCAACTACGCCGGTCGCCATCGAAAAAGGATCGACACCGTGCTGGGACAGATCACGCTCGATCGTGCTTACTACCATTGCCCCAACTGCCGATCCGGATGGTTCCCGCGTGATCACGCCCTCGGGATCGTGAATGTCTCGATCTCTCCGGCGCTCACGCGCATGATTGGATTGGTCGGAGCGATGGTCAGCTTCGAGGAAGGCAGCGAACTGGTTCGGGAGCTGGCAGGGGTCCCGGTCGATCCCAAACGAGTCGAGCGGACGGCCGAAGCTCTGGGCAGAGAGATCGCTACCGATGAACGGAGCTCCACCGCACCGCTCGCCCAGATGGATGCTCGTTCGACACTCTACCTGGGTAGGACGGCACGGGCATTCCCATGCGCAAGGAAGAACTGACCGGGCGGGCAGGCAAGCAACCCGACGGTACGGCGAAAACTCGAGAGGTCAAGCTCTGTACGGTCTGGAGCGCTGAAGGACGTGACTCCGAGACTGGCTTACCGACGCGTGATCCAGGGTCGGTCAGTTACACGGCGGCCATCGAGAGCGCCGCCCAGCGAGGTACAGATTCTCTGCCAGGCGAGTTCCGGAGCGCGAGTCGAGCGCGAAGCGATGCGACGCGACTTTGACAAAGCCGCCCGCCGCGTCGTGCTTGGCGATGGTGCCCTCTGGATCTGGAACATCGCTTCCGAGCTGTTCCCCGATGCGGTCCAAATCGTCGACCGCTACCACGCCAACGAACATCTCCGATGCAAGCAAGGCCATTTACGGCGCGCAGGGTGATCTGGCACGACACTGGGCACGTCAACGCTACGAGGAGCTCAACGCAGGCGAGATCGACCAGGTGCTGGCCATCCTGCGCGTGCATGCTCCAGACAACCAGGAGGCTCGGAAGTGCGCCGAGTACATTGAACGCAATCGCGAACGCATGCGGTATCCGGGGTTCCGCGCCGCCGGCCTGTGCACCTCGACCGGTGTCGTCGAGGCCGGATGCAAGCTGGCCATCGGTACCCGACTCAAACGCGCCGGCATGCACTGGACCGTCCGCGGCGCCAACTCCATCATCGCCCTTCGCTGCGCCAAGCTCAGCGGCCGATTCGAAGACTTCTGGGAACGACGTGCTGCCGCTGCCAGATCAGCCGCATGACTCCATCTCACAAATCTGACGTGCGCCCGCCCCCGGGAGTCCACGGAGCACTTCTGAGATCCGGATCCTCTACAATTCGTCGAGTGCCCCTGTTTCGGAAGTCCCTGTTCACCGACGACTGGACGATTCATGCGGCCGAGCGAAGCCGTCGGCCCAACGCGTTCGACACGAATCCGTCTTCCCCGGTGAGTTCCGCCAGCCACTGTCCGTTCTGTGCGGGTCATGAGGGCCAGACTCCGCCGGAGGTCTCGAGGCGTGAAGATCCGTCGGGTTGGACGGTCCGCGTGGTGCCGAACCTCTATCCTGCTGTGGATTCCGCGGCTTCACCCTTCGATCCGTCGGCGACGGAGAGCGAGGCCGTGGGGCAGCACGAAGTCATCATCGAGTCCCCTCGCCACGAGACACAGTTCGAAGACCTCAGAGACGAAGCCGTGAGAGACGTCATCGCAACCTGGACCGAGAGGAGCCGGATCCTCTCCGATGAGAGAAGGTGGCAAGCGACGATCCTCTTCAGAAACCACGGACGGCACGCCGGGGAGTCCATCCCTCACCTGCACAGCCAGATCATCGCCCTGCCGTTCGTCCCGCCCAGGCTGGCTGCCGAGCAGGCGGCGTTCGAGACGGCTGAGATATGTCCGCTATGCAACATGCTGGAGGATCCCCGGACACTCGAGATCGCGCGCAATGACTCGTTCCTCTGGATCGCTCCATTCGCCTCACGGATGCCCTACCAGCAATGGATCGTCCCCCGCACGCATCGAGCTCGATTCGACGAGATCGGCCCCGCCGAGATCCGCGATCTCGGTACAATGCTGCAACGAGCGACCCGCACGATGCGCACGAGACTCAATGACCCTTCCTGGAACTGGAGCGTCCAGACGGCTCCCGCCGGCGCCGCACGGTTCCACTGGTTCATGGAGATCACTCCCCGTCTGACCATCAATGCCGGATTCGAGCTCGCCACCGGCAGCTCGATCAACATCGTCGACCCTGCACACGCCAGGGACGTGCTGTCCGAAAGCTGATCCGATGCTCCCCCTTCGAGACATCAACCCCCGCCGCCTCTTCCCCGCGGTGAATCTCACCCTCATCGCGATCAACATCCTCTTCTTCGCCTGGGAGCTCTCCCTCGGCCGGAATCTCGAGCCGGAGCTCACCCGAATCGCCTTCGTCCCCGCACGCTTCTGGATCCCGGGGTTCTATCTCGCCGACGCTCTCGCCATCTTCGTGTCGATGTTCCTTCACGGAGGACTTCTCCACATCGGCGGGAACATGCTCTATCTCTGGATCTTCGGCGACAACGTCGAAGACCGGATGGGGCACGGGAGGTACCTGGTGTTCTACCTGACCTGCGGCGCCATCGCCACACTCAGCCATGCATTCATCAATCCGGACTCACCACTTCCATCGATCGGTGCTTCCGGCGCGATCGCGGGCGTGCTGGGGGCCTACCTCGTGCTGTTTCCCCACGCCAGGGTGGTCACCCTGATCCCGCTCGGCTTCCTGATTTTTCTCCGGGAGCTGCCGGCTCTGTTCGTGCTCGGCCTCTGGTTCGTGTTTCAGCTCTTCATCGGGACCGCGTCGCTCGGCGTCTCCGATTCCGTCCAGCGTGGGGGCGTGGCGTATTTCGCCCACATCGGCGGCTTCGTCGCGGGGATGATCCTGGTGTTTCTCTTCGCGCGCCCTCGGCGTCGCCAGAGCGCACCACCGCCGTGGTAGGAGGCAGGGGGGATGAGGTGTGCGGTACGAGAAGCGGCACGAGCCAGCAGACTCGAACCGCCCCCTCATGCCGCATCCCTGATGCTGTTTCCTACGCTGGATGCCGGGAGAACCAGGAGTCGAGGATGTCGAACGCCTTCCGGAGCGCCTCGGAGGGAACCGTCAGTTCGGAGAACGCATCTCTGTAGACCAGATTCGCCCGCTGAAGGTTCTTCTCATGAAGGGCGAATACCACTTCCCGGAGCGCCTCTCTCGAAGGGGTGTCCAGCTGATCCTTCTCGATCTCCTGCTCGATCAGACGCAGCGCGTCCTGAAGCGGCCCGGCGAGGATCTTCCCTGTCTCGGCGTCGCCCACTCCGAGCTCCTGATGCTGCATCCCCCGCTCGCCTCGGTCGTCGAGATCGACACCGACACTGGCGGGAAGCGACTTGAGTTGACGGTTGAATTTGCCGAGCAGAAGGTAGACTTCCTTCTCATTGGCGAAGTTGCCCACCAGCCGGCTGGTCTTCGACAGCTCCAGTTGCTCCGACTCCTGCAGCATGATGTAGGCACGGGCTCGATCTTCCAGAGCGATCTTCTTCGCCCGGACCTTCCAGGCGGTGAGAGTGCCCTGAATGAAGCAGGCCTGGCCGGCGTGAACCTTCACCGCCTCGACGTTCACGTTCTCTTCGATCCGGATCGAACCGTTGGTCGACTCCAGTTCCGAGTAGTTTCCGGAGTTCTGAATCACCAGGTTTCCCGGAGTCTTGATCGAGAGCTGGCCCTCGTTGTTGATCCGGATTTCCGTCCCTTTCGGGATGATCATGGTTGGGAAGTTGCTCGGATTCTCTGCGGCATTCGACATCTCACACACTCCTTCTCCCGATAAACGCCGTTGGAAGCGGATCGAAATCCTCGTATTGCGGACTGGTCCGTGACTGGATCAGCAGATTTTCCTCGTCGTTCCAGTGATGATTGAGGATGTAAATCCGGGGATCGATCGGCCGGTATTCGCCCGGCTTCTCGAGATCGCTGCGGATCTCATAGTGCAGGTGAGAGTTGGTGCTCCAGCCCGTGGATCCGACCGTGGCGATCACGTCTCCCTGCCGGACCGTCTGCCCCTTGCGGACACGGGTCTCGTTGCAATGCGCGTAGATGGTGATGAAACGGTCGGCATGGTTGACCACCACGACGTTTCCGAACCGCCACCAGGCGACGCTTCGCGACAGGGGATACCGTCCCGCGAAGGTCACCACACCGTCGGCCGAAGCGAAAATCGGCGTTCCGACCGGAGCCGCAAGGTCCAGCCCCTTGTGAAAGTCGTGCTTCCGGGTGAACGGAGAGATTCGATCTCCGAACGGGGACGTCAGAACGAATTCCTCGGCGGGCAAGGGAAGGATCGAGGGGATGTGACGGATCAGCTTCGCGTTGGCGGACTCGTAGGCGATCAGCGTTTCCAACTGATCCTGCAGCGTCTGCACCGAATGCCGCAGTTGCTGTTCACGCAATCGTGCGTCGGCAAGCTCCAGCACGTGTCCCGGCGCGCTGCGCACCGAGGCGGGCAGACCGCCCTGTCCAAGCGCAGTGTGCTGGAGCCCATAGACGGTCACCAGCTTCTCGATCGCCAGCCGCTCGGAGTCGAGGGTCTGCTCCAGCGAGGACATCTGCTCCATGTACTGACTGAGCCGCTGCCGCTGGATCGCCCTCTCCTGCTTCATCACCCGCAGATAGCTCGTCCGGTAGGTTCGACGGATCACCGACGGGGCCGCGGCCATCGAGGCCAGGGTGAAGGCCAGCAGCAGCAGCCCCATAACGATTCCCAGCAGCACCATGCGGCGCCCGAAGAAGAGATACCGCACCTTGCGGCGGATATCGCTGGGGTGAATCTGAATCTCGATCATTCGATGGCTCTCGAACCGAAGCAAATCACTATAGCATCTTCACGGAACGGGGGAAAAGCACTTCAGGGAGCGCTGTCCGGATCGACCAGGTCGCGCGCGAACAGCCGCTGAACCACCGCCGGCAGCGCAACCAGGATCGCGAGCAGGACGCCCACGATCAGCATCCGCTGAAACGCCTGCTGCATGCTCATCGCTCCACTGGTCAGCGCATCGGCACACCAGGTGATGATGAAGCTGGCGGGCGCGAGACCGATGAATGTCGAGGCGAAGAAGTCACGGGTCCTCAGATTGGTCAGCCCGGCCCCGTAGTTGAAGACCGCAAAGGGAATCAGCGGAATGAACCGGAGGATCAGCGCCGAACGGAATCCCGCCCTGGAAAGAGCGGTGGTCACCCGTCGGTCGGTGCGGGCAAGAAGTTTCCACACCAGGTCGCCAACCACGTAGCGGGAAAGTTCGAAGGAGGCCAGGGCTCCGAATGTCCCGCCGATCAGGGCGTAGACCGTACCGAGCCCCCAACCCCAGATCAGCCCCGCCGCCACCACGAAGATCGTGGCCGGAAGCAGCAGAACCGATCCCAGAATGTAGCTGAGGATGAACAGCGGCGGCCCGTACCAGAGCCCCCGGACATGCGCACGTACCGCATCCAGGTTCTCCAGGGTCAGCTGCTCCCGCCAGGGTGAGAAGTAGAGCGCGACCGCGAGCACGACCAGGATCAGTCCGATCGCAATCCGAACGATCATCCCGCGACGCTCGCCGGAAGCGGATGGCATGGGATCGGTCGCTGTCATTTCACCACCAGAACCGAATTGGGCTCGAGCGTCCCTTCGATACCGAGGCTCCTCAGCACTACGTCGAGGGCGTGGTGACAGGGGACATCTCTGAATCGAAAGGTTCCCCGGCCGCTGACTGCAGGATCGATCATCACATTGTGAATCCCGCACTGCGACGCGACCACCTGCACGATCGAGCGGACCTCTCCATCCTCGACGTCCAGATCCACCACCGGCTCCGTGCGATCCAGAATGAGGTCAACGCCGCCTCGGGAAACGATCTTCAGATCTTCCCGCTCGACCAGCATCTCCAGAGCCCGTCTGGCGGAGACACCGCGGAACCGGACATCCACCTGGCGGTCCACCCCGGGAGCCAGCTGAACCGGGCGCCGCAGATGAAGAGTGAGGGCGGAGATCAGCACCGACAGCCGTACCTGACGTGCGGTGACATCGAGGGTATCGGGCGCCCCTTCGGCCGACCTCCGGACCTCCAGCACCGAAGCCTCCAGGAGGTAGGGCAACAGGAGAAGGAGAATCAGCAGGAAGGAGATGCGTCGCATTGGTGTGGCCAACAAGCCTCTCGAGATATTTATTTGCTGTCCCGAACGGTCCGGAGCGAGCCGGCCGTCCGGGATGAAGGAGCTCAGGCCATCGACTCGACGATCATGGCGATCCCCTGTCCCCCGCCGATGCAGGCCGAGGCCAGACCGTACCGCGCCTTCCGGCGACGAAGCTCGTAGAGCAGGGTCAGGAGCAGCCGACTTCCGGTGGCGGCGAGCGGGTGCCCGAGGGCCACCGCGCCACCGTTGACGTTGAGCTTGCTTTCGTCGATCCCCATCTCCTTGATCACCGCGAGAACCTGCCCGGAGAACGCCTCGTTGATCTCGATCAGATCGATCTGATCAAGACTCAGTCCCGCTCGTTCCAGCGCCAGCTTCGTCGCGGGCACCGGTCCGATCCCCATGATGTCGGGGTCGCATCCGGTAATCCCCCAGGAGACGATCCTGCCCAGCGGGATCTTCCCTTTCTCGCGCGCTTTTCCGGCGGTCGTCACCACCAGCATTGCGGCTCCATCCACGATCCCGCTGGCATTCCCGGCGGTGACGAATCCATCCTTCGCGAACGCTGGACGGAGCTTCGCCAGGCCCTCCAGAGTGGTTTCCGGCCGGAGATGATCGTCGGTGGTGATCTTCTCACCCCGGCGGCCGACTTCCACCGGCACGATCTCCTCCGCCAGTCGCCCCGCCTCCTGAGCCGCCGCGGCTTTCTGCTGGCTGCGGAGCGCGAACTGGTCCTGTTCTTCGCGGCTGATCTCGTACTTCCGCGCGAGATTGTCCGATGTCTGGGCCATGTAGAGACCGCTGTAACTGTCCAGGAGGGCAACCATCAGAGAATCCTCGAGAGTGCCCTGACCGAGCTTCAGTCCCTGGCGCGCGCCCCGGATCACATGGGGAGCCTGAGACATGTTCTCCATCCCTCCGGCGAGAACCACCTCGGCCTCATCCAGCAGAATCTGTTCGGCCGCACTGATCACCGACTGGATCCCGGAACCGCAGAGACGGTTCAGGGTGAGCGCGGGAACCTGCTTCGGAACACCCGCTTTGAGTCCGACGTGGCGAGCGCCGTAGATGGCATCGCCGGACGTCTGCAGCGCATTGCCGACGATCACATGCTGAATCTCTTCCGGGGAGACACCGCTACGCTCCAACGCCCCCTTCGCCGCAACCACGGCGAGATCAATGGCGCTGGTGCCGCTGAATTGTCCGTTGTACTCCGCCATTGGGGTGCGTGCCCCCTCGAGAATCACGACCTGACTGGAATCGAGTTTCGTCACCTGTACCTCCACATGTTCGACAGGAATTGATCTGGGAAGCGGATGGTATCCCAGCCTCCCCTGCCCCTCAACAGCCGAACCTGCCGGATGATTGCGGGACGGGACGGGAGACAAAAAAAAGGCACGATGCAAAGGCATCGTGCCTGGTCTGACGATCACTGATGGTTACTGTGCGGGTGCAGGCGCCGGTGTCTGTCCTGCGGTTGCTGCTGCAGGTTCGTCGGAAAGATTCTCGACGATGATTCCGATGTTTTCGGCACCCGCCGATCGGGCCATGTCGAGGAAGTTCATCGCAGCGGCGTAGTCCAGGTCGGGATCACCGGCAAAGAAGACCATCTTTCCGGTGTTTCCTTTCAGGATGTCTCGAACGCGCTGGGGAAATTCCGTCGCGCTGACCTCTTCCTTGTTGATGAAGATCTGTTTGTCCGCGTTATAGCGGAAGATGATCTGATCCGGGGGCAGTGCGTTGGCCGGCATGGGGGGAGCTTTCGGAGGAACCTTCACCAGGTAACCCATCTGCACCACCGGGGTAATGACCATGAAGATGATCAGGAGGACCAGGATGACGTCGATCATCGGAGTGACGTTGATCTCCGACATCGTGGTACCGGAGCCACCTACCTGCATGGTTAACCCTCCTTCCCGGGGCCCTTGATCGGTTCGGCGATCAGGCCCACGTTTTCGAAGCCGGCATCCCGACAGGCCTTGAGCACCTCGACCACCGCACCGTAGCTGACACGTTGATCCCCCTTGACCGCAATCTCGCGGTCCGGAGTCCGTTCGAAGATGTTCTTCAGCTCGGATTTCATCATGTCCTGGCGGATGACCAGAGAGCCGAGATAAATGATTCCGTCGGCCTTGACCGAGATCTGGAGCTGTTTCTCGGTGTCGGGGGTCTTCTGTGGATTGTCCGTCTTCGGCAGCACGACCGGCACACCCTTCTGCAGCATGGGTGTGACGACCATGAAGATGATGAGCAGAACCAGACAGACGTCGACGAACGGGGTGACGTTGATCGAAGACTGCAGGGGCGCATTGCCCAGTTCCGTCAGCTTGTTTCTTTTAGGCCCGTGACTCATTGAGTGCTCCCGATTCGGCTTCCTTGAGGAAGTAGATGCTCATTTCCGAGCCGGAGTTCGACATCTCCACGGTGAAGCGATCGACGCGATTCTGGAAGTAGTTGTACGCCCAGACGGCCGGAATGGCGACGAACAGACCGAAGGCTGTCGAAACGAGCGCCTCGGCGATACCGGCGGACACGGATGCGATTCCACCACCCGAGGTCGCCATGCCCTGGAACGAGTTGATGATTCCGAACACCGTTCCGAACAGCCCGACGAAGGGGGCCGTCGCACCGATGGTCGCCAGAGCACCGAGATTCTCCTTCAGCTCGGCGACGGTGATCATGGCGGTCCGATCCATGCCCTGACGAGCGGCTTCGACGGTGATTTCGGGCTCGATGTTGCGCTTGTCCCGAAGACCGGCTTCGAACTCCAGAAGCCCGGCTGCGATGACCTTGGCCAGATGGCTCTTCTTGTACTTCTTGGTCACGTCGATGGCTTCCTGGTAGGCGCTGCGGCTGAGCACGTTGGAGAGCGCACCGAGGAGCTTCAGCGACTGGTTCTTCGCCTGCGTGAACACGATTGCACGCTCGACCATGACCCAGATGGAGTAGATGGACATGATCACCATGACGATGGTCACGCCTTTGACAATGACAGACATCGAATTCCAGACTGCAACCGGACTTAAATCCATTCTCCTGTTCCTCCTAATCTATCCCCGCCTTGAAGCCGGCGAAACTTTCAATCAGTTCAGTTTGAAGTTGACCGTGAGGTTGAAAATGACGTCGACGGGCTGTCCGTTGAGCGTTCCCGGCTTGAACCGCCAGCGCTTCACGGCGTCGACGGCGGCCTGGTCGAGCCCGAACGGCAGACCCTTGATCACCTTCACGTTCTGAACGGTACCATTGTGGTCGATGATCGCTTCGACGATCACCAGCCCCGAGATCCTCGCTTTGCGAGCGACTTCCGGGTAGACCGGATCCACCTTGCTGATGATGGTGGGAGGCTTGACGTCTCCACCGACGCGCACCGGCGCCGTCGGAGCCGGGGCTTCGGAGATGACTCCGCCGACCACTCCACCGACCACTCCACCAACCACTCCGCCCTCGACACCACCTTCGACACCACCTTCGACACCCACCGGGCCCCCGCTCGGCTTCGGCAGATCAGGGATCTCCTCGGGAACCTGACTGGGCGCCATGTTCTCCACATTCGACGGAACCTCGACCGGCTTGACCTCGGTCGGCTGCGGCTGCGCCTTGGGTGCAGGTGGCGGTGGCGGGGGCGGCGGCGGGGGCGGCGGGGGCGCAGCCACCGAGTACTGGGCCACCTGGGCGGGCGAATTCTGAGGGAAATCCACCGACCAGACGGCTGCGAAGACTGCCACCAGGATCGCCACGGCATGAATGGCGATCGAGACCGGAAGGGTGAAAATCCGCTCCGCTCCGGTCTTCCTCTTTCTCGACTCAACTACTGTTGACTCAAACATCCGCAGTCCGTCCTCTTAAGATTCCTGGCCTTCCGCGGCCGGCTTCTCTTTCTCCGCCGCGGCCTTCCGCGCCCGGCTGATCGCGATGGCCCGGTTCCGATATTCGTCCGCTTTCGCGTACAGCTCCTGCTGCTGCTCCGGCGTTTCGGCCAGCTTCGCCTCCTCCCGGTACAGCAGGTTCTGATAGACCAGAGCCTCGAAGTATTCCGGGTTGAGATTCAGGGCCTGGGTGAGAGCCTCACGACCCTCGTAGATCAGCTTCAGGCGCGCTTCCATGTCCGCGGGGGGATCCTTCGCAACCTTCTCGTACAACACCACCCCGTAGGTGTAGAAAGCTTCCGGATTCTTCGCATCCAGCAGAGTGATCTTCTTGTACCAGTTGATCGACTCGGCGAAGTCTCCCTGTTTGGCGTAGAGCGTCGCAATCGATTTGACCGCCGCCAGATCCGCGGGATGACCCTTCAGATATCCCCGGAAATAGTCGATGGCCTGCGAGGTGCGATTCGCGTTGAGGAACAGGTTGATCAGCGCTTCCCGCGCCGCCTCGTCCTCGGGCCGGGACTTCAGATACCGCTCGATCTCCCGGATCGCCATGTCTGCATGCTTCTGGTTGGCAGGCGACTCATCATTCGGCTTGAACAGACCGATGTGCGAATACCCGATCAGACGGTCCAGATCCGGAAAGGTGGGATCCTGCTGCCTGGCCAGGACGTAATGGTCGAGAGCCTGCTGATAGTCCTCAGCGTAGTAAAAGTCATTCGCCTGCTTGATTTCCATGCGGGCCTGAAGCTTGGTACACGACACGGCCGTCATGGACAGCAGGAGCAGCGCGACGAGCAGGCACAGATTCCGCTTCATTGAGTTCCTGTCTCCATCATTGTTCATTCCTAGATAGGCTGCAGCGGGCGGCGTCCGGGATCGAAACCGGACAATCGGCCCGGAGTATAGAGATCGCATTTTCCAGCGTCAAGGATTGAGTTCACCCTCTGGCGTCACATTTCTGCGAACCCTGCTCCGGCCACCCGCTCCACCCTCGTCCGCAGCCAGCTAAAACCCTGACAGCGCATCAAATAATTCGGCATCATCCGGCGAATTCAATACTCGGGCCTGAATTCGTCAGTCAGGTCACTGATGGTCCGCCACAAAACGGGAAACATTGGTTCCCGGGTCCCCACCTCGAGCTGAGTCACCGGAACGCCCTTCAGCGACTTGACCCGCGAGCCGATCACCCGCATCGCCAGTCGCATGTGTGTGTAGCGCCACTTCATGAACGCCGAATCCCAGTCGAGCAGCGCCTGAATCAACCGGTGCAGACTCTCATGCTTCCTCGGCTCCCGCTCGATTTCCAGCGGCGTCATCTCCCTGCGCCCCAGCAGCGCCTCGAAGGGAGGCCACAGATCCTCGCCAGCGTGCAGCAATCGCTTGAACCCGGGCGACTCCTGACCGCTCCCCCGTCCCAGCGCCGTGACCCGGATCACGTGGTAGTCCGCGGGGGCCATGGTCTCCAGAATCACGATCTGCTCACGGAGCAGGTCCATGATCAGGCGGCAGCGATGCAGCAGATCCGTCGCCAGGCCCACCTGGTCGCCTCGAAGTGCCTCCACCGTCCGATCCACTTCGTATCCCACCTGCTTCAGCCACAGCTCCGCAGTCTGGTGCATGATCTGGAACAGACGTTCCTCCGGATGAACCAGATCCGCCACATCCTTCTGCAGAGAGAGCAACTCCACCGTACGGATGTACCGCTCGTAATCGGTATCGCCGATTCCTTCGAGAATGGGGCCGGTATGCGTCATCAGGTGCGGAATCCCTCCGGGTGTGGGTTCGGCGATCAATCAGACCAGATCGAGGATGTGACCCAGCTTCTTTTTCTTCGCCTCGAGATACTTCCGGGTCCGGTCCGAGGGCGCGATCTCCAGAGGCACGCGCTCGACGATCTCCAGACCAAATCCCTCGATGGCTACGTATTTCGCCGGATTGTTCGTCATCAGCCTCATCCGTCGAACCCCCAGATCCCGCAGAATCTGCGATCCGGTCCCGTAGTCCCGGATGTCCGCCGGAAATCCCAGCTTGAGGTTGGCCTCGATCGTATCATCGCCGCCGTCCTGCAGCTCGTAGGCTTTCAGCTTGTTCAGCAACCCGATGCCCCGGCCTTCCTGCAGGAGATAGAGGAGAACGCCCTTTTTCTCCTGGGCGATCATCTCCAGAGCGCGCTCCAGCTGAAGTCCACAGTCACATCGGGCCGAACGGAACACATCCCCCGTCAGACAGGAAGAGTGCACCCGGACCAGAACCTCGTCGCTCTCCTCGATCTCCCCCATCACCAGAGCCACGTGCTCCTCTCCGGTGATGTCGCTCCGATAGGCATGAGCCCGAAACTCCCCGAAGACCGTCGGCAGGTGGGGAGAAGCCACTTCGTGCACGTGCTTTTCGTGACGCATCCGGTGCTTGATGAGATCGGCGACCGAGATGATCTTCAGTCCATGCTCGAGCGCGAACTTCTTCAGATCAGGCAGGCGGGCCATGGTGCCGTCGGCATTCATGATCTCGCAGATCACCGCGGACGGGTTCATCCCTGCGATGCTCGCGAGATCCACCGAGGCTTCGGTCTGTCCGGCACGCTTGAGCACTCCGCCCCTTCGTGCTCGCAGAGGGAAGATGTGCCCCGGCTTCTGGAGATCGACCGGCCGGGTGGAAGGGTCGATCGCGACACGCACCGTCTCCGAACGATCCCGGGCAGAGATCCCGGTCGTCACTCGTCCCCGCGCCTCGATCGACACCGTGAACGCGGTCCCGTAGTTCGAGGTGTTGTGCTCGACCATCAGCGGAAGCTCGAGCACATCACAGCGCTCCTCGGTCAGAGCAAGACAGACCAGTCCACGGCCGAAGGTGGCCATGAAATTGATCGCCTCCGGCGTGATCATCTCCGCGGCGATGCACAGATCGCCTTCGTTTTCACGATCCTCGTCATCGACGATGATCACGAACTCGCCGCGGCGGTACAGCTCGGCAGCTTCAGGTACGGTTGCAAATGGCATCGGTGGGCTCGTTCCCGGCTGGCATCCTGATGAGAGGGCCAACCTCCGCCTGACTCAATCCCTTCGGTCGAGGATCCTATTCCCGATCGTCGTCCTCGTCGTCTCCGAGAGACTCCGCCTCCGCGTACAGCCTCTCCACCTCGGCGTCGATCTCCTCCCGGCTGATCACACCCTTGCGGATCAGGGTGTTGAGCACCGCGTGGGTCAACACCCCGTTCTCGATGATCATCTGATCGAGCTGGTCCTCGTATTCCTCGTCATCCATGTCTTCGTAATCCACCATCGCGCTCTCCTTCGGATCAGTTCCCGCGGCCCCAGTCCCCTGCAGAATCCCAGATCGAGGCGATCCTGGAACCCGCTTCGGCTCGGGCTGCTCCGGCCCGTTTGCGATTCAAACTGTTCAGCACCAGCCCGACCGCCCCCGCTTCCGGCACCACTTCCCGGGCCAGCGAATCGGCATGCCGCTCCACAAAAGACGTACTGTACACCCCTTCGAGGAACTGCGGGTGGGTGATCACCCGCCTCAGGTAGGCGATGTTGGTCCGGGTCCCCAGAACCACCATCTCCTCGAGAGCCCGCCGCATCCGCTCGGCGCAGCTTTTCCGATCCTCCGCCCAGCAGATCAGCTTTGCCAGAAGGGGATCGAACGAGACCGACACCTCGGTCCCCTCTCCCACCCCGGAGTCGACCCGGATCCCCGGACCCGCCGGTTCCCGGTAGCGTTCGATCATTCCGGTCTGCGGAAGAAATCCCTGATCCGGATCCTCAGCGTAGATCCGGCACTCCATCGCATGACCCCTCTGGCGCAGGTCCTCCTGGTTCCAGGGAAGCCGACCACCCGACGCTACGTCGATCTGCGCCCGCACCAGGTCGGTTCCCACCACCAGCTCGGTGATCGGATGTTCCACCTGGAGCCGGGTGTTCATCTCCAGAAAATAGTGCTCATCCCCGGTCACGATGAACTCCACCGTCCCCGCATTGACATAGCCGATCCCCTTCGCTGCCGCGACCGCGGACGCGGCCATCCTCTGGCGAAGTTCCTCCGGATAGTGTGGCGCCGGCGACTCCTCGATGACCTTCTGATGCCGCCGCTGGACCGAACAGTCGCGCTCGAACAGATGGACCAGATTCCCCTCGCCATCGCCGAACACCTGAAACTCGATGTGCCTCGGGTTCTGCATGTACCGCTCGATCAGGAGCCGGTCGTTCCCAGAACGCCGCGGCAGCTTCTCTCCTCGCCGCTTCGATCGCCCGCGGCAGCTCTTCCGGCGAGCTGACCCGCTTCATTCCCTTCCCGCCACCGCCGGCAGACGCCTTGACCAGCAGCGGAAAACCGATTCGCTCCGCCTCCGCGATCAGCCGCGCGTCATCCTGCTCGTCCCCGTCATACCCGGGAATGACCGGGACGCCCAGATCCGCCATCAGTTTTCGTGAAGCTGCTTTCGAGCCCATCAACTCGATCACCGACGCCGACGGACCAACGAACGCGATCCCGGCATCCTCGGCCGCGGCGGCCATCTCCGCCCGCTCGGAAAGGAATCCGTAGCCGGGATGGATGGCATCCGCTCCCGAACGCCGAGCCGCATCGATGATCTTCGCAGGAACCAGGTAGGTCTCCGCCGCCTTGCCGCTACCCAGAGAGACCACCTCGTCGAACTCACGAACCGCCACGGGAAGGATGTCGTCGCCCGATCGCGCCAGAACCGAGGCGATGCCCATCTCCCGACAGGCCCGCGCGATCCGAACGGCGATCTCGCCACGGTTCGGAACGAGGATCTTTCGGATCATTTCGGGAATCCATGGCGCCTTTCCCTTTTCCAGGAACGCGTTCATCCCCGGCTGTCCCTCCGAAACTCCGGCGCGCGGCAATGGCCTCGATGGTGTACGGAATCGAATCCATCATGGAACTGGCGACGACATGACCGATCAGCTTCTTGCATTCCCGGACGGCCCGAGGACCCGAGCTTCGAAGCTGCCTCACGGCACTCGCGACTCGCGCGTCCTGCTCGTCCTCGCCACCACGACCTGGTGGACCAGACCGATCTGGAGGGCCGGTCGCCCCCGGAAACGCTCTCCCGTCAGGAACAGCGCCCTCGCGTGCGTCTCTCCAATCTTCGCAATCACGTAGGGAGAGATCACCGCGGGAAGAATGCCAAGCTTGACCTCCGAGAGACCGAACTTCGTCTTCTCTCCCGCGACTGCAAGGTCACAGACCGCGACCAGTCCGACTCCGCCACCGATGGCTGCACCCTGGATCCGGCCGATCACCGGAACCGGGCACTCGTTGATCAGCGCATACATCTTCGCCAGCCGCGACGAATCACGAATGTTCTCTTCCCGCGAGTAACCGACCATCCCCGACATCCAGTTGAGATCGGCACCAGCACAGAAATTCGGGCCCCTCCCCGCAGAACCACGGCCCGAAGATCATCGCGCCGCGCGATCGACTCGAAGAGCTCGATCGCCTCGGTGATCAGCTCGTCATTGAATGCATTGTGCACCTCGGGCCGGTGGAGAATCACCTCCAGGACGCCCTGCTCCTCGCGCACGATCAGTGTCTTGGTTTCAGTCATCAGTCTCCCTGTCTTCCCTGTGATGAAAGAGCGCCATTGTATCGTCTTCGAACGACGGATCCAGGAGCAGGAGAGTTCCCGAAGCAAGAAGCCGCGGTCCGAGGACCGCGGCCTCTGTTGTGCCGATGATTTGCGTTCAGGGCCGGACGCCGTGCCGTCGGGAAGGCGTCGGCGAGGAGTAGTCCACCGACAGAGTGTAGACACCCGTCCCGGTCACCGTCGAGACCGGTTCGACGCGGACGTAAAACGCCGTTCGAGCTCACCGGCAGACCGTTGCCGGAGCCCAGGATCACCTGAGCAGTTCCCGAGCCGGAGCTCACCGTTGTGGACACCGGGGTCGTCGCATCGGAGGAAAGAGTGATCTTGACCTGGGTGTCCTCCGTCGTGATCGTCACCGAGACGACCCCACTGTGACGCACCACGAAACGGTAGTAGTCGACATCGCTCTGGTTGCAGAGGATTCCAGCGATGGTCTTGCCAGGGCGGAGCAGTCCCCATGCGGTCTCCAGGTTGTCATTCGGCTCGTAGAACTCGCCGCAGGCGGGCCGGTGTCATCGTTCTCCTGATTGGAATCAGGTAGAAAGGCTGGGGACCTTCCGGCACGCCGCTTCCGATGACCTTGATCGTGTAGTCGCCCGCCGGTGCATCGACGGTGATCTGTTCGACATTGTCCCGCGAATTCCGGCCCCGGAAGGCATCCGCGGCCGGATTGTTCGGGTCGAGAGTCCAGGGGAGAATCGTCCCTTCCGGACCGACCATTTCCAGGTCGAGGTTGTTGATCAGGGCGGGGTTGGCGACGTCCACCCCGGTGACCGCGACCTCCGGATCTGCCCAGACCAGGGTGAGCTTCACCGCCGCGGGAGCATCGAGCGTCATGGGGACTTCGATGGTCGATCCCTGCGTGACACTCCCCGAGATGATGCGGTGGCCGCTGCCACCATCGGCGAGGATGGTGTTGACGGCAGGCTTCGCCTCGACCAGTCCGAATCCCGAGGTGTAGTCGGGCCCGGGATTTCCGACATCCTCGGCGCTCTTGGATCAGAAGACCCCGAATCACCGCGGGGCTCGGCTCCCCTTCCATCGTCAGGTGCCACTGCTGCGCCAGGAGTGCGGAGATCCCGGTGACCACCGGCGCTGCCATGGACGTTCCGCTCGCTTTGGCATAGCCGTTACGGGGAACA
This sequence comes from uncultured Acidobacteriota bacterium, assembly GCA_963741905.1. Taxonomy (GTDB): domain Bacteria; phylum Acidobacteriota; class Thermoanaerobaculia; order Gp7-AA8; family CAVUJZ01; genus CAVUJZ01. The sequence continues at coordinate 30,695 of CAVUJZ010000010.1, read as the reverse complement.
CTGGAATTCACATTGAAGCCGAGGGCCACCACCTCCGGCTTGATTCGACCATCCTGTGCGGGGCCGGTGCTGCTGAACGATACGATCGTTCCGCTCTGGAGGCTGGCGCCGACGGTCAGGGTGTTCTTGGCCGAAGCGTAGATGCCGAGCGACTGGAACGGGCCGTTGGCGGGATGGTGCTCAGTTTCGCACGTGCAGGTGGTCGGACAGTCGGTTCCGGATCCGTCGGATGAGTAGCAGTAGGGACGGCTTTCGTCGCCGTGGTAATGCTGGAAAGGGGCGGTCGACGGTCCGGCGTCCGCATTCGCGTTCCCCGAGGAGAAGACCATCGTGGTGGGGTGGTTCCGGCTGAGATAATCCAGAGCGGCGCTCTCGTAGGTGTAAGCACCGAAATATTCATCGAACCCATACCAGATCCACCCCTTGGTGTCCTGGTACCAGCCTTCGACGTCACCCCAGGAGTTGTTGTCGGCACTGATCACCGATTCGCCGAACGCCTCGTCCTTCCGGACCAGCAGATCGCCGGTGAAGATGTCGTACTGCTGGAGATGGACTGCCGGAGCCATCCCCTTGGCGTCGGGGAGGATGCCCGCCGCTCCGATGGTTCCGGACGTGTGGGTGGGATGGTCCGCCACCGAAGCGCTGCCGATGTCCTCCGCGATCAGCCGGCCCTCGAACTCCTTGTGGTTCGCATCGGCGCTCCCGACATCCCAGACGGAGACGGTGACGCCACTGCCATCGAGGTTGTAGGGAGCCGCCTGCACCTGATCAACGGAGGAGACCTGAGCCGAGGCAGCGTTCCAAGCGACCAGTCTCGGTGACGGGCCGAGGATCCGCGCCACATCCTCCTGTTCCGCCAGAGCGGCAATCGCCGAGCCGGGGATCACGGCGTCGATCCTTCCGAGAGGCGCGAATCGGGTGCGCAGAGGATCCTGAATCCAACCGCCGGCATCCTCGATGAGAGCCTTCGCGGAGGCAAAGTCGACGTCGGGCTGAAACAGCAGCCGCAAATGTGCCGCGCTCCCGAATCTCGCCATTTCACGCCGGGCGCTGCGATCGAACTTCTGATTCGCTCGAATTCTCTCGATGCTCCGAAACGGAATCCCGGCGTCGCCGTCCGCGGCGGCAGATTGCCGGACCAGATAGCGGGTCCCCCCGAGGGCCGAGAGAACCTTCCAGCCTTTCGCCTCCAACTCGCCTTTCTCCGCGGGAGAAAGCACGTGCTGCGCATCGGCGACGACGTATCGCTGGGGCGGGGTCTGCGGACCCTGGCCATCGTCCCCGGCGAACCGGGGCTCGATCGCCAGCGCGCTCAGAGCAGGAAGAAAAGCGAGAAGAGAAACGATGCTGATCAGACGGAGTGGCTTCATTGTGTTCACCTGTGGTCATTCTCCATGAGGCAATCAGGGTCCGGTCGAGGAGCTCTCGCCGAGCGGCAGCTCGACGATGAACCGTGTTCCTTCGCCAGGAACCGACTCGGCCTCGATGGTGCCACCATGCATGCGGACGATCTCCCGGGTGATGAACAGACCCAGACCCGTGCCCTTGATCTCGGACTCTCCTTCACTCACCCGGTAGAACCTCTCGAAGATCAACGGCAGCTTCTCAGGCGAGATTCCTTCGCCCTCGTCTTCGACCACCAGTCGCACCCGCTCACCCCGCATCTCGATCCCCAGCCGGATGGTTCCTTGCGGGGACGAATACTTCACCGCGTTGGACACCAGATTCTCCAGAACCTGCCCCAGACGGACGCCATCGCCCCGAATCCGCAGTTCCCGCGTCTCGCACTCCAGAGCAATCGACTGGGATGCGGTTCGTGCGTAACGACTCACCACACCCGAGGCGATCGACACCAGATCCACCTCTCCGGGCTCCACCCGGAAGTGTCCGGCGGCCATCTTCGACGCGTCGAGCAGGTCCTCGGTCAGCCGGAGAATCCGCTCCGCTTCCTCCCGGATGACGGTAATCGATTCCTGCGCTCCATCCATGCTTCCGCGGGAGATGCCATCCGACAGGATCTCCGCATATCCCCGGATCGAGGTCAAGGGGTTCTTGATCTCATGAGTGACCAGCGAGAGAAACTCGTTTCTTTCCTGTTTCGCCTTTTCCTCACTCTCGAACAGCTGCGCGTTCCGGATGGCAATGGCGGCCTGACCGGCGATGGTCTCCACCAGGCGGCGCTGAGACCTGCCGTAGACGTTCTCCTCGAAACTCTGCAACGCAATCGCACCGATCACCTCCTCGCCGAATTTCATCGGAGCAACCACGATCGACTGCGGCCGCCGTTCGCTGAGCAGCGTGTCGAACACCAGGGGCGTCTCGTCTCCGTTCCCCTCCCAGGAAACCAGGGTCCCCCTCTCGATGGCTTCTCCGGTCAGCCCGCGCCCGCGCGGCAGCGTCCGACGCGCCAGTTCATCCCCGGTGCGGGAGATGAAGACCATCTCGAACTTCTCGGCACCCGCAACAGGCAGAGCGATGGAGAACAGGTCCCAGCGGATGACCGCACGGCTCTCCCTGGCCACGATCCGGGAAAGCTCCCCGGTATCGAGGGTGGCATTGAGCAGGTTTCCGATCCTGTTGATCGTTTTCAGCTCGTGATTCCCTTTCCGCAGGCCCGCATTGAGCCCCAGGATCAGAGAGATGGTCGCGAGAAGTGCCAGCATGACGAACGCGGCAGTGTCGTACCCGATGGGCCGTCCGAGATAAAGAGTGAGGATGGCCAGCGGCAGACTCGCCGCCAGACTGACCGCGGACCAGAACGTCGTGGTAGGCCAGAGCCGGGTCCGGACGTCGAAGAATCCGAACCTCGAGTAGACCGCCAGAGAGGCAAGGCCCGCTCCGGCCACGAGAAAGACTCCGGCAAACAGAGCCGATCCGGTCACCGGACGGCTCCATGCAGCGAGCCGCAGGGTGGGCAGGTTCAGCAGCACCTGGACCGATGCCGCTGCGATCAGCGTCGCGAGAATGTGCTGCCCGAGGTCGAACAGGGCGAACAGAAGCGTCTGATGCCGTGTCCCGGTGAGACGCTGAACGATCCAGACCACCAGCCGGACGACGGCGACCAGCGCCGCCGCCGCGATTCCGCCGTGGATGCTGAAGTAGGCGATCAGAAACGTACCACTCAGCACGAATGAGCTTCCCGGACTGAGCCGGACCGCAAAGAATGACTCCAGCACTGCCATGGAAACGGCATACGCGACGAAATCGCGGAACGAGAAGGGAGGGAACCAGACCAGGAGAACGGCAAGAACTCCAACTCCGACGACGCCGATGCTCCACCGCAGCACCACGGCAATACGAGGCATCTCGGAAGGGCGGGTTCGCCTCCCGAGCATGGTGGTCTCGCCCACCTCCGGCGGTCCGTTCGTCTGCAGTTCCACTCGCGGAATCAGCTCTCGTTTCGGGGCGCCGTCAGGGCGGCTCCATCCGATCGGGTCCTGCCGGTGCAAATGGCAAACCCTGATGTAGGGCTCCAGAAGTCAGGTGCCTTGTTCAACACCACACGCGTGGTGCCCGAGGCCGGACTCGAACCGGCATGTCCGGGAGGACGGCAGATTTTGAGTCTGCTGCGTCTACCAATTTCGCCACTCGGGCAGAAAGACGGCGAGAGGTCAGAAGTGAGCGGTCGAGACGACTGTTCTGCCGTGCGACCGATCACCGCTCACTTCTCACCGCTCACTTCTCACCGCTCACTTCTCACCGCTCACTTCTCACCGCTCACTTCTCACCGCTCACTTCTCACCGCTCACTTCTCACCGCTCACTTCTCACCGCTCACTTCTCACCGCTCACTTCTCACCGCTCACTTCTCACCGCTCACTTCTCACCGCTCACTCTCACCGCTCACTTCTCACCGCTCACTCTCTCACCGCTCACTTCTCACCGCTCACTTCTCACCGCTCACTCTCACCGCTCACTTCTCACCGCTCACTTCTCACCGCTCACTTCTCACCGCTCACTTCTCACCGCTCACTCTCACCACTCACCCCGTCGCCTGCAGGTCGAGCCAGCGGCGCGCGGCCCCGTGAAGCTCCTCGTCCGTCAGAATCCGGTTCGAGGATTTTGCTTTGCCAAAGATCTCTTTCGCCAGATCTTCCTCCTGAGGATACCCGTGAACCTGCAGCCAGTAAATGACATTCGACAGGCCGCACATCGGCCCGACCTCGATGATCTGCTCCAGGCCGAACTCTCCCGCCGGAACTCCGGAGTAGACGCGGTCCGCAAGCCAGTCGCTCCCCTTCATCTTCGCCTTGATGATCGCCGCCGCATGAACACCGGTTCCGGTGCGAAAAGCGTCCCGCCCGAAGACCGGATACTGATCCGTCAGCATCACATCCGTCGCCCGGGAGACGAACTTCACATATTCAGGGAGGCTGTGCAGGTCGTTGTCGATCCAGCCCAGGAGCTTGAGGTTGACCATCAACAGATCGATCGGAGTGTTGCCGACCCGTTCGCCGATCCCGAGAGCGCAGCCGTGAACCCGGTCGGCACCGCCCTCGATCGCTCCAATGGTATTGATCACCCCCAGCCCCCGGTCCGAGTGCCCGTGCCAGTCGATGCCCACCTCCGGATTGACCCGCTCGACGATGCCACGAACGAAGCGCACCAGATTCCGCGCGCCCCAGGGGGTCGCGTGGCCGACCGTATCGCAAACACAAACGCGGGTCGCACCGGCTTCGATGGCCGCGGTGTAGATCTTCTCCACGTCCTCGGGCTTCGCCCGGATGGTGTCCTCGGTGACCATCATCACCGGAAGTCCCTCGCCCACCGCGAATCGAACCGCTTTGGTCGTCTGCTCCAGCAGCCAGTCGAGATCCCATTCCTCGGCAAACTGACGGATCGGGGAGGAACCGATGAAGGTACAGGCCTCGATGGGAATCCCCACCCGCTGCGAGATCTCGGCGATCGGTCGAATGTCGTTCTGATGCGTCCGGGCCGCACAGTTCGCCGCGACCTTCATCTTCTGATCGCGAATTTCCTCGGCCAGACGCTGCACGGTCGCCTGAACGTGCGGACCGGCGCCCGGAAGACCGATGTCGGCAGAATCCACCCCGATCTCTTCCATGAAATGGAGGATCCGGAGCTTTTCCTCGATCGAAGGATCCTTGACTGACGGGGACTGGAGCCCGTCCCGCAGCGTCTCGTCATCGAACTGGATCGGACGCCCCGGGTAGACCGGCTTCTCGCCGGCCACATTCCAGTCATAGATCAGATCGTCGACTCGCTCTTCCATCGATCGTTCCCCCGGGAGCTGATTTCGGTACCCTTCGTCAACGCGGGCCGGCGGAATGAACTTCCCCGGCCCGCACGGCGATTCGAACAACCTACTTTCCCTTGAACTCTGCCGGCCGCTTCTCCAGAAACGCGTTCATCCCTTCCTTCTGGTCCTCTGAAGCACAGAGGAGCCCGAACAGCGTCGCCTCGAGGAACTGTCCCTCCTCGAAAGGCATCTCCATGCCGCTGTTGATCGCCTCGATCGCCGCACGCACGGCCAGCGGGCCCCGAGACATGATGGTTCTCGCCATCTTCTCGCACTCTTCCATCAACGATTCCGCCGGAACGACCCGGTTCACCAGGCCGATTTTTTCGGCCTCGTCCGCCCGGATCTTTTCACCCGTGCAGATCAGCTCCAGCGCTTTCGCCTTTCCGAGAAGCCGGGCCATCCGCTGCGTGCCGCCGTATCCCGGAATGATCCCGAGGGTCACCTCGGGCAGTCCGATCTGGGCCTTGTCCGAGGCGATCCGGATGTGGCAGGCCAGGGCGATCTCGCATCCTCCGCCCAGAGCGAAACCGTTGATCGCCGCGATGACGATCTTCGGAAACCGCTCCATCCGCGAAAGAATCTGCTGGCCGCGCTCCGAGGTGATCTTCCCGCTGTTCGGATCCTTCTTCGCCAGTTCGTTGATGTCCGCGCCGGCCACGAATGCCTTCTCACCACCACCGGTCACGATCACCGCCCTGACCGCGGCATCGTCCCGCGCCTCGTCGAAGATCCGGCCGATCTCTTCGACCGTCTGCGCGTTGAGCGCATTCAGAACCTTCGGCCTGTCGATGGTGACGACCAGGATCCCGTCCCGATTCTCCGTCTTCACATTTTCCAGATTCTCGTATCCCACCAGTTCCTCCTCACTCGCCAGCTCCAGAACTCCAACTCCAGAACTCCACAACTTCAGAACTCCACAACTTCAGAACTCGGAACTCCGGAACTCCAGAACTTCAGAACTCGGAACTCCAGAACTCCAGAACTCCAGAACTCCAGAACTACCGATCCATCGCCACCGGCTTTTCGCCGGAGTAGTCGTAGAACCCTGCGCCGCTCTTCCGGCCGTGCCGGCCTGCCAGCACCATCTTGCGGAGCAGCGGAGGCGAAGAGAACCGCTTTTCGTGATACTCCTCGAACATCACCTCGGTGATGTAGTAGGTGGTATCGAGTCCGACGAAGTCGAGCAGGGTGAACGGGCCCATCGGATAACCGCAGCCGAGCACCATCCCCTTGTCGATGTCCTCGATCGAGCCGACGCCCTCTTCGTAGGCCCGGATCGCATCGAGAAGATAGGGCACCAGCAGACGGTTGACGATGAATCCGGAGTTGTCGCGGCAGGCGATCGGTTCCTTGCCGAGCGACTTCGCGAAGGCGAACGCTCGGTCGAAGGTCTCATCCGAGGTGAGGATCGTTCGAACCACCTCGACGAGCTTCATCATCGGCACCGGGTTGAAAAAGTGCAGCCCCACGAACTGCTTCGGCCGAGCCGTGGCCATCGACAGCTCGGTGATCGTCAGCGAGGAGGTATTGGATGCGAAAATCGCATCCTTTTTCACGATGCTGTCGATCGCCGAGTAGGTGGATCGCTTCACCTCGGCATTCTCCACGATCGCTTCGACCACGATGTCGCACTCCGCCAGATCCTCCAGCTTCGTGGTGGTCTGGACCCGTCCGAGGCATGCGTCGCGATCCTCCGCGGTCATTTTTCCCTTTTCGACGAAACGGCCGAGACTCTTCTCGATCCCCGCCCGTCCCTTGTCGAGAAACTTCTGTTCGACCTCGGCCACCACCGTCTGATACCCGGCCTGGGCCGCGATCTGAGTGATTCCGGAGCCCATCAGCCCACAGCCGAGCACTCCGACCTTCTTGATGTCTGCCATCAGATACTCCCTTCTTCAGTTGTTTGCGGGGCGAATCATATCGGGGAGCACGGTCCGGGGGAAGGTGCGGGCCCGGAATCGGAGGGATCGCCTGGCAGAAGGTGAAAGGTTAGAGGTTAGAGGTTAGAGGTTAGAGGTTAGAGGTTGAGAGGTTGGAGGTTGGAGGTTAGAGGTTGGAGGTTGGAGGTTGGAGGTTGGAGGTTGGAGGTTGGAGGTTGGAGGTTGGAGGTTGGAGGTTGGAGGTTGGAGGTTGGAGGTTGGAGGTTGGAGGTTGGAGGTTGGAGGTTGGAGGTTAGAGGTTGGAGGTTAGAAGTAGATCGGGCGTGGAGGGTGGGAGGCACGTCTGGTTGGCGTTGGGCCTCCGGCTCCCCCCCGGGGCCACCCGTCTCACCGTCTCACCGTCTCACCGTCTCACCGTCTCACCGTCTCACCGTCTCACCGTCTCACCGTCTCACCGTCTCACCATCTCACCGTCTCACCGTCTCACCGTCTCACCGTCTCACCGTCTCACCGTCTCACCGTCTCACCGTCTCACCGTCTCACCGTCTCACCTCTTAGCCTCTCACCGACCCGGCGCGAACTCTGCAGATTCGCGGTAGGATTCGGAGGATCCATGGCCAGCAATCCCATAGCGTCCGCGGCGCCGGTTCGAGTGGAGCGGATCTCCAGCTCACGACGAAGCTCCGCAGATGACCTGGTGGCGATCGAGGAGCCGCTGGAGATCCGTCTCGCATTCGATCGAGACGGTGAGCACCTGGAGAAGGCGATCTCGATCACCATGCGCACGCCCGGTGAGGACTTCCACCTCGCCAGAGGGTTTCTGTTCGGAGAATCGATCGTTCGGAGTGCGGCGGACATCTCCTCGATCGGGACCTGCGGACCTCCCGCTCCCGATTCCGGTTTTCACAACACGGTACGTGTGGTGCTCGCGGAGGGAGGAGCCGTGGATCTGTCGCGCCTCGAGCGGCACTTCTACACCAGCTCGAGCTGCGGCGTTTGCGGAAAAACCTCCATTGAGGCGCTACGGGTGACCGGCCTCCGGCCAATCGACCGTGACGGCTTCCGGATCGGCCCGGGGGTGATTCACCGGCTGCCGGAAGCGCTCCGCGAGCGCCAGGAGCTGTTCGACTGCACCGGAGGGCTCCACGCGTCGGCTCTGTTCGACGCCCGGGGTACGCTCGTGGCGGTCCACGAAGACGTCGGCCGCCACAACGCTCTCGACAAGCTGGTGGGGGCGGCGCTCGAGCGAGGAGACGTCCCGCTCGGGCGGCACATCCTGATGGTGAGCGGACGGGCCAGCTTCGAGCTGGTCCAGAAGGCACTGGTCGCGGGGATTCCGGCGATGGCCGCGGTGGGCGCGCCATCCAGCCTGGCGATCGATCTCGCCCGTACCTGGGGCATGACGCTTCTCGGATTCGTCCGCGACGGCCGATTCAATGTCTACAGCGGCGGCTGGAGGCTGGATCAAGACGAAGCTGCGGACCCCGCTGATCGGTGATGAGCAAGCCCCTCCGCCATCGCATCCGACCCCAGGTCGTGCTCCTCGGCGTCGCCGCGATGCTCAACGACATCTCGAGCGACATGATCTTTCCTCTGCTACCGCTGTTCCTCGCGGGTACCCTGGGAGCGGCTCCTCTGCTGATCGGGCTGATCGAAGGCAGCGCGGACACGATCGGCGCATTTCTCAAGCTCATCTCCGGATACGTGTCGGATCGAATGCCCCGGCGGAAGCCGCTGGTCGCCGGCGGCTATGCCACCGCCTCGGTTGCCCGCCTGATCGTTGCCCTGGCAGGTTCCTGGCCGGTGGTGCTCGCCGGGCGGCTGCTCGATCGGACCGGGAAGGGCATTCGTACCGCCCCACGGGACGCCATGATCTGCGACGTCACCCCGGTGGAGGATCGGGGGCGGGCGTTCGGCCTCCACCGGGCGCTGGACCACACCGGTGCAGTCTTCGGCCCGCTGATTGCCGCGGCGCTCCTCGGATGGTTCCATCTTCCGTTCCGCACCATCTTCCTCATCGCCGTGATTCCCTCCGCCGTCGGTGTCCTGATGTTGTTCCTCTTCCTGAAGGAACGGCGGACCGAGCCGATGACTCCGCAACGCCTTTCCCTCGCTCGAGGACCGCTTCCCGCACCGTTCTGGAGCTCTCTGCTGCCGATTCTCGTCTTCTATCTCGCGAACTCCAGCGACGTCTATCTGATCCTCCGCGCCCGGGACGCGGGCGTGGCGACCGCCTGGATCCCGCTGCTCTGGGCGGCGCATCACGCGGTCAAGGCGCTCTTTTCCACCCATGCCGGGGCTCTCTCCGATCGAATGGACCGCCGGTGGATGCTCGCCGCCGGATGGACCATCTACGCCGGGGTCTACCTGATCTTCCCTCTCTCCTCCAGCCGCTCCACCTTTCTGATTCTCTTCATCGTGTACGCGTTTCCATTCGCCCTGACCGAAGGGGCGGAACGAGCCTGGATCTCCATCCCGATCCGGAGCGAGCTGCGAGGCAAGGCCTTCGGGATCTATGCAATGACGGCCGGTCTCGGCACACTGGCGGGAACCGCTCTGTTCGGGTGGCTGTGGGAACGCTTCACGCCCACGACGGCGTTTCACGCGGGGGCCGGCCTCGCCCTGGCCGCGGCAGTGCTGCTGTTTCTCAGGCCAGGTGCCGGAAACAATCGGAGCACAACCGCCGTTTGAGCCTCACGACATGATGAGACGACCGATTTTCGCCCTCCTGTTCGCGGCCCTGCTCCTCCCGGCAATTCCGGCTCACGCCGATCTCCCGCCGGATCTCGAGCCTTTCATCACCCAGTTCCTTTCGTTCTGTCCCGGAACGAAAACCAGCAGCTCACCCTATGAGCAGAAGCTGCCCGAGGGGATGAAAGGAACCGTCATCGAGCTGGAGCATTCCTCGCCATGGTGCGGCGGACGCTTTCTTGCCGTCACCGCGCCGAATGGAAAGATCTTTCTCGGCAATCCCTGGTTTCTCCAGGACCGGAAAGGCTCGATCGAAGAGCGCATCAGCTCGTTCGGCTGGGATAATCTCGCCGAGACCCTCTCGGTCACGGTCGGAAAGACAAAAACGGACGAAGGACTCCTTCCCGTGACCGTGAACGAAACCAGCGAGTATGGCAGGGTTCCGATGGTGGGACAGGTCGATCCGGCGGGGACGATGTTTTTCCCCGGCCACTTCTATTCCAGGGACCAGGCTGCGAAGGAGCGCCTCGGCTATCTCGACGACGTTCTGGCCAGGGCACCGCACCACGGCGCCGCCGCGTCGCCGGTTCAGGTCGTGGAGTTCTCCGATTTCCAGTGTCCCTCCTGCAAGCGCGCCTCGACCCACGTCTGGGACCTCGTTCAGAAGTACGGCGACCGGATCAGCTTTCATCGTGTCGACATGCCTCTGTTCAGCCATCATCCCTGGGCTCTGCCGGCCGCGATCATGGGCCGGGCAATCTGGATGCAGAGCCCCGAAGCCTTCTGGCGATACAAGGCGCGCATCTACGACAACCAGGACGAGCTGAACAACTTCGCCCTGGAGGATTTCGTCCGGGGGTTCGTCGAAGGGGAGAACCTCGATCTGGAGCGCTTCAATCGCGACATCGCCTCCGACCAGGTTCGGGATCAGATCCTGGAGGGGCTCGGCGCGGCCATGACTCTGGAGGTGAGTGCCACGCCGACTTTCTGGATCAATGGAAAGCCGGTCGAGTTCGGTAGCGAAGGGCAGGCACTCGACGAAGCCATTCAGAAGGCACTCGCTCAGAACGACGCGGCGAAGCAGTAAGCTACTGAACCAGCCTGACGAGATCCAGGAATCCCTTGAGCATCCGGCCGGTGAGGCCCCAGATCTCGATCGGATCGTAGTGATACGAATAGATCGGATAGGTCATCCCGCGCCAGGCGACGTAGCGGATCTCCGGCAGGCCCGGCGCCATCAGAGCATCGATCGGCACTTCGTAAACGTCCACCACCTCGGTCGGTTGCAGGGCGTACTCCAGATCGGCCGGAGCGGTACCGACGAACGGTGAAACGACATAGCCGGTCCGGGCGATGATGTCGTCCAGCCGCCCCAGCAATTCCACCCGATCCCGGGGAATCCCGACCTCCTCCTCGGTTTCCCTCACCGCGGCCTGCTCGGAAGTCTCCCCCGCTTCGAGCGTTCCTCCGGGAAACGCGATCTGGCCGCTGTGAACCGGCAGGTCGTCGGATCGCCGGGAAAACAGGATGGACCACCCCTGCTCTTTTTCGATCAGGCAGATCAGCACGCTGGCGCGACGCAACTCTCCCGGCTCCAGCGACTCCGCGGGCGTCTCCGCCAGCAGGCGGCTCAGCCTTTCGAGCGTCCCCCGGTCGAAACGCTTCACAACGTCCCCCGATAGAGCGGGACCGAATCGAGCGCCGGCAGGTCGTCGACCGCGTCGAAAAGCTCGATCGTCCGCGGTCCGGCTCCATCCTCGAGGTCGAACCGGAGGCTGGTCCGCTCTCCCGGCCCGAGATCGCGATCCAGATGAAGGCGGCGCAGAAGCGTTCCCCCGTCCCGCTGGAGGATTCTGGCCATCATCAGGTATTCCAGCTCGCCGTACCCCACCGCGCGCAGACCCGTCGGCCCTTCGTTCCGGATCTCGATGGAGACCCGCTCCGCCCCCTCTTCGCGGGTGCGGGAGACCCCGAGGACCCGCACCCGGAGAAAGAGAGGAAGAGCAGAGACAACGCTGCACGGGGCCGTTCTTTCCGGCGGAACTTCGAGCGCGCGGACATAGCCCTCCACCGCCAGATCCAGACTGGTGTGCTCCTCGAGCCAGGCCTCCAGGGCGGAAGGATCCGGCCGCTCATCCGAAAGCAGAAACGAACGAACCGCCGGAATCTCGTCTTCGCCGAAGGGGATCCGGGTGACGATGGGAGGAAGCAGAGCGAATTGCGCGTAATCACTCACCGCGACCGGCTTGCCCGCGGCGAGAATCCGCAACAGCGCTCCGGAAGTCTCACCGGCACTGGGATACCGAAGGTTGACGACCCGATCCGCCGCCGCAAGATACTGATCGAACTCTTCGTCGCTCACGTAGCCGGTCGACTGCCACACATCGGACGAAATCCCTGCGCTCAGCGCGAGCTGATTCAGATCGACGTTGGGGCTCGGCTGGCCGACGACGAGCAATCGGAGCCGCGGGTCCTCATGAAACGCCCCGGCGAATGCCTCGAACACGACCTCAGGGCGCTTCGCGCCGGTCACGAACCCGAACATGCCGACAACCGTATCGGTGGCGCCGTAGCCTAGTTGCTCGCGGGTACCCTGCCGCAGGCCGGCTCCGCCTCCGTTCCGGATCAGAGGATGCTCGACGACCGAGATCGGCACGGTCACCCCCTGCTCACGAAGCAGAGCCTCCGCCCAGCGGTTGTGCACGATGACGTGTCGCGAACGGTTGGCCAGGGCTCCGGAAGCCGGAAAGATGAACTTCCCCTGCTCCAGATGCAGCCCCGCCAGAATTCCTCGCGCCCACGCTTCGCCCGGCGCGCCGTGATTCTCACGCAGAGCCTGGATGTAGCCTTCACCGTCCCCGCGAGCCGCCGTCATCTCGACGATCAGGTGGTGGAGGATCGCGTCGTGAAAGACCGCGACAGAGGGACGCTCCCATGCCTCTCGATAGACGAATTCGTGATGGAGGTTGTTGCCGATCTGGCAGATCACCCGATCGAAGTGGTCGCGCCGCGCCTGATACTCGGCAATCTGAATCACCGGAAGATCGGCATCCAGCTCGAACTCCGGCTGGTCCACCACCACCGTCAGATCCATCCGTTCTGCCAGAGCCGGCAGGATCATCCGAGAATACCCCGCAATCCCGGATCGGACCGGCGGCAGAGGGGTGAGGAAGGCGACGCGCACAGCGGGATGGTAGCAGAGAGGTTGAGCTGAGAATCGATCTGCCCCAGACTTGAGAGGCCACTTCCGTCGCTTGCCGAACTCGCGTTAACCCGGATTTCTCACGCCGTCTCCTCGCGAGGAGGCGGAGAGTGGCCAGGATGCAAGGCGCGCGCGGCTTCGGCGACGTAGGCGTAGTGGTGACTATGTTGAGGAGCCGAAGCTGTGCGCAACGTAGCAGACAGGCCGCGATCCGCCTCCGCAGCAGAGATGGTGTGAGAAATCCGGGTTAACCCCTGTACCGGCTTATCGTATTGAAAGGCAGAAGTCGCCCGACGGCGGCTCTGATCGGAGGACATATGGAAGGCTTGTACGTCGCAATGATTCCTATTTCCAGCTTCGTGCTGGTCGGCTTCGTGGTCTGGGTGATCGGCCACACCAGATCCACCCGGCGGGGGATCGAAGCTCAGACCCAGATTCACACCCGCATGATCGACAAATTCGGCTCCTCGGAGGAATTCGTCCGATTCCTGCAGACTCCCGACGGGAAGAAATATCTCGAGGGCTTCACCCAGAGCCCCGCCATTCACCCGGCCGACCGGATCCTGGGTGCCCTGCGGGCCGGAGTGATCATCATCCTGCTGTCGATCGGCTTCATGGTGACCTCGTTCCTCGCGGGATATAGCTACCCCACCCAGGAACCGCCATTCCTGATCGGAGTGATCGGATTCTTCCTCGGCGCGGGATTCGTGGTCTCGGCTCTCCTCTCTCAGCGGCTGTCGAAGACGATGGGCCTGTTGCATGGGAATGGAGACAGCACCCAGGGATCGTGACGGCCGCGATGATGTCCGGAACGGAAGCTCTGGTCGACGAGCGGGTTCACTCCGGCGGGAGCCGGGGTGAACCTCAGGTGATGAACGAGGCGGAGTTCGAGCTGTTCTATCGAACCTGGTCTCGTCCACTCTGGGGCTACCTCGCCCGGATCACCTCCGATCCTTCTCTGGCGGATGATCTGTTTCAGAAGACGTTCTTCCGGTTCGCCCGCGCGGCCGACAGCCGCCAGGATGACAAGCGCCTGAAGAAGTTCCTGTTCACCATCGCTTCGAACCTGCTGATCGATCACTGGCGCCAGACCGGACGCGAACGCGAAGCGATGAAGCTGCAGGACTCGCGGGAGCCGGTCGTCGAACCACGCCCGCTGCTCCGGCACGACCTGCAGAAGGTCTTCGCCGAGCTCGAGCCACGCGACCGGCTGCTGCTCTGGATGGCCCACGTGGAAGGTGAGGATCACCGGAGCATCGGCAAGGCCCTGGACGTGAAGGAAAAGAGCGTGAAAGTTCTGCTGTTCCGTGCCCGGAAGCGACTGGCGGCATTGCTCCAGGAACACGGCGGCTACGAGGTGAACCGATGAAACGAGGATGCCGATACGAAGACGAGGTACTGAGCGCCGTCGTCGAAGGAACGATGACCGAGTCTCTGGCTCTGCACATCGCTGATTGCGAAACCTGCTCGCTGGCGGTGGAGACCGACGGCGTCATGAAGGATCTCTCCGGTGCGCCCCTGGAATGGGGACCGCTACCGGACCCCGGCCTGATCTGGCTGAAGGCTCAGTTGATGAGAAATCGGGATGCCGCGGAGCGCGCCTCTCGCCCGGTGACCCTCGCTCAGCAGGTCGCCTGGGGATGCGTGGCGCTGGCGTGGGCGGCATTGCTCGCATGGCAGTGGCCGACGCTGAACCACTGGGTCGTTCAGTTCCGTCTGGCCGATCTGATCACCGGAAGTGCCCACCTCATCCCGATCTCGACCCGATTCATCTGGACCTTCGCGGCACTGTCCCTGATTACCGCCACGCTCAGCATTCAGAACCTCCTGCTGGAGGAGTGAGGCGGATGACGAGAGCACTGGACCATGGTAGGCGGACTCTGTCCGTTCCGGCCACCTGCGAGACGCCCGGTGCAGGTGGAGCGGGCGTTCCCACGCCCGCTCCCGCGCCGCGGTTCCAACTCAGGAGAAAAGGGATTCCTGCGCAGCCCATGAAACCTCGACAAACTTCCCGCGCGGCAAGCGCGAAGCGCGCGGCGTGCGGACGAGGATGGCGGTGGGATGATTCCGGCCTGAATCCCTGGACTCCCGAGGCTCAACCGCGGCGCGGTCGATTCACCATCGACTTCCCCACCGTTGCCGCTTCGATCCTCGGCAGCGTCAAGCCACCTTTTTCGCCACCCGAACTTGTCCCGGATGCTCGCCGCCGCAATCCGAGTACGACCGGCATCCCGTCGCATCCGTGACAAAGTTCGGCCACCTGCGAGACGCCCGGTGCAGGTGGAGCGGGCGTTCCCACGCCCGCTCCCGCGCCGCGGTTCCAACTCAGGAGAAAAGGGATTCCTGCGCAGCCCATGAAACCTCGACAAACTTCCCGCGCGGCAAGCGCGAAGCGCGCGGCGTGCGGACGAGGATGGCGGTGGGATGATTCCGGCCTGAATCCCTGGACTCCCGAGACTCAACCGCGGCGCGGTCGATTCACCATCGACTTCCCCACCGTTGCCGCTTCGATCCTCGGCAGCGTCAAGCCACCTTTTTCGCCACCCGAACTTGTCCCGGATGCTCGCCGCCGCAATCCGAGTACGACCGGCATCCCGCCGCATCCGTGACAAAGTTCGGCCACCTGCGAGACGCCCGGTGCAGGTGGAGCGGGCGTTCCCACGCCCGCTCCCGCGACGCGGTTCCAACTCAGGAGAAAAGGGATCCCTGCGCAGCCCATGAAACCTCGACAAACTTCCCGCGCGGCAAGCGCGAAGCGCGCGGCGTGCGGACGAGGATGGCGGTGGGATGATTCCGGCCTGAATCCCTGGACTCCCGAGGCTCAACCGCGGCGCGGTCGATTCACCATCGACTTCCCCACCGTTGCCGCTTCGATCCTCGGCAGCGTCAAGCCACCTTTTTCGCCACCCGAACTTGTCCCGGATGCTCGCCGCCGCAATCCCGAGTACGATCGGCATCCCGCCGCATCCGTGACAAAGTTCGGCCACCTGCGAGACGCCCGGTGCAGGTGGAGCGGGCGTTCCCACGCCCGCTCCCGCGACGCGGTTCCAACTCAGGAGAAAAGGGATCCCTGCGCAGCCCATGAAACCTCGACAAACTTCCCGCGCGGCAAGCGCGAAGCGCGCGGCGTGCGGACGAAGATGGCGGTGGGATGATTCCGGCCTGAATCCCTGGACTCCCGAGACTCAACCGCGGCGCGGTCGATTCACCATCGACTACCCCACCGTTGCCGCTTCGATCCTCGGCAGCGTCAAGCCACCTTTTTCGCCACCCGAACTTGTCCCGTTCCGGGCTACTCCGCCGCCGATGTTCTCGCCTTCTGGCCGAGATAGGCCTCGATGAAGCCGTCGAGCTCGCCGTTGAGCACCCGCTGAACATCTCCCACCTCGTAGCCGGTGCGCATGTCCTTGATGAGCTGGTAGGGCTGGAGGACATAGGATCGAATCTGACTGCCGAACCCGATCTCCTTCTTTTCCCCTTCCAGCTTCGCCTGCTCTTCCTGACGTTTCTCCAATTCGAGCTGGTAGAGCTTGGCCTTGAGAAGCTTCATCGCCGTCTCGCGGTTGCGCCCCTGACTGCGCTCGTTCTGGCAGGTGGCGACCAGACCCGTCGGCAGATGGGTAATGCGCACCGCGGAGTCGGTGACGTTGACGCGCTGCCCTCCCGCCCCGGAGGAACGGTAGGTGTCGATCCGCAGGTCCTTGTCCTGAACCTCGATCTCGATCTCCTCGTCGATGTCGGGATAGACGTAGACGGAGGCGAAGGAGGTATGTCGCCGTTTGTTCGCATCGAAGGGCGAGATCCGCACCAGCCGATGCACCCCGTGCTCACTCTTGAGATAGCCGTATGCGTAGTCGCCGCGGGCCATGAAGGTCACGCTCTTCACCCCGGCTTCTTCCCCCGCCTGATACTCGACCATTTCCGTCTCGAAGTCGTGCCGCTCGCAGTAGCGGAGATACATCCGGAGCAGCATGTCCGCCCAGTCCTGGGACTCGGTCCCCCCTGCTCCCGGATGAATCGAGAAGATGACGTCGCGGTCGTCGTGCTCACCGGACAGCTTCATCCGCATCTCCACCTCGGAGATGTCCTTTTCGAGCTGAGTCAGCAGCTTTTCGAGGTCGGCAGTGACGTCCTCTCCCTCTTTCCCCAGTTCGAGGAGAACGTTGATCTCCTCGTTCTTCTCCTCGAGAGATCTGCCGGTCTGGAGCCGCTTTTCGATCCGGGCCCGCTTGCGTCCGACCTCCTGAGCCCGCTCCTGGTCATTCCAGAAGCCATCGGCGGACATCTGCTGCTCGATTTCCTTCAGGCTTTTCTGCGCACTGTCGAGGTCAAAGATAACCTCGAATCGCAGTCATCCGTTCTTTCAGCTCATCGATCTTTTCCGGCATCCCGTCACGCATCTTTCCGTCTCCTTCGGAGGATCACGAATGCCGCCACCGCAATGATCGATGCGATGGCGAACCAGTCGCCGAACCTCACGTACAAAGTCTCATTCGTTCTCGCGGCGACGCCGCCGACGATCATCGCCTGCTGATCCACCGGCAGCCTCTCCACGATTCTACCGGTCGGGTCAACAATGGCCGTGATTCCGGTGGTCGCAGAGCGCACCAGCCAGCGATCCGTCTCGATCGCCCGCAGCCGTGCCCCATCGAAATGCTGCTCGGGCGCCGCGGTGCGCTCGAACCATCCATCGTTCGTGATGGTCACCAGCAGGTCCGCACCATGCCGCACCTGGTTCGCCACGACCTCGGGATAAAGAATCTCGTAGCAGATCGCGGGGCCGTAGGCGAAGCGACCTTTCAGAGGGTGACTGTTGGTTCCAAACTGAAATTCGCCGACATCCTTGACCAGCTTCGGTGCGAATGAAAGCAGGCGCCGGAACGGAACGTACTCGCCGAACGGAGCCAGCTTCATCTTGTCGTACCGGCTGATGATGGTCCCGTCGGAGACGAGATAAGCCGAATTCCAGATCTTCGTATGATCCTTCGGATCTTCCGCGACCGAGCCGAGAATGATGTTGACATCCCGCTCACGGGAGGTGCTTTCGACCCAGTCGCGGTAAAAGTCCGTGGTGGCGAAGCTCAGCGGTACGGTCGACTCGGGCCAGATCACCGTCTTTGCACCTTGAGCGATCGCCGAATCGGTCATCTCGATCATCCGGCTGAAGATGTCGTAGAGGTTTCCCTCATCCCAGCGCATCTGCTGGGAGATGTTGGGCTGCAGAAGAGCCACCGTGGTCTTTTCCTCGTTGCGGATCCGGCTCTGTTCCTGAACCATCACCATCCCGCCGATGACGCCCCAGGCGATCAGGAAGATCGCGAGCCAGATCAGCGAGATCACCGGCTTCCGCTTCGGCATCGGCTGGATGATGTTCCAGGCGATGATCACCGACGGAACCGTCATCAGGGCACCGATGGCGTAAGGGCCCACGAAGCGGTCCACCTGGATGAAGGTGGTGTCGACGATGGCCTCGGCCAGCAGATTCCACGGAAAGCCGTTGATCAGGTGCGCCC
The DNA here is from genome assembly GCA_963741905.1 of uncultured Acidobacteriota bacterium. GTDB lineage: Bacteria > Acidobacteriota > Thermoanaerobaculia > Gp7-AA8 > CAVUJZ01 > CAVUJZ01. The sequence goes on along the minus strand of CAVUJZ010000010.1, from coordinate 12,147 downwards.
GGGCGTACTCGGAGACCGACCACGCCAGCGGAATCATCATCCAGGGCCCGAACCGTTCGCCCAGACGGAGCCACCAGACCAGCACGGCGAAAAACGCTCCGTACAGCCCAAGAACCATCGCCAGTGCGACGTAAAGGGTGATTCCGACCGACAGTGGGATCCCCCCGTGCGTCTTCATCACTGCGATGACCCAGGGAACATTGATCAGCCAGGTGACCGTCAGCGCGGTCCAGCCCAGGCCGAAGGCCCCCCACGCTCCCCGGGCGGTCACCACCGCGCAGATCAGCGGAATGAAGGCCAGAAACGCCAGTTTGGTCAGGCCGAACCCGGGAAAGGAAAGTCCCAGAGCGACCCCCGTGATGATGGCGAGAAGAATCCGCAACAGGGGAAGACGCGTCAGATTCTCCTGAAGAGTGGGTGGCATCGGGACGGACTACTTCTTGAAGAGATTCTCGAAGGCCTTCCGCGCATCATCGGGGGTCCGCACCTGGGCACTCCCCTTGTCCGCGGTGAGATCCTTTACGATCCGGGGAGCGAAGAACTCGCATTGGTTGCTGGAATCCTTCGGCGCGACACGGGCCGGAATGGACTCCTCGCGGCACTCCCATCGCGCCGAGGTGTCGAACAGGCGGCAGTTCGTGCAGGTATGCAGATCCGCGCCACATTCGCAGGTGGTCGCAGGCTCCACCTCGCCGAGGGTTCGCTGGAGACGTCCGCACCGTGCGCACTTGAAGACCTCCGGACCGAACCCTCCCGCAGTTCTGCCCCGGGGTGCCCCCTCGAGCCGTTCCTTCATCGGCGGGCGGTCGTGGTTGCGACCTCCCGAGGACGATGATGTCCCGCTCTCCATGTATCCTCGTTGTTTGTACTTTCGATCACTCATGTGGTTCCTCGATTCGCTTCCAGCCGACGGTCCACGACCGCGCCGGGCGACGGGCAATGCCCGTGGGGTTGTGCGGGCCGAGATACGCCCGCGCTCACTGGCTCGTCACGATGGGACGCAGCCGGGATTTCCAATGCGATCGGAGCCGAGCCGGGCTCAGGAGACGATCAGTCGCAGAGGCTGTTCGAGATATTGCCGAAGCGTCCTCAGATATTCCGCGCCCGCCGCACCATCGATCACCCGGTGATCGCAGGACATGGTGATCTTCATCCGTTCGCGCACCACGATCTCTCCATCCACGACGACCGGCCTGCTCATCGCCGACCCGACCGCAAGAATCGCGGAGTTGGGAGGATTGATGATTGCGGTGAACTCCTCGATGCCGAACATCCCGAGGTTGGAGATGGTGAAGGTGCTGCCTTCGTATTCGTTCGGTTTGAGCTTGCGGTTTCGCGCCCGCTCGGCGAGATCCCGCGACGCGGAGGCGATCTGCGGAACCGACTGCTGGTCCGCATCCCGGATCACCGGCGTGAGCAGACCCTCCGGCGTTGCCACCGCAATGCCCATGTGGACGTGCCCGTGCTGCCGGATCGACTCTCCGGTAAAGCTCGCATTCACATTCGGATGATGCAGGATCGCCAGTGCGGCAGCTCGGATCACGAAGTCATTCACGCTCGTTTTCACCGGCTGGATGTCGTTCAACTGCGCGCGGGTTCGCATCAGGTCGGTCACATCGAGATCGATGGTCAGGAAGAAGTGCGGGATCGGTCCGATCGACTCGCTCAACCGTCGCGCGATGGTCCGCCGCATTCCGGAGAGTGGAATCTCCTTCTCCTCGAGACCCGCGGCCGGAGGCATCGACGCCTGAGCCGGCGGGGCGCCTGCGGCCCGTGCTCGAGGCTTCTGCTCCGACGCCTTCTTCACATCCGCGGCGATCACCCTCCCTCCCGGGCCACTCCCGGCCACCGAGCTCAGCTCGACGCCGAGGTCTTTCGCCATCCGGCGAGCCAGCGGAGAGGAGCGGACGAATTCAACCGCCGCCGTCCGAGATGGCTGAGGCGCTGCCGGTGCCGCCTGCTCAGGCGGCGCCTCGGCAGGAGGTTGCGCCGGCACCGGCTCGACCGCGGTCGGCTCCTCCTTCTTCTCTTCCTTCTTCGCGGCCTTCTTCTCTTCCTTCTTCGCGGCCTTCTTCGGCGGCGCTCCGGCGCCATCGCCGATCCAGGAGAGCCGGGTTCCGACGTCCACCATGGAACCAGCCTCGACCTCGATCTTGCCCAGAACGCCGTCTTCTTCCGCCTCGAGATCGAGATTGACCTTGTCCGTCTCGATCTCCAGGATCGGCTCGCCCTTCTTGACGGAGTCTCCCGCCTTCTTGTACCACTGGACGACCTTTCCTTCGGTCATCGCGTCGCCCATCTTGGGCATGATGATCTCAGCCATGGCAGCTTTCGTTCACTCGTCGTTTGTCCGTCAGGATCTGTACATCACCGCACGGACCGCCTGAATCACGTCGTCCTCGTGAGGCACCGCGGCAAGCTCCAGATTGCGGGCGTACGGCATGGGAGCGTCCTTCCCCGTGACCCGTGCCACCGGCGCATCGAGCTCATCGAAGACGGCGTCGCTGATGCTCGCAGAGATCTCCGCCGCCGCTCCGAACGGTTTCCACTGTTCCTGCACCGCGACTGCACGGTGCGTCTTTCGTACCGACTGATAGACCGGATCGAGATCGAGCGGACGCATCGAGCGCAGATCGATCACTTCCGCCTCGATTCCCTCCCCGGCCAGCGTCTTCGCCGCGGCGAGAGAAAGGTGGAGCATCCGGCTGTAGCTCACGATCGTCACGTCCCTGCCCTCGCGCACCACTTTGGATTTCCCAAGAGGCACCAGAAAGTCGGGATCGTCGGGAACCTCTTCTTTCAAACCATAGAGCGCCGCGTTCTCCAGAAAGATCACCGGGTCCTTCCCGCGGATGGCGCTCTTGAGCATTCCCTTGGCGTCCGAAGCCGTTGCCGGGGTCACCACGATCAGCCCCGGGAAATGTCCGTAGAACGATTCGAACGACTGCGAATGCTGCGCGGAGAGCTGAACCCCGGCCCCCTGGGGGCCCCGGATGACCATCGGAACGTCGACCTGGCCGCCGGAGAAGTAACGAACCTTCGCGGCATGATTGAGGATCTGGTCGGCCGCAACCAGCGAGAAGTTCATGGTCATCATCTCGACTACCGGCCTGAGCCCGAGCATCGCCATGCCCACCGCGGTTCCAACCATCCCCGCCTCGGCGATGGGGGTGTCGATGACCCGTTGCGGGCCGAATTTCTTGAGCATTCCGGCGGTGATCCGGAAGGTGCCCTCGTACACGCCGATGTCCTCGCCCATGATCAGGACCGACTCGTCCCGCTCCATCTCTTCGATCAGCGCGTCGCGGATCGCATCGCGATAGGTCTTCTCAGCCACGATCTTCCTCTTCCCGCCAGTCGGTCTCGCCCGCCGCGTCCCGGTGGTCGAATGAGGCTCCGAGGATGTCGGTCATCAGTTCCGACTCCGGCGGCGCTTCGCTCTCATTGGCAAAGGCCTCCGCCCGGGCCACTTCTTCTTCGGCCTCGCGATTCATCGTCTCCAACTGATCGTCGGTCAGACCGCAGACTTCCTTCAACCGCCTGGAGAGAATGCTGATCGGATCACGGGCCCGGTGCTCCTCGACCTCTTCCTTGGTTCGATAAGGCTGCATGATGTCCGCCGCGCCGTGGCCGGAGAAGCGATAGGTCACCGCTTCGATGCAGTAAGGCATGCCGGTCTTGCGGACCTGCTGAACGACGCGGTCCGCCACACCTCGCACCGCAAACACATCCTGCCCATCGACCTTCTCGGCGGGAATGGCGTAGGCGCGGACGCGCTCGGCGAGATCGGGAAGAGCGGAATGCCGCTCCACCGAAGTCCCCATGGCGTAGCCGTTGTTCTCGATGACGAAAAGAATCGGGCAATGCCCCTGTTTGCCCCAGAGTCCGGCCATATTGAGCGCTTCGTGAAACGAGCCGATGTTCATCGCACCGTCGCCGAAAAAGCAGACCGCGATCTTCCCGGTTTTTCGCTGCCGAAGGGCATAGGCGGCCCCGGTGGCGAGAGTGAGATGACCGCCGACGATGCCGTAGCCGCCGTAGAGTCCCTTCTCCGCATCGAACAGGTGCATCGAGCCGCCCTTGCCGTGAGAGATGCCTCCCGCCCGACCGAACAGCTCGGCCATCACCGCACCGGGATCGCTCCCGAGCAGCAGGGCATGCGCATGATCGCGGTATCCGGCGAATACGACGTCCCCCGGATCGAGGGCGGTCATCACGCCGGCGACGACTCCCTCCTCACCGCTGTAGACGTGCAGGTAACCGCCGATTTTTCCCCGCCGGAATTCTCGTTCGGATGCTTCCTCGAACTTCCGGATCAGCAGCATTCTGCGAAGCAGATCCGTCCACTCCGGCGCACAGGCGGGATCCTGGGTTCTTTCACTTTCGTCTTTTTTCGGGCCATAGGTTGACTCGACTCCGGGTCTCGCCCCGTCCAGGCGGCGGTGATTCTAACCCGAGAGGCCGGATTGATCCACGTCCGCTCCCGGGGGTGATGCAAGGTTGACGCAAGGATGTCTGCGACAGGCTCGACGACCGGAGATGAAGTTTCGAAACGGTTTCAGGCCAGCGCGCGCATCTTTCTCGAATGTGCGTGGCAGACGGCGATCGCCAGGGCGTCGGAGGCATCGGCCGCCATCCGGACATTCCCGACCCCCTTGATCAGCAACCGGACCATCCGGCTCACCTGCTGCTTCTCCGCGCCGCCATATCCAACCACCGCACTCTTGACCGACCGAGGTGAATACTCGAACACCTCCAGCCCCGCCATCCGGGCTGCGAGAAGAATCACCCCCCGCGCATGGGCCAGCTGAATCAGACTCTTCGCGTTGAGTCCGGCAAAAGGCGACTCGACGGCCACGGCCACCGGGGCGGTCCGATCCACCACTTCCAGCACTCCACGGTAGATCTGCTCCAGCCGGACCGACAGATCGGCTCCGCGTGTGGTCCGGATCGCTCCCTGCTCCACCAGGACCAGATCCCCACGGATCTGATCGATGACCCCGAATCCGGTGACGATCGACCCTGGATCGACGCCCAGAATCCGGAACGGCGGCTGGGGAAGAACCGCCATCTCAGGACGCCTCGAGATACTCGTTGGGGATGTCGAAGTTGGTCCAGACGTTCTGGACGTCGTCGTGATCGTCCAGCAGTTCCATCATCTTCATCATCTGGCGCGACTTCCCTTCGTCGAGGCTGACCATGTTCATCGGAATCATTCCGATCTTCCCCTCGATCGTCGGGATGCCGGCATTCTCCAGCGCTTCGCGCAGAGGCTCGAACTCATCCGGGCTGGTGTAGATCTCGAAGGAGTCGGGATCATCCGTGACCAGATCCTCGGCGCCGGCTTCGAGCGCGATCTCCATCAGCCGCTCTTCGCTCACGGCCGAGCGCTCGATTGAAAAGTAACCCTTCTTCTCGAACAGATACGAAGCGGAACCAGGCGTCCCGAGATTGCCGCCGTTCTTCTCGAAGATGTGACGGATCTCCGGGGTGGTCCGATTCCCGTTGTCAGTCACTGCTTCCACGATCACCGCGACGCCGCCCGGGCCGTAGCCCTCGTAGGTGGCTTCTTCGTATCGCTCACCCTCGAGCTCACCCGTACCCTTCTTGATGGCCCGCTCGAGGTTGTCCTTCGGCATGTTGTTCGCCTTCGCCTCGGCGATGGCGGCACGCAGTCGGGGATTGCCGGTGGGATCGCCTCCGCCCAGTCGGGCCGCGACGGTAATCTCCTTGATGATGCGGGTGAAGACCTTGCCTCGCTTGGCGTCTGCCGCACCCTTTTTGTGCTTGATCGTGCTCCATTTGCTGTGACCTGACATGGTGAAAACGACTCCTTGGATTGGCTCGAACTGCAGTCTTTCAGGATATCACGAGGGGGAAGGAACGACGTGGTGAACGGAGTGAAGAACGGCGCCATCGGGGCGGTCCATTCCGCCCGGATGGCTTCAGTTCAGATCCATTCCTTTCCGGCCGCGAACCAGCAGCCGCACCGGACAGCCCTCCAGGTTCAGCGCTTCGCGGAACTGGTTCTCCAGATACCGCTTGTAGGAGAAGTGCAGCGGCTCCACGGAATTGGAAAACAGGGCGATGGTCGGAGGCCCGCTCCGGAGCTGGGTGGCGTAGTAGAAACGGCGCTGGCGCCCCCGAAGCGAAGGCGGATGATGGTGTGCGACCGCCCGTTCGAGAATCTGATTCAGCTCGGAGGTCCGGAACCGGCGACGGAATCCCTCGGCGATCCGGTCGATGGTCGTAAACAGCTTCTCGACCCGGCGGCCGGTCCTGGCCGAGACGAACTCCACCGGTGCGTAGGACAGAAATTTCAGCTTCCTCCGGAGCTCTGACTCGAATTCCCGGGTCAGCTCCGGACTGCGCTCGACGATGTCCCATTTGTTGACCAGAAGAAGTGCCGCCCGTCCCGCCTCCTCGGCGTAGCCCGCCACCGTGGCATCCTGCGCCGTGGCGCCTTCCACGCCGTCGATCATGACCAGCGCGACCTCGCAACGCTCGATCGCCCTGCGCGCTGACATGATCGACAGCTTCTCCGCCTGGTCGGTGGTCTTGCCCTTGCGGCGGATTCCCGCCGTATCGATGATCAGGTAGTTCCGTCCCTCCCGCTCGATCACCGAATCGATCGCGTCACGGGTGGTGCCGGCAATGTCCGAAACGATGGAGCGCTCCGTTCGGACCAGCCGGTTCAGCAGCGAGGATTTCCCGACATTCGGCCGTCCGATGATCGCCAGCCGAACCGGCTCCTCCCCTTCCCCTTCCGGCTCCTCCTCTCCTTCAGGAACCTCCGTCTCGATCAGATCCCACAGATCTTCGACTCCGGTTCCATGTTCCGCGGAGATCCGGAAAAGGCGGTCGTAGCCGAGCTCGTAGAATTCAGGAAGGTTCTGTTCCACCACCCGGGCGTCGGCCTTGTTCACCACCAGCACCACCTTGTCCGCCTGGGGCCGGAGCTGTTCCGCGATATCCCGGTCCTCGGCGAGCAGTCCGTCGATGCCGTCGACGAGGAACAGAATCAGGTCCGCGCGCCGGATCGCCTCTCCCGCCTGTGCGCGGATCTCGCTTGCGAACGCCGACATCGGAGAGTCGCCATATTCCAGACCGCCCGTGTCGACCAGAGCGAACTTCCGGCCATCATCCAGGGTGATGACGTCGCTCAGCAGGTCCCGGGTCATCCCGGGCAAATCGTGAACCAGCGCGCGCCGCTTTCCCGCCAGCCGGTTGAACAGGGTGGACTTGCCGACATTCGGCCGTCCCGCGATCACAATCGTCTTCAAAGTCGTCTTGCTCCTCTTACCAGATCCACCGGAGGCTCAGCACCATCGCCAGCATTGCTCCAGCGAGCGTATTGAAAAAATTCAGCGCTCCGTTCGGAACCGGCGGATCCTGCTCGCGGTTCCAACTGCCCAGAACGCTCTCGAGCCACGATCCGACGAAGGCGGCCACCGAGGAGGCCACGATGGCCCGCCAGATCCACGCCGAGCCGATCAACTCGCCCGGAAAGCGGTGAAAGCTCCTCCATCCCAGAAGAAACACACCCACCGCCGAAACGAGGATTCCAGCGAATAGTCCGGCCACCGTCCCCTCGACCGAGATCGCCCCCTCGGTTCCGGGCTCCACCCTCCGCAAGGAGAGTGGAAGAAATGCATGACGCCCCAGAAGCTGTCCAATCTCGGAACCGGTGGTGTCGGCTGCCGCGGTCGCGAAGGCGGCAATCGCTCCGAGCCAGAGCATCCGCGGGTCGAAAGAAGAGACACCGATCAGCAACGCGAGAATCGTGGCGACTCCGGTATTGGAGAAGGCATGGGAAAACCCACGCCGCCCCCCTGATTCCTGCGCCAGGCCACGAGCAGCTTTCCGGCGGTACCCGAGCCTGGTGGCCGCCGTCCCGATCACGAAGAAGAGAATCAGAACGAGGTAAAGCTCCCAGCCTGCAAACACGAGGATCACGGCGCCGATCAGAAAGCCTCCGACCATCCCGGAGACACTCACGCCACCCGCGGCAAACCCGGCGAGCGCCAGAAGGGCGTTCGCCACCAGCCAGAGGGGCATCCGTGGAGCCCACTGGATCGTCGGGAACAGCTCCGCACGCGCCAGCGCTGCAACCGTCAGTGCACCGGCCAGCGGAACGGTGATGTTGTCGTCGACGTTCAGCGGCAGACTCTCCACCGCGGCGCAGACCAGCACGGCGAGAAAGACCATCACCAGAGTCGGAACCCCAGCCTCGGATCCCTGCGGCCGGAGCAGGAATGCGATGCCCGCCGCCGCGGGAAACCCCACTTCGATGAATCCGGCGGTCCCAGCGAGGCTCTTTTCCGGGTTCCAGGGAAGCCGGCGGCTCCGGACGTTGCGCCCCAGGAGAGTTGCCGCACCATCGCCGAACGCCAGGATCACCCAGACGATCCCGGCAAGGTCCGGCCGGAACGGAAAGGCGACGATCAGCAACAGCACGGCGATCGGGTAGAGGATGATGCCACGGTCGTAGCCCCGGCCGCCACGAGAGATCTGCTTCCCGCCGACCAGGGGAAGAACCAGCCAGTTGAACAGGAGTGCCGCGATGGCCACACCCGCAGCCTGAATCGTGCTCAGCCAGTAGAGGCTGATCGCGAACAGTCCGAAAAACATGTGGACCAGCTTGCGGGCACCTTCCGAAGTGATCTGCTCGTTGGGGTTTCTCATCGATCGTCGCCGGGGACGTAGCTTACAATAGCTCGCCTGTGAACCAGCCAGATTCCGCCCGTCCTCCTCTCCTGTCGGTTGTCATCCCCTGTTACAACGAACGGGCAACCGTGGCCGAGCTCCTCCGCCGGGTTCGCGCCGTGGACGTCGACAAGGAGATCATCGTCGTGGATGACGCATCCACCGATGGCTCCCGTGACGTGGTCGCTTCGCTCGCCGCCGAATGGCCCGAGCTCCGCCACATCCTCCAGCCGCGCAATCAGGGGAAGGGCGCGGCGCTCCGGCGCGGCATCGCCGAGGCCCGAGGCGAGCTGGTGATCATTCAGGATGCCGACCTGGAGTACGACCCGGAAGAGTATCCCCGGCTGATCGAGCCCCTGCTCACCGGTGACGCCGACGCGGTCTTCGGCTCACGGTTCGAAGGATTTCCGCGACGAGCGATGCTCTTCTGGCATACCGTCGGGAACCGGTTCCTCACCTTTCTCTCCAACGCCATCACCAATCTGAACCTGACCGACATGGAGACCTGCTACAAGGTCTTCCGGCGGAGCGTGATCCAGTCGATCCACCTGACCTCGAACCGGTTCGGCTTCGAGCCGGAGGTGACCGCGAAGCTCGCCCGGCGCGGGTATCGGATCTATGAGGTCCCGATCTCCTACCACGGGCGCGACTACTGGGAGGGAAAGAAGATCAACTGGAAGGACGGACTCAGCGCCGTCTGGTCGATCCTCAAGTTCGGCCTGTTCCTCCATCCGAAAGACGAGCCGACCGGCTACACCACGCTGCGGCGGATGTCCCGGCTGACCCGATACAACCGGTGGATCTGGGATGCGATCCGTCCCTGGATGGGTCAGCGGGTGCTCGAGGTCGGTGCGGGAACCGGCACGATGACCCGCTACCTGTATGGGCGCGAGCTGGTGGTGGCGACCGATCGGGAGGTTCCCTATCTCGACCGCCTTCGCAACTCGTTCAGGCGGCGGCCCGGGATTCTGGTCGAAGAGCTCGACCTCGATGCCGGACCGGTCCCGGAAAGGTTCGCGCAGCACCGCTTCGACACCGTGCTTTGCATCAATGTTCTCGAGCATACCGCGGACGACCTCCTGGTCCTGCGGCGTCTGTTCGACCTGCTGGCGCCGGAAGGACGGATCGTGGTCTACGTGCCGGCAGGTCGGTCGCTTTTCGGCTCTCTCGACCGGGGAGTGGGACACCAACGGCGCTACGAGAAGGACGAGCTCGAAGACAAGCTGAAGCAGGCCGGATTCGAGGTCGAAGTGTCTCACCATCAGAATCGGGCCGGGAAGCTCGGCTGGTGGTTCAACAGTCGGATTCTTCGCCGACGGCAGCTTCCGTCCGGACAATCGCGGATCTTCGACCGCCTGGTGCCGCTTTTCCGGATGTTCGAGGGAAACCGCCCCGACTCCGGCCTGAGTCTGGTGGCGGTGGGTCGCAAGCCGGAAAAGAATTCGGACTCAGACCACCGGGAGGAGAACCAGAAATCATGAGCTCGAACCGCGCCGTCCTGCTGCTGGCCGGAGGAGCCGGAACACGCCTGTGGCCTCTGAGTACCGAGGATCGGCCGAAACAGTTTCTGCCGCTCTTCGAAGGCGGTTCCCTGATTCAGCAGACCTGGGCACGACTGCGGAAGGCGGTCGAGGCGGATCGTATCTACATCGCCACACACGAGCGCTACCGGAGCCTCATCCTCGAGCAGATTCCGGAGATCTCGGCAGAGAACATTCTGCTGGAGCCGGTCCGTCGCAATACCGCCCCCGCGATCGCGGCCTGCTGCTTCGAGATCGAGCACCGCCATCCGGACTCGACCATTGCGATCTTTCCCTCGGATCACCACATTGGCGACGAGCCCACCTTCATCGGGATCGTCGACACCGCCTTCCGCTTCGCCGCCGGAAGCGACATGCTGGTCACCATCGGGATTCAGCCGACCGAGGCGAACACCGGCTACGGATATCTCGAGCTCGGAGACCCGATCCGCCCCGGCATTCGCCAGGTGAAGCGGTTCGTGGAGAAGCCGGACGCTCAGCGTGCGATGGAATTCTTCCGTTCGGGGCGGTTTGCCTGGAACGGTGGGATGTTCGTCTGGCGTGCAGACGTCTTCGCCCGGGCGCTCGAGCGCTTCGCGCCCGAGATCGCCGGGATTGCCGGAGCGATTCGCGACCAGACGGACCAGGATCGAAAAGCCGAGCTCTACGCGAGCATGCCTTCCATTTCAATCGACTATGCGCTCATGGAGCGGAGCGATCGGGTAGCCACGGTTCCCGGAGAGTTCCGCTGGTCGGACGTCGGTTCATGGAAGGCGGTCGCGAGACTCGCCGGGACAGGCCGATCGGAAGGGGTCCATCGGACCGCCTCGAGCGGAGGGTTCGTCCATGCCGAGGGCAGCCGACCGGTCGCGGTGGTGGGCCTGGACAACGTCGCAGTGATCGATTCGCCCGATGGATTGCTGGTGCTCGACCTGGAAGATTCCGAGCTGCTTTCCGATCTGGTCAAGTCCCTGAATCGGTAATTCGCGAATTGCCGCTCACTGTTCGGCAAAGATCCTCGCGGCGTTCTCCCCCAGGATCTTCCTCTGTGTCTCTTCGCTGAAGCCGAGTGCACGGAAAGCTTCGACGTTCTCCCTCAGGGAGGTGATTCCGGGTGATGGCCAGTCCGTTCCCCACAAGGCGAAGTCTGCAATCTCGGCGAGACGCGGGACGTAACGACTGAGCCGTCCGGGAGGGATTCCGGACAGATCGATGTGGACGTTCGGATGGCGACGCACCAGAAAGAAGACGGTCTCGCCATAGAGGGGCCGGCCGGCGTGCGCGAGGATGATCCGCAGATTCGGGAAGTCCACGGCGACGTCATCCACCGGCATCGGATCGGCGAAGACGTTTCGGGCGCCGGGAAAGATCGAGGTTCCGGTGTGGATCATCACCGGGATCCCTCTCTGCTCGCAGGCGCGGTAGACCTCGGCAAGCTGAGGCAGATCGTGCCGATACGCGTTCGACGCGAAAAGCTGATGGGGCGGATGGATCTTGATCATCCGGATTCCCAGGTCGAGCACGCGGTTGATCTCGGAGCGGACATCCGTCTCGAAGCGGGGGTTGACCGATCCGACCGGCAGAAGACGATCACGATGATCCCGGGTGAACCGGGTGATCCAGTCGTTGGTCTCGCGGGTGAATCCCATCACGTCGGGAGCCACGTAGTTGATGCAGCACGCCCGATCCACCTCGTTGTCGTCGAGATGGCGGAGCAGAAGGACCGGATCCTCCAGGAGCTCCCGGACTCCGGCGTGAGCGTCATCGTCCATCAGCGCGAGGGCGCCGGGAGAAAGCATCTGCCACGGCTGGATGTGGATGTGGACGTCGAAGACCATGGGGATCAGGTACTCCGGACGCCTGATGCGACAGGGGACGCCGACTGCAGAGTCGTGGCCCTCATCCGGACATCACCAGTCGC
>CAVUJZ010000009.1:0-34272 GCA_963741905.1 uncultured Acidobacteriota bacterium | reverse complement strand
CACCAAAATAGTGGTCACAGCAACCTGACTACCTACTGCATATCGCACGTGAATAACACAAAGTCCATTTAGTCTACCCGCTATAGAACACCCCAATAATCAGTGTTAATACAGGTTGTATGACTTCCCAATAAGTCAAACATTTTAGAGGGACAGGTTAAAATATGCCACCAGATAAGAAGGATGATTTCAGGGTCATCATTTCCATTGAAAGGAAGGGATTGGTGTCTCGAAAGACTGTACCAGTCAAGCTACGAGGTGGAATACCAGACACCTTAAATATGTCTGAAGATAAGATAGTAAAGCAGCTGGAGGACCTCCGTCTTGCTGAACAGTGTCGACCTACCCAAGTTGTTGCAGGGATTGAAAAAGCATATGACCAACACAAAAGAATCATCATGCAAGAAAGACCAGACGACTTTGATGAAGCCCGAGTGAGAGAGAAGATCCTGGAAGAACAAATCCTCCTAGCAAATGAGAAGAATGCGAAGAAGAGGAGAGTGATTGAAGAGAACATCAATATCTGGAGTGCTTGGTACAAAAGACTTTCTCTCCACCAGGAAGATGCAATCTATATCAGACATCCAGAGTCCTATGTTGCCATTTGGATCACTGGCAGTCACCATTTTGCAGTCAGGCATGGCCTAGGAGGCACGTTCTGTGTGATGGAGGTGACCAAGGAGGCAACAACAACCATTCTGACTCACCGTGCATACTCAGGAATTCGGTATCGGGGGTCAGGATTTGCTCTAATTGCCAAATTTGATAGGAGAGAGGTGGTGGAGAGCACCACCTTTGAGAAGGTCAGAAAAGTGGGCCATGGGAAGTGGTTGGTTGTTGATAGCAATGGCCTAGGGGTGGAGGTATCTGATAGGTGGGTGCTCGACGATACCAACATCCCCTTGGTGTGCTACAATGAAGCAATGAACAGATACAAGTGTGGCGATATGTCGTCAGTTATTATCCCACCAGGTAGCAGCAGTTGCACAGGAAGGGAGGTATGCCATCTGGAGAATAGGGCGGCGGGCGGTTCCGTTGCTTCTGATGGCGGAGCCGGAGATTCCGGCCGAGCGGGCGGTGTCGATCGGCCTCGCGGACGATCTTGTCCCCGACGGAACGGATCCGTTAGAGTGGGCGCGCGCCTGGATCGGACCGAGGAGTCTTCCGGCACTCGCTTCGGCCGCCTCGATGATCCGGACGCGGCGCGGTGACGTGATCGAGCGGGCGGAGTTTGCCCGGCTGTTCGCCACCGGCGAGCCGCAGAAGGGCCTCGGCGCATTTCTCGAGAAGAAAACGATGAATTTCAGTTCCGAAATGATGGTGGAGACCCTATGAGCCAGACCGATCTCGAAACGAAACAGTCCTCATCCGCTCAGCCCCCGGAAGGGGAGGAGCCGAGCTCGCAGATGTCCCTCTTTTCCGAACAGGCCCTCGACCAGGTCGCCCGGGAGAAGGACCGCTGGGAACGGGAGGCTCGGGATCCGCACCTCGAGAAGAAGGGGACCTGGAAGGACGACTTCACCACGGTGAGCAGCATGGAAGTGGACCCGTTCGCCACTCCGGATTCGATTCGGGATCTGGACTACGAGCGCGATCTGGGCATGCCCGGGGAGTTCCCTTACACCCGCGGACTTCATCCCACCGGCTATCGGGGAAAGCTCTGGACGATGCGGCAGTTCGCCGGATTCGGAACGGCAAAGCAGTCGAACGAGCGGTACAAGTATCTGCTGGAGCACGGCCAGACCGGGCTGTCGATCGCCTTCCATCTGCCCACCCTCTACGGATACGACTCGGATCATACGTACAGCCGGGGAGAGGTCGGAAAGTGCGGGGTTGCGATCGACACGCTGGCCGACATGGAAACCGTCTTCGACGGGATCAACCTCGAAGAGGTGACCGTCTCGATGACGATCAACTCCACCTCGCCGATTCTGCTGGCGATGTATCTGGCGGTCGCGGAAAAACAGGGGGCGGACTGGAAGAAGATCTCCGGAACGCTGCAGAACGACATCCTCAAGGAGTACATCGCGCAGAAGGAGTACATCTTCCCGCCGCGGCCCTCGATGCGGCTGATCACCGACATCTTCCGGTTCTGCGCGACGGAGGTGCCGCGCTACAACACCATCTCGATCTCCGGGTATCACATCCGGGAGGCGGGATCGACCGCGGCGCAGGAGCTGGCCTTCACCCTCCGGGATGGTCTGGAGTACGTCGAGTACGGGATTCGAGCAGGCCTCGACGTCGACGATTTCGCGCCCCGGCTGTCGTTCTTCTTCAACTCCCACAACGACTTCTTCGAAGAGGTCGCGAAGTTCCGCGCGGCGCGCCGGATCTGGGCCCGGGAGATGAAGGAGCGGTTCAATGCACAGGATCCACGATCCCTGATGCTGCGGTTTCACACCCAGACCGCCGGATGTTCGCTCACCGCTCAGCAGCCGTACAACAACATCGTCCGGGTGACCCTCCAGGCGCTGGCGGCAGTGATGGGAGGAACCAATTCGCTGCACACCAATTCGCTCGACGAGACCCTTGCGCTCCCGACCGAGAACTCGGCCCGCATCGCTCTGCGGACCCAGCAGATCATCGCTCACGAATCCGGGGTGATCAACACGATCGATCCGCTCGGCGGCTCGTTCTTCGTGGAAGAGCTGACCGACCGGATCGAAGCGGAATGTCTGGAGTACTTCCGCCGGATCGACGAGATGGGCGGAATGGTCGAGGCGATCGAGGCAGGCTATCCCCAGAAGGAGATCTGGGATGCTTCCTACCGCTATCAGCGGGCCATCGATGACAAGGAGAAGCTGATCGTCGGAGTCAACTCGTTCGTGATGACGGACGAAGATCCCTACGACATTCTCTACATCGACGACTCGGTGGCTGATGAGCAGCTCGCGCTGCTTCGTGAGGTTCGGTCGAAGCGGGACGGTGCCGCGGTGGAGCGGACCCTCGAGGCGCTCAAACGAGGGGCGGCGGACGAAACGGTCAATACCATGCCGCTTATCCTCGATTGCGTCAAAGCCTACGCCTCGGTGGGAGAGATCTCCGACGCGCTGCGCGAAGTCTTCGGGACGTATCAGGAACCGGCGCTCTTTTAGGGTGGGGGTCGGGGCCTCTGGCCCGATCCCCGGGGGGACGTGGCACCCGAGTGCTCGTGCCACGAAGCAATCAGGCTGCGTGTGGCGAGGACGTAGGCGCTGGTACGACGAGAATGAAGGGGGTGCGCTCTGTGGATCGCGCCCTCGGCGGCCGGAGGCACGCCGGGTATCGGGCCAGAGGCCCAACCCCCAGAGCCCCGAACCCCACAACTCGCAACTGACAAACTGCCGATGGTCGTCTTTCTTTCTTTCGTTTCCTCTGATAACATTCGTTCAGAGCTCTGGGAAAGGTGCGTGTGGTGGGAATGGAGCTGCCTCAATTTTTGAAGAGCCGGCGTGGTGGTGAGCTCGTCGGCGTCGTACTCCTGGCGATCGCCGCGATCACTGCGGCGGCGCTGGTGACGTACCATCCCACCGATTCCTCGGCCTTCTTCACCTCCGACCATCCCGAGATCGCCAATGCGATCGGCTATTACGGAGCGACCATCGCGTGGCTGCTGGTCGGCTTTCTCGGACTGGTCAGTCTGCTGTTTCCCACCACGTTGTTCATCATCGGCTGGAACCGCTTCTGGGGCCGGAAGATCGAATTCGTCCAGACCAAACTGATCGGCTTTCTGGTGATGCTGATTGCGCTGCCTCCGCTGGTCGACCTCGCGGTGGGAGAGATCTGGTTTCGCGGATCATTGCTCCAGCCCGGAGGCTATCTCGGGGAGGAGCTGCGCAAGAGTATCGCGGCGAATCTGAACTCCGTCGGTGCCGGAATGGTGCTGCTGACGGCGCTCGTTGTCGGATTTCTTCTGGCGACGCGCATCAGTCTCGCCGCCGTGTTTCTCTCGATCCGGTTGATCTTCGCCGACCTCTACCAGAGGATCGCGCTGCAGTGGGCCCGACTGCGGGAGCGCCGGCGGAAAGAGAAGATGAAGTCGGATGTGGTGAGGAAGCACCTCGATCAGGTGGACGACGCGCCCGCTGCGCGGGAGTTGCCGCAAGTGGAGCCGGACCGGACGCTGATCGTCCGGGAAGTCCGGGGCCCCGGGCGATTTCAGATCCGGAAGGTGACCAAGGCCGATCTGCGAAAAGTGGCGGAAGAGCTGGCCAATGAGCCGGCTGCAGACATCTTCGAGCTCTACGCGGCTCCGCGGGAGACTGCTCCGGCGCGATCCCGTCCGGAATCGCCCGCCCGCCGCGCCACGGTCCCCCCCCGACCGGCTTCGCGACAGGAGTCGGCCGCGGGGCGGCCGAAGAAGCCGAAACGCCCGGCGGAGCGTGATCGAGGCGGCGATCCGCCGCGCTCGCTCTCTTCCGAGCGTCTGCCGTACGCGAACCTGCTTGAGCAGGGGACCGGCGGGAACGAGATGGATGAAGCGACTCACCGCAAGTACCTCGAGATCGGAAAGTTGATCGAGGAGCGCTGCCGCGAGTTCTCCGTAGACGGAGAAGTCACGGCCTACCATCCCGGACCGGTCGTCACCACGTTCGAATTCAAACCCTCTGCGGGCGTGAAATACGCCAAAGTGGTGAATCTCGGCGATGATCTGGCTCTCGCGCTCAAGGCGGAGTCGATCCGGATCGAGCGGATCTCCGGCTCCTCCACGGTCGGAATCGAGCTGCCGAACCGCAATCGCGAGCTGATCGCGCTGCACGACATCATCGACTCCGACGTGTTTCGGGAGTCGAGCTCGATGCTGACGCTCGCGCTGGGCAAGGACATCCACGGCGATCCGGTGGTGACCGATCTCGCCCGGATGCCTCATCTGCTGGTCGCGGGTGCCACCGGGGCAGGCAAGTCGGTCGGGCTGAACTCGATGATCGTGTCGATGCTCTACAAAGCGATGCCGAAAGATCTCCGGATGCTGATGATCGATCCGAAGATGGTGGAGCTGAAGATCTACGAGGACATCCCGCATCTGCTCCATCCCATCGTGACCGATCCGAAACTCGCCTCGAACGCGCTGCTCTGGGCGGTCCAGGAGATGGAGAACCGCTATCGAATCCTCGCCGAGTGCGGGGTCCGGAACATCGATCAGTACAACGTGTTTCTGAAGAATCCGGATGCGCGGCGGCGCTCGCCGACCGCGGACCCGGACAAGTTCGCGCAGCTCGAATCGATGCACTACATCGTGGTGATCATCGACGAGTTCGCGGATCTGATGATGGTCGCCTCGAAGGACGTCGAGGACTCCGTGACCCGTCTCGCGCAGAAGGCGCGGGCGGTGGGAATCCATCTGATCATCGCCACTCAGCGGCCCTCGGTCGACGTCATCACCGGCGTGATCAAGGCGAACTTTCCCTCGAGGATCTCCTACCAGGTGGCCTCGAAGGTCGACTCCAGGACCATTCTCGACACTCAGGGCTCGGAGAAGCTCCTCGGGAACGGCGACATGCTGTTTCTTCCTCCCGGCACGGCCCGGATGCGCCGGTTGCACGGTGCCTACGTCTCGGAGCGGGAGATTGGCGACATCGTGGACTTCGTCAAGAAGTACCAGGGCGAGCCGGACTATCTGGAAGAGATCACCCAGGTCGCCGAGGAAAAGAGTGGTGCCGACGGGATCGAGTTTCTGGATGATCCGAAGTACGACGATGCGGTTCGGCTGGTGCTCGACACCGGGCAGGCCTCGGCTTCCTACCTCCAGCGCCGGATGAAGCTCGGCTACTCCCGCGCCGCTCGTCTGGTCGAGATGATGGAGGCAAACGGCATCGTCGGTCCGAGCCAGGGCAGCAAACCTCGTGAGGTGCTCGTCCGCTCGGACGACTATCCCCCCGCACGCGAAGCCTGAGGTGGAACGGCCGGGTGGCGACACGAGCCGCCGCTGCCCACGAGTCTCCACCCGCCCACCTGTTAATCCCAATGGCCCGGACTTAAGGGCGTGGTTCTCCTGTGCTTCGGAACGCCGTCCCCCTGACAGCCGGGTCGCCGGAGTCCCGGGCCGCACCGGTCACGTCGCCATGCACGCTCCGGGAAGCCGGCTGGAAGCCGGCGGCCCGGCCGCCTGGAAGGCGGCGTTCCGATTGCCCGCTTCGCGGGCATCAGACCCTGAAGTTCGGGCCATTGGGGTTAATCCGCGTGGCCCATTCGTGCGTCGCGGCGACTGGAGGTTCCTGGTGTCCCGGGAGTAGAATTGGCGTTGCCTTTCGGCCGATCCCGTCCCGAGAACCCTGCGCTGAACCGGGAGAACCGAATGTTCGCATACGCCGGGAAGATTCTCGTCGCCGCGGTGAGCTTTTTTGTTGGAACGATGATCGGCGGTGTGGTGAGTTCCGCCATGGGCCTGGCGGCTCCGAACCTGCCGGAAGCGGTCAACATGAAGCTCGTCGGGCTGCTGGGAATGGTGGGGGCCATTGCCGTCGCACTCGGGATGACGGCCATCGCCCGCCGGCTTCGTTGCGGCCTTGCACTCCGCGCGGCAATGGTCGGCTGGTTCGTCTACGCGGCTCTGGGAATCAACAACAACATCGAGGCGGCGCTTTTCACCACGCTCGGGGGAGCCGCGGCGACCGCGATCATCTGGCTGCCGGCCGCTCTCCTGCTCGGAGTGGTGATTGCACTGCTGTTCCGGAACGAGGATCCGACGCGGGAGGGGACGGTGTCGTTCTTTTCCGGTCGCTCGCCGGGGGAGTGGACCGTCCGTCTGATTGCCGCGTGGCTGGCCTTTCCGGTGGTCTATTTCATCTTCGGAATGCCGGTCGGGATGGTGGTGGAAGGGGCTTACCGGGATCAGCAGTTCGGACTGCAGCTCCCGGGGATGGGCGCGGTCATCGGCGTTCAGCTCCTGCGAAGCGCCGTGTTCCTGGCCGCCACTCTTCCCATCGCGATGAGCTGGAGGGGACCCGTCCGGCGGTGGTGGCTCATCGTCGGCTTCGCGATGTTTGCCGTGGTCGGCCTGCACGGATTGATTCAGGCGTACTGGCTCCCGCCAGGGATGCGCATTCTTCACAGCACCGAGATCCTCTTCGATTCGCTGCTGTACGCATGGCTCCTGGAAATCCTGCTGCTTCGCAGGCCCAGCCGGCGCCGCGACAGGAACTGGCGGGACAGGCAGCCTGAGCTGCAACGACGCTCACCGATGCCCGTTTCGAGGGGTCGGTCGGGAAACGATTCGAAGGTATTCCGGACGCATTCCCACTGCGTGCGGGCAGGGGACCTCGATCCTGCGCGCGTCTCCAGAGGAGTCCTGCTCCAGGATCGTGAGCTGGACCGACCCGCCCGGGCCACATTTCTGGTGAAGCTCGTCCTGCACCCGCTGGCCTTCGCGGAGAACGTCCCGTCCCTGGATTGCCGTGACGAACGCACCTCCGGGGATCTTCCCGCAGTCGAGGTGTTCGTCCAGGAGCAGACCGCCTGGGGTGGTGCTGAATCCGAAGCTCCCCTGACACACGCCGTCGAGCAGTGAGAGGAGCATGTCGCGTGACACCTGCTGCCCGTACTCCTGGGGAGGGTTCGCTTCCTTCTCGAGGAGGACGCCGTGATGCGTGAGCAGCCGGGCGAGGATGCCGGGTGATTCCGGCGTTCCGACCAGGGTCTCCAGGTCCTGGAGATCTCCGTCGCTCGCACCCCTGCTTCTCCAGACCTCCGAATAGTCATCGGGGCCGTAGGTTCCCGACCGACGTGCCCGCTGGATCAGCTCTTTCCAGAAGGCGAACAGGTCGTGGTCCGGCATGCTGGCTTCGGTCAGCAGCGCGATGGCGTTTCCGCAGGAGTAGTAGAGAGCGTATTGCTGGCGTTCGGCGGCGGTTCGGAGGGACGTCCTCTCCGAGGCCTCGGCGGCACTGGTTGAGCGCGGAGGTCTGGTATTGGAGAAAGCGATCCTCATCGATCAGGCCGAGGTCGAGGAGTGCCCGTTCCGCCAGAGCGTCCGCCGAGCCTTCATGCATCCAGGAATCCTGATCCCCCGGATACTGGACGATCTGTCCGTTCCACAGGTGAGCCGACTCGTGGGCGAGAAAATGAAACAGATGAAGCATCCCTTCTGGCGATTCCTCCTGCCATGCCCGACCTTCGATGCCGAGTTGGATGAGTCCGGGGAGAGTTCCTCCGCCGCTCGAGTAGCCGGCCGTATTGCCAGGCTGGTAGTGAAACAGAATCGTTGGACGCTGGGGGAGCTCGACGCCGAATCGCCGGGTGTAGAGGGCGAACAACCGGGGAAGCATGCTGCGGGTCTGCGTCTCCAGCCAGTCGGGAAGGCCCGGATCGATGATCGAGATCATCTCCCGAGTGGCGATCGGTTGGATGGATCCGAAGTAGACGTAGGTCCCCTGGCCGTGGCGATCGGTCCAGTCGACAGGGGAGGGATGCCTCCGGCCCTCGACGACGATCGAGTCATTCGGTGGCGCAACGAAGTGAAATGAACGAATGAAACAGGAGTCGCATCTCTCCGGTTCGGATGGACCATGGATCGGCCGTGCCACCAGGTGGCCGGTGTAGATCGAGACGCTTCGATCGGAGTACCTCTCGAAGAACTCGTATTCCTTCGGCAGCCAGCGGTCGAGCTCGGGGAAACGAACGGAGATCTCTGCCGTCGGCGGGCCGTCCGTCTGCAGAACCTCGAACCCACCCACGTTCGACATCGAGTATCCGGGTGTGAGGATCTCGAACGCATCCGCTCGGAATCCGGCTCCGGGTCTCTCGAACCGGAGTGCACGGGCAGGCCGGGCGAGGTGCCAGGTCGCCCGCCACGTCCCGGGAGAGTCCGGCTGAACCGTGACGAATGGTGGGGTGGTCGGGTGGCTGATCACGCCGGTGGCACAACCGCTCGCCAGGAGGGTGATCAGGGGGAGAAGGATGGTGCGTCGGGTCATGGAGCTTTTGGTTGAGGATATCCGCTACTTTTTCAGGTCGAGCGCTTTTTTCGCGATTTGTGCTGCGAGTGCGGTCCGCTCCGGGACGTCCTCGAGGTTGGTCAGGATCGCCACCGCGAAACGGCGGTCGGGAAGCAGGTAAAGCATGCCGCTCGCACCCGGGGTCGACCCTCCGTGAAACGCTTCCCTCTCGCCGTACCAGGTCTCATCCGGGAAGAGGCCCCATCCGAGTCCGTACCCGGTCGCCTTGCCGTCGGGCAGACGTACAGGGCGGATCATCGTCTCGAACGTCTCCTTTGCGATCAGTTGGTGATTCATCACCGCGGCGGCGAATCGTGCGAGGTCGGGGGCGGTGGTGATGAATCCTCCCGCCGGGAGCTTGCTGCTCATGTCCACGCCCCGGGCATTCTTCAGCCGGCCCTCGGCGTCCAGGCGATCGCCGGCGGCACGATGAGGAATGATCGCGGCGGGATCGTCGTCCCGCGTCCGGTCCATCCCCGCCGGCTCGAAAATCTGACTCCGCATGGACTGGAGATAGGGCACGCCCGCGGCTCCTTCCAGAACGCACCCAAGGACGTCGTATCCGAAGGTGCTGTATTGGTAGGCAGTACCCGGCTCGAAGAGGAGAGGGTCGTCGCTGAAGATTGCGAGAGGATCGATGACGTTGTCGTAGTGAACGGTGTTGAACAGCTCTTCCTCTTCGTTGGAGCCGCCGTAATGGCGAATGCCGGCGGTGTGACTGAGGATCTGCCGGGTGTTGATCGGCCACCGCTTTCTCGGGAACGCCGGACAGTAGCGCTGGATCGGTACGTCGAGATCGATCCGATCCCGCTCGACCAGTTGCATCACCGCCGTGGCGGTCATCGCTTTTCCGATCGAGGCGGTGCGGTACTCCGTTTCGGGCGTGGCAGGCACCTCGTTCTCGAGGTCCGCCATTCCGAAGCCGGCGGACCAGGCGAGGCGACCATCCAGCACGATTGCCACCGACAGTCCCGGGATGTGATTGTCACTCATCGACTCGGTCAGCAGACGCTCGATCTCTTTCGTGATCCCGGGAGACCGCGGTTTTTGCGCCTCGACCCGTGCCGGGAAGACCAGTGAAAGTGCAATGAGGACAGGGATCGTGCCTCGCATAATCGCTCTCGGCTCGATTGTACGAAATCGTTCGTCGGTTCGTAAAGTGCGATTTCGGAGAGGGGGAGCAAGGAGACGTCCCCTGTTTCGTGAAGGTTGCGCTTTTCGTCACGGATTGGTAAAGGCGAGGCGCCCCGGTTGACGTTCGAGAGGGGTAGTGCTACAAATGCAGCATGAGGTTGCAAAAATAGCATGTGGGGGTCGGTTCGTTCCTGGAGCGTCAGGATCGGCGTCGCCACGCTGGTTCTTGCTGCCGCGGTTCCGCTCCGCGCCCTTGACCCGGCCGCGGTCGAGGCCTGGAGGAGTGATCTCGAGCTGGCGAGGAGGGAGATTCCCGAGAAGCACGCCGACGCCTTTCACCATCTCGCCGCGGCTCGATTCAACGACATGGTGGACGAGCTGGAGAGACGTCTCCCCGACCTTTCCGTGCATCAGGCGGAGGCTAGCCTGTCCGAGCTGGTCGCGGCGATCGGGGACGGGCATACCCGGATGACCCTGCCGCTCGCGGAAGGGGTGGAGTTTTTCCAGGGGCACTCGTCGACGGCTCCACCCGCGGATCCCGCGCTTCTGTTCCACGCCTATCCGCTCCGGCTGGGAATCTACGAAGAGGGAGTGTTCGTGGAGCGGATCGGGTCGCAATGGGCCGCGCTGGCCGGTTCGAAACTGCTGGCCATCGATGGTCATCCGATCGCTGAGGTCGAAGCGGCACTGGCTCCGACGATCTCGCACGACAATGATCTCCAGCTCCTCGATCTTCTTCCCGAGCGCCTGGTCCTGGCGGAGCTTCTCCAGGTCCGGGGCATCGTCAGCGACGCCGGGCAGGCTTCGTTTCTCCTGGAGCTTCCCGGGGGAAGGCAGGAGATCGTGGTGCTGGCGCCGCAATCGAGCGAAGCACCGGTCGTGTGGGCGGACGCGAGGCCCGAGGTCTCGCGGCGGCCGCTGTCCGCCCGCTTTCTCACCGGGCCCTCGCCGATGTCGGGGGAGCTCCGCCGGAACTACTGGTTGGAGTGGCTTCCGGAGAGGCGGATCATGTACGTCCAGCTCAACGCGAGCCTGGATCAGGGCGACGAGTCCCTCTACGCGTTTGCCGACCGGCTTGGGGAGGCGCTGGAGGCTCTGCCGGTTTCGCGCCTGGTGGTGGATCTGCGATGGAACCGGGGTGGGGACGGAACGCTGAATCGTCACCTTCTGCACGTGATCATCGGAGCCAGGAAGATCA
Source organism: uncultured Acidobacteriota bacterium (assembly GCA_963741905.1). Lineage (GTDB taxonomy): Bacteria > Acidobacteriota > Thermoanaerobaculia > Gp7-AA8 > CAVUJZ01 > CAVUJZ01. Next base: position 23,028 of record CAVUJZ010000009.1, on the reverse strand, counting down.
ACCGCCCGGGCGCGATTTTCGTGCTGGTCGGGCGGCGGACATTTTCCGCGGGGATGATGCTTGCGGTCGACATGGAGCAACATACTCACGCGGTGTTCGCGGGGGAGCCGACGGGTGCATTTCCGAACCACTACGGAGATTCGCGCAAGCTGACTCTGCCTCGGACCGGGCTGACGCTACGCATCTCATCGCTTTACTGGCAACTCTCGGATCCGCGCGACCATCGCGACGCGATCACGCCCCAGATCTCGGTGCCGCCGCGATGGAGTGACTGGACCGAGGGGCGTGATGCCGCCCTGAATGCGGTGATGGCTCCTCCGGTCAGCGAGGTGCCGACCGGACGGTGGACCGGAATCATGAGTCCTCCGTTTCAGAGCTTTCCTCTGCGGCTGGATCTCGAGCGAAGGGAAGGCCGACTGGTGGGACGGCTGGATGCCGGACCGCTGGGCAGCGGAATCGACCTCGAGGAGATTCAGTCAGCGGAGGGCCTGATCCGTATCAGCGCGAAAACCGACGCGGGGGACGTTCAACTGGAGGCGCGGCGGCTGGGGGATCGCCTCGCTGGCGAGGTGGTGCTCGATGGACGGCGGGGAAGCGCATTTCCTTTCGCTCTGGAACGAGTCATCGAGAAGGTGGATGTGCAGGCATGGGAGAAGTCAACCGGATGGTGAAGAAACATCAGGTCCCCGACGAAAAACTGAGCCGCCGCGAGCGGCAGATGCTGGACATTCTGTTCGAGGTGGGAGAAGCGAGCGCGGAGGAGATTCGCGAGCGGCTGCCGGATCCGCCGTCGAATTCAGCGGTGCGGGCCACCCTGGCCCGCCTCGAGGCAAAGGGTGCCATTCGGCACGCTGCGAAAGAGCTTCGATACGTCTATTCGCCAACGATGTCACGCGATCGTGCGCAGCGATCGGCCGTTCAGCGTCTGGTGGAGGTCTTTTTCGAAGGCTCTGTGGCCAGGACGGTGACGGCGCTGGTGGAGATCTCGGAGGGTGAGCTCGACCCGGCCGAGCGGGAACGGCTGGCGCTTCTGATCCGGGAAGGAAGACGACGCGAGGAGGCCTCCAATGATTGATCCGAACACTCTCAACCCGCTGTTGACCGGGCCCTGGTCGGTGGCGATTCTGATCGCCCTCGGCGGTGTCGTCGTCGCCCTTCTGGGGCTCGTTGTTCATCGCATGGGGCGACGATCCTCTGCTGCTCAGCGGCATGCGATTCTCGTGGCGACGGTGCTCGGACTTCTGATTCTGCCGGTGATTCGGCTGATCGCACCGGAGGTCCTGCTGGAGGTTCTGCCCGCATCCGCGGCGGACGTGGGGACGGCCGTGACCCCCATCGCTTCGTCTGCCGGGAGCGGGGTGGCGGTCCCGTCGACGGCTTCTCCGATCACACGGACGATCGGTGATCAGGCTGGAGGGCGATCCCCGTCCATGCCGGTGCTGGTCGCGACACTCTACGTCGCCGGATTCGTCCTGCTGATGTTCCCGGTGCTGATCGGCACCCTTCGGATGATCTGGCTCACGCGGCATGCAACCTTGCGCGACGAGTCCGATGCGGTGCTTTCCAGCCTCGGTGACGCCGACAGGGAGCGGCGTCTGCGAGTTCTCATTTCGGATCGGATCCGGGTTCCGCTCGCGTGGGGATGGCGCCAGGGTCTGATCCTTCTTCCGGCCGAGTTCGAGGCCTGGCCTCCGGAGATGCAGCGGGATTCGCTGTTGCACGAGCTGGCTCACCTCGAGCGGCAGGACCTCCTGTTTCAGACGCTGGCCCGGCTCGCGGCCGCCCTGCATTGGTTCAATCCACTGGCGTGGCGGGTTCTGCGTTGCCTGCTGCTCGAGGCTGAGCAGGCATGCGATGATCGGGTACTGGGCTCGGGAACGAGCACCGCCGATTACGCGGAGCGTCTGCTCCGGATCGCTTCGGGCGCGGATCATGCGGCACTGCGTCAGTTGCCGGCGGTGGCCATGGCGCGGTCGTCTCAGCTGGCGACCCGGATCGAGTCTCTTTTCGAGCCCCGCCGGCATCGCGCGTTTCGCATCGGCCGGGTTCGGCTGATGGTGACGATTCTCCTGGTCCTCCTTCCGACCGCTCTCGTCGGGGTGGTTCGGCTCGGTGCCCGTCCGGTGGAAGACCCAGGGGACGGAGGCCGCCGTCCGGTTCTCGACCGTCTCTGGTACGACGACGGAGATGCGGACCACAGCCCGCTTTATGCTGCGATCCGGGGAGGGGATACGGGAACTGTCGAGTCTCTGCTCGACGGGGGGGCTGACCCGAATGCCCGATGGCGAGGGGACGGAACGCCCCTGATCATCGCCGTCAGAGAGCAGCGGGAGGACATCGTCGAGAGTCTTCTGGCGCACGGTGCGCGTCCCGACCTCGGCGTCGAGGGTGACGGGAATGCATTGATCGTTGCGGCGGAACGAGGGGACGTCGATCTGCTCCGGCGTTTCCTGTCGATGGACGTCGATGTGAATCGGGGTGTGCCTGGCGACGGCAACCCGCTGATCGCCGCGGCCTCTGTCGGGGATGTCGAGGCGATGCGCCTGCTGGTCGACCATGGGGCGGACGTGGAGGTGGTCGTTCCCGGAGACGAGAACGCATTGATCACCGCTTCGGCGCAGGGGCAGATGGGTGCGGTGCGTTACCTCGTCTCGATCGGGGCGAACGTCAATGCCCGGGTGCCGGTGGAATCCTGGCGGCATGGGAATCGGCAGACGGAGGAAATTCGTACTCCGCTGAGTGTCGCGCGACGAAACGGCTTCGATGAGATCGTACAGTTTCTCCGCTCCGCCGGCGCGCGGGAATGAACAAATCCCGCGACTCCGCGTAAGAAAAGCAGACCGCAATTCCATGACAGCCGAACCGTCGCCCTCTCGATAGCATGGGTTGGCCGGCGACGGCCAGGCAGGGCCGAACACTTGAAGAGAACCAATCAGGGAGGACCATGTGAAGGGCCGAACGCTACTGCTGTGGATTGTTCTTGGTTTGTTCTCTGCCACTCACGGAGTGGCAGATGAGCCGCCGACTCCTCCCGGGCGAACGTACACGGTCGCTCCGGCGACCTCACCGATCTCGGTGGACGGTGTTCTGGATGAAGCCGCATGGGAGCAGGCGACGGTGATCGATCTGCCATGGGAGTGGTTCCCGCAGGTGAACGATCCGGCTCTGATGCGCACCGAATGCCTCCTGACCTTCGACCAGTCCCGTCTCTACATCGGATTCCGCGCCTTCGATCCCGATCCTTCGAAGATCCGGGCTCACTACTGGGATCGGGACGAGGGCTTTCTCGACGACACAGTGGGATTCATGATCGATACGTTCAACGATCAGCGCCGGGCCTTCCAGTTCCGGGTCAACCCGCTCGGTGTTCAGATGGAGGCGATCAACAGCGACGTCGACCAGTCCGAGGACTGGTCCTGGGACATCATCTGGGAGTCGAAAGGGCGGATCACCGCGGATGGCTATGTGGTCGAGATCGCGATTCCGTTCAGTCAGCTCCGTTTTCCCCGGACGTCGGGGCCCCAGACCTGGAGCTTCGTGGCGATGCGCGACATCCCGCGGAGTCTCCGCCACAGGGTCCGTTCGGCTCCTCTCGACCAGAGCCGCAACTGCGTGGTCTGTCGACTCGAGCCGGTCTCCGGATTCCAGCACATCCGGGCGGGCCGGAACCTCGAGCTCGATCCCACCCTCACCGGTGCGCGCAACGACGTTCGCAACGATTTTCCCGACGGACCCCTGGAAACGGGCGACCTCGATGTCGATGCCGGCCTGACCGCCCGATGGAATCCGACCTCCAACATCACCGTCAACGCTGCCCTCAATCCGGACTTCTCGCAGGTCGAGGCGGATGCCGCGCAGCTCGACGTCAACACCACCTTCGCACTCTTCTATCCGGAGAAGCGTCCCTTCTTCCTGGAGGGAAGCGACTTCTTCGCCACTCCGGTCGACGTCCTCTTCACCCGGAGCATCGCCGACCCGAGTGCCGGATTGAAAGTGACCGGCAAGGAAGGGCCGCATGCGTTCGGACTGCTGGCGGCTGAGGACACGATCAACAACCTGATCTTTCCGGGATTCGAAAGCTCCGATCTCACCTCGCTCGATCAGAACGTGCTGACCTCGGTGCTGCGGTATCGCCGTGACATCGGCTCGCGCTCGACCCTGGGAGGCCTCTACGCGGGACGTCAGGGGGACGGCTACTCCAACCACGTCCTCGGCGTCGACGGGGTCTATCAGTTCACCGAGTCCGACACGGTGGAGTATCAGGTTGTGGGATCGAGGACTCGCTATCCGGACCCGGTGGCCGCCGCATTCGATCAGCCCCTCGGCTCCTTCGGTGGAAGCGCGGTGGAGGCAGAGTATCGGCATTCCGATCGGGACTGGTACTGGAACGTGGCGTACGAGGACTACGCACCCGATTTCCGGGCGGACAGTGGTTTCGTCACTCAAGTGGGATACAGGCAGGCGCAGGTGGGAGCGCAACGGACGCTCTACGGGTCGGATCAGACCTGGTACCGGCGTCTGGGGCTTTCGGCAAGCGTGGACAAGACGGATCAGCGGGATGGCGTCGCAGATGAGTGGGGGGCGGACATCGGTGCCGACTACCAGGGGCCACTGCAGTCTTACGTCTCGATCAATCTGGCGCCGAATCGTGAGTTCTACCACGGAGTGGCCTACAACGACTTCAGGCAGTCGGTCTACGGTGAGATGCGGCCATCGGGGGATCTTTTCCTGTCGATGTATGCCGGTTGGGGGGAAACGATCGACCGGGTGAATGCGCGTCAGGGGCGATTCATCGATCTGGAGCCGGCCGTGGAGTTGAAGCTCGGGCGCCGCACCGAGGCGAGCTTCAGTCACGTCTACCAGAAGCTCACGGTGGATCCCGGAAGGCTGTTCACCGCGAACCTGACCCAGGCCCGAATTCTCTATCACTTCAACCTCCGTGCGTTCGCCAGGGCGATCGTTCAGTACGAGGACGTCGATCGGAATCCGGATGCCTATCTCGTGGCGGTCCCGGAGCGGTCGAAGGATCTCTTCACCCAGTTCCTCTTCTCGTACAAGCTGAATCCGCAGACGGTCTTTCTTGCGGGCTACTCCAGTGGAAGAAGCGGGGTCGACGAGATCGGGCTGACCGAAACCGACCGGTCGTTGTTCATCAAGCTGGGCTACGCGTGGGTGTTCTGACGCGGTCGGTATCGCTGCCCACCGTCCGATGCGCATCGCTGACCGAGCGACTCGAAAGACCGGAAAGATCCGCCTCGGATGCTCATAAGATCCTCTTGTCTGTGGCAACTGGTCTACAATGGGCCGGAGCCGGGAGGTCCGAGCGCCGACATGTCGAAAGAGACGTCCGAGGTGCCGACTCCCGCGACAGGAGGAAGTGCTCGTATGGCGGCGAACAAGCTGGTATGGGGTGTCATTGCGATTGCGATTCTGGGGATCCTCTGGTGGGCCGTCGGTCCGAGTTATGAAGATCAGGCGGCGGCCCGGGTCGAGCAGATGCTCGAGGTGATGAGGCAGGGGACCGGCATCGAGCAGCAGGACGCGGTCGGGCTCTGGGCCAAGAACAACCCGAAACTCATGGATCGGGACGAGCTCGACTGGGCCTCGAATCATTACGACAAGTTCCGTCAGGAAAAGGATCTCTATCGGTCCTTCACCGGATTTCGGATTGTCGACAGCGAGATGGTCGAGGGTGAAAAGGTGCGGACGGCCATCGTGAGCTTCGAGGTCGAGGGGCAGGGTTCCTACCGCGTGCGGGTTCCGGAACGTCTGCCCATGAGCTGGGAAGACTGACCTTATGGTCGGGGCCGTGGCTCAGCGTGGCCAGAGCCAGCCGAAGACACCCGCGGTCAAAAGGGCGTAGATCAGCCCATCGAAGGTGTCGATCAGCGTCAGCCGCCAGGAGCGGTTGTACCAGATCGAGTTCTGCCAGAGGGCGACGGCATAGCCGATGAAGGCGGTGGCTCCCGCGAATCGGAACACCGCGAGATCGTCGCTTGCGGGAGGCAGTGCCCGGCTGGCGATGTAGGCGGCGAAGAAACTCACGGCGAGGGTGTAGAGGAACCAGAGCGCCATGTTTCGAGCCATGTTCACCGGCGCGTTCGGCATGACGGTCATCATCAGGACCGGTCCCTCTTCGAGCTTCCGGGCATATTCCGGGGTCCGCATCTCGGCACTCGTCGACGCCCGGGGTACCACGTAGTCGCCGGGTGGAATCGCCAGGGGACCCAGCGCGGTGCGAACCCGTTCCTCGTTCGGCACCGCGGGAAAATCGTTCCGGTGCCAGAGGGGAAGCATGTGGACGATCGCACTCACCACGAAGACAAACACGGCGGACAATAGGATCGGAAGCCAGAGCGTGACCAACCCTGTCATGATTCCCTCCTCTACGGCGGATCCCATTCGGAATCCCGTTCGAAGAAACTGGACGATTGGCTCCATGGTAACGCACGTGGTGTCATCGGCACAGGCCCGGTGGGACTATCTGTTGCGAATCCGCCCGGGCTGCGACGAAGTGGTGACGAAGGCGCACCCGGCCGCGGGAGCGTGTCGTCAGGATGCCACAATGGGAGCAGGAGAGGCCCCATGAAGCGACTGATGATCATCCTGAGTGCACTGTTTCTGCTGGTGGGCGCGACCGCGGACGATGTTCTGGAGTCGCGGCGGCTCTATCGGGAGGCGCAGGTGGCCTACCAGAAAGGGGACTATGGCGCGTATCTCGACGCCGTGTGCCAGGCTTCGGCATTGCGCCCCGCTCATCCCGACCTTCTTTACGTGCTGGCCAGTGCCTTCTCCGTCAACGGAAAGATTGATCAGGCGCTGGCGACGCTGAACCGTCTGGCGGACATGGGGATGGTCTATCAGCCGGAGAAGGAGCCTGATTTCGATGAGCTTCAGACCGACCCCCGCTTCGCCCGGGTCTGCCAGAGGTTTCAGCAGAACGCTCTCCCTCGGGGATCCGCGCCGGTTGCCTTCACCATCCCGGCTCGAGGGCTGGTCGCCGAAGGGCTCGCCTACGACGCGAAGAGCGAGCGCTTCTTCGTCGGCAGCGTTCGCCTCCGAGAGATCCATGCGGTTCACGACGGCGTCGACACGCTCTTCGCAAAGGATCTTCCCTGCGGCGTTTTCGGCCTGGCGGTCGACCCGGCCCGAAACATCCTCTGGGCGGCCTGTTCGAACGTCACCCTGACCGAAGGTGCACCCGAGGACGAAGCGGGAGCTTCCAGGGTCCTGGCACTTCGACTCCAGGACGGATCGGTGATCCGGCAGTACGCCGCCCCCGATGATGGAGAAGAACATCTGCTGGGCGATCTGACCGTTGCACCGAACGGCGACGTGTTCGTCTCCGACAGCCGTGCTCCTCTGATCTACCGCATCCGGGAAGGGGCGATGAGCCCCGTGGCCGAGGGCGGGCCGTTCGAGTCTCTTCAGGGGCTGGCGGTGATGGGCGACGCTCTCTATGTCTCCGACTACTCGACCGGCCTCTACCGGATCGATCTGGAGACCTTTCGGATCGAGTCGCTGAGCGTGGCAGACGATGTCGTCACGCTCGGGATCGACGGGATCTATGCGGCGGGCGACGATCTGATCGCGGTGCAGAACGGGACGCGCCCGATGAGAGTCCTGAAACTGCATCTCGATCGGGAGAAGAAGGCAATCGACTCGGCGACCGTCCTGTCCGCGAACCAGCCGGCGCTCGACGATCCCACGCTGGGCGTCGTGGTGGGAGAGACGTTCTACCTCAACGGCAATTCGGGGTGGGGGAAATTCGACCGGGAGGGACATGCCGATCCCGATGTGCTGGAAGAAGCGAAGGTAGTGAGGGTTCCGATTGGGTAGAATCGACGAATGAGAATGACCCGAAACGCTTTTTCGCTGTTCCTCGCTCTTCTCGCCGCCGCCCCGCTGTTCGCCGCTGCGCCAAGTTGGACTTCGGCGGACACCGACGCCATTCTCAGCCGGACGACGACCGTCCTCCTGGCCCCCGATCTCTCCGGGCTGACGACCGGAGAGAAGACAGCGGTGACGGACCTTCTCCAGGCCGGGGCGATCATGGAGCGGATCTACGAAGATGCCCGTCATCCCCAGGCGCTCGCGGCACTGCAGAGCCTGGAGGTCCGCAACGCGAAAGACGGCAGCGAGAACACCGACCGGCTCCTCGAGCTCTACCGGTTGTTCAAGGGGCCGATCGCCGCCGCGCTCGACAACGACCGGGTGCCGTTTCTCCCGGTGGAGCCCGAAACTCCCGGGAAGAACGTCTATCCTCTGGATGCCACCCGGGAAGAGATCGACGGATTCCTCGCAAAGCATCCTGACCAGCGCGACTCGATCCTGGGAGAGCGGACCGTCGTGAGACGCGCGACCCCAGCTTCGCTGCGGAACGACCTCGCAGTTCTCGGACGATTCCCGGCTCTCGATACTCTGCATCCCGATCTTCGCTCGAACCTCGAGCGGCTCGCGGCTTCACCGGACCCGGCCGTCTTCTATGCCGTTCCTCAATCGGTCGCCTGGCCGGTCGAAACGATGAAGACCTACGCTCTGCTCAACCATGCGGCGGATGCCGTCGAGGGCGATGACTCGGAATTCGCCGGCTATCTTCGCAATCGTGCGCGCGACCTGATCTCCGACCATTACGAATCCGGGGATGCCTCCTGGATCACCGGAAACTTCAACCACCTCAATGCGCAGATCGGCTCCTACGAGACTTACGACGACGCCCTCTACGGAGTGAAAGCCTTCCATTCGTTGAGCATCCTGCTTCGAAACGAAGCAGCGACGAAGAAGCTGCGCGCAGCGATGGGAGGACTTCAGGCGATCGAGGACTCGCTGCCCTACGAGCACCACAAAAAGGTGAGGGAAGACATCCCCGTCGGTGTCTATGAGGTGATCGCGGACTTCGGGCAGTCTCGAGGGGGCAACACCGCCTCGATCCTGCCGAACGATGCGCTCTACGCCCGTCGCTACGGGCGGACCATCCTGCTGCGCGAGAACATCATGCGCAACGACCATCTCTTCGCGAACACGGAAGCCGCCTGGGCCGCTGCGGTGGCTCCGCCGTTGGTCGCCGATCTCCGTCCCGACGGCAACTTCAACCGCACTCTCTGGCATGAGGTCGGCCACTACCTCGGCGTGGACCGCGCCGCGAACGGCCAGACACTGGACGTGGCACTGGAGGCCGATTCCGACACGTTCGAGGAGATGAAGGCGGATCTGGTCTCGCTCTACGGCGCCGACGCTCTCCGGAAGGCCGGCTACTACGATGATGCGGCTTTGCGGAGCGTCTACGCCAGCGGAATCCGGCGGACGCTTCAGAACAACCGGCCCCGGGCGGACCAGCCGTACCAGACGATGCAGTTGATGCAGTTCAACTGGTTTTTCGACAAGGGACTGCTGCAGTGGGACCCGAACGCTCAGGTGCTCTCCATCGACTACGACCGGTATCACCAGGTCGTCGGCTCACTGTTGAAGGAGGTGCTCGCCATTCAGGATGCGGGCGACAGGGATGCGGCGGATGCATTCATCGCGAAGTGGACCGACTGGAAAGACGACCTCCACGGCGTTCTGGCGCAGAAGATCCGGAACAGCCAGAAATTTCGATATGCGCTCTTCCGCTACGCCGCACTCGATGAACCGGAGGGGAGACCATGAAGCGCGTCGCGTTGCTTTCGGCAGCGCTGCTCGGCGTCCTGGGTCTGCTCCGGCCGCTCATGGCGAGCGAGCCGTCACGGGCCGAGCCCCTGGTGATCGGAGAGACGTTTACTCTCCAGTCGAAAATTCTCGACGAGACCCGCCGGATCAACGTCTATTTTCCTCCCGGGTTCAGCGGGGACAGTGAGCAGGCCCTTCCCGTGCTGTACATGCCGGATGGCGGGCTCGATGGTGAGGACTTCCTGCACATTGCGGGACTGGTGCAGATCTCGGTGCTGAACGGAACGATGCGTCCGTTCCTTCTGGTGGGCATCGAGAATACCGAGCGCCGGCGGGATCTGACCGGTCCTACGAAAAACGCTGAAGATCTGAAGATTGCACCGCGGGTCGGAGGGTCGCAGGTCTTCCGGGATTTCTTCCGCAACGAGCTGATGCCGGAGGTGGGGCGCCGTTATCGGACGACGGATGAGAGCGCGATCGTGGGAGAATCACTGGCCGGGCTGTTCGTGGTGGAGACCTTTCTTCTCGAGCCCGATCTGTTCGACACCTGCATCTCCGTCGATCCGAGCCTCTGGTGGAGTGATCGGTTTCTGGTCGAGCATGAGAAAGCCCTGCTCGCAAAGCACGACCGGTCGGGAGTGACGCTGTTCGTGGCCCACACCGAGGCCAGTGAGAACGGCGAACTGTCCGCTCAGTTCGCGAAGACGCTGGACGAAGTCTCTCCCAAAGGGGTGCGCCACATCGATCTCCCAATGCCGGGGGAAACTCACCGGACGATTTTTCATCCCGCGGCGCTCGCGGCGTTCCGTACGGTGTTCGCCCCTCCGGATCCGCCGAAGTAGCGATCCGAATCGGTGGAGCCCCGCTGGAACCGTTGCCGGGATGCAACCTGAGATCGGGGGATGCTCTGCTATAGTTTTCTCGACTCCAGAGGATTCCATGACCCATTTCGGCCGATCCGGGCTTCGCCTTCTTTCCCTTGTTCTCGTGACCCTTCCCTCCCTGGCGATGGCTCAGGAAACACCTCGATTTCAGGACAGTCTCGAAGTCCGGGTGATCAATGTCGACGTCTTCGTACAGGACGCGCAGGGGAATCCGGTGCACGGCCTTGCGACTGACGACTTCCAGATCCTCGAGGACGGGCAGCCACAGCCGATCACGAACTTTGCGGAGTACCGCTCCGGCAGCACGCTTCGCCCGGCTCCTCCGCAGCCGATTCCGGGAGTTCCGGCACCGTCTCCGGCCGAGACGCGACAGCCCCGGACCATCGTCTTTTTCGTCGACGCATTCAATCAGCCGCAGAAGCAGCGTGAAGAGCTGTTCGAGCGGATTCGCACGTTCATGCGGAATGGATTGGAGGTCGGCGATCGTGCGGCTCTCTACAGTTGGCGTCACCAGGTAGCCAGCGAGGTGCCCCTCACCATCGATCTGCAGAAGGTGGACGACGCCCTGGTCCGGATTGCCGGAATGCAACTGCCCGCGGAAGACGCGGGGGCGGATCAGGTTGCCCAGTTTCTCCAGGAAGCCGAGGCGTTCCGCCAGAGCCAGGGGGACGACACGGGATCCTCGTTCTCGGCGCAGATGGAGACCACCATCCGCAACTGTGCGGAGGACTACCTCGGCGAGATGAAGCGGAAGACGGCGGCGCTCGAGCGGATGATCGATGCGATGTCGGGACTGGAGGGGCGGAAGATCCTCGTCTACGTAGCGGGGCGGTTCCCCGCCGACACCGCGATTCTGTGTCAGTCGATGCTGCGCACTCCGGCTGTGGGCCCGGCGAGCTTCAACTTCGCCGCGGGCGACTTCAGCACCGATAAGCTGGTGAACAAGGTCACCGAGACGGCGAATGCCTCCGGCGTCACCTTCTATCCACTCCGCCCGAGGATCAGCGAGCGCCGCAAAACCATGGTGGAGTATTCCGACGAGTCGGATCTCGGTGCGAGCGAAGAAGTGGGCGATACCCTGGTGGCGCAGAACGATGCCGACGCGCTGGCGACCCTGGCGGAGCGGACCGGCGGACGGCTCGCGGTGGGTGATGGGAGGATCGACGATCTCCTCCCCGAGATCGTCTCCGACCTGAACAACTACTATTCGATCGGATATCGGGCGACCTCCGACGGGACCGACCGGGAGCGGCGGATCACCGTCCGGATGACCAACCCGCGGCTCCACGCCCGGACCCGCCGCGCCTTCGTCGAGAAGTCCAGACTCTCGGAGGTCAAAGACACGCTGGTTGCGAATCTGTTCACCGAGCCGGTGAATGGAGATCTCGAACTGGAACTGATTGCGGGAGAGCCCTCGAGGGACAAACGGGGACGATCGATTCTTCCGGTCGAGATCCGGATACCACTCGATCAGCTCATCTACACCGGATCGACTCCGACCGGAGAGGTTCGACTGCTCGACGGCGGCCGGAACCAACCCCGGCGCGACCACCGAAATCTCCGAGAGCGTCAAACGAATCGAGCAGCCCCCGGCAGAGCTCGCCTCGAGCTATGTCACCTGGAAAGTCGATCTGATGATGCCGCCGGGAGGAACGAAGGTCGCGTTCGGCGTGCTGGACGAGCATTCCGGGCTGGCCGGGTTCGCTACCGTCGATCGCACCGAGGAGACTCTCGCGCGGAAGCAGGCGGAGGCTCTGGCCAGCCTCAGCGACTGGGAGCGTGAACTGGTGCAGCAGCATCGGAGCGGGAAGCCTCTGATGGTGTACTTCCGTCCCGAACGCTGTTACCGGCGCAGCGGGTTCAACCGGATTCCCGTCTGCGATGGTTTCGAGAAGGACGTCCTTGCGCACCCGGAGATCGCGCGGCGGCTGCAGTACGTCAACCTGATTCGATGGGTCCCGGACGGAAAGTCGGCGGGATGGCCGGCGGGGCGTCCAGGGCTGGCACTGATGCGGGTCGATGGCACTCCGATCCTGCAGTGGACGGATCTGCCGAACGGGACCAACATGGCCCGGATCCTCGATGCCATCGTTCCGCACGCGGCGACGCTGGTGAGCATCGACGACATGTTGCAGATCGGTCGCACCGAGGAGGCCGATCTGGCCACCGCGATGCTCCAGATCCGTTTCGGGTTCAATCGCGAGGCGACCTCCAACCTCGAGCGGCTGGCGAAGAGCTCCAGGCCCGATGTCCGCGGAATTGCGGCGGTTCGTCTGGCCTTCATGGATGTGGAGAAGAATCGCGAGCGGGGACTGGCGTCGCTCCGTTCGCTGGCGTCGACTCTCGATGACCCGGCGGCACGAGGTGAAGCGTGGCTGGCGATTGCCACGCTCAGCTCCGGCGATGAAAAGATCCGGTCGCTGGAAAACGCGGTCGGCGTTTCCAGCGAGGGAAGTCCCCAGAAGGCGATTGCGGCGAAAGCACTGGCGGATCTCCGACAGGGGAACGCCGGGCAGGCGGTGATTCGAGTCGCACCGCTGTCCATCGCCTCCGGTCCCACCGAGGTCCGGACCATCGTCCAGTCCTCTCAGGTGGACTCGGTGGAGTTCATTCTGGATGGTCGCTCGATCATCCGTGACACGTCGGCTCCGTTCCGGGCCATGGTCGATCTGGAGCGTCTGCCCACGCGTCACGAGCTGCGGGTCATTGCCCGCGATCCGAAGGGTGCCGTGCTGGGTGAGGACACGACTACGCTGAACGGACGGAGCGACACATTCTGGGTCCGGTTCATTGCTCCGAGAGGAGAGATGGCGGCAGGGAGCGTTCAGGTGGAGCTGGCTTTTCAGATTCCCGATGACCAGAAGCTCGCGTCCGTCGAGATCGAGCATGGCGGAACTGTGACGGCGGTTGCGGGTCCACCCTATCGGGCGACACTGACCCTTCCGCCGGATCAGATGGCGGTCCTGCAGGCTCGGGCACGCCTCACCAACGGCAGGACCGCGGAGGATACGAAGATTCTGAACGCACCGGGGCTGGCGCAGACCGCGGCGGTTCATCTGGTCGAGGTTCCGCTGATTCCGATCGGCGACGAGCCTCTCGAGGCGGGGAAGATTCATCTGATGGAGTCGGGGCACGCGCGCCAGATCGATTCGCTGGTCCGTGCCGACGAGGCTCCTCTCACGCTCGGGCTGGTGATCGATACTTCGGCGAGCATGGCGAATCGGATGCTCGACGTTCAGGCGGCGGCGGCGCGATTGCTCGAGCAGGTTCTGCGGCCGCAGGATCGCGGCTTCCTGGTCGCATTCGACACGAATGCCGCACTCGATGTCGGCGTGACCAGCGAGCGGGAACGTCTGCTGAATGCGGTTCGAGCTCTCTCTCCGCGAGCGGGCGGATCCACCGCACTCTACGACGGGATGATGCTCGGTCTGCTCCAGTTCGAGCCGTTGGGTGGTCGGCGGGCAATGATCGTGTTCAGCGACGGGGACGACAGCGCCAGTCGTTACAAGATCGAGGATGTGGCCGAGGTAGCGAAGCGGGCGGCGGTGCCGGTCTATCTGGTGCGACTCCAGTCCGAGGAGGAGCCGCCTTCGTCGCCTCCGACGGGCCCGATCACTCAGCCCCTCCCTCGGACCGCCCGTCCTCCCCAGAGTCCGATTCCGACGCTTCAGCCCCGCGAACAGAAAGAGGCTCAGATCCGGCTCGAACATCTCACCCTCGAATCCGGCGGCGGGTTCTTTCAGCTCGATTCGCTGGCGGCGATCGACTCCGTCTTCGCGGACATTGGAAGGCTGGTCAGCCGGCAGATGCTGCTGGTCTATCGCACCGACTCGAGCTCGCAGGAAGAATGGCGTCCGATCGAGGTCCGGATCGACGGGAAGGCGAACGTGCGGGCACCGCGCGGATACTACATGCAGCCCGACCACGGCGAGTGAGAAGCCCCCTGGTTCGACGATCTCGAACTGGAGAAAGAATCGTGCCGGTGCGCAAGTTCCATTCGGTGGAGGAGATGCCCGGCGAGCACTGGCGCGAGCCGGGAGATGCCGAGTTCTACCGAGTCATGCGCAGCCTCTGGGAGATGGCGCGACGAACCCGCCGGCACCGGTTTCCCCCCGGCGTCTACCGCTACCGCTCGATTGAGGAGATGAGCGTGGCTACCGAACGCCGGCGGTGTGAACGATGATCCCCGGGTGATCGGAACGATCGCGGCTTTCCCGCACGATCGCGTTCGCCACCCGGCCACCTCACCGCTGGCGGTCGATCTGATCGCGCAGGTCGCGGGCGGCCTCGTAGAAGAGCGTCCCTTCCGGCGAGCGGGCGAGGATCTCGTCGATCAGAGCGAGTGCCTCGTCGATCTTCTGATCGTTCGCGAGGCGAATGGCCTCCTGGTAGAGCGCCGATACCGGCCGCGTGGTCTCTGGAGGGCTGCTGTATTCGATCAGTTTCCGGAGGCGCTCGCGCTCTTCCTCGGTGGTCGCATTCGAAAGATCCTCGACGGCCTGACGGTGAACGTCTTCGAGTGCCTCTTTGATGTCTGCCCGCATCTCACTGGTGCGCCGTTCCGTACCTGGGTTGGCGATCTCGATTCGGGTATCTCGAACCATGCCGGGTTCGACGGCAGCACGTGGCTCCTTCGGATCGATCTCGCGAGCAGCCCGGTAACGTTGCTCCGCGGCTTCGCCGTTTCCCGCCTCGCTCTCCAGATCCCCCAACGCGGCCAGCGCCCCTGAGAGCTGTCCGTTTCTTCGCAGTGCCTCCTCGAGGAACTGCCGAGCGATCGCGTGATCGGAGTGCCGGGCATCCGTGAGGAGGATGCCCAACGCCTCGAGAATCTCGGCTTCCGAGAGGACGTCGACGACGGGCTCGCTGGTGTCGAGGCGCTCGATCGGAATTACCCGGATATTCAGGGTTGGCCGTCGAACATAGGCGAAGAGCTCGTGTTGGACCTCTGCAGCAGAGAGAGCGAAGGATCTCTCGAATGCCGTGACCGGGGTCTCGCCGAACATTCGACGTTGAAGATAAGGACCGATGTCGGCCTTCTGCTGGATCAAGAGGTAGTGAACCAGAGCCCAGGACTCGGCGTAGAACACGGATGCCGTGTGGCCCCGCCTGTACTCCTCTGCGTCTCCCTCCATGACGAGGAGCTCTTCGACAGGGAGCAGCTCGCGCCGCAACAGCTTGATGGCGTCGCGGTCGGGAAGGCCGAGTCGGATCTCGTTGTCCCGGATTTGAAGGGTCCCGAAGAACTCGGCAAAGCCCTCATTGAGCCAGAGGGGGGCGTGCGGATAACTGTTGGACATGAACTCATGGGTCAGCTCATGGAAGAGCAACGTCTCGATGTGCGGCCGCGAGGCGTCGAGAAGGACGTAGTCCCCATACGGCTGCCTGGTGAACAGGCCGTGCTTGTCCGTGCCGGGCCCCATGATCGCGTCTCGATAGGGTCGGAAGGTCGCCGAGTCGTGGAATGCGAGGATGCGAATCGGCCGGTCGAAACTGGTGTCCAGCATCGTCGCCCGGGCGACCGCGGCGATCATGCGATCGGCCGAGCGGGCCAGCTGAATCGCATGGCTCTGGTCGAGATCGGTGATCACTTCGAAATTCCCGATCGCGATCCTGAGCCACTCGTGCCCGGTGGGTAGATTCTGTGCGTGGAGCACCCCGGCGCCGGCAAGGTTCAGACCGAGCACGCAGGCGAAGACCAGACGGATCACGTGACGCTCGATCAACCGTGTTTGGTTCCGTGTCATTCTTCTGTCCCGGGTGAAGGGAAGTCACCAGATCAGGTAACTCTACTGAAGAATGGGCGGGAATTTCAATTTCGACTGGTGGCGGATGAGCCACCCTTTCCGTCGCTTGTCGGGCCGCTCAGCGGGTACCAACCCTCGAGACGCCCGAGCCGGTGTCAGGGGGAATCGTGCCTGCGCCGTGCGCAGGCACCGAGATGAACATCGGAATGTTCATCCACGAGGGCCGCCCGAGCGGTGCGGTCAGGGTGTGGTCGGTGTCTCGCCGCCGAACCGGCCGTCCGGAACGCGCAGCATGTCGATCACGTGGGACTCTCCGACCACGCCGGACGCGGCGGCGAGTGCCGAGACCTTCTGCTGCTGATTGGCCACCTCTCCGGTGAGCGTCACCATTCCATTGGTGACCGAGACGTCGATCATCTGCGAAGCGAGGTCGACGTTGGACGCCAGGTTCTCTCGAACTTGTGAAGCAATCTGCTGATCATCGGGGCCGGTGCTTGCGCAGGCCAGCATCCCCAGCAAGGTGATCGCCATGATCGCTGGAATCAGAATCTTCTTTTTCATTCGAACTTCCTCCTTCCGCACGATGAGAAGAGCAAGGAGTGTTCCGAACGGTCGGATGCAGCTTCGAATTGGAACTGCTCGAAATCGATCGCCGCGTTCCGTGCCCGGTCTTCGACGAGGAAGAAGTGTCAGGGAAAGATGTTCCCGCTCAGGAGCTTCACAGTCTGGACGATCACCGGAATCCTCCGTGCCGGGGCGGGCGGCGGGGACAGCCGGAGTTGAACCAGGTCGCTCTCCGTACGATCGCCGCGCGAAAACAGGATCGTCCCCTCTCGCGGATCGACGGTCAGACCATAGTCATCCTCGGCCATCGGGACCGCACCGAGTTGCTCGACGAGTCCCGTCTGAAGATTCTTCATCTCCAGGCGGGGGCCGTTTTCGCGCAGGAGGTAGTAGAGCCGATCTCCCCGAAGCTCCCAGTTGGCCCAGTCGCGGGAAGCGGGTTGCGACAGAATCTGCTGCGGGTCGGACGAATGGGGGTTGAGTCGCCAGATTCCGGGGTGGTCCATCCGGCTGAAGTAGAGACTCTCGTCGGGTGCCGCGAAAATCGATCCGGCGGGAATGGTTGCGATTCTGCGGCTCGAGCGTGTGCCGGGCACGGTCATCCAGATTGCCCAGTCCGTGTCGCGATCGGATACGAAGAACACCCGCTTTCCATCGGCAGACCAGGCGGGGGCGAGGTTGTGAAGGCCGGACCGGGTCAGTAGTCGTAGCGCGCGGCTCCGGGGATTCAGGAGGTAGAGATCGGTCCGCTTTCCGCGGCTTGCCGCAAAGAGAATTGCGCTTCCGTCCGGTGACCATCGCAAGGTCCGGATCGACTCCGCAGCGAGCGCGGTGAGACGCGTGGAGTTGCGGCCGTCACGATCACTGACCCAGATCTCCGGCGCTCCTGACCGATGGGAAACATACGCGATTCGATCGCCATCGGGAGAGAATCGTGGCTGGTCTTCCCATTGGGTGGATCCGATCAGCCGGGCCGGCGAGCCCTTCGATCGAAGGCTCAGACTCCAGATGTCGGAGTCGAATTTCTGCTGCTCGAACACGAGCGCGTGGTGGCCTGCTCGGGTTGGACGGACGCACTGCAGGCCATGGATCCCGAGCGACTCGGGTTGCCCACCCTCAGGTGAGAGCGACCAAAGCGAAAAGATGGAACGCCGGCGTGCCGCCACGATGATTCGGTCGGGCTCCAGCCAGCTCAACCCCTGCATCCACTGGTGAGTCCAGCTCAGACGACGGATCGCTGATTGCGCCAGCGGGGCGACGTAGACGTCGGATGCTCCCATGTCCTCGGTTCGAATGAAAGCGACCGCGCTTCCGTCGGGTGCAAAGGCAGGAAAACGGTCTCCGTATCCCTGAGGGATCGGGGTCAGCATCCGCCGATGGGTTCCGTCGGGGTGCATCAGGATGATCGAGTAGCGTCCGGTCGGTCCGTGACTGTCCGAGATCGCGAGCAGGTCCCCTCGCGGTGACCAGGCGACCTGTGGATACCCTCGCGGATCGCAGCGGGAGATCCTGACCTCCTCGGGGGGCGTCAACTTCCGGACGAAGATGCCGCAGGATCGGGCAGTGACGCGAGCGTACGCAAGTCGACCTCCATCGGGTGACCACGCCGGACTCAGCTCCAGGGCGTCGTCCCGGGTCAGGGGGTGCACGGATGTCCGACCCATTTCCTGAAGATAGAGATCCCAGCGATCTTCCGCGTCTCCATTCCAGACGAAGGCGACTCTCCTCCCGTCCGGGGAGACCGCAGGATCGGTCTCTCGTCCACGAAAGGCAGTCACCACATCGAGAGACGGTTGTTCCACCGGACGGGGACTGGCGGGGGCCCCGGCGGTGATGATCACCATCACCATCACCGCCAGGAGGAGCAGTCCGCCAGATGCAGTGAGGACCCGCCGTCGAAAGTCGCGGCGGATGATCGGCAGCGGGTCCTTCGCGGCCTCCGCCTCGACCGCTGGCGGAGGCACGCCCGCGATCAACCGGTAGCCCTTTTTGGGGATCGTCTGGATCAGCTTGCGGGAGGAGTCGCCGAGGTGGCGGCGAAGAGCAGAGATGGCCTGGGTCAGAGCTTCGTCGCCGACGATCGCGTCCGACCAGACCTCTTCGAGGAGATGCTTCCGGCTCACCGGTTCTCCCGCTCTGGCGGCGAGGGCGACCAGCACGCGCATCAGTCGAGGCTCGAGCTTGACGACATTTCCTGCCTGCTCGATCTCGTCCCGCTCGGGACGAACGATCCAGCGACCAACGCCGAAGCTCCCGCGTTCAGGAGTCACAGGTCCGTTATACGTCAGGTTCTTTCGATGGTTCACCGTGAATCGAGGTCGTTCTCTATATTTTCTTCAGGATTTTCCGCTCTCGAACATCGATGCTGGGATCCAGTCAGAGAGGAGGAGTGGTGAAGAAGAAGACCTGGTTGGATCGTTTGATCATGGCAGTTGCGTTCATTCTGCTGTTTGTGGGTTGGCTGAGCGCGTGGGCGGACACGACCGCGGTGACCTCGGTGGCCGAGACGCGGGGGCCGGCCCTGGGATTCCTGGCGGTGTCGGGGGCGCTGTTTGGCATCGCTCTGGTTCGCCGTCGATCGCGTCCCCCGGCGGCCGGGATGATGCTGGCCCTGATGGGAATCGGATTCGCCGTCTACCTGCTGTTCTTCGCCTATGGGGAACACTCGGTCAGCTTTCGCAGCGGCAACGTCACTCTGCGGGGGACGCTTTACACGCCGAGGAGCGGTGAAGCCGTGGCAGCCGTGGTCTATCTTCACGGTTCCGGTGCGGAGAAGAGAGATTTCTTCCGCTGGCATGCGAAGACGCTTGCCAGGCACGGCATTGCATCGTTGATCTACGACAAACGGGGCGCGGGAGCGTCGGACGGCAATACCTGGACCACCGATTATCAGGGATATGCAGCCGACGCCGCGGCGGCAGTGCGCTTCCTGCGAAGCCGGAAGGTCGTCGCTCCGGATCGGGTCGGCCTGTTCGGGCACAGCGAGGGCGGGTGGGTTGCCCCCATCGCCGCAACCATGATCGCACCCCCTCCCGCATTCGTTATCGTCACCTCCGCGACCGCTTTGTCCCCGGCCGAGCAGGTTCTCTACCAGACCGGAGCGTCGGTGGAACGGGGCGGATTCGGGGCTGAGGCGGTCCGCAGCAGCCTTTCACTGCAACGGCGTGTTCTGCAATACCAGCGAAGCGGGAAGCGAGATCCGGAGCTTCAGAACGACCTCGGCAGAGCGGGCAGTGAGCCGTGGTTTCACCTGGCGAATCTTCCGGACAGGCTTTATCCTCCCTCGGAGTACGTCTGGTGGCGATCGGTCATGGACTTCGACCCCGCGCCGTTCTGGAGACGGGTCGACGCACCGGTCCTGGCGGTCTCCGGGGCACTCGACATTCACAGCGACGTACGCCGGAGTCAGGAGCAGATTCGGCGGTCTCTTGCTGCTGGAGGTAACCCGCGTTTCAAGGGAGTGATCTTCTCGCGGATGGAGCATGGGACGGTCGAGTGGTGGTTGCCGGGACACCTTCCGCCTCCGCGATTCCCATCGGAGTTTCGAGCCCTGCTGGTGGAGTGGATTCGAGCGCAGGTCCAGTGAGACGCATCGTAGATCACCTGTACAACGGGCCGGGGCCGGTCGGTTGCATTGCAAGCGCCGTTGTGCGATTGCGGGACAGGTCCGTCCCGAGAGCGGTGATCCGACCGTCATCGCTGCCGGCCATGAGCTCTGTTTTCAGCAGGTTGGGTGTCGCTTGCGGTGGCATCCACCGTGCTCCGGAAACTCGCTCATGCTGACGTTTCGACGTGCTTTCCGGTTCTACTCGAGGCGGAAGTTTCCAGCGGCACTGGCCCTGGTGACGCTCTCGCTCGGGCTGGCTGCGACGCTTGCCGCATTCTCTGTGGTCGATCAGGTTCTCCTCCGCACGCCGCCGATCCCATCGTCGGAGCGCGTCGTGGTTCCGTGGGAGATCGACCCCGGTGAGCCGGAGGGTCGGCAGCAGGTCTCTCCCGCCGATTTCCTGGACTGGAAGCAGAGCGGAGCCTTCGAACATCTTGCTGCCTGGATGCCGTGGAACTTCAATCTTGTCGGATCCGGTTCACCGGAACGGCTTCGTGGCGCACTCGCCTCGGAGGAGTTTTTCGAGGTGCTCGGAGTCGGGGCTCGCATGGGTCGGACATTCAATCCTCGCGATGCGGTCCGGGGAGGGAACGGAGTGGTGGTACTCAGCCATCGTCTCTGGGAACGGAAGTTCGGCAAGGACCGCTCGATTATTGGAAGGACACTGGATCTGGGAGATTTTCCGGTCACGGTGATCGGAGTGATGCCCGCATCGTTCGACACTCTCTGGCCCGAGATCGATCTCTGGACGCCTCTGGTCTTCGGGACGCACTTCGACCTGAGCGATCGGAAGGGACGGAACCTGCGGGTAATCGGCCGATTGGCGGACGGAGTCAGTCTCGAAGAGGCGGGGACGATCCTGCGGACGGTCTCGTCACGCATTGCGGTCGAATCGCCGGAAACGCACCGAGGCTGGTCGGCGGCGCTGGCCACACTCCATCGTCAGCGAACCGAAGAGGTGCGTCCGACCTTGCTGGTGCTGTTGATTGCCACCGCACTGATGCTGGCGATCGGGCTGGCCAACGTGAGTAATCTCCTTCTGATGCTCTATGCCGGGCGGCAGCGGGAGTTCGCGGTGAAGCGAGCCATCGGTGCGGGACTCCGGATTCTGCTGACTGAAGCGATTGCCGAGGGGGTGACGCTCGGGATGGCGGTGGGGTTGGGATCCGTCGGTCTCGGGGTGGGGATCCTGAATCTGTTTCGGGGCTATGGCGAGCCGGTGCTGGGACGGGATCTCGGCGGGATGGCTCTCACCACCGCGGCCGGGGGAATCACAGCGGCGTTGATCCTGTCGGTTTCAGTAACCATTCTGGCGATGTGGCAGTCGTCCACCAGCCCGATTCGAGTTCATTCCAATCGCGTGTCGGGCTCGGGCGGCCGCCTTCGGGGAGCGTTTCTGGCGGTGCAGATCGGGATGAGCGTTGCGCTCATGGTTTCTGCGGGCGTGCTGGTTCGCAGCGTCTCGCGGCTCACCGAGGTGGACCCGGGATTCGAAACGGGCGGAGTGCTGACGGCAAGGATCTGGCTCCCCGGATCCTACGAGACATCGACGGAGCAGGCGGCTCTGTTCGAGCGCGTGGCCGAGCAAATCCGCCAGACTCCCGGCGTAGCCCAGGTCGCGATGATCCAGGATCTGCCCCTGCGGGGAAACGCGATGACCTTCGATATTTTCGTGGAGCATCCACGACGTGGACTGGTCGAATCCCAGGCTGCATACCGGGTCGTCAGCGGAGGGTATTTCGAGTTGATGGGGATTCCGCTGATCGCAGGACGCTCCTTTCATTCCGCCGACGGTCCCGACGCCCCGCGGGTGGTGGTGGTCAATCAGCGTCTGGCGCGTCGGGAGTTCGGCTCCGGAGGGGCGCTCGGACGGCGGCTCCGGATCGACGAGCAGGGTTCACTGGCGGAGATCGTCGGAGTGGTAGGTGATGTGAAACAGATGGGCCTGAAGGGGGACGAGGTCGCCGCGGTCTACCAGCCGCTCTCGCAGAAGCAGTTCGATTTCCTCCGATGGAACACGTTGGTGATGAGGATCGACGGCAGGCCGGAAGCACTGATCCCCGCGATTCGCAGAGCCGTGACGGAAGTGGATCCACAGCAGCCGATTTTTCAGATCGAGACGGTTCGGGACGTCATGGATGCGGAACTGGCCGGGCCCCGGCTGGCAGCGTCCCTGGTGACTGGGATGGGAGCAGTCGGATTCGTGCTGATGATCATCGGGATCATCGGCCTTCTCTCGACTCTGGTGGCTCTGCGGACCCGCGAGCTCGGCATCCGCATGGCCATGGGGGCCGCGCCCGGGGCGATCCTTCGCCTGGTCCTTGGAGAAGCGATGCGGATCACCCTGGCCGGGATCGTGCTGGGTCTGGCGGTCGCCGCCGCAGGTTCCGCCCTGTTGGACCGTCTTCTCTTCGACATCAGTGCCCTGGATTCAGCCACTCTGGGGATGGTGGTTGCGGGGACGATGCTCGCGGCGCTGGCCGCCGCGGCGATCCCGGCGCGGCGGGCCACCCGGGTGGATCCGGTGATGACGTTGAAGGCGGAGTAGCGCACTCCGCCGGAGGGTGCCGTTGGAGCG
>CAVUJZ010000008.1:0-102361 GCA_963741905.1 uncultured Acidobacteriota bacterium | reverse complement strand
ACGCATTGTCTTTCATGGCCGCGACCGTTCCGTCCAAGACCGCAGAACATCAGAGTCTGACCGCACGCCAGGCCGATCTGAACCATATCCACAGCGTGATCGGACAGGAACAGGTGGCCCAGGTTCTCGAGCAACAGGGCTTCACCAGTGACCAGGTGAATAGCCGCCTGGCCCTCCTTTTTCCGATCAGGAGATCCAGTCGCTGTCGAAAAACATCGACCAGATCCAGGCCGCCGGAATCACGCAGGCCCAGTGGACCTGGATGCTGATCGGCGCCGTGGTCATTCTGGCCCTCGTGCTGGTCGCCGACTGACCTTTCGGGCTCGCGGTTTCTCCGGCAGGAAAGCCGCGAGCCTACGATGCCTCGAAATGCGGATACCACTTCGACGCCTGCAGGTTTCTCTGCTCCTGATTCTCGCCCTTCTGGCTGCGGGACTTTCTGCCTGCTTCACCCCGAAGCCGATGTCGCTGCGGCCCAGCAGTCAGGCCGTGGTCGTTCCCCGGATGCCTCTGACCCGCTGGGGCGACAGCCCCTGCGGCGCGGGCGCCCTACTGCGAGCCGTTCATGCAGCACTACGGCCTGGGCCGTCGACGAGCGGCCTCGTGCCCCAGCTTCCCACCGGACGCAATGGGGGCGTCGTGTCGATCAACCTGCTCCTCGCCGCCCGCCGTGCAGGACTGAACGCAAGCCTCACCCGGGGAACCGCCGACCTGGTACGCTCCAGGATCGAGAACGGAGAGCCGGTGATCCTGATGATTCAGGTGGCCGATCTTCCGGGCGCCGGCCGCGACCTGTTTCACTACATCGTCGTAGACGGCTATGACTCGGTCCGGGATCTCTTCCGTTCCCAGTTCGGCGACGCACGGCCGCGGTGGATCTCACTGAAGAGTCTGGAACGACCATGGAAGGGAACCGATTACGCCACGATCCTCATCGAGCCGCGCCGGCCTGGTGAATCGCCGCGCGAGGTTCTCACCGACGCCATCCGCCGGGCCGCGGTCCTCGAGGAGCAGGGCAACTCGACCAGGCGGCGGCCCTGAACCGTGCCATCATCGACAACCATCCAGGCTCCGCCCTAGCCTCAACCAAGGTGGGAAATGTGGAGGCCCGACGCGGAAACTCAAAGGATGCCGAAAGGGCATACCGGGAAGCGCTCAGGATCTCCCCCGACGACCGCGACGCGATGAACAATCTCGCCTGGCTCCTGCTCTCGGAGCACCGGAACCTGGCGGAGTCGGAGATGCTCGCGCGGCGCGCTTCCGCCGTCGTCGGCCCGGACTCCTTCCTCTACCTCGATACGCTGGCCCATGTCCTCCGCGCCCGGGGAAAATGCACCGAAGCCGCCACGACCTTCCAATCCGCTCTGGACTCCACCCCCTCCACCAGCCGTTCGTATCAGCCGGCGACACTGCTCGGTCTCGCCCAGGCACAGAGAGACTGCGGTCAGATGGCACAGGCACGGGAAACGCTCCAGCAGGCGCTCGCGGCCGCACCCGATGCCTCGACACGCAGCCGGATCGAATCGGAGCTGCACGATCTGGCAACAGATCGCTGACTTCCTGCCGCGGGGTAGTGACTCCCGGCTCGAGGCACGCTACGATACCGGAGCCGGCCGACCGGCCGGCGAACATCGAGCAGGAGGATGAACCCCATGGCGAAAAAGCGCCGTCAGAAGCAGAGCACCCCGCCCCCGGCAGCCACCGCGAATCGAAACCGCGGAATCGATTTCGCCATCGGTGCCGTGGTGTTCGCGGCGCTGGCCGCGCTGCTCTGGTATGTCTCCCGCGACAAGGCGACTCCACCGACTCCTGCGACCACTTCCCCGATGACCCAGACCTCACCGGCGCCCGCGTCACCTGCTCCGTCGGCTCCCCCCCTGCCTGCAGCCACCGCGCAGGACGAAGCCGAAATGGCTCAGATGCCTCGCATGACCCTCCGCGAGCTCGAACAGCTTCGCCAGGATGGCAAGGTCACGGTCGTCGACGTACGCGACGTCAGCGACTACGTCGCTGGTCACATCCCGGGGGCTCTGCAGATTCCGCTGGATTACGTCGCCGGGGAGATTCCCTGGCTCCACCGTGACCACCCGATCGTCACGTACTGTACGTGACCGAATGAGGAATCGAGCGCCCGGGCGGCGCTCATCATGAAGCGTGGTGGAATCGACGATGTCCGTCCCCTCGAGGGAGGTTTCGACGAATGGAAAGCCGCAGGCCTTCCGGTCGATACCGGGCTCCCACCGAAGAACACCGAGGAGTGATCGGGACGCTCGGAGGCTGAGGAGAGATCGAGGTCGGATGGCCTGCGAGCGCGACGGCACCAGATGCGAGCCCCGGCGACGAGGCGATGCGGGCTCATCGCGGAGGAGTCGCGACGAAGCAGATGGCGTCGTCCCGCCGCTAGCCTTCCGCTAGCCTGGATCCCTGCACAGCCTCTCAGGAGATCACTTCGGCGACGAGGCCTCGCGCCTCATTCTCGATTCTCTCGAGATGCTCTTCTCCGAGAAAGCTCTCCGCGTAGATCTTGTAGATGTTCTCCGTCCCTGAGGGGCGTGCGGCAAACCAGCCATTGCGATGACCACCTTCAAACCGCCGATCGGGTTGCCGTCCCCGGGCGCACGGGTGAGTGTCGCTTCGATGGTTTCACCCGCCAGAGTCCCCGCACTGACCTGCTCCGGCGACAGTCTCGCGAGCTTCGCCTTCTGCTCGGCTGTCGCCGGTGCATCCGTCCGGCGGTAGAACGGCGCACCGTGACGCTCAGTCAGTCGCTGATAGACCTCTCCGGGATCCCGGCCGCTCCTGGCCATGATCTCTGCCGCGAGCAGACCCATGATCAGGCCATCCTTGTCGGTCGACCAGACCCTTCCGTTGCGGCGCAGGAACGATGCTCCCGCACTCTCCTCACCTCCGAATCCGAGGGAGCCCTCGAGCAGACCCTCGACGAACCACTTGAATCCCACCGGAACCTCGTACAGCTTCCGCCCGAGAGCCGTCGCTACGCGATCGATCATGCTGCTGCTGACGACGGTCTTGCCAATCGCGGCGTTTGTACTCCAGTCCCCCCGATGAGTGAACAGGTAGTCGATGGCGACCGCGAGGTAGTGATTGGGATTCATCAGTCCGCTGCTGCGGGTGACGATCCCGTGCCGATCATTGTCGGTATCGTTCCCGAACGCCACGTCGAACCGGTCCCGAAGCTCGATCAGGCCGGCCATCGCCCAGGGCGAGGAACAGTCCATCCGGATTCTTCCGTCCCAGTCGAGGCTCATGAACCGGAATGTGGGATCGACCTCGTCGTTGACGACCTCGAGATCCAGACCGTACCGTTCCCGCACCACGGGCCAGTACGCAACACCCGCCCCTCCCATCGGATCGACGACGATTTTCAGACCACTCGATCGGATCAGATCGAGATCCACCACCGAGCCCAGGTCCCGGACGTAGGATCCGATGAAGTCGTATCGGTGCGTGGTCGAGGCGTCGAGCGCATTCCGGAGCGGCACCGTCCGGATTTCCGACGGGCTTTCCATCAGCCGGTTCGCCTCGTTCTGAATCCACCGCGTGGCTTCCGTGCCGGAGGGGCCGCCACTGGGCGGGTTGTACTTGAAGCCACCATCCTCGGGAGGGTTGTGAGAGGGCGTCACCACAATCCCGTCGGCCAGACCGCGGGCGCCCTCGCGATTGTGAGCGAGAATCGAGTGGGAGATCACCGGAGTCGGCGTGTAGCCGCGATCCTGGTCGATCATCACCTCCACGCCGTTCGCCGCCAGAACCTGCATGGCAGAGCCGAACGCGGGCTCGGAGAGCGCATGGGTATCGATGCCGAGAAACAGCGGGCCATCGATGCCGTTCGCCTTCCGGTAACGGCAGATCGCCTCGGTGGTCGCAAGGATGTGCAACTCGTTGAACGCCAGATTCAACGACGATCCCCGATGCCCGACGTTCCGAACGCAACCCGCTGAGCCGGTTCATGCGGGTCCGGTCGACCGGTGTAATACGCGGTAATCAGACGTGGTACGTCCACCAGCATCGAAGACGTCGGCCTGGTGCCTGCCAGCTCGAAGCAGCAAAATGGAACGATCGAGTGTCGAGAAGGAGAAACTGGTGAGCATGAAAATCACGCTTATTGGGATCCAGGTTGTCCCCAAGCTGTCTCCGACCAAGTGAGATCGAATTTGTAGCATCGCCGATTATTTCGATATTTCAGCGACGGCAGCCCGGAACTGGGTGATTCGATACGAAAGCTACAATCCAGACAGTGAGGGACTGCCTGGTATGAAGAGCGACTCGAAACGCTCCCACCAGAAGATCTTGGCCTGTCACCACTCAGTGAGCGACGATGAAAGGCGATCAGTGGGGACCAAACCACCGCGGGGGATTGGGCACAAAGGGGGTTAGAGACGGTGAGTACCACGAATACGGCGACTACACAGTGTGAGTGTGCATCAGCCGTTACTGAACTCCGAGAAGAAATAGCCAGCCTTCATGAAGAGATCGCTGACCTCAGACGAGAAAGCGAGCAGAAGACACAACAGATCAAATCGCTCGAAGCCCGCCTCACGCGCGCCTCCCACTAGAGATCGACGTCCAAGCCACGGAGATGACTCAGACGACCGCGTAAACGAACTGGAGATGGAAGACGACGAGCTAGACGCTGCTACCACCCTTACCAAGCAGTTGGCTCAGAAGGACGAGCGCATTGAGAGTCTCGAGAATCAAGTCAATGATCTCAGCGAAGATCAAAAACAAGATCGTGCGTACAGTGCTCGTGAACGGGCCAAGCTCAGTAGTCGTGTAAATGACATTGAGGAACACGGTGATATCGTCCTCAAGGAGAGTGACGACGATGATGCTGGAAGTTCCATGCTCCCGTTCATGGAGATTCGTTCGATGGCCATGGACGTATTCAGAAAGAACTCTACGAAGAACCAAGCACTCGCTAAACAGTATGCTGAGAAGTTCCCTGACGTTGCTCAGACCGCTCCCAACGGATGCAAGCTTGTGACGGCGAAGAATGTTTCAAATTTCTTTGCTGCCCGTGATTACGGTCGTCTTGACACAAAGACCGTGAGTCGGATCATGACCTTCTCAGCCAGATTTGGGGGTGAACACGTCACTGACAAAGTCGACAAAGGAAAGCGGAAACTCGTGTTCGATTCCACGATTGTGACGGCGATAAACGCATATGACGATCGTC
Organism: uncultured Acidobacteriota bacterium; assembly: GCA_963741905.1. Taxonomy (GTDB): domain Bacteria; phylum Acidobacteriota; class Thermoanaerobaculia; order Gp7-AA8; family CAVUJZ01; genus CAVUJZ01. The sequence goes on along the minus strand of CAVUJZ010000008.1, from coordinate 97,164 downwards.
GACATGGCGGTGAATCGACCACGGAGGTGTGACGCGTCATTAACAACTGGGCGAGAGCCTACTAGCGTCTCCACGACAACATAACACGGTAACAAGGCGGTTGTGTGCAGTGGTTTAATAGTGACGACTATAGATGAATTCTCTTGTATTCTGTAGTAGTGTAGTAGTAGATAACGCTCGAACTCGGTTTGGAGAGAATGAGGAGATGTCGACGATCGTCATGTGTTCGAACCCTTATTCGGTGCAAAGAAGTGAGTGCTCCTGCGTCCGTTCTGAGTCTGTTTAGTTCGTCATTCGTGATGTTGCGCTGTGGGCCGACGATGAATCTGGAAATCTTCGAGTGGGACGCTCCCGATCAGGACGAGACGCCACCAAATAATTCCGACGTCGGTGGAACATACCTTGGACTGCAAGTCCAAGATATCGAGACCGCAGTGGAGCGATTAGCGGACCGGGACGATGTGACAGTGCTCGATGAGCCCCAGACAAATGAGGACGGGCCGACGGCCGGGTTAACCTATGTGTATTGGCGGCTGGAATGGGGACTGTATCTTGAACTTCTTGAGGCGCCCGATGAGATGCCGTATGCTGATGAGTCTGAAGAGCAGTTGTACGGTCCTGCGCCGTCGTGAGAGTACAGACCTGAAAAGCAGGAGTGAGTGGTGTTTCGTGCCGACAGAAGGTCACTTCGACTCCATGCTGACTTCACATGGATCCTCCGCCGATAGTGAAATTTGAGCACTGTAGGGTACGATCAGACAGATAGCTTGTTACTCGCCACGACTCGCACTCGTGACTTCTGATCAATACACACCAAATATCGCGTCGATCAAATATTTTGGATCCATACTGAGTGAACAAAATATTCGTCCAAGGAACGAGTCTATACTGTCACTACCGGGAGCGCGTAGTCAGTTCAAAAATCCAATGATTCGTCATCTGGAGTCTAAATATGTACCCGAACTTTTAGCAAGGAAAATAACGGAAACGGTTATATTTGTGCATGATAAATAATTATGTATGGGGGAGATTGTTTACGAGAATGAGAACGGTCATTTGCAACGAGTAGAGGTGAACCAAATCGCTCATGATCCAAATAGCGGCTGTCTCATGTTTGCCGTAGACGGTCACCGAATCCGATATGTCCCTGAGTCATTGATTAAGACATTCGTGACGCCGTGAGTATTGGCACTCTATTTCTGTAGTAGGACATTTGTGAAATCACATCTACGAACATCTGCGCCGCGGAATTACTTGTCGCAGATGTTCGTAGATATAATGTCACAAATGTAAACTACAGAAATAGAGTGCAAATAATCACGTATACAGCGAATGTCTTAATCAATGACTCAGGGACATATCGGATTCGGTGACCGTCTACGGCAAACATGAGACAGCCGCTATTTGGATCATGAGCGATTTTGGTTGCACCTCTACTCGTACAATGGACCGTTCTCATTCTCGTAAACAATCTCCCCCATACATAATTATTTATCATGCACAAATATAACCGTTTCCGTTATTTTCCTTGCTAAAAGTTCGGGTACATATTTAGACTCCAGGATGGACGAATCATTGAATTTTTGAACTGACTACGCGCTCCCGGTAGTGACAGTATAGACTCGTTCCTTGGACGAATATTTTGTTCACTCAGTATGGATCCAAAATATTAGATCGACGCGATATTTGGTGTGTATTGATCAGAAGTCACGAGTTCAAGTCGTGGCAAGTAACAAGCTATCTGTCTGATCGTACCCTACAGTGCTCAAATTTCACTATCGGCGGAGGATCCATGTGAAGTGAGCATGGAGTCAAAGTGACCCTTGCTGTAGGAACAAGACGAAACACCACTCACTCCTGCTTTTCAGGTCTGTATTCTCACGACGGCGCAGGACCGTACAACTGCTCTTCAGACTCATCACCAGTACGAGAGCTCATAGGGACCGCCTCAAGAAGTTCAAGATAAGGTGCCAATTCCCCCACACCAATACACATAGGTTAACCCCGCAGTCGGCCCCATCCTCATTTGTCTGGGGCTCATTGAGACAGCTGACTGATCGTCCCGGTCGGCCAATCGCTCCACTGCAGTACTCGATATCTTGGACTTGCAGTAGAAGGTATGTTCCACCGACGTCGGAGATTATTTGGTGACATTGTCGTCCTGATCGGGAGCGTCCCACTCGAAGATTTCCAAGTTCATCGTCGGCCCACAACGCAACATCACGAATGACGAACTAAACAGACTCAGAACGGAGCACAGGAGCACTCACTTCTTTGCACCGAATAAGGGTTCGAACACATGACGATCGTCGACATCTCCTCATTCTCTCCAAACCGAGTTCGAGCGTTATCTACTACTACACTACTACAGAATACCGAGAATTCATCTATAGTCGTCACTATTAAACCACTGCACACAACCGCCTTGTTCCTCGTGTTCTCATGTCGTGGAAACATTAGTAGGCTCTCGCCCCACTGCTAATGACGCGTCACACCTCCGTGGTCGATTCACCGCCATGTCGACGATCGTCATATGCGTTTTATCGCCGTCACAATCAGTGGAATCGAACACGAGTTTCCGCTTTCCTTTGTCGACTTTGTCAGTAGTATATTTTTAGCCCCAAATCTGGCTAGAAGGTCATGATCCAACTCACGGTCTTTGTGTGCGAGACAACCCCAGTCACGGGCAGCAAAGAAATTTGAAACATTCTTCGCCGTCACAAGCTTGCATCCGTTGGGAGCGGTCTGAGCAACGTCAGGTAAAAAAAAGCCCCCCCATTAGCGAGTGCTTGGTTCTTCGTAGAGTTCTTTCTGAATACGTCCATGGCCATCGAACGAATCTCCATGAACGGGAGGACGTGGAACTTTGAGCATCATCAGTCGTCACTCTCCTTGAGGACGATATCACCGTGTTCCTCAATGTCATTTACACGACTACTGAGCTTCGCGTCTGCACGAACACTGTACGCACGATCTTGTTTTTGATCTTCGCTGAGATCATTGACTTGATTCTCGAGACTCTCAATGCGCTCGTCCTTCTGAGCCAACTGCTTGGTCAGGGTGGTGGCCGCGTCCTAGCTCGTCGTCTTCGGTCTCCCCCCTACGCGGTGCGTGTGAGTCATCTCCGTGGCTTGGATGTCGATCTCTAGTGGAGGCGCGCGTGAGGCGGGCTTCGAGCGATTTGATCTGTTGTGTCTCTTGCTGCCGCTTTCTTCTTCTGAGGTCAGCGATCTCTTCATGAAGGCTGGCTATTTCTTCTCGGAGTTCAGTAACGGCTGATGCACACTTAGACTGTGTAGTCGCCGTATTCGTGGTACTCACCGTCTCTCACCCCCTTTGTGCCCAATCCCCCGCGGTGGTTTGGTCCCCACTATAACTTCTCAGTCGCTCACTGAGCTTCTGGTGAGAGCGTTTCGAGTCGCTCTCTTGATACCAGGCAGTCCTTCACTGTCTCGGTTGTAGCTTTCGTATCAAATCACCCAGTTTGTGGCTGCCGTCGCTGAATATTGGAAAATAATGGGCGATGCTGTTAACAATTTGTCTCACTTGGTCGGAGACAGCTTGGGGACAACCTGGATCCCAATAAGCGTGATTTTCATGCTCACCAGTTTCTCCTTCTCGACACTCGATCGTTCCATTTTGCTCCCTCGAGCTGGCAGGCACCGGCCGACTCTTCGATCTGGTGGACTACCGCGTCTGATTACGGCGTATTACACCGGTAACCGACCGCATGAACCGGCTCAGCGGGTTGCGTTGGGACGTCCGGGCATCGGGGATCGTCGTTGAATCTGGCGTTCAACGAGTTGCACATCCCTGCGACCACCGAGGGATCTGCCGTTACCGGAAGGCGAACGGCATCGATGGCCCGCTGTTTCTCGGCATCGATACCCATGCGCTCTCCGAGCCCGCGTTCGGCTCTGCCATGCAGGTTCTGGCGGCGAACGGAGTGGAGGTGATGATCGACCAGGATCGCGGCTACACGCCGACTCCGGTGATCTCCCACTCGATTCTCGCTCACAATCGCGAGGGCGCCCGCGGTCTGGCCGACGGGATTGTGGTGACGCCCTCTCACAACCCTCCCGAGGATGGTGGCTTCAAGTACAACCCGCCAGTGGCGGCCCCTCCGGCACGGAAGCCACGCGGTGGATTCAGAACGAGGCGAACGGGCTGATGGAACGCCCGTCGGAAATCCGGACGGTGCCGCTCCGGAATGCGCTCGACGCCTCGACCACGCACCGATACGACTTCATCGGATCCTACGTCCGGGATCTGGGCTCGGTGGTGGATCTCGATCTGATCCGACCGAGTGGTCTGAAAATCGGCGGATCCGATGGGAGGGGCGGGTGTTGCGTACTGGCCCGTGGTGGGAACGGTACGGTCTGGATCTCGAGGTCGTCAACGACGAGGTCGATCCCACATTCCGGTTCATGAGCCTCGACTGGGACGGAAGAATCCCAGAATGGTTTGTTCCTCACCCTGGGCGATGGCCGGCCTGATCGAGCTTCGGGACCGGTTCGACGTGGCGTTCGGAGACGATCCGACAATGATGGGCACGGGATCGTCACCCGCAGCAGCGGACTGATGAATCCCAACACTACCTGGCGGTCGCCATCGACTACCTGTTCACCCATCGGGGTGACTGGGTTCAATCGCCGCCGTTGGCAAGACCGTCGTCAGCAGCAGCATGATCGATCGCGTAGCGACGGCTCTCGGACGGAGCTGTACGAGGTTCCGGTAGGATTCAAGTGGTTCGTCGAGGGTCTCTCGAGGTTCCCTCGGATTCGGAGGTGAGGAGAGCGCGGGAGCATCGTTCCTGCGCCGCAACGGAAGGTCTGGTCGACCGACAAGGATGGCCTGATCATGGGTCTGCTAGCGGCAGAGATCATGGCCAGGAGCGGCAGAGATCCCAGGGCGGTCTATCAGCGACTGACTGAGCGTCACGGTGCGCCGTTCTACCGCCGGACGGATGCACGGCGACACCCGAGCAGAAGGCGAAGCTCGCGAGACTGTCGCCGGAGCGGTCGTGCGGGGACTCTGGCGGGTGAAACCATCGAAGCGACACTCACCCGTGCGCCCGGGGACGGCAACCCCGATCGGCGGTTTGAAGGTGGTCACTCGCAATGGCTGGTTTGCCGCACGCCCCTCGGGGACGGAGAACATCTACAAGATCTACGCGGAGAGTTTTCTCGGAGAAGAGCATCTCGAGAGAATCGAGAATGAGGCGCGAGGCCTCGTCGCCGAAGTGATCTCCTGAGAGGCTGTGCAGGGATCCAGGCTAGCGGAAGGCTAGCGGCGGGACGACGCCATCTGCTTCGTCGCGACTCCTCCGCGATGAGCCCGCATCGCCTCGTCGCCGGGGCTCGCATCTGGTGCCGTCGCGCTCGCAAGCCGATCCACCCTCGATCTCTGCACAGCCTCTGAGCGTACCGATCACTCCTCGGTGTTCTTCGGTGGGAGCCCGGTATCGACCGGAAGGCCTGCGGCTTTCCATTCGTCGAAACCTCCCTCGAGGGGACGGACATCGTCGATTCCACCACGCTTCATGATGAGCGCCGCCCGGGCGCTCGATTCCTCATTCGGTCACGTACAGTACGTGACGATCGGGTGGTCACGGTGGAGCCAGGGAATCTCCCCGGCGACGTAATCCAGCGGAATCTGCAGAGCCCCGGGGATGTGACCAGCGACGTAGTCGCTGACGTCGCGTACGTCGACGACCGTGACCTTGCCATCCTGGCGAAGCTGTTCGAGCTCGCGGAGGGTCATGCGAGGCATCTGAGCCATTTCGGCTTCGTCCTGCGCGGTGGCCGCAGGCAGGGGGGGAGCCGACGGAGCAGGTGACGCGGGCGCCGGTGAGGTCTGGGTCATCGGGGAAGTGGTCGCAGGAGTCGGTGGAGTCGCCTTGTCGCGGGAGACATACCAGAGCAGCGCGGCCAGCGCCGCGAACACCACGGCACCGATGGCGAAATCGATTCCGCGGTTTCGATTCGCGGTGGCTGCCGGGGGCGGGGTGCTCTGCTTCTGACGGCGCTTTTTCGCCATGGGGTTCATCCTCCTGCTCGATGTTCGCCGGCCGGTCGGCCGGCTCCGGTATCGTAGCGTGCCTCGAGCCGGGAGTCACTACCCCGCGGCAGGAAGTCAGCGATCTGTTGCCAGATCGTGCAGCTCCGATTCGATCCGGCTGCGTGTCGAGGCATCGGGTGCGGCCGCGAGCGCCTGCTGGAGCGTTTCCCGTGCCTGTGCCATCTGACCGCAGTCTCTCTGTGCCTGGGCGAGACCGAGCAGTGTCGCCGGCTGATACGAACGGCTGGTGGAGGGGGTGGAGTCCAGAGCGGATTGGAAGGTCGTGGCGGCTTCGGTGCATTTTCCCCGGGCGCGGAGGACATGGGCCAGCGTATCGAGGTAGAGGAAGGAGTCGGGGCCGACGACGGCGGAAGCGCGCCGCGCGAGCATCTCCGACTCCGCCAGGTTCCGGTGCTCCGAGAGCAGGAGCCAGGCGAGATTGTTCATCGCGTCGCGGTCGTCGGGGGAGATCCTGAGCGCTTCCCGGTATGCCCTTTCGGCATCCTTTGAGTTTCCGCGTCGGGCCTCCACATTTCCCAGATTGGTCCAGGCCAGGGCGGAGCCTGGATGGTCCTCGATGATGGCACGGTTCAGAGCCGCCGCCTGATCGAGTTTCCCCTCCTCCTCGAGAACCGCTGCCCGGCGGATGGCGTCGGTGAGAACCTCGCGCGGCGATTCACCGGGCCGGCGCGGCTCGATGAGGATCGTGGCGTAATCGGTTCCCTTCCATGGTCGTTCCAGACTCTTCAGTGAGATCCACCGCGGCCGTGCGTCGCCGAACTGGGAACGGAAGAGATCCCGGACCGAGTCATAGCCGTCTACGACGATGTAGTGAAACAGGTCGCGGCCGGCGCCCGGAAGATCGGCCACCTGAATCATCAGGATCACCGGCTCTCCGTTCTCGATCCTGGAGCGCACCAGGTCGGCGGTTCCCCGGGTGAGGCTTGCGTCGAGTCCTGCACGGCGGGCGGCGAGGAGCAGGTCGATCGACACGACGCCCCCATTGCGTCCGGTGGGAAGCTGGGGCACGAGGTCCTGCTCGTCGACGGCCAGGCCGTAGTGCTGCATGACGGTCGACAGGGCGCCCGCGCCGCAGGTGTTGTCGCCCCAGCGGGTCAGAGGCATCCGGGGAATCACCACGGCCTGACTGCTGGGCCGCAGCGACATCGGCTTCGGGGTGAAGCAGGCAGAAAGTCCCGCAGCCAGAAGGGCGAGAATCAGGAGCAGAGAAACCTGCAGGCGTCGAAGTGGTATCCGCATTTCGAGGGAATCAGGCTCGCGGCTTTCCGCCCGGAGAAACCGCGAGCCCGAAAGGTCAGTCGGCGACCAGCACGAGGGCCAGAATGACCACGGCGCCGATCAGCATCCAGGTCCACTGGGCCTGCGTGATTCCGGCGGCCTGGATCTGGTCGATGTTTTTCGACAGCGACTGGATCTCCTGATCAGAAAGGAGGGCCAGGCGGCTATTCACCTGGTCACTGGTGAAGCCCTGTTGCTCGAGAACCTGGGCCACCTGTTCCTGTCCGATCACGCTGTGGATATGGTTCAGATCGGCCTGGCGTGCGGTCAGACTCTGATGTTCTGCGGTCTTGGACGGAACGGTCGCGGCCATGGCTGGCTGGAACGAAGCGACGCCCAGGCTGAGAAACAGAGCGACGGCGATCATCTTGAAATAGCGCCTGTACACGAATTACCTCCTTCGGTTGTGGATGGGGTCGCGAGCCTGAACCCCGTCGCAGGGTCGAGTGATGACGTCCACCGCTCGCTGGTGGGCTTTGGAAAGGCGTGAAGAGCAAGTCGCCTGCCACGCGGACAGAAGGAGATCACCGGAGGCCGCTGCCGGTGCCGCGGAGAGGCGGCGGGGCGACCGGCTGGAATACGCTACCCCCCTATGGTATTATCCACGGAAAGGAGAACCCATGCGCGCGAAATCCGACCCCCAGCGTCACCATGAAGAATGCGAGCACTCCAAGGGCGCTCTCGACGACTCCGGTCGGACTCGAATCCAGGCACGCCTTCGTCGGATCGAAGGACAGGTCCGCGGCGTGCAGCGGATGATCGACGACGACCGCTATTGCCCCGATGTGCTGACCCAGCTCTCCGCGATTCAGGAGTCTCTGAGGGCCACCGCGCAGGTGCTTCTGCAGAGCCACCTGCGGCACTGCGTCACCGATGCCATCCTCTCCCGGAACGAGGCCCGGGCCGAAGAAGTCTATGGAGAGCTGATGGACCTGTTCCGCAAGTACGCGCGCTGACAAGGGAGGTTGAGGATGGACACCAGAATGAACCACGACGACCAGGCCGGGCGGGTTCTCGACCCCGTATGCGGGATGATGATCGACCCCGCCACGGCGGCAGCGAAGAGCGAATACAAAGGCGCGACCACCTACTTCTGTATGGAGGGTTGCAAGCGGAAGTTCGACGCCGATCCGGACTCTTACACCAGGACCTCGAGCGCTGATGACGAAACGCCGGAACGGGTTCTCGACCCGGTGTGCGGGATGATGATCGACCCCGCCACGGCGGCAGCGAAGAGCGAATACAAAGGCGCGACCACCTACTTCTGTATGGAGGGTTGCAAGCAGAAGTTCGACGCCGATCCGGACTCTTACACCAGGACCTCGAGCGCTGATGACGAAACGCCGGAACGGGTTCTCGACCCGGTGTGCGGGATGATGATCGATCCGGAAAAGGCTCCGGCGAAGGCGGACTACAAGGGAGAGACGATCCACTTCTGCATGGAAGGCTGCAAACGGAAGTTCGTCGCCAACCCTGAAAAGTATCTGACTGGAGCGCGCGACGGGATGGAGCCTGCCGTGCCGGGCGCCACCTACACCTGCCCGATGGATCCGGAAGTGAAGTCGGACAAGCCGGCACCCTGTCCGAAGTGCGGCATGGCGCTCGAGCGAGCCGACGTTCCGGCCTTCGCCACGAAGACCGAGTGGACCTGTCCCATGCATCCGGAGGTGGTCCAGGACGGGCCGGGGAACTGCCCGATCTGCGGGATGGCTCTGGAGCCCCGGGTGATCGATCTCGAGGAGGAAAAGAATCCCGAGCTGGTCGACATGACGCGGCGGTTCTGGGCCTCCCTGGTGCTCACCATACCGCTGCTGGTTCTGACCATGGGACGGTTCGTCCCCGCGATCGGTGAGCTGATGGCGGGGCCCTGGGGGCCATGGATCGAGCTGGGGCTGGCAACCCCCGTCGTGTTGTGGGGAGGCTGGCCGTTTTTCCAGCGCGCCTGGTTTTCACTGGTCCATCGCAGTCTGAACATGTTCACCCTGATCGGTCTCGGGGTGGCGGTGTCGTATGTCTACAGTCTGGTCGCGACCCTCGCGCCGGGTCTGTTCCCCGACTCGTTCCGGATGGAGGGTGGCCACGTCGGCGTCTACTACGAGGCCTCCGCGGTGATCGTGACTCTGGTTCTTCTCGGTCAGATGCTCGAGTTGCAGGCTCGAGGTCGAACCGGAGCCGCCATTCGCTCTCTGCTGGGGCTGGCCCCGAAGACTGCGCGCCGGATCGAACCGGACGGAGCGGAGCGGGATGTACCGCTGGAAACGGTCCAGGTCGGAGACCGGCTTCGCATCCGTCCCGGTGAAAAGGTTCCGGTGGACGGGACGGTGCTCGAAGGGACCAGCACGATCGATGAATCGATGGTCACTGGCGAGCCGCTGCCGGTGGAAAAGAAAGAGGGCGACGCGGTCGTCGGCGCCACTGTCAACGGGAAAGGGTCCCTGGTCATTCAGGCGGAGCGGGTCGGTTCGGACACGCTTCTCTCCCAGATCGTGCGGATGGTGGCCGAGGCGCAGCGGACTCGGGCTCCGATCCAGAAGGTTGCCGACATCGTTGCAGGATGGTTTGTTCCCATCGTGGTTCTTGCCGCCATCGCCACCTTTGTCATCTGGATGATCTGGGGTCCCGAACCAGCCTTCGTCTACGCGTTGATCAATGCCGTGGCGGTGCTGATCATCGCCTGCCCCTGCGCTCTCGGTCTGGCCACGCCCATGTCGATCATGGTCGCCAGTGGCAAGGGGGCCACCCATGGGGTTCTGTTCCGCAATGCCGAGGCGATCGAGGTCATGAAGAAGGTCGATACCGTGGTGGTGGACAAGACCGGAACCCTCACCATGGGCAAACCCAAGCTGGTCTCGGTGCTCTCCCGGGAGTGGGCGGATGAAAAGGAAATGCTCAGTCTCGCCGCCAGTCTGGAGCTCGCCAGCGAGCATCCTCTGGGCGCGGCGATCATTCAAGGCGCGGAGAGCCGCGGCTTGCGATTTCAGAAAGTCGATCGGTTCGAGTCAGTGACGGGAAAGGGAATCATGGGGACCGTGGCCGGACGCCGGGTGGCGTTGGGGAATGTCGGACTGTTCGAAGAAGCAGCGATCGACGCCGGCGAGCTCCCGGCGCGGGCCGAAGAACTTCGCCGCGACGGACAGACGGTGATGATGGTCGCGATCGACGGGAAGGCCGCCGGTCTTCTCGGGGTGGCGGATCCCATCAAGGAAGGAACCGCGGAGGCGATCCAGCAACTCCATGACGAAGGGATCCGGATCGTGATGCTCACCGGCGACAGCGAAACTACCGCACGAGCCGTGGCGCGTCGCCTGGGGATCGACCAGGTGATGGCGGAGGTACTCCCGGAGCAGAAGGCCGAGGCGGTGAAGAAATTGCAGGCTGAAAAGCGGTTCGTCGCCATGGCCGGCGACGGAATCAATGATGCCCCGGCGCTGGCTCAGGCGCAGGTGGGGATCGCCATGGGAACCGGAACGGACATCGCCATGGAGAGTGCCGGAGTGACGTTGGTGCGCGGTGACCTACGGGGCATCCTTCGCGCGCGGCGGCTGAGCGAGGCGACGATGAGAAATATCCGGCAGAACCTGTTCTGGGCGTTCATCTACAACGCCGTCGGCGTGCCGATCGCCGCCGGAGCGCTTTATCCGTTTTTCGGAATTCTTCTCAGCCCGATGATCGCGGCCGCCGCGATGAGCTTCAGCTCCGTCTCGGTCATCGGAAATGCGCTGAGGTTGAGAAACGTCCGGTTGTAGATCCGGGAGAATGTCCCCGGAGTCTTCTTCGGGGATTCCCTCACAGGGAGGATCCGATGTACATGTCACATCACATGGGTTACGGAGTCTGGGGACTCGGCTGGATGATGCTCTGGTGGATCATCCTTCTCGCCTTCATCATTCTGACGGTGTGGCTGGTGATCCGAATGGCTCGCAGCGAGCCGGCCAACCCCGGCGACGACCGACCGCCGGAGCAGATCGTCCGGACGCGGTACGCCCGGGGCGAGATCAGCCGGGAGGTCTACGAGCAGATGATGGCAGACCTCCAACGATAATCCTCAGAGGCACAGCCGCTCAGCCGGGAGGAAGGGTTCCGGAGGTATCGGTTGGAGGTGGGGGTGGTGCCGTATCCGTCGGAGGGGGTAGTGGTGCCGGGGTCTCGGACGGATCGCCCGGTCCGGATGAATCCGTCACCGTGGAGGGCTCGGGTACTGCATCCTCGGTCGTCGTGGTCGCGGTATCGGGGACCATTGTATCGGTGCCGGAGCTCGAGGAATCGGTCACGGTGGGTTCGGCAGTCTCGTCCGGATGCTCCGTCTCCGTTCGATCCTCGTTCAGGATCTGCTGCTCGGCAGCCGATCCCCATCGCCTCATTCTCGACAGGATGATTTTCTGGCGGGCCCGCAGCCGCGCATTCGGGCTGCCCGGGTTCATGACCCGCGGGTTGGGCAGAGCGCCGGCGAGAAGAGCGGCCTCGCTCATGCTCAGGCCGGAGGCTGACTTTCCGAAATAGTGGTGCGCCGCCGCTTCCGCACCGTAGGTTCGGGTGCCCAGTTCGACGACATTGAGATAAATCTCCAGGATCCGCTTCTTCGTCAGTTCTCGTTCCATCACCTTGGTCAGGATCAGCTCCTTGACCTTCCGCCACGGATTCCGCGAGGGGGAGAGATAGAGATTCTTTGCCAGTTGCTGAGTGATGGTCGAGCCGCCCCGGGTGAGCTCCTTCTTCTTCCAGCTCTCTTCGAGAACCTTCTTCAGCTCCTCGGTATCCACCCCTTCGTGCTCGTAGAACGAGTTGTCCTCGGAGACGATCACCGCGCGGCGGAGATTTGGAGAGATCTGATCCCAGGACACCCAGCGATAGTCGAGACTCTCGTCTTTCCCTTCTCGTCTGAGCTCCTTTTTCCGGAGCTCCATGAATGCCGTCGTCTTCGGCGGTTCATTCTCGAGGCCGGCAATGTCGGGGAAGGTGACCAGCTCCCAGACGATGAACGCGACCAGAGCGGCGGCGAGCAGAAGGGACAGGCGCTTGAGCACGATCTTCTCAACGATGCACCGGGCGCGCCTATTGCCTCATTTGCTGCCGGGCAGGGTCCGCCCGCGAGGTTGCTTCGCTGCCGAGGGTGGGCGAGACTATCCTCCGGGAGGAGATGATGAGCCAAGCCGAACCCCCCGTTCTGGTCCTGACCACGATCGGCTCGGTCCACGACGCCGGAAAGATCGCGGCCGACCTGGTGGGCCGCAGGCTCGCCGCCTGCGTCAACATCGTCGATCAGGTCCGCTCCTTTTACCGCTGGGAGGGAGCCGTCACCGAGGACGCCGAGAAGCTGCTGGTGATCAAGACCCTTGCGGGGCGGGTCGAGGCCCTGCGGGAGCATCTCTCTACGATCCACCCGTACGCGCTGCCGGAGTTCGTGGTGATCCCTGCCGCGGGTGCCTCGGAAGCCTACGCACGATGGATCGCGGACTCGGTCCTGGGCGACGGATCGGGGGCGGGATGAGCCGGCCTGAAATGGGCGGTGCAGCGTTGCCTGTTTGGAAGCGCCGGAGAGCCTGCCGTCCATGGATTCAATCGTCATTCGCGGTGCCCGGGAGCACAACCTCAGGAATATCGACGTCACCCTTCCCCGCAATCGTCTGGTGGTCATCACCGGAGTGAGCGGGTCGGGGAAGTCATCTCTTGCCTTCGACACGATCTTCGCCGAAGGGCAGCGGCGGTACGTCGAGTCGCTGTCGGCCTATGCCCGGCAGTTTCTCGAGCAGATGGAGAAGCCCGATGTCGATTCGATCGAGGGACTCTCGCCGGCGATCTCGATCGAGCAGCGGACGACCTCGAAAAATCCCCGCTCCACGGTGGGGACCCTGACCGAGATCTACGACTATCTCCGTCTTCTCTTCGCCTCGATCGGCACCCCTCACTGCACCCGCTGCGGTCGGGAGATCCGCCCCCAGACCATTCAGCAGATGGTCGATCGTCTCGCGGAACAGAAGGAGGGAACCCGCTTCACCGTTCTCGCTCCGTACGTTCGAGGCAAGAAGGGTGAGTACCGGAAGCAGATGCAGCAGATGGTCAAGGAGGGATTCACCCGCGCAATCGTCGATGGGTCGATGGTCGAACTGGCGGATCCGCCGTCGCTGGACAAGCAGAAGAAACACGACATCGACATCGTGATCGATCGGCTGGCGGTGAAGGAAGGGGTGGCGCAACGGCTTGCCGACTCGCTCGAAGTCGCCGGCCGCGTGGGTAAAGGCCTGATCCGGATTCTCTACGCCGAGGATGGTCGGGAGGAGCTGCTTTCGCAGAATTACTCCTGCCCGGACTGTGGAATCTCCATCAGCGAGGTGACGCCCCGGCTGTTTTCATTCAACTCGCCCTATGGCGCCTGCCAGGGATGCTCCGGTCTGGGAGTTCTGCTCGAGGTGGATCCGGCGAAGGTGATTCCGGACGAGGACAAGTCGATCGACGAGGGGGCCATCGCGGTCTGGCGGGAGGGAGCGGAGAACTGGCGCCTGCGGCAGATCGGTCAGCTCGGAAAGCACCTGAAGTTCGACCTGGCGAAGCCGTGGAAGAAACTGCCCGAGCGCGCCCGCGCCGCGATTCTGTACGGCTCGGAGGACAAGATCCGGTTCAAGTTCGAGGGTTCGGACAGTGCCTATCACTACACCGGCAGCTTCGAAGGGGTGATTCCGATGCTCGAGCGGCGCTATCGCGAGTCGGATTCGGACGACTTCCGCGAAGAGGTGGAGCGCTTCATGACCGCCACACGCTGCGGCGCATGCGAAGGGCGGCGACTGCGACCCGAGGCGCTCAGTGTGACGGTGGGGGGCCGGTCCATCGCCGACCTCGCTGCCCTCGCCCTGTCCGAAGCGGAGCCCTGGTTCAGAGCGCTTCGGCTCAGCGAGCGGGATGAGATCATCGCGGGCAAGATCCTCAAGGAAGTGCGGGAGCGGCTCGGCTTTCTCAACGAGGTCGGGGTGGGATACCTCACGCTCGATCGTGCTTCGGCGACCCTCTCCGGGGGCGAGGCGCAGCGCATCCGGCTGGCCACCCAGATCGGCTCGAAACTGATGGGCGTTCTCTACGTGCTGGACGAGCCCTCGATCGGACTGCACCAGCGTGACAACCGCCGGCTGCTCGATGCCCTGGTCAACCTGCGGGACATCGGAAATACCGTCATCGTGGTGGAACACGACGAAGAGACGATCCGCTCGGCCGATCACGTCGTCGATCTGGGCCCGCGTGCCGGAGAGCACGGTGGGGCGGTGGTGGCGGAAGGAGCCCTGGAAGCGATTCTCGAGAGTGCTGAATCCCTCACCGGGCAGTATCTCCGGGGCGAGCGGGCCATTCCGGTGCCGGCCGAGCGGCGGCCCGGTTCGAGCGAGGTGCTGGAGATCATCGGTGCGCGGGAGAACAATCTCGCCGGCATCGACGTCCGCTTTCCCCTCGGCCTCTTCGTCGCCGTCTCCGGAGTCTCCGGCTCCGGCAAATCCACTCTGGTCAACGAGATTCTGTTCAAAGGGGTCGCGCGGCAGCTCTATCACTCGATCGCCATGCCGGGAGATCACGACGAGATCCGTGGCGTCGAGGCAATCGACAAGGTCATCGACATCGATCAGAGCCCCATCGGCCGCACCCCTCGCTCCAATCCCGCCACCTACACGGGCGTCTTCACTCACATCCGCCAGTTGATGTCCCAGACGCCCGAGGCGCGGATGCGCGGCTACAGCCCGGGCCGGTTCTCCTTCAACGTCAAAGGTGGACGCTGCGAAGCCTGCAAGGGGGACGGTCAGATCAAGATCGAAATGCACTTTCTCCCCGACATCTACGTCACCTGTGACGTGTGTGGCGGGCGGAGGTACAACCGGGAGACGCTCGAGGTCACCTGGAAGGGCGCATCAATCGCGGACATCCTGGAGATGACCGTGGAGCATTCCATGGAGCTGTTCCGGAACGTGCCGAAGATCTACCGTGTCCTGAAGACCGTCGAAGAGGTCGGACTCGGCTACATTCGGCTGGGCCAGCCTGCGACGACCCTCTCCGGCGGCGAAGCGCAGCGGGTCAAGCTGTCGAAGGAACTGGCCCGGAGAGCCACGGGGCGGACGCTCTACATCTTCGATGAGCCCACCACCGGGCTGCACTTCGACGATGTGGCGAAGCTGCTCGAGGTGATGCACGGGCTGGTGGACCGGGGCAATACCGTCGTGGTGATCGAGCACAATCTCGACGTCCTCAAGACGGCCGACCATCTGATCGATCTCGGGCCGGAAGGTGGGGCCGGTGGAGGCCGGGTGATCGCTTCCGGCACCCCGGAACAGGTGGCCGGGGTGAAGGAGAGTGCCACCGGTGCGTACCTGCTCGAGATGCTGCCCGCCGTTTCCGCGCGTCCCGCGTCATCCCGCCGGAAGCGCCGCGCCGGTTGAGCATCCGCCAGGGGGCACCGGACGACACGAGAGGGCAACCGCCCGGGATCGGAATCGGTGGCGCGTCGCGCCCGCCAAGCTCGTACAATGCCTTCTGGAGGTTGCCCATGAAACGCGCGCTGCTCGCTTTCGCTCTCCTGCTCGTTCCCATTGCCGCTCCGGCTCAGGAGTCGTGCCCCGAAGACGTCTTTCTCCTTCGAAACCTGTACGAATTGCGTGAGCTGATGCTTCTGCCATCGTCCGGATCCTGGGACTTCAGCGAGCGCCTGAACGGGCAGATCGATGCGATCCGGGAGCCGCTGGGTGATGGTACGTACCGCTGGGTCGACTACTCGGTGCCCCGCTCGGACGGTCCGGTCACCCGCCGCGATCGCCTGGTCAACACCGCGGATGGGACCGGCGACTTCGATTCGCTCGAGGCCTCCGGAACGAAGATCTATGCGGTCCGGCTGGTGGTGCCACGCAAGAGGAGCCTGTTCCGCGCGAACGAATCCCTCCGGATCGGAATGCTCCGGATCACCACGGTCACTGATGGAGAATCTTCAACCCGCGAGATGCCTCTCGATCGCTGGTTCTCTCCCGATTCGTCGAAGACGATCGATCTCGACGGGATCGCTGATCGGGTCACGGTGAGCGTGGCGGCGACGACCCATGCCGAGGATGTAGGCGAGGCACTGGTTGAGATTCATCTCCTGCAGGCAGTCCCGACGGACAATCCCGACAACCCCCACTTCGACACGCTGCAGGTTCTTCGAAGACTCGGCTCGAGCTGGGATCCGTATGTTCTCGAGCTGGAGATCGGACGTGCCGAGCAGCGGCTGTTTCCAGAGGCGCGTCCGCTCCCCCTTCTGGTGGTTCTCCCTCAATTGCGCGAGGTGCAGCGTCTGCTATCGAGTGAAGAGCCTGCGGATCGGAACAAGGCGATCGAGGAGCTGTCGAAGGCGCTGAAATCCCTCCAGTAATCCAGTCGGCGGGAAAATATCAAATAAAGTTGCCCGACTTGCAAGTATGAGCTATATTTGGGTTTCCATGCTCAATGACTCTCCGCGGGTTCTCATCGTCGATGACGATGAAAACACCCTATCCCTTTTCGCGGCGATCATGCGTCGGGAAGGAATCGAGGTCGACCTGATCTCGGGCGGGCGGCGAGGTCTCGAAATGCTGCGGGAGAGGAGCTACGCGGCGATCCTGCTCGATCTGGCCATGCCGGAGCTCGATGGATTCGAATTCCTCGGCAGGGTCGAGGCGGAGTCGCCTGATCTGCTCGAACGGGTTCTGGTGGTCACGGGACTTCCTCCGATCCATCTGAAGAAGCTGGACCGCTCACGGATCAGCGGAGTCATTCAGAAACCGTTCGACATTCGGGAGCTCGTCTCGGCGACGCGGCGTTCGATGGAGCGATCCCTCCTGAGATAGGGGGGAGGTGCGATGTGGAGGGTGTTTCCGTGATTGCTGCGAAAACGTCACGGTGGATCGGATTGAAATTCGGTTTTCAGTGGTTGACTCGCTATAATGGACCGAATGCACACAGGGGAACGAATTCGCGGTGCCCGGAAAGCCCGGGGGATGTCGCTGCAGGAAGTGGCGTCCGATGCAGGGATGAGTGTTTCGAGCCTTTCGCGGATCGAGACGGGCAAGCAGACTCTCGAGCTGACGACTTTTCTCCTTCTCGCCCGACTTCTGGAAGCGGATCCCCTGAGTCTCCTCCCGCAACAGCCGGGAGAAGAGTCGGACGAGGACACCTCTCTGGTGCGGCAGCTTGCCGCATTGGAATCGACACGGAGAAGCCGAGTCTGGCGTGATCTGGGCTCATCTCTGGGAAAAACGAATCGAGCCAGTTCGATTCAGCACCTTTCAATGGAAGTCGAGGAGCTGCTCGCTCATCTCGATCTGCTGCGGTCGGAGATCCAATCGCTCCGGGATCGAATCGGCCGCCGCGAACGCTGACCTGCAAGCGCCGACTTCAGGCTACTCCCCGTCCCGACGAGACGCTGGAGAAAATCGACCGCCAGCCCGTTCCAATCAGCCCGACTCCTGGGCTCCGTCCGCGGAGCGGACGGAGATCAGCGTGATCACCGCACCGTCGATCTTGTTGTCCAGGGTCCGATAGGGGCGAATCCGCAGTCGGAAGGTCCTTCCCTGGCGGTCGCGGGTGTCCCGCTCCTGCACGGTGAGAGTTTCGATCACCTCCGCGGTCAGCCCGTCCAGATCTTCGAGCTCGATCGTGCTGCGAAGATCGCTCACGGGACGTCCCACGTCGCCCGGAATCATGTTCAGCATCCGCTGCGCCGCCGGGTTGAAGCGCCGGATCCGGAGATCGTTGCCCAGCATCACGATCGGGATGTCCACCGAGGCCAGCAGATTGACCAGATCGTTGTTGAGCCGGTCGAGCTCGGCGTTTCGGTTCTCGAGCTCCTCGTTGAGCGTCGTCAGCTCCTCATTGCTCGACTGGAGCTCCTCTTTGGCCGTCTCGAGCTCCTCATTGGTGCTCTGAAGCTCCTCGTTCGCCGACTGGATCTCCTCGTTGGCCGAGCGAAGCTCCTCGTTCATCGCTTCCTGATCCTCGATGATCGATTCGAGGTACTCACGGGTCGCCTGGAGCTCGCCTTTCAGCCGGGTGATGTCGCGGTCTTCGCTGGTGCCCGGAAGGCGGGCGGGCTGAGGGGGCTCGATCATCGCCGAGGATTCGGAAAACAGAATCAGGAAGTGTCGTTCGTTCGGGACGACATTGAAGGGCACGACGTTGATGTCGACCAACACCTCCTTCCCGTCGTACTCCACCCGGATTCCATCCTCCCGAACCGGTCGGTCTTCCTTCCGGCTGCGGGTCAGGGCGGAACGAAGTCCGGCCATCACGCCCTTGCGGGCCATCTTCAGGAGATTGAAACTCGGAGTGCCGGGGGCCGGCTCGAGGAAGGCGCTGGTCCGGCCGCGGAACTGAAGAATTTCCAGGTCGCCATTGACGATGACTCCGGGCGGCGAGTATTCGTGGAGAACGATCCGATCGCCCTCCCGGACCAGGCTGTGGAGATCCGAACTGTCCTCAGCTCTGGTTCGGGTGATCGATTGAGGCGAATCGTACGGGAGCACACCGGATCCGCCCAATGGGAGCTCCACCGGCAGCCGTCCCGGAAGCAGCTTCTTCTGGTAGAGCTTGTGACGTCGATTGACGAGAAGAAAGAGATCGCCCGCAGCGCCGACCGTTTCGGAGTTGCCCAGTAGAAGAGTGCCTCCCGGTTTGAGCGCGTACTGGAAGACCGAGAGCACCCGTCGCTGAAGGTCCCGATCGAGATAGATCAGCACATTGCGGCAGCTGATCAGGTCGAGTCGCGAGAACGGAGGGTCACGAGTAAGGTCCTGGCGCGCGAAAACGCAGAGATCCCTGACCTGACGGTTGATCCGGTAGTTTCCATCGAGTTTCGAAAACCACGCGGACAGCCGGTCGGCGGAGATGTCCTGCACGACGTTCTCCGGATAGAGGCCGGTCCGGGCAATCGCCAGTGCCCGTTCGCTCACATCAGTTCCGAAGATCTGGATCGGAACCCTGGACTCGCTCCGGCCGATGATCTCCAGGAGCAGAATGGCCATCGAATAGACTTCCTCTCCGGTGGCGCATCCCGGGATCCAGATGCGGATCGACTGCTTCTCACTGCGCGCGGTCTCGACCATCTCGGGGAGAACCTGGTCGCGGAGGTAATCGAACACCTCCCGGTCGCGGAAGAAGCCGGTGACCCGGATCAGCAAGTCGTGGTGGAGCTCGGCAAGTTCCTCCGGATCCTTTCGAAGGGTCTCCAGATAGTCCTCCAGCCGATCGATCCGTTTCATCGCCATCCTCCGGTGAATCCGGCGGCTGGTGGTGGTGGTCTTGTACTGGGAGAAGTCCACTCGGAACTTCTCATCGAGGAGCTTGAAGATTCGGGTGAGATGCGGAGGGCGGGAGTTCGTGCGTGGCTCGGTGAATGCTGTGGCTCCCTCGTCGGTGAGATAGGAGCTGGCCGCGAGCCGTACCAGTTCCTCGGCCATGCCGGCGGGACTGAGGATCAGGTCGACCGCACCCGAGCCGACTGCCGCCCGCGGCATCCCGCTCTGGCGTGCGCTCTCGTCCTGGGCCATGGTGATGCCACCCCGCTCCTTGATCTCGGCGATCCCCAGAGCGCCGTCGCGGGCCAGTCCGGAGAGAATGATCCCGATGGATCCGGTCGTCTGATCTTCCCCGATGCTGCGGAAGAGCTGGTCGATGGGAAGCGTCGGTCGATCCGGGCCCGCGGGGCTCAGCTCGAACCTGCCCCGGACCAGGCGAAGGATCTGCCCTGCCGGCATGACCGCGATCTGGTTCGGTTGCGGGCTCTCTCCCGGTGCAGCCCACACCACCTCCATGGGGGTTTCCCGCCGGAGGACATCAGGCAGAAGGGATTCATGATGAGGGTCGAGATGCTGAGCGTAGATGAAAGCCAGGCCGGTGTCGGGGGGGAGCTCACGAAGCAGCAGGCCGACCGCCTCCAGCCCGCCGGCCGAGGCTCCGATCGCGACCACCGGATAGGGAAGCGATCTTTCGGAGGGAGGCGGGCGGTGGTCCGATCCGCCCCTCGAAGCCTGACTCCCATTTTTCGAACGCTTCTTCCCCGATTCGCTCGGTGGCTCACCAACAGGCCGGGGTGGCTTTGAATTGCGGGAGGGCTTCCTCGCCTTCGTTGTCGAGTTTTTTTTCGCCGTCACCGTTTCTCCGGGTCGCTCCCTATTCTCACGCTCGGGTTGTTCCGGGTGCAATGGAGGCCCGCGACGCGGAAATCGGACTCTCCAGGCCAGTCCGGGCTCAGGCGCCTTCCGACTCGGGAAGTCCCATGTACCGGTAGCCGATTTTCGCCACTCCGTGAATCAGTTCCGCATCGGTGCTCGCCGCTTTCTGAAGCTTTCTCCGAAGGCGGGTCACATGCGTATCCACCGTACGCGAGTTGAGATTCAGGTCGACTCGATAGTTCCACACCCGGGAGAGGAGCTCGTCGCGAGGCACCACCCGGTCCTTGTTCTTGAACAGGTACATGAGCAGGTCGAACTCTTTCGGGGAGAGCTTGAGCGTCTGACCTGCCGCCGCGGCTTCGCGGGTGCCCGGATCGAGCTTGATCAGATCGTCTTCGAACACGCCCTTCTGCTCGATCTCACTGCGTCGGAGCACCGCGGCGATGCGCGCGAACAGTTCCTGCAGTCCGAACGGTTTGGTCACATAATCGTCCGCTCCTCCCCGCAGACCTCGCACCTTGTCGGTTTCCGCGCCGCGGGCGGTGAGCAGGATCACCGGGATCTTCGAGTACTTCCGGATGTGATCCAGAACCTCGAATCCGCTCTTCCTGGGGAGCATCAGATCGAGCAGGATCAGGTCCGGCGACTCGGAATGGAAGAGCTGAATCGCCTCTTCGCCATCCGCGGCCTGAAGCGTGTCGTAGTTCTCGAGCCGCAGATTGATGTCCAGCCCCTGCCGCAGGCCTGCATCATCTTCGACGATCAGTACTTTTGTCATGAACGTTCTCCCGTTTCGGCGTCAACGGACGCCACCGTGTCGCCGGCGTTTCCGTCTCCGTCCACCACCTTCGTGAGCTTTCGGCAACCACATTGTAAACGTGGATCCCTTCCCGCGCGCGGATTCCACCTCGACCCGCCCGCCGTGCGCCCGGACGATCTGATGAACCAGGGTCAAACCGAGCCCGGCTCCGCGACGCGTCTCGGTGTCCGAGAACCGAGCCCTGAAGTAAGGCTCGAAGATCCGCCGGATGTCCGCCGGGTCCAGACCCACGCCATGATCGGTGACCGAGATGGCCACATCCCCGGGATGATCCTTCAGTTCGATGATCAGGACCTTCTCATCCTGAGAATACTTCACCGCATTGTCAATGAGATTGAGAAGGGCCCGGGAGATTGCCTCCCGGTCCCACATCTGGTCGGGGATGTCGAGATCGACGTCGAGGTCGGGCACGAAGCCCTTGCTCGCCAGCCAGGGCTCATAGCTGTCGACCAGTGAGCTCACCAGCTCTTCCGGGTCGACCGATCCCCGCACCAGCCGCACGCCCCTCTTTTCCATCCGAGCGACGTCGAGAACGTTTTCCACCAGATGGGACAGGTGCATCGCCTCACGGTGGACGGACTGCTCGATCTCCACGCGATGCGCCTCGTCCAGCGACGGGTTCCTCAGGAGCGTCTCGATTCCCAGCCGGATCATGGAGAGCGGCGTGCGAAGCTCGTGCGACACATTCGCGATCAGCGCGCCCCGGAGCCGAACCGTCTCCGCCTCCCGCTTCAGACCATGTCCGGCCATCGCGGTGGCAATGACCACCAGTGCGAGCGCGATCAAGGCCAGCCAGAGGCTCACCACCCGATGGTTTTCCCAGCCGACTCCGATATAGGCATCATCGATCGAGGCGCGAACGGCATAGCTGGCAAGCGGGGCGGTCAGCGGCACCCTGACGGAAAACCGGGACGAGCTCGAACGAACCCGGGGCTGACTGGACAGCGGAACCAGGGCGATCTCGGAACGCTTCCGGATCTGATTGGCTTCCGGCAGGCTTGCCGAGTCGAAGGTGTGCCGGACCTTCAGTGCACTTCGGGCGTAGGGCAACAGGCGGGACGGCAGGAACGTGTAGCGCACCGTGCCGGTCGCACTGAAGAACTCGTTGGTGGTCGGTTCCTCTTCGTTTTGAGAGAGGGCCTCGGTGAAGTAGATCGCGCCGACCGGATCATCATCCGGAATGTAGATCGCGGAGATGATCCAGGGATGTGCCTCGACCCACTGGCGGAGCGTGGCGGTGGACGGCGCATCGGTGGTGCGCTCCAGGCCCTGCCACTCATCGGCCGCGCCGGTCAGGCGGGCGTTCACCGCATTTTCGGCGCGTTCCGCGGTGATCTCCGCGGCATGGTAGAGGTACTCGATGGCGAACGAGTGAATCCCCGTCTCCATCCGTGCCGCCAGCTGATAGGAACGATAGGCGAGCACTCCGACCGCGGCAGCGACGATCAGGAAGGAGACGACGAAGGAGGCGCGATCCGCGGCGATCCGTCCGGGAAGCTTCACCCTGACTCCTCCCGGGGGGAGTTCTCAGTGTTGGCGCTCAGCCGACTGAGTCGTCTCTCTGGCATCTTCCGCTGAGTAGGAGTGGCCATTCCGAAGATGGGCCTCCACGATCTTGTCGATCTGCTCCTTGGGGAGGATACCGAAATGTGCGGAGATGCGCTTGATCTGGCCGACCCGGAAGACCACGAAGGTGAGGGTCGCGTTCTTCGGCAGGGGAGTCAGCAGCCGCTTGACGTCCCGAGGGGTCAGGTGAGTGCACTCCCAGGAGTTGATTCCGACGATCCGGTCGTCGGCTCTGAGACCCGCGCGGGCCGCGGGACTGTTCGGAACCACCGACTTGATCACCGGTCCCCACCTGGTTTCGACCATGGTGATTCCGAGGAACTTTCGCCCGGCGAGCATGGCCCGGATCTGGCGCTCGCACTCGTCCGGAGCGCCCTGGCACTGCTCCTGGGTCTGTGCCACGGCGATCGCCGCGGTCAGCAGAAGAGCGCTGATGATGATCGTTTTCCGGAACATGGCAACGGGGCGGTTCTCGACTGTCCGCCGTTACGTCCGTATCAACTTATAGAGCAGATTCATTCCGTCTGCAGCGGTTATACGTCACAAATCCGAAAATCCCCGGAAACGCCGGCTCAGCCCTGAAAACGCAACCGGCCGAATGCGTCGGGCACGTGAAAGTCCGGCGGGTTCCGAAACGTCGGCTGCCAGGCGGAGAACTCGTCACCCTGCGGGGCCCGATCGATGCGGAACAGATTCGCCCACCACTCTTCGCCCGGTGCGGGGGGGATACGGCCGAGCCCTGAGAAAGGAACGAAGACCAGAACCTTCAGTGTCTTCGAGGCCGGGTCCCGTTCGCGTCGTACCGTGGCGCGGAACCCGGTGCAGCACCACTCCAGATCCGCTTTCATCGTCCGGCGATCGCCGTCAGGAGAGTCGATCTTTGCGTCAAAGAGTGTTCCGAGCGGGTTGACCTCCAGTTCGACGTACTGCCGAGGATCGTTCGGGGCGAGAAACACCTCCACCACATCCTCCTGCCAGAGCGGCTCATCCCGCCGGCGCATGGTCGCGACCACTCCCTCGTCCGCACCAGCGAACAGCAGATAGAGCCCGGTCTCATCGTGAAACAGACTGCACTCCGTGCTCAGTCGAGGCGTGGATCCGTCCAGGGCGTTGCGCAGGACCACCGTGGCTGCACCTTCCGGTGGCTCGAAGGGATGCCGCATGTCGAGCCGGGCCCGGATCACCTGAACGGTTTCCGGTTCCCGGAGGCTCTGGGCAGTCACCCGCTCATTCTACGCGGTGATTTGCGCCCGCGGAGAAGATGCGGAGGGCCGTTCCGTCGATGCGGGACTCCGGAAAAGACGAGGATCCACAAAGGCATACGCCGTGCAGTAGCGTTTCGCACCCTATGGAAAGGTGAATGACATGGTTGATATCGAACTCGAAGAATTGAAACGTGAATTCCTCCGCGAGTCGGAGGCGAAAGTCCTGGAGATCCGTTCGGTGGTACGCACGCCGGGAGCACGGCCATCGGAGGAATCTCTGGAATCCATGATCAATCTGGCGCATCAGTTGAAGGGAGCGGGAGGGAGCTACGGCTACGAGGAGATCAGTCGCGAAGCGGCAGTTCTCGAAGACGCTCTCGAACAGCTTGGAAACGGTGGCAGCCAGCAGGCAGAAGGGATGATCTCGGCGCATCTCGATCGGCTGGACGAGCTGATTCACCAGGGAAGTGAATCCATTTCAGCGGCGAGTTCCGTCGGCTGAGGCGCGGCGTTCCGGCGACGGGCCGGGTTTCCGGCCCTCTTCGGGGTCCAGCCGCGTGCGGTTCCGACCCTCCCTCTTCGCAGCATAGAGTCCCCGGTCCGCCGATTCGATCAGATCGATCGGACTCTTCAGCCGGGGATGAGGCACGGTGGCGATGCCGATGCTGATGGTGGCCACGACGGTCTGTTCGCCGCTTCGGGTGGGGCTCTGTTCAACCAGGCTGCGGATCTTTTCCGCGAACTGACGGGCGTCATCAAGTTCAGTCTCCGGCATCATCACCACGAACTCCTCGCCTCCGTAGCGGGCGACCAAGTCGGTGGCCCGGACCGACCGGGAGAAAATCGAGGAGACGTTCTTCAGCACCTCGTCTCCCACTGCATGTCCCCACGTATCGTTGATCTTCTTGAAATGGTCGATGTCGATCAACGCCAGTGAGAGCGGCCTTCCATAGCGGACAGACTCCTCGAACGTGCGTGCCAGTTCCTCCTGGAAATGGCGGTGGTTGAAAAGCTGGGTCAGTCCATCGGTGATGGAGAGCCGTTCGAGTCTCCGATTGGTGGCGATCAGCTCCTTCTGCAGGTCGATGATCCGTTTGGCCGCGCGGATCCGGGCCATCAGTTCCAGCGGCTCAAACGGCTTGGTGACGTAGTCGTCCGCCCCCAGCTCGAATCCTTCCAGCTTCTCCGCCGGCTCGTCTTCTCCGGTGAGAACGATCACGTAGCGCCCCCGGTTCTCCGCATCGCCTTTCAATTCGAGGCAGAGATCCAGACCATCCAGGTCCGGAAGCTTCCGGTCGAGGATCGCCAGATCCCAGGAGTGGTCTCGGAGGAGCTCGCGCGCCTCCCGGCCGTTCGAGCATTCCATGACCGTATAGCCGTTGCGCTCGAGATAGAGCCGGACCAGACGGCGGATGGAGTCGTCATCATCGACGATGGCGATGGTGAAGGGCGCGGATTCGCTCACGGAACGGTGGAAGGGCAAACTTCCTGCCAGCCCCGCTGAGCCCGCCGTGGCTCGGCTCGCCCGGATTTCCCTCCCTCCGTGGCGCACAGGTGGATCGGCCCGGGCGAGTCTCAGTCCATCAGCATGGAGATATCCAGAGCGGTCACCGAGTGGGTGAGCGCACCGATGGAGATGCGGTCGACTCCCGTGCGGGCGATCTCGCCCACGCCCTCCAGCGTGATTCCCCCGGAAGCTTCGAGCTCGATTCCGGCGGCGCTCGGATCCTCACGGGCCTGACGTTCCCTCAGCCGGGCGACCGCGATCCTGAGGTCTGCGGGATCCATGTTGTCGAGAAGGATGAATTGCGGAGCAACGTCGATCGCCTGATCCAGTTCCTCCAGGTTCCGGACCTCGATCATCAACGGGCGGTCGATCCCCGCTTCTCGAATCCGGGCCGCCGCCCGCGCGATGCCCCCGGCCCGATCGACATGGTTGTCCTTGACCAGAAACATGTCGTCGAGCCCCATTCGATGATTCATCCCGCCCCCCGTGCGGACCGCGTATTTGTCGAGGAGTCGCAGACCCGGAGCGGTCTTTCGGGTGTCGAGGATGCGGGCCCCGGTCCCGCTGACGGCCTCCACATAGCGCCGGGTCATGGTGGCGATCCCCGAGGCCCGCTGGAGGAGGTTCAGCGCGGTGCGCTCGCCGGTCAGCAGCGCGCGGACGGTGGCGGTGACCGTCGCGACGCGCGTACCCGGCTTCACGGTGCCGCCCTCTTCGATCAGCGGGTCGACCCTCGACCGCGGATCGAGGAACCGGAACACCGCGGAGGCGAAGGGCATCCCGGCGAGAACGCCGTCCGCTTTGGCGATCAAGCGGGCGGTTCCGGTTTCGTCCGGACCGAAGATCGATTCGGTGGTGATGTCGGTGCCGTCCTCGTCGAGGGCGATCTGAACGAGCGCTTCGAGCCGGTGGGAATCCATGCCGAAGTCTGTGGTGAGGGCGGCGGGGCTGTCAAGAATGAGTGACGGAATGAGATCGTGGGATGGGGCGTTTGCGTAGGGCAGTTCGTTGAAATGATGGGGGCGTTCCGGCTTCGACGGGAATGAGTCGGTGCCGTTGCTGCATGCCGAGCCTGGATCAAGCTCGTAAAACTGACCCAATTTGGAACTGCGAATAACAACCTCGCACTGGCTGCGTAAACCGCATGCCCGCTCCCCGGTTCGGTTTCTCACGCCGGCCGGATCGAGCGTCGACTAAGTGAGATAAGGAAGTCCGGGTGTCTCGACGGTCTTCCCGACAATTCAATCGGGGCTGGTTCGGTTCCGGTCCACCGTTTTCCCGGCAGGAATCGGACGAGAAAAAAGGGAAAACTAAGCATGTAGAGGCGCGGTTGCTGCCGTTTTCGGACGCGGGTTCGACTCCCGCCGCCTCCACCATCCCCCGCGAACTGGTCGAACGAATCGTTCGGCAGGACTTGCATCGCAGGATCGATTTGCGGTAGCTTGTCGCGCCGTTCGGGCGTGGCGGTCGGGTTTCCGGATTGTTCGGAGCTCGATAGCCCGGAAGGCGTGGCGAGTCCTCGGACCGAAGGCTGGGTCCGGGAAGTGGAATCGAACAGAACAGAGGATTGACCGCGCTGGCGGCGCGGATTGAAATCTCGGTGCGGCACGGCTCTACCCCCCCGCAGGGCCGTCGGAAACACTACAAGAATGCAAATCTTTCATCGTAGTGCGAATACCTTATCCAGGGTCACGATTTTTGGTGCGCTCTTTTTCGTGGGGTTCGCAATCTGGTTGATTGCGGCGCTCAACCGCTCTCCCTACGTGAGCCAGAGGGAACATGTGCTTCCTCAGCCGGTTCCTTTCAGTCACCAGCACCACGTTGCGGGACTCGGCATCGACTGCAGGTACTGCCATACGAGTGTGGAAACCTCGCGATTCGCCGGCATTCCCCCCACGCAGATCTGCATGAACTGTCACAAGCAGATCTGGACCAACGCGGAGATTCTCGAGCCGGTGCGAGCTTCCTTCCGGACCGGGAAACCTCTGGTCTGGTCCCGGGTTCACCGCCTGCCGGACTACGTCCAGTTCAATCACAGCATCCACATCAGCAAGGGAATCGGCTGTGTCTCCTGCCACGGCAGGGTCGACCAGATGCCCCTGATGTGGCAGGCCAAGCCTCTGACCATGTCCTGGTGTCTGCAGTGCCACCGCAACCCGGAACGCTTCATCCGGCCCCGGGACAAGGTCTTCGATATGACCTGGGAGGCGAAGGATCAGGCCACTCTCGGGCCCCTGCTGGTGAAGCAGTACAACGTGAAGAGCCTGACCCACTGTTCGACCTGTCACTACTGAGGACCACGACCGATCACCATCGGCAGACCAGACGAACGAGCGCGAATGACCGAACGAAAACAACTCGACCTCATCTCCTTCCGATCACGGCTCGAGCAGAAGCAGGGTCGTGAATACTGGCGCAGTCTCGAGGAGCTCGCCGAGGAAGAGGGATTTCAGGAGTTCCTCGATCAGGAGTTTCCCCGGCAGGGGGCCGCATTCGACCAGGCGGTCGACCGTCGGAGCTTCCTGAAGTTCATGGGCGCCTCGGTGGCGTTTGCCGGGCTGACCGGCTGCATGCGTCCACCCGCCCAGCAGATCATCCCGTATGTGCAGGCTCCCGAGGAGATCGTTCCCGGCAAGCCGCTGTTCTACGCCACGACGATGCCGTTCGATGGCGGCGCCGTGGGTCTTCTGGTGGAGAGCCACATGGGGCGGCCAACCAAGGTCGAGGGCAACCCGGAGCACCCCGCCAGTCTCGGTGCCGCGGGCCCGTTCCAGCAGGCTTCCGTCCTCGGCCTCTATGATCCCGATCGGGCTCAGACGGTCCGGAAGATGGGGGAAATCTCCACCTGGACGGCGTTCATGGGCGAGTTCTCGACTCTGCTGCGAAAGCGCGCCGGCAACGGGAAAGGCCTGGCTCTGCTGACCGAGAGGGTGGTCTCGCCGACCCTGAGCGCTCAGATCCAGCAGGCGATGCAGAGCCTGCCCGGGATGAAATGGCATCAGTGGGATGGCTCGAGTGCTCACAACGCCCGGCAGGGCCGCGCCGCTGCGACCGGCTCGTGGCAGGATCCCATCTTCAATCTCGACAACGCCGATGTGATTCTGACCATCGACTCGGATCTTCTCGCCTCCGGCCCCGGTTACCTTCGCTACGCACGCGAATTTTCGCGCAAAAGAAAGGTACGGAAGGGCTCCAGACAGATGAGCCGTCTCTATGCGATCGAGACCACTCCGACCGCCACCGGCTCGACCGCGGATCATCGCCTCCCGGTTCGTCCCAGCGAGATGGAGGACGTCGTCGCCGCGATCGCGTCGGGCCTCGGCGTGTCCGGCGGTGCGGCTGCGGGTGCCGGAAAGAACGCGGCATGGATCGAAGCGATGGTCCGCGACCTTCAGGCTCATCGCGGCCGGGTGCTCGTGGCGGCTGGCGATCATCTCCCCCCGGAGGTTCACGCCACCGTTCACCGGATCAATCAGACCCTCGGAGCGGTCGGATCGACGCTTCGTTATGCCCCCACGGCCGAGGCGATCCCCACCGATCCCTTCGCATCACTGCGTGAGCTTGCTTCCGACATGAAGTCGGGTGCGGTCGAAGTGCTGGTGATCCTCGACGCGAATCCGGTCTACTCCGCACCCGCGGATCTCGATTTCACCGACGCGATGGCGAAGGTGCCGTTCCGGGTCCAGATGAGCGGGTACTACGACGAGACCGCTGCGCTCTGTCACTGGCACATTCCCGAGAGCCACTACCTGGAGAGCTGGAGCGATGCCACGGCGTGGGATGGCACCATGTCGATCGTTCAGCCTCTGATCGAACCCCTCTATCTGAGCCGATCCCCCCACGAGTTGATCGGCATTCTCGGCGGTGACATCGACTCCACCCCGTACGACCTGGTCCGGAAGTACTGGAAATCCAGAGCGGTGGCGACCGAGTTCGAGTCCTGGTGGCAGAAGGTTCTGCATGACGGCGTCATCCCGGCCTCATCGATCGGGCCCGCGCCGGCGGCCTCGGCGCCGCCTCAGGTTGCACCGCGTCCTTCTGCGCCGGCCAGGCCTCGGCCGAAGGGTGGGCTGGACATCGTCTTCCGGACCGATCCGACCGTCTTCGACGGCCGGTTCGCGAACAACGGCTGGTTGCAGGAGCTGCCCAAGCCGCTGACCAAGCTCACCTGGGACAACACCGCGATCATCGGGGTGTCCACGGCCTCCCGTCTGGGGCTGCGGAACGAAGACCTGGTGGAGTTGAAACTGCAGGGCCGGACCGTCAGCGCACCGGTCTGGATCATGCCGGGCCAGCCCGAGGAGACTGTCACGGTCCATCTCGGATACGGCCGGACCCGCGCCGGTCGTGTCGCCGAGGGCACCGGCTTCAACGCCGCCGCGATCCGCACCTCGGAGGCCCCATGGTTCGACACCGGTCTCGAGATCCGCAAGCTCGGAGGGAAGTACCCGCTGGCGACGACGCAGCACCATCAGACCATGGAGGGCCGGGATCTGGTGCGGGCAGCGACGTTCCGTGAGTTTCTCGAGAATCCGAGCGAGCTCGCTGAGAGTGACCTTCCCGGGGTCGAGGGCGGTGATCCGAGAGACAAACCCAGCATGTATCCCGGATGGACTTATCCCGGCTATGCCTGGGGGATGTCCATCGACACCACGGTCTGCACCGGGTGTCAGGGATGCGTGATGGCCTGCGTGGCGGAGAACAACATCGCGGTGGTGGGCAAGACCGAGGTGATCCGCGGCCGGCACATGCACTGGCTGCGCATCGACCGCTACTACACCGGGGAGCTGGACAATCCGCAGACCTACCATCAGCCGGTTCCGTGCATGCAGTGCGAGAACGCTCCGTGTGAGCCGGTTTGTCCGGTGGAGGCGACGACCCACAGTCCCGAGGGTCTCAACGACATGACCTACAACCGCTGCCTCGGGACGCGGTACTGCTCGAACAACTGCCCCTACAAGGTGCGGCGGTTCAACTTCTTCCAGTTCCAGGATTACAAGACCGAGAGCTTCAAGCTGGGCCGGAATCCGGACGTGACCGTGCGGGAGCGCGGCGTGATGGAGAAGTGCACCTACTGCGTACAGAGGATCAACGGGGCGAAGATCGAGGCGGAGAAGCAGGATCGGACGGTGCGGGATGGAGAGATCCAGACGGCCTGTCAGCAGGCCTGCCCGACCGAGGCCATCACCTTCGGAGACATCAATGATCCGGGCAGCCGGGTCAGTGCGCTCAAGCAGGAGCCGCACCATTTCGCTCTTCTGGCCGAGCTCAACACCCGGCCTCGAACGACCTATCTGGCATCGATCAAAAACCTCAATCCGGAGATTCAGAGCAAGTGACGACCGACGCTCCAGGTTCAAACAGCGAGGGGAAGCGGCCCGACCGCTTCACCCAGGTTCCGACCATCGCGCCGGGACACACGTTCGCTTCCATCACCGACAAGATCAGCTCCATCGTCCTGACGAAGAAGACGATGCGGGGATGGTTCATCGGATTCGCGATCTCGTTCTCGATCGTGATGCTGATGCTCTACTCGATCGCCGTGCTTCTGGCCAAAGGCGTCGGGGTCTGGGGTCTCAACATCCCGGTCGGCTGGGGATTCGCGATCATCAACTTCGTCTGGTGGATCGGAATCGGCCACGCCGGAACCCTGATCTCGGCGATTCTGCTTCTGCTCCGGCAGGAGTGGCGGACCTCGATCAACCGGTTCGCGGAAGCGATGACCCTCTTCGCCGTGGCCTGCGCCGGGATGTTCCCGCTGCTCCACGTCGGGCGTCCCTGGTTCGCCTACTGGATGGTTCCGTATCCGAACACGATGGGGTTATGGCCCCAGTTCCGCAGCCCGCTGATCTGGGACGTCTTCGCGGTGTCGACCTATGCCACCGTGTCGGCGATGTTCTGGTTCGTCGGTCTGATTCCCGACTTCGGCACTCTGCGTGACCGGGCGAAACACAAGACGGTCAAACTGATCTACGGCGCTCTGGCCCTGGGGTGGCGCGGATCGGCCAAGCACTGGCACCGGTATGAGACGGCTTATCTGCTTCTCGCCGGGCTTTCCACGCCGCTGGTTCTCTCGGTGCATACCGTGGTCAGTTTCGACTTCGCCACCGGCATCGTGCCCGGCTGGCATTCGACCTTCTTTCCGCCCTACTTCGTGGCGGGCGCGATCTACGCCGGATTCGCGATGGTTCTGACCCTCTCGGTGCCGGTCCGGAAGGCTTTCGGCCTGCAGGACTTCATCACGCTCCGGCACCTGGAGAACATGGGCAAGATCATGCTGGCGACGGGTCTGATTGTCGGCTACGCCTATGTGATGGAGATCTTTTTCGCCTGGTACAGCGGAAACATCTTCGAGATGTTCACCATGAACAACCGGGCCACCGGCCCCTATGCGTGGGCCTACGCGGCGCTGATCTTCTGCAACATCGTCACGCCCCAGTTCCTCTGGTTCAAGAGGATCCGGACCTCGCCGATCCTGCTCTGGATCATTTCGCTGGTGGTCGGACGTGGGGATGTGGCTGGAGCGCTTCGTGATCGTGGTGACCAGTCTGCACCGCGACTACCTGCCGTCATCCTGGGGGATGTATGCGGGGACGTTCTACGACTGGTCGCTGTTCATCGGGACGCTGGGTCTGTTCGTCATGTTGGTCTTCCTGTTCATCCGGTTCGTGCCGATGATCTCGATCTTCGAAATGCGGACCATGGTGCCGGAGGCTGAAGTTCACGAGGAGAATGCATGAGCACGAAGCCGCAGCCCTCCACCTACGGCCTGCTCGCCGAGTTCGACAACCCGCGAAGCCTCCTTCACGCGGCCGAGGCTGCGCGTGAGGCCGGATTCACGAAGATGGATGCGTATTCGCCATTTCCGGTCGAGGGGCTGTCCGAAGCGATCGGCTTTCATCCTTCGAAGCTTCCGATGATCGTTCTCGGTGGAGGCATCGTGGGCGCCCTGGGCGGATTCTTCATGCAGTACTACGCCTGGGCGATTCACTATCCGCTCAATATCGGGGGCAAGCCGCCCAACAGCTGGCCGGCGTTCATCCCGATCACGTTCGAGCTCACCGTACTGGTGGCGGCCCTCTCCGCGGTCCTGGGAATGCTGGCGCTCAACGGGCTGCCGGAGCCTTACCATCCGGTCTTCAACGTCGAGCGGTTCGAGTTCGCCAGTCGCGATCATTTCTTCCTCTGCATCGAGTCGGACGATCCGCAGTTCGATTCGGGAGAGACCCGCAGGTTTCTCGAGACCCTCAGCCCCAAGGAGGTCAGCGATGTGGCCTGGTAAAGGACTGAGACTCACACTTCTGTTGGGACTGGGCCTCGTCCTGCTCGGCGGTTGCCGTCAGAAGATGGCGGATCAGCCGAGTTTCGACCCCTATGATTCGACGACCTTTTTCGCCGATCACATGTCATCCCGCCAGCCGGTTCAGGGAACGGTGGCGCGGGGACAGTTGAGGCAGAACCCGCATCTGTACCAGGGACAGGTCGACGGCAAACCGGCGACGACCTTTCCGTTCGAGGTGACCATGGAGACCCTCGAGCGGGGCCATCAGCGTTTCGACATCTACTGTTCGCCGTGCCACGGCAAGACCGGCGACGGGAACGGAATGATCGTGCAGCGGGGCTATCGCAGACCGCCCTCCTACACCGATCCGAAACTTCTCGAAGCCCCTCCGGGTCATTTCTTCGACGTCATGACCAATGGTTTCGGGGTGATGCCGTCCTATGCGCTGCAGGTGTCGCCGGAGGACCGATGGGCGATCATCGCCTACATCCGTGCTCTCCAGCTGAGCCAGAACGCCACGCTGGCGGATGTCCCGGTTGACCAGCGCACAACACTCCAGGGAGAGACTCGATGACTCCTGTCGATGAAACTGCGGCACTGCAGGTCCCGGGCGAGGTGCTCCGGTGGCGGATGCCGTTTCTGATCCTCGGAATCCTTGGCCTGATCGGATTGGCCGGAGCCGGTCTGGTCTGGCCTGAAGCCTTTTTCCGGTCCTGGCTGATGGGCTTCATTTTCTGGCTCTGGGTGGCTCTGGGAGCGCTCGGTCTGCTCGGAATTCAACACCTCGCCGGAGGCCGGTGGAGCGTGGTCATGCGCCGGCCGCTGGAAGCAGCCAGTCGAACCATCCCGGTGTTTGCTCTGCTGTTCATTCCGCTGCTGTTCGGGATGCATGAGCTCTACGAGTGGACTCACGCCGAGGTCGTCGCCGGGGATGCCATTCTCCAGCACAAGGCGGCGTATCTGAACGTTCCGTTCTACATCGGGCGCGCCGCGTTTTTCTTCATCCTCTGGAGCGCAATGGCTCTGCTGATGAGCCGATGGACCCGGCAGTGGGAGGCCACCGACGACAAGTGGGCCGCTCTTCGGGTCCGGCGGATCAGCGGCGGTGGCCTGGTGATGCTCGCCCTGACCGGAACATTCGCTTCGGTCGACTGGATGATGTCGATCGAACCGCACTGGTTTTCCACCATGTACGGGCTGTCATTCGTGGTGGGATGCCTGCTCTCCGGGCACGCCTTTACGGTTCTGGTGGTGACCCGCCTGGTGAACCGGCCGCCGCTGGAAGGAAGAATCGCTCCGATCATTCTGCGGGATCTGGGCAACTTCGAGCTGGCCTTCGTGATGCTCTGGGCCTACCTTTCGTTCTCCCAGTTCCTGCTCGTCTGGTACGGGAACCTGCTGGAAGAGATCCCCTGGTACCTGAAGCGCGCCTACGGGGGATGGGGGATGGTGGCGCTGGCCCTGGTCCTGTTCCATTTCTTCGGGCCTTTCATCGCGCTGCTGATGCGAGGCATCAAGCAGCGAACCCGGTTTCTGGCGCTGGTCTCGGTGCTGATCCTGGTGATGCGTGCGGTCGATGTGATCTGGTTGATCGCTCCGGCCTACGAGGATTTCCGTCCGCTGCTCTGGATGGGACCCCTGGCGATCATCGGCATCGGCGGGATCTGGCTCTCCATCTATCTCTGGCAGCTCGGCCGGGGAACCGTGGTGCCGGCAGCCAATCCCTGGGTTCAGAAGACATTCACCAGTGAGGCGGTCAATCATGGTTGAAGACATCAGGGAACATCCGGAGGCGGCAAATCCGGAGGTTCGACACGAGGAAGCCGACATCAACGTTCGCGCTGTGCTCTGGTTCGGCGTGATCATGGTCGTCTTTTCCGTGGTGACGGCGTTCGGGCTGTGGGCGCTGTTCCGTTACTACCAGACCAGTGCGGATCAGAACGAGCCTCGCCGGATGACCGCGATGCCCGCTGCGAACAACGATCTTCCGCCAGCGCCGCGGCTCCAGACCAACCCTCCGGCGGACCTCCAGGCTTTCGTCCGGGAGGAAGACGAGAGGCTGAGCTCCTACGGCTGGGTGGATCGCAAGAGCGGCGTGGCCCACATTCCGATCGATGAGGCGATGAAGCTGGTGCTCGAGAGACATCAACTGAAAGGTCCCGCTGCCGGGACCACCGACGGAAGCGCGGCAGAAACGGAATCCACGCCGCTTCCGGCAGACATTCCACCGCCCCCCGCATCGGTGCTGATGAAAAAGGGGAACTCATGAAGAAGGTTTTCGCCCTCGTTCTGATCGCCGCGGCCACCTCCCTCGGGACGGCACGTGCGCAGAGCAGCCTTTTCCCTCGGGACACGAAGGAAGGGGCCTCGATCGATCAGAAGATGGGCAATCAGATCCCGCTCGACCTCGAGTTCCGGGACGAGACGGGAAAGGTGGTGAAACTCGGGGACTACTTCGGCGACAAGCCGGTGATCCTGACCCCGGTCTACTTCACCTGTCCGATGCTCTGCAATCTGGTGCTGGATGGCCTGGTCAAGACCTCCAGCGACCTGAAGTTCGATATCGGCGACCAGTACGAGGTGGTCACGGTCAGTTTCGATGAGCGGGACACTCCCGAAATCGCCCGCGAGAAAAAAGACATCTACGCGAAGCGTTATGGGCGCGACGGCGTGGAGAACGGCTGGCACTTTCTCACTGGAGACAAGCTCACGATCAAGCGACTGACCGACAGTGTGGGCTTCCATTTCCAGTACGACCAGGCGCTCAACCAGTTTGCCCATCCCGCCGCGATCATCGTTCTCACGCCGGGCGGGAAGGTATCGCGCTACTACTACGGATTCGAGTATTCGCCGCGGGATCTGAGGCTGGGCCTGGTGGAAGCGTCGAACGACACCATCGGGACTCCGGTCGATCAGGCACTGCTGCTCTGCTATTCCTACGACCCCGCGACCGGCAAATACAGCGCGGTGGCCATGAACATCATCCGCCTCGGAGGCGTGCTGACGATCCTGCTGATCGGGGGCGCCGTGGCGCTGATGCTGAGACGAGAAAAACGGGCACGAGGGTAGAGCTTTGTTCAAGAACTTTCCACTGTTTCCCGAAGCCGCATCGACTGCCGCGAGCAAGATCGACGGGCTGTTTCTGTCCCTGGTCGCTCTGTCCGGGGTGATGACCCTGCTGATCTTCGCGCTGGTGATCTACTTCGCCATCCGCTACCGGCGGCGTTCCGAGGACGAGATCCCGGCCGAGGTGGTGGAGCACAAGGCGCTCGAGATCGGCTGGATCGTCATTCCCTTCATCATCTTCATGGGGCTGTTCTTCTGGAGCGCGTCGATTTACTTCAAGGTCAATCGCATCCCGGCGAACGCTCTGACCGTCCACGTGGTGGGCAAGCAGTGGATGTGGAAGTTTCAGCACCCCAGCGGTCAGAGCGAGATCAATGCTCTGCACGTCCCGGTGGGACGGCCGATCCGCCTGGTGCTCGGCTCGGAAGACGTCATCCACAGCTTCTTCGTCCCCGCCTTCCGGGTACATACCGATGTGCTCCCGAACCGGTTCCGCTACACCTGGTTTCAGGCGACCAGGACTGGCGCCTATCACCTGTTCTGTTCGCAGTACTGCGGCACCGAGCATTCCGGAATGATCGGAACGGTGTACGTGATGGAGCCGGGCGATTACCAGGAGTGGCTGGCGGGAGGACCGGAGCTGTCACCGGCGAAGGAAGGGGAGAAACTGTTCCAGAAACTCGCCTGCAACACCTGCCACACGGGAGGTCCGGGCGCGCGTGGTCCCGAGCTCGCCGGACTGCTCGGATCCACCGTACGGATGCAGAATGGCGCCACTCTGGTCGCGGATGAGAATTACATCCGTGAATCGATCATGACCCCGAAAGCGAAGGTGGTCGCGGGATTCGAACCGATCATGCCCAGCTTCGATGGGCAGGTCAGCGAGGAGCAGATCCTCCAGCTGATTTCCTATATCCGGACCCTCGCCCCTCAACAGACCGCCACGGGTGTGGCCGGAACCGTCTCGAAGGGCGGCATGGAAGCGATCCCGAATCAGAACAACCCGCAATCGAACCCGGCAGCCCCCACCGCCCCGAAGACCGGCGGAGCCGACGGAAAGACGGAGTAAGAGACACAGCCGATGACCACGGAAATCGTAGACAACCGACCCAGCTATCTTCACGACGGCTATGGCATCAAGTCCTGGCTGCTGACCCGGGATCACAAACGGATCGGGATCCTCTACATGATCTCGATCACCGTGATGTTCTTTCTCGGCGGTCTGTTCGCCACGCTGATGAGGATCGAGCTCATCACGCCCGCCGGCGACCTGATGACCTCGGACACCTACAACAAATTCTTCACCCTCCACGGGATCATCATGATCTTCTTTTTTCTGATCCCGTCGATCCCGGCGGTGCTGGGCAATTTTGTCCTGCCCCTGATGATCGGGGCGAAAGATCTGGCCTTTCCCCGCATCAATCTGCTGAGCTGGTACCTCTACATGGTCGGCGCCATCGGGACGTTCGGGGTGATGATCCTCGGCGGGGTGGATACCGGCTGGACCTTCTACACCCCCTTCAGCACCTCCTACTCCAACAGCCACGTCGTGCTGATGACCCTGGGAGCGTTCATCACCGGGTTCTCGTCAATCCTGACCGGATTGAACTTCATGGTGACGATTCATCGGATGCGGGCTCCGGGGATGACCTGGTTCAAGATGCCCCTGATGTGCTGGGCACTCTACGGAACCAGCGTCATTCAGATCCTGGCCACCCCGGTTCTGGCGATCGCGCTTCTGCTGGTCGCCCTGGAACGGCTGTTCCACATCGGCATCTTCGATCCCGCGATCGGCGGCGATCCGCTCCTGTTCCAGCATCTGTTCTGGTTCTACTCTCATCCGGCCGTCTACATCATGATTCTGCCCGGAATGGGGGTGGTCAGCGAACTGGTGGCGACGTTCTCGAGGAAGAAGATCTTCGGCTACAAGTTCGTCGCGTTCTCCAGCCTGGCGATCGCCTTTCTCGGATTTCTCGTCTGGGGCCATCACATGTTCGTGGCCGGCATCTCGGTCTACTCGGCGATGATCTTCTCGTTTCTGAGTTTCTTCGTTGCCGTGCCGTCGGCCATCAAGGTCTTCAACTGGACGGCCACGCTCTACAAGGGATCGATCTCGTTCGACACACCGCTGCTGTACGCCCTCGGATTCATCGGCCTGTTCACCATCGGCGGTCTGACCGGATTGTTTCTGGCCTCGATGGGCCTGGACGTTCACGTCCACGACACCTACTTCGTCATCGCCCACTTCCACTACATCATGGTGGGAGGTGCGGTGATGGCCTACTTCGGCGGAATCCATTACTGGTGGCCGAAGATCTCCGGGCGAATGTATCCGGAATGGTGGGGCAGGCTCTCGGCACTCCTGGTGTTCGTCGGCTTCAATCTGACCTTCTTTCCGCAGTTCATCCTCGGATATCTCGGCATGCCTCGGCGCTACCACGCCTACGTTCCCGAGTTCCAGATCCTGAACGTGATGTCTTCGGCGGGGGCTTCAATTCTCGCCCTCGGCTATCTGCTGCCGCTGATCTATTTCATCTGGTCTCTGCGGTACGGGAAGCTGGCTTCGAACAATCCGTGGGGCGCGAGCGGGCTGGAGTGGACCATTCCTTCGCCGCCTCCGACCCACAACTTCGACGTGACGCCGATCGTCACTGACGAGCCCTATACCCATAAACCCTCGAATCTGCCGGATCGACTCCAGGAGGCACGCGTTGGCTGATTCTCATACTCCGACCCATCCCGCGCTTCAACACCATTTCGAGGACCTCGGGCAGCAGCACGAGGCCTCCACGCTGGGGATGTGGTTTTTCATTTCGCAGGAGATCCTCTTTTTCGGAGGGCTGCTGACGGCCTATATCGTCTACCGGCTGCGGTACTACGACGCCTTCATCCAGGCAAGTCACCACCAGAGCATCGTGCTGGGGACCACCAACACCGCCGTCCTGATCCTCAGCAGTCTGACCATGGCCATGGGCGTCTGGGCAGCCCAGGTGGGCAGGAAGAAGCTCCTGATCACCCTGCTTCTGCTGACCATCGTGCTGGGATGCGCATTTCTCGGCATCAAAGGTGTCGAGTATTACCAGCACTGGGAGGAGCACCTGGTGCCGGGAACCCATTTCGTCTGGGACCAGCCTCTGCCGGAGAACGTGAAGGCATCGAACATCCAGATGTTCTTCGTGCTTTATTTCGGGCTGACCGGACTGCACGCTCTTCACATGCTCATCGGCGTCGGTCTGGTGGGCTGGATCGTGATTCGCAGCCTGCGGAACGAGTTTTCCCACGAGTACTACTCACCGGTCGAGGTGGTGGGGTTGTACTGGCATTTCGTCGATATCGTCTGGATCTTCCTCTTCCCGCTCCTCTATCTGATCGGGCGGCACAGTTGAGGATCGAGCGAGGAAATTGATCATGCACACCAATCCGGCACAATCGGTTCACAGCGAGATGGCACCCCGCGAGCACGTCACCCCGACCCGGGTGTACTACGCGGTATTTGCCACGCTGATGGTTCTGACCGCTCTGACCGTGGCGATCTCCTACGTCGATCTGGGGGCATTCAGCACTCCGGTGGCGCTGCTCATCGCCACCGCCAAGGCGAGCGCGGTCATCCTCTATTTCATGCACGTACGCTACAGCAGCCGGCTCACCTGGGTGGTGGTGATCGGTGCGTTGTTCTGGCTGGCGGTCCTGTTCGGCCTGACCTTTGCCGACTACGTCAGCCGTGGCTGGCTGGTGACCTGATCCCGGATCCCGGGTCCGTCTGCCGAGGACGCCGTCCTTCCGAGGGCGGCGTTTCCATTTTCCTGGGTTC
This sequence comes from uncultured Acidobacteriota bacterium, assembly GCA_963741905.1. Lineage (GTDB taxonomy): Bacteria > Acidobacteriota > Thermoanaerobaculia > Gp7-AA8 > CAVUJZ01 > CAVUJZ01. Next base: position 57,403 of record CAVUJZ010000008.1, on the reverse strand, counting down.
AGGAAAAGGAACAGACCGAGGAGGCCGGGTCAGGGGCCCGCAGCGGAGAGCCGCGGGCGACGGCGTTTTCCCCGGGTGGCGGGAGACGGAATAAATGGTCTTCCTCTCTGTTTGTTAGCCCGCACGCCGGAGACTTGACAAAGCACCGGTGCTTGAGTAGAGTGCGCGTCTCCCGTGAGGGCCCTTCGGGACCCCCGGGTGCTTTTTGTCCAAGGAGCAGGAAGAAACCGAATGCCAACGATCAATCAGCTCGTCGCAAAAGGACGTCAGAGGATCGAGGAGAAGACCAAGTCTCCGGCGCTTCAGGGGAGCCCCCAGAAGCGCGGAGTTTGTACCCGCGTCTACACCTCGACTCCGAAAAAGCCGAATTCGGCACTGCGGAAAGTCGCCCGAGTGCGCCTGACCAACGGAATCGAGGTCACCACCTACATTCCGGGTGTCGGGCACAACCTTCAGGAGCACTCGATCGTTCTGATCCGGGGAGGCAGGGTCAAGGACCTTCCCGGGGTGCGCTACCACGTGATCCGGGGAACTCTCGATACGGTCGGAGTGGACAGCCGGAGACAGGGCCGAAGCAAGTACGGCGCGAAGCGTCCGAAAGCGTAGAGAGTGAACCGATATGCCGAGAAGAAGAGAAGTTCCGAAGCGTGAGATCCTGCCGGATCCGGTCTACAACAGCCAGCTGGTGACCAAGTTCATCAACTCGCTGATGCTGGACGGGAAGAAATCGACGGCGGAAGGCATTTTCTACAGCGCACTGAAGACGGTCGAGCAGCGGACGCAGGAAGATCCGCTGAAGACCTTCAAAAAGGCGATCGACAACCTGAAGCCGGCCCTGGAAGTGAAGAGCCGCCGGGTCGGTGGTTCGAACTACCAGGTTCCTGTGGAAGTCCGGCCCTCCCGGCGCAACTCGCTGGCGATCCGCTGGTTGATCAGCTTCGCGCAGTCGCGCGGAGAGAAGACGATGGAAGACAAGCTCGCCGGAGAGATTCTCGATGCGGCGAGCAATCGTGGAAACGCGATCAAGAAGAAAGACGATACGCACCGAATGGCCGAAGCCAACAAGGCATTCGCCCATTACCGCTGGTAAATCCCCCCGTAGCTCCGTCTCGACCGGATAACACAGAGGGCTGAACGCTCTGCGGTTCCGGACCGAGCAACGGGAAAACGACGAAGTAAGACAAGAGAATTCGCGACTCCAGGACCCTGCGGGGTCTGTCGAGTCGTGGGATGGTGGCCGCAATGAGCGGTCCATGGCTGGTCGACGGGTGAAATCCGTCCGCTGGTCAGTGCAAGGAGCCACGAGAACATGGCACGACAGGTACCCCTGGAGAGGCAGCGCAATATCGGCATCATGGCCCACATCGATGCGGGCAAGACCACGACGACCGAGCGCGTCCTCTACTACACCGGAATCAGCCACAAAATCGGCGAGGTCCACGATGGGACCGCGACGATGGACTGGATGGCGCAGGAGCAGGAGCGTGGCATCACCATCACGTCTGCTGCCACCACCGCCTTCTGGGGGGACTACCGCGTCAACATCATCGATACTCCGGGGCACGTCGACTTCACCGCCGAGGTGGAGCGGTCGCTGAGGGTCCTGGATGGTGCGGTGGCCGTGTTCTGTGCGGTCGGGGGCGTCGAGCCGCAGTCGGAGACCGTCTGGCGCCAGGCCGATCGGTATGGCGTTCCGCGGCTTGCCTTCGTCAACAAGATGGATCGCATCGGCGCGGATTTTCAGTCGGTGGTCGGTCAGATTCGCCAGAAGCTCGGGGCGACGCCGGTTCCGCTGCAGATTCCCATCGGCGCGGAGGACAAGTTCCGCGGCGTGATCGATCTGGTCCGGATGAAGGCGCTCGTCTTCCACGACGAGGCGCTCGGTGCGAAGTACGACGTGACCGACATTCCCGCCGACCTGCGCGAAGAGGCCGATCATGCTCGCGAGCAGATGCTCGAGGCGATCGCCGAACAGCACGATGAACTGCTCGAGAAGTACCTCAGTGGTGAAACCATCGACGAGAAAGAACTGAAGGCGGCGCTGCGCGAGGCGACGGTGACCAGCAAGATCACCCCCGTTCTCTGCGGAAGCGCGTTCAAGAACAAGGGTGTCCAGCCCCTTCTGGATGCCGTGGTCGACTATCTCCCCTCGCCGGTCGACATCCCGCCGATCGCGGGAATCAATCCCGACAACGATGAACCGGTCGAGCGTCCGGCGAAGGACGATGCTCCCTTCTCCGCGTTGATCTTCAAGATCATGACCGATCCGTTCGTCGGGCAGCTGGCGTTCTTCCGGGTCTACTCCGGCCACCTCGAGTCGGGGACCTCGGTCTTCAACGCCAGCCGCAGCCGGTCCGAGAGGATCGGACGGCTGCTGAAGATGCACGCGAACAAGCGTGAAGAGATCAAGGAAGTGTGGGCTGGCGACATCGGTGCCGCGGTCGGTCTGAAGGATGTCACCACCGGCGACACCATCTGTGACAAGGCCAACCCGGTCGTGCTGATGTCCATGCAGTTCCCCGAGCCGGTCATCGCCGTGGCCATCGAGCCGAAGACCAAGGCAGACCAGGAAAAGATGGGAATGGCCCTGGCCAAGCTCACCCAGGAAGACCCCACCTTCAAGGTGCATACGGATCCGGAGACCAACCAGACCATCATTCGTGGCATGGGCGAGCTCCATCTGGAGATCCTCGTGGACCGGATGGTTCGGGAGTTCAACGTGGTGGCGAACGTCGGAAAGCCGCAGGTGGCCTACCGCGAGGCGATCACCCGCGAATCCCAGGCGGAGGGCCGCTTCGTCCGTCAGTCCGGCGGGAAGGGACAGTACGGTCACGTCAAGATGCGGTTCGAGCCGCTGACCGACGGTGGGGAGTTCGAGTTCGTCAACGAGATCACCGGCGGATCGATCCCCCGGGAGTTCATCAAGCCGGTCGAGCAGGGGATCAAGGAAGCGATGGAGAACGGCATTCTGGCGGGTTATCCGCTGACCGGGCTCCGGGCGATCCTCTACGACGGGTCCTACCATGACGTCGACTCCTCGGAAATGGCGTTCAAGATCGCGGGTTCGATGGCATTCCAGGCGGGGGCGAAGAAGGCCTCGCCGGTGCTTCTCGAGCCGATCATGGACGTCGAGGCAGTCACTCCGGAGGAGTATTCCGGAGATGTGATGGGCGATCTGAGCCGCCGTCGTGGCCGGATCCAGCAGATGGAAGATCGTGGCGGAGCGAAAGCGATTCGTGCATTCGTGCCGCTGTCGGAGATGTTCGGCTATGCCACTCAGCTCCGATCGATCAGCCAGGGACGTGCCAGTTACACCATGCAGTTCGCATCGTATGAGCCGGCGCCGAAGACTGTCGCCGAGGAAGTCATTGCAAAAGTAGCAGGATAACAACGCTCGAAAATTTAGGGAGGTTCCAGGCGATGGCCAAGGAAAAATTCGATCGCAGTAAGCCACACGTGAATGTCGGAACGATTGGACATGTCGACCACGGCAAGACCACTCTGACCGCTGCAATCACGCAAGTTCTCGCCAACCAGGGCACCGCGAGCTTCGTCGCATTCGATCAGATCGACAAGGCACCGGAAGAGCGCGAGCGCGGAATCACGATCGCCACGGCCCATGTCGAGTACTCGACCGCGAAGCGGCACTACGCCCATGTCGACTGCCCGGGTCACGCGGACTACGTGAAGAACATGATCACCGGGGCGGCGCAGATGGACGGCGCGATCCTGGTGGTTTCCGCAGCCGACGGACCGATGCCCCAGACTCGTGAGCACATCCTGCTCGCCCGTCAGGTCGGTGTGCCCGCCATCGTGGTCTACCTCAACAAGGTCGACATGGTCGACGATCCCGAGCTGCTCGACCTGGTCGAGCTGGAAGTCCGGGAGCTCCTGTCGAGCTACGACTTCCCCGGCGACGAGATTCCGATCGTCCGCGGTTCGGCGCTCAAGGCGCTCGAGAGCGGCACGGCCGAGAGCGAGTGGGGCAAGAGCATCGTCGAGCTGATGGAGGCCGTCGACAGCTACATTCCGCTGCCGGAACGCGACATCGACAAGGACTTCCTGATGCCCGTCGAGGACATCTTCTCCATCTCCGGACGTGGAACGGTCGTGACCGGCCGCATCGAGCGTGGCCGGGTCAAGGTCGGCGACGAGATCGAGATCGTCGGCATCCGTCCCACTCAGAAGAAGGTCGTCACCGGCGTGGAGATGTTCAAGAAGCTTCTGGACACCGGAGAGGCGGGCGACAACGTCGGACTGCTGCTCCGTGGAACCGAGCGGAAAGACGTCGAGCGCGGCCAGGTTCTGGCCAAGCCGGGCTCGATCACCCCGCACACCAAATTCAAGGCCGAGGTCTACGTCCTGACCAAGGAAGAGGGTGGACGTCACACCCCGTTCTTCAGCGGCTATCGTCCGCAGTTCTACTTCCGGACGACCGACATCACCGGGGTGGCGACGCTCACGGAAGGCACCGAGATGGTCATGCCGGGCGACAACACCGCCCTGGAGATCAACCTGATCGCGCCGATCGCCATGGAGAAGGGGCTGCGATTCGCGATTCGCGAAGGTGGCCGTACGGTCGGTGCCGGAACGGTGACCGACATCATCGAATAATCATGGAGTTGACCGGGCGGACCCTTGGGTCCGCCCGCGGAATCTTTGAAAAGGCAGTTGGAAAGAGGTTGAGCTCTCATGAATGAAAAAATCCGCATCCGTCTCAAGGCTTACGACTTCCGTGTGTTGGATCAGTCGACCCTGGAGATCGTCGACACGGCAAAAAGGACTGGTGCAAGAGTCGTCGGACCGATTCCACTGCCGACCCAGATTTCGAAGTACACCGTGCTCCGCAGCCCGCACGTGGACAAGAAGTCCCGTGAGCAGTTCGAAATGCGGACCCACAAGAGGCTGCTGGACATTCTCGAGCCGACGACCCAGACCGTGGATGCGCTGATGAAGCTGGAGCTTCCCGCGGGCGTCGACGTCGAGATCAAGGCCTTCGGCAAGTAAGGTGAAACGATGATTCAAGGACTGATTGGCAAGAAGGTCGGTATGACACAGGTCTTCGCGGACGACGGACAGCTCGTCCCGGTGACTGTGATTCAGGCGGGCCCCTGTCTTGTCGTGCAGAAAAAGACCATGGAATCGGACGGCTACGAGGCGGTTCAGGTCGGTCTGGTGGAGAAGGTCTCCCAGAGGCGCGTCAATGCGCCGATGCGGGGCCACTTCGAGAAGGCCGGCGTCCCTCCGATGAAGACGTTGGTCGAATTTCAGTACGAGGGCGAGGCGAACATCGGCGACAAGGTCCTGGTGGATATTTTCAAGCCGGGAGACTCGATCGACGTGGTCGGCCGCTCCAAGGGCAAGGGCTTCCAGGGTGTCGTCAAGCGTCACGGATTCGGCGGAGGTCGGGCCAGTCACGGTTCGATGTTCCACCGCGCACCCGGCTCGATCGGCCAGTCCGCGTACCCTTCGCGCGTCATGAAGGGCATGCGGATGGGCGGCCGGATGGGTGGATCCCAGGTGACCGTGAAGAACCTCCGCATCACCAAGGTCGACCCCGAGAACAATCTGATTTATGTGCGGGGAGCGGTGCCGGGCGCACGCAATTCGCTCGTCGTGCTGCGGCACTCCGGCAACGGAAGTCGAGGTGAATGACCATGCCGACCATGGATATCAAGGACTGGAACAACAAGACGGTCGGTTCGGTGGACCTGCCTGAGGAAATCTACGGATTTCCCTTTCGGGGCCACCTGATCCACGAGGCGGTGAGAAATCACCTGGCGGGGCTTCGCAGCGGAACCCACAAGGTCAAGGTCCGCTCGGAGGTCTCCGGCTCGGGCAAGAAGCCGTATCGGCAGAAGGGAACCGGACGCGCCCGTCAGGGTGGATCGCGGCCCCCCATTCACCGGCACGGGGGAACCAGCCACGGCCCCGTTCCACGGGATTACTCCTACAAGATGAACCTCAAGGAGAAGAAGGCGGCCCTGAAGTCGGCTCTCTCCTCGAAGGTCCGCGAGGGACGCTTCCTGCTGATCAGCAGCATGGAGGTGGACGAACCGAAGACCAAGGGTCTGGCCGAGAAGTGCGGCGCGATCGGGATCGCGGGCAAGGCACTGCTGGTCGACTCCTTCGAGAACCTCAATCTGGTTCTGGCCTCCCGAAACCATCCCTCGATGCAGGTCGTCGATCCGACCCACGTGAATGTCTACGATGTGGTCAACAGCGGATACGTGGTGATCAGCCAGGCGGCGCTGGAGAAGCTCACGGAGGTGCTGCAGTGATGAACAGCCACAAAGTGATCGTTCGACCGATCATCACCGAAAAGAGCACGGATCTCAAAGACAGCGCGAACGTGATCGCGTTCGAGGTTGCGGTCCGTGCCAACAAGATCGAAGTCAAGCATGCCGTGGAAGAGCTCTTCAAGGTGAAAGTCGCCGAGGTGCGGCTGTTCAATGTCCGCGGCAAGATGAAGAGACTCGGACGAAATGTCGGGAAGCGCCGCGACTGGCGCAAGGCCTATGTCCGGCTGGCGCCGGGTCAGAAGCCGCCCGAGTTCTTCGAGGGAGTGTAAGGGGCAAGCCATGGCCATCAAGAAATACAAGCCGACCTCGCCCGGACGTCGTTTCCAGACGCATCTCGGGTTCGAGGAGGTCACCAAGCAGGAGCCGGAGAAGGCTCTGACTCGCGGAAAAACCCGGACGGGCGGGCGCAACAACAAGGGACGGATCACCTCCCGTTTCATCGGAGGCGGCCACAAGCAGCGCTACCGGGAAATCGACTTCCGCCGGGAGAAGCATGGCATTCCGGGCAAGGTGGCGGCGGTCGAGTACGATCCCAACCGCAGCGCCCACATCGCCCTGATTCACTACGCGGACGGCGAAAAGCGGTACATCCTCGCTCCCTCCGGACTGACTGTCGGTCAGACGATCGTTTCCGGGCCTGAAGCGGATATCGTCACCGGCAATGCGCTCCCGCTGCAGAATGTCCCCCTCGGAACCACGGTGCACAACATCGAGCTGAAGGAAGGCAAGGGAGGCCAGATGGTTCGGGCCGCCGGCGCCGGAGCCCAGCTGATGGCCCGGGAGGGAGAGATGGCTCTGCTTCGCCTTCCCTCCGGCGAGATCCGGAAGGTTCATGTTCGCTGCTACGCGACCATCGGCCAGGTGGGGAATCTCGATCACGAGAACGTCTCGGTGGGGAAGGCCGGCCGAACCCGGCACCTCGGGAAGCGGCCGCACAACCGCGGTGTTTCCATGAACCCGGTCGATCATCCCCTCGGTGGGGGTGAAGGTCGGACCTCGGGCGGACGCCATCCGGTGACCCCCTGGGGCAAGCCGACCAAGGGTTACAAGACCCGGTCGAACAAGCGAACCAACAAGTACATCATCAAGCGGCGAACGAAGTAGGAGATCTGAAGGATGGCGCGCTCAATCAAAAAAGGACCGTTCATCGACGATCATCTGCAGAAGAAGATCGACGAGATGAATCGGCAGCGGGACAAAAAGGTCATCAAAACCTGGTCTCGACGATCGACGATCAGTCCCGATATGGTCGGACACACGATCGCCGTTCACAATGGACGAAAGTTCGTCCCGATCTACGTCTCGGAGAACATGGTGGGGCACAAGCTGGGTGAGTTCGCCCTGACTCGTACCTTCAAGGGCCACGCCGGACGAAAGGTCGAAAAGGGAGTGAAGGCCCGCTGAGGTCTTCCCGGGAGACGGCTATGGAAGCAACTGCACAACTCCGTTACCTGAAGGCATCGCCGCAGAAGGTCCGGCTGGTGGCCGACCTGGTTCGCGGCAAGAACGTGGAGGAGGCGATTCAGATCCTCCGGTTCACCAAGAAGTCGTGTGCCCGCGATCTGGAGAAGCTGGTCCGTTCGGCGATCGCCAACGCGGAGAACAGCGAGGCCGGCGCGGATGTCGACGAGCTGGTGGTGGCGAAGATCTGGGTGGATCCCGGTCCCGCCGAGAAGCGCGTGCGGCCCGCCCCGATGGGCCGGGCGTATCAGGTGCTCAAGCGCCAGTCGCACGTGACGATTCAGGTTTCGGACGAGGTCCAGGCCACCGGGCGGGCACACCGCCGGGCCGGGAAATAGAGGAGGCAGCTTTGGGTCAGAAGGTTCATCCATACGGATTCAGACTCGGTTTCAACAAGACCTGGCACTCGCGCTGGTTCGCGGTCAAGCAGTACGCGGACACCCTGCACAAGGATCTCAAGCTGCGCGAAGACCTGAAGAGCCGTCTCTCTCATGCGGGAGTCTCGGAGATCGACATCGAGCGGACCGCGAACAAGATGCGGATCAATATCTACACCTCCCGCCCGGGAATCATCATCGGTCGGAAGGGTGCCGAGGTGGACAAGCTGCGGGACGAGCTCCAGAAGATGGTCGACGGCGACGTCTACATCAACATTCAGGAGATTCAGCGTCCGGAGCTCGATGCCCAGCTGGTGGCGGAGAACATCGCCACCCAGCTTCAGCGCCGGGTGGCATTCCGCCGGGCGATGAAGAAGGCGATGGAAAGTGCGTTCCGGTTTGGAGCCAAGGGTGTGAAGGTGCGGGTCAGCGGCCGGTTGAACGGCGCCGAGATCGCCCGTTCCGAGTGGTACCAGGACGGCCGGCTTCCGCTGCACACGCTCAAGGCTGACATCGACTACGGACAGGCCGTCTCACGGACGACCTACGGGGTGATCGGTGTGAAGGTCTGGGTTTACAAGGGTGAGATGGGGCGGGCCAAGACCCGTCGCCGGGTGGCCTGAGGCCGCTGCTGATCAAGGTTAGAGGAGTCGCATCATGATGATGCCGAAGAAAGTCAAGTTCAGAAAACAGCAGCGCGGTCGTCGTCGCGGACTGGCCACGCGCGGGGCGAAGGTCTCGTTCGGAGATTTCGGTCTGCAGGCGCTGGAGACCGGCTGGGTCACCGCGCGGCAGATCGAGGCAGCCCGTATTGCCATGACCCGTCACATCAAGCGCGGCGGAAAAATCTGGATCCGGATCTTTCCGGACAAGCCGGTGACCAAGAAGCCGCTGGAGACCCGGATGGGCAAAGGCAAGGGCGCGCCCGAGGAGTGGGTGTGCGTGGTCAAGCCTGCCCGGATCCTCTATGAGATGGAGGGGGTCTCGCGGGAAGTGGCCGAAGAGGCATTCCGGCTGGCGGCGCACAAGCTTCCGATCAAGACCCGGTTCGTCACGCGTGAAGAGCTGGAGGTGGGATCATGACCCGGATGGCGACCCAGTTGCGCGACCGGACCGAGCTCGAACTGCTCAACCGGGAGCGCGATCTCAACGAGCAGCTGTTCAAGCTGCGGTTTCAGCGGGCGACCGGTGCCCTGGAGGATCCGATGAAGGTCCGCCACGTGCGCCGCGAGATTGCCCGGATCAAAACCATCCTGCGTGAGCGGGAGCTGGCCCAGGCCGCCAGCGCGAAGGCCGAGTAGCGGGAGAAGAGTATGGCAACCGAAAAAGAGAACCAGCAGGCCACCGAGGCCGTCCGCCGTCGGGCGACCAAGACCGGCGTCGTGGTGTCAAACAAGATGGACAAGACCGTGGTCGTCGCCGTGCACAACATGGTGATGCACCCGATGTATCAGAAGTACGTGAAGCGGACGCGGCGATTCCACGCGCATGACGAGTCCAACGCATGCAACATCGGCGACAAGGTGGTGATCGAAGAATCCCGTCCGCTGTCGAAGACCAAGCGCTGGAACGTGACCGAGATCGTCTCCCGGGCTTCCTGAGCCGGAGATCAGCAAGGAGCAGACGATGATTCAGATGGGAACGATTCTTCAGGTTGCCGACAACACCGGAGCGAAGAAGATCGCCTGCATCAAGATGCTGGGCGGTTCGACCGCCGGCCGGTATGCCCGGGTGGGAGATGTGATTACCTGCTCGGTCAAGGAAGCGTCCCCCGACGGGACGATCAAGAAGGGGGCGGTGGTCAAGGCGGTGATCGTCCGCACCACCAAGGAAACCCGCCGCCGCGACGGTTCCTACATCAAGTTCGATGAGAACGCCGCGGTGCTGATCAATGACGCCAAGGAGCCGATCGGAACCCGCGTGTTCGGTCCGGTCGCCCGGGAGCTTCGAGAGCGGAAGTTCATGAAGATCATCTCTCTCGCTCCGGAAGTGATTTGAGGAAACCATGAGCAAGAAGGCGAAACAGGCAGCCCCCCGCAGAACTCACGTCCGCCGGAATGACCAGGTGGAGGTGATCGCAGGGAAGGATCGTGGCAAGTCGGGCCGGGTGCTCCGGGTGATCCCATCCAAGGAGATGGCGATCGTCGAGCGGGTGAACATGCAGCGGAAGCACACCCGGGCCAATCCGCAGAAGAACCAGCAGGGAGGCATTCTGGAACGGGAAGGCCCGATCCATGTGTCCAACCTCAAGGTTCTCGGAGTCGAGACCGAAGAATAAGTCCTGTCGTAACGTCTGCCGATGGTCGGCGGACGGGACCGACCGGGGACGAGCGAGGCAATCAATGGCACCAAGACTCAAAGAGCTGTACCAGACCGAGGTCGCCGGAAAGCTGGAGCAGGAATTCAGCATCGGCAACAAGATGGCGATCCCCCGTCTGGAGAAGATCGTGCTGAACATGGGCGTCGGCGAAGCCACCCAGAACGTCAAAGTGCTGGATGCGGCCATGGCCGAGCTCGAAGCGATCGCCGGACAGAAGCCGGTGATGCGTCGGGCCCGGAAATCCATCGCCAGCTTCAAGCTGCGCGAGGGCCAGCCGATCGGGACGACCGTCACGTTGCGACGGGACCGGATGTGGGAGTTTCTCGACCGGCTGATCAGCATCGCGCTGCCGCGCGTCCGGGACTTCCGGGGAGTCCCCAAGCGGTCCTTCGACGGACGGGGAAACTACACCCTCGGAATCCGGGACCACCTGATCTTTCTCGAGCTGGACTACTCCAAGGTGGAGAAATCCAAGGGGATGAACGTCACTCTGGTGACCACGGCGAAGGACGACGAACAGGCTCGCTTTCTCCTCCGGGAGCTGGGCATGCCGTTCGTCAAGTAAGGAATCGACTATGGCTAAGAGCTCAATGATCGCAAAGGCGCAGCGGACGCCGAAGTTCTCTTCCCGCAAGGTCAATCGCTGCCGGAACTGCGGCCGGCCTCGCGGCTTTCTTCGGAAATTCCAGCTCTGCCGGATCTGCTTCCGGAAGTTCTCCCTGGAGGGCTACATTCCGGGAGTCACGAAGTCGAGCTGGTAGGCTCGCCCGCACTGAAACGAACCATTACGGGCGAATCTGACGAGAGCCCAGACGAGGATCAATCGGAGGAACAGGATGTCCATGACCGATCCTATTGCCGACATGCTGACCCGGATTCGGAACGGGATTCAGGCCCGCCACGAGCGGGTGGATGTACCGACGTCGAAACTGAAGGCGGAGATCGCCCGGATTCTGCGTGACGAGGGCTACATCAGCAACTTCAAGACGGTGGAAGAGAAGCCCCAGGGCGTGTTGAGGATCTACCTCAAGTACTCCACGGAGGGCGAGCCGGTGATTCACGGGATCGAGCGCGTGTCGCGCCCGGGCCGCCGGGTCTATCGGAACAAGAGCGAGATTCCCAAGGTGCTGGGAGGTCTCGGGCTGGCGATCATTTCGACCTCCCGAGGCGTGGTGTCCGGGACCGAGGCCGCTCGCAACGGGATTGGCGGAGAAATTCTCTGCCAGGTCTGGTGAGGAGGAGCTCATGTCCCGCGTAGGAAAAAAAGAAATTCCGCTCCCCGGAGGAGTGGAGGTCCGCAAGGAAGGTTCCATGGCCGTGGTCAAGGGACCGAAAGGCTCGCTGAGCTCACCGATCGCGGAAGGCATCGCGATGGAGATCGAGGGCAACGTGGTTCGCCTGACCCGGGCCAATGAAGAGGGAAAGACCCGCGCTCTGCACGGGCTGACCCGGGCGCTGCTGGCCAACTCGGTGACCGGAGTCAGCGAAGGCTTCAAACGCGAGCTCGACATCATCGGCGTGGGATACCGTGCCGAGGTCAAAGGCCAGGAAGTGGTGTTTCAGCTGGGATACTCCCACCCGATCCACTTCCCGCTGCCCGAGGGGATCACCGTGGAGATCGACAAGGGTGGCCACGTCACGGTGACCGGAATCGACAAACAGAAGGTCGGTCAGGTGGCGGCGGAAATCCGCTCACTCCGTCTGCCCGATCCGTACAAGGGCAAGGGAATCAAGTATTCGGACGAAATCATCCGGCGGAAGGCCGGAAAGGCGGCCGGCAAGTAATCGCCGGCCACAGCTCGAAGTGAGGCAGAGATGGATCGCGCAAAACAGAGAGTGAAAACACGGAGCCGGATCGGGGCACGGGTGCGCCGGAAGCTTTCCGGAACGGCCGAACGGCCGCGGATCGCGGTGTTCCGGAGTCTGAAGCACATCTACGTTCAGGCCATCGACGATCGTGAGGGGCGGACCATCGCGTCGGCTTCCTCGCTCGACAAGGAGATCGCCGCGGACGTGAAGGGCTCGAATGTCGACTCCGCCAAGGCGGTGGGATCGCTCATTGCCGAGCGGATCAAGGCCCACGGGATCGAGAGCGCTGTGTTCGACCGGGGTGGCTATCCGTACCACGGGAAGATCAAGGCGCTGGCCGACGCCGCGCGTGAGAAGGGCCTGAAATTCTAGCTTCGGTCCGCCAGGGATCGGAAACATCAGATCGGAGAAGACGAGGATGCATCGACACTCACAGGACAGAGCCGACAGCGGGCTGATCGACAAGGTGGTCTACATCAACCGCGTCACCAAGGTGGTCAAAGGCGGCAAGAACTTCAGCTTCAGCGCCCTGGTGGTCGTTGGTGACGGACAGGGCCGGGTCGGCTACGGCTCCGGCAAGGCGAAGGAAGTTCCCTCGGCCATCAAAAAAGGCATCGAGATCGCCAAGAAGAACATGATTTCGGTGGCGATGACCGGCGGAACCATTCCTCATACCGTGACCGGCCGTTTCGGAGCGGGCAAGGTCCTGCTCAAGCCGGCCTCGGAAGGGACCGGGGTCATTGCCGGAGGGCCGGTGCGCGCGATTCTCGAGTCGGCGGGCATTCAGGACATCCTGACCAAGTCGCTCGGAACGGCCAACCCCCATAACGTGGTCAAGGCCACGTTCGAGGCTCTCGGCCAGTTGAAGAACGAGGACCAGTATCGGGCCCTGCGGGGTCAGCCGCCGGTGGGCGCTGCCACCGAGGCACCGCCGCCCGCCGAGCCGGAGCCGCCGGCAGCGGCTCCAGCCGCGGAGGCTGAGTGATGGCGAAAAAGACCAGCGAAGCAAAAACCATCCGGATCCGGCAGATCCGCAGCGGGATCGGTTTCCCCCGCGGCATGCGCGAGACTCTCAAGGGACTCGGGCTGCGCCGGATCAATCACGTCGTGGAGCGCGACGACACTCCCGAGACCCGTGGAATGATCAGCAAGATCTCCCATCTGGTGGAGATCGTCGACTGACCAGGAACCCCCCTGAGCGCCGGAAGGCGAATCAGGATCGATCGGAGCAACAGCTATGAATCTCAGCAATCTGAAGCCGAACAAGGGAGCGCGCCACGCCAGCAAACGGGTCGGCCGAGGTCCTGGGTCGGGGCATGGAAAGACCGCCGGTCGAGGCGAGAACGGACAGAAGTCCCGGTCCGGATTCTCCCGGATGATCGGTTTCGAGGGTGGCCAGATGCCCCTGCATCGGCGCGTGCCGAAGCGGGGATTCACCAACATCTTCAAAAAGGAGTATGTGGTGGTGAATCTGGGAGACCTCGAACAGTTCGACGCCGGGACGACGGTCGATGAGGCCGCTCTCCGGGACGCCGGACTGGTCAAGGGAAAAGACTGCAGGATCAAGATCCTCGGCGACGGTGAGCTGACCAAGAAGCTGACCGTCGAGGCCGATCGTTTCTCTGCCACGGCTCGACAGAAGATCGAGGCGGCGGGAGGCGTCTGCCAGGAGAAAGCCTAACGTGATCGAGACCATTCGGAACATCTTCACCGTTCCCGACCTGCGGAAGCGGATCTTCTTTACCCTCGGGCTGCTGGCGGTCTACCGGCTGGGGGCTCACATCCCCACGCCCGGAGTCGATCCGGTGGCGCTGGCGGAGTTCTTCAAGGCTTTCCAGTCCAGTGTGCTGGGCTTTCTCGACCTGTTCTCCGGCGGTGCACTCCGCCGGCTGTCCATTTTTGCTCTGGGCATCATGCCGTACATTTCGGCGTCGATCATCCTGCAGCTTCTCACCGTCGTCTGGCCGTACCTGGAGAAGTTGAGCAAGGAGGGTGAGCTCGGACGCAGGAAGATCACCCAGTACACCCGATACGGCACCATTGCGCTGTCCATCGTCCAGTCGATGGGCGTGGCCTTCTGGCTCAAGGCTCAGGCGGCTCCGGGCGGCGCACCGCTGGTTCCGACTCATGTGCAGGAATCGCTCTGGGGCGCCGGATTCCCGCTGATGACCATCCTCACCCTGACCACCGGAACCACCTTCGTGATGTGGCTCGGTGAGCAGATCTCGGAGCGGGGGATCGGCAACGGAATCTCGCTGATCATCTTCGCCGGCATCGTGGTCGGGCTTCCCTCCGCCACCGCCGGACTGTTCCAGGACGTGCGGACCGGCGAACGGTCGCTGTTCACCATCCTTCTCCTGGTGGTGTTCATGATCGCGGTCACCGCATTTGTGGTGTTCATGGAACGGGCCCAGAGGCGGATTCCGGTGCAATACGCGAAGCGTGTCGTCGGCCGCAAGGTCTATGGCGGCTCGAACACCTACCTGCCGCTGCGGGTCAACACCGCGGGCGTCATTCCGGTGATCTTTGCATCTTCCATCCTGGTTCTCCCGCAGACTTTCGCGGGGATGATCAAGGCCCCCTGGGCCGAGGCGATCGCGAACCAGATCCGGATGGGCGAGCCGGTATACTACATTCTCTACGTTGCGACGATTATCTTCTTCACCTTCTTCTACACGTCGATCATTTTCAATCCGGTCGATACCGCCGACAACATGCGGAAGTACGGTGGCTACATTCCGGGAATCAGACCGGGAAAGAAGACCTCCGACTACATCGACCGGGTCCTGACCCGGATCACCTTCGTCGGAGCGTTGTATCTGGCGGCGGTGTGTGTGGTTCCGGACTTTCTGATCACCGGCATCCATGTGGCGCAGTTGCCGTTCGGCATGGGTGAGGCGCTGGACCGGTTCCTGCCGGTGTGGTTCACCCGCGGAATGGGTGTTCAGTTCTACTTTGGTGGTACCTCACTGCTGATCATCGTCGGTGTGGCGATGGACACCATTCAGCAGGTCGAGTCGCAGCTGGTGATGCGCCACTACGACGGCTTCATGAAGGGCGGCCGCATTCGGGGTCGCCGAGGTTAATGTCGTGAACGAGAAAAAGATCGTTCTCCTGGGAGCCCCGGGCAGCGGAAAGGGAACGCAGGCGAAGTTCATCGCCGAGCGGTACGGGATTCCGCACATCTCGACCGGAGACATGCTTCGGGATGCGGTGCGCAACGGCACTGCGCTGGGAAAGCAGGCGGAGCCGATCATGAAGAGCGGCGGCCTGATCTCGGACGACCTGATGATCGGGATCGTGGGGGAGCGTCTGGACCGGGACGATGCCCGGAAGGGGTTCGTTCTGGACGGGTTTCCCCGGACGCGGGTGCAGGCGGAAAAACTGGACTCGCTCGTAAGTGGGAATGGTGACAGCGGGTTGCGCGTTGTCAACCTTTCGGTCCCCGATGAAGTGATCGTCCGCCGCATTGCGGCGCGCCGATCCTGTCCAAACTGTGGTGCCGTTTACCACCTGGAAAACTCGCCCCCGGCAGCCCCGGGAGTCTGTGACCGCTGTCAGACGGGACTGGTCACCCGACCGGACGACAACGAGGTTTCGGTTCGTCGCCGTCTGGAGGAATTCCGGAAGCGAACGCTTCCGGTAGTCGAGTACTACCGGGAGAAGCATCTTGTCCATGAGGTCGACGGACTGGGATCCGTCGAAGAGGTCTTTGAACGAGTTGAGCAGTCTCTGAGCTGATGCGCGGACCGGTATTGAAAAGTCCCGCCGAGATCGAGATCATGGACCGCGCGAACCGCGTGGTCCTGGAGATCCTGGAGATTCTCCGGGAACTGATCGAGCCCGGCGTGACCACGGCCCATCTGGACGAAGTCGCGAAGCAGGAGCTGGCGAAGCGCGGAGCGAAGTCCCCGTTTCTGGGGTATGCCCCGTTTGGTCTGCCGCCGTATCCGGCGGTGGTCTGTTCGTCGGTGAATGACGTGATCGTCCACGGGATTCCGAACCGGGAGCGGCTGAAAGACGGGGATATGGTCGGACTGGATTTCGGCTCGATCCTCGACGGGTATGTCGGCGACGGGGCGATCACCGTTCCGGTGGGCAAGGTGCCACCGAGAACGGAGGAGCTGATCCGGGTGACCCGGGAGTGTTTGGAGCGGGCCATCGCGGAGATGGTGCCGGGCAACCACCTGGGGGATCTTGGTGCGGCGGTTCAGGAGCATGCCGAAGCGCATGGATTCCATGTGATCCGGAACTTCGTGGGCCATGGAATCGGGCGGAAGATGCACGAGGAGCCTCAGGTCTACAACTACGGAACGCGAGGCCGGGGGATCGAGTTGCGGGAAGGAATGGTCCTGGCGGTGGAACCGATGCTTTGTGAGATCGGGCCGAAACTGGCTGCGAGACTGCAGCGGACGCCCGACGGGATGGTTCAGGATGTGCGAACGGATCGTGACGGTTGGACCGCACGGACGCTCGATGGTGCCCTGGCGGCGCATTTCGAGCACTCCATCGCCATCACCAGGGATGGCCCGAAAGTTCTCGGGAAGGATCAGTAAAGCGGGAGACGATGTCGAAGGAAGACGCGATTCAGGTGATGGCAACGGTCGTTGAGACCCTGCCGAATGCAATGTTCAAGGTCGAGCTGGAGAACAAGCACGAGGTGCTCGCACATATCTCCGGAAAGATGCGAAAGCACTTCATCCGGATTCTTCCGGGAGACCGGGTTCTGGTCGAGCTCTCACCATACGACCTGAAGCGGGGACGCATCGTCTATCGATACAAATAGGGAGGCCGCAGAGGCTTCCGCGGGGAAGAAACCATGAAGGTACGATCGTCAGTCAAGCGAATCTGTTCGAAGTGCAAGATCGTTCGTCGTCAGGGCGTGATCCGGATTCTCTGTGAGAACCCGAAGCACAAACAGCGTCAGGGATAAAGCGAAGCTCGGGTTCCGGACCCGAGAGAGCCGGTTGCGTCCCGGGAAGGGGCGGGCGGCTGCTCGAGATGCCGGAGCTCGAATCTGGAACCAGTTTTTTCGGAGGCATTGTGGCACGTATTTCAGGCGTTGATCTTCCACTGAACAAGCGGGTCGAAATCGGCCTGACCTATATTTACGGGATCGGTCGGTCCCGTTCGAACCGGATCCTGGGTCAGGCGCAGGTCGATCCCACGGTCCGGGTCAAGGATCTGAGTGAGGACGATGTCCGCCGGATCCGGGAAGTGATCCAGGAAGAGGGGAAGGTCGAGGGTGATCTCCGGAAGGACGTCGGACTCGACATCAAACGGCTGATGGAGATCAACTGCTATCGCGGTCTCCGTCACCGGCGCGGGCTTCCGGTACGGGGTCAGCGGACCCACACCAATGCGCGGACCCGGAAGGGACCGCGGAAAGCGCAGATCGCCGGAAAGAAGAAGCCCGGTAAGAAGTAACCGGAATCAACGAGAACGAGGAATCAAGGCATGGTCAAAGCAAAAGCTGGAACACGGCGGCCCGGGACGAAGCGGCGGGAGAAGAGAAACATTCCGCACGGCGTTGCGTCCATTTCGGCGACGTTCAACAACACCATCATTTCGATTTCCGATGCGACCGGAAACATTCTGTCCTGGTCCAGCGCGGGCCGGATCGGATTCAAGGGGTCCCGGAAGGGAACACCCTTCGCGGCTCAGGTGGCGGCGCAGAATGCGGCGCAGCTGGCCTCCGATCACGGGGTGCGCTCCGTCGACGTGAAGGTCAAGGGGCCGGGGGCGGGGCGGGAATCCGCGATCCGGGCGTTGGCGGCCAGCGGCCTGGACATCAAGTCCATCAAGGATGTCACGCCGATTCCTCACAACGGTTGCCGCCCGCCGAAGCGCCGGCGGGTCTGACACAAAGAAGATGAGCCGCCCCTCGGGGCGGCGGGAAATGCACCAACCGGATACAGCCTCGCGAGGCGTATCCATGCGACACGATGTCGCGTTTGACAAGGAGGCACAGTGGCACGTTACACGGAATCGGTCTGCCGGCTCTGCCGCCGCGAGGGAATGAAGCTTTTCCTCAAGGGCGACCGTTGTTTCAAGGACAAATGCGCGATCGAGCGTCGCGCCTACCCCCCCGGCCAGCACGGTCGGCGGCGGTCCAAGACGCTCGGATATGGTCTTCAGCTTCGTGAGAAGCAGAAGGTCAAGCGAATCTATGGAGTGCTGGAGCGCCAGTTCCGCCTCTACTTCACCGAAGCGGCACGCCGCACCGGGATCACCGGCGAGAATCTTCTCCGTCAGCTCGAGCTTCGCCTCGACAACGTGGTCTATTCTCTCGGCTTCGCCTCCTCCCGACCGCAGGCACGCCAGTTGGTCCGTCACGGACATGTGGTGGTCAACGGACGGAAGGTGAATATCCCGTCGTATCAGGTTCGCAAGGGCGACGTGATCGAGGTTCGGGAGAAGAGCCGGAAGAACGATCAGATCCGTCTGGCGGTGGAAACGGCCAGCGGTCGCGGAATTCCGATGTGGCTCCAGCTCAATCCGGAAGAGTTCCGTGGCAGCGTTGTTGAACTGCCGAACCGCGAAGACATCCGGCTGCCGATCCAGGAGCAGCTCATCGTCGAACTGTATTCGAAGTAAGAAGGCTAGGAGGCCACGGAATGTTGTGGGCTGATTTTCAGAAACCGAAGAAACTCGACTACGATGCGGAAACGCTGACGGCGACCTATGGCCGGTTCTTTGCGCAGCCGTTCGAACGAGGCTTCGGCACGACGATCGGGAACGCGCTCCGCCGCGTCCTGCTTTCGTCGATCGAAGGTGCCGCGGTCACTGCCGTCAAGGTCGAAGGAGTGCTTCACGAGTTCTCCTCTCTCAATGGTGTGGTCGAAGACATGACCGACATCGTGCTCAATCTCAAACAGATCCCGTTCAAGCTGCACAGTCGCGGCTCCAAGACCCTCTTTCTCGAGAAAAAGGGTCCCGGAACGGTGACCGCTGCCGATTTCGAAGAGGATCCCGACGTCGAGATCCTCGACCCGTCGGCGCATATCGCCACCCTTTCCAAGGAAGGCTCGCTCAAGCTCGAGGCCCGGCTCAAGGTCGGCCGCGGGTATGTGGTCGCCGACAAGAACGTCGATCCCGACCTCCCGCTTGGCTACATTCCGGTGGATTCGATTCATTCCCCGGTGCGGCGGGTCAACTATCAGGTCGAGGGTGCCCGGGTGGGACAGGTCACCGACTACGATCGTCTGGTCATGGAAGTCTGGACCAACGGCGCGGTCAGCCCGCAGGAAGCGGTCTCTCTGGCTGCCAGTCTGCTCGGCGAGCATCTCGCGATCTTCACCTCGTTCCAGACGTCCATCCAGGAAGAGGAAGTCACCGCCGAGCCGGAAGTGGATCCGCATATGAGCGAATTGCTTTCCAAGCCGATCGAGGAGCTCGATCTGTCGGTGCGCTCCGCGAACTGCCTCAAGAACGCCAACATCCGGAATCTCGGAGATCTCGTGCAGCGGTCCGAGCGCGAGATGCTCGCGACCAAGAATTTCGGTCGCAAATCTCTGGACGAGATCAAGGATGTTCTGGCCGGAATGGGCCTGTCGTTCGGAATGAATCTCAAGGGCGAGCGGCGCAGCGAGGCTGCCCACCAGTAGTCGACGAGCGGTGAACGGTTCCGCCCGGGATCGGGCGGTGCCGTCTCACCTCGGTCAAGGCCGGCCCTGCGCCGTCCGGAAGAACAGACGAGGGAATCATGAGACATCGAATGGCGAAGCGAAAACTCGGACGGACGTCCTCGCATCGCTCCGCGCTTTTTCGCAACCAGTTGTCGTCGATGATTCAGCACGAACGAATCGTCACCACTCTGCCGAAAGCCAAGGAGCTCCGCCCCATCGTGGAGAAGATCGTCACCTTCGGGAAGGACGACACCGTTCACGCCCGGCGGATGGTCGGTCGCTCGATCAGCGATCGGAACGACATCAAACGGCTCTTCGAGGTGATCGCACCCCGATTCACCGATCGGCCCGGCGGCTATACCCGGATCATCAAACTCGGACCCCGTCGCGGTGACGGGGCGGAAATGGCCATCCTCGAGTTCGTCGACTACCAGCTCGAAGGGGAAGCCAAGCCGGCCAAGCCGAAAAAGAAGAAGGCCGCTCCGAAGACGGAAGACGCCGATCAGGCATCTGAAGAAACCGAGGAAAGCGAAGAGGAAGCCTCGAAGAAACCGGCGAAGAAGCCGGCGAAGAAGGCTGCTTCGAAGAAGAGCTCCGCCAAACAGAGCTCCTCGAAGAAGGGTAGTTCCTCCGCGAAGAAGCCCAGCACCACGTCGAAGAAGACCTCTGCCAAACGGAGTGCCAGCAAGAAAAAGGGCAGCTGATCTCACCGTCGCTGCACTGAAACACGAAACCCGCCGATCGGCGGGTTTCGTGTTTCAATCCGTCTGTATTTCCCGGGCGGGAAAGGTGGCCCGTCGCCGCGAGGCTACTTCACCAGTTTCGAGATGGTCCGGAACTGATCGGTCCCCGATTCCACCGTCAGCTCGAACAGGATCATCTCGGTGGAGCTCAGCCGGGCTCCGGCCGCGGACATCCGCTGCAGCGCCACGTCACGGTTCGCCGCAGAGCGCGACGATACCGCGTCGCGGACCAGCGTGACTCCGAATCCCTGCTCGAGCAGGTCCATTGCGGTCTGGTAGACGCAGACGTGGGTCTCGATCCCGCAGAGGATGATCTCCCTCCGGTCGAGCTCGTCGAGCCGTTCGCGGAACGGAAGGCAGCCGACACCCGAAAAGCACATCTTCTCGATCGGACTCCACCCGCCGCCCGCGGTACAGGCTTCCCGGACCGGTGCCGTGGTCGGACCGATTCCCTGCGGATACTGCTCGGTGGCAACGACCGGAATCCCAAGAACTCCGAATCCGCGAACGAGACGAACGATGTTCTCCTCGACCTCCTCGTGGCAATGAATTCGCGCCATCAGCTTCTCCTGGACGTCGATCACCACCAGAACGGCATCGTCGCGGCCGATCCGCCAGCTTGATCCTGTTTCTTCGCTCATGGATCCACTCCCTGACTCCTTGTTCATGCTACGCGATGGCGAGGCTCGATGCCGCGCAGCACATCCCGGATTCCCGATGCCGCGAGCCGGGCCATTTCCCGGCGCGCTTCCCATGTGGCCGACCCCAGATGGGGCAGCAGGACGCATTGTGGCAGCTCGGCCAGCTCGGGCCGGACCCGAGGCTCGCTCTCGAAGACATCCAGCCCTGCCCCGCCGAGGTGACCCGCGCGGAGGGCCTGAGCCAGAGCTCGTTCATCGATCACCTCTCCCCGGGAGGTATTCACCAGGTAGCTTCCCTGCTTCATCCGGCCGAGCGCATCCTGGTCGATCATGTGGCGGGTCTCGGCCGTCAACGGAGTGTGCAGCGAGACGACATCGCTGGTGCGGAGCAGCTCCTCGAACGAGACCTGCACCGCTCCAAGCCTTTCTTCCAGATCCGGCAGCTCCCGGCGGGAGCTGAAAACGACACTCATTCCGAATGCCTGTGCCCGTCGAGCCACCGCTTCCCCGATGCGTCCCATGCCGACGATCCCGAGCCGCATGTGGTCCAGAGATCGTCCGAGCAGGAGCAGCGGCTGCCATCCGGCGAAGCGGTCGTTGCGCATCATCTGGTCGCCTTCGATGAACCGGCGCACGGTGGCGAGGATCAGCCCGAGAGTGAGGTCCGCCGTCGCCGCGGTGAGCACGTCCGGAGTGTTCGTCACCACGACACCCAGCTCGCGGGCGGCGGGGAGGTCGATGTTGTTGGTCCCGACGCCGAACTGGCCGATGACCTTCAATCCGGGGTGTGCCTGGAGGACCTCGCGGGTCACGGGATCGGTGACCAGAGTCATGGCGGCCGTGGCGCCCTCCAGCACTCGGACCATCTGGTCGGGGTTGCGGGGTTGGTCGGCCGGCCGGATCAGGACGTCGAAGTCGCGGAGAATCTCCACCGCGTTCTCGGGATAGCGGGCGGTCAGGATCACTCTTGGTGGCACAGGCGGTTCTCCATCAGCGAGCGAGGATGGCGAGAAGATCATCCTCGAGAAGCCCGGTCGGCTTTTCGACGATCCGTCCGAGCTCCTCGTCGCCCCGCCTCACGATGAAGGTGGGGACATTCTCCAGGTGTATCCCCTCGAGCTCGGCGGAGGGCTCCTGCTTGGAGCGATCGACGGCGAGGTAGCTCACCGGAACCGTGACTCCGAAACTCTGTTGGAGGTCCCTCAGGATGGCGAAGAACTTCGGAACTTCGTCCTGGCTGTCGGTGCACCACGTTCCGAGAACCACCTCGATACGATCCTCGGGATGGAGCGACGCGGCCATGAGTTGAAGCACGCCGGGATCCGGCTGGTAGGCGTCCATCCGTGCGCGGTACTCGGGAATCGTCTCGAGGCAGTGCTCCTCGTTCACCGGCCCGACCTGCAGCGGCAGAGGTGTGGCCTCGACGGATCGGATCGCGCTCTCTGCAGCCGGCGCCTTCGCATCGATCTCGATTCCGGTGACCCCATCACCTTTCTCCATCTGATCGACGACCGCCGTCATGCCGCCGGTGACCCGGCCGAAGATGGTGTAACCGCCATCGAGGTGATGCTGTGGAGAATGGGTGATGAAGAACTGCGACCCTCCGGTATCCGGGCCCGAGAGGGCCATACCCACGGCTCCCCGGGTGTACTTCTGCAGATTGATCTCGTCCCGGATCGCGTAGCCGGGGCCGCCGGACATGTCATTGCGCGGATCGCCTCCCTGGATCACGAAGTTCGGGACGACCCTCATGAACGAGGTTGCGTCGAAGTAGCCCCGTCCGGCCAATTGGGCGAAGTTCCAGGCGGTGATCGGAGCGGGTTGAGGAAGCAGCACGAGCTGGATGTCCCCCCGTACCGTATGGATGGTGGCGCTGTGAGAGGCTTGGGCCCACTCCGCGATCCGGAGATATTCGTCATCCGCACGGTGGACCGGCAGGGGAGTGAACTGGACTCGCGGCTTGCCGAGCGCGACCAGCGCTTCGGCAGCGTTTCGGCGGACCACCGGATCCGAATCCTGGACCCACCCGCGGAGAAGCGTCTCCCGCTCGGGGAAATCGATATCGGCGAGAGCCGTGATCGCCGCCAGGCGGGCGTCGTCGAGACTGTCGGATCGCGACTTCTCTTCCGCGGAACGGAGGCGTGAGACCGTTTCGGCGACCGGATGGGAGGATCCCTTCGCGAACCGCTCGATTGCAGAGGCGCGGACGATGGGGTCGGGATCGTCGAGCAGATGCTCGATGGTCGAAAGCTCCGCATCCACCCGGTCGTCCGGGATCGCGGATACCACCGCCGCGCGGACGCTGGCGTCCGGATCATCGGTGTAGCGTGCCCGGAGCTTCGGCCCGGCGGTGACCATCGACGCGGTGGCCTGGAGGACGCCGATCTTGACGCCCCGGCTGTCGGTCTGGAGAAGAGGCTCCAGTACGCCGGGCTCGCTCTCCGCAAAATGTCGCGCGATGGCGGCGGTGGCGATTTCCTGGTACCACCGCCGACCCTCGACCGCGATGGTCAGCAGTCGCTCCCGGGCTTCCTTCGTCAGCGATGCGAACTGTCCGAGCAGTTCGACTCCGATCGCGCGGGTTCCGGGATCCGGGTCGACAGCCAGAGTGACGGCCGACGCGAGGTGATCCATCATGTTCTCACCGCCCAGCCAGGAAGGATCCTTTGCCGCCATCTGATTCAGCGCCCGTCCGGCGTTGGTGCGGACCCAGGGGTGGGGATCCTGGAGAGCGGCGAAAAGAACCGGCAGAGAGTGGACGTCGCCGATGGTGCCGAGGGTCCGGATCGCGTAGGAGCGGGTGAGCACATCCGGATCAGACGCGACGGTCTCGAGCTTGTCGCGTGCGGAGGCGAGCGCGCGCCGGGAGAGGCTGTAGGCCGCTTCCCGCCGTGCCGGGACTGAGGGATCGTCGAGCAGTGCAGCGGCGGTCGCCAGCGGCGCGTCGCCATCGAACCGGAACAGAAAGCGGATCGCCCGGGCTCGGACACCCTCCGGCATCGTGGCTCGCGTGAGGGGGAGGTACTGGTCCAGAGGAACCTGTGCAGCGAGTTTCGACAACGCTTCGACCGCCTCGGAGGCGACGTCCGCGTGTTCCGGATCGTGGCTGAGCTTCTGCAATACCGCAACCCCGGCAGGATCGCCGATCTCGCCGAGCGCGAACGCCACATTTCGCCGCACCCGGACATCCGGATCATTGCTCATGGCGATCAGGGTCGGGACGCCCGCCATCGTCTCGCCGGAGTCCCTGACTCCGTTGCCGTTCCGATCGTCGAAGGTGGCTTCTCCGATGCGGCCCAGAGCCATTGCGAGGCGTGCCCGATGGGTCGCGCTTGGATGATGAGACCAGCCCTGATTGAGATTGCGATCGAGCTCCCGGCGATCCTCCAGCTTCAGAATCGTCGCCTCCTCCTGGAGGGTCAGCGCCCGGTCGGTGGCCGGTTCGGTCGGTGGTTCGACGGTCGTCGCGGGAGGGGCGGTCGCGCATCCCGCGATGAAGGCGAGCAGCAGAGCAGTGGTCGTGATCGTTTTCATGGTCAGCCTATCGTCAGCAGAATGGAGGCCATCTTACTATGAGCCTGCCCCGGCACCGGTGCACCGAAACGGGATCTCCCGGACGCGTCTGCCGAGCCGGCCATGCACTTACGGGCCCTCGAATTGCAGCATGAGAGGAGGCGAATCCACCGCAACCCACACCGGGAGGCTGAGCATGCAGGAGCGGACGCTGAAGGTCCTCAGGCGAGGAGTCGAGGCGGCAATGATCGCAAGCATTCCACAAGTTCTTCTCCCGAAAATCGAGGAGCGGGTCTTTCTTCACAAGGAGGAGTCTGCCGATCTCGGTCCTCGGTTTGTGGCCACGCTCGCGGAGACGCTGGAAAAGCCGCTGCCGGAGGATTGGGAGTGGATTGCATCCAGCGCCTTCCACTTCGGATATGCAGCATTCCGGGGGGCGGCGTATTCTCTCGTTCAGGAGCGTGTGAACATGCATCCGTTGGTGGGAGGGCGTGCGATGGGGACCCTGATCCATCTGATGACCTTTCCGGCGTGGGGCGGTGCGGTGCTGAGCGGATCGGAAGGCCACCCGCGGGACCGGTCGTGGAGGATGGAAGGGGTTCTCGCGACCGCACCGCTGGTGTTCGGACTGGGGACGGCATTTCTGTACGGACGCGGTCCGAAGCGAAGAGGATGGTGGTGCTGAGATCCGATGGCCAGCGCCGGGTGGCGATCGTCGGTGCCGGGCCCAATGGCCTTGCAGCGGGAGTGACGCTGGCTCGCGAAGGTTGTCGTGTCGTGATCTACGAGGCCGCGGATCGAATTGGCGGAGGCACCCGAACCGAGGATCTGACGCTGCCGGGCTTTCATCATGACGTCTGCTCCGCCGTGCATCCCATGGGGATCGCGTCGCCCTTTCTTCGCACGCTGAATCTGGAGCGATACGGTCTGGAGTGGATCCATCCGCCGCTGGCAATGGCCCACCCGTTCGACGACGGCACCGCGGCCTGGCTGGATCATTCGACCGTCCTCACCGGCGAGAGCCTCGATCCCGGCGACGACATCGCGTACCGCAAGCTGATGGATCCATTTGTCCGGGATTGGCCGGCGCTCTTTTCCGACGCTCTGGCTCCACCAGTTCGGATTCCCCGACATCCCCTGCTGATGGCCCGGCTCGGGTGGTATGGCATGCGTCCGGCCATGTCGCTGGCTCGAAGTTGCTTTCAGGGCCCGCGTGCCCGTGCTCTGTTCGTCGGAATCGCAGCCCATACTCTGCTGCCGATGGAGAAGATCCCCTCGGCGGCGTTCGGCCTGATGCTGGGCGTCGCCGCCCATGGTGCGGGCTGGCCGATCCCAAAACGCGGATCGCAATCCATTGCCAACGCGCTCGCGGCGCTGTTTCGCGAGCTCGGCGGCGAGATCGAAATCAATGAGCCGGTGCATTCTCTCGACGGGATGGAGGAGGCGGACGTGGTCGTGCTCGACGTCACCCCGCGGCAACTGCTCTCGATCGCCGGCGATCGCCTGCCTGCCGGGTACCGCGCTCAGCTCCGGCGATGGCGTTATGCGCCGGGGGTCTTCAAGATCGACTGGGCTCTCTCCGAGCCGATTCCGTGGACCGCCGATGCCTGCCGCCGGGCGGGAACGCTCCATCTCGCCGGACCTGCCGCCGAAGTGGCGCGATCGGCCGCGGCGGCCTGGGATGGTGCGCAGGATGAGAAGCCTTTCGTCCTGCTGGCACAACCCAGCCTGTTCGATCCGACCCGCGCACCGGAAGGCCGCCACACCGCCTGGGCCTACTGTCACGTGCCCCACGGCTCCACCGCCGACATGACCGAAGCGATCGAGCGGCAGGTGGAGCGCTTCGCGCCGGGTTTCCGCGAGACGATCCTCGCGCGCCACACCATGAATCCCAGGGCGCTCGAGATTCACAACCCGAACCTGGTCGGAGGAGACATCAACGGTGGCGTTCAGGATATCCACCAGTTTCTGTTCCGACCGTCGATACGCCTGGACCCCTACTCCACGCCGAACCCGCGCATCTTTCTCTGTTCGGCATCGACTCCTCCGGGCGGTGCGGTCCACGGGATGTGCGGGTACCACGCCGCGCAGTCCGTCCTCGGAAGGGGTTCTGAAGTTCTGGAGTTCTGAAGTTCTGAAGTGGGGAGGCGACGGGACACCCGGTGAACGATCGGCGTGGTGCAGCCGACGGTTTCGCGGGAGGGTTCGGAAGGTTTTCGGAGCGTGCGTGGCACGCGGCGGGCCCGGCGGGATGTTCATCGGGAGGGAACGCGACGATCGAAATCGAGCGACCGGAGCCCGGAGGGCGGCCCCCGGGCCGACGCCCGGGGCACAAGGTATCGCCCTTCCGGGCCTCCACAACTCCAGAACTCCGGAACTCCGGAACTTCCAGAACTCCCCCTTGGTATAGTGCCTCCAGCACGCGCTGCCCCGTGGGTAGCGAGGGTCCCAATTGACGGAGGCATGGACGGATGAAGAAGATCGGTCTTCACTGGTGGATCATTTTCGGGGTTCTTGCGGGGGCGTTGCTGGGGACGATCCTTTACCGCGCCAATGTGGCCGAAGCCCGGATGGCGGTTCTCGGTTCGGAGTTCACCAGAGCTCAGGCCGCGGAGCGCGCGCCCGAGGTGGCGACCCAGCTCAAGACCACGCTGGAAACCACGGCGATCTATCAGGCGATCGAGGGGATTGCGGAGATCTTCCTCAAGCTGCTGAAGATGATCGTGATTCCGCTGGTCTTTTTCTCGCTCGCCGCCGGAATCGGCGGGATGGGGAACGTCCGGCGCCTGGGCCGAATCGGAGCCCGAACGTTCGGGCTGTATCTGATCACCAGCCTGATCGCCATCGTCACCGGACTTCTCGTGGTGAACATCATCCGGCCCGGAGTGGGGATCAATCTGGCCGTGCCGGTGAGTGTGGAGAGCGCGCCGGTTCCGGAGTCGTTCTGGGAAGTCCTGCTCAATATGGTGCCGGACAATGTGGTCTCGGCGGCAGCGAACTTCGATCTGATCGGCGTGATTCTGTTCACCATCCTGTTCGGTCTGTTTCTCCTGACCATCGACGAGGAGAAGCAGAAGCCGATGCTGGCCTTCATCGACTCGGGCGGCGAGGTGATGCTGAAGATGACCCACTTCGTGATCTCTCTCGCACCGGTGGGGATCGCCGCATTGATTGCGCGCATGGTCGCGACCACCGGGCCGGAGATTTTCGTCAGCATGCTCCGCTACGTGATCACCGTGATGCTCACTCTCGGGATCCATCTGTTCATCACCCTGCCGGCACTGATCTATCTGTTCACCCGCAGAAATCCCTATCGCTATCTGCGAGCGATGAGCCCGGCGCTGCTCACCGGCTTTTCCACCGCTTCGAGCAGCGGAACGCTCGGTGTGACCATGGAACGTGCCGAGGAAGGCGCCGGAATCTCGTCCAAGGTCGCCAGTTTCGTGCTCCCACTCGGAGCGACCGTCAATATGGACGGCACTGCACTCTACGAGATCGTGTCGGTGATCTTCATTGCGCAGATTTACGCCGCGGTGAATCCGCACTTCACTCTGACGCTCAGTGCGCAGCTTCTGATCGTCTTCCTCGGATTGATGGTCAGTGTGGGGGCCGCAGGAATTCCTCACGCGGGACTGGTGATGATGGTGATCATTCTTCAGGCGGTCGGGTTGCCGGTAGCCTACACGGCGCTGATCTGGACCGTCGACCGTCTGCTGGACATGAGCCGGACCGCGGTGAATATCGCCAGCGATTCATCCGTCGCGCTGATCGTTGCGCACTACGAGGGCGAGGTGAATGAGACCGTACTGTTCACCAGGGCGGAGCCTTGAAGTTCTGAAGTTCTGAAGCTGGAACTCCCCTCTCGCGGTCCTTCAGCCCGAAGGGCGGCACTTTGTGTAGCCGGGGGCGTCAGCCCCCGGTGCGTCGTGGGAACTCTCAGAGCCCCTGAAAGGGGCGGCACTTCGCACGCAATGCCCCCCTGTGCCGCCCCTGGCGCGGCTCGAAGACTCTTCCAATCCCCACCGGGCCCTCCTCACGGGCCCGGCTAAACAAAGTGTCGCCCTTCGGGCTCTGCGCAGATGAACCTTGCCCACTTCGCAACCGCAGAGATCGCGCGTGCTGCAACCCTCCCGATCACCCGCAGCCCGCCCCGCCCCCACTCCAGAACTTCAGAACTCCAGAACTCCAGAACTCCAGAGCTCCAGAGCTCCAGAACTTCAGAACTCCGTACGCCGTCGGCGCTCGAGGAGCCAGCGCTCGAGGCGTTCGGCGGTGTGATGTGCCCGGAACCGTTCGGCCACGCGATGGCCACGGACGGCGAGTTGTCGCCGAAGACGTGAATCGTCGAGAAGCTCCATGAGGCGTTCCCCCATGCCGGGCCCGTCGCCCTCCTCGGCCCAGAGAGCGAAATCCTCGTTCTGGCTGAAGGAGAGGAATGACGGGATCCGGGAAAGAATCACCGGGATGGAGGAGGCCATCGCTTCCGCTGCGGGCAACCCGAATCCTTCCTGCCTCCGGCTCGGTCCGAGAAACAGATGACAGGAGTGCATCACCCGGCGCATCTCTTCGGCCGGGAGACCGACGTGGAACTCGTGGACGTGTTCCTCGACCGGCTCGTCGCCGCCGGGTGCCCAGGGCGAGATGCGGATGAGATGGAACTCCGCGCCGTGCCAGCGGGCATGAAGAGCCGCGTCGTAGCCGACGTCGATCCCTTTGAAGTCGACCTGCGACGCTCCCACCAGGAGGAGCCGCAGTGGCGCTTCCTCGTCCGGGGGAACATCACGATAGAACCCGTCATCGACAATCTGCCCGGCGTCGAAGACCTCCGCACCGAAGCGGGCGACGACGGGGATGAGGGAAGGCGCGACCACGACCTTCGGGATGGGCAGACCGTAGACATGGTCGATGGCGTCACGAATTTCCTGGTATGCGGTGAACGAGCCCTCGTATCCCTGGCAGAGGTGAAGCGCCCGTTCTCCGGCAATCCTCCAGGCCGGCTCGACGGTGGTCCAGAACGTGCCGATGACGAAGTCGAATCCCGTGGCGTCGATCGTCCGGAAATCGTCGACGTAGATCCATTCCGCCGCGGAGCGCCGCCAGGTCAGTGGAAGTCCCCTGGTGGCGATGGCCACGTGGTGACCTCGCTCGATCAAGGCATCGGCCTGAGCGAGCTGAATGCGCACGCCTCCGGAGAGATCGGTGTCCTCCATCAGATAGAGGATGCGCAGCATCCTGTCGCTCCGCGTCGATGATGGTTTGCTCTGCAAGCATTCACCGCAATTCAATTCGCAGAATCGAAGCGAAAAGAAGAGTGCAGAGTTTACAATGGCCTCGGTCGATGCGCGATGCGTCTTCCTTGTCCGAACCCTGGACGTCGAATGGAATGTTGATGACCGTCGAGAAGGGAAGGATTGGCTCTGTCGTGGCAGTTGCGGCATTGCTGGCTCTCGTCGCGATCATTCACGGAGGATCGGTTGACGACTGGTGGTTGAACGACGACCCCCAGGTTCTTCTTCAGGCGCTGCGATTCAGTCCGTTCGGCATTCTCTTCTCTCCGGCTCAGTGGCAGACTCTGTCAGCCTCGAACTTCACCCCTCTGGTCACGCTGTCGTTTCAACTCGATCTCGCGCTCGCCGGTCTCCATCCGCTGCTGTTCCACATTCACCAGCTCGTGATCATTGCCGGGTGCGCTCTGCTTCTGTTCGCCTTCATCCGGAGCTTCGGCGGTCCCACCGCCGCCTTTCTCGCCAGCGCCTGCTTCGTGGTCGCGCCGGCAACGATCTACGCGGCACGAACGCTGATGATCCGGCACTACGTGGAAGGCCTGGCACTTTCTCTGGCGGTGATGCTCCTGTGGCAGAGGGGTGGGACGGGGGAGTCGGATCGCCGGTCGCGTCTGTTCGTTGGGCTCTCCGCACTGTTCTACCTCCTCGCGCTTCTCGCCAAGGAAGTCTTCATTCCTCTGCCGCTTCTGCTGATCGGTCTCGACCGGATGAACGATCTTCGCTGGAGCCGGGTGGTGAAACGTCTGCTGCCGATGGCGGGAGTGGGACTGGTCTATCTGCTATGGCGCACATGGATGCTCGGGTCGGCCGGAGGCTATCAGCCTACCGGGTTGTCCCTGGGGCAGATCGGGGTGCTTCCCGCTCACCTGATCAGCCGGATTCTCGGGCCGATCCCGTGGATGGCGGGACTCATCTGGGTCATCACCGTCGGTCTGATCGTCGGTATGGGGTTGGCGCTGTTTCCGAAGAGGACGGCGCTGATCGTGATGGTCGCGTTGCTGGCTGCGACGGTTCCTCTGGTTCCGGTGGTCTCGATTCTCGAGGTGCGTCACGCTTTTGTCCCGACAGCCATCCTGTTCGGACTGGTGGGATTGACGGCCGCGCTGATTCGAACCGCCCCGGGCGTTCCCCTGGTGTCGCTCGGACTGCTGCTGCTCGTGGTCTGGGCCAGCGGTGTGGGTGAGCTCCGGCAGTTGCGCGCGGAGACGTCCATCATGCAGGCCGAGGGCCGGTACATCTGGGAGAAGAGTCCGGAGGATGCGCCGCTGCTCGCGGGATCTCCGGAGTGGTATCTGGATGGGCTCGCCGATCTCCGGCAACTGGAGACGGGCGGCCAGGCTCCGCGGTTTTTCGGTTCGACGGAAGGACTGCTGCTGGGGGAGACCGATCCCGCGGATGTGGTCATCGTGGCGAGCGGCGGCGGGGAGTATCGGCCTCTGCCCGCGGAGGTCATCCAGCAACTCCGGATGGAGAAGGCGCAGTATGCGCCCGCGGCACCACTCGGTCTGGAGATCCGGCGTGAGGGAAATCAACTGCGATGGCAGTTCGGTCCCGCCTGTGATTGCCGATGGACTTTCCTCACGGTTCCGCACTACGACGAGTTCGTCGTCCCGATCGCCGGGGTGCAACGTGTGCCCCGTCCGGTGGAGTCGCAACAGTTCCGGATCCGGCGCGATCTGCCGGACGGACGATGGACGATTTCGCCGGCGTTGACCATGCCTGCGGAAGGTCGTGTCGTCGAGTGGAAGCGGAGTGGGTGAACCGGTGAAATCTGCCTGAAAAAAATCTGTATCTTTAACGAAGACATTCACGAACGATTGTGGTAATCTTTAACAACAATAATTCTTTAAACAGACGGTGGATGAAAACTTCTAGCTTTTAGGAGAGTCATAAAGGAGGCGTTATGGCCACGAAGAAGAAGGCAGCGAAGAAGCCCGCGGCGAAGAAATCCACGAAGAAGGCAGCAGCGAAACCGGCAGCGAAGAAGGCAGCGAAGAAGCCTGCGAAGAAGGCAGCAGCGAAGCGCCCGGCGAAGAAGACTGCGAAGAAGGCAGCGAAGCGCCCGGCGAAGAAGACTGCAAAGAAGGCAGCGAAGCGCCCGGCGAAGAAGACTGCGAAGAAGGCAGCGAAGCGCCCGGCGAAGAAGACTGCGAAGAAGGCTGCGAAGCGTCCGGCGAAGAAGGCTGCGAAGAAGTCCGCCGCGAAGAAACCGGCAAAAAAGGCTGCAAAGAAGTCTGCAGCGAAGAAGCCGGCGAAGAAGGCAGCGAAGAAGTCCGCAGCGAAGAAGCCCGCCAAGAAGGGCGGAGCGAAGAAGTCGAGGAAAGCGAGCAAGCCCGCTGCAGCAGCCGGTACATCCACCCCGGCAGGCGGCAGCACTCCGGAGACTCCGGGCGGTCCGCTCTTCGGCTAGAATTCAACAAGAGCTCATCCACCTGGTGTCCCTGGACCCTCGATTGCTCACGCAGTCGGGGGCTTTTTTTTGCTCTTCGTTTCCCGTCCGGCCGCCGGCTGGTATGGTGATCGCTTCGGGAGCAAGAGATGACTGATCCACACAAGCCTCTGAGGGACGACGTCCGCCGGCTGGGGGAGATCCTCGGCGAGACCCTGCGTGTGAGGGAATCGACCGAGCTGTACGAGACGGTGGAGAAGGTGCGCGCGCTGGCGAAGAACGCCCGCGCCGGAAGCGATGATGACTTCCGCGAGCTGGCCACCTTCCTCACCACGATGCCGGTGGAGGACGCGTTGCCGGTGGCGCGGGCCTTCGCTCACTTCCTGACCCTGGCCAACCTGGCCGAGCAGCATCACCGGATCCGGCGACGTCGGGCGTATCAGCGTGATCCGGAGACCCCGCCGCAACGAGGCTCCTGCGCAGAAACCTTTCCCCGGTTGATCGAGGAAGGTGTCGAGCCGGAGGCGCTTTGGAACGCGGTGACCGGACTGCAGATCGAGCTGGTGCTGACCGCGCACCCCACCGAGGTGGTGCGCCGAACGGTGATGCAGAAGCTGCATCGCCTGTCCGCGACGCTCTCGGAGCTCGATCACGAGGATCTGACGCCGGCTGAACGACAGCAGGCGGTGGAGGTTCTGCGGCGCGAGGTGCTGGCCTCCTGGGAGACGGACGAGTTGAGGCACGAACGGCCGACGCCGCTCGACGAGGTGCGAGGAGGCCTGGTGGTCTTCGAGCAGACGTTGTGGGATGCGGTGCCGCGAAATCTTCGCGGAGTGGACGATGCGTTGCGCGCGGCGACGGGGCGCTCTCTGCCACTCGATGCGGCTCCGATTCGATTCGGATCCTGGATGGGCGGCGATCGCGACGGCAATCCGAACGTGACCCCCGACATCACCCGACAGGCGTGTCTGCTCGCCCGCTGGATGGCCGCCGAGCTCTATCTTCACGAAATCGAGGAGCTCCGCGCGGAGCTTTCGATGAGGCATGCCAGTGCGGAGCTGATGGAACGTGTCGGGGGAGAACGCGAGCCGTACCGCGCGCTGCTCCGGCCGCTGCGCGACCGGCTTCGCGGCACTCTCCAGGCGATCGAGAATCATCTCGAACATGCGGATCGCCAGTGGCTGCGCGAAGAACATGTCCTTCTCGATCCCGAGGAGCTCGGTGAGCCGCTCAGGCTCTGCTATCGCTCTCTGCAGGAAACCGGCTGTGGGGTC
Organism: uncultured Acidobacteriota bacterium; assembly: GCA_963741905.1. Taxonomy (GTDB): domain Bacteria; phylum Acidobacteriota; class Thermoanaerobaculia; order Gp7-AA8; family CAVUJZ01; genus CAVUJZ01. The sequence continues at coordinate 23,661 of CAVUJZ010000008.1, read as the reverse complement.
ATCGCCGAAGGGAGGCTCCTCGACCTCCTGCGCAGGCTGGCAGCATTCGGGTTGACCCTGGTCAGGATCGACGTCCGCCAGGAATCCTCACGCCATACCGAGACTCTCGACGCCATCACCCGCGAGATCGGGCTCGGAAGCTATGCCGCATGGAACGAAGAGCAGCGTCAGGAGTTTCTCCTGCACGAGCTCCAGAGCCGGCGGCCAATCATCCCCCGGGAGTTCCAGCCCGCCGAAGCGGTTGAGGATGTTCTCGAGACGCTGCGCACCGTCGCGGCCATTCCGTCCGATTCGCTCGGAGCCTACGTCATCTCGATGGCCACCCATCCCTCCGACGTGCTGGCCGTGATGCTCCTTCAGAAGGAGTGCGGTGTACCGCGACCGTTGCGGGTGGTCCCGCTGTTCGAGACCGTGGATGATCTGCGCGGCGCCGGCGCCGCCATCTCGCGGTTGCTGGAAATTCCCTGGTATCACCAGTCCATCGGGGGCCATCAGGAAGTGATGATCGGCTACTCCGACTCGGCGAAGGATGCGGGGCGGCTCTCGGCAAACTGGGAACTGTACAAGGCCCAGGAGGAAGTCGTCGCAGCCGGTCGGGAACGCGACGTTCGGATCACGCTCTTCCATGGGCGGGGAGGAACGGTCGGGCGCGGAGGTGGGCCGACCTACGTCGCGATTCAGTCGCAGCCGCCCGGGTCGATTCAGGGCTCGTTGCGGGTCACCGAGCAGGGAGAGATGATCCAGGCCAAGTTCGGGTTGCCCGGGATCGCGGCGCGGACGCTGGAGATCTACACGACCGCGACGCTTCAGGCGACGCTCCGTCCGGGAGTCACTCCTTCAGCGGAGTGGCGCGAGCGGATGGAGGCGCTCGGCAACATCGCCCGCGCGGCCTATCGGACGGTGGTGTATGAAGATCCGGAATTCGTGGCGTTCTTCCGCACTGCCACTCCGGAGATCGAGCTGGGTTCCCTGAACATCGGCAGCCGCCCGTCGCGGCGTCGTGCTGGCGGAGGGGTGGAAACGCTGCGGGCGATTCCCTGGGTGTTCGCGTGGACTCAGACCCGGCTGATGCTCCCGTCCTGGCTGGGGATCGGGCGGGCGCTCGGAGAGATGATCGATGCCGGCGGACTGGATTCGCTGCGGGAGATGTACCGGCGGTGGCCGTTCTTCCGCTCGACCCTGGATCTGGTGGAGATGGTCCTGGCGAAATCGGAGCCCCGCATCGCGGAGGAGTATCACCGGCGGCTGGTCCCCGAGGAGTTGCAGCGGTTCGGGCAGGAGTTGATCTCGGACCTGCGGCGAACGATGGGAGTGGTGCTCCAGGTGACCGGCCACGACACGTTACTGGAGGAGAACGGCGTTCTCCGCCGTTCGATCGATGTACGCAATCCCTACGTCGATCCGATCAACCTGATTCAGGTCGAGCTGCTGCGCCGTCTCCGAACGGGCGACGAAGAAGACGAGCGCCTGCGTGAAGCCTTCCTGGTGACGGTCAACGGCATCGCTGCCGGCATGCGCAACACCGGGTGAAGGCTCGCCGCCGGAGCGGCAGACCCGGGCAGCCGCGGCTCCTCTGGGCACCTCGCCTCAGAAAATCGCGCCGGTCCAGCCCGGAGCTCTCGCCCGGTTTGGTGATGATGCTCATCAGTCGTCATTGAATATCGCAATGAGACCGCAACACATCCTCGAGGCAGGATGTCCGAGCGCCTGATGCGATCGCCGGCGATGTCACCCCCCGCTCCACCTGCTCGTGCTCGCGAGATTCTGCCGCGCAGGGCTCACTGCTCGCGGTGCCGCATGCAGGCGAGCCCTGCAGGCAGATCACGTCATCTGGCGTCGCCGCTTGTTACCGTGGCTTCCACCGCGACCGGTCGGGTCACGGAATCGAACACCGGGGAGAGTGACTGCGCAGCCTCGAGAATTTCCTGCAGGACCGCCGGATCTGCCTCGGACTTCACGTGAAAGGCGAGCTTCACGTCCGAGAGTCCGGGGCGGATCGGCTGCAGACCGAAGAATCCATTGAGATCAATGGCGCCGTCGACATCCACGTCGAGCGCGTCGATGGCCACACCGCGTGCAGTGGCCTGCGCCGCGAAGCTTCCCGCCATGCAGGCGCCCAGAGCCGCCAGAATCGTCTCCACGGCGGTCGGACCCGTGTTCTTTCCGAGCAGTTCCGGTGGATGATCGCCGCGGAGGGTGAAATGCCGCCCCATCGACTCGCCCATCTGCTCGATCTCCCGCGTCTGGACGTCCAGACCGAACCCGCCGTCCCAGCGCACCCGGCTGCGCCAGACCAGCCGTCCCGCCTCCGGCGTCTCCCGGATCGCCTCCACCGCCTCGTTCATCGCCTCCACATCCCATCCATTCAGTTGCGTTGCCATCAGGTTCTCCTTTCATTCGTGATGTCTGTCTCCCACCTTAAGGGTTGTCCCGAGGCGGTGTAAGTGCGAGACTCGACAGATTCGATCTCTTTGCGTCACCTCGCCTGGAACCCGGGTATGGACGACTGTTTCACATCGCATCACGTCACGCTGATCGCGACGCCGGACACTCAGGTCGCGCCGCTGAGCGGCCTCTACGAGACTCTCAACTCCTTTTCTCTGCTGCAGAGCTTCGAGCCCGACGTTCCGTCGGGGCCCTTCGAGGTGGAGATCGTGGCGCCGGGACCGGCGTCCGTGCGGGGTGCGAGCGGACTGCCGCTCGGTGCCGAGCGGAGTCACGAGGAGATCGAGCGGACCGATATCGTCATCATCCCCCTGATGATGGTGAAGGGTCCCGACTGGGTGTGCGGTCGCTATCCCGGGCTGGTCGAGTGGCTGCGCCATCAACATCAGCGCGGAGCGATTCTGGCCTCGGCCTGCACCGGAGTCCTCCTTCTCGCGGAGACGGGGCTGCTCGACGGGCGGGAGGCGACGATCCACTGGGCCTTCGCGCCGACGTTTCGTCGCAACTTTCCCGCCGTCCGTCTGCGCACCGAGGAGGTGCTGATCGTGACGGGCGAGCGGCGGGAGCTGATCATGACCGGCGGAGTCATGTCGTGGCACGATCTGGCACTGCATCTGATCGCCCGCTACGTGGGGCCGAGCGCGGCGCAGGCGATGGGGCGGCTGCTGATGCTCGAGTGGCACGGAGAGGGACAGGCTCCCTACATCGACTTCGCGCCGCGAGTAGACCACGGCGATGCGTTGATCGCCGAGCTTCAGCGGTGGCTCGAGGACCATTCCATGATCGACAATCCGGTCGATGAGATGGTCTCCCGGTCCGGATCATCGCGACGAACCCTGGAACGCCGGTTTCGCAAAGCCACGGGACACACGCCCATTTCCTACGTCCAGAACCTGCGGATCGCCGCGGCCCGTCGCCGGCTGGAGCAGACCTCGCTTCCGGTCGATCAGATCGGGGTGGAGGTGGGATACGAGAACGCGGCATTCTTTCGTCGTGTGTTCAAGAGGATGACCCACCTGACGCCGGGCGCGTACCGTCGGAGATTCCAGTTGCGGGACGTCGTGCACCCGCGACGGCGCCGGTGACCCAAGGGGACCGCCCGGAGCCGTTTGCCCCAATGGTCTGGACGTAAGGGTCTTGTGCCCGCGAAGCGGGCAATCGGAACGCCGCCATCCTGGCGGCCGGGCCGCCGGCTTCCAGCCGGCTTCCCGGATCGTGTATCGCGGCGTGACCGGTGGAGTCAGTCGACCAAGCTCTTCCGAAACAGAGAGATCGGGGATGGGCCTGGTCAGCCGTGGTGTGATGACGCTCTGACGGTTCTCAGGGCGGCCAGGGTTGCCGGCGTCCCAAAGGTGGCGTCCCGAAAACTGCAGGAGCGTCACGTCCTCAAGTTCAGGAGGCTGGCTCACAGACGGCGGCGGCGCTTTGGCTTCGAGCTCGACTCTTCCCAGGCCTTGACGCCCGGCAGGGTGCAGCGGGGAATCTCTTCTCCGATCGCCTTCTCGATCTCCCGGACCCGGGCGAGCTCGAGAAAGGTCGCAATGGTCGAGACCAGTCCGGCCGCATCCCCTCGGGCGGTCCGTCCCCCGCGGTGGATGTAATCCTCGACCGTCTCGGGAACGTCGAAATGGATGACGTGCTGAATGCCCGGAATGTCAATGCCCCGGCCCGCGATCCCCGTCGCGACGAGAATTCGATGCGAACCCTCGCGGAACGTCTGCAGCGCCTCGACCCGTCCCTTCTGGGAGCGATCCGAGTGAATTCGTTCCACTGGATGTCCTTTGCGTTGAAGGATGGCGTAGATCCACTCTGCGTCCACCTTTCGGCGCACGAAGACCAGGGTGCTTCCCAGCTCCTGTTCGAGCAGGGCAACCAGACAGGCCCGCTTATCCTCAGGCGACACGATGTAGAGGCGATGACTCATCCCTTCGGCGGTGCGTCCCTTCGGCAGCACGTCGATCCGTTCCGGATCCCGCAGAATCGATCGCGCCAGCGATTCGATCGCGTCCGGCATCGTGGCGGAAAAGAACATGGTGTGGCGCTCGCGGGGGAGGTGCTTGAGAATCTGCCGGACCTGGGGGAGAAACCCGAGATCCAGCATGTGGTCGGCTTCGTCGAGAACCAGCTCGGTGATGTGGTCGACGCGCACCGTTCCGCGGTTGATGTGATCGAGCAGCCGGCCAGGAGTCGCGACGATGATGTCGGGATGTTTCTTCAGGGCGTCGACCTGGGGGCCGAACTTCACACCACCGATCAGGCAGGCGGTCTCGATGTTGTGCTTTTCGCCGAACAGGTCGAGGAATGCCTTGGTCTGCAGAGCGATCTCCCGGGTGGGAGAGAGAATCAGTCCCCGGGACTTGTCTGCGTGCTGGAGGCGATCCGCGAGAGGCAGACAGAAGGCGGCGGTTTTTCCAGAGCCGGTTTCGGCAAGGCCGATGATGTCCTTTCCCGCGAGAGCGGTCGGAATCACCTTTTCCTGAATCGGGGTGGGATGCTCGAATCCGACGTGCCGCACCGAGGCGAGCACCTCGGGGCTGAGCCCGAGCGATTCAAAGGTCATGGAAGTCGTTTTTACGGGATGATGAGGGATGTCGTTCTGAGTCATGCCGCCAGCATGGTAGCGCGAGACGCCACCGATGAGCTATCCGGGCCTCCAGAGGCTCTCCTCGGAAGCTCTGCTCGGCGGCCCTCTCCATCCGGACCCACTGCCGGGCGCGCCTTGTCTGGCGGTCAGCCTTCTGATCCCGTTGCCGGACACCGGGGCGAGGTCCTCAAAGGGGAAACCGCCGATTCCAGCGCGTGAAGCGGCGTCGGAATCGGCGGTCGGAATCACCGCGAGATGAACCGGATCAGTTGTGTCCGCCGCGGTGAATCCCTCTTCGGCGCGGGCTGGCCGGCGGCTCCGGAGCGAGAAGATCCTGATTCCAGAACGGGGCCGGGAACTGGCTCCATGGCGCCTGGAGCAGGTTGATCTCCATCCATCGGGGAAGCATTTCCACCGATGCACTCACCGCCGCATTCTCCGAGAAGAAGGGATAGATCGAGGCGTAGGGGATGTTCGTGTCGTAGGACGAATTGATCAGGCTGATGAACTGGTTGGCCACGAAGAGGTATCCGAGAGAGGTCGGATGGACGCCGTCGTAGCCGATGAGTCCACCAGTGAGGAAGTCGAGATTGAATTCCACCCCGCCGAGACTGACACCGTTGGCGAAGTTCTGGAACACCGGATCGAAGTTGAGGACCGGAATCTGCCGCGCGGTCGCGGCGGAGAGGATCTCGGCATTGACTTCCTGGCGGCGCGCCTCGATGGCGCTGATCTCCGCCGGGTCGAGGACCACCTGACTGGGCAGCGGCTTTCCAACGTCAGGCAGGGGGATCATCGGAGCGAGTGCCGCCGGAATCCCATAGCCGGTCGAGAGCAGAGACTGCGCGGTGAGCAGAACCTTCGAGCCCGCCGGGAGCTGACCGACGGTGCCGTCGCCGAAGGTGGCGATGAGCGGGATCATGTGGCCGTCCGGCCCGATGACCGGTTGCCGGTTCTGGTCGACGACCACCGGTGCGAGGGTGTTCGCGAAGGGGATCTCGGTGACCGGAGGGACCGTGGCGGTCACCATCCCGGCGTTCGGAGCCCCGGCGATCAGTGTATCCAGCAGTGTCTCGTAGTTCGCGCTGAAATTCGCGATCGGCGTGAGAGTGACTCCCTCGATGGCCATTCCGGAGGTGACCGCACCGAGGACGTCGTTGTTCCCGATCCAGACGCTCACGAAGGTCGGCTGCAGAGCAAGCGCCTGTCCGACGGCCGGCCCGAGCCCACGCAGGACGATGGAGTAGAAGGGGTTGGATCCACCCTGTTCGGCTCCGGTCTTGGTCAGCAGATCGACGGTCGCAGCCCCGGGGATTCCGAGGTTGTTGTAGGGCCGCGGAAGATTGAGGTTCGTCGGATGTCCCAGGCCGCTCTTGGGCGCGATGATCAGCGGCGAAAGACTCTGAAGCTGCAGTTCCGGTCCGATTCCCGGAGCGCTGATGGTCGGCTGTTCGAAGTCTGGTGTTCCGGCCTGACGGGCGATGACCGCGGGGTAGCTCCAGTACTGATGGGAGGCTTCGAGGGTGCCGTTGACGTAGCCCGCGGTCAGGCTGTCTCCGAGACTGACGTAACGACTGAAATCGGCGGATCCGCGCTGGGCAAAGGCTGGAACGGCGAGAACTGCGGCGAGTAGGGTGACGGCAAACAATTTCGACAGGTTTCTGAACATGCAGTCGGCTCCTTTTCCCCAGAGAGCACGACACTGGATGGGCGTCTCCACCCGCAGAGAACCGTGCCCGCTGTTCTGGCTTCGCCTTTATCCTCTCACAATTCGGAGTGAACAGGGAGCAGCATCGAAACCAGGGTTCCCGCGATCTCCATGTTGCGGAGCCCCCCGCTCCCGGGCCGGCCATTCCGGATCTCGAAGCACCTGGTTTTGTAAAGCAGCTCTCAACCGCCCGTCAGGCGCTTGTTCCGGACCGCGACGGCGTACAATGCTCCGGTGATTCCCGATCCTGACGCCTGTGTACTCTGGTATCTCCAGGGGTACTTCGGGAGGGGTGCGAACGTGGACCGGCGGCGGGTGCAGTCGTTTCCGTTCGTCATCGGCCGGAGTGCGGATTGCGATCTCCAGCTCGACCGCCCGGCCGTTTCGAACCACCACGCGGAGCTGATGTTTGTCCAGGGCCGAATTCATCTTCGCGATCTCGGAAGCACAAATGGGACGTTTCTCAACGGACAGCGTCTGGGTCAGGATGCGGTCCCCCTCGGGGACAGCGACGTGATCCACGTGGTGTCGGAAGAGATCCGGATGATCCGGATGGAGGCACCGGTTCTGTCGCGCAAGACGGTGACCCAGCGGGTCGTCACCTCGGCCTTGCCATTCGACTGGACGCGTCGTTCCTCGCGTCTGATCGAGATTCTCGACGGGCATCTGGAGGCGTGGTTTCAGCCGATCGTCGACTGGACCCGGACGCTGATCGCCTGGGAGGCACTCGGACGTGGCCGGGTGGGCGACCTGGTGGTCTCCCCGACCGAGATGTTCCTCGCGGCGCGGGAGAACGGAATGGAGCTCGAGCTCTGTCGTGCTCTTCGAAAAGCGGCCCTGAAGGCGGCGGTGAATCTTCCCCCTCCGAGGCGTCTGTTTCTGAACGCCGCGCCGGAGGATCTGGAAGATCGCGACGAGCTGCTCCTGGAGCTTCGCGAGTTTCGCCGCCGTGGCATTGAAGTGGTGGTCGAGATTCACGAAGCCGCGGTCGCGGATCCGGAGTTCATGCGTCTGTTCCGCGACGAGCTCAGTGCGATCGGATGTGGGCTGGCGTTCGACGACTTCGGCGCCGGACACTCCCGTCTCCGGGAGTTGACCGAGCTGCACCCGGACTATCTGAAGTTCGACAATTCCTTCATCCGGGGAATCGACGCTGCGCCCGGAATCCGTCAGGATCTGATCCGGCTGTTCATCGGACTGGTGCGGGACTACGGCATTTCCAGCGTGGCCGAAGGTGTGGAGCGCGAAGAGGAAGCGACCTTCTGCCGCGAGGCTGGATTCGAGCTCGCCCAGGGACACCTGTTCGGTCGCCCGATGCCGCTGGCAGAGCGCTGAGCCGAACGAAGCTTCCGAGCTGCACCGGCCGAAAGAGGGAGCCGGGCGCCGAAAAGGCTGGAAAGCGCGACTGGAGAGGATGACTGATGACATTGCTCACCCGGCTGAATCTCGACGATCAGAAACGACGGTTTTTCGATCGAGCGGCACGATACCTCGAGCTCGGGTACGATCAGCTCGGCCTGCCGGGTCTCGTCCTCGACGCCGCCGGTCCCCTCGAGGGGCCGATCCTCGACCTCGGCACGGGAAAAGGGACCGCGGCGCGGGAGCTGGCGCGGCGGGGCTTCTCCGTGGTCAGTGTCGACGTCAGTCCCGAGGAACAGGAGATCGCGGCGTTTCTGACGGACGATCCCGAACTTGCCGCCCGGATTCGGCTGGTCCAGGTGGACGGAACGACGCTTCCGTTCCGGAACGGAGAGTTCGGCGCCGCGATCACCGTCAATGCTCTCCACCACCTCACCGACGGAGCCACTGCCCTCGGCGAACTGCTGCGCGTGGTCAGACCGGGTGGAATGATCGTTCTCGCCGATTTCTCACCCGAGGGATTCTCTCTGGTGGGCCGAATGCACCAGGAAGAGGGATCGATGCACCTCGAGGGGCCGGTGACGATCGACTGGGCTCGCGGGTACCTTCGGGCGCTTGGCACCTTCGAGGAAGTCTCGAGGCAGGAAAGATTCACCCGGGTGGTTGCGATGAGAAAGCAGATCGATGGTGCGCCGGCCGCTTTCGCGGAGCTCGACCGCAAAGGCCTGCTCGAGGCGCTCGGCGTGTTTGCGAAGAACTGGCTCGCGCACGACGGCAGCTGGTTTCTCGCGGCAGAAAAGCGCCTCGGAATCGAGGCCGCCATCGAGCTCGACGCCGCTTCGTGGGAGCTCTTTGCGGCGGCCGAAGCGCGGAGGATCATGGAGGTGTTCTCCATCCCACGGGAGGGAGGCCTTGTCGCACTGGAGAATGCGCTGGGCTTCCGGATGTACAGCTTCATCAATCCGTACCACTTCGAACGTTCCGACGACGGAACCACGCTGCGTTTCTTCATGGATGGATGCCGGGTTCAGCAGACCCGTCATCGCAAAGGCCTTCCCGATTTTCCCTGCGCCCCGGTCGGGCTGGTGGAGTTCTCGACGTTCGCCCGGGCCGTCGATCCGCGCATCGAGACCACCTGCATTCACTGTCCGCCTGATCCGGCGGCAGCGGGGCACTGTGGCTGGGAGTTTCGGATTCCGGCGTGATCGTGCCGGGTTGCCGACGTCTATTTCTTCTTGAGGGACAGCGTCAGAGTGAAATTCGCAACCGGTTCGCCAGCCGCCACCGCGGTGACTCGCACTGGAAGGTGTTCCCGCTCGCCACTGGCGATCACGCTGCGCACCAGCCCGGAGATCGCCTCGCCGTCCTCGCAGATGAAGTCCACATCGGCCTCGGCGCGCTTGAGGAATTCGGCGTGGAAGTCTTTGAAAATCAGCGATACCGGCTCACCACTGTCCCGGATCCGGTCCATCGCGATCAGGCCTCCGGCACAGTCGGCGCCGGCGCAGAGGACGCCGAAGTACATCGATCCGAGATGATTTTTCGTGCGGCGCCGGAGGCGGACTCGGACCACCACTCGCGTAGAGCTCATCTGGACGACCTTCGGCCGGATGAAATAGAGTGCGGGGATCTTCAGAAACGACCACAGTCTCACGTAGAGCGTTTCGCGGGTTGTCGGGGAAAGCATGCGTCCTCCCGGCGGGAATTCTCTCAGGTTCGCGACGAGAGGGCCAGGCGACCGATCCGAAACCCGTGAGCCATCGATGCGTAAACGGAATCGAAATGAATGCGATTGAAGTCAGCAAACTGACCAAACTCTACGGTGGCTTCGCGGCGGTACGGGACCTGAGCTTCAGCGTTCCGGAGCGAAGGATCCTCGGTCTGGTGGGACCGAATGGTGCGGGCAAGACGACCACCCTTCGCGCCATTGCCGGAATTCATCCCCCCAGTGAAGGAACCATCGTTGTCCGTGGCTTCAACATGGCGACGGATCCGATCGAGGCGAAACGCCGCCTCGCATTCATGCCCGATGAACCGCGGCTCTTCGACTACCTCACGGTTCAGGAGCACCTCCAGTTCATCTCCCGGATCTACGGGACCGAGGGCTGGCGGGAAATGGCCGATTCTCTTCTGGAGGAGCTGGAATTGACCGATCGGCGTGACTCCCTTCCTTCGGAGTTGTCCCGCGGCATGAAGCAGAAGCTGATGATCGCCTGTGGACTGGTGCACCGGCCCGACGTCCTGATCTTCGACGAGCCGCTGACCGGACTCGATCCTCTCGGGATCCGCCGGATGAAGAACACGATCGTGCGGCGTGCCCAGGAAGGGGCGGCGATCATCATCAGCTCTCACCTGCTGCACCTGGTCGAGGAGCTGTGCGACTCGATCGTGATCATCCATCAGGGTCAGAAGCTGGCGGAAGGATCGATTCCCGAGCTCAAGCGGACGATCGCCGAAGCGGAAAATCTGACCCTGGAGGAAGCCTTCATCCGGATTACCTCAGGTGGGAGTGCGGGCGCGGAATGATGGTCCGGGCGTTCATCGAGTTCTCTCTGCGGTCGGCGAAGAACCGGATTCTGCAGCGTCTGCGTCGCCTGCGTCAGCCGCGCTATCTGATGTCGTTGCTGTTCGGTCTGGCCTACTTCGGGTGGCTCATCTTCGGGCAGGGTCGTGGTGGTCCCCGGCACGGGCATGGAGTGTTCCGGTTCGACGGCCGTACGGTGAACGATCTGGGCGGGTTGGACATGCTGGCGTTCACCGTGATCGCCTGGGTCGTGATGCTGTTCGCCTGGGCCTTCCCGTCGTCGACCGCCGGAATCACGTTCACCGAGGCGGAGATCCAGTTCCTGTTTCCGGCACCGCTGCGGCGGTGGCACTTGCTGCTCTATCGGGTGATCCGATCCCAGCCGGGCCTGCTGTTCACCTCGATCATCTTCAGTCTGTTCGTGTTTCGCAGCAGCCGTTTCGTGGGGATCTGGATTGCGCTGATCGTGCTGCAGATCTACCTGATGATGGTGGCGTTCGCGCGGGCGCGGCTGCGGCTGATGGGGATCGGATTCCTGAGCAGGCTGGTGGCGGTGCTGATCGCCTTCGGGGCGACGGTTGCGCTGGTCGTTCAGCACTTCCGGATGACCGGATTCCGAGCGGTGGTGGATGCATTCAATGCGCAGCAGTTGCCGGAGGCCGCCCGGCTGCTTCGCGAGGGCCTGTTGTACGCCCCCGCCGGGGTGATGTTGTGGATCCCCTCGCTGATCGTCCGTCCTGCCACCAGCACAACATTGACGGGGATGGCCGCCTGGATTCCGGTCGTGTTCGGAATGGGCCTGGTGTTCTTCGTGCTGGCCTCCCGGATCGATGTCTCGTTCGAGGATGCCTCGATCGTGAAGTCGCAGAAGAAGGTGAAGCGCCTGGAGGAGCAGCGGCAGCAGCAGACCGGGCGTCGTGTGCTCATGCGGAGCATGCCTGCACCGTTCAAGCTCCGCGAATCCGGACGGCCGGAGATCGCAATCCTGTGGAAGAACCTGATCGCCGGCGGACGGATGTCTCTGCCGATCTTCCTCGGTCTGACCGTAGCAGTGCTCCTGCTGACCGCCATTCTGTATTTCGCCGCCGGCCCCGCGGCCGCCATCGGTGTGGGGTCCTCGTTCTCGCTGATCGCGCTGGCAGTCCTCACCGGGGTCGGTCCCCTGATCTTCCGGAACGACCTGCGGACCGATCTGGAGCAGGTGGACGTCCTGAAGATGCTGCCGGTATCCGGCTTCCGGATGGTCCTGGCGCAGATCGCATCCCCGACGGTGATCGTCTTTTCATTCCAGATGCTGTTTCTTCTGCTCGCGATCAGCTACGGTGCTGTGGCCTTTCTCGTCCCAGCTCCACACCCTCCGTTCGAGACGTGGATCCTCTGGCTCTCGTGGGTCCCTGCCGCTCTCATTCTCGTCGTGCCGGTCGATCTGCTCCAGACGATGTTTCAGAACGCGATCGTGATCCTGCTACCGGGATGGGCGAGCATGACCCGCGAGCAGGCGAAGGGAATCGAAGGGATGGGGCGGGGCATTCTGCTCATGCTCGGACATCTGCTGATTCTCGCGCTCGGCCTGATCCCCGCAGCATTGGTCTTCCTCATCGTCTTCTGGCTTTCGAGCTTTCTTTTCGGGTATGGCCCCGCATCGGGGACGATCGCCGCGATTCCGGCCTCGATGCTGCTGTCGTTCGAGCTCTATCTGGCGGTGCGATTTCTCGGCAGTCAGTTCGAGGAGATCGATATCGCCAATGATCTGCAACTCGGCACCGGCGGTCATTGATCCCGGAATCCGCCGCAGCTCTCGGTGAGGGTGGTGAATCAGTCCCGGAACTGAGGCGGGGGAACGGTGTCATCCTCGTCGAGGATGCTCAGGACCGAGCAGAGCCGGATCAGTCGACGCTGTTCTGGGTCTCCGACCTCGAAGAGCTGGCAGAGCATGTCGATCTCCTCGGGAGCCGTGGAGGCGCGAACGGTGAATCCGACTGACGGCGTGACCGGTTTCAGAATCGTGGACCGCTGCCACTCCCCCTTCCGGATCATCCGGCAGCAGATGTAGCCCTGCGGTTCTCCGGGGCCCGATCTCGCTGATCCGATCGACACCTCGCTCCACGATCTGTGCTCGCCGCGTGCGTTCGCCTTCTGCTGGTCGAGCGACCGGCTGACTTCCTCGGTGATGATCCGCCGGATGCGGCTGCCCGCATCGCCCGTGGTCTCCAGAAACTCCACGCCGATTCCGTAGAGGATCTCTCCGCGAAGCTCACTCAGTGTCGCCTGGAGGTCACATCGCGCGATGCGGCACCGGATGGCGGGCTCGCCGTCAATCTCCAGAACCAGGATGGTCTCGGATCCCACCGGCATCGCCCGGGTCGACTCGATCCGGGCGCCCAGCAGGCCGAGCTCCGTGATCGCCACCGCATCATTGCCAAGGCGCCCGAAGATCGGCTGACTCAGGAGAACCCGCTCGACCCGTCTCCGGTCGACATCATTCATACGCCAGTCCTTTTCTGCTTCTCCCGAGCCAGGTACCCGCGGGTTTCACTGACGATGACTCCACTGAGCAGAAGCAGCCCGATGAGGTTCGGAATGGCCATCAGTCCGTTCATCACATCGGACAGCCCCCAGACGAAGTCCAGGCTCTTGATCGCCCCGAAGAAGGTGGCGATGACGAAGAGGATCCGATAGGGGAGGATGGACCAGGATCCGAGCAGAAACTCGCACGATTTTTCACCGTAGTAGCTCCATCCCAGAATGGTGGAGAAGGCGAAGAGCGAAAGGCTGACCGCGACGATCCACCCGCCCCACTGGCCGGGCAGTCCGGTACGGAATGCATGCTGGGTCAGCGCCACACCATTCTCTCCGGAAGTCCAGGCTCCGGTGCAGATCAGAGCGACCCCGGTGAAGGTGCAGACCACGATGGTGTCGATGAACGTCTGGGTCATCGAGACCATTGCCTGGCGCGCCGGCTCGCGGGTCTGGGCCGCGGCGGCGGCAATCCCCGCCGATCCGAGTCCCGACTCGTTCGAGAAGATACCTCGCGCCACGCCGTAACGGATCCCCGCGGCGAGCGTCGCTCCGAGAAAGCCGCCGGTGGCGGCCGTTCCGCTGAAGGCCTGGCTGAAGATCAGGACGAAGGCTTCCGGCACGTTGCGGATGTTGAGCAGGATCACTGCCCCGGAGCCGAGCATGTAAGCCACGATCATCACCGGAACGAAAACCCCGGTGAACCGACCGATCGACCGGATGCCTCCGAGGATCACCGCACCGGCGAGGACGGCGATGACCAGTCCGGTGATCCAGGTCGGGACGTTGAACGAGGTCTCGATCGCATGCGAGACCGAATTGGACTGCACCATGTTGCCGATGCCGAAGGCGGCGAAGGCAGCGAAGAGAGCGAAGAGAAAGCCGAGAACCTTCCCCAGCGGCGCCGGTTTCACCCCGCGGCTGAGGTAGTACATCGGTCCGCCCGACTGTTCGCCTCTCTGGTCGGTCACCCGGTATCGGACCGAGAGAATCGCCTCCGAATACTTGGTGGCCATTCCGACCAGACCGGTCATCCACATCCAGAAGAGTGCGCCGGGGCCTCCCATCGCAATGGCGGTTGCCACCCCGACGATGTTCCCGGTGCCGACGGTCGCGGCGAGTGCCGTCATCAGCGCTTCGAAGTGGGAGATGTCTCCTTCCGCATCGTGCTCCTTCCGGACCACCAGGGCGAGCCAGAGCGAATGCCACAACTCCGTGAACTGAAGGCCTCTGAGGCGGATGGTCAGGAACAGTCCGGTCAACAGCAGAAGGGGGATCAGCAGCCAGGGACCCCACACGAAGTCGGATACAGCTCCGATGATCGGCATCAGGCTTTCGGTCACGAACACTCCTTTCGATGCGGCGCGGATGAGGCCGTAGGGGCAAAAGTGTACACGAAACGGCGTCACGGTCCGGCACGACGGCGGTCACGGCATCCCGCTGAGGCGAGCATAGAATGACGAGCATGAGCCGAAAATTCGACCTCACGGTCATCGGTGGCGGAATCGTCGGCCTGGCCACGGCCCGGGAGCTGCTCCGGCGATGGCCCGACCAGCGCATCGCGGTCATCGAGAAGGAGCCGGGCTGGGCTGCCCATCAGAGTGGCCACAACAGTGGCGTCATCCACTCCGGGATCTACTACCGTCCCGGAAGTCTCAAGGCGCGGCTGGGCCGAAACGGGAATCGGTCGATGGTGGAGTTCTGCGCCGCCAATGGGATCGCTCACAACGTGTCCGGAAAGATCATCGTCGCCACCCGGGAAGACGAGCTCGAGCGTCTCGAAGGGTTGTACCGGCGCGCCGGGGAGAACGGAATCGAGGCGCACCGGCTCGACCCGGGCGAGGCACGGGAGCTCGAACCCCATGTCGCCTGCCTCGCGGCCCTGCATGTTCCCAGCGCGGGAGTCGTGGAGTACCGGGATGTCTGCGAGGTCCTGGCCCGGCAGTTCGAAGAGGGAGGCGGAATCCTGCTTCCCGGGCATCGCGTGGTGGCGATCCGGCGGGTGGACGGGGTGCATCGGCTGGAGACGCGCCGCGAGGTGTTCGATGCCCGGATGATCGTCAACTGCGCGGGCCTCTACAGCGACCGGGTCACCCGAATGGAGGGAGCGAAACCGCCGGCCATGATCGTTCCCTTCCGTGGGGACTATTACGAGCTGCGTCCGGAAAGCCAGCACCTGGTTCGAACGATGATCTATCCGGTCCCCGATCCGGATTTTCCATTTCTCGGCGTCCATTTCACCCGCTCGATTCATGGCGAGGTCCACGCGGGACCGAATGCGGTGCTGGCGTTCGAGCGTGAAGGTTATCGGATGCGCGATGTGAGTCTGCGGGATCTGGCCGAGTCGGTGACCTTTCCGGGTCTGTGGAGATTCGTGGGACGCCACTGGGGCATGACCATGAGCGAGCTGAAGCGCTCGGTCAGCCGTCGAGCCTTTCTTCGATCGCTGCAGGCGATGGTTCCGGAGGTGCGATCCGGCGATCTGGTCCGCGGCGTCTCCGGAGTGCGTGCCCAGGCAATGAGGAACGACGGTTCACTGGTCGATGACTTCCTCATTGTCGAGCGCGAGGGCGCGCTGCACGTCTGCAATGCCCCATCGCCCGCCGCCACCGCATCGCTGGAGATCGCGAAGGAGATCGCGGATTCGGTGAGAGGTTAGAGGCGAGAGGCGAGAGGCGAGAGGCGAGAGGCGAGAGGCGGTGGGCGGTGGAATCTGCGCCGGAGGGGTGCTATAGCCCTCCCCTCCGCCGAGGGCGATGTGATTCGCGAGTGGGACGATGGCCGAACATCGCAATGATTCGGCCACGTAACCTCTAGCCTCTAACCTCCGACCGGTCCACCTCATCCAGGCAACGGAGTATCGCCTCGGCGGAGCGGTCGATGTCCTCGGGGGTGGTGCGCCAGTTCGACACGGAGACGCGCATGGCGCTCATGCCGTGCCAGCGGGTTCCGCTGAGCCAGCAGGTTCCCTCCTGCTGGACCCTCGCGATCACGGCAGGAGTCAGCTCATCGCCGTTTCCCGCGAGCGATTCGAACCGGATCATCGCCTGGTTGAGAACCACGTCGTTGAGCAGCCGGGCGCGGGAATCGCGGCAGAGCCGCTCCGCCATCCGCTGCGCATTGGAACAGCAGCGGGAGATCATCTCCGCCAGGCCGCCGCGTCCGAGATGACGAAGAGCGGTGTAGACGGCAAAGCCGCGGCCACGGCGGGAGAACTCCGGAACCCAGTCGACCTGATCCCGCTCCGCACCGTCCGATTTCTGGAGATAGGACGCGTCGGCGGTCATGGCTGCACGATGTGCGGCGCTGTCGGCGACGATGACGATACCGCTGTCCTGAGGAACATTGAGCCACTTGTGTGCGTCGGTCGCCCAGGAGTCGGCCAGCTCGACACCATCGAGCAGATGCCGGCGCTCCGGATCGGCGGCCGCCCAGAGTCCGAACGCTCCGTCCACATGCAGCCAGGCTCCATGGTCCCGGGTGATCGCGGCAATCTCGCGCAGGGGATCGAATGCGCCGCTGTTCACATTGCCGATCTGTGCGCAGACGATGGCCGGCTCGCCGGGGCCCCGCTCGAGTAGCTCCCGGAGCGACTCCGGTTTCATTCGTCCCTGCTCGTCAGCCTCAGCGATCTCGACGAGTTTCGTTCCGAACCCGAGCATTCTGAGTGAGCTGTAGATGGTGACATGGGCCTCGCCACCGGCGATGATCCGAACGCGAGGAGCGCCGGCGAGCCCCTGTTCTTCGACGTTCCAGCCGGCTTTTCGCAGGATTCCGTGCCGTGCGGCGGAGAGTGCGGTGAAGTTCGCCATCTGTCCGCCGGTGACGAATCCGACGCTCGCGCTGGTGGGAAGGCCGAAGATCTCCAGGAGCCATTGCGCCGCGACTTCCTCCACCACGGAGGCGAGAGGCGACAGGACGAACAGGCCGGCGTTCTGATCCCAGGTATTCGTCAGCCAGTCGGCGGCGATCGCGGGAGGAAGCGCACCTCCTACCACGAAACCGAAGAACCGGGGCCCGGTGGATGCGACGATCCCTCGTTCCACATGACCTTCCAGATCGTCGAGGATCGCCGGTCCGTCGAGCCCGCGCTCGGGGAACGGGCTGGCCAGTGCATCGCGAAGCTCGGCAGCCGAGATCCGCGGCCCGACGTATCGCTCCGGAACGCTCTCGAGAAAGTCGGCGGCCAGTGTGGCCGTATGCTCGAACAGTCGTCGTGTGTCGTCACCCATGGGAGACTCCTTCCGCCGGACATTCTATCCATCGGCAGGCTCTCACGCATGGATCCGGAGCGCCGGCCGGATTCGGACCTCGATCAGCCGGCGGTGAGTTTTCGCTCGGCCGGATCCCTTTTCCCTTTGTAAGATGGTGGTGCTCCAGGCAATGTTCGACTGACCTGACCAAAGGAGATCGTCATGCAGGGATTTCCACTTCGCACCGTGGTGGGGGTGGCGGTGGGGCTGGGCCTGATGCTCGTCTGGCTGCATCTCGCCAACAAACCGAAGGTGATCATCAACTGGGGGATGATCGAAGAGCTCGAAGGCGCCGAGGTTCGGGTCGACGGCGAAACCGTCGGAATGTTGAAGAAGTTCGGGGAGAATCCGACGACCGGCTTCGAAGTCTCCAGGGGAGAGCACGAGATCCAGGTGATGTCCGATGCCTTCACCAGTGAGCCGTTGAAGATCACGTTCGATTCTGCCGGTCAGGGAGTCCGCCTGATGGCGGATATTGAAGAGCGGTACAACGAGGATGGCGGGTTCAGCTCGGTTCTGGTGCTGCGTCGCTGAGCCGCACCGAGAGGGCGGCCGCGAGGCCGCCCCCTATTCGGTCCCGTTACTTCTTCCGGCTGTAGGCGATCTCCATCATCTTGAAGGTCTGTCCATCCGGACCAGGGCCCCACATCTCCACGGTGTGGTGGTCGTGATCGACGATGTGCAGCACTTCCCGGACGCTCACCTCACCCGCCATCGGATCGGTCATCGTTCCCTCGAACGTGCCTTTCATTCCCGACGGGTCGAAGTGCCCTGATGTGATCATCATTCCGGTGCTCATGTTGTCCATCCATGAGTTGAAGTACTGTTCCTTCACGTTGTCGTAGCCGATATAGCCGAGACCTTCGAACGGCATCCCCATGAAGTCGCCGGTGAACGTCTGACGGAGATAGCGACCTCCGAGCACCATACTCATCTCCGCCGAACCGTCGGACTCCATGGCGGGCGCGCCGGGCATGGCCCACGACTTCAAATGGACATTCCAGTGACCTTCCATCGACTGGAGTTTCTGGTGAGGTTCTCCGGGAGTGGCGGCTTTCATCCACGCCTCCATCATCGCCTGTTCTTCCGGGCTGGGTGCGGCGGGACCTTCCTGTTGCTGCGCGAGAACGAACGAAACGGAAAATCCCAGGACCACCAGGAGCACGAGCCATTGGCTGCGGTGTTTCATCAGACCCTCCTTCGAGCTGGTTGTTGGTTGTGAACGGAAAGGATGATTGTAGGGAAGGGAGTGACGGGAGTCGAGGCGCCGGGGCGGGGACTCTTCCCTGGCGAGTGCGTCAACTGTCTCCTGGAGAAGGGGTTGAGGTGCGATTTTGCCGGCTCGATCAGCGATTCTCGCCGACCCGGAATCTACAGCAGGTAGAACCGGAGCTGGTCATGTCCGAAGCAGCCCGACGACCGTGGTTCCGTCCACGACCCGATCTCCATGCTGATTCTCGATTCTGGATGTGAGCGTCATCCGGTTTCGCTCCGGGTCGATGGTCTCGACCTCGAAGACGGCCGTGAGGGTATCGCCGATGAAGACCGGCTTGAGGAACTCTAGAGTCTGAGAGCGATAAATCGCACCGCGACCGGGGAGGATCATCCCGACCATGGTGGAGAAGATGGATGCGGTGAGCATTCCGTGGGCGATTCTCCGTCCGAACAATGTCCCGGCGGCGAAGTCGTCGTCGACATGGAGTGGATTGGTGTCGCCGGTGATGGCGATGAAATGGTCGAGATCTTCCTGGGTGATCGTTTTCGAGCAGGTGGCACGCTGGCCGGGATGAAACCGGCGGTAGTCGGGTGAGGAGGTCATGGCTCGGATCCGGGGCTCGATCGATGAAACGGAATGGTGAAACGCCGGGTCGGCATCTGGCGATCCGGCCGGAATGGCGTCTACATTATCAACAGATCATCCGAACCGGAAGGAGGCTGCATGAGTGAGCGTGAACGAGGATCCAGTGCCATTGCAGCGATCAACGTGACCCCGTTCGTGGACGTTTCTCTGGTGCTGCTGATCATTTTCATGGTGGTGATGCCGACGCTGAACGAACGGGTGCAGCTTCCCGCGACGGCTGATCCGCTCCGGTTGGCAGAGATGGCCTCCCCCTGGAGGTCGTGGTCAATGCAGACGGAACGGTGTATCTCGGCAGCCTGGCCGTGCGACGCGACATGGTGAGCTCCGAGCTCGAGCGGATCCATGCACGCCGTCCGGATGCGAAGGTGGCGGTTCGCGCAGATCGCAATCTTCCCTACGGTGCGGTGACCAGCGTCATGCGGGACGCTCGCGAGGCAGGGTTCGAGGAGGTCGGGCTGATCGCCTCGGCACGTCGCTGATCGGGCGGGTGTGCCGCGCCACCAGCAGGATGTGCGGTGGCATCATCACTTCTCTCTTTCGCTGCGCTGCATGTGCCTTTGCCTCCGGCAGGATCATCCATGCGGCTCAGCGGCAACGGATCCGAGTGGGCGGCGTGAGCCCGACGGGCCGCACACCGGCGGAGAGAGTTGTGCCCCTTCGCGGCTCCCTTAGGTTCTGGTGCCCCGCGACCCCAGGCTTACGCCCGGGGCTGAACAACGTGTCGCCCTATGGGCTGGGGGCGGCGTGGTCAGGTCTTCGATCGTCGGTCCCACCGCAAAACGAGGTCTACCCCTCGTAGAGATTCCGCTGCCGAGTTTCCATTCCGAAGCCCTCCCGCCGCCTGGGACCAGGGTCAGAACTTCGATCTTCGGCGCCCCGGTCGACGGTCGAAGATCTGACCCCTTCTCTCGCGACCATCCGATCAGGAGGTACGGCCTACCGGCCCGTTCCTCAGTGTGTGTTCGCAGCCCACATCGGTTGATGCTTGGTCGGGTCGCCGGTTCCGAGGGCCTCTCGGCGGAACGGTCTCAGCGGTTTCCGCGACCAGCTCGAGATCATTGGCAGTTTTATTTTTATTTTGTCCCTTGTCTCCTCCGGTGCGCGTATACTCGCGAGATCTGCTCGACCTTCAGCTTGGGAAAGTTTCGAGCATGGAGGAAGCAGGATGAGGCCCACCGTTGCGCGACTCGTATCCATCGTGACCTGTGCAATTTTCGTGGTGCTGCTGTGTGGTTCGGCCCCTGGCCAGACCGTCCCCGGGGAGAAATGGAAGCAGAAGATTACCGTCAGCATGGAGGGGATGACCATGCCGATGGGCACCGTCGAGATTTGTGCGCCCGCCGGGCGAACCGAAGATCTCATGAAACCCGACAAGAACTGCACGACCTCGAATGTGCACGTTGTGGGCGACACGACGTCGGCCGATGTGGTCTGCACCGGGAGAGACGCCATGACCGGCAACGTGACATTGACGGTGACCGGCAACACCGTGTCGGGAAAGGCCCGCATGAAAACCCGGGATGGCGAGGAGATGGTCATGATGATGGAATCGACCAGACTCGGTCCATGTCAGGCGATCGATACCGCGGCCGTCATTGCGAAAGCTGAGGCCACACCCGTGCCGAAGATCGACCCGTGCGCCGAACCGACGGCGATGTTGAAGAAGGATCCGGCCAGCGCGGGGCCGATGGCCCCGTTGTTCGCGGAACCGGGACAGGTGTGCACAACCAGGCCTGCGAACCCGGCGTTCTGCGCGGCGATTCAGACCCGCGCAGGATTCTCGAGCCTCGTCGAGGCCGACGGGCGCCAGAAGGGCATCGCGGCCACGAGCGTCGCCGCGTGCGCGTTGGGCAAGGGCTCAGCCGGAGTCGACGCGTTACGCAAACGGCTGGTGCTCGCGGCGGAGGCAGACGGCGACAGCGGCTTCCTGATCACCCACGCACCGGCCCGCGCGAAAGAAATCGCGCGGTCGCAGTGTGTACTCGCAGGTGAGATGTGGGCCGGAAGGTCGCCAAAGTGGGACGCGTTCTGTGACTCCAACTTCGCGGGCGAAGCGCGCGGCGAGTAGACGGGCCCAGGGGCGACGGGGGGCTGCGGGGTCAGGTCGTCGATCGCCGGTCCCACCGCAAAACGAGGTCTACTCCTCGTAAAGATTCGGCTGCCGAGTTTCCATTCCCGACGCTCTCCCGCCGTCCAGGACCAGGGTCAGGTTGTCGATCTTCGGCGGCCTGGCCGACGATCGAAGACCGGGCCCCCTTTTCTCGGGTGCAACTCTCCAGAACTGGGAGCAGGGGCGCGGTCAAGCCGAAGGTCCCGCGCGCGCTGCCCGTTGTCGCGTCCCGCGCGCAAGGGTTGTCGAAAAGGCGTTGGCATCGGCCGTTCGCCACGGCCCATGGCTCGCCCGTGTCTCCGAAGCGCGCGAGAGCCCCTTCGCGCTGCGATCAGGAATTCGTGGAGGAGGTAGCGGATGACGAATCAAAGAATGGGGAGATCCTCGATGCGCTGATCACGCGAACTTCTGAGCAAGCTTTCCTTCGACGATGTGTGCCACGCGGACGACTCCGGCGACCACGGCCTTGCTGATGTCGATGACACCCTCGTACTCGACGAAGTTCCGTCTGCGGTGGGCATCTTCCAGCACGCGCCACTGCGCGTGGGGCAGATCGATCGTGTGGACCAGTGCCTGAAATACCACGTAACGATTTTCGGAGCGATAGCCGTGGGCGCGAAGCGCGGCCAGAGAGAAGGCGTGGGCGGCGTTGTAGGCGAGATCGAAACGACTGTCGAGCGACAGGCCCGGTCGCTCCGCGTCCGCCAGCTTTCTTCTTCCCATCGCGATCAGAGAACGGATCTCCTTCTCGGAAGGAGCCTGCTCCTTCAAGGATCCGATTCGCACCAGGTTGTCGAGTTGCTCGATGCCCATCGCCTCACTCCAGCAAGCTGATTTTCGGGCCGTTCAGCACTTCCTCGAGAAAGGGATTCCCGTCTTCGCGCCTGCGCCGGAACTCATCCGTCGAGTAGATCGTGGGGTGGATCCTTCGCCGGAGCCGCCGCTCGACGGGTTCGAGTTGAACGAAGAGGTCCTCCATCGTGACGTCGTCCGAGACAAGGAGAAGATCGACATCGCTGTCGGATCGAGCGTCGCCGCGGGCGACCGACCCGTAGATGATGGCGGTGCCGATTCTTCCGGCCAATGGGCGCAAGGCCTCGTTCAGCAGAGGGGGAATCCCGAGAGTTTTCTCGACGAGCGACTGGAGCTCCGGGAAGATTGCCGCCTCCCGATTCGCCTTGTAGTACGTGCGTCTTCCTTCCGTGCGTCGAAGCACGATGCCGCTCTCCCTCAACGAGGCGAGCTCCCTCTGCAGGCTGGACGGTGCCGTGCCGATTGCCGAGGAAAGCTCGCTCAGAAACCACCAATCGTCCGGCTGGCGGAACAGCAGGCCCAGGATGTCCCGTCGCGTCGCGGGAAACAGAGCCTCCATCGCGTGTTTGCGCATTTCTCGTAAATATTAACGTATATAACGTAAATCGCAACCGGTCGCGAGATCGTGGTTGATTCCTATCAGGCGGGACTGGCGTTCAGCCCGAGACGGTGAGGCTCGACCTGGCGTGCGGACGGCAGCGTCGTGACGGTGGGCCCGGATCCTGGGATCGGATCCGGGCCCACCGGAATCGTTTTGCCTATTGATGGCGCGGTCGTTCCTGTCCCGGCGCCACGGTCTCGATCGGCGGCTTCGGCGGGACGACCTTCTGCGGCGGATTCTTCTTCAGCTCTTCCATCAGAACCTGGACGCCCTTCTCCAGCGACGGATCGGTCCCCCTCGCCTCGGCATCGGGACGGTCGACCACTTCGATGTCGGGAGCGACGCCGATGTTCTCCACCTGCCAGATTCCCTGGTTGTCGAAGATCCGGAAGCTGGGAACCAGCACCGTGCCTCCATCCATCAGATCCGGATTGCCCGACAGACCGGCCAGCCCGCCCCAGGTCCGCGTTCCGATCAGCGGCCCGAGTCCCCGCTCGCGGAAGTAGAACGGAAAGGCATCGCCGCCGGACGACGAGTAGCCGTTGATCAGCACTGCCTTCGGGCCCTTGTGGGCGAACCCCGGGGTGACGAACGGCTCCAGGTTACGGACCTCCCAGTAGCCGAGCACCGGCCGGTCGAGCAGCGAGATCATCTGATCGGGAATGAATCCGCCGCCGTTGTACCGGACATCGATCAGCAGTGCGGCCTTGTTGGCCTGCGGATAGAAGTTCTTGAACAGCTCGCGATTCTCTTTTCCTGCGCGGTGTTCGGCAGGTGGATGTAGCCGGATTCTGTCCGTTCGACGCCTTCTCCACCCAGGCCCGGCGCGATTCGACCCACTCGAGATAGCGAAGGTTGGTCTCCTGAGTGATGGGTTGGATGATCT
>CAVUJZ010000007.1:0-91792 GCA_963741905.1 uncultured Acidobacteriota bacterium | reverse complement strand
GAGTTGATCCGACTCTTCGATGAGTCTGAGTCGGAACGGGAGGAAGAGATGAAGTCGAGAAGTGAGGAGCTGAACGGGTTTCTGGATCGGGGATCCACATTTCACGGTGAGCTGGAGTTCGAGGACACCATGCGGATCGACGGCCGCTTCAACGGCCGGATCGTTTCGAGGAGACGAGTTGATCGTGGCGAGCAGTGCACGACCATCGAGGGCGAGATCCACGTCGGATCGATCGCGATCAGCGGGACGGTGATCGGGAAGAATCCGAGCAGACCAGAAGATCAAGATTCACCGCCAGCGGAAAGGTCTTCAGCGACATCATGACTCCCGCATTGATCGTGGAAGAAGGCGCGGTGTTCCAGGGCAATGCGAGATGGAGGATCAGCAGCAGCTCAGGCTCCTGCGAGTCGAGACCGCGGCGACTGTAGCCTGATGGATCACCGGCGGGTGATCAGTCTGGCAGCCAGGACGGATCGCCTCCGGAACGGTGTACTGGTCCTCGGGGTCGATGACGTCTTCCCACTCAGATCCCAGGCGGCCTGGTGGAGTTGGTCCTCGGAGGCGGAGGTGAAGTTCAACTCGCATTCCTCACCGAGAAACCGCCCGCCTTCTTTGAGCGGAATCCCGAACGTCCGGCAGACCAGCGGGCGGTTCTCGTAGATGCGGCAGGCGCCATCGGGGCCGAGTGCGGGACAGGGAACCGCGTCAGTCCGTTCGAAGAACTCTTCCTTTTCCGCCTGCGAGACCGAGCGAAGGTCGGGATGGCGGATCGCTGCCACCATGGACCGGGCGCTTCTTCGATGAGTGAGTTAGCTGATCGCCGGGAAGCCTTCGCATGCCCTTGGCGACCACGGCATGTCGGCGGAGAGATCTCGAACAGGCCGTGGCAGCACATGGTGCAGCCGACGCGGCAGGCGAGGTTTTCAGGCTGCTGGCGCCGGACTTCGGCAAAGTGTTGATCGGCCCGGGACAGAATGGATCGGTAGGACGGGTTCATCAGCGTGGTTTGGGAACGGAATCGGCCGGTGCTTTGTTTCCCGGGGGCGGTTGCTTCCCCGTCGGGGCGTATGCTATACAGCACCGGCCCGGACGCGCGCCGGCCCGATCGCCAGGAATTCTCTCCCGGCGACAGGATTCGTATCGTCGACGACTATGGTCAATCTCACGCCCGATTACTCTCTACTCGCCATCGTGGTGATCTTGATCGCCACGTATTTTGTGGTGCGCTGGTATCGATCGCGCCGATCAACGGAATTCTGGTGGCCCGGGAAGCGGAGATCCGCGACGCGGATCACCGTTACGAGGAGTCCCTGGCGAAATTCAACGAAGAAACCTCCCGGATGGAGGCGAAGATTCAGGAGGCGAAACGGGAAGCGTCATCGATCCGTGAGCGCCTCCGCGGCGAAGCTCCACCCACCGGAACGAGGTGGTTCAGACGACGCGGGAGAAGGCGGAATCGCGCGTCCCGCGAAGCGGAAGAGCAGATCACCCGCGAAGCCGAGGAAGGCCGGGAGCGGATCGGGCGCGAATCGGAGGCTCTCGCCTACGATGCCGCAGAAAAGATCCTGGGACGGAAAGTGTCATGGAACGGTGGCCCCTCATCCTGACGTTGTTCATGCTCGTCACCCTGGCGCTGCCGCTGGTGGCGCAGGAACAGAAGTTACCGGCCGGCGAAGTGGCGCATGGCTCGGAGGAGCTCTGCATGAAATCGCCAAGCCAGCTGCGACGGCTGGAGAGCAGGTCCCGGCCGAGGCGCATGAAGAGCGCACCTACTTCGGGATTCCTGGCTGGTCCTGAAGCTCGTCGACATGATTCTGTTTCTCGGCGTTCTCTGGTATCTGCTGAGAAAGCCGGTCGCCGGGGCCTTCGCTGAGCGCCGGGAGAAGATTGAGAATGAACTGCGCGAGGCCGCTGCCCGACGGGAAAAGGCGGATCGGCTGGCCGAGGATATCCAGGCTCGCCTCTCCCAGATCGAAGGGGAGGTTTCCTCGATTCTGGATCGTGCCCGCGAGGAAGGCGATCGGCAGAAGCAGGAGATCATCACTGCCGCCCGGCAGGAGTCTGAAAAGATTCTCGCGTCGGCCGGCAATCAGATCGACCAGAAGGTCGAACAGGCGCGTCGTGAGCTGACCGAATACGCGGGTGAGCTGGCGATGACCCGGGCTCGCCAGATCGTGGAGAACTCGCTGACCGACTCCGATCGGCAGAAGCTCTTTCAGGAAAGCCTCGTCGAGCTCGGAGGGACCGGCCGATGATCCGACGTTACGCCGACCTTACGCCGAGCGATCATGGAAGTCGTCGACGCCCCGGCTGACGCCAGGGCGCTCCACGATGAGCTTCAGGGTTTCGAATCCGTCCGACGCCGGACTCCGGAGCTGGTCGAGATGTTCGCCAACCCGGGCATCGCTGTCGACGACAAGATCGCGGTGGAGCGGAACGATCGGCCAGCGTCTCGCCCTGTCCGCTCTGTCCCTGCGCATTCTCGAGGTTCTTGTTCGGAATCACCGCATGAACCAGCTTGGAGAAATTCTCGAGGCGCTGCGACAGATGGTGAACGACGCTCTGGGTGTCAGCGTCGCCCAGGTGCGCAGTGCCATGGAGCTCGACGAACGGGAGAAGAGCGAGCTGCAGACGACTCTGGAGCAACGGTTCGGCGAAAAGATCGATCTGGAGCTTCAGACGGACCCCGACCTCCTGGGCGGTTTCGTGGCGCAGATCGGAAGCGAGGTCTACGACGCGTCCGTGCGAGGCCGGCTGAACAAGCTGAGAGAAGATCGCTCACGTGATCGATTTTCGATCCTGATTATCATCACAGATAACATCCATAGAATCGATCACGAATTTTTGGAGTCAATATGGCGGTCGACTTAAAAGCAGAAGAAATTACAGAGATTATTCGCCAGCAGATCTCAGGCTTCGACCAGGGCGTGGACGTTTCCGAGGTGGGAACGGTCATCTCCGTCGGGGATGGGATCGCCCGCATCTACGGACTGGAGCGGGTCATGGCCGGCGAACTGATCGAGTTCCCTCATGGCGTGTTCGGTCTGGCCCTGAACCTGGAAGAGGACAACGTCGGCGCGGTTCTGATGGGTGAGAGCCAGGAGGTCAAAGAGGGTGATCAGGTCAAACGTACCGGCCGGATCATTTCCGTGCCGGTCGGGCCGAATCTGGTGGGCCGGGTGGTTGATCCACTGGGCAAACCGCTGGATGGCAAGGGGCCGATCGCGGAGGACGAGTTCTATCCGATCGAGCGAATCGCTCCGGGCGTCATCGACCGTCAGCCGGTCCGGGAGCCTCTCCAGACCGGGCTCAAGGCGATCGACGCGATGATCCCGATCGGTCGGGGTCAGCGTGAGCTGATCATCGGCGACCGCCAGACCGGGAAAACCGCGGTGGCCGTCGACGCGATCATCAACCAGAAAGGGAAGGGCGTCATCTGCGTCTACATCGCGATCGGTCAGAAGAAGTCGACCGTCGCGCAGGTGGTCAAGACCCTCGAGGATTTCGGCGCCATGGAGCACACCATCGTGGTCAGCGCCTCCGCGTCCGATCCCGCCCCGCTCATATCTCGCCCCCTACGCAGGCTGCGCGATGGGCGAGTACTTCCTCTACAACAAACAGCACGCCCTCTGCATCTACGATGATCTGTCCAAGCATGCACAGGCATATCGGGAGATCTCGCTGCTGCTCCGTCGGCCGCCGGGGCGCGAAGCCTATCCGGGCGACGTGTTCTATCTGCACTCCCGGCTTCTGGAGCGGGCGGCGAAGCTGAGTGAAGCACAACGGCTCGGGCTCGTTGACCGCGTTGCCGATCATCGAGACCCAGGCCGGGGATGTGTCGGCCTACATTCCGACCAACGTCATCTCCATCACCGACGGTCAGATTTATCTCGAAACCGACCTGTTCCACTCGGGCAGTTCGTCCGGCGGTGAACGTCGGACTGTCGGTCTCACGGGTCGGCGGCTCCGCGCAGATCCGGGCGATGCGCTCGGTGTCGGGGACGCTGCGACTCGACCTGGCGCAGTACCGCGAGCTCGCGGCGTTCGCCCAGTTCGGATCGGATCTGGACAAGGCGACGCAGTCGCAGCTCAACCGGGGCCAGCGTCTGGTCGAGATCCTCAAGCAGGGTCAGTATTCACCGTTGCCGGTCGCGCTGCAGGTCCTCAGCGTCTACGCCGGGACCCAGCGATTCCTCGATGACCTGAAGGTTGCGTCGGTCCGGCCGTTCGAGAAAGCCATGCATCAGTGGATGAAGGATGAGAAGGCGGATCTCCTGGAGCGGGTGACCGTCGCGAAGAAATTCGATGACCAGCTCGCGTCCGACCTGAAGGACGCGATTGCAGAGTTCAAGCAGCAGTGGCTCGGGGACAATCCCGATGCTACGGTTGGCTGAGAGACTGACGAGGAAACCAACCGGTGCCGAGCACGATCGACATACGACGTCGTATCCGCAGCGTGAAGAACACGCAGCAGATCACCAAGGCCATGAAGATGGTCGACGCGGCGAAGCTTCGACGAGCGCAGGAGCGGATCCTGTCCGCGCGTCCGTACGCCGCGGCTCTGCTGGAGGTGCTCAGCTCGGTCGCCAGCCGGGTCGAAGTGGCTGGCCATCCGCTGCTGGCCGAGCGGCCGGAGGAACGGGTCCTGCTGGTCGTGGTCACGGGAGACAAGGGTCTCTGTGGCGCGTTCAATGCGAATGTGATCCGCACTGCCCAGGCCACCATTCAGGAGCGCGGCTGGAAGGAAGTCCAGCTCCTTCCGATCGGAAAGAAGGGGCGGACTATTTTCGTCGGCGAACCATTCCGATCCGTCATCAGGCGGTCAACGTCTTCCAGGCGCTGTCGGTGGACACAGCTCATGAGCTGTCGGCGCTGATCACCGGCGATTTTGCTGAGCAGCGGATTGATGCGGTCTACGTGGTCTACAACGAGTTCAAATCGGTGATTCAGCAGAATCTCCGCGTCGAGCGGTTGCTGCCGTTCCATCGGCTCGAGGAACAGGTCGTCGCCGTCGAGTACCTCTACGAGCCCGGGCCGGTGGAAATTCTGACCGAGCTTCTGCCGAAGCATGTCGAGTTCCAGCTCTATCGCATCCTGCTGGAGTCAGCCGCTGCCGAGCATGGAGCACGAATGACGGCCATGGACGCGGCGACGAACAATGCAGCGGACATGATCGAAAGCCTGACCCTCACCTACAACCGGATCCGGCAGGCGTCCATCACCACAGAGATCATTGAAATTGTTTCGGGCGCTCAGGCTTTGCGCTGACCCCGCAACGGACGGAGATACGAGTTATGGCAGAGGAGCAGAAACAGCGAGTCGGACGGGTGATCCAGGTCATCGGACCAGCCGTGGACGTTCAGTTCGAGGAGGGGCACCTGCCCCCGATCTACAACGCGCTGCGCATTCAGGACGAAGGTCACCTCAGCAAGGTGCCGATCGACGTGGTGGTGGAAGTCGCCCAGCACATCGGTGAAAGTCAGGTCCGGTGCATCGCGATGAAGCCCACCGACGGAATGGTCCGGGGGATGAAGGCTTTCGATACCGGAGCCCCCATCACCGTCCCGGTCGGACGGCAGACTCTCGGACGGATTCTGAATGTTCTCGGGGAGCCGGTCGATGGCCAGGGAGAGGTCAAGGCCGATGATCGCTGGTCCATCCACCGCCAGGCGCCCCCGTTCGACCAGCAGTCGACCGAAGTCGAAATGTTCGAGACCGGGATCAAGGTCATCGATCTTCTCGAGCCGTACTCCCGTGGTGGAAAGACCGGTCTGTTCGGAGGCGCCGGCGTCGGCAAGACCGTTCTGATCATGGAGCTGATCAACAACGTGGCGCTCCAGCACGGTGGATTCTCGGTCTTCAGTGGCGTGGGTGAACGGACCCGCGAAGGGAACGACCTCTATCTCGAGATGAATGAATCGGGCGTCGTGGTTCCCGGCGATCCCTCGAAGTCCAAGGTTGCGCTGATCTACGGTCAGATGACCGAGCCCCCTGGAGCACGGCTTCGCGTCGGGCTGACCGGTCTGACCGTGGCGGAGTATTTCCGGGACGTCGAGAAACAGGATGTGCTGCTGTTCATCGACAACATCTTCCGGTTCACCCAGGCTGGTTCCGAGGTCTCGGCGCTTCTCGGCCGGATGCCGTCCGCGGTCGGCTATCAGCCGAACCTCGCAACGGAAATGGGAGAGCTCCAGGAGCGGATCACCTCGACCAAGTCGGGATCGATCACCTCCGTGCAGGCGATCTACGTCCCGGCCGACGACCTTACCGATCCCGCCCCCGCCACCGCGTTCGCCCACCTCGATGCGACCACGGTCCTTTCCCGCCAGATTGCGGAGCTTGGAATCTATCCCGCGGTCGACCCTCTGGCTTCGACCTCGAAAATCCTCGATCCGCGGATCCTGGGTGACGAGCACTACAACACCGCGCGCGCGGTTCAGGCGGTCCTCCAGAAGTACAAGGACCTCCAGGACATCATCGCGATTCTTGGAATCGACGAGCTGTCCGAGGAAGACAAGATCGTGGTGGCCCGGGCGCGGAAGATTCAGCGCTTTCTCTCGCAGCCCTTCCATGTGGCCGAGCAGTTCACCGGCCAGAAGGGTCGCTACGTGAAGATCGAAGAGACCATCAAGGGCTTCCGGGAGATCGTCGACGGGAAACACGACGGTGTTCCGGAGCAGGCATTCTTCCTCAAGGGGACGATCGAGGAAGTGCTGGAGCATGCCGAGAGGATGAAAGAAGAGGCGGCGTAAGCGATGGCGCAGAGCGACGCGATTCCCGACAAGCTCTCTCTCACGGTGGTGACACGGGAGCGGAAGATTCTCGACGCCGAAGTCGACGAGGTGGTGATTCCTGCGACCGACGGTTATCTCGGGGTTCTTCCCGGGCATACGCCGCTGCTCGCGACTCTGAGGATCGGCGAGCTGATGTACCGCGAAGGCTCCACCCGGCATCACATGGTGCTCCGGTGGGGCTTCGCGGAGATTCTGCCGAACCGGGTGATTCTTCTCGCCGAGGGGGCACGAAGCGTCGACGAGATCGATCTCGAGGCTGCCGAGCGGCAGAAAATCGAGGCGGAGCGGGAGCTCGCCTCCCTTGCCTCGCACGATGAGGGATTCGCGCTCGCCGAGGCAAAACTCGAGGAGTCCTTTGCGATGATTCAGCTGGCCCGCCGGTCCGACTGAGCGCCGGAGCGGTGGGTGGAGAGCAGGGAGCGGAAGTCCCTGAAGAACGAGCATGGTGGACTGGCGAGATCGCTATTTCGACGCGTTCCGGCACCGTGCCGGCGATCTTTCCCACGACCTGAAAACCCCGTTGAACATCGCAGTTCTCAACCTGGAATTGCTCCGGATGCGCATCGAACGGAGCGGGGAGCAGGACGAGAAGGTGACGGCGTACGTCGGATCCATTGATCGCGAGCTTCGGCGCGTCGCGCGGATCGTGGACACCTTTTTCTCGCTTGCGAAACCTCCCGCGGACGAAGTCCCGAAGCTGCTCGATCCCCGAACCTCGCTGGAAGCGGCGGCGACCCGGCACGGCTTCGAAATTGCAGGCCCGAGTGAGAGAAGCCTCGTTCTCGCTCACGAATCCCGGCTCGACGAGCTCGGAACACGGGTATTTCAGGGAGCTGCAAAAATATTCGATCCGACAAGCTCGTTTGTACACTTCAGATCGAGTCTCGAACGATTCACCATGCAGGTGGAAGGTTCGCCGCTGCCTGCAGAATCGGACTACGCGAAGGTCTTCAAGTTCTACTACACTGACGAACATGGCGATGCCGAGCTTTCTCTCGCGGCCGCTCGAATCATCAGCGAAACCCTGGGTGGAGCACTGACCCTTCAGGAAGACCCGGAACGTCCGGTCCTGACACTGGAGATACCGACAGGTGAGTATGAAAAAAGTTCTGATTGTTGACGATGACCAGGCCACCAGCGCCGGCATGGCGGATGTGATTGAGGAATGGGGCTACGAGGCAGAGGTGGCCGGTAACCTCAAGCAGGCATGGAAGTCCCTCAACGATCTCGTCCCCGATCTCGCCATTGTCGACCTCAAGCTCCCCGACGGCTCGGGAATGGACCTGCTCCGCGACGTCAAGGAGAAGTTCCCCGACCTTCCGATCGTCATCCTGACCGGCCACGGCACGGTTGATTCCGCCGTCAAGGCGCTCAAGGTCGGTGCCGAGGACTACCTCACCAAACCGGTCGACCTTCCCCGACTCGAGGTGATGCTTCAGACCATCGAGGACAAGCAGGAGATGCGGCAGGAGATCCTCGAGTTGCGCCGTCAGCTTCAGAAGATGGGGGCTCTCGGCCAACTGGTGGGGAAATCCCCGGCGATGCAGCGTCTGTACGAAGAGATCGAAATGGTTGCCAACACCGACGCCAACGTCTTCATCGTTGGAGAGTCGGGCTCGGGCAAGGAAGTGGTCGCGAATACGATTCACTCTCTTTCCCGTCGAAAGAACAAGCCATTCATTGCCTTCAACTGTGGAGCGATCTCTCCGACTCTGATCGAGAGCGAGATTTTCGGGCATGAAAAAGGCGCGTTCACCAACGCGATCAAACGACGGGAAGGCTACTTCGAGATGGCCAAGGGCGGAACGGTGTTTCTCGACGAGATCACCGAGATGCCCGCCGATCTGCAGGTCAAGCTCCTGCGGGTTCTCGAGGAGTCGAAGTTCCGCCGGGTCGGAGGCAATGAAGAGATCGCCATCGACGCGCGGATCATCGCCGCATCCAACCGCGACCCGATCAAGGCGATCCAGGACGGGAAGCTTCGCGAGGATCTCTACTATCGTCTGAACGTCTTTCCCATCGACGTTCCTCCTCTTCGCGAGCGACTCGAAGACATTCCGGTCTTCGCGATGTTCTTTCTCGAGAAGCTCAATGAGACCGAGGAAAAGAGCATCGAGAAGATCGACTCCGAAGTGCTGGAGGTTCTCTCCGGCTACTCCTGGCCGGGCAATGTCCGCGAGCTGCGGAACGTCATCAACCGGGCCTTCATCATGGCGCGTGGCGATGCCATCACCGTCGATTGTCTTCCGGAGAAACTGGTGGGATCGGGCAGCTCGATGCGGATGAGCAACATCACCGTCTCGCTCGGGACACCCCTGGAGGACGTGGAGAAAAAGCTCATCCAGGAGGCTCTGCGCGCGGCCGATGGCGACGCCCGAAAGGCGGCTGAGCTCCTGGGGATCTCCGCCCGTACATTCTCCACCAAGGCGAAGAAATACGGTACGGGCGCACAGGCCTGATCCTGCCCGGCTCGCCTCCTTTGCGGGCCTTCCATCCGACGGTGAGCGGCCGTCCGTCGGAATAAGCGACCGTCGCCCCGCGGTTTGGCGAACCGTCCCGATCAAAGGAGGTCAGAAGGTTTTGGCCAGGAATCTCGTCATCGTCGAGTCGCCTGCAAAGGCGAAAACCATCAACAAATTCATCGGCAAGGACTTCACTGTGAAGGCCTCGGTCGGCCATATCCGCGATCTGCCGAAGAGCGAGCTCGGCGTCGACGAGGAGACCTTTCTCCCCCGGTATGAAGTTCTGGAGGGGAAGGAAAACGTCGTCCGGGACCTGAAGAAGGCGGCAAAGAGCGCGGAGGCGATCTTCATCGCATCCGACCCGGATCGTGAAGGAGAAGCCATCGGCTGGCACGTGATGAACGTGCTCGGTGCCGACGCATCCAAGGTCCGCCGGATCCTGTTTCACGAGATCACCCGGAACGCCGTCCGTCGTGCGATGGAGCAGCCGGGTGAGATCGACATGGACAAGGTCAACGCCCAGCAGGCTCGCCGGGTACTCGACCGTCTGGTCGGCTACAAGCTTTCGCCCCTCCTCTGGGACAAGGTCCGTCGCGGCCTCTCTGCGGGACGGGTTCAATCGGTCGCACTGAAGATGGTGGTGGACCGGGAAGAGGCGATTCGCGCATTCGAGCCGGTGGAGTACTGGACGTTCGCCGCGAAACTCCGGGCTCAGCAGCCGCCTCTGTTCATTGCGAAGCTGACCAAGATCAACGGAAAGAAAGCCGAAGTTTCCAACGAGGAAGAAGCGGCGAGGATCAAGGCCGCCGTCGACGACGGAAGCTTCGTCATCGACAAGATCAATCGCCGCGAAAAGAAGCGCAACCCTCAGGCGCCTTTCACCACTTCAAAACTCCAGCAGGAGGCGCATCGCCGCTTCCGCTTTCCGGTTCGAAAGACGATGTCGGTGGCACAGGGGCTGTACGAAGGAAAGGATCTCGGCGGCGACCTGGGTCACGTCGGTCTGATCACCTACATGCGTACCGACTCCATCCGCGTTTCCGAGGAGGCGATCACCGAGGTTCGGAGTCACATCGAGCAGAAATACGGACCCGACATTCTGCCGGAAGCCCCGAATGTCTACCGGTCGAAGAAATCCGCGCAGGAAGCGCACGAGGCGATCCGCCCGACTTCGGTGGCTCTCGACCCCGAGGTGGTGAAGCCCCATCTCAGCCGGGAAGAGTACAACCTCTACAAGATGATCCACGACCGCTTCGTCGCCTCGCAGATGAAGCCCGCTCTGTTCGACGTTACGGACGTGGAGATCGCCAACGGCCCCTACACATTCAAGGTCTCCGGCGAGGTCCTCAAGTTCGCAGGATTCCTGGCGGTCTTCCGTGAGGATGCTGAAGAGGAACAGAACGGCGAGAAGGCGGACCTCAGCGGTGAAGACGGCGCCTCCTCGCTCCCGGCGATGCAGGAGGGCGAGACGCTGGAACTGGTGGAGCCGGTCGCGGAGACTCAGAATTTCACTCAGCCGCCTCCACGCTATACCGAGGCGACGCTGGTCAAGGCGCTCGAAGAGAACGGCATCGGTCGCCCTTCGACCTACGGCTCGATTCTCCAGACCATCCAGACCCGCGACTACACCCACAAGGATGAAGGCAAGTTCATCCCCACCGAGCTCGGAATTCTGGTGACGCATCTCCTGCGCGAATCCTTCGCCGACATCATCGACGAAGGCTATACCGCGCGGCTCGAAGAGGAGCTTGACGAGATCGAGGAAGGAAAGCGGGACTGGACGACCGCACTTCCGAGTTCTCGCAGAAGTTCAACCACGATCTGTCGCGCGCCGAGAAGGAGATGCGCCAGATCAAGGGAGAGGGGATTCCGACCGACGAGGTCTGCGACAAGTGCGGCGCTCCGATGGCCATCAAATTCGGGCGGTACGGAGAATTTCTCGCCTGCACGAACTACCCGGACTGCAAGAACACGAAGGAAATCGCCAAGGGCGAGGCTGCGGAGCAGACTGAGGAAGAAGAGATCATCTGCGACAAGTGCGGCAAGCCGATGACGTTGAAGCGTTCACGCTTCGGCCAGTTCTGGGCCTGCACTGGATATCCCGATTGCAAGAACACGAAGGACCCTCGCCTGCTCAAGGCGAACATTCCGGACGAGCCCCAGCCCCCGTGCGAGAAGTGCGGAAGCGAAATGGTGCTGAAGAGCGGCCGCTACGGCCCGTTCTACAGCTGCTCCGCCTATCCTGAATGCAAGAACATCCGGAAAATCGGCGGGAAGGAGAAGGCTCCGGCCGAGCCGACCGGCGTCACCTGTCCCCAGTGCAAGGAGGGCGAGCTGGTCCAGCGCCGTTCCCGGCGGGGCGTGTTCTACTCCTGCAACCGCTATCCGAAATGCGACTTCTCGCTCTCGCACAAGCCGGTTCCCCGGGAGTGCCCGAGCTGTGGCGCCCCCTATCTCATCGAAAAGACTCTCAAGCGGGAAGGCCACATCGAGCTCTGCAACAATCCGGAGTGTGACTACAAGGCACCGGTCGAGGAAGAGGCCGAAACCGTCACACCCTCCTCCTGATCCAGACCGCAGAAAAATCGCCCGGCGAAGGCCGGGCGATCATCAACAGCCTCTGAAATTCACCTCTATCCCTGCGGCTCGTACCGGATCGGCAGGTAATCCGGAAACCACATCGCCTGAGCGACGGTCTTCTCCAGATTGACCAGGATTCCCGGATCCGCATGCCCCTCCGAGACCGCTCGCCGTACCACGGCGCAGGCCACGGCGAGAGAGCATTCCCGGATGCGATCCAGTTTCGGGTAGATTGCGTGCTCAGCGAGGTCTTCCGCCGTCACCTGATGCGCCAGTGCCCGGGCCGCATCGAGGAACATCCCGTCGGAGACGTGGGTGGCGCGCGCAACGGTGACCCCGAGACCGACGCCGGGGAAGATGAAGGAGTTGTTGCACTGGCCGATCCGATGAGCCGTCCCGGCGTGGGTGACTGGATCAAACGGACTGCCGGTGGCCACGATGGCCCGACCATCCGACCAGCGAACCGCATCCTCGGCCAGACATTCGGACTTCGAGGTGGGATTCGACAGCGGGAAGATCATCGGGCGCTCGTTGAACTTCGCCATCAACCGCACGATCTCCTCGGAGAACGTTCCCGGTGTTGCCGAGACGCCGATCAGAATCGTCGGTTTCACGTTCTCGACGACCTCGGCGAGGCTGATGCTCGACCGGTCGCCGCATTTCCATGAAACGACCTCCTCCGGATCCCGGGCGAATGTCGCTTTGAATCCTTCCAGACCAGGACGGTCGTTGACGCAGAGTCCCTTGGTGTCGACCGTCCAGATTCGTGCCCGCGCCTCTTCCGGCGAGAGGCCACCCTCGATCAGCGCCGAGACGAACAGCCCGGCGATACCGTATGCCGAGGCCCCGGCTCCGGCGAAGACCAGTTTCTGATCCCGCATCGACTGGTCGGTCAGGCGCAGTCCGCAATAGATCCCGGACAGCACCACCGCCGCCGTGCCCTGAATGTCGTCGTTGAAGGTCGGAAGCTGGTCCCGGAAGCGGTTCAGTTGCTTGATCGCGTTTCCTTTGAGGAAGTCCTCCCATTGCAGCAGAGCGTTCGGATAGACCCGTCGGACGGCGGCGACGAACCGGTCGATGAACGCCTGGTATTCATCACCGCGGACGCGCTTCTGGCGCAGCCCGAGGTAAAGGTTGTCCTGCAGCCGCTCTTCATTGTCGGTACCGACGTCGAGAGTGATGGGAATCGTGCTGTAAGGTGAGACCCCGGCGCAGAGTGTGTAGAGGCCGAGCTTTCCAATCGGAATGCCCATTCCTCCGGCTCCCTGATCTCCAAGCCCGAGGATCCTCTCGCCGTCGGTGACCACGATGACGGAGGGATTGCTGGTCGGGTAGTTGGACAGAATGGTCTCGATCCGGTCGCGCTGCTCGTAGCTGACGTAGAGGCCACGAGCCCGCCGGTAGATGTGGGAGAACTGCTGGCAGGCCTCGCCGACCACGGGTGTATAGATGATCGGCATCATCTCTTCGATCCGCTCGTGCGCGAGCCGGTAGAAGAGGGTCTCGTTGCGATCCTGAAGACCAGCCATGAACACGTACTTCAGCAAGGGTGTCGGCTTCGACAGGAAGTTTTCGTACGATCTCTCGAGCTGCTGTTCGATGCTGGAGATCACCGGTGGAACCAGACCGTGAAGATCGAGCTCGTCCCGCTCGCGTGCGGTGAAAGCGGTTCCCTTGTTGGTGAAGGGGTCCATGATCAGGGCTCGACCCTTGACCGAGGTGGAAATGTACTGCTGCCATGTGGCTGGATCCACTTTGATGCAGAATGGCTTCTGGCGCTGGAGGGTGCGGCTGGTGGGAGCGGTCTGATCCGCGTACATATTCATACGGAAGAACGTAGACCAGTCGGGGCTCCACAAACGATGACGGGCGCATCCCTGAACTGTGATCGGCCGCACCCGCGATCACGTCGCCGCGCACCTTCGGGTGTTCGAGCCGGCCGATGACCCTCGCGGATCACGACCGCCGCTCGGACGGAGAAGTAGAATGGTTGCCAGAGAGGGGTAACACGAATGAGTGTTCGAGTGGTGAGACTGGGGAGCCCGCGGGGTGCGGGAGAGGGGCTTCGGGTGGGAACCGTCAGACGCCCGCCCCGGGGGGTGCGCCGTGAGGATCTTTCCTCGGGGAACTGGTATGACGTCTGGCTTCCGCAACTGGCGCCCAGTGCCGAGCTGGTCAGGCTGGCGCGCAACGCATCCGATGCAGCGGAATGGAAGAAGTTCGAGCGGGCCTACAGAAAGGAAATGGCCGAACCGGACAACCTCCGTCTCCTGTTGTTTCTCGCGGCGTTGTCGCACTCGGCCGATTTTTCCGTCGGCTGTTACTGCGAGGACGAGGCGCACTGTCACCGGTCGATTCTTCGCCAGCTCCTGACCGAGAGCGGTGCGTCGATCGCGTCCTGAGTCGGAGCGATCGAGGCGGCTCTGCGGGTGGCAGGCCGGAGCCTTCCGTCACGACCTGCGGGGGTTTCAATCGAGCCGGAGAGCACCCCGCTCCTGCCACCGCATCGTCAACGCCTGACGATTCCTACCGGTCTGCCGGTCGCGCAGTCGAGGCGCAGCAGCCTCACCCTTCCGGACTCCGTAGGTGTCGGCAGGCACCTGAAAGTCGCCCAGCATCGAACCGGAGCGGACCATCAGAAGCTCCGCACCGTTCCTCGGGTCGACCATCGGACTGAGGCATCGGCCTGCTGTGGCGTCGTCGGTCGTCTTCGGCACGAAGGCATCGGGTGTACCGGTAGCCGCATGCGTCGGCATCTCGGAGAAGGACGTGGTGGAGCATCCGACCAGAACGAGCAGAATGGCGATACAAAAGAGGTGGCGGCGGATCGGATCTTCATGCCGCGAGATTGTCGACGGACCCGGTGCCGGTGGCAAGTGAAAAGGCGGTCTCGATTCGCCCTATATCCTCGATCAGGACACTCAGTCATACTGATCGCTCGAAGGAGGGATTGATGAGCTCGAAGATCAGACGGATTGCACTCTCGACCGGCGGCGGAGATGCCCCGGGACTCAACGCGGTGATCCGGGCGGCGGTTCTCGCCGCGATCAATCGGGGCTGGCAGTGCGTCGGGATCCGCGACGGCTACAACGGTCTGCTGATGCCGGAGCAATATCCCGAGGGAGGGCTGATGCCGCTTACTCGCGATTCCGTTCGCGGAATCACTCCTCTTGGAGGGACGATTCTGGGAACGACGAACCGGGGAACCCTCTCCGCTTCCCGGTCGAGAACGCGATGGGTCGATCACCGAAGTGGATCGGGGCGATGAGCTCCTCCGCGCGTTCCAGCTCCATCAGATCGATGCGCTGATTTCCATCGGTGGTGATGGCTCACTGGGGATTGCTTCGATTCTCGGGATCGAGGCCGCGGGTGATCGGCGTCCCGAAGACGATCGACAATGATCTCGATGGAACGGTCATAACGTTCGGATTCGATACCGCGGTCTCGTTTGCGACCGAGGCGATCGATCGGCTGCACACGACGGCACGAGCTCATCGGCGGATCATGGTGGTTGAGGTGATGGGCCGCTATGCCGGCTGGATTGCTCTCAACTCCGGCATCTCGTCGACCGCGGATGTCATTCTGATTCCCGAGATTCCTTATGACCTCCATTCGGTTGTTCGCAAAATCGACCAATGTGAGGAGCAGGGACAGCCGCACGCCATCGTGGTGGTGGCGGAAGGAGCGAAGCCGAAGGGAGGGTCGATCTCGTTGAGCCGCGAGCGTGAAGCAGGAACGGTCGAACGGCTCGGGGGCCTGGGCGAGCGTGTCACGGCAGCGCTGGAAGAGCTGACCGGACGCGAATCGCGCTGCGTCGTGCTCGGACACCTTCTCCGTGGAGGCACCCCGACGACGTTCGATCGCCTGCTCGCTCTTCGTTTCGGTGCCGCGGCAGTTCGGGCGCTGGAAGAGGGAGAGAGCGGTGTGATGGTGGCTCTCGATCCACCGACCGTCAACTACGTGCCCCTTTCCCAGGCGACGCACAGGATGAAGTCCGTTCCGCTCGATTCCGACACGGTCAAGACAGCGCGCGACCTGGGAATCTGTTTCGGCGACTGACCCGGTGCTCAACGAAGCTCGTGAATCTCTGCGGAGCGGATCTTCCACCGGTGTTGTTCCGCACCTTCGATCACCGGAAAGCTCAGGTTGTAGGTCCCGGCGAACCGTTGCGTCTGCCCCGTGCGGGTCTGGGCGGTGATCGTCACGGGAATCGCAGTCCATCGGGATCCTGCGGCGCCTTCGACCCGTCCCGGCTCACCGGGATCGACCCGGACCGAAGCCGTGTCGTGGAAACCCTTGCGGAAGTTCTGGAGAGATTGTCCGCTGGCCTCCCCGCCCGAACCCCACATCTTCCAGGCCTCCTCGTACCGCTCGTGGCTGATCGCATTGTAGTAGGCGACGATCACCGCGACCGCACCCTCCGCCGGAGTGGCTCTGCCGGGGAACGCCGTCGCCGCGGGGGCCCAGGAGCTCACCTTCCAGCCCGCATCGGTCGTTCTCCATTCCGATCGCGACCGGAATCCGGTCCGAAACCTCGTCCGCACGGGTCGACTCCACAATTTCGCCGTAGACGACGACTGGCTCATTGCTCTCCGCTCCCCGAGTCTCGAGGACCTCGATCCCTGAGGGCCAGGGGCTGGAGGTGACCCGGCCGGGAGCGAGCTCTGGAGACGCGACCCACCGGTCGAGAACGTCCGACGTCACCAGTTCGCCGTAGTGATCCCGAATCATCGCGCGGGACTCATCCTTGGGTGCCAGCAGCGACACCTCGGACATCCGGTCGCCGAGTTGTTTCACCGTCTGGAGCAGGCCCTCACCGTCCGGCGACCTCGTCGGACGCTTCCCCTCCGGGGAACTGGATGCAGTCGCTGGAGTGGTCTCCGTCGCAACCGGAGACGGTGAGGTGTCCTGATGAACCGCCTGCTCCGGTGCGGCGCCACAACCGGATAGGAAAACGCTCCAGAACAGCAGGAGGAAAAGGAGTCCTGTCTCTTTCGTCAAACTTTCCATTCCTCCGAATCTGTGCAGCATCTGCTCCAGTTCAGGCTCGACCAGGAAACTCGGCCAATTCCTGACGAACTCGGTGCCCTCACCCTGACGCACCATGATCCATCACGGTCCCCGATCCGCTTCCGGCGCTCTCGCCGCTGGCGCTGGCGCTGTTTGCCGCCTGCCTGGTGCTGGTCGCTTCACGGGCGCTGATTCGCTGATCGTCAGACGAAACGCATCTGTCATTCCCGGAGGGTCTTCTCACACGGAGGGGCCCTCCGGGAAGAAAGCGGCTCGACTTCAGCATCCTTTTCGGGCGGAGGTAGCACCGGACCGATCTGCCCAGCATCACCCTCGCACTCGCCAGGCCCGATCTACCGGGCGAAGCCTCGGTGTATCGTAATCCCCACATCCATCGTCGCCCGGTCGGGTGCTATCCTTTCGATCAGCTCGGAAAGAAAGGAAGCCGTATGCGATCCATCACCGCCGCTCTTTTCGTCGTCCTCCTCGCTCTGCCTCTCGTTCGCTCAGGAACGGGTGGATCTGGACATGATCTCGCGCATCCGGCAGGAGGCGTTTCGGGATTCGAAGGTGATGGACATCGCCGAGACCCTCACGGATCGGTATGGATTCCGTTTGACCGGGTCGCCCGGGCTGGACGACGCCGAAGAATGGGCGCGTCAGGAGCTCGAGTCGTTCGGTCTGAAGAACGCGCACCTCGAGCCCTGGGGTCCGTTCGGTCGCGGTTGGCAGAATGACTTCGTCTCGGTCCGGATGATCGAGCCGGTCGATGCACCTCTCTACGCAATCCCGCTCGCCTGGACCCGGGGTACCGGAGAGCCTCTGAGCGCGGAGGTGATGCGGGTCGAGATCAAAGAGGAAAAGGACTTCGACCAGTACCGCGGCAAACTCGCCGGAAAGATCCTGCTGATGGGCGAGACTCCGGAGCTGAAGCCGACCGACCGGGGTAACCTTCGTCGCTACGATCAGAAGGAGCTCGACGAACTGGCGCTCTACGAGATTCCGGGCGAACGGGGGAACGCCTGGGTTACCCGCTGGGCGAAGCGCCGCGAGTTTCGAGAGAAACTCGCTGCCTTCCTCTCGGAAGAGGGGGCGGCCGCGGTGATCGACCCGGGATCGGGAAACGGCGATGGAACCTTCCACGTCCAGTCGGGCGGAGCGTACAAGCCGGACGGCAGCCTCGGGGTTCCGACCGTGGCGATGGCACCGGAGCACTGGGGTCGTATCGCCCGGCTTCTTGCTCACGACGAGAAGGTCAGCCTGGAGCTCGACATCCGCAACCGGATCCTCGAAGACCGGAAAGGTGAGAACAACGTGATCGCCGAGATTCCGGGCAGCGACCCGAAGGCCGGCGTCGTGATGCTCGGCGGACACATCGACGCGTGGCACGCCGGAACCGGCGCGACCGACAATGCCGCCGGAGTCGCGGTCGTGATGGAGGCCGCACGGATTCTCAATGAGCTCGGCGTACGCCCGAAACGGACCATTCGAGTCGCCCTCTGGTCCGGCGAGGAACAGGGACTGCTCGGCTCCCGAGCCTGGGTCGAACAGCACCTGGCGAGCTGGCCGGAACCGGAGGATGCGGCGCAGAAGGACCTTCCTCCCTGGTGGCGAAAGAACGAAGCGAAACCGACCTGGAAGCCGGAGCAGAAGACGCTCGACGCCTACTTCAACCTGGACAACGGCACGGGAAAAATCCGCGGCATTTACACCCAGGAGAACCTCGCCGTGGTGCCGATCTTTCACGCCTGGCTCGAGCCCCTTCGTGATCTGGGAGCGACGACGATCAGCACCAACAACACCGGGGGAACCGACCACCTCGGTTTCGACGCCGCGGGAGTTCCAGCGTTCCAGTTCATCCAGGACGAGGTGGAGTACGAGACGCTGACCCATCACAGCAACTGGGACGTTTACGAGAGGCTTCAGCGCGAGGACCTGATGCAGGCCGCCGCGGTGATGGCCACGTTCGTCTGGGAGGCGGCCAACCGCCCGGACATGCTCCCGAGGAAGCCGCTGGACTGAACCAACGGCCCTTGGATGGGTCGTCACTGCGCGAGCCGTTGCCATTACGCCGCAAATGGTGATCAAGGATGTCACGGCCGAATCCTCTGGCATCCTCTGGCATCGTCGCCCGCAAGTAGACGCTCAAGCCAGCGATCACGCGCGAGACTACATTACGGCCGGAGCAGATCCGAACAGGACTCCTTTGACATCGGATCGGCATCCAATGAACTCCGCTTGATGGCAGTCAAGAGAGGCTGCGATCTTCCGGTTGTCCTTGATGCCATCCCTGGAACCTCCCTGCCCGGTACGCCGTCTCAACAGACATGCGGCTCATCCGATCGGCTGGTCGAGTGTTCCTCGCGGTGCTCCTGCTGGGCTGCGCCCTCTTCGTCGCTCTCGTCGTGGCCGTGCGCCAGCCGACGCTGAGGGGTCTTCATGCGCCAGGTGCACCGCATGCGGAGGCGCAGAATCTCCGGGAAGATGTCGAAGTCCTTACCAGGAAGATGAAACCGCGGAGCGCTGCCCACCCCGAGAACCTGCGTCGTGCAGCGTCCATGATCGAAGCGGGATTCCGGAGGGCCGGCGCACGCACCCGAATCCAGCGGTTCGATGCACGTGGAGCGAACTATGCGAACGTGATCGGAGAATTCGGTCCGGAGCAGACGACGGAACCGGTCCTGATCATTGGTGCCCACTACGACGCATTCTCAGAGCGCGGCGACCTCCCCGGTGCGGACGATAACGCGAGCGGCACCGCGGGACTCCTCGAGCTCGCCCGTCTTCTCGGCTCTCTGCAGCCCCGAATCCCGGTGATGCTCGTGGCTTTCACGAACGAAG
This sequence comes from uncultured Acidobacteriota bacterium, assembly GCA_963741905.1. GTDB lineage: Bacteria > Acidobacteriota > Thermoanaerobaculia > Gp7-AA8 > CAVUJZ01 > CAVUJZ01. The sequence goes on along the minus strand of CAVUJZ010000007.1, from coordinate 72,105 downwards.
AGCCACCCTTCTTCGGTTCGGAGCAGATGGGAAGCGCGGTGCATGCGCGGAGCCTCGAAGAGGAAGGGAGGCCCGTCCGCGGAATGATCTGCCTGGAGATGATCGGATTCTTCGCTTCTGAACAGCACTGGCCCAATGCCCTGTTCAAGTGGATCTATCCGCTCGAGGGCCACTTCATCGGCGTTGTGGGTGGATGGAACGATCGCGCTCTGACCCGACTGGTCAAGCGCGGAATCGCCGCGACCGACCTTCCGGTCGTCAGCTTCACCGGACCGCACCAGACCTCCGATGCCTCGGATCAACGGAGTTACTGGGCTCATCAATGGCCCGCGGTCATGGTGACCGACACCGCCTACCTCCGGAATCCGAACTACCACACCATTGCGGACACCGCCGAGACACTCGACTACGAGAGCATGGCCAGGGTGGTCGACGGGGTGCTGAATGCCGCCCTTGCGGAACCCGATTGAGCCCGGTACTCGAGGTCGATCGCCTCGCCGCGAAGCTGAGGCGCCGACCGGCTGATGGCGTGGTCCTTGTAGCACCTTTCACGGCAAGGAGGAATCATGAGCGAAGACCGCAACAAGAGCCCTCGCGTCGCCGACATGCCCGACCGGAAGGTGCGGACCACCGACGACGGGCGGGTGATCTCCACACCGAAGGAAGGCGAGAAGGCCGGGCTGAAATACGAAGGGGAGAGTCCCCGCGGGCTGACCGCGGGCCAGGAGGATGAACGAAAAAGACGGCGCAACACCGAGGAGCAGGACTGACGCATCCACGGCCGGGAGCCGGTTCGTTAAACTGGATGAATGATCTCGAGGTGCCGATTGCTGGCGGCCGCCATTCTGGTGGTCGTGCTTTCCGCCTGTTCCGGTGAAAGCCGGCCGGCGATCACCATTTCGGGGAGCGCCGTGGGTGCCGAGCGCGCTCTGCTGGAACGGCAGATCCAGCGCTTCGAAGCGACCCATCACGGCATCGACGTGGTCATCCAGGAGACCCCCGACGATGCCACTCAGCGCCATCAGCTCTACGTTCAGTGGCTCAATGCGCGCGTGGGGAAACCGGACGTCCTGCAGCTCGACGTGATCTGGACCCCGGAGTTCGCCGCCGCAGGGTGGATCCTTCCTCTCGACTCGCATCAGCCGCACGCCGACCAGTTCTTCCCGGCAGCGATCCGAGCGAACCAATGGAAGAGCAGACTCTATGCGATTCCCTGGTTCGTCGACGTCGGGATGCTGTACTGGAGAAAGGACCTGCTCGACCATGCTCCCACATCGATGGAGGAGCTGAACGCCATGGCGCGGTCCCACGTCTCCGAGCAGGTGCCGTACGGCATCGTCTGGCAGGGGGCGAGATACGAAGGGCTGGTGACGGTCTTTCTGGAGTTCCTCGGCGGATACGGCGGGCGAATTCTCGATGACCAGGGAAGAGTGGTCGTGGATTCGCCCGAGGCGGTCGCCGCACTCGAGGCGATGCGCAGCGAGATCCGAGAGGGGATCGCGCCGCGTGAGGTCCTCACCTGGCATGAGGAGGAGTGCCGCTTCGCCTTCCAGAACGGAAGGGCCGCGATGATGAGGAACTGGCCGTATGCCTGGGATCTGATGAATGACCGGAACGATTCGCGCGTGGCCGGTGACTTCGGAGTGGCCCCGATGCCGGCCGGTCCCGGAGGCCGCCCCACCGCTGCACTGGGCGGCGCGGAACTGGCGATCAACGCTGCGAGTGAGCACCCCGATTTTGCGTGGGAGCTCGTGGAGTTCCTGACCGCTCCGCGGCAGATGCTCGAGCGGGCGGACGTCCTCGGTCAATACCCTGCCCGGCCGGCCCTGTTTCACGACCGCCGGCTGCGGCGTGCGCTCGGCGTTCCGCCGGCGGATGCTCTGAGGATCATCGAGTCCGCAACCCCGCGGCCGGTCACTCCGCTGTGGTCGCAGCTCTCCGAGCGCCTCCAGGTCCACCTCAATCGCGCTCTGAATGGCCAGACCGAGCCCGCGGATGCGCTTCACGATGCTGCCCGGCAGATGCAGAGCATCCTCGACGAGGTTCCATGAGTGCTCGCCGTGAGGAGCGCCGTGCCGCATGGGCTTTCGTCGCTCCGGCGCTCGCCGTGATCTTTCTGATCGCGATCTTTCCACTCTTCTGGACGATGAAGGAGTCGCTCTACCGGCACGACCTGCGGATGCCCTGGCTGGGCGAGCCCTTCGTCGGACTGGAGAACTTTGCGCGGGTGTTTCAGGACCCCCGGTTTTCCGCCGCTCTCCTGCACACCTTGTTCTTCACCCTGGTCTCGGTCGGCCTGGAGATGGTTCTGGGTCTCTTCATCGCTCTGGCGGTCAACCGTTCGTTCCGCGGCCGTGGATTGCTGCGAGCATCGTTTCTGCTGCCATGGGCCATGCCGACGGTGGTGGCGGCGCTGGTGTGGCGCTTCCTGTTCGCTTCGGATTCGGGGCTGGTGAACACTCTGCTGGTGGGAAGCGGCATCGTCGCCGAGCCGGTGGTCTGGCTTGCGGGGCGCTGGACCGCCTGGGTCCCGCTGATCCTCGCCGACGTCTGGAAGACGACTCCTTTCGTCGCTCTCCTTCTTCTCGCCGGCCTGCAGAATATCCCCGGCGAGTTGTACGAGGCCGCCTCGATGGATGGTGCTTCGGCACGTGCGCAGTTTCTTCACGTCACGCTGCCGATGTTGAAACCCGCTTTGCTCGTCGCGCTCATTTTTCGCACCCTCGATGCGTTTCGGGTGTTCGACCTGGTCTACGTTCTGACCGGCGGCGGCCCGGGCACCGCGACGGAACCGCTCGCCCTCTATACCTTCAATACTCTGTTCCAGGATCTTCGCTTCGGCACCGGTGCCGCACTCTCGGTGATCGTATTCCTGGTGACGTTCGTCCTTTCGATGATCTACATCCGTCTTCTCGGCGGCGATCTTCTGCGGGGAGAACGGTGAGCGTACGGAGCCGATCGTCTGCACTGACCAGGATCCTCCTCGTCGTGCTGGCTGCTTTCGCCCTGCTCCCGCTGGCGTGGTCGCTGCTGGCCTCCTTCTCCCCCGAATCCTCGCTCTTCGGCGGCGGTGGCTCAGTGCTTCCCTCCAGCCTGGTGCTGGATCATTACCGGGAGCTCTTCACCCGCCGGCGGTTCTGGTTGCCGATCCGGAACTCTCTGGTGGTGGCGGGCGCGACCACGGCCTTCTGCGTCTGCATCGGCGCACTCGCCGCGTGGGCTCTGGCGCGGCTTCGGTTCCGCGGCCGGACCGCGGTGCTCGGCTTCATTCTGGCGGTCACCATGTTCCCGCAGATCTCCATCGTCAGTCCGCTGTTTCTTCTTCTGCGGACGCTTCATCTGATCGATACATTTCCCGGGCTGATTCTTCCCTACATGACCTTCGCGATGCCGTTGACGGTCTGGTTGCTGGTGGGGTATTTCCGCCAGATTCCGATCGATCTGGAAGAGGCGGCGGCGGTGGATGGCGCCTCCCGCTGGTCGATCCTCACCCGCATCGTGGCACCGCTCGCGCTGCCGGGGCTGGCCACCACGGCGATTCTCACCTTCATCTACTGCTGGAACGAGTTCCTCTTCGCCCTCTCGTTCACGCTCGGACCGGAGCGTCAGACCGTCCCGGTGGCCATCGCCCTGTTCCGTGGCCAGTACCAGGTTCCGTGGGGGGAGATCCTTGCCGCGGCGATGATCGCGACCCTGCCGGTCGCGGTCGTGGTGCTTCTGTTTCAGCGGAGGATCGTGGAGGGGCTGACCTCCGGCGCGGTGAAGTAGATCCAGTTGTCGACCGGAAGCTCAGAAGCTGACTCCGCCGGAGGATTCCCCGGTGATATGCTCCGCTCGAACCCTGCAATCGGGAGGATCAGATGAAACAAATTGCAGTGATCGGTGGTGGAACAATGGGCAACGGGATTGCCCATGTGGCCGCCGTATCCGGATTCGACGTGACTCTGATCGAGATGTCGCAGGCGCTCGCCGACAAGGCCCTGGCGACGATCTCGAAAAACCTGCAGCGCGGTGTGGACAAGGGAAAGATGACGGCCGAGGAGAAGCAATCCGCCCTCGGAAGAATCACCACGGCGGTGAACGTCGAGGCCGCCGCGGATGCGGACATCGTGATCGAAGCGGTGATCGAAAGTCTCGCCGAGAAGCGGGAGATCTTCTCCAAACTCGGGACCATCACCCGTCCCGAGGCGATTCTCGCCTCCAACACCTCCTCGATCTCGATTACCAAACTGGCCGTGGTCACCGGCCGTCCCGACAAGGTCATCGGAATGCATTTCATGAATCCGGTTCCGGTAATGACCCTGGTCGAGGTGATCCGGGGGATTGCCACGTCAGACGAGACATGGCAGAAGGTCGAGGAGCTGGCGAAGAAGATGGGCAAGACGCCCATCGAGGTCAACGACTATCCCGGGTTCATTTCCAACCGGGTACTGATGCCGATGATCAACGAGGCGATCTTCGCGCTCTACGAGGGTGTGGCCACTCCCGAGTCGATCGACGGGGTGATGAAGCTGGGAATGAACCACCCGATGGGACCGCTCACCCTGGCGGACTTCATCGGGCTGGACGTCTGCCTGGCCATTCTCCGGGTTCTCGAAGAGGGATTCGGCGACCCGAAGTACCGTCCGTGTCCGCTTCTGGTGAAGATGGTGGATGCCGGATGGCTCGGCCGGAAGAGCGGCCGCGGGTTTTACGTCTACGAGGGGAACTAGCGGGCTGGACCATGGCCGGGTGAAGGACATACTTTCGCCCGGCCTGCTGTTCCGGCAGTCATCGAGGAAGAATTCTTTTCATGCTTTGTCAGACTTGCGGTGCATTCAATGACGACAGTCGGGAGTATTGCTTCCGCTGTCAGAACAAACTCCTGGTGCTCTCCGGCATCCTGGCGTTCGAGGACGATCATCTCGATGAGTACGACGAGGACGATGACGTCTCGCTCGACGAGCATCTGCTCGAGCGGGTCTCGGTTCTCGAAGAGATGGTCAAGCGGACGGCCGACACGTTGCGGCTGGCCGTCGAATCGCTGCAGAAGCAGGAGCGCTCGATCTTCGTCAATCAGACCGGCCTGCTCTCCCTCAAGGAGCTGCTGGAAAAGAAGAGCTTCGTCTCCAGCGAGGAACTGATCGATCTGTGGGAATCGAAGATGGGCGAGCAGATGCTGGCCCTGGAGAAGAAGGAGCGTTTCGCCGAGCGGCGGGATCGGATGCTCTCCCTGTTCCATGGAGAGCGGCGGGAACGGTTCAACGAGCTGGTCCGCGACGCCGAATCTCTGATCGAGACCTTCGAGCAGGAACGGGGGATGAAGCTTCTGGAGGAAGCCTTCAAGCTCGACCGCGAAAACTACGAGCTGAGCTTTTTTCTCGGCGAGATGTATTTCAATGACGGCAATCTCGACCGGGCCCGAACCTTTCTGGAGCGGACTCTCGAGGTCCAGCCGGACCATTTCGACTCGGCGGTCTTTTACGGTGTCCTGCTGCACGAACAGGGTGATCTCAAGGGGGCCGAGCGCTGGCTCCGGCGGGCGATCCAGATTTCGCAGGACTCCTTTCTCCCCTACTTCTCACTCGGGGCGATCTACACGCTGCAGTCCCGCTACCTGCGCGCCCAGAAGTTCCTGCAGAAGGCGATCGAGATCGAGCCGATGCCGCAGGCGCACTACCTGCTCGGGACGATCTTCTACGAGAAGGGCCAGCTCGACCGGGCCATCCGCTCCCTTCAGGCTGCGCTGAAGCTCGATCCCGAATACGAGGAAGCGATCTACCACCTCGGACTCTGCTACCTCGACCGGAACTGGAACCGCAAGGCGATGCAGTGCTTCCAGGAGGCTCTGGAGCTGAACCCCAACAAGATGGAGTATCAGCAGGCGGTCCGGATCTACGAGGATCGCGACCACAACCGCCACATCACCCTGGAAGGACCGGTTGCAGAGCTGTTCGGCAGAGCCGAGGAGCTCGCCACCGATCGAAACTACAAGGAAGCGCTCGAGGTCTACCGTCAGGCGGCGAAGGACGATCCGAACAACACCAAGATCCTGATGCCCTACGCGCTTCTCTGCTCGCACCTCGATCTGAATTCCGAGGCGATTGCCGTCTCCCGGAGGATCCTGAACCAGAAGCCGCCGGAGATGGTGGCTGCGGCCGCCTACACCACCCTGGTCGAGGCGCTTCGTGCCGAGGGGCACTACCGGGAAGGAAACCGGCTGCTCGAGGAGATGCTGCGCGAGGCGACCTCGAACTACGCGAAGTCGATTGCCTATTACGAAAAGGCCTACAACCTCGCGGAGATGGGCGAGAGTCTGGACGAAGCGCTGGAGAGTGCACAGCTCGCACTGCGGTTCTCCCCCAAGGAGCTCAAACAGTTCCCGCTGGCCGCTCTGGGATGGGTCTACTTCAAGCGGAAGGAGTACGACATCGCCGTCGACTTCCTCAGCAAATCCGCGGATCTCGGACCGACGCCGACCAATCTGACCCACCTCGGAATGGCTTTGCTCGAGACCGGCGAGAAAGACAAGGCACGGGTGGTATTCCGCCAGGCCAAGCAGTTCAAGACCCAGGGCAATGGTCTGGAGGAGAAGATCCTCGAGCAGATCCGGGTGACCACCCGGCTGATCGACCGCGCCCGGGCGAAGCGCCGAAAACCACAACGGATGGCCAAGTAGACCCGGGTTTCGCTCCGGGGAACCGATGGATCCGGATGGCGAGCTTCGCCTCCGGCCGGGAGATTCTTCTGCCACGATGATCGATCTCAGCATCCTCAACGAGCCTCAGCGTCGCGCCGTCACTCATGGAGAGGGTCCTCTCCTGGTTCTTGCCGGAGCGGGATCCGGAAAAACCCGCGTGATCACCTACCGCATCGCCTGGCTGATCGGAGAACAGTCCGTCCGTCCGGGCCAGATTCTCGCGGTCACTTTCACCAACAAAGCCGCGGGAGAGATGAAACACCGCGTCACCCGGCTGGTGCCCGGTGTGGATCGGGGTCCGCTGATCGGCACCTTTCACTCCGTTTCGCTGCGGATGCTGCGCCGCTGGGCGGACCGCCTCGGCTACAGCAAATCCTTCCTGATCTACGACACCGCGGATCAGCTCGCCCTGGTGAAGAAAGTCGCCCGGCAGGCCGGACTCGACGAGAGCGCCTTCCCGCCCAGAAAGCTTCTCTCCGCCATCTCCCGGGCGAAGAACGTTCTCTCCACGCCGGCCGCCTATGCCGAGAGTCACCGCGATTTCTACGGCGCACGGGTCGCCGAGATCTACCAGCTCTATCAGAAGCGGCTGGTCTCGCTGGATGCCATGGATTTCGATGACCTGATCGGAAATCACGTCCGGCTGCTTCGCGAGCACGAGGACATCCGCCGCGAAATGACGGACCGGTTCCAGCATCTCCTGATCGATGAATACCAGGATACGAACCATGCACAGTACGAACTGATCGAGCAGCTCACCGGCGAGAAGGGCAACGTCATGGCGGTCGGCGACGAAGACCAGTCCATCTACAAGTTCCGCGGCGCCGACATCATGAACATTCTGAATTTCGAGCGGGACTTCCCCGGCGCAACCATCGTCAAGCTGGAACAGAATTACCGCTCCACCGGCAACATCCTCGACGCCGCGAGCGGCGTGGTCGCGAACAACACCGCCCGGAAGGGGAAGACCCTTTACACCGATCGCGGGGCCGGAGACCCGGTGCGCATCGTGACCTGCGACACCGAGCGTGAAGAGGCGAAGTTCGTGCTCGAGCGGATCCTGGAAATGCGCAGCGACATTCCTCTTCAGGACGTGGCGGTCCTGTTCCGGACCAATGCTCAGTCGCGCCCGTTCGAAGAAGAGCTGCTCAACGCCAACCTTCCCTACATCGTGGTGGGGGGCACCAAGTTCTACGAGCGGGCGGAGATCAAGGACCTCTTCGCGTTCCTGCGCCTGGCCATCCGCCCCCATGATGCCGGCTCGCTCGAGCGGGTGATCAACGTTCCGGCCCGCGGCATCGGAGCCACCACCATCGCCAATCTCCAGCAGAAAGCGCAGGAGGAATCGGTGTCGCTCTGGACGGTGATCGAGGGAGAGCTCGATTTTCTGCCGGAAAGGGCGCGCAAGGCGGTGGGTGAGTTCCGGGAGATCGTCCACGACCTGCAGCGGGAGGCGAGCCGGCCGGTTCCGGAACTTCTCGATTTCATCCTCGAGCGGACGGGTTATCGGTCGCTCTACAATCGGACGGACGATCCGCAGGACGAGGCACGGCTCCAGAACATCGAGGAGTTGATCAACTCCGCCCGGGAGTTTCAGGACGAGAATCCCTCCTCCGCTCTCGGAGACTATCTCGACGCCATTACCCTGATGTCCGACGTCGATCAGTACGACGAGCAGAAGGGAATCACCCTGATGACGCTCCATTCCGCAAAGGGACTGGAGTTCCGGGTGGTGTTTCTCGCCGGGATGGAGGAAGGGATCCTTCCTCATGCGCAATCGGGCGAGGACGTGGAGGAGGAGCGGCGGCTCTGCTATGTCGGCATGACCCGGGCGAAGGAGCGTCTCTACTGCATTCACTGTCTGCAGCGCCGGATGCACGGTCAATTCAAGGAACAGAGTCCTTCCGCCTTTCTCGGCGAGATCCCTTCCGAGGCGGTCGAGCGGCTGAATCTGGCGCGGAACCTCGCTCCGGCGCGGAGCGACTGGACCGACGCCAGCCGCTGGGGTGGACGCGGCTCCGAGCGGTGGCAGGGGCACGGCCGGTCCGGGGGTCGTGACGAATCCCGTCGTGAGCGCAGCACCGGAAGCGATCGATCGGTCGACAACATCGGCAGCTTCTTCTCCGGCGGCCCGGTGAAATTCGATCCCGGTGCAATCAAGACGGCCCGCCCTGCCGAGGGCGGAGGTTCGAAGGAATTGAAGCGGGGTGTACGGGTACGCCACGAAAAGTTCGGCGAGGGAGTGATCCTCCGGATGGAGGGGAACGGCGACACCGCGAAACTCACGGTCTACTTCGACCGGGCCGGGACCCGGAAGTTCATCGCCAAATACGCCAATCTGACCCGTCTCTGAGCCTTCCGCCGTCCCGGTTCTGCGCCGGGAACGTCCCGGCGCCCGGCATTGTTGTTCGGATTGCGTCCGGCTTCGTAATACCATGGCGGACGCGAAGGAGAAAATAGCCCATGTTCGGTTTAGGTTTCCCCGAGCTGTTCCTGATCCTTCTGATCGTCATCGTCGTCTTCGGCGCGAGCAAGCTTCCGCAGCTCGGAAAGGGGCTGGGCGAGGGGATCGCCAACTTCAAGGACGGTTTGAAGAGCAAGGACAGCAAGAACCACCTCGAAGAGAAGAAAGACAACGGCTGAGGTGGCCGCTGCTTCCGCCTCTCCATCCGCGGCGACGACCGGAGTGCCACTCCGGGAATCGCTCTGAACCGGCCCGACCCGACCTTTCCATGGAGCTCGATTCTTGCGCTGGTTGATCACCGGAGCGACCGGGATGGTGGGATCCGACCTGGATCGCCTCCTCCGTTCCCGGGACACCGACACGATCGCGGTCGGACACGAAGAGCTGGACATCACGGACCGTGATGCGGTGCTCTACCTCCTCAAGCAGGTCCGGCCCGACATCATCGCCAATTGCGCCGCGTTCACCCGGGTCGACGACTGCGAGACCCAGGAACAGCGTGCGACCCGGATCAACGGGAACGCGGTGGGATTCCTCGCCGAGGGAGCCGACCGCTGGAGTGCGCTGCTTCTGCACATTTCCACCGACTTCGTCTTCGACGGAACGCGGATCGGGCCGTACGATGAGGACGATCCGGTGGCGCCGATCTCCGCGTACGGACGGTCCAAGCTGCGGGGAGAACGGGAAGCGGCGAAGGCGTCGAAACACCTGATCGTCCGAACCTCCTGGCTGTTCGGCTCCCAGGGCTGGAACTTCGTCGAAGCGATTCTCCGGCAGGTCCGGGAGGGCAGCCGCAACCTGCGGGTCGTGGACGACCAGCAGGGCAGACCCACCTGGACACCGCACCTGGCCGAAGCGCTGATCCGTTTGGCGCAGGTGGCAACGGAACCGGACGGACCGCGCGGTGTCGTTCACTACGCCGACCATCCGCATGGCACCTGGTACGACTTCGCCCGCACCATCGTCGACGAGGCGCGGAATGCGGAGATCATCCAGGGGGAGGTCGCCATCGCCCCGGTAAGCTCAATCGAGTTTCCCCGTCCCGCGGCGCGTCCCTCCAACTCCATCCTCTCCACCCGCCGATACGAACGGCTCACCGGCTTCGCCCCGGAGGACTGGCGGGATGGTCTCCGTCAGTATCTGGTCCGGAAGATCGACTCCTGAGCCTCTCGCAGCGTGCCCGGGATCTCTGCTCGCTCCTTGCACCCTTTGATCCTTTTGTTCCCTCTGGCAGAAAGGAGATGCGGAATGCCAGGCTGGTCGAACAAGGACGAACGGATGTACGAGCACATCAGGGAGAGCGCCGAGGACCGCGGGAAGAGTGAGAAGCGTGCCCGGGAGATTGCAGCGCGAACCGTGAACAAGGAACGCCGGGAGGAAGGCCGGACACCGAACGAACGGACCGAAGGTACCGGCAACCCGAATACCAGGCTGGAAGCCAGGACGAAGGATGAGCTGGAGAACCGGGCGAGGCGACTCGACATCGTCGGGCGGAGCCGGATGAAGAAGGACGAGCTGATCCGCGCAATTCGTGAGAAGGAATGAAGATCCTATTCGCTATCGGACCCGCAGCCGGCAGACGTCGTTGAGCTGGCAGGCGTCGCAGAGCTCCCGGCGCGGCGTTCGGCTGCAGAGAGCGAGAATCCCGAGCCGGCAGATGGCGAAGTCGTAGCGGACCGGATCCAGCGGATCGAGACGCTGAAGCCGGTCGGTCAACTCGCGGGCCGTCTTCCAGTCCGCGCTCTTCCGCTCGACCAGTCCCAGAAATCGCGTGATCCGGTTGACGTGGGTATCGAGAGGCATCACCAGCTTTGCCGGATCGGCAAACCTCCACAGGCCCAGATCCGGCTCGGTCCGGCGGATCATCCAGCGCAGATAGAGATTCATCCGCTTGCAGGCGCTTCCGTCCGCGGGGGATGTCAGCAGATAGCGCATCGAGGCCAGCGACGAGACGCGTCCGAGACGCAGGAGCCTTTCCACGAATCGCTCCAGAGCCGGTCCGATGTCGGCCTCCTCCGGCCGGTAGCCTTCGCGGAACAGATCCCCGAGCGTTCCGTGGCGCCGCAGTGCCGCCGCCAGACAGCCGAGCAACCGCACCAGATCCTCCGTCTTGTGGAACCGGTGAGTGAAGCCGGCAAATCGTTTCCGGGCCTCCGAAGCCCCGAACTCCTCCCGGAGATATCGCGACGGAGACGGGATCATCCTGTCGGTGACCCAGCCGACGTGCGCCACGACCGTATCCGCGCGCCCGTAAGCGAACGCCGCCGCAATCACCCCCACCACCTCCTGGTCGAGAGGATCATCGAATCGTCGGACGACCTCGAGCGGATCGGGGCTCAGATGGCTGAGATCGAAGCTGTTGGCGAGTCGGTCCAGCCGGTCCTTCAGCAGTCGCCGGGAGAGAGGGGGCATCCCATGGAACAACATCGGCAGAAGCGCCGCCGTTCCCTCAGGGAGGCTGTGCAGAAATCGAGGGTGGATCGGCTTGCGAGCGCGACGGCACCAGATGCGAGGCGCGGCGACGAGGCGATGCGGGCTCATCGCGGAGGAGCCGCAACGAAGCAGATGGCGTCGTTCCGCCGCAAAGACGCGCCGCTCTGGGTTTCTGCACAGCCTCTCAGGGAGGCCGTCACCTCGAGGAACCGATAGAATGCGCCCGACGAAGAAAGGAGATTCAGCCCGATGTCGATGGATCCGAACCAGTTCCGAGCCACCCTCGCTCAATTTGCCAGCGGAGTCACCGTGGTCACCACCGAGCACGAGGGGCAGAGGTATGGAATCACCGTGAGCGCATTCGCGTCCCTCTCGCTGGAACCTCCACTGGTCCTGATCTGCGTGGAAAAGACCGTCCGGTCCCATGACGGAATTGCCGCCGGGGGGCACTTTGCCGTCAACATCCTCAGCGAGAGGCAACAGGAACTTTCCAACCGGTTTGCTTCCCGCAGTCCCGAGAAGTTCGCCGGCCTCGCCATGCGGGAGGGCGAGCTCGGGGATCCCCTTCTCGACGGCTGCCTGGCGAACCTGGAATGTGTGGTGCGAGAGGCGCTGCCGGGCGGGGATCACACCATCTTCGTCGGCGAGGTGATGCACTCACACACCGCCGGGAACCTGAACCCACTGCTCTACTTCAGAGGCGGTTATCACGAGATCAGGTAATGGAATCACCGTAATATATATTGCACGTCAATACGAGAAACAGCAGTCAACGGCATTAATCAATATCACAAATAGTGCGCTATTTTCGCACCCATAAACCAGAAAGCCCCGGCAGCGCCGGGGCCCTCGAGCACTCCGAGGAGTGATGGGCTACTGGTTGGAGCTCGTGTTCGGAGCCTGGAGCTGGTCGCTGTCGTCCTTGTTCGGCTTTGCAACCACCTTTTCGTTCGGCTTCGGGGCAGTGTTCTTCTTCGCCGTCTCGAGCGGCTTGACGTTGAAGGACTGGAAGGAGCTGGCGACGTCCGGCCGGGTCCGGGCCTCCTCGGTGTATCCGAGGAAGATCACCTGGTACATCCGCGGGCCTGCGACCACGAATTCCGTGCGCGCGTAGATCGGGCGGGGCGAGACGGCCTTGTAGTTGAAGTTCATGCCCGGATTGCCCGCAACGGTGATGTCCTTCTGGCTCTCGAGCTGAGCCTGGATGCTCCTGAGCAGGGAGTCCCGGCCGTTCTCCATCATCAGCTTCGGATCGTTGATCTTCTCCTTGACGTCGCTGTAGGTGACGATGAAGGCGCCATCGGGCGATTTCGAGAGATAGGTGACCTGATCGATCGGTCCGTTGGGTGAAGGAACCGTCTGCTCCTTCTTGTTGAACTCCGTGAATCCTTCCGGGAGTGTGACCGAGAAGCCCGGTTCACTCACCTTCACCTGCGCCATCAGCGATGCCGGCAGGAAAAGGGCCCCGAAAGCCACTGCAATGAGTAGTTTCTTCATAGTAACCATCCTTTCAAGATCGAATGCCTGAGGGTTAAAGGAACATGCTGATCCGCCGCGATTCTTCCGTCCCGGCAGAAAGAATCCACTTTCAGCCGGTCCCGAGGCACGTCTCTGGCATCGAGCAGTCCCATGAACCAACCTGCAAGGAAACATTCCTCGAGCGCGAAGCGAGTGCGCTACGGGGTGGTGGGACTCGGGCACATCGCGCAGGCGGCCGTCCTTCCGGCCTTCGAGCATGCCTCGGAAAACTCGCAGCTGGCCGCTCTGGTCTCGAGCGATGAAAAGAAACTGGAAACCCTCGGCAGCCGCTATGGCGTCGAGGATCTGTACCGTTACGACGACTACGATCGCCTGCTCGAGAGCGGTCAGATCGATGCGGTCTACCTCACGCTGCCGAACAGTCTGCACCGCGACTATGCGGTGCGCGCCGCCGAACGGGGCGTCCACGTCCTCTGCGAAAAGCCGATGGCGGTGACTGCCTCTGCATGCGAGGCGATGATCCGCTCGGCCCGAGAGCATCGTGTCCGTCTGATGATCGCGTATCGCCTTCACTTCGAGAAGGCCAACCTGGAGGCTGCGCAGCTGATCGCGTCCGGCCGGCTCGGACGTCCGAGAATCTTCAATTCGACGTTCACACAGCAGGTGCGGGAGGGTGACATCCGACTCCGCGAGGAATTGGGTGGTGGCCCCGTGTACGACATGGGGATCTATTGCATCAACGCGGCGCGCTATCTCTTCCGCGAGGAGCCGCTCGGGGTTTCCGCAACCTCCGCCCGTGGCGACGAACGCTTCGACGAGGTTCCGGAGACGGTTGCCGCCACCCTCCGGTTCCCGGACGAGAAGATTGCATCATTCGTCTGCGGCTTCGGATCCTCTCAGGTGAACTCCTATCGAGTGCTCGGCACCCGGGGAGATCTCCTGGTTTCCCCGGCATACAGCTACACCGCCACTCTCCGTCACCAGGTCACTGTCGACGGGGAAACCCGAAACCGGGAGTTCGGAAAGAGGGATCAGTTCGCGCCGGAGCTTTTCGAGTTCTCCTCCTGCATCCTCGAGAACCGGGAACCGGAAGCCTCCGGGGTGGAAGGACTGATTGACGTCCGGATCGTGGAAGCGATTCACCGGTCCATTGCCGAAGGGGGGCGGATGATCGACCTCCATCTCGAAACGAAGCAGACCCGGCCGACGATGGATCAGGAGATCAGCCGACCGGCGGTCCACCAACCGGAGCTGGTACGAACCGCTCCCCCGACGCGGTAAGCCGAGATGACCCGTCGCTGGTACCACCAGGCCCATTCCGCGAAGTCGATTCTGATCGTGACGACCGGTCTGGTGATCGTGTGCGGACTCCTGTTCCTGCCGGCCTGTTGCTGCGTCGGTGCGGGCGGAAAGACCGCGCCGCAACCCGCGAGCTACCCTCCCGTGGGAATCGCTCACTTCGATGTCCCCCCGGAAGCCGCGTCGGAGCAGCCGACCCGCACCGCAATGCAGAACGTTCTCTTCACCGTCGCGCCCGGCGTGACTCTTCACATTCACGAACTGCTCGGAACCATGACGCCGAAAGAAAAGGGAGCGCCGGTCAATTTCGACGACCCTCGCTCGTTCGTCATGCACATCGCCCGCGGCCAGGTCGGCGCGAGCGGGTCGACGCTCTCCGTGCTGATGAACGACCACGTCTTCGGCTACGCCGGTGCTCCGCTCCGAGACCTGGTGATCTCGGTGACCGAAGGAAAGCTGCACCAGTCGGGCGTGATTCACAAAGGAATCGACCTTCCGTTCACCATGGACGCGAATGTCAGCCTCACCAACACCGGGAAGATTCGAATCCACCCGACCCACATCGAGATCTGCAAGGTGTCCGGAAAGGGATTGATGGACGCCTTCGGAATCACCCTGGAGAAAGTCCTGGACGTGAGCAGGGCGGTCGGCGTCACCATCGAGAAAAACGATCTGATCGTGGATGCCCTCGCCATTCTTCCGCCACCTGAGATCGAGGGGACGCTGGTCGGGCTTCATGCCGCCAACGGTGAGCTGGTTCAGATTTTCGACTCCGCGGAGGCGGTGGCTCCCCCGAATCCTCCGCGCCCGGATGAGCCGAACTGGATGATGTTCGAGGATGGCACCCTGCGGATGGGAAAGCTGTTCATGGTCCGGGCGGACATGCAGGTGATCGATCTCGATCCGGACGATGAGCTCGACTTCAACCTTCCCTGGTACAACCAGCAGCTCGCCGCAGGGTTCACCAAGAATCTCGAGGACTACGGACTGGCCGTCTACATGCGCGATTTCAGCGACGTTCAGAAACCGCTCGAGCCCGGTGAGAAGCGAGCTCCGGCGTCGGTGATCGGTCACCGCTGAAGCTTGGTTGCGAAGCGTTCTATCGATCCACGGATCCGCGGAGACGCTTGAGCTCGGAGCGCTTCTTCTTCTCCTCGAGACGCTTCTTCTTCGCCCCTCTCGGAACGCGTGTCGGTTTCCGCTTCGGCCTCTCCTGGAGGGCGTCGTGAACCAGCTCGATGAACCGTGCGATCGCGGCATCGCGGTTCTGAATCTGACTGCGATACTTCTGCGACGTCACCCGCAACACACCCTCGCGATTGATCCGGGTCGCCAGCCGTTCGGCCAGAGTCGTCTTCTGTTCCTCCGACAGCACCGCGGAGGCGGCGATCTCGAACTCGAGGGTCACCTTCGTCTCGAGCTTGTTCACGTTCTGCCCCCCCGGGCCACCGCTTCGGGAGGTGCTGTACCGCAACTCCGAATCGGGGATGGTGAGCTGATCGTCGATTGCCGGCATGGTTCTACAGCCGCCACCAGTCAAGCCGGTTGCGGACATGGTTCCAGTAAATGTGGTGAGCATCACACCCGCCGCTGGTCACGTTGATCCCGATGCAGCGATCCGAGGTGTGAAATCCTTCCAGAGCGTCCCCGGCCTCTTCCTCCGGGTCATAGCTCAGCACTTCCGCATGGAAGGTGGGGTGATCGCCGCAGAGCGACTCCTGCATATCACCGCCGATCGGAAAGGTGATCTCTTCGATCCGCTCTCCCCCGGGCCCGAGAACCACGGCGAGATGCCAGACATCGCCCTCCCGACCGGCAATGACCGCGTCGCTGTTGCCATCACAGTCGACGTCTCCGCTGAGCATGGAGGAGCCATCCCAATGGACATCCGGAAGACGGTGCTGCAGGACCGGCAGGGGGCCGGAATCGACCGGGGGTTGTTCCGCCGGAGGCAGTTGGGAGCATGCCGCGCCGAAAAGAAGAAAGACGAGCCAGAACGATCGCATTTTCATCCGTGATTCTCCGGATCCATTCTATCTGCAACCCTTCGGCCCGGTGGGTGAATCACTATACCCGCCGCCCGCTGACGCCCCGCCCGATCCCTCCGGCAATCAGATGTGCCACCCGCAGGGGCTCCGGAACGGTTCCGTGAACCGCAAAGCGGGTCACCAGCGACTCGCCCTCGTGCCGATCGAGTCCCACCCGCTGGATGAACACCCCGCCAGCCGGCTCCATCGGCCCCAGACGCTCGATGATCTTCCACTTCCTCGCCCCGCCGGGAACCCGCTCGAGCAGAGCACGCCGGATTGCTTCCATGTCCGGCTGCCGCCGCGCCACGACCAGAACGGGGACATGGAGACGCCGGTGCAGCAGGAACACGTCCACTACGTTGAAACCCGCCAGAGCGATTCCCTGAAGCATGACGAGCTGCAGGTGCTCGCGGAATTTGGACGTTTGGATGACCCCGGCCAACCGGGCGGCAGCGTTCGCCCCATCACGTCGCACCCGGCAGCTCAGCACCCCTTCCATCCGCGGCCCGGCAAAGACGGCCCCAACCACTCGTACCTCGCCCCGCTGTTCCCGGGAGAAAGGAAAATCGTCGAAGCCGACGACGTGCGAGATCGGCCGCATCATCGCGCCTTAATCCGAGCTCTGCCGCTCGTCATTCGACGGATGAAGTGGGACCCAGGCACGACGCCAGCCTCGGGGTGGACGGTCCGCGTCTGGTGGCGCGATGCCCAGCATCAGGAGGATCAGACCCACGATCATGTCATTCTGGAGTCCCCCCGGCACGGGCGGGGACTGAGCGAGGTAGCCGAACCCGACGAGCCAGCCCGCAACCGCCAGCTGGAGAAGATGCACCCGGCGAATCGGTCTGAAGAACGAAAGCGCCGCAATGGTGATGATCAGTCCGGCACAGACGAAGTCATTGACCCACAGCGCCCTCGCCGATGGATCGTGATTGAAGATGAACGGGCTCGCGGCGAGCCAGCATCCGAGCATCAGTTCGATTGCGCGAGGCCACATGATCAATCCCTCTCCAGCGCGACGGCCTCCGCCTGGTGGGAGCCCTCTCCCCAGAATGTCTGCCATAACAACCGCCGGTCGTGATACCGACGCCAGACTCTCAGCAGGAACTTCAGGGTTGCCCAGACCTCGTCGTAGGCGAGAAACATCAGGAGGAGAGAGATCAGCGCGGTGTAGAGGCAGAGAAAACACCAGGCGTGAACCACCAGACCCTGAGCCAGAACCAGGGCGACACTCACGAAGCCCAGTGGAATGACGTCGAACCCGAAGATGATCACCATCCACGGTCGGTATTGCCAGCGCCGCGTCGAGCCGATCATTCCGAAGATGATCTCGCTGAGATAGCCGACCGCCCCCAGCGCGGCGTCCGGCATGTGGAACCACGTCTCGAGCGTCCTGGAGGTCTTCGAGGTCAGTACGGTTCGCGTGCCGGAGCCGAACAGCGGGTCCCAGACGAAGTCCACCTGATGCCACTGGTACAGCGCCATCCAGGCCGCGGCGATGAACCCGGTGGTGGCGATGAGCACGATCGGGATTCTCTGGCTCCATGCCGAGGGGTTCCGATCGAACGGGGGTGCAGCCACATCGAGATCCGGCAAAGCCATCGCGCCTGAGGCGGGCGCAAGGTGCGTGCCGAAGGCGGAACCATTCTCCGCGATCGGCGTTATTCTGGGCAGGAGTGATGAGCGATCGAACCGATCACGACCTGATGCTCGCCGTGAGGGCCGGAGACGATGAGGGCTTCGCCCTGCTGGTCGAACGCTACAAGGACCGTCTGGTGAACTACCTGACTCAGCTGACCGGGAACCGCGATCTGGGCGAGGAGTACGCTCAGGAGGCCTTCGTCAAGCTCTACCTTCACGCGGACCGCTATCGCGAGGAGGGGCGGCTCGCCCCTTACCTGTTCCGGATTGCGACGAATCTCGTCCGTTCCGCCCACCGCCGCAATCGGCGATGGATTCACCTCGTTCCCCGGCTCTCGCTTCCCGAGCCGTCCCCGCCGTCCCCGCAGCAGCAGGCGATCGAGATCGAGATCACCGGTGTGGTCAGGAGCGCGATCGCAGAGCTGCCCCTGCACCTCCGGGCTCCTCTGCTGCTCCGGGAGATCGAAGGCTGGTCCTATGAGCAGATCTCCGAGTCGCTCGGATGCCGCCAGGGAACGGTGAAATCGAGAATCTCGCGCGGTCGTGAGCAGCTTCGCAAGCGCCTCACACCCTATTGGAAAGGAGCTTTGCGTCATGCCTGACGATCCCGCCCGGGCAGCATTGGATGCTCTTCCGCGGGTGCGGGCTTCCCAGGGATTCACGTCCCGGGTGATGCAGCGCATCGGGGCGGAACAGAATCCATCCCATCCGGCGACGCTTCGGTGGATCGCCGCGGCGGTGCTGGGCGTCACCCTGCTGGGGACGGGTGCGCTCTACACGCTGCGGCGAGTCGATGAAGGTCAGCGACTTCAGTCTCTTCGTGCCGAGCACCAGGCGATCCGGTCGGAGCTGAGTGAAATCGAACGGATGGCTCCCGCAGAGGAGCCGGTGATCTATCTCGGCAGTGACAGTCGGAGCGACTACGTGCTCGACCTGAGACGAAATCGAGGGCCGGCAATTCCGGACCGCGCGGGCGCGATGGTCGTCCCGGCAAACCGGGTTCAGGAGGATTACCAGTGACTCGATCAACGCAGGTGGCCACGTTTGCAATCGTCATTCTGATGCTGATTCCGCTCGCCGCCTCTGCCGGGGATGGCGAACACCATTCCATGCACTGGATCCAGCTCCGGAACGGAGAGTCCCCTCAGGGGGAGGAATCCCTTCCGTTCCTGATCGAGAGAGGGCAGCTTGCCAGCGGCGGCTATCTGGGCGTCGTGCTGCAGAACATGCCGGATCAGCTTCGCGGTTACTTTGGTGCACCTCCCGAAAAGGGACTGCTGGTGGGCTCGGTGGAGAAGGACAGCCCGGCCGACAAAGCCGGACTGAGGGCTGGCGATGTGCTCCTCTCGATCGATGGCCAGCCGGCGGACTCGTCCCGTTCAGTGGGCTGGGTGATCCGCTCGCGGAAGCAGGGCGAACAGGTCAGGCTCGAAATCCTCAGGAGCGGAGTCAGCCAGACTCTGTTTGCCACCCTGACCGAACGGAAGCGTCCCGAAACCCGGTTTCTCTTTCCCCATAACGACAAGGATTTCGAGGGGCGAATTCTTCGGGTCCGGCCGGAGGGTCTCGACAAGCTGCAGGAGTATCTCCAGAGTCCGGAGTGGCGCGAACAGGTCGAGCGCAGCCGGAACTGCGATGAGCTTCGTACCCGGGTCCGCGAGCTGGAGCAACGTCTCAAGGATCTCGAAAAGCAGCTGGGAAAGAGATAGCCCTGACTCCGGCACCGCGTCTGCGTATCCAGGCCTTGGCAGCCGGTGAGCGTGGGTTTGCGGGCGCCGAAAATTCCGGCGATCGCCATCCGTGCGTAGAATAGGGTGTGGTCAATCTCGCCCCCGGCATGCAGCTCGGCCCGTACGAGCTGGTCGGTCCTCTCGGATCCGGAGGGATGGGCGAGGTTTTCCGCGCGCGGGATGGCCGTCTCGGGCGGGAGATCGCAATCAAGGTTCTCCCGTCCCATCTCCGGGATGACCAGGCGGCACTCTCCCGCTTCCAGCGTGAAACCAAGGCAATCGCGGCGATCTCGCACCCGAACATCGTCTCGATTCACGATGTGGGAACCGACTCGGGCGTCTACTACGCGGTGACCGAGCTGCTCGAAGGGCAGAACCTCCGGGAGCGGCTGAACCGGGACGGGATCGCCTGGCGCGAAGCAGTCGAGATCGCGGCCGGAGTTGCGGAAGGACTGGCGGCGGCCCATGCGCGGAGCGTGGTCCATCGCGACCTCAAGCCGGAGAACATCTTCCTGACCTCGGACGGCCGGGTCAAGATTCTGGACTTCGGCCTGGCCCATACCCCGATCGAAAGCATCGACGAGAGTCCGGTGACCGACGTAATGACCTCCCCCGGAGCGATCGTCGGAACGATCGGCTACATGGCTCCCGAGCAGTTGCGGGCGGAGGCGGTGGATGGGGTGAGCGACCTGTTCTCGCTCGGCTGTGTTTTTTTCGAGATGATCACCGGCAAGCGGCCGTTCCAGCGGAATACGGCGATCGACACGATGTCGGCGATTCTGCACGAGCCTCCCGCACATTACGATCAGCTCGCGGTCAAGGCGCCTCCGGAAATTCAGCGCCTGGTGCTGGCGTGCCTGGACAAGAAACGGGAGACGCGCTTCCAGTCGGCCCGGGACCTCGCGGCGACCCTCCGGGCGTTTCTCAGCGGCTCCGGGATCCTTGCCGCAACCCCACTGGTTCCTTCCGAGCAGGTGCCGGCCCGGGCCTCCAGGCGGCGTCGGAGAGCAATCGATTCCATTGCGGTCCTGCCGTTTCGCAATGCCAGCGGAGATCCGGGAACCGAGTATCTCAGCGACGGCATTACCGAAACGATCATCAGTAATCTTTCGCAGCTCGACCGGCTCAAGGTGATGGCGTCGAGCACGGTGTTCCGTTACAAGGGTCAGGACGTCGACCCTCTCGGGGTGGGTCGCCTGCTCAACGTCCGGGCCGTGCTCACCGGTCGGCTGGTGCAGATCGGCGAGCAGCTCGTCGTCCGGACCGAGCTGGTCGACGTGGAGGATGGAACTCAGATCTGGGGCGAGCAGTACACCCGCAGGCCCGACGACATTCTCGAACTGCAACAGGAGATCTCGGCGGAGATCTCGGAAAAGCTCCGGATCCGGATCAGTGGCCGGACCCGGAAGCGTCTGACCCGAACCCCGACCCGCAGCCAGGAGGCTTACCGTCTGTACCTGAAGGGACGGTTCCAGTGGAGCCGGAGAACGGTGGAGGGAATCCGGCGGGGGATCGAGTACTGCGAACGGGCCAGCGCCGCCGATCCGGAATTCGCGCTGCCGCACGCGGGAATCGCGGACTGCTGGATCACCCTTGCGACCAACGTCCCGCTGGCACCGCTGGAGGCGATGCCGAAAGCGAAAGCCGCCGCTCTTCGTGCGCTCGAGCTCGATCCCGATGTGGCCGAGGCGCACGCTTCCCTTGCGGCGGTCAAGTGGTGGCACGACTGGAATCGCGCCGAGGCGGAGCAGGAGCTCGTCGCGGCGATCACTCTGAATCCCAACTACGCCGTGGCCTACGACATCTACGGCCTGCTGCTCGCCGAGATGAGGGAGTTCAAACGTGCCACCGAACAGCTCCGGAAAGCGCAGGAGCTCGATCCACTGTCGCTGATCATCGGCGTCCACTCCGGTCTGCCGATGATGTTCGAAGGACGGACCCGCGAAGCGATCGAGAGCTTCATGCTGACACTCGAGATGGATCCCGACTTCGTCCCGGCGCTCGGATGGCTGGGAATGGCCTGGGAACAGGAGGGAGAGCCTGCCCGCGCAATCGAGGCCTTCCAGCGGGCGCTCCGGATCGACGACATCGCGATCATCCGCGCGTCGAAAGCGCACGCCCATGCTCTCGCGGGCGACCGAGACGCTGCCCGGCGCGATCTGGAGGAGCTGCGCCGGATTGCGGAGCAGCGATATGTCTCGCCGTACGATTTCGCGGTGATTCACGCCGGATTTTCGGAGATCGACGAGGCGTTCCGGTGGCTCGAGCGGGCGATCGAGGATCGCTCCGCCTGGATGGTCTTTCTGCGGGTCGACCGCCGCCTGGATCCTCTGCGTTCCGACCCCCGGTTCGACAGTGTTCTCCGCCGTGCGGGAATCGGCCCCCGCGAATGAAGCTTCGCTCGTTCCGGTTCTGGAACCGATGTGATCGCGGCGGAAATCGAAGCGGCGGGTAGACTCGACGAGGATGCACGCAAACTTGCGGACTTTCTTCATTCCCACCGGCGACTGGTGGTTCTGACCGGTGCCGGCTGCAGTACCGAGTCCGGCATTCCCGACTACCGCGGGCCGCAGGGGACCCTGAAGACCCGCCAGCCCATGCGCTTCGCCGAGTTCGTTCGCAGCGCCGAGTCGCGGCGGCGGTACTGGGCGCGCAGCTTTCACGGATGGCCCGCCATGGCCGCGGCTCGTCCCAATCCCGCGCATCACGCCATTGCCGCACTCGAGCGGAGTGGCCGGATGGCCGGCCTGATCACGCAGAACGTCGACGGCCTGCATGGGGACGCCGGTTCGGGTCAGCAGGTCGAACTTCACGGTCGCCTGCGCGAAGTGATCTGCCTTGCCTGCCGGCAGGTCTCCTCCCGCGAGGAGTTTCAGAATCGACTCGCGGAGGTCAATGCGGTCGGTTCCGGCGCGGTCGAAATCGCACCGGATGGCGATGCCACCATCACCGCGGAGAGCATCGAATGCTTCATCGTTCCTCCCTGCCCTCGCTGTGGTGGTGTTCTCAAGCCCCACGTGGTGTTCTTTGGGGAGCAGGTCCCGCGTGATCGGGTGGACTGCGCCACCGACTGGATCGCACAGGCCGAGGGGCTGCTGGTGGTGGGATCGTCGTTGATGGTGTGGTCCGGATACCGCTTCGCACGAGCGGCGGGGATTCGCAAGCTTCCCATCGCAATCGTCAACCTCGGAGCAACCCGGGGCGACGATCTGGCTTCACTGAAGATTGAACGGACCTGTGGCCGGGTACTTCCCGAGGCCCTTCGGATTCTGGAATCGGAAAGGATTGAAAATGCACCCATGGCATGACGTGTCGCTCGGCGACGAGGCTCCGGATCAGATGTGGGTGGTGATCGAGGTCCCGAAGGGGTCGAAAAACAAATACGAGCTGGACAAGAAGAGCGGCTTGATCCGTGTCGATCGCGTGCTGTTCAGCTCCGTTCACTATCCCGCGAACTACGGGTTCATTCCGCAGACCTGGTGCGAGGATCACGACCCGCTCGACATTCTGGTTCTCGGTCAGGAACCGGTGTTCCCTCTGACCATCGTGAAAGCGAAGCCGATCGGCGTGATGAAGATGGAGGATCAGGGCGAGGAGGATGACAAGATCATCGCGGTGCACTCCAACGATCCGGAGTATGCACACTATGAATCCATCTACGAGCTCCCGCCGCATCGAATTCAGGAGCTCCGCAGGTTCTTCGAAGACTACAAGGTCCTGGAGAACAAGAAGGTGATCGTGAACGAGTTTCTGGACCGACCGGAAGCGGTGGAGATCGTCCGAGACGCGATCGAGTCCTATCGGGCGAGGAGGGATGAGCTGGTTGCAGAACTCTGAGGCCTGAGCCTCGATGGACACGTTCCCGGGCCCTCGGAATCTCCCGGGCCGAGAGCTGTTTGTAGAGGCCTGAAGGCACCGAAGCGATCCCGCCATCGAGGTCGGAGACGATCTCTGGACCCGGCATTGCACCTCTCGTTCGGGACCCATCGCGAGATCAACACCAGCAACCCTTGGAAGGAGAAGAACTCTCATGAGCCAGGCCAGATCCGGCGACACCGTCAAAGTCCACTACACCGGAAAGCTCGAGGATGGACACGTCTTCGACAGCTCCGACAACCGGGAACCGCTCGAGTTCACCATCGGCGAGGGAAAGATCATTCGTGGGTTCGAGGAGGCGGTGATCGGAATGGCCCCGGGGGAGGAGAAGGAAGAGAAGATCCCCACCGAGCAGGCGTACGGTCCCCACAAGGATGAGATGATCATCGAGGTCGCGAAGGACAACATCCCGGAGGGGATGGATCCCGAAGTCGGGCAGTGGTTGCAGATCTCGGCACCGGATGGAAGTTCGGCTCCCGTGATGGTGACGGAGATCGCCGACGAGGTGGTCCGGCTGGACGCGAATCATCCGCTCGCCGGGAAGGATCTCGTGTTCGAGATCAAGCTGCTCGAGATCGTCTGAGCGATTTCACCAGGTGTGGAACGGGTCTCCCGACCCGTCTTTTGCGGGTGAACGGAGTCAGCCGCGGTGAGCCGTGGCGAAGACTCAGCCGGAGGGGGCAGGTTGTGGCTGGAATGACGGTGATGTGGAAGGGGTCTCCCGACCCGTCTTTGCAGAGGCAGGCGTGCTGAACTGAAATCTCTCTTATAATGGAGAGCCATCATGTTCAAGGAACGAAGAGAATTTCAGCGCCTTCAGCTCGAGAAGCCCCTCACGGGCCAGTTTCGCGACCGCGACGTGCGGATTCTCGAGATCGGTGTTCTCGGCGCCCGCATCGCACATACCGACGGCTGCCATGAAGGCGACCAGGGCATTCTGCGTTTCGACTGGGGAACCACCTCCGTCGCACTCGAATCCCAGGTCGTGCGGAGCAGCCCGGCCGCGGCACCCGAAGGTCAGAGCGTGGCACACCAGAGCGGGCTCCGGTTCATCACCGCGATCGGGGAATCGGACAGCACGCTTCGACGCATGCTCACCGAGCGGGTGCGGGTGCTTCTTCAGGAGGCGCGCGAATCCGCGAGCGAATCCGCGGTGACCATCGATCGGGACGAGACACTTACCGCGAAGGAAGCCCCCTACGTCACCTACTACATGCAGGACGGTGAATGGCACAAGAAGCCGGCGCTTGCTCCGGAACAGCCGGATTCGGGATTCACCGTCGCGGCAGGTGAAAACGAGATCGAGATGAAGCTTCTTCGTCAGGTCTACGAGAATGCCGACACCGAAGGAATGCACCTGATCCGGTTGTTTGCAGAGTTGAGCATCAGTGAGAAGCTCGGCCTTCCCCGCGTTCGCGCCTGACCCGACTACCGGATTCGAATTCCGCCGTTCCGGTTCTTCAGCACCAGCCGGCAGCCACCGTTCCCGATGCGGCCTCGCAGATGATCCTCGCCCATCGATCCATTGACCGTGATCGGATGCGACGAGTCGATCTTCCCGAATGAGGTCGAGGCCTCGAGGTCGTAGCCGGAGTTCTGCGGAAGACGGATCTGGATCGATCCGAAGGAGCCGGTGAGCGAAACCGGCTGACACCGGCCGCCGCGCAGCCCCTCCACCGAAATCGAGCCGTTGCTGTTCTCGATCTCCACCGAACCCTTCACTCCATCGAGGAAAATCGGCGCGAACGTGGTTTCCAGCTCCGCGTTGCCGGCAATGTCCGTCACTTTGATCCCGCCGTTCGCATTGTCGACTCGCAGATCGCCCCCGATGCCGCTCACCGTGACCAGCCCGAACCGGCCATGGACGGTCGCATCGCCCTGGATCGTCTCGAGCCTCACATCTCCGTTCTGATTTCCCACGGTCGCCGGGCCCCGAATCTCCTGCAGAGCAACCGATCCGAAGGTGTTTTCCACCACCGCCGGGCCCCCCGCACTGCGAATACTCACCTTTGAATTGCTGGCGCGAACCTCGATTCCATGGCCGATCTTCAGCGCGACGACCGAGGCGAACGTGGTTCGGAGATCCGCCTTTCCGCGAACTCCCTCCACGGTGATTCCGCCATTCGCATTGACGATCTCCAGGTCGCCTTCCAATCGGACTGCATCCACGGTTCCGAAGGAATTGCGAACGGAGACGGCACCGCCAACATCACTCACCGCCACCTTTCCGTTCGCACTGTCGATCCTCACCGCGCCGGCCACGTTCGACACCGTCGTGGCGCCGAAGCGGTTTTCGGCGGTGACCGAGCCGGTCACCCCGTCGATCGAAACAGCCGCGTTTCCATCCACCAGTTCGAGATCGCCATTCAAGGCTTTCACGTCGATCGCGCCGAACGCGTTTTCCAGGTGCTGCGTGCCGGCACCGTTCTGAAAATCGATACGCCCGTGGCCGTTGACAATCCGGCCGCGGGCCGCAAGCCCCGTAACCTTCACATCCCCGAACCGGTTGATCAGGTCGAGCTGCGCCCTCGACGGCATGACGATGTCGTAGTCGACCGAGAATGAAATCCGGTTGAACAGCCCGCGAGTCATGGTTCG
The DNA here is from genome assembly GCA_963741905.1 of uncultured Acidobacteriota bacterium. Classification (GTDB taxonomy): domain Bacteria; phylum Acidobacteriota; class Thermoanaerobaculia; order Gp7-AA8; family CAVUJZ01; genus CAVUJZ01. The sequence goes on along the minus strand of CAVUJZ010000007.1, from coordinate 45,876 downwards.
CGGATACCCGGTGCGGATCGTCACCCCTTCCCCGTCCTGCTCGATGTGGACCTCGATCTTCCGCGAGAGCTCTTCGGCGGCATCTTTCGACCGGGCGTCCGTTCGGACCGTCGCGCTCACGACGACGTTCGGACGATCCTGTGTTCGGATCGTGACCTCGCCCATGCTGTGACGAACCTGAACCCGCCCGCTCGACAGTGGCAGCGTTCGGGAGACGTTTCGCACGAACTCCTCGGCCTGCCCGCTCGCCGCGGCGAGCACCGTGAGAAGGACGAGCCCGAGAAGGCGGGTCGGCCTGAGGATCGAATCAATGCGTGGATGGGACGGATGGTTGCTGATCATCGGATCTCCTCAACAGCTCCTGGAGGGTCCGTTGCTTTTCGCCGTAGACCGCCAGAAGCTCCTTTCTGAGATGAGTGTTGTTTCGATTGCGATCGATGCCCGCCCGACACTCCATGATCGCCTGATCGAGGAGCATCAGCTTTTCCCGATAGCTGATCATCAGCGGAGTGGAGGCCTCCACAAGCTCCGGTTCCGCCAGTCGGGAGAGTCGTCTGATTGCCTGCAGGTGGCGACGCTCCGCGATCTCAACCTCACCGAGGGCCGACTGGCGAAGGACCCATCGGTCCAGATCCGACTCGGGCCTCGAAGGAGCCATCCCACTCCAGATCAATCCCCCGAGAAGAAGAAAAGCGAGGATGGCCGCCGCCAGCTGCCATCCTCGATTCGCGTGCGCCTCCCGGGCGGACCCCCTCTCGCGAGCGAGAGCCTCTTCGATGCGGGGCCAGAGCCCGGGAGAATCCCACGGCTCCCGGAATCCAGCAGCAGCCTGGCGGATCGCCTCCATCCGGCGCACCGCCGACCGGCAGCCGGCACAGCTCGGAAGATGTTGCTCCAGAGCCGCGCGTGCCGCGCGCGTATCCTCGATCAGGGCTCGCTCCAGATGAGAACAGAGTGGTCTCATCGCTCCTCCTCGGCCTCATACCACATCTGCTGAAGGTGGCGTCGTGTGGCGAACAGAAGCCACTTCGAGTAGCTCTCCCGGATTCCCAGGATCTGAGCGATCTCCCGGTGGCTCATGCCCTCGACTTCGAACAGCAGAAACACGGACTGCCTCTGCGCCGGAAGGTCGGCCAGTAGCTTTTGCAGAGTGAAACGCAACCAGAGCTGGTGGGCGGCACTGCCGGCCTCGGACCCCCGGAGAGAATCCATCGAAACCTCCTCTGGCCGCCGCCGGCGCTGGCGGAGAAGATCGTGGCAGGTGTTGATCAGGATCCGGTACGTCCAGGTGAGAAACGACGCTTCGCCATTCCATGAACCGGCGGAGCGGTGGACCTTGAGAAAAGTCTCCTGAACGGCATCCTCCGCCGCGGCGGAGTCGCCGAGGTGACCGAATGCGATCCGTTTCATCCGCTCTCCCTCTTCCCGGTACAGCCGCTCGAACGCAGAGGCCTCTCCCCTCACACAGGCTTCGGCGAGCCTGCGGTCGTGAGGATCTCCACCCGCAGCGGTCGGTTCAGCGGCCGAGGGGTCGATCACGTGGACCAGGGACATCAGCGTCACTGTCACCAATAGACGCAGGAAAACCCGGAAGGTTTGAACGCGACTGGGACAAAAAAAGGGCGCCCTCCCCGCAGAGGACGCCCCCGGTCCTGGGGAGGCGGCTGGCTGGGAACCAGCCGCCTCTGACCCGTCACCATGAGGAGCAGCAGAAGCTGACTTCGAGGCGTCCAGAATCGCCGGGAGCCGTCAAAAAACCGTCAAATTTTTTGAAGGGGCAGAAAAAAGGCCGCCCGGAGGGGCGGCCTGAAAACCAGAGATCAATTGCGGAAAGCCTCAGCGACGGATCACCCAGACACCCCCGAGTGCCAGCAGCAGCGCGAGGAATCCGAGTGCCAGCGGATGGAGGGTCGGCAGCGGGTAAAAGGTATCGAGATCCACCGTCGCGGTGGAGTTGGCAGGAACCGGATCGAATGTCGCCCCACCTGCGTCCGTGGCCGTGGCGGTGTTGGTGATCGTTCCCTGCGCCACCACCCGCGTCTCGACCACCGCGGTCGCCGCCTCGGTATTCGCGAGAGCTCCGACACCGCAGGTGACGGTGCCGGCTGCTTCCGTGCAGGCGCCGGAGCCGGAGGGACTGGTCCAGGTTGCACTGACGAATTCGAGTCCGGCCGGGATCGTGTCGGTCAACACCACGTCGTCAGCCGTTCCCGGGCCATTGTTGGTCACGTCCAGGGTGTAGTTGATGAGGCTGCCGATTTCGGCGCGAGACGAGTCCACGTCTTGGTCAGCGCGAGGTCGGCATCCGCCTGCCCCAGGTCGACAACACCGACATTGCCGTTCAAGAGCGTGATGACCAGACCGTCGATGAATCCGTCGAACCCGTTCCATCCACTATCGGTCTGGATACTGATCATTTCGATCTCCTGGGTCCCGTAGCTCGCCTGCATCTGAGCGAGGGTGAGCTCACCACTGCCGCCATTGGTCTGGAGGTTGAAGGTCATCGAGCCACCGGTTCGAGTACTGAGTCCAGGAGCCGGTCGCGGTGTGATCGTTGTAGTTGTTGATGAACTTGTCGTGATACCAGCCGGCGGCATCCCCGCTGCCGGTGGGGCGGGTATAGATCTGAACCCACCAGTCGCGGCCGGCCGGGGTCGCGGCCGGTCGTTTCGTGTAATAGCTGATCTCCTGCAGATCGTTGATGGTGAGGGTAGGCGCGTCGGCCGGGAAGAGCAGAGACAGCGCATCGCCGTCAGCCAGATAGCGCGCGTGCCAGTTGCTCTTTCCAGTGGCAGGTCCCTGCCATGAGCTGGAGCCGAAGCCCGGAGGAGCGTCCCCGACGTTGAGGCGCGGGAGTTGTTCGTCCGGAACCTGATCCGGGCTCACGTAAATCGTATTGGTTGCGGCGGCCAGAGCTCCGGCACAGAAGATCACCAGGAGGAAAATGGAAAAACGATGGGTGACGCGTGACTTCATCAAAAGTCTCCTTTTCAGGGGCCGCCGGTTGGAGCCGTCGACCACGGGTTGTTCCGACTGCAGTGTTTGAGCTCCTGGTTTCGCCAACTTCCGGCGGGACCGATGGGTCGGCTCCGCAAGAGCACCGGCTTCCCAGGCTACGACGACTCGGATCCCCGACAGACGCTCACCCTTCAGGGGGAACCGATCGAAAATCTCACTGACAAGTCTGATTTACCGGGAGGTGCGTCAAGAGAACGTCAAAGTTCCCGGCACAAGCAGTTGTGATCGACCACACAGTGTCGGACGCTGTTTTCGGGTAAGGGCGGCGCGGTCGCTCTACAGGTAAGCGAGTGTGGGTGGGCGAGCGGAGGGCGAAAAAAGGGCCGCCCGTCTGCACGAGCGGCCCTCGAATCGGGGTCAACAGGAATCAGCGACGGATCACCCACACTCCTCCAAGAGCCAGGAGCAGAGCAAGAAAGCCCAATGCCATCGGATGGAGCGTCGGCAGCGGATAGAAACTGTCCAGATCCACGGTCGCGGTCGAGTTGGTCGAGTTCGGGTCGAATGTGGTTCCACCCGTATCGGTGGCCGTCGCGGAGTTGGTCAGAGTTCCCTCCGCGGTGACCTGCGCCTGAATGGTCGCTGTTGCGCTTTCTCCGTTGTCGAGGCCTCCCACACTGCAGGTAATCACCTGCCCCACCGCGGAACAGGTTCCGGAGCTCATCGGGCCGGTCCAGGTGGCACTGATCAGACTCAAACCGGCGGGGAGGGTATCGACCAGATCGACCGCCGTTGCCAGTCCGGGGCCATTGTTCGTGACGTCGACGGTGTAGTTGACCACACTGTCGAGCTCCGCCCGGCTGACGTCGGCAGTCTTGGTGACCTCGAGGTCGGCCTGCGCGAGAAAGGCGGCGTCGTTACCGAACATCAGATCGATATTCAGGTTTTCGCTGCCGGCGCCGTAGCTGATCGCGTCGGGAACGATGCCAGCCGACAGCGTGAAGCCGTTGCTGAGGAAGTCTGTGAAGCCACTGACGTGATACCAGTCGACCCGATCGCAGGCCGACCCTGCAGGACAAGGAGTCCCGGAACTGCTCGGATCCGAGAGGCTGATGCCGAGCGAATTGCCGTTGACCATGACGTTGTTCAGGGACACCCGATAAGTGCCATCCGGCGTCGACGCCTTCGCCTGAAGCCAGAGATCGGTGAAGGGCGTCGCGGGCGTGAATGTCGTGGTGGCGGTGTTCGTCCCGTTCGTCGTGTCCGTCACCGACAACGTCGCGATCCCGGTTCCCGCATCATAGGAAAGGTTCATGTTGTAGAGCCTCCCCGACTGGAAGTTGCCGGGGAAGGCGACCCACGTTCCACCCGAGCCGGGATCGGCAGCGACATTGATGTTCTGACCATTATTGGACGCCAGCCGGATCCGGGCACCGAACACCATGGGAAGAGTCGGGTCGTTCCCGTCCAGAGGGTCGGTATAGCAGTTGCCGCTGAGACATGCCCAGCCGTAGCCCAGTGCGCTGACCGTCTGCGCCGGGGCAATCGACGCAACCAGCACGAGAATCAATCCAGTGAGAAGTATCTTACGCATCCTGTCTCCTTTTCCTGCCGTTCCGGTCATCCTCGAGGGATGCCCACTCCGAAACGATCGGTGAACGGACCTCGGTCCGAGTTGCAGGGTTAACGACAGCGTCGAGCCGACCGCCAACGCGGCGGACGATCCACGCAATCTCCACTCCCGTGATAGTGCGCCAAGCTTTGCAGGCAGTGGTTCTTGTATGCCATTCTGTACAGAAGGTCAACCCGTTTCCATGAACAACTGGCAGGTTCTGAAGCCTTCTCCCCTCACGAGCAATGACCGGAACCGCATGACAGACCATCGTCGAATCGCCTGTGTCTTATTGTCGGCAGCTCTCCTGTTTTCGACCGGCTGCTTCGAGGAGCCGGTCCGCAACACCGTCATCATCGAGCCGCTGAACGGGGGAGAGGCGCGGGTCACAACCATCGTCGAGATGAACGACGTGTCGTCGAACCGGTTCGCGCGCGAACGGCTGGATGCCGCACGAAGTCAGATCCTTCAGGGTACAGACGCCTGGAGTCACCGCTACAACGGGATCGAAGCGACCTCCGAGCTGTTTCGCTGGGAAAAAGAGGAGGGAGTCCTGAAACGGATGGAACGATCCGCCGTCGTGGACGCGAAGAACCTGGCACTCCTGTTTTCCGACAGCTCATTCTCGATTTTTCTCGAATCGGGGGACGGTTACGGCGAATTGTCGATCTATCCGGCCGCGAGCAATCGTGCAACCCCGGCCCAGAATCGCACCCTCCAGGCGAGCATGACGTCCTGGACCCGGACCCTTTCGAGATACCTGACGGAGGTGGGGCATCTGTACCGCTACCTGGAAGTTCGACCCGACCGCGCCCGACCGGTCTTCGCGGCGGTGTTCGAGGATCTGTTGCCGCGGGAGGAACTGGAGGAAGTGGATGAGCTGACGGACGAAGAGAACGAACTGGTGGAGCGGGTCAGCCATGCGATGGCCGCCGCCTCGACGGCTCTGGCCGTGCCGGACGATGATGCCTGGTCGCTCGACGAGATCTCCCGGATCGACTATGACCCGTTTCCGGCGGATTTTCGGGTCGTCGTACCGGGACCGATTGTCGCCGCTGAAGGCTTCACCGAGGACGACGAGGGGCGGCTCGAGGTACGTCAGGTGGGACTGTGGAAGGCGATGGAGTCACTGATCGGCAACTGGGTCTCCCCCGATCCGCTGGTGGCATGGATGGAAACGGCCCGGGGAGAGAAGCGATTCGATCTGGATGCGTTCGTCTCACTGCCCCGGCGATTCCAGGACGCACCGGCTCCGGACGATCTCCTCGCGGCCATCGAGGCTCAACTCCGGCCGGAGCCGGTCTACCGGGTCACCTGGCGCGAATGAGCGGGCCGATCCGGTTTGACGCCGCGGGTGGATCGGCCGCTTCACACAGGCTGAACGGTTGCTTGCGCTCGAGCCTGGCTTGTTGAGATTGGAGCATCACCACTCCGTGGAGCGAGCCCTCGGCGGCCGGAGGCACGCCGGGGATCGGACCAGAGGTCCAACCCCCGATGCCGAGCCGGTCGCCATGGTCCTGTCGGGCTCAGTCCCGCCCGTGGGTTCCGATTCGGGGATCGTCGGACTTGTTGGTCTCCTCGTCTTCGGGCCGGAACTCCGCATTGCGCCTTTCGATCGCATCCCCGATCTCCCGGTCCTTGTTCTCCGAAGCCTCTCGCGGCGAGAAGGGAACCCTCTGACTCTGCCGTCCGCGGCTTTCCTCCATCCGGGTCTCCGAATCGGGTTTTCCGGGTGCCTCGTTCTTCTCGCCCGTGGTGTTCTGATGATGATCTGCCATGAGTTGCCTCCTTCGTCTGTAGTCGCTGGCGGGATCAAACTGCAGGATCGATTCCGGATCGGGGCGGCCGGCGTCCGCGCTCACCCCGCGCGGATCACAGACCGTCCGGATCGGAATGCATTAGGATTTCGAACCATGCTCCATCGTCTTCCGTCCTGGCTTCTCGGCCCGCTCACATTTCTTCTGCTTGTCCTGAATCTGGCTGTGATGGGAACCACCTTCGTCCTGATCATGCCGCTGAAATGGCTCGGACCGACGCGGAGGTTCAGGCAACGCACCTTTCTCGTTCTCCAGGGAGTCTTCAACCTCTGGGCGAAGAGCAACAGTGCCGTGCTCGACCTGACCCAGAGGGTGGAGTGGAGAATCTCCGGACTCGAGCAACTCGACCCCGCCGCCAGTTACCTCATCGTCTCCAACCACTCGTCGTGGCTCGACATCCCGGTCGTGCTGCGGGTTCTGGTCGGCCGGACATCCATGATCAAGATCTTTCTCAAGCACGAGCTGATCTGGGTTCCACTGCTCGGGATCGGCTGCTGGGCTCTGGAGTTCCCATTCATGCGCCGCTATCCGCCCGAGAAGGTGCAGAAGCATCCCGAGCTGAAAGGAAAGGACCTGGAGACCACCCGCAGGACCTGCCGGAACTTCGGCCGCACTCCCAGCTCGCTGCTGAACTACATGGAGGGAACCCGCTACACACGCCGGAAACATCGCGCACAGAAGTCTCCGTACCGTCATCTGCTCAAGCCGAAGTCGGGAGGGGTCGCGTTCATCCTCGGCACGGTGGGTGACCGGCTCGACGCCATGGTCGACATCAGCCTCGCTTATCCCGCGCGGGACCGGATTTTCTGGGAGTTCATCAGCGGCAGAGTCGCCTGGGTGGCCGTGGACGTTCGCTTGCGGGAGATTCCGGTCGAGTTCCGGTCCGACGCGACCTGGAACGATCCGGAAACACGGGAGCGGTACCGCGAATGGATCCGCTCGATCTGGCAGGAAAAGGATGACTGGATCGACCGGACACTTCAACTTGGTCAGTCCTCCAAATCGCCCGCGTTCGAAGTGCCCGAATCGATCCGTATCGATCAGGACTGAAGCTGTCCGGGCCACCGGACCAGAGTGGGGAGGGCCTTCCCAGGCCCTGCCCCGCACAGAGGATGCAGGTTACGCAGTCCGGGCTATGATCCGAGAGTGTGGAACCGCGGCGAAGCCAACCCGACGTTCGCCGCTTCGTCGCCCGCTTTCTTCCGAGAGCAAAGGGCGGCGCGGGCCCGGGCGTCGGAACGCCCGGGCCACCAGGATCAGTAGCTCGTCCGAAGCTTGCATCGGGGCAGGGTCGAACCGAAGATCACAGTGAGGTGGACCATGACCGCAATCGAACGCATTCTTACCTCCGGCCTCGTTCTGGTTCTGCTCGCCCACTGCGGCGTCGCCGCGGTGAATCCGGCAGACAGCCGCGCGGGAATTCATCTCGAACAGATCTCCCTCCCCCCCGGATTCACCATCAGCCTGTTCTCCGGAGAGGTTCCCGGGGCGCGATCCATGACACCCGGACCTGGGGGGATCGTCTTCGTCGGCACCCGAGGCGAAGGAAAGGTCTATGCCGTGATCGACCGTGACGGCGACGGCGTCGCCGAGAAGGTCCTCACGATCGCCAGTAACCTCCGTTCGCCCAACGGTGTCGCATTTCGCGAGGGCTCGCTCTACGTCGCGGAGATTTCGCGGATTCTCCGCTTCGACGACATCGTCGGCCGCCTTGAGGATCCGCCATCCCCCGTCGTGGTGACCGACCACTTTCCGGACGATCGCCACCACGGTTGGAAGTTCATCGCGTTCGGCCCCGACGGGAAGCTCTACGTTCCGGTCGGCGCACCGTGCAACATCTGCCTCTCCAACGATGCGATCTATGCCTCGATCACCCGCCTCAATCCGGACGGCAGTGAGCGGGAGATTTTTGCTCGCGGAATCCGCAATACCGTCGGGTTCGACTGGAATCCCGAGACGGGGGTCCTCTGGTTCACCGACAATGGCCGCGACCTTCTCGGAGACGACCGACCCCCCGACGAGCTGAATCGAGCCCCGGAAAAGGGCCTGCACTTCGGCTATCCCTTCTGTCACGGTGGCGACATCGCCGATCCCAAATTCGGCGATCAGCGGCCCTGCAATGACTTCGTGCCCCCGGCTCGGAAGCTGGGACCACACGTCGCCGCACTCGGCATGCGCTTCTACGACGGCAGGATGTTTCCAGCCGCCTATCGCAACCAGATCTTCATCGCCGAGCATGGCTCCTGGAACCGGAGCGATCCGATCGGTTACCGGGTCACCCTGGTGAAACATGATGGAGCGAACGCCACGTCCTATGAGCCGTTCGCCGAAGGCTGGCTCGATGCCGACGGGAACGCCTGGGGTCGCCCGGTGGACGTTCAGGTTCTGCCGGACGGCTCGATGCTGGTCTCGGATGACCGTGCCGGGGCAATCTACCGGATCACCTACCGCCGATGAATGCAGGTACACTGAAACCGGGGTGACATCCTGCCAATGAAGATCGCGTTTTTCGGAACACCAGAGTTCGCCGTTCCATCCCTCGATGCCATCGCCGCATCGCACCACGAGTTGCTTGCGGTCGCGGCCCAGCCCGACCGGCCGGCGGGTCGGGGAATGAAGCTCAAATCGCCCCCGGTGGCCCAGCGGGCGCGGGAGCTGGGACTGGAAGTGGTTCAGCCCGCGGGCATCCGGAAGGAGGAATTTCTCCACTGGTTCCGCTCGCTGGGATGCGATCTCGCGGTGGTGGTGGCTTACGGCAGAATCCTTCCCGCTGCATTGCTCGAGGCGCCCCGGCTGGGGATGATCAACGTTCACGGATCACTCCTGCCGAAGTACCGCGGTGCGGCACCGATTCAGCGTGCCATCGAACATGGAGAGACGCGGACCGGGGTCACGATCATGCGTCTGGACGAGCAGCTCGATCACGGGCCGGTGCTGGGGAGCCGCGAGCTCGCGATCGCACCGGAGGAGCGGACTCCGGCCCTTGCCGCCCGAATGTCCTCGGCGGGGGCTGAGCTGCTGATCGAGGTTCTGGATCGGATGGAACAGGGGAGCGTGGAGGAGGTCGAACAGGACCACGAACGAGCGACCTTCGCTCCGAAGATCGAAAAGTCGGAGTCGCGCATCGACTGGAGCGATCCCGCGGAGGGGATCTACAACCGGTTCCGCGCGTTCTGGCCCTGGCCGGGCATTCAGATCCAGGTGGGCGGAGAGCCTCTGAAGCTCATCGAGCTTGCCTCTCCCCGGCCCGACGAGCCATCTGTACCGGCCGGGATTGCCGCGATCGAATCGGGACGGATTCGCGTCGGGACCGGAGAGGGAACGATCGACATCGCTCGGGTGCAGCGTCCGGGTCGAGGTCCCGTGGATGCCGAGGTCTTTGCGCGTGACCGCGGCCTCGGCGTCGGGGACAGGCTCGCGTGAATGAACGCGAAGAAGCATTGAACCGCCTCCGGCGGCTGGAGACCCGTGGCAACTACGGCAGTTTCGAGCGGTCGGAGGGGAGGGACGCGCGGGACCTGGCGTTCATTCGGACCCTCGTCCTCGGCGTGGTTCGGTGGAGATCCACTCTCGATTTCCTGATCCTCCAGCTCTCCGGACGAAGCGTCGAACAGATCGACCCGGAGGTCCTGGAGATTCTCCGGCTGGGGATCTATCAGTTGATGGAGATGGACGTACCCGACTATGCCGCGGTGTCGGAGATGGTGGACCTGGCAGCGAAGCGGGCGCCGAGGGCAAAGGGCTTCGTCAACGCGGTGCTGCGCAAAGCGACGCGGAGTGAGCTGCGGGCAATGCTCCCGGCCGGCCAGGATCCTCGATCCCTCGGGGTGCGATGGAGCCATCCCGACTGGCTGGTGGAGCGGTGGTCCCGGGCGTTTGGGCGTGAGCGTGGGGAGCGGATCATCAAAGCGAACCAGGAACTCTCCTGGCCCGATCTTCTGGTCAACACGGCCCGCATCGCAATGGACGAACTGGAGACGCGCCTGCAGGATCGCGGCGTGGCCTGTTCCCGATCACCTCTGGTTGCCGGCGTCCTGCGGTTGCGGGAATCCACCCGATCGGTGGCCGAGGAGATCGAGGCGGGACTGGTCTACCCGATGGACGAAGGCAGCGTCATCATCGCTTCCCTCGTGGAACCGTCCGATCGGGTTCTCGATCTGGCGGCAGCGCCGGGAGGAAAATCTCTGGCCCTCGCGCTTCGTGGCGCGGAGGTGATCAGTCACGACGTCTCGATCGAGCGGCTTGCCCTGCTTGGGATGACCGCTTCGAAGATGCTGTCGCGCCGGCCGCGGATGGTGGTGGGCGATGGCGGCAGGCCACCCTTCCGGGGCCGGTTCCGCTCGGTTCTTCTCGACGCGCCGTGCAGTGCAAGTGGAATCATCCGGAAACATCCGGAGATCCGCTGGCGTCTGAGCGAGGAGCTGATTCGACGGCATGCGGCCGAACAGCGCCGTCTTCTCACCGCGGCGCTCGATCTCACCGGGTCGATCTGCATCTACTCCACCTGTTCGATGGAACCGGAGGAGAACGACAGTGTCGTCCGAGAGGTGCTTCGGGGGCGGAACGATTTTCGGGTGGCACCGATCCAGGCATCCATGGAAAGCTCCATCGCCCCATGGATCGATCGCGGAATCCTGCGCCTGACACCCGACTCCGGCGCCGACGGTTTCACCGCGATCAGGCTGGAGCGAAAGCCGCGAAGCGCCTGAGAATCTGGTTGACAATCCCTCCCCCCTATCTTAGATTGAGCGGCAGTTCCGCAACCGTGCTCAAATCCGCGATCGATACTATGTAGGAGGGTTTTCTATGGCAGGAAAAGCTGACATCGTCAGCACGATGGCCGAAGAGGCAGGGATCTCGAAAAAAGAGGCTACCGCTGCCTACGAAGCATTTGTGAGCTATGTGACCAGCACCTGCGCTGGTGGTGACCGTTGCTCCGTTCCGGGACTCGGAACGTTTTCCGTCTCCCAGCGCAAGGCCCGTACGGGCCGCAATCCTCGCACCAAAGAGACCATCACCATTCCGGCCAGCAAGAGCGTTCGCTTCAAGGCTGGAAAGGATCTCCGCGAGTCGGTCAACACGAAGAAGAAAGGTCGCCGCTGAGCGATCGCGTTTCCTCGCGAAACGAATGAAAAAACCGCTCCCTCGCCGGAGCGTTTTTTCTTTTTGCGGGCTGCCCCGCGGAACCCTGACGACCGGGCAAGCCCGATTGCGAGAGCCACCGACGACTCGATTCCCGGAGGCTCAGGGATCAGGAGGCAGATCCGTTCTGGATCCATCCGCGTTGCTCCTCACCCGTCTCCCACTTTCCGCGGATGAGCCCACTTGGCTGAGCCGGAGCGCATCGCGGGTGCGAGGCCAACGCCCAAATCGCCGCGGAAGATGCCGACAACCCCGGGGACGCGCTTATCGTTTCATCATTTGTCGGGCGCTACGAGGGCCACGGTCGAGGTACGTACAGACTCTCGTAAAGACTGATCGCGTAGCGATCGGTCATTCCGGCGATGAAATCCACCGCGAGCCGTTCGACCGGCTCGTCGCGCTCCAGGTCCAGAAACCGCTCCGGCTCCTTCATCACCGTTTCGAACAGCGCCACGAGCATGCGCTGCGCCTTGTCGAACTCCGACCGCACCGCCGGGGTCAGATAGAGTCGGTCGAACATGAACCGCCTCAGCTCTTCCAGCGCGCCGAGCGCCTCTGCCGACATGTTCACCCGCTCGTAATCGCACGCCATGGTCTGCTCGATCACGTCTCGAACCATCCGGTCGATCCTCGCGCTCTTGTCGTTTCCCAGGACGCGGCGAATCTCCTTCGGAATCTGATTCGGGCGCAGAAGGCCCGCGCGGATCCCATCGTCGATGTCGTGATTGACGTACGCGATGATGTCGGAAATACGGACCACATCGCCTTCAAGAGTCAGCGCCCGCGATTTCGGCCGCTTGCGCAGAAGCTCTCCCTTCTCTCCTTTCGAATGTTTCAGGATTCCATCCCGCACCTCGATGGTGAGGTTGAGCCCCTTCCCGTCGTTCTCCAGGGTCTCCACCACCCGGACCGATTGCCGGTAGTGATCGAAGCCACCTCGAACCAGCTTGTTCAGTGCGGCCTCTCCCGCGTGGCCGAACGGGGAGTGTCCGAGATCGTGACCGAGGCCGATCGCCTCGGTCAGCACCTCGTTCAGACGGAGCGACTTGGCGATGGTCCGGGCGACCTGAGTCACCTCGAGAACATGGGTCAGCCGGGTCCGATAGTGATCTCCCTCCGGTGCGAGGAATACCTGCGTCTTGTGTTTGAGCCGCCGGAACGACTTGCTGTGGATGATCCGGTCCCGATCGCGCTGGTAGGACGGCCGGATATCATCTTCCGGCTCCTCCCGCTCCCGTCCCCGTGTGTCGGCACTCTTGGCCGCGGACGGGACCAGCGTCTCCCTCTCGATCTGCTCCAATGTCTCGCGAATCGTCATGCTGAGATCATAGTGCAAGGAAGAGGACAGCCGTACCTCGGCTCCTGTTCGAGATCACGAAGCCGAGCTCGGGATGGCCGCGGGCATTCGCTTCTTTTCGCCACACCCTCGCCACAATCGGCGGCGTACAATAGCGCGCCATGAACGACGACTTCAGGGACCGCGTGGCCATCGTCACCGGCGCGTCGAGCGGCATCGGACGACGGGTTGCGGAGCGGCTGATCGAGGCCGGGGGGCGGGTAGCCCTGCTGGCCCGGCGTGAAGAGAGCATTCGCGAACTGGCTGAGCGGCATCCGGAACGGGTGATCGCCGTCGCCGGCGATGTTGCCGAGGAAGCCACGATCGACCGGTTGTTCGAAGAAACCGAGAGTCGAATCGGACCCTGCAGGATTCTGATCAACTGTGCCGGGGCCCTGGACAAACGCCTGCTCGTCGAGACGGAAACCACATCGTGGGATCGGATCTTCGGCGTGAATGTTCGCGGGATCTTCCTCACCTGCCGACGGGCGATTCCCGGAATGGCGAAAGAGGGCGGTGGTGTGATCGTCAATGTTGCGTCGATCTCCGGTGTCCCCGGACCGCAGAAGTTCCCCGGGTTCGTGTCGTACTGCGCCTCGAAGGGAGCCGTGATCTCTCTGACCGAAGCGCTGGCGGTGGAAGTCGGGGACCTCGGGATCCGGGTGAACTGTGTCAGTCCCGGCTCGGTCGACACGGCGATGTTGAAACAGGCAAGCTCCTCGCTTACCCCCGACATGACTCCGGACGAGGTGGCCGAGGCGATCCTGTTTCTGGCCTCGGAGCGATCTCGTCCCATCGGGGGGCAAAACCTGCATGTCTTCAGTTCCTGAACGTCTGACCATCGACCGGCCGACCTTGGTGCACATCGATCTCGCAGCGTTCGGCCGCAATGTAGGTGCGGTCAAAGAGGGACTGCCGGAGCACTCCCGGCTGATCGCCATGCTCAAGGCCGACGGCTACGGCCACGGCGCGGTGGAGCTGGCCTGGGAGTGCGAGAAGGCAGGCGTCGAGGCGATTGCGGTTGCACTGCTGGAAGAGGCGCTCGAGATCCGCGACGCCGGGATCTCACTCCCCATCCTCATTCTCGGCCCGCTGGACTACGAGAATCTGGAGATCGTGGCAGCCAATGGATTCGTCCCTGGCATCATCGGACCGGAAGGACTGCAGGACGCCTGTCGCTACAGCCACACTGCGCCCCTCGCGATCCACCTGAAGCTGGACAGCGGGATGGGAAGAATGGGTCTGGTCGAGGGAGATCTCGATGAGGCGATCGAGCAGATCCGTTCGGCTCCGCAATTGAACGTGAGCGGAATCTACACCCATTTCGCGAACGCATCCGAGCCGAACGATCCCTTCACCGCAGAACAGACCGCCACCTTTCGGCGGATGCTGAACCGACTTGCGGAGGGCGGGGTCAGTGCCCCGATTCACCACCTTGCCAACAGTGCGGCCACGCTTCGAGGCCTGGTCCAGCCGGGGGACTACGTCAGGGTCGGTCTTCTCCTGTACGGGGGCGCTCCGGTGTCGGGCGACGAGAGGAGGCTCGAACCGGTCATGCGCTGGACCACGAGAATCGTCCGCCTCAAGCAGATCGCACCCGGCTCTCCGGTGGGGTACGGTACGACCTGGCGTGCGAGCCGGCCCAGCCGGATCGCCACCCTGCCGGTTGGCTATGCGGACGGTTACAACCGGCTTCTCTCGAATCGGGGCGAGGTCCTCATTCGAGGTTCCCGGCTCCCGGTAGTGGGTCGCGTCTCGATGGACCTGGTGACGGTCGACGTGACCGATCTCCCCGACGCCACGGTCGGAGACGAGGTGGTATTGTTAGGCGCTCAGGGGGAGGATGAGATCTCCGCGGAGGAGATCGCCGGGAAGATCCAGACCATTCCCTACGAGGTGTTCACCAGCGTTGGGCAGCGGGTTCCCCGCATCTTCAGCGGGCCTTCCGGAGCCGGAGCATGATGCGATTTCTCGAAGCGTTCGGCGGATTTTTCATCGCGCTGTTCGAGATTCTCGGGCAGTGGTTCCAGATGCTGTGGCGAACGGCATACTGGGGCGTCCGGCCTCCCTATAGCGTGGGTGAATGGTTTCGCCAGATGGTCCGGGTAGGGATCGATTCGATTCCGGTGGTGATCCTCACCACCATGTTCACCGGAATGGTCATGGCGCTGCAGACGTACACCGGATTTCATCGCGTGCACGCGGAAAATTTCGTCGGGAGCGTCGTCGCTCTGTCGATGCTCCGGGAGCTTTCCCCCGTGCTGGTCGGGCTGATGGTCACGGGACGGGTCGGCTCCTCGATGGCCGCCGAGATCGGGACGATGCGGGTTACCGAACAGCTCGATGCTCTCGAGGCTCTCGCCACCGAGCCGGTGCACTACCTGTTCGTTCCCCGAGTCATCGCGGGGATTGTGATGCTCCCGTTCCTCACCATCCTGGGCGATGGTCTCGGCATCTTCGGTGGATACCTGGTGGCAGTCGGTCTGCTGCACGCGAACGCGGTCATCTACCAGGAGAACACCTGGAAGTTTCTGGAGCTCAATGACCTCTGGAGCGGGCTGATCAAGGCCGCGGTCTTCGGGCTGATCCTGACCCTCACCGGGTGCGTCAAAGGCTACTTCACCACCGGTGGTGCCGAAGGTGTGGGCCGCGCCACCACGGCCGCTGTCGTGATGGCCTCACTGGTCATTCTGCTCAGCGATTTCTTCCTGACGAAGATTCTTTTCTGATGAACGACGACGTCATCATTTCTCTCCGCAACCTCCACAAGTCCTTCGGTGACAAGGAAGTGTTGCGAGGCATGTCACTGGACGTGCGGCGCGGCGAGTCCGTCGTGATCGTCGGCGGGTCGGGAACCGGAAAGAGTGTCACTCTCCGGCACATCATCGGACTGATGAAACCCGACTCGGGCCACGTGTACGTGTTCGGCGAAGATCTCTGCTGCATGAAGATTCCCCAGATGAACGCGATTCGCCGACGCTTCGGAATGAGTTTTCAGGAAGGGGCGCTGTTCGACTCGATGTCGGTGTTCGAGAACATCGCA
Source organism: uncultured Acidobacteriota bacterium (assembly GCA_963741905.1). Lineage (GTDB taxonomy): Bacteria > Acidobacteriota > Thermoanaerobaculia > Gp7-AA8 > CAVUJZ01 > CAVUJZ01. The sequence continues at coordinate 29,968 of CAVUJZ010000007.1, read as the reverse complement.
TTTCCCCTTCGCCGGCACACGAAAATGACCCAGCAGGAGATCCGCGACCGCGTTCACGAATGTCTGGATCAGGTGCACCTGAGCAATGTGGATTCAAAACGTCCGGCGGAGCTCTCCGGAGGGATGCGTCGGCGGGTCGGGTTCGCGAGGGCGATCTCTCTGCGTCCGGAGGTGCTGCTTTTCGACGAGCCGACGACGGGACTCGATCCGGTGATGAGTGACGTGGTGGCGGACCTGATCGTCGAGATGGATCAGAAGCTCGAGACCACCACGGTCACCATCACTCACGACATGAAGGTGGCCTTCAAGATCGCGGATCGGGTTGCGATGCTCTATCAGGGACGGATCGTCGAGGACGATGGACCCCGCGAGTTCGAAGCGTCGACCAATCCGATCGTCCGGCAGTTCGTCGAAGGACGTGCCGAGGGGCCGCTGACCGAGCCATGAGCCGCCGGTCATGCGCCGATTCCACCTCTCCTCCTTTCCGGTCGCTCCTTTCTCGTCGACATTGAATTCGCACCCTGTCCCCACTACAGTACGGCCCATGTCTTCCCCCTCGCTCCTTTCTCCAGATGCCCGGCCGCGGGTGTTTCAGGTCAGCGAGCTGATCCGGATCGTCAATCTGGAGCTGGCCGGCCGCTGGTCGGACGTTTCGGTCGAGGGCGAGGTGACGAACTTCACCCGATCTTCCGCCGGGCACTGCTATTTCACGATCAAGGACGAGAAGGCCCAGCTCAGCGTGGTGCTGTTCGCGATGTACACGCGGGGTCTGAAGTTCCGGATCGAGAACGGCCTGAAGCTGGTCGTCCGGGGGAAACTGGGCATCTACTCGCAACGTGGGGCCTTTCAGCTCAACGCCGTCGCGGTCGAGCCGGTGGGGCTCGGCGCTCTGCAACTGGCCTTCGAGCAGTTGAAGGAGCGTCTCGCGGCAGAGGGCCTGTTCGACCCGTCCGGAAAGAAGCCCATCCCGATGCTCCCTCAGAGGATCGCGGTGGTCACCAGTCCCACCGGGGCCGCAATCCGCGACATTCTGAACGTCCTGGGACGACGATTCGAGGGACTCTCGATTCAGATCTATCCGGTCCGGGTTCAGGGGACCACGGCAGGCAGGGAGATCGCCGCGGCGATCCGCAACCTCTCCCGCTGGGATCTGCATGACGTCGTGCTGATCTGCCGAGGCGGTGGCTCTCTCGAGGACCTCTGGGCGTTCAATGAGGAGGTCGTTGCCCGGGCCATCGCCGAGTGTCGGATCCCCACGATCTCCGGGGTGGGACACGAGGTGGATTTCACCATCGCTGATTTCGTCGCGGATCTGCGGGCAGCGACGCCTTCCGCGGCGGCGGAGATCGTGATTCAGGCCAAGGATGAGATCTGTCTGAGGATCGATCATGCCGTTCAACGCATTCGCCGGAAGGTGGAATCGCGACTGGAGCGTGATCGCCACCAGCTCCGGCACCTTTCGTCCGCCGACCGGCTCGGCTCCTTTCCGCGGCGGGTTTCCCGTCGCCGTGAAGTTCTCCAGACCCGCCGCGTATCGCTTTACCGGCTGCTCGAACGACATGCCCGCCAGCTTCGGAGCCGGCTGAATGCCGCTCGTGATCCGCTCGCTCGCTTCCCGGAGCGGCTTGCCGTTCGGGATCGCAGGCGGTACATCGGGCTGATCGGAGAACGGAGCCGAATCGCCATCGGAGCTCGGCTGGAGCGTGAGCGGGATCGCCTCGGCGGCATGGCGGCAACTCTGCAGGCCGTCTCGCCGCTCTCGGTTCTGGCGCGGGGTTACGCAATCGCCTTCACCGCCAAAGATGGCCGCAAGCCCCTTCTCGACTCCGCGGCGGTGGAGATCGGGGATCCGGTCGAGGTGCAGTTGAAACGCGGCCGGCTGCAGTGCACGGTTGACGGAAAGACCCTCGGGTTGGAAACTCTCTGGCCCCAGTCCGGCGAGGGCGAGGAATGACCGCGGAGACCAAACCAGGTACGACGGGAGAGATGAGAATGGTGCGTTCACGGGGAGACGAGTTCGAGAAGTCCTTTCAGCGACTGGAGAAGATCGTCCGGCGGCTGGAGGAGGAAAATCTCTCTCTCGACGAGTCCCTGAAGCTGTTCGAGGAAGGTGTCGGACTGTCCCGCTTCTGCCAGCGGAAACTCGACGAGGTGGAAAAGAAGATCGAGCTCATCCTGTCCGATTCGAAAGGAGAGCCATCCGTGGAGCCCTTCAGTGACGGAGACTCGGAACCCGACGAGGAGCGAGGTGAGGAATCGGACCCGGAGGAGCTCCCTTGACTCCTTCACCCGAAGATCTTTCCGGCTATCTCGCCGCGCGAAGGGAGATGGTCGAGGAAACTCTGGAGGCCGCCCTTCCTCCTCCGGAGACCGCCCCTTCCGTCATCCACGAAGGGATGCGCTATTCAGTCCTGGCGGGTGGAAAGCGGATTCGACCCGTTCTGGCCATGGCCGCCGCGGAGGCTTGTGGTGCCCGGATCGAACCACTCCGCCGACACTTTGCAGCACTGGAGTTGATCCACACCTATTCGTTGGTCCACGACGATCTTCCCGCGCTGGACAATGACGATCTCCGCCGGGGACGACCCACGTCTCACGTGGTGTATGGCGAGGCCATGGCCATTCTGATCGGCGATGCTCTTCTGACCGAGGCGTTCTCATGGCTTTCGATTCCGATCGCCGGGGTGGCGCCGGAGCGGCAGCTGAAGGCGATCTCCACCGTATCCGGCGCCGTCGACTCCCGCGGAATGATCGGCGGCCAGGTGGCGGATCTCCAGGCGGAGCGGATGCAGGAGACCGGCGCCGGCCGCGATGAGCAGCTCGCGATGCTCGACTTCATTCACCGCAACAAGACGGGCCGGCTGATCACTGCTTCGGTACTGCTGGGAGGGCTTCTGGGCGGAGCGGATCAGCGACAGCTCGAAGCGCTGGGGGAGTTTGGACAAGCGACGGGGCTGGCCTTCCAGATCGTCGATGACCTGCTCGATCTGGAGGGGACCGCACAATCCCTCGGCAAGACCGTCGGCAAGGACCTCGCCCAGGGCAAGCTCACCTATCCAGCCGTGGTCGGCTCCGATCAGGCTCGCCGCCGCCTCGAAGAACTGCTGGCAGCGGCTCTGCAGAGCGCTGAGATCATCCAGGATGGGGTGAACTATCTTGGACCGATCGCACGTTACGTATGCGTGCGCAAGTCCTAGGCGAGGTTTGTCTTCGCCGCCTCTGGATGCCCCGAACCCCCTGGCAGGACGCCTTGAACAATGTCACGACTTCTCGATTTGATCGATTCGCCCCATGACCTGCGGAAGCTCGACCCCGAGCAGCTCCCCGATGTCGCCCAGAACATCCGCGACCGCATCATCGACGTGGTCTCCCAGATCGGGGGACATTTCGGTGGCAATCTCGGGGTGGTCGAGCTGACTCTCGCGCTGCACTACGCCTTCGACACACCGCGGGATCAGATCGTCTGGGATACCGGGCATCAGAGCTACCCGCACAAGTTGATCACCGGCCGTCGCGATCGATTTCACACCATCCGGCAGCATGAGGGAATCTCCGGCTTCTGCAAGCGGGAGGAATCGGAGTACGACGTCTTCAACGCCGGACACGCTTCGACGTCGATCTCGGCGGCGCTCGGCATCGCCGTCGCCCGGGACGTCCAGAACGAGGATTTCCGCGTGGTGGCCGTCATCGGCGACGGTGCGCTGTCCGGGGGCCTGGCGTTCGAGGGACTGAATCAGGCCGGCCACCTGAAGCGCAAGCTGATGATCGTGCTCAATGACAACGACATGTCGATCTCGGCGAACGTCGGAGCGATCTCCGGTTACCTCAACCAGATCATCAAGGGACAGAAATACAACCAGCTCAAAGACCTCGCCAAAGGCGTCATGGACCGGATTCCTCTCGTCGGTGGCCGGATCCACGGCCTCGCCTCCGATGTCGAAGAAGTCCTCAAGAACATGGTCGTCCCGGGGCTGCTGTTCGAAGAGCTCGGTTTCAAGTACGTCGGTCCCTTCGACGGGCACGACCTGCCCACGCTGCTCGAGGTCTTTCAGAAGTACCGCGATTACAACGGGCCGGTTCTGATCCACGTGATCACTCGCAAGGGAAAGGGCTACGAGCCCGCCGAGGAGAAGCCGATCTGGTCCCACGGGGTCACTCCATTCGACATCAAGTCGGGTGAGGTGAAGAAGTCGACGAAACCGTCGGCGCCGAAATACACCCGGGTGTTCGCCGATGCACTGATCGAGCTCGCGAAGTCGGATCCGGACATTGTGGGAATTACGGCCGCCATGCCCGAGGGGACGGGAATGGACAGGTTCGCCATCGCCTACCCGGACCGGACCTTCGACGTCGGAATCGCCGAGGAGCACGCCGTGACCTTCTCCGGCGGGATGGCGACCCAGGGCCTCAAGCCGGTTGCGGCGATCTACTCGACCTTTCTTCAACGAGCCTTCGACCAGACGTTCCACGATGTGGCGATCATGGATCTCCCGGTGGTGTTCTGTCTCGATCGCGCGGGGATCGTCGGCGCGGACGGTCCCACCCATCACGGGATCTACGACATGGCGTTTCTGCGGATCCTGCCCAACATGATCTGCATGGCTCCAAGAGACGAAAACGAGCTCCGTCACATGCTCAAAACCGCCCTGGAGAGCGGCCACCCGGCCTCGATCCGTTATCCCCGGGGCGAGGGCGTCGGAGTGGAGATGGACCCGGAGATCCAGGCCCTTCCGATTGGAAAGGGCGAGGTCATGCGTGAAGGCGACGATGTGACGATCATCGCGATCGGCGCGGAAGTCTGGCCGGCGATCCAGGCCGCGGATCTGCTCGAGAAGGATGGAATCCACGCCACCGTGATCAATGGCCGGTTCATCAAGCCTCTCGACGAGGAGCTCATCGTCCGTTACTGCACCCCCGGCTCCAAGCTGCTGACCGTCGAGGAGGGCTCGCTTGCCGGAGGGTTCGGTGCGGCGGTTCTCGAAAAGCTTCAGGAGCGGAACGTGGTGGGAGTCGAGATCGATCGGATCGGCGTTGCCGACGAGATCGTCCATCACGGATCCCAGCGGGTGCTGCGCGAGCAGTTCGACCTTCACCCCGAAGGGATCGCCGAGCGAGTGCGCAGACTTCTCGGCCGATCCGCCCAGGGGCCGTCCCGCATCGTGTCCTCGAGCTGACCTCGTGCGTCGAATAAGAAACCGGGCCGGCGGTTTGCCGATTCGCAAGACCGGACTTAGAATGGCACAAGAGCGTTATCGAAGACCGGTACTCTTCAAGTGAGGGGCATATGCTGACGGCGTTGAATCTCATCATCCCGATTCTTCTCGCCTGTTCCGCCACGCTTCCCGCCACTGCCGAACCCGATTCGGCGGTCGAGGCGCAGGAGCTCGAGCAGGGCGCACCTTCCGCGGCGGAACAGCGGTTCGTCCTTCCGGACGGTCAGACCACTCAGGTCATGGCCGGGATCGATCTCCACTCCCTCGAGAACGGACGGCTGATCCTGGTAGACCCTTCCGTGGGACAGCCGCGCAGCCCATTCTTCGCCCCCGAAGGATCTGCTTTGAGCCGACGTTCGCAGAAGGAGGCTCATGGTGTGCCTCCGGCCGCGGCCAGCCCGGAGATGCTTCCCTACTTCGGCCAACGCCAGCCGGGAATGCCTTCGACGCACTTCATGGACGTCCGCATTCCGATTGAGATCGTCGTCTCCCCCCGATGACGGCAGAGCCGGTTGCCGCCCGTGAGACTCCGCTGAGAAGCGGCTATTCGTATCGGAGTGCGTCGATCGGGTCGAGACGCGCTGCTTTCCGCGCGGGATAGAAACCGAAGAAGATCCCGATCGCGGCGGCGAAGCCGAACGCCAGAGCGACCGATGATGTGGTGACCTCGACCGGCCATCCGGCGAAGCGGGTGATCAGTTGGGACGCGAGGATGCCCAGTCCCACCCCCAAAGCTCCCCCCGTGATCGACAGCGCGATCGCCTCGAAGAGGAACTGCACCAGCACGTGCCGACCCTTCGCACCGATGGCCAGACGGATCCCGATCTCCCGGGTCCGCTCCGTCACCGAGACCAGCATGATGTTCATGATGCCGATTCCTCCCACCAGCAGCGAGATCGCGGCGACCACCGCGAGAAGCGTCGACATCGTCTTGGACATGTCCGCCGCGCTGGAGGCGATCTCGTCCTGGGATCGCATCATGAAGTCGGCGTCCGCCCCCGGAGGAATGCGGTGAGCCTGACGGAGATAGGCGTCGATCTCATCCATCGCGCGGGGCACCTGGTCGGCAGTGTCCGCCGAGACGTAGATCAGGTTCAGGCTGGTGGTTCCCATCAGCCGCTTCATTGCGGTGGTGTAGGGAACGATGGCCTGATCGTCCTGATCGGAGCCCATCATGTTGCCGCCCTTGCTCTCGAGCACGCCGATCACCCGGAACGGGACATTCTTGATCCGAACGATCTCGCCGATCGCTCCGCCATCGGGAAAAAGATTCTCCGCGGTCGTCTTTCCGAGAACCACGACCTTGGAGGATGCACGCTCATCGGACTCGGTGAAGAAAGACCCTTCCTCCACATTCCAGGCCCGGATGAACGGCCAGTCGACGCCGACACCGTAAATCGAGGTTCCCCAGTTCAGCTCGCCCGCGACGATCTGACCTCCTGTCCTCACGCCCGGCGACACGTACGCCACCGCCGGGACCTCGTTGCGGATTCCCTCGGCATCCTCCGGGGTGAGGTTCGACGATCCGGTGAAGAAGTGAGCTCCGCTCGCGGTCGAGGCGCCGGGGAAGATCATGATGAAGTTCGTTCCCAGCGAGCTGATGGTGGACTGAATCGAGCTCGAAGCACCGGTGCCGATGGCGATCATGGCGATGACGCAGGCCACGCCGATGACGATGCCGAGCATGGTCAGGAACGAGCGGAGCTTGTTCCGGGCGATGGCTTTGATGCCCACCTTGGTGATGTTCCACAGACGCAGGAGCGATACTTTCATGGCGTTCTCGAACCTCAGGCGATCCGGCGCGGCTGATTGGCTTCGTCCTCGACGACCAGGCCGTCCTTCATGTGCACGATGCGCCCCGCACAGGAGGCGATGTCGTGCTCGTGGGTGATCAGCACGACGGTCTTTCCCTCGTCATTGAGCTCCTGAAACAGAGCCATGATCTCTTCCGAAGTTGCCGAGTCCAGATTTCCGGTCGGCTCGTCGGCGAGAATGATCGCGGGATCCTCGACCAGTGCCCGAGCCACCGCCACCCGTTGCTGCTGGCCGCCCGAGAGCTGGGACGGGTAGTGATGCTCGCGTCCACTCAGCCCCACCCGCGACAAAGCTTCGCGGGCGACTCGAAGCCGTTCCGCGCCCCCCCGCGGGCGGTCGCTGTAGAGCATCGGCAGCTCGACGTTCTCCACCGCCGAAGTGCGGGCAAGCAGATTGAAGCTCTGGAAGACGAACCCGATCTTCGAATTCCGAATCTCGGCCCGACGATTGCGGTCGAGCTCCGACACGTCCGTACCATCGAGGTGATACGTGCCGGAAGTCGGCCGGTCGAGGCAGCCGATGATGTTCATCAGCGTTGATTTCCCGGAACCGGACGCGCCCATGATCGCCACGAACTCACCTGGTTCGATGACCAGGTCGAGTCCATTCAGGGCAGGGACTTCCACCTCACCCATGTGGTAGATCTTGACCAGCTCGCGGATCTCGATGACCGGCTTGCTCAAAATCGTCTCCGCATTCCTGGCCCGCGCTCGCTGGATGCCTTCGCCGTTGCGGCTCCGACCACAAGGGTGTCTCCCGGCTGCAGCGCTCCGTCGGTCACCGCGGTGTACCGGCCGTCGCTGATTCCTGTCTGGATCTCCACCGGAACGAGACTCTGACCCTCGAGCTTGTAGACGGTCTGTCCATGCTTCGGACCGCGCGGGTGGGCCATGTCGAACGCCTTCGAGGCGCCCTGCATCCCGCCTTCTCTCCGCCCGGCCTCTGCGGCCCGCCGCTCGAGCGAAGGACCTCCGCCCGAAGCATCCTTCTCCCCTTCGGTGGTCTCCGGCTTGAACCGCAGAGCCGAGTTCGGAACCCGCAGGACGTCCTGAACCCGGGCCACCTCGATGACCACATTCGCGGTCATGGTGGGACGCAGCTTTTCATCCGGGTTCGGAACCTCGACGATCACCGGATAGGTCACCACGTTCTGGTTGACCGTCGCATTCAAGCGGATCTGGGAGATCCGGCCGCGGAACTCCTGCTCGGGATAGGCGTCCACGGTGAATCTCACTTTCTGGCCGACCGCGACCCGTCCGATGTCCGCCTGATCCACGTCGGCCTGCACCTGCATCTGAGTCAGATCCTGCGCAATGGTGAACAGGGTCGGCGCCTGAAAGGAGGCCGCCACGGTCTGGCCGACATCGTATTGCCGGGCCACCACCACGCCGTCGATGGGAGACACGATCCGGGTGTACCCGAGGTTCGTCCGCGACTGGTCGAGAGCGGCGCGTGCCTGTTCGACCTGAGCCTGCGAAATGCCGAAGACTGCCTTTGCGGAATCCAGCTCCGCCTCCGACGAAAGGCCCTGGGAGACCAGACGGCGGCTGCGCTCGAGGGTGATCCGGTTGTTCTGCAGATCGACCTCGGCCTTCCGCAGATCCGCTTCGCGCTGTTCCACCTGCGCCTGGAACGGCGTCGGATCGAGCTCCGCGAGGAGCTGGCCCTTGTGCACCGGGCTGTTGAAGTCGGCATGAAGCGCGGCGATGACCCCGGAGACCTGGCTTCCAACCTGGACGGTGGTCACGGCGGAGACCGTCCCCGCGGCGGTCACCGTGGTTGCGACATCACCCCGGTCGACGGTCTGAGTGCGAAACCTGTCCTCGGCCGTGTCCGTCTTTTTCGCCGTCAGGCGCCACCCTGCGAGAGCGATCAGAACCAGCACCAGCGCGACGATCCACATCGATTTCTTTTTCATCTTTTGAGCAACTCCAATCTGGCTTCCATGCGGATGAACCGCAGAAAGTGAAAGAGGATTCGCATGCCGTTTCTTCCCGCCGCGGGCTGCCGGAGCCGGCTGGCTGCGGTCTTCTCCCCTCGATCCTGACGCCGCGGTCGACGATCGGTTCCCGCACCCTGTCACGGAGGGGTGAACAAGTGGACCTCTCGGCCCAATGGCGTGGAAGGATGACATCACGACGGGTGGGCCGGGGGCCTTGGAGTGCGTGCGCGGCGCGCCGCTTTCGTTGAATCAGCCGATGAAGCGTGAACTCGCTTCTCGCGAATCCCCGCTTTCCAGCTCGTCGGCCGCGTGCATCGAGAAAATTGTTCGCTTCCGGGCTTCATCCATCGCTCAGTTCAACCCCATCGGGCAGAGGCGGGGGTACCGGGCGACAAGCCGATCAGGGGAGTGCGGACGGGATGGGCTGGCTTACCGGCGCAGGGCGGCCATGTCGGCCATGTGGTCGACCGTCGGCTCACAACGGATCAGTTGCATGGTCAGTTGAGGAACGGCGGCGGTGAACTGCGGGGGATTCGCCTCGATCGACGTCGCCCGGAATCCGTACTTCCCCTCCAGGCGGGCGGTTTCGGTTCGGGCTTCGACCCCGGTGTGAAACGAGATCACGTAGCTCTGTGTCGGCCTGCCTGCCTGGAGATAGGGTGCCGGCGCGGCGCACTGAGCCCGTACGGTGTCCGGCGCGGTCGGAGATCTCGGAGACGACTCCGGGCCGCTGCACGCGGGCAGCAGCGAGAGCACCAACAGCGGAACCCAGACAAAACGCATCCTGATTGTTTATCACAGTTCTTCCGGCCGGTCAGGTGCCGGATGACCTCCTGCCTCGAATTTTCCTCATTCCCGCCCCTTCCTCTCCTTCCTGCCAGGCGATCCTGATCATCTCAAAGGAGATCGACATGAGCCGGAACATCATTGCCATCATTGCCATCCTTTTCTGCACCACCGTCGCGTGGACCATCCTCGGAACCACCGTGTTTCTGAGAACCGGTGCCTCGGGCAATTCGCTCGCGTCTTCGGTCGCGTCCACCTGGGGCGGACCGCAGCAACAGAATCCACCATCGGTCACTGCGGTGCGAACCGAGGAACAGCAGGTCGAGGAGCGTGAGGGGAATCTGGTCCGCACCCATCCCGTCACCCGCGAGCTCCGCACGCCATTGACCATCGAACAAAGCCGGGTCGACGTCCGGTTGGACCTCGAGCAGCGACAGAAGGGGCTGCTCTGGTTTCCGACCTACCGGGTGAGCTTCGATGCCGACTACCGGCTGCACCACGATGCGAAGGGCGGTGCCGTGACGATGACCCTTCCCTTTCCCGCCGTCGGCGCGATCTACGATGATCTGACCTTGAAGATCAACGGACAGAGTGTTCCGTTTCAGACCGGCGACCGCTCTCTCACCGCCAGGATGGATCTTCCCGCCGGTTCTCCCATCCGCATCCACGCGGCCTACCGCTCGCAGGGGATGAGAGAGTGGTCCTACGGGTTCGGTGACGGGATCGGACAGGTCCACGATTTCGAGCTCCGGATGAAAACCGATTTCGACGCGATCGATTTTCCCGACGACAGTCTGTCGCCGAGTGAGAAAACGAAGAACGCCGACGGCTGGATGCTCACCTGGCGCTCTTCGAACCTGGTCACCGGATCGAACATCGCCATGATCATGCCGGAGAAGCTTCAACCCGGGCCTCTCGCCGGGCGGATCAGCTACTTCGCTCCGGTCTCGCTCCTGTTCTTCTTCTTTCTGATCTTCATCATCACCACCCTGCGGGGGATCGACCTCCACCCGATGCACTATTTCTTCCTCGCGACCGCCTTCTTCGCATTTCACCTGCTGTTTGCCTATCTCGTCGATCACGTCTCGATCCATCTCGCCTTCGGCATCTCGTCGCTGGTCTCGATCTTTCTGGTGGTGAGCTATCTCCGAGTGGTCGTCAATGCCCGGTTCGCATGGGTCGAAGCCGCACTGTCCCAGATGGTCTACCTCGTCCTCTTCTCCTATGCCTTCTTTTTCCCGGGCTTCACTGGACTTGCCATCACCATCGTCGCCATCGTGACGTTGTTCCTGGTCATGCAGATGACGGCCCGGCTGGACTGGCGGACGCGTGCGATGCGACCGCAGGCGAAATGAGCCCGCAGCCGTTTTCAACCGGCGAAAACAGCGGTAGACTTCGTACCACTCACGCGATCATGATCAAGGGCCGAAGCATCGACGGGACCGCGTCGCCGAGCAGAGTCTCACTCCTCGTGTTCATGGGAATCGCTCTGGCGGTCGTGACGATCTGGGTGACTCTCCTCCAGAGCCGCACATTCTCGGCTCGCCATCCGGTTGTCGGAGCGTGGGGTGCCACCATTGATCTGGTGCTGACCGTACCACTCGCGTGGTACTTCATTCTCGTGCGCCGGCGGAAGGCCCCGCTGACGACTCTGGTACCGGTATCGATCCTCTCCTTCATCGCGGCATACTTCGTCGTTCCGAGGAGCCATCATGGCCTCCTCGAGGTCTTTGCCGGAGTTGCAGAGATCGCCCTGTTCACCTTCGTCATCATCCGGGCCCGGCGGGCGATTCGGGCGGCAGAGCCGATCGGTCAGTCCGCGCCGATGGAGATCGTCCGCGAAGTGGTCAGGGGAGTCATCCCGGGCCGGATGGCAGCGGAAGCGGTCGTGACGGAACTTGCGGTCATCGAGTACGCCCTCTTCAGTTGGAAGCGCAGGAGCGACCCCGGGCCACGCGAGTTCGTCTGGGAAGGTGCCGAGGACCGGTCTGTTCTGGTCTTCGGGATGGGCATCGCGATCCTCGCGGAGACGCTTGGCCTGCACCTCTGGCTCCAGCAGAGCCACCCGATGATCGCCTGGGTGATCACTCTCACCGATCTGTACGCAATCCTCTGGCTCATCGCGGACATGAGAGCCCTCCACTTGTCCGGACTGCGCGTCACTCACCGTTCCATCGACCTCCGCTTCGGGTTCCGGTGGAGCGTATCGATTCCGATCGAACGAGTGCAGTCGATCGAGCTGATCCAGGACGATAGAAGAGTCGGGGATCTCCGTTGTGCTTCGACCGGGATCCCTGATCTGCTGATCCGTCTCGACCAGCCGATGGTGGTGGACGGCTTCTACGGGATCCGGAAACGAGTCGGGACCATCGCACTGCGGATCGGAGACCGCGAGCGCTTCAGATCGCTGGTGGTGGGACTGGGACTCTGGAGAGACCCTGAACCGCCGTCCGACCGCGACGTTCCCGAGGAGAGCGCCGTTCCCGGACGGGCGGATCCGCCCGCGTTCAGAATGGGCTACGAGCAGTGGTTGTCGACGCGGCCCGACTATATACCGTCGGAAGAATGGGAACGGCACCGGCCGGACTGGGTCGAGCCGGAAAAGCCAGACCGTTGAAGGGGGAGCAGACCATGACCACGGATCAGAAGCCTGTCGATGCGAACGCGGAGGAAGCCAGGAAATGGGCGATGTTCTGCCACCTTTCGGCCCTTCTCGGTCTGCTCGGAAATGGTGTCGGGTTCGTTCTCGGACCACTCCTGTTCTGGATGCTCAAGCGAGAGGTCTCGCCGTTTGTCGACGAGCAGGGGAAGGAAGCACTCAACTTTCAGATCACCATGTTCATCGGGCTGATTCTGGCCGGGCTTCTCTCCATCGTGCTGATCGGCATTCCACTGCTGATCGTCATCGGACTCGCCATGATCATCCTTCCGGTGATTGGCGCGGTCCAGGCGAGCAGTGGCGAACATTACCGCTATCCGTTCACCCTGCGGCTGATCAAGTAGACCGGTCCACGACCCGTTCCGTCCCCGTCAACCTGAGCGCCCGCAGTGCGTGTCGAAGCCGCGAACCGTCCCGCCACCGTCATCCTGAGCGCCCGCAAGCGCGTCGAAGCCGCGAACCGTCCCGCGAAGGATCTTGCCTCTGGGAACGGTCGAGACGATGCTGACACGAGGGTTATCTGTCTTCACGAGTGCCGTTCGCGTTTCGCGATCTCGACCCTGACGAAGGCAAGATCCTTCGCGACCCACCGCATGGGCTTCGACACGGTTCCGGCGCTCAGGATGACGGCAAGGGGAACGGTCGGCGAACGGTGTCCATTACGTCATCCTCCGCAAGCGCGTCGAAGCCGCGAACCGTCCCGCCACCGTCATCCTGAGCGCCCGCAAGCGTGTCGAAGCCGCGAACCGTCCCGCGAAGGATCTTGCCTCTGGGAACGGTCGAGACGATCCTTCGACCACGAGGGTTTCCGTTCACGAGCGTTCGCGTTTCGCGCTCTCGACCCTGACGAAGGCAAGATCCTTCGCGACCCACCGCATGGGCTTCGACACGGGTTCCGGCGCTCAGGATGACGGCAAGGGGGAACGGTCAGTACAAGCCGCGAACACGTCATCCTCCGCGCCAGTGCGCGAACCGTCTCGCGACGGCGGCTCTTCCGCTACGCCGCCAGTCGTTGTATGGTTTCCGCCTCGATGAATGAATCCGCTTCGCCGAACCGGGGGATGTTCTGGAAAGCCTTCGGTCCGGGACTGTTGTGGGCCGCCGCCGCGATCGGTGTTTCTCACCTGGTCCAGTCCACCCGCGCGGGAGCGACGGCCGGATACGCCCTGGCCGGGGTAATCCTTCTGGCGAACCTCTTCAAGTACCCCTTCTTCGAGTACGGTCCGCGCTATGCCGCGGCGACCGGCCAGAGCCTGGTGGAAGGCTATCGGCGAATCGGTTCCTGGGCCTTGTGGCTGTACATCGCGATCACCCTGAGCACCGGACTGATCATTCAGTCCGCCATCGTTCTGCTTTCGGGATTCCTTCTCGACTACGCGCTGGGGATCAGTCTCTCCATGCCCCTGATGGCCGCGCTGGTCTGTCTGATCTCCGCCATTCTGCTGTTCGCGGGGCGATACCGCCTTCTGGACTGGACCATCAAGGCGATCCTCGTTCTTCTCGCGATCTCCACCATCGCCGCGGCCGTGGTGACGCTCCCCCGTGCGGACTTCTCGACGCTTGCGCTCCTGCCCCCATTCGACGCGGAGACGGGGATCTCTCTCGCTTTCGTCCTGGCGCTGGTGGGGTGGATGCCGTCCGCCATCGACATCGCGGTCTGGAGCTCGCTGTGGACTCTGGCGAAAGAGGAAACCACCGGAACCCGCGCATCTCTGGCGCACACCCTGCTGGACTTCAGAATCGGCTACGTCGGCACCGCGGTGATGGCGTTCTCGTTCCTGATCCTCGGAGCCAATGTGATGTACGGCTCCGGCCAGACCTTCAGCCCGCAGGGCGGTGCCTTTTCCGCCCAACTCATCGAGATGTACACCTCGGTCCTCGGGTCGCTGGACCCGTCCGATCGTCCTGACCGCAGTCCTCACCACCATCCTCTCCACCGCGGTGACGGTGATCGACGGATTTCCCCGCGCCATCGATCGATCTGTCCGGGTCCTGACGGCCGGCAGGATCGGAAGTGCCGAAGGGGAGGGAATGGGACCGGTCTACTGGATCGGCCTGGTGAGCCTCGCTCTGGGGACAGTGATCGTCGTCTCTCTGTTCGCGGGGACACTCGCCACGATGGTCGATTTCGCGACGATCGTGTCGTTCCTGGTGGCACCCGCCCTCGGCTACCTGAACCTCCGTGCGGTGACCTCCCCCGAGGTTCCGGCGGAGCTTCAGCCGGGCTTCGGTCTGAGGCTTCTTTCATGGGTGGGGCTGATCCTGCTGACCGGCTTCGCGCTGCTCTACCTTTTCACCCTGGTCGGTTCGTTAAGTTAGCAGCCGCCCCCGTGTGGGACGGGTCTCCCGACCCGTCTCTCGAGTTTAGATTTAGATTTTGACAGGACAGGTCTCCCGTCCCGCTCTCATCGAGCACCGCACCGGAGACTCGGGAAGGATCGAGCCGGATCCCGCCGCTCAGCGGTGAGCTCGAAGCGAAACCATCAATCCGGCGGTGTGAAGTTCGCCTCGCGTTCCCGCGATGTCGAGCTGCAGTGACCGTGATGGGCGGATGATGGTCGCCGCACCCGCGTCGGTTCGGAGCTCGCCGAGGTCGCTGTAGCGGGCTTCGATGGCGAGATCCACGGATCGGGTGAGGGGATGGCTCACTCCGACCGATACGAGCCAGGCGAACCCACGATGGGTGCCTCCCTGAACCACGGTGACAGCTTCCGGAGCAATCGACGGAAATCTGAATTCGATCGGATTCAGACGGTTGGCCGCCAGACCGGCTCCGGCGCGAAAGAACGGATGCGTGCTCCATCGCCGGGGGCCAGGCTCCCAACTCCCGATCAACATCAGAGATCGCGACCGTCCCTCCGCATGGACAGGCTGCTCTCCCGAAACACCCAGAAAATTGGCGTCGGCGTCCAGGTCCAGTGCCGGGTGATCCCCGATGGCGAGCTCGACGCTTCGTCCCGGGCTGAGCTCCAGGCCGACCGCAAGCTCCAGCACCGGATTGCGTCCCCAATCGCCCCGAGCCCCGAGGGGCCGATCGTCGATTCCTGTTCCACATCCGAAGAGAGCAGGAGGCGTCGTGCCGGAACAATCAACGTCCCTGAGGGTCATGTCGAGGCTCGATTCTCCGCCGGCGGAAACCCGGACGAACGGAGCTGGCGACCCGCCCTGCACCGCGGGAACGACAATGATCGCCAGGAGAAGAGCAGGGATCAGGGAAGGACGAATCTTCATCTCCCGATCATCTCACGACACCGCCCGCCACGCTCTCCCTGTAAGATGAGGACCTGATGAACGCGGGTCGGTTTCCTGTCGTGCTGGCAGCGTTGCTGGCGGTTCTTCCGGTGGCTTCCGGAGCGCCTCCGGAGGATCTGTCCGTCGGTTCGAAAATCGCCGCGGCCGCGGAGCGACAGGTTGGCGTCACCACCCGATACGATCCCTCCTACGTCCGGCTCGACTATCCGGGAGGCGATCTTCCTCTCGACCGGGGCGTCTGTGCCGATGTGGTCGTCCGCGCGTTCAGAGCCGTCGGAGTGGATCTCCAGGTCGAGGTTCACCGGGATATGCTCTCTGCCTTCTCCGCCTATCCCGATCGCTGGGGCCTGCATGCTCCGGATTCGAATATCGATCATCGCCGTGTTCCGAACCTGATGACCTTCCTCGAGCGGACAGGGCACAAGCTCGATGTCCATGCTTCGTTCGAGCCGGGGGATGTGGTGGCGTGGAGCCTGCCGGGAGGTCTGTTTCACATCGGCATTGTCTCGAGCCGAACGGTTCCGCGGACCGATCGGCCGTTGATGGTCCACAACATCGGCTACGGAGCGCAGCTCGAGGACGTTCTCCACGCCTTCCCGATTCTCGGGCACTATCGCTGGTGAGCGTGAACGATCAGAGCAGCCCTGCCGGCTTTCGGGGCGCCTGCCTGGCAGCCTCGATGATTCCAGCCGTGAAGATCGGATCCTCGAGGACGAAATGGTGCAACGCCGGTTTCCGTCCCCCGCGCGTCACCACCAGCTCGTTGCGGTCGGCGTCGATTGCGATCTCGTAGATCTGATCGAGCGGAATCGAGAGCTTCCCCTGCGGGTAGAGAATTCTTCGCGAGCTCACCACCAGATCGGCGGGCTTGGAGTCGGAGGAACGAACCGATCCCCATCGCCTCGGGGCGTCGAGAGTGGCGGCCGGAGTGCTGTGATGGCAGACCTCCTGAAACCGTAGATCTCCCTTCCACCGGACTTCGGGAAGAGCGGACCTCTTCAGTCCTTTCACTCGTTCGAGCTGGTCGACGGCGTTACGCTCACGCTCGAGCTCGTCGGGAGTGAGATCGAGCCCGCGTGCGAGCTCTTCGAGCCGTTCGCGATGAGCCCGATCACAGCGGCTGTCCGCCAGGAGATGCCATACGAGCTTCTGGTAGAGATAGAGCCGGGCCTGACGGATCTCCTCCCCGCCGAGGCCAACTGCATCTCCGATTCGCGCGATGACCGAGCCCACTTCCCCCGCCGATCTGCCTGCCGCGATCGCACCGAAACCTGCCCGGTGAACCGCGTCGCGCGCCACAGGCAGGAGCGCCTCCGGAGGAATCTCCCGTGAGGTCCGCTCCTCACGAATCCGTTCGAGCTCCTCGGTGTCGGCCTCGAACGAAATCTGTTCCAGATGGTGCACGTAGTCCCCGATGAGCTCCCGCCGCCTCTCTTCTTCCGCGGCTCGTTCTTCTTCTCTCCTCAGCGCATCCGCCCGGGCCTGGCGGCGCTTTCTGGCGGACAGCAGCCACGGAACCACGATGATGATCACGCCGAGCACGACTTCGATCCAGCCGATCGCATCATTCCGGAGAAGAAGAACCAGCACACCGAGAAGAATCAGAACGACTCCGACCGAGATCGTCACGATGGAGACGATCGGCAGCCCGCGAAGCCCGGACCATCGGCCGGAGTGGTGGTGACCCTCGCGGGCGAGGCTGAGGTCATCGGACTCTTCCCGGTAGAACAGTGGAGTGGGCGAGAGCGGCCGGTATTGTCCGTCCGGCCCGGTACTCCAGAGTGGCTGGTCAGAGTCCGGGCCGTTCCGATCGGGCGCGACGCCGAACCGGATGAGGGTCGAACCGATTTGTCGCTGAATCTGAAAACTCATGGCGAGATGAGCCATTCTGCAAAAACGTCACCGCCGGGCGCCGCCGGGTCGATGATCGACAGTGGACGAGAGCGACAGCCTCTTCTGTTTGTCGTGAGAGCGTTCTATATTCCGGCCATGCATCGAACCTTTTCCGCCCTCCTTCTCCTCTTCCTGGCTCTTCCGCTGTCTGCAAAATCCCTCTCCTGGAGCGCCTTCGACGTCCAGGCCCGACTCGACGCCGACGGCAATCTCCACGTGCGCGAGCGGCAGGAGATTCTCTTTGATGGTGACTGGAACGGCGGCGAGCGAACCTTCGATCTGAGAACGGGCCAGAGCCTGCGGGTGGAATCCCTCGCCCGAATCGATGCCTCGGGTCAGGCTCACCCGATGACGAACGGCGACCTTTCTCGCGTCGATCAGTGGCGGTTGATGTCCGGCAACGTCCTCCGATGGCGAAGCCGGCTCCCGGATGATCCTCCGTTCGACCATGCCCGCATGACCTACCGGATCGACTACGTGCTCCACGGTGTGCTTCGCGGAGAATCCGGGACGTTTCGCTTCGCTCATGATTTCGCCTTTCCCGATCGGGACGGTGACATTCGGAACTTCACTCTCCGTTTCGAGGTCGATCCGGTCTGGAGAGGGCTGGATGCGCCGGTCACCCGCCGGATCGAATCGATTCCGCCCCACCAGGGGGTGCTGGTGAGGGCGAATCTCGCACGCGCCGATGGATCGGTTCCGGAGGGTGTGCTGCAGCCGATGCCCCGGACAGAGGGAATCCTGATCGGTGTCGTCTTCCTGTTGCTTCTCGGCGGAATCGTGCTGTGGTGGATTCGCGGAGAGCGAAAGGCCGGCCGGTTCGGGCTCCTTGATGCTCCCGGATCTCCTGACCCGGAGTGGTTGAAGGCGCATCTCCTGAGCCTCCGTCCGGAAGTCGCATCGGCGGCTCTTTTCGGGAAGGTCGGACCCCATGCCGTTGCAGCGTTTCTCGCCCGGATGACCCAGGAAGGCTCCATCTCGACCGAGGTGAAGCCGAAGGGAAGGCGCCCGGTCCTTCATATGCGATTGGAAAAGGAGCGGGAGACTCTCGAGCCGGTAGAACGGAAGCTGGTCCAGGCTCTGTTCAAAAAGCGTCAGGAGACGGATACCGAACGGATCCGAAAGGCGTACAGCAAATCGGGATTCGATCCCGCCGCGATCATCGCCCCGGCGATCGATTCTCAGCTCGACCGGTTGCCGGGATGGTCGGAGACGCGGGGCCCGGTCCGTTGGAAGCTCGGTGTGCTGTTGCTTCTGGCGGGTCTCGCAGCGGTGATCTTTGCGGCAGTGACCGGCAATCAGGACGACGTGGGGGTTGCGGTGGGAACCGTGGTGCTCGGACTCCCCTGCGCGATCGGAGCTCTCGTCACCGCGGCACTGTCGCGCCGGACGATCATCCGGTTCCCTCTCCGCATCGTTGTGCTGGGTCTGTTCCTTGCGCCCTTCCTCTCGATCATTCCGGGCTATGCCTTCCGTGCAGATCGCTACCTCTTTCATCCGGCGGCTCTGATCGCTGCCTGTGTCTGGGTGCTGGCACTGTCGAAGCTCGCGTTCGATCTGATGGCGACGGACGAAGCCGCGGAGAGACTTGCATTTCGAAGGCGACTGGCGAGGGCGCGGGTGCTGCTGAGAACCGAGCTCACAACAGCGGAGCCGAGCCTGAGGGACGAATGGTACCCCTGGCTTCTGGGACTCGGGCTCGGCCGGAACGTCGATCGATGGTTCCGTTCGTTCGCGGCCGTTGCCGACTCCGGCGATTCGGTCCGCGCTCAGACCTATGGTTCTTCCGGAATGACATCGGGCGGAACCGGGGTGCATTCCTTCACCGGAGGGGGCGGAGCCTTTGGCGGCGGAGGGGCCAGCGGAGGCTGGGCCGTTGCGGCCGGGACGATCGCGTCGGGTGTGACTGCCGCGGCGTCGTCCGGCTCGGGAAGCTCCGGGGGTGGGGGAGGAGGAGGAGGGATCTCCGGAGGTGGTGGGGGCGGGGGGTGGTAATCGCGTCGTCTCGAAAGGGGACCCGCGTAGAATAGGCGCATTCCGGATCGTCTCTCAATTCAAACGGCGTTTCTGAGATCCCTCCGCATCCGGGGTGGAGACGATCCAGAAGCCGGCGAATTCTGAAGGAGTGGTGCGATGTCGAAAAGAATCGAAATCGCCCTGTCCATTCTGTCTCTGATCGTCGGCCCCGACCTTCCCATCACGGGATCGGTAGAGAATCGATGAAACCGTCATATACTCCGCGTTCGCCCAATCCCGTCTTCAACCCGAAAGGTGGTTTCCTTGCGTACTGTTCCGGTCGCTACGATTGCGATCTCGCTCCTTCTGTTGTCTGCGGTTCCGCTCCGTTCGGATGAGCCGGAAAAATCTTCTCCACCAGCAACTGCCCTGGCGCAGATCCCGGACGAGCCGATCGTCGGTCCTTCGAGCACCCGGGGTTCCTCCTCCGCGAGGGCAACCTCCCGGGTCCGCCCCGCGGGGGCGGATTCGATCATCACCATTCCCATCTCTCCCGCCCACGCGCCGATCGCGTTCTCCCTCACGCCGATCAACGATCCGGACCTCGCCCTCGGTGTGGTCGGAACCTTCAATTTCGAGGAAGCCCTCGTCGCCATCAATCCCCTCGACGAGGACAACGTCGTGGTCACATCCCATCGGGGGATGCGTCGGACCACCGACGGCGGCACGAGCTATCTGCCGCTGGAAACGTTCCCGAGCCTTGTCGGCTACGGGAGCGACGGAGATACCGGCACGACGTTCGATTCCCAGGGGAGGCTGTTCTGGACCACGCTCGGATACTGTAGTGGCTGTGCCGATGACGTGGTGGTCGCCGAGATCGATCCGTCCAACGGCACCCAGATCGGTACGACCATCAACATCACCAACGATACCTCCGGCGGTGACGACAAGCAGTACATGGCTGCCGACCGCTTTCCCGCCAGTCCGTACACCGACAACATCTACGTCGCCTGGACCAAGTTCGCATCCACCGCGGAGGTGTTCGCGTCCGCCTCGAGCGATCACGGTGCCACCTGGAGCACACCCCTGCAGATCTCCGACAGCACCAGCGAAGGGTTCGTCTGGCCGACCGGTGCCGGTGTCGCGTCCAACGGCGACGTCTACGTCGGATACCACGCGCAGGTCACATTCTCGGGCGGTTCACCAGACGGTACCAGCGGAAAGATCATGCTGTTCCGCTCGACCGATGGCGGTGCGAGTTATACCGCCACCGCGGAGCCTTTTCCCGCCGGAACCGCCGACATCACATTCAATGTCCAGTCGGCCGCCGGAAAGATCCCCGGACTTCACTTCTGGATCCAGGGCTCGGCCCAGCCGTGGATCCTGAACGATCCGAATCAGGCGGGGACGATCTACGTGATCGCGAACGACGATCCGGACAATGTTCACGGGACCGCCGGCGACGACGCGGACGTGGTGTTCGCGAAGTCGACCGACTACGGAGCCACCTGGACCCGTTCCACCATTCCGGACGGCTCCGGAGGGGCACACCAGATCTTTCCCTTCGCCGCGATCGATCAGTTCGGCAACATCATCGTTGCCTGGTTCGACACCCGACGGGCTCAGACCAACGCCAACGGGAACTTTCTTCTCGATGTCTTTGCCACCTATTCCACCGACGGCGGCTCGACCTGGGTTACCCCGTTCATGGTGAATGATCCGAACAACCCGACCGATCCCGATTTTCCGAACAACCAGCGGCGCTTCCCGACCCCCCAGCTCACACCGTGCGACGCCAGCTCGACCTCGACCGAGACCTGCCGGATCGGCGAGTACTTCGGGGTGGACATGCGCAGTGGTCTCGCACACCTGGCCTGGATCGGCAACCTTCGCGATGGGGGGGGCGTGGTCACGGGTGATCAGCTCTTCACCAGCACCGTCCAGCTCCCGATCGATCTCGCCGTCTCGACGGCGGAATCGGTCGATCCGGTCACCGCGGGAAGCGGGTCCGGCAATCTCGTCTACACCGTCACCGTCACGAACAACGGCCCCGTCGACGCGACGGGAGTCGAGCTCACGGACACGCTGACTCTGCCGGCCGGGGTCTCCACCGATTCGATCTCACCGTCCGCGGGGTCCTTTGCCGGGACTACCTGGACGGTCGGCACCCTGGCGCCGGCACAGAGCGAAACGCTGACGGTGACCCTCTCGGTCACGGGCACCACCGCACCCGGCTCCGACGTCGTCTGCAACCTCGCAGAAGTCAGTGCGGTCGATCAGCCCGATTCCGATGACGCCAACGACTCCCTCAGCGAGTGCACCTCGGTGGTTTCACCCGCCGACGTGATTGCGGTCAAGACCGCTCCCAAACGCATCAATTCGGGCGAGAATCTCGTCTACACGGTGACCCTTCAGAACCTCGCGACAGCGATGCAGGTAAACGATCCGGCATCCGACGAGTTCGTCGATGTGCTGCCGGCGGGTCTGACTCTGCTCACCGCCTCTGCCAGCTCCGGAACCGCGACCGCGGTGCCGGCGACCAACACCGTGCGATGGAACGGCTCGATCGCTCCCGGAGGCACGGTGACCCTCACCATCACTGCACATGTCGATCTGCCGGCCGGAAACCTCGTGAACCAGGGGTCGGTGTTTTTCGACGCGGACGGTGATGGGACCAACGATACCGTGCGCGCCACGGACGATCCGGCTTTTGCCGGGGCGAACGACGCCACCGCGACGCAGGTGACCCCGGCCGATGTTCCGGCGCTCGATCCCTGGGCCATGATCGGTTTTCTCGTCCTGCTCGCGGGCGCCGCAGTGATTCGGCTCCGCTGATTTGTCCGAGTTTCGAAGGATTCGAAAAGGGGGCGCCTCATCGGCGCCCCCTTTCTCTTTCCGGCAACATCGTTATTGCGCGGGGGGAGCTCCGATCTTCAGAGGCTCGAGCGTCGGAAGCAGGCCGACGTCCGACTGAACGACCTCTTCCCTGAACTTCGCGAGGTCTCCGGCTTCGAACTGGTTCAGCGCATCGACCGCCTTCTGCAGCCGGGTCTCGGCTTCTTTCATGTACCGCATCTGTGCGTCGGTGGGAGCATCCCAGCTCGAGCCGAGCGAGAACTGCATGAATCCGATCTTCGACATCGCATTGTCCTCGGCGACGATCCCTTTCGTCTTCGGCGGCGTCCAGAACAACGTCTCGACCTCGTCCAGCCGCTTCGTCAGCTCACCCGCCGCTTTCAGCAGCGGGTTCGGCTCGCTCTTCGCCGGAAGCTCCGCACTCGTTTCCTTCTTCTTCGCTTCCTCCGCGCTCTTCACCTTTCCGGTGATCGCTTCGACGTCTCCGCGGATCCCGGCGATCCGTTTGATCCCCGCCGTCGCCACTTCCTGGAGACGACCCAGATGCATCTCGGCATCCCACTTCGCCTGCATCGCCGACATCGGGATCTGATACCGCGGATCGGCGAAGACCTTCATCTGCTGAGACTGTTCCGCATCGCCGAACTTCACCGTCACCGTATAGATCCCGGGCAGCACCTCGGGACCCTCGTTCTCATCGCTGAAGTATTCTTCTTCGTTGCTGCGCGGAGGCTCGTCGAACCCGTCCCGGCGCAGACTCCAGAACACCCGGTTGATCCCTCGGGTCACCGGCCGCTTGAACGTGCGGATCACCGTTCCGTTCTCGTCGGTGATGCGGATCTCCGCCTGCGGTCCCTTTTCCGGCTCCTGCTCGGGGACTTTCTTCCCCACGCCCGACTCCATCGAGGCTTTCTGCGAGGCCGGCCCTTTCGGCAACTGCTCGACTTCCTGCGGAACGCCGGTGCTGGTGATGTCCAGCGGCTTCAGTTTCGCCGCGAGCTCCTTCTCCTTCCGGACCCGCTCCCGCTCCTCCTTCGCCCAGGGGAGATCGTCGCCGCTGACCGAGAAGGTGATCATGGCGCCGTAATCCCTGTTTTCTCCCCGGAACTCGTTGTCGCCGGGGAAACGGGAGGCTCCGGCCTGCTTGACCTCGTGCTCGGTTGCACGGGGGATGGGGAAGAGGTGCAACGGTTCCGCGAGAATCGCGTCCGAGACGGTGCGGAGGGGCGTGATGTCGTCGATGACCCAGGCCGCCCGCCCATGGGTGCCGATCACCAGATCGTTCTCCCGCTCCTGGATCGCGAGTGCCATGGTCGAGACAGTGGGGAATCCGGCGGTCCACTGCGTCCAGCTCTTTCCGCCGTCGTTCGAGAACCAGAGGCCGAACTCGGTCCCGAGGAAGAGCAGATTGCGCTCTCCCGGATCCTGCACGATGGTGAGGGGGTAGCCGCGGAGGTTCTTCGTCGCAAGACTGGACCAGGTCTTTCCGTAGTCCGTCGTGCGGTAGACGTAGGGCGTCCAGTCGGAGCGGCGGTGATTGTCGAACACCACGTAGGCGGAGCCGGCCTCGAACCGCGAAGCCTCCACATGGGGAATCCAGGTGTTCTTCGGAACACCCGGCACGTTTGTTTCGACGCTCGACCAGGATTTTCCACCGTCGCGGGTGACCTGGAGCCGGCCATCGTCCGTTCCGGCCCAGACCACGTTCCGGTCGAGAGGGCTCGGCGCGATCGCGATCACCGTGGTGTAGTTCTCGGCGCCGGTGACGTCCGGGGTGAGCCCGCCACTCTTGTCCTGGTGCTGCCAGTCCGGATTGTTGGTGGTGAGGTCAGGGCTGATGATCGTCCAGGTCTCTCCCTCGTCCGGCGAATAGTGGAGGAACTGGCTGCCGAAATAGACGCCGTGCGGATTGAACGGATCCTTCGCCATCCCCGCGTTCCAGTTGAAGCGGAGCTTCACCCCCTCGGGCCCGGCGGGACGGATGTCCTTGCGGCGGCCGGTGGTGTTGTCCCACCGCATCAGGTAGCCCTCCTGACTCATGGAGTAGCCATGATCCGGATCGATCGGAATCGTGCCGAATCCGTCGCCGAATCCCACCTCGTCCCAGTACATGTTGCGGATTCCGCCGTTGAGCCAGATCGAGCTGGGACCGCGCCAGGAGCCGTTGTCCTGCATTCCACCGTAGACGTTGTAGGGAACCGCGTCATCGGTGGCGATGTGGTAGTACTGGGCGAGGGGAAGATTGGAGACGAACCGCCAGGTGTTCCCGCGATCGTGGCTGAAGTTCACCCCTCCGTCATTCCCCTCGATGATCTCCCGTCCGTCGTTGGGATCGATCCAGATGGCGTGGTGGTCGGGGTGAGCCTTCCGGAAGGGGACCAGCACCTGGAAGCTCTTCCCGCCATCGTCGGACACGCTGACGAGAGACCAGAGGCTGTAGACACGATTGGGAAATTCGGGGTCCACCGCGATGTCGGCGAAGTAGAAGGGTCGCGGGGCGACGTCGTTCTCCTGATTGACGGTCTTCCAGCTCTTTCCGCCGTCGTCCGAGCGCAGCATCGCACTCTTTTCCGCCTCGACCAGCGCGTAGACGATGTTCGGGTTCGAGGGTGCGATGGCCAGTCCGATGCGACCGAGCAGACCCGCCGGCATGCCGTCCTGCTCGGTGAAACGTTTCCAGGAGCTTCCTCCGTCGTATGTCACGAAGAGGCCGAGCCGGGCCCGCCGGAGCGGAAGAACCAGGGCCACCGCTGAAAGTCCCACATTGCCGCGAACAGCTTGTTGGGATTGTTCGGATCGATGACGAGGTCGGCGGCGCCGGTGCTCGGATCGACGTAGAGCACCTTCTTCCAGGTCTTCCCGCCGTCGGTGGTCTTGTAGACGCCGCGCTCCGGGTTCGTGCTCCACTCCCGGCCGAGAGCCGCCACCCACGCGGTGTCGGGATCGTTCGGGTGCAGGATGATGGTGGAGATATGCTCGGTGTCGTCGAGCCCGAGATGGGTCCAGTTTTTCCGCCATCGATGGTGCGATAGACCCCATTGCCGACGGAGACGCTGTTCCGCACGTTGGCTTCACCGGTGCCGACCCAGACGATGTCGGGGCTCTGCTGATTGATCGCAATCGCGCCGATCGCGGCCACCGGCTGATCGTCGAAGACCGGATTCCAGGTCAGCCCGCGGTCGACGGACTTCCACACGCCGCCGGTTGCGGCTCCCACCCAGACGACATTCGGGTCGGAGGCGACCGCATCGATGGCGGCGATCCGGCCACTCATACCGGCGGGACCGATGGAACGCGGTTTCATTCCTGCCAGCAGACCGGGATCGACGCCGGCATGAAGGGAAGCAGCAAGGGCGCAAACCACCACGCCCATCATCAGGAAACGCAGAGTCTTCATCATTCCTCCGATCGCGACCAGTTGTCCGGATTTCTCCCGGCCTGACCGTTGCGCAGCGAGGGTCCGCATTGCGACGGGACGGTGTGAGAAATCTTTCACTGGTGAAGCAGGTATCACTTCAGCGTCGCCGTCGTCAACAGCGCTGGATCGGAGGGGTTCTCATCGCTTCCCATCGGTTCACGAGCCCGGGTCGAAACATTCGCCGAATCCGCCTCGAACTGCTCCCAGGGGTTGGGCCCGTTCGCCTCCATGGGTCGATGGCAGAGGCTGCGCGGGGCAGAGACCGCGCAGCCTCCCGGGCGACTCTCGCCTCGCTTATCGGATCAGGGCTCGAGACGTTTGCGGAGGGGACCCTGCGGCGGCTCAGGCTTTGGCGGGAGGTCTATTTCTGACGGCCGGAACGGCGGCTGCCCCGCTTCTGCGAGTTGGAGCGCCCCGCGTTCGGTCCGCGGGCGTGCGCGTCTCTCGCTCCGGATGTGGATCGTGGTGAGCGCGCAGCCTTGCCCCGGTCGCCAGCTTCGGTCGTGGTCTTCTGACCTGTCGCGCGGCGTTCGGCGTTGGCCTGGGCCCGCTTGCGATCGTCCGCCCGCTTCGCCCGGATGGCGGCGACCCGCTCCTGGAGCGGGACTTCCAGACGTTCCGCAGCCTTCCGGTTGTAGTCGAAGTCCGGAACGGTCACCCGGGGGAGACGCTTTCCGATCGCCCGCTCGATGTCGCGCAGATCGGATTCCTCGTCCGGTGCCACGAAGGTCACCGCATCCCCGGTCATTGCGGCGCGTGCGGTCCGGCCGACCCGATGAATGTAGTCCTCCGGCACGTGGGGGACATCGAAGTTGACCACATGAGAGAGAGCCTCGACGTCGATACCGCGGGCGGCGATGTCCGTCGCGACCAGGATCCGGAATCGACCCGCTTTGAAGCCCGCGAGGGCATCGGTTCGCTGTGCCTGCGAGCGGTTGCCGTGAATCCTCGCGACCGAGACGCCCTGCCGATCGAGCTTTTCGAACACACGGTTCGCCCGATGCTTGGTCCGGGTGAACACGATCGCGTTCTGAATCTCCCCTCGATCGAGCAGGGTCTGCAGCAGGTTGAGCTTGAGATCCTGGGCGACCGGAAAGACCGCCTGGGTGATTCCGGCGGCGGGGGCCGCCTTGCGCTCGACCGAAATGGTCACCGGGTTCTTCAGCATCTCCTGGGAGAGCTTCACGATCGGAGCGGGGAGGGTGGCCGAGAAAAACAGCGTCTGGCGTTTGGCCGGCAGGTGCTTGAGAACCTTCCGGATGTCCGGGAGGAAGCCCATGTCGAGCATCCGGTCCGCTTCATCCAGAACCAGGATCTCGAGATGATCCAGGCTGGCGTAGCCGTGGCGGAAATGGTCGAGAAGCCGTCCCGGTGTGGCCACCAGAACATCCACTCCGGTGCGGAAGGCATGCTCCTGGGGTCCCATCCCGACGCCGCCGAAAATCGCGGCTCCGGAGACCGGAGTATGGATCGCAAGCTCCCTCAGATGCTGGTCGATCTGCGCCGCGAGCTCCCGGGTCGGCGTGAGAATCAGGGCGCGGGTGGTGCCCCGCTTCTTTGGGGCGAGGCGATGAAGAATCGGGAGCACGAAGGCTGCCGTCTTGCCGCTTCCGGTCTCCGCCGCGGCCAGCAGGTCCTTTCCGGCCATCGCCGGAGGGATGGCGTCGTTCTGGATCGGGGTCGGGCGGGTGAATCCAAGCTCCCTGATGCCGCGGAGCAGGTCAGGGTGAAGTCCATAGGTGCTGAATGACATGAGTCTTCCTTTTTCCGAGGTCTGCTGTCCGCCACCGGTTGTCGTCTGTCCTGATGCACAGGACTTCTCCGATCGGAGCGGCATCGATTGATCAGACCATCGATGCGTCTGCGCTCCGGCCGGGTGAGTTGCCGGTTGTGCAGGATTGTCTTCGTTCAAAGCCCGATCGCCAGCAGCGAATTCCTCGCGGGCTCACCGCAGATTCATGGAGAGTTCCTTCCGGGGTGGCCGCGTGTTATACTGGATCAACGTCGAAGAACCTTCTTCGGCCCTTCAGGCCTTCTGAGCTAAGTCAGATTCTCTGAACCCACTCCCTTAGCTTTCCCCTCTTTTCGAAATTGAACCGTCCCCCGCTTGCCGCGGGTGCTTCGGCGACTGATCGAACAGAGCTGCCGGCCCGGCCGGCAAGGAGCTTCAATGAAAGTCTATGTGGGTAATCTGCCGAAACAAGTCACGGACACACAGTTCCAGGAAATGGCCGCTCCCTACGGCACGCTGCTGTCAGCCAACGTCGCCACCGATCGCAAGAGTGGTGAGTCGAGAGGCTTCGGGTTTCTGGAGTTCAGTACCCCCGAAGAGGGGCAGGCGGCGATCACCGGTCTCCATGGCCGCGACGTGCAGGGACAGGCGCTGAATGTCAACGAGGCGCGACCCCGCAAGGAAAATGCTCCCGGCCGCTCCTGAGGCGACACGGAACGTCCGACCTTCAATCTCTGCATTTTCTTGTCTGAAAGGACGCCACGATGTCGACATGGATCCTGGCTGTGGCGGCCGCCATTGCGGTCGTGGCCCTCATCATCAATCTCTATCATCGTTTCGGATCGGATCGGATCAGTGTGCTGAGCGAGAAGCGTCGGGCCACCTCCCGGCTGGTCAGCCGGGGGGAGTTCTTCGATGGAAACCGCCATCAGCCCGTCGCCCTCGCGTTGACCGACTCCGCTCTCTACTACGAGAACGCCGAGCTGCAGGCCTGGCTGGATCTGCGGCGGGTTCGTGAAGTTCAGTACGACACCTGCCTTTCCACCGGCCAGAGCTTCGACCACGGACAGGTCCTTCGTCTTCGTGGTGACAGTCAGACCTTCGAGTTCATCGTTCCTGACGATCAGGTGACCCGCTGGCACAGCCTTCTTCCCCGGGTGAGCCGGTGATTGCACCGGCGGCGCAGATGAAGCCGAAAGAGGGAGCCATCTGATGCTGATGTGGCTTCTGATTGGAAGCGGCGTGATCGGGGTGGTGATCTTCTTCGTGCTGCGCGACGCTCAGGCGGATGACAAGCGCAGAAAGCAGCCCCGCAAGCGCACCCTGCGCGACCGATTCAACAGGTAAGACCCGGCCGGCCCGGGGAAACGTTGAGGCACCACTCCTCTCTCCCGCGAGGAACGATGATCCGAAGCGGGGAGGGGCCCGTTCACAGGCGCATGGGCAAGGACTATCGTGCCGCGGGTCTGAGCCCGCCGTTCCTCCCACCGGAACATGGCGGGCCCCCGGCCGGTTCTGCAGAAGGACCCCGTACCGCGGACGCCCCGATGCGGATGCCAACCGGCACGGGAGGCCCGGCTCCTGTGCGGCTCCGCTGGGAGCCGTCGGCGGTCAGCACCGCAGAACGGTCTTCCACCTTCCAGTCGGCGACGCACACGCTTGGCCGGCCACCGATTGACCCGCTACGCAGCGAACAGATCCCGAACCACCTCGACCTCGCGCATCATCGCGTCCGGCTGCACGATCGATTCGATGATCAGTGGAACGTGCTCGGGAACCAGTCGCGTGACCCGCCGGTAGACGCGGCGCGCAATGGGACCGAGCGGGAGGTGTTCGCCGCGCGGTCCGACCTCGCTCACGTGCATCTGCCGAAGCCGCGCCCGAATTCGAGAAGCATTCGAATCGCGCTCGCCATCGTCGGATCGATCTGCCTCGCGTGCCCGATATCGAAGCAGAAGCCCGCCTCGGGAAGCGACTCGAATGCGCCTCGCATCTCCTCGACCGTGCGCCCGGTCGACTCCCGGTTGTCCATGTTCTCGAGGCAGAGGGTCGCGCCGAACCTCCTCCAGAGCCGCGGCGTCCGGATCACGTCCGGATGGACGACGATCGGCCACGAGTCGGGGAGCGACAAAAGCTTCTCGATGAGCATCGGCTCGCTCATCTCGCGCAGACGGCTCGGCGCGTGAAACGAAACGTACGCGAAGGAGCCGAGATCCAGGTCTGAAATGCCGGCCAGAAGCGGAGAGGCTCGTGGTCGCGAAGCGCGGACAGCTCGACGGCCCCGATCCGAGGATTCCCGGCCTGCAGCGCGATGCCGTGCCGGTAATCACCCTTTGCGAGTGCGCCGCTGGAAAAGCCAACCAATCTCATCAGAACAGTCCGTAGTCTCGCACGAGGCCGGGGAGCCTCGGGTGCCTTTCGAAGAGAGCTCGCTCAGGCCCTTCCT
>CAVUJZ010000006.1:0-137786 GCA_963741905.1 uncultured Acidobacteriota bacterium | reverse complement strand
GACGCGATTCTCGAGGCGATGTTGAAGGTCTCCGATCGGGTGTCGGACCTCAACTTTTCCGTCGGCCGGCCTCCTCAGGTCGAGGTGGATGGGCAGCTGAGCGCAGTGAATTTCCCCGGTCTGCCGCGACTGACTCCCTTTCAGACCGAGATCATCGCTCTGCACATGCTCCGGGGTGACCGCGATCTGACCCGCACACTTCTGGAAAACGGCTCGGTGGATCTTTCCTACTCCATTCCCCAGAAGACCCGATTCCGGGTGAACATCTTTTCCCAGCGGGGAACCTATGCCATTGTCCTGCGTGTCATTCCCGAGGGCATTCCCACTCTCGACGAGCTGGGCCTGCCGGTGGAACTTCACCATGTGGCGACACTGAAGAATGGCGTCGTGCTGGTCACCGGGCCCACCGGGTCGGGCAAGTCGACCACCCTGGCGGCAATCATCAACGAAATCAATCACAAGTTCGCCTATCACATCGTGACCATCGAAGATCCCGTGGAGTACATGCATCGGCACGTGAAGTCCACGGTGAATCAGCGCGAGATCGGGTCGGATACCCGCTCGTTTTCGCTGGCCCTGCGGGCGGCGCTCCGGCAGGCTCCCAAGGTCATTCTGATCGGCGAGATGCGTGACGTGGAGACGATCGAGATCGCCATGGAAGCCGCGGAGACCGGCCACCTGGTTCTTTCCACTCTCCATACCATCGATGCGGCGAAGACCATCGATCGCATCGTCGGGGTTTTTCCCAAGGAGCAGGAACAGCAGGTGCGCAACCGCTTCGCGCAGTCTTTCCGGTATGTCATTTCCCAGCGACTGATTCCGAAAGTCGGTGGGGGGCGCATCGCGGTTCTGGAACTGCTCAAGTCCACGATGAGGACGCGCGACTACGTCATGAAGGGTGAGACCGACGGCCGCTCGCTGACCGATGCCATGCATGACGGGACCATCGACGGCATGCAGACGTTCGATGACGAGCTCGAGAAGCTCTGGCAGCAGCAGGTGATCACCCGGGAGACTGCCCTCATCTATGCGACCAATCCGACCAACCTCGCGCTCCGCCTGGGAGAAGTCTCCGAACCCGCGCAGGAAGGCGATGAGAATCCCGACGAGGGCGACTCGATGCTCTCCATGCTGGAGTAGACCATGATCAAAGTGATCTGCAGCGCATGCAGCAAGCCGTTGTCGATTGACGAGACCCGTCTTCCGATGCGGGAGGTTGCTTTCCCCTGCCCGGTCTGCAAGACGAAACTGACCATCGACCGCCGACAGGTGACGCCCGGTTCCACCGTCACCGCTCCGCTGGCGGGTGCTCCGTCCGCCGGGAGCCCGCCGGGTTCTCCGGCATCGACATCTCCTTCATCCGGTTCGGATGCGGAGGATTCGGAATTCACCAACGTCGCTCTACTGGTGGGCGAGGAGAGCGATGCCCTGCGTCAGGCCATTCGGTCGATCGGATTTCGCCCGGTCCACTTCAAGGAAGCGGCCGTCGCTCGGGACCATTTTCTGCGGGAGTTTCCGCCGGTTGTTTTCATGGCGCCCGCCCCGATCACCCAGCCTCCGATGGAGGCTCTCGCTCCCTTGACGTCGATCGGGCCCTCAGACCGGCGCAAGGCGTTCTTCATCCTGGTGGCCGAAAATCTGAAGAGCATGGACGGCAACGCCGCGTTCCTCTACCAGGTGAATCTGGTGGTAGCGACCAAAGACCTGGCGGCTCTCCCACGGATTTTCCACGAGGCGGAGAGGGCGCACGAACGGCTCTACAACCAGATGACCAGCCTGCTGGTCACTCGCTAGCCGACCGGGCTGGCCACCTCCGCGGGTTCCGGGCCGGTCCGGCTGCGACTACTTCGGCATCGAAAGCTGGACTGCCGCCGGGTCCAGCTCTTCATCCCGCGCCCGGTAAGGCTCGTAGCAGAACCTGCACCTCGCCTCGTAGGAGGTATCGCCCACCTCCACCTGCGAGTCGCCGCCGGCGATGCGCTGTGAGTAGTGTGCCATGCCTCCACATCGCACGCAGACGGCGTGCATCTTCGAGACGAGCTCAGCCACGGCCAGCAGAGAAGGCATCGGGCCGAACGGAGCCCGGCGGTAATCCTGGTCCAGACCAGCGGCGATCACCCGAATCCCCGCATCGGCGAGTTGCATGCAGACGGCGACGATCTCAGCGTCGAAGAACTGGACCTCGTCGATCCCGACCACCTGCACCCCGAGCTCGACGTTGGCCATCAGCTGGGCCGAGGTGGCAACCGGCATCGCCTTGAGGCGGCGATCGTCGCGCGAAACCACCTCCTGAATCGAGAAGCGGTCATCGACCAGCGGTTTGAAGACCTGGACGCGCTGACGGGCAATGACCGCGCGGCGGAGTCGGCGAATCAATTCTTCGGATTTTCCCGAGAACATGCCGCCGGCGATGATCTCGATCCATCCTCCCTTGTACGAATCCAATGTGGGGACCTCCCGTGGTGGTTGATTCGCTGCAAAGGATAACTCATCGGGCCGGGAGATTGCGCAGCGGAAATCTCCATCCGCGAGAAAGTGGAGCAGCTCGCCGGAGCCACCCCGGATTGGGCGTCGCGGTCGTCACCATTGGCGATCCGATCGAATCTGTTGAGCCGCAGGCGCCTTTGCAGCATCCACCGTCTGAGACAGCCCGGCTGGCGGCGGACCGGGAAAAGGACGAAACAAGGGGGAAGGTGAGGCCTGTTCCGCCTCGGCCCGGGGGCCGGAGCTCGAGGCAAAAAAAGCCCCCGCGGTTTCCCGGCGGGGGCTTTTTCAGCAGATTGGTGAACGTCAGGGGATGATCAGTTTGACCACCACGCGACGGTTGTTGTCGTTCTGATCCGCGCCCTCGGTTCCGTGACCCTCGACGGTGATCCGCGAAGGATCGATCCCGTGACGGCTGACCAGGTAGTCGCGAACGGCCTCGGCACGGCGCCGATCGACATCGGCGTTCGGTCCGGTGGCTTCGCCCGGCTCATTGTAGCCGATCACCAGAGCGGTCGCGGCCGGCTCCTGCTTCATCCGGAGGGCGACGTCATCGAGAACCGCCTTGGCGATGTTGGTCACCCGAGGCGAACCACCCTCGAAGTAGATGGTGTCGGTTCGCAGCTCGACCGGCTGATGCGGTGGCGTGACGGGCGGCGGCGGAGGCGTCACCGGCTTCGGAGCCGGCGGCGGGGGCGGCGGAGCCACCGCGGGCGGTGGGGGAGGAGGCGTCAGATGCATCGGCGCATAGGAGAGGCCGAGCAGACCACCATAGGGGCAGGACTTGTTGTCCGACCCCATCATCGCCACATTCGCCCGGAATCCTGCATTGACGGCCCAGCCACTCTCACCGAACCAGTGCCGCAATCCGGTGACCAGATAGACCGGATTGTCGGGGGACTCGATCAGATCGCTGCCGCCGGTGTAGAAGATGGCGTTGATTTCGTTGATCCAGTTGGTGGTCTCCCAGAAACGGAGCGGAACATTGAGTCCCGCGTTGAGGGCGACCTCGTCCGGAAGGGAAACATCGTAACCGTATGGGGTGTCGCTGGCGTCCCGGTCTCCGACGACCTTGTACTGACCGCCGACCACGAACATTCCCTTGTTCCAGTGGAGCCCGATGCCGTAATCCGGGTTGGATGTCGAGATTCCAGTGTCGGAACTTCCCACCGGCACGTCGACGAACAGCGAGGCTGCCAGCCGGGACGTGGAGTCGAGCGGCAGCAGGCCGAACTTCGTTCCGATGTGAAGCTTGCCGAAACCGTTCTCGTCGAACTTGCCCTGGTAGGGATATCCGTTGATGAAACCAGCGAGATCCCCGGCATTCTGATCCAGGACGACGTAGGGGAGCGATGCCGCGATCTCCCATCGATCCGTCAGGCCGTAGCCAAGCGAGACGGTATAGCGGCTTTCATCCAGATCCATGTCGCGATACGACCGCGCACTGGGGATCTTCATGGAGTCGAGTGCAGGCGCCGCGAGCCAGTCGTATTCGTTCCAGTAGATACTGAACGACCAGTCTCCCTGACGCAGCGTCTCGCCCGCGACGGTATTGAACAGGCCGAGCTCACCCGTGGCTGTCGGGTGGTACAGATTGACCTGATCATCGTAGCTGACCATCTGGCCAAATGCTGTCGGTACGATCAGCAGAAGGCCGGCCAGCAGAAAAAGCAATCCTCTGATGGGACGGGACATTTTCAACCTCCTAAACATTCACACCATCCTTGTGGGGCACGTACTATAATCTCTTTCCGAGATCTCCCGTGGGCCCTACAAATGCTATGCCACAGTCGTTAGCGGACACATCCCTGAAAATGTCTTTCCAGTCAGTAATTTATCACACCGCGCGGGGTTTTGCGACAGCTCTTCTGGTCCTCCTCTGCGTCACGCTCAATCCGGCCACTGCCGGAGCACAGGAGCCTCCCTCGGGAGAGGGAGCCGAAGGGGGCGCAACCACCACCGGTGCCGCCCCTGCAGCCAGTCCGGCGGATCCGGCGGGCTCGACCCAGCCGCCGCCGGTGACCGAACGGCGGGACATTTTTCCCGAGCTCAACCTCTACCTCCCCGAGGGAGAGCTGGACATCCGGCTCCGGAAGATGATCCGGAATGTGCTGTTCGAAGGGCAGGTCAACTACAACTTCGTCGACGGCGACGTCTCTACCTTTCTCCGCTACAAGTACTACGCGCGAAACTACACCTACAAACTGGGCGTTTTCGATACGATCGAGTTTCAGTCGGTGGACTCCGGCACGGGCGATTTCAATCGGGTACGCGGCGGGCTGTTGCTGTTCGAGCTGCCGATGCGGGCGAATCATCGATATCTCGGTCTGGTTCAGGCGGATGGCCTTTCCTTCGGAGACGTCACCAACCCCGACAACCATCAGACCAATGCGTACCTGAAGCTGGGATATCTGCTGGGCAGCCCGTTCGACGAACGGTTGAACGCGATCACGGGGGAGAGTCGGGGACGGATCACGCCGGTGCTCACCGCCTATCGGGAAATCGGCCCGCAGAAGATCGCGGCTGCTTTCGCGGTGACTCAGGGCGTCGACCAGGTGGGGGGCGACTTTCAATACACCAAGGTCGAAGCGGAGGGGTTGAAGCGATTCGACCTCGGCTCCTCATTCCTGATCTCCCGACTCCATGCGGGGAGCTTCCTGTCGAAACGGCTGGTTCCGGGTCGCGAAGCGTTCGATCAGGATCAGTGGTATTCGGTTCCGCGGTACGAGCTGTTTCGGGCCGGCGGGCGGGATGCGCTCAAGGGTTTCGATGATCATTTCCGGGGAACCGACGAGATCCACCTGAGCAACGAGTACTTCCGGCCGATCTTCCTGGACAAGAACTATCGTACCTGGCAGCTGGAGTGGACCAACCTGTACGGAATCGGCTACCTGGGGGCGGGCAACCTGGGATTCGGGAGCCAGACCTTCACCAGCCTGGGAGAATACGTCGTGGATGCGGGCCTGGGGGTGGAGGCAAGCGTCAATATCCGGGACTATGAGGTCTTCCTCAGCACCGTGTACGCGCGAACCGTTGTGGCTCCCGACGAGTACAGGAACTCGAGTCTGCGTTTTTCGGTCCGGACGTCGCGATGACCCGATCTGTCTGCTACGTTGCGCACAGCCTCGGCTCCTCGACATAGTCACCACCATGCCTGCGTCGCCGAAGCTGCGCGCGCCTTGCATCCAGGCCGCTCTCCAGAAGCCGGATCCCTCTCCCGCGCGGAGTCCTCAGGCCAGACTCCGGATCGCGAATGTCGTCCGGCGATCGTCAGGCGACATCGGGTTTCTCTGCGGGCCCATCTTCCCCCCGCAGAACCGGCGAGGCATCATCCGTCCGCTCTTCCGGTGACCACGGTGGAATCGACGCCGATCACCCCCTCGACGCTCCGGATCAGGGCGATGGCTGCTCGGGTCTGATTCTCATTCCGAACCACCCCGGACAGATGGATTCTGCCGTCGTGCACGCTCAGTCTCAGATCGGTCCCCTCGAGAGAGCTGGAGAGGAAAAGGGCTCTCTCCACCTTCCGACGGAGCTGATCGTCGTCGACCCGTGGGGCGACCTCGATGAGGTTCGCCACCCGGGTGATGCCGGAACGGTGAAGGGTCTGACGAATGGCCCGCGCATCTTCTGCGCGATCCACCATTCCACGGACGATCACGATCTGGTGGTGCTGGTAGATCCGCAGTCCGACGATCTCCGTTCCGCAGTCCACAAGAAGGCGGTGGACGCGGTCGCTTTTCTCGGAAACCGTGTCGGCCGTTGCCGAGCCGGCAGTGAACAGAGCCAGGACCAGGACGAGCCCTGCTCCGAGCTGATTTCTTTCAGGTCGTTTCATGACCCTTGAAAGAGCAGAATGCATGCCATGAAAAAGCCGCCCTGTCAGGGCGGCTAAATATCTGTGGGTCAGTCAGTTGTGGCGGGTCAAAACCGGAGAAGGGCGCCCACTCCCTGGTGTCTGTCGAGGAGGGCGGATCCGTCGATGAAAATGACTTCTGCACTCTCATTTTCCGCGGCGGAGATGAACTGTTCGACGAGGTCGACGGTCAGAACCGGCTCGCCACAGGCGGGGCATCCCAGCGGAATGGTTTCGCCGATCACCGCACAATTGACGCACTTCCAGCCGCGTCCTCCGGAGTCCTGCCCGATGAACAGCTGCTCGAGCTTTCTCTGGTTCACCGCTTCGATCACCTGCTGTTTGCCCAGGGCGCCACGTCCGTTCTTGCGCGTTGCTTCCTCCAGGTCGGAGACGAGCTTGTGGAGCCGTTCCTCTCTCCGGCTGCGGATCATCGTCTCAGCCTCCTCCACGATCTCGTCCGCCGAAGCACGAATGTCGAGCTTCAGATTTCCCAGCAGTGCGTCCTGAAGCCGCTTGGGGAGATAGCCGGCGAAGTTCGCGACATTTCGCTCCTGGCCGGAGACGATCAGGCCGATGGAGGGATTTCCGTCGTAGAGTCTGGTGAGCTGATCCGCGACGTCCTTGTGGTGGTGATTGATGTGATCCTGAATGTGGCGCTGAATGTTCGCCTGGGACCAGCCCCCCTGATCCGTCTTGTTGGGGACGTCGGGATCCTCGAGGTTGATCTCCCGCACCACGCGTCCCATTTCGACCTCGACGAGGCGTGCATTCTTGGCGTCGACCAGGGCCACCAGCAGGTGCGGGTGGCGTGCCCTGAGGCGAGCCAGCTGCCGGACGTGGGGTCGGCTTCCGATGTTGAGTTGAGGCTCCACCGCCACAGGCAGCTGCAGTGGGAGGAAGAATTCTTCCGCCGGTGCGGCGAACACGGCCACGCCCCGCATCGCGGGGTCGACCGAGTCGTTCAGGTAGGTTTCGATCTCCCGGACACCTTTCTCCACCAGTTCCTGCTGCCCGTTGTGACCCAGGGCCTGACGCACCCTCTCCATCTCGTGCCGCATCAGCAGACGGATCCGGTCCTGCCGGCTGCCATCGCCACGATTGGTGTCGAGATACAGAGTCAGAAACGGACTCCGGCTCTCGGTCCTCGATGCAAGCTCCCGAATGCGTTCCGCAATGATGGTCATGAGAGTCCTCCCTCCGTTGATTGTTCGGTGCCGTCGATGTGCTCCACCATGGTTGCTCCTCGAGGCTCCGGAGTCCTTCTCCGATGGAGATGGACACTCCAGACCAGCGCAATAATCATGAGGAGGAGTAGGGCGATTCCGAGTAGTGCCATCAGACGTCGAGTCATCGTGTGAGCACCCTGTCAACGTAGCAACCGATGTGCCACGGCCCTGATCCGCGTGGACGGGCTTCGCCTGGCGCCGCCAGCCCGAATTCCGAGCTCCCGCTCGCCCACGACGGCAAGGCTTACGATACAGCAGACCTGGTCCTGATCAAAGGGGCGAACCTGAAATGCGGCGATGGTCCTGTGGAGCTCGCATCCCTCTCCAGCTCGACCGCATCGGACTTCCTCCTTCGCCGGGAAGGTACGCGACCGCAGGATCGGGAGGTCCATGCGATGATGGGGGCGGTGAATTCTCGGGCCGGGAGCTCTGTTTGGAATCCTCGGTCCCGCCGGAACCAAGGATCTCGATGAGTGCAGACCACCGACAGACACCGGCCCGCCGCCCCATCGCGGTGCTCCCTCCCGATCTGATCAATCAGATCGCCGCGGGAGAGGTTGTCGAACGTCCGGCGTCCGTAGTCAAGGAGCTGGTGGAGAATGCCCTGGATGCCGGGGCCACCTCGATCGAAATCGTCCTCGAGCACGGCGGAAAGAAACTGATCGAGGTCAGCGACAACGGCTGTGGCATGTCCGAGGCCGATGTGCTGGTCGCGCTGGAGCGTCACGCCACCTCCAAGATCACCTCATTCGAGGATCTCGAACGGGTCCGGACTCTCGGGTTCCGGGGCGAAGCACTTCCCTCGATTGCGAGCGTTTCGCGGATGACGCTGCTCAGCTGCGATGAGTCGAGCGTCGGAGCGGTCGAGGTGGAATGGGATCCGATCGAGTCCCGGGCCAGGGTTCGCCCCGCGGCCCGCAGCCGCGGAACCACCGTCAGCGTCCGGGACCTGTTCGAGAACGTTCCCGCGCGCCGCAAGTTCCTCAAGTCGACGGATGGCGAGTTCCGCGCGATTGTCGTGATCATCTGGTCCTACGCGCTGCCTCACCCGTCCCGCTCGTTCCGGGTGGAGCACAACGGCCGCCTGGTGATCGATCTCCCGGCGGTATCGTCTCCTCGAGAGCGGGTGCTTCAGGTGCTCGGCGCCGATGTGGACAAGGATCTCGGAACCATCGACTTTTCGGTCGAAGACACCGGCGTGAGCGGGTTCGTGACCCGAAGCTCCCCTACGGAAGCCGTCGGAACCAGTATTTCTTCGTCAACGGCCGGCTGGTGCGCGACCGGGTGCTCACCCACGCCGCCACCCGCGCGACGGAGGCCTTCCAGTCGTCCCGTCACCCGGCCATCGTTCTGTTCCTCTCGGTTGAACCTTCCTCAGTCGACGTGAATGTTCACCCGGCAAAAACCGAGGTGCGGTTTCACGACTCCCGTCGGGTGCATGTCGCCGTGGAAGAGGGGCTCAAGCGGGCCATCGGGGCTCCGGAGCAGGGGGCTGCTCTGCTGGATCGCACGCCCGAGGTGCCGGACCCGACGTGGATCCGCAACGGCGGCGCTTCACCACTGCGCGATCCGGGTGCCTTGCTGCCACTCGCTCCTCAGGCGGAAGCCGGCCGGGAGGAGAAGCGCTACGAGGTCACGCCGCTGTTCCGGCGTGAATCGGTGGTGCAGCCGCCGGCTCCGGCTCCTTCCGTGGCGCCGGACCTGGGTGACCTTCGCGGACGGGTGATCGGACAGTATCGGGCGAGCTACATCCTGCTCGACAGTCCCGAAGGGCTTCGGCTGATCGATCAGCATGCGGCACACGAACGGGTGCTGTTCGAGCGGCTCGAGGCGCGGATGCGGTCGGGGGCGGTGGAATCGCAAAGGCTGCTGCACCCCTACGTCTGGGACGGCGGTGCGGCCGCGGCTGCAGCGATGGGATCGCATCTCGACGAGCTGCGGGATGCCGGGTTCGAGATCGAACCGTTCTCCGGACAGAGCTTTGCGGTCTCGGCGGTTCCGGCCGTTCTCGGCCGGGACACCCTCGAGTCGTTCTTCCGCAAGATCCTGGATGCCTCTCTCGAACGGGAGATGTCTCATCTGGGCGACGCACGGCGGAAGATCAATGCCTCCGTCGCCTGTCAGGCGGCGATCAAGGTCCATCGTCCGCTCACGGGGGATGAGATGAGCCGCCTGGTGGCCGATCTGCTGGATTGCGAAAATCCCTTTGCCTGCCCTCACGGACGGCCGGTGATCGTGGACATCCGCCATCCCGACATCGAAAAACACTTCTATCGGGCGTGAGAGTGGCGCGGATGAGGATGCTGCTCCTGCTCGACCCGCTGCTCCGCCGTCTGGGCGTCGCAGGAGCCTCGTCGGCCGCAGATCTGGGACGTCTTGGCGAGGCGCGAGCCCGTCTCTTCTACCGCCTGCGCGGATGGAGAGTCGTTGCGCAGAACGTCCGCTACCAGGATGGCGAGATCGATTTCGTCGCCCGGCGCGGGAGGTGGATCGCCTTCGTCGAGGTGAAAACCCGCCAGCAGACGCTGATGGGGCAACCGTGGGAGGCGGTCGACCGCTCCAAACAGCAGACCATCATGCGGCTGGCCCGGCGATTCCTGCAGGAACGTCGGTGGGAGACGGCGCAGGTGCGGTTCGATGTGGTTTCGATCGTCGCGAGCGGACGGAGACTTCGCCTGACCCACTACCCCGACGCCTTCCGACCCATGGCCGAGCCGGGTCGGCCATGGCGGATGCAGTAGGCGGACTGGATCGTCGATCCCATCGACGAATCCGGTTATCATCGCCCGGTGAGCGCGAAGCTTTCTCCCTCTCTTTCGTCCGTCTCCTCCCGAGCCGTGGTGATCGGCGCCGGCGGTGCTGTCGGACTGGAGCATCGGACCGTTGCGTCGCCCGACGCAGGCGAGATCCGGCTGAGGATGCGCGTTGTCGGGCTCTGTGGCACCGATCTGTTCAAGATCGTGAATCGTACCGAGCCGGAGGGGACTGTGCTCGGCCATGAACTGGTGGGAACCGTTGACGCGGTCGGCGCGGACGTCACGGGGATCGCGGTCGGGGAGAGGGTGGTGGTTCCCCACCACGTCTCCTGCGGGCGCTGCCGGTTTTGCGGTGGAGGGAACGAGCCACTCTGTCCGGAATTTCGCCGGTATCTCCTCGCCCCCGGGGGATTCAGCTCGCGCCTGATCGTCCGGCCGCAGGCGGTGAAGCATGCACTGTACCGACCTCCGGCGGATCTGCCCGATGAGTCGGCGGTATTTCTCGAGCCGATGGGCTGCGTGGTGCGGGGTGTGGTCCGGTCGGATCTGATGGCGCTGGACGCCGCACTTCCTCGATGGGCCGCGGTACTCGGAGCCGGAAGCATGGGGCTGCTGCACCTTCTCGTGCTCAAGGGGCTGGATGCCGGGATTCGGGTTCTGGTGGTGGATCCGGTCGGCGAGAGACGAAATCTCGCGGAGTCGCTCGGGGCGGATGCGACCTGCGCGCCGGAGGACATGGGTTCGCGCTCGACCGAGCTCAGCGGCGAAGGTTTCGATACCGTATTCGATACGGTCGGAGGAGCGGCGCGGCTTGGCGATGGTCTCGGGATCCTGCGCGGCGGCGGGAGCATCGTCCTGTTCGCGCATGCCGCGGCGGAGGAGCCGGCGGATTTCGATCTGAACCGCTTCTTCAAGGGTGAAAAGCGGATCATCGCCACCTATTCGGGCTCCCTCGAGGATCAGCGCATTGCCTGGAGCCTGCTGCTCGAGCGGAAAGTGGACCCTTCGCCGCTGGTCAGTCACGTGCTCCCGCTGAGCGAATTTCAGCGGGGAATGGAGCTCGCTCTCGAGAGGAAAGCGATGAAGGTTCTGTTCGTCGGGGATGGCGATGAGTGAATCGATGACCCGCCGGGTGGCCATCCTGACCGGTCCCGAGCAGGTCGAGGTTCGGGAAGAGCGGATGAATCCGGCCGGTCCGGGCGAGGTGATCGTCGAGATCGAGGCGGCCACGACCTGTGGGACTGACGTGAAGGTGTTCCGGAGGGGAGGCCATCCACGGATGCTGGTGGTGCCTTCTCCGTTCGGCCACGAATTTTCGGGAACGATCTCGGCGCTGGGTGAGGGCGTCTCCGGCTGGCGCGAAGGCGATGCCGTGGTGGTTGCGAACTCGGCACCATGCGGACACTGTGCTCCCTGCCGCGTCCAGAAGGAGAATCTCTGCGTCGATCTCCACTACCTGAACGGAGCCTACGCCGAGCGGATCGTGATTCCGTCCAGGTTCGTGGAACGAAGTCTCTATCGCCGCCCCGGCACTCTCCACGCCGGCATCGCCGCGCTCACCGAGCCGCTGGCCTGCGTGGTTCATGGAGCGGAGACGGTCGATCTGCGGCCGGAGAGCGATGTGGTGCTGTTCGGCGGCGGGCCGATCGGGCTGCTGTTCGTCGCGCTGCTCGCATCCGAGGGGCATCGGGTGGTGATGTGCGATCCTCATCCGGGTCGGCTGGAGGCCGCGCGGGATCTCGGCGCGACGGCGGGTGTTTCTGCTCAAAGAAACGAGGAGGATCAGGCGCGGGTGCGGGCGCTGGCAGCGGACCCGGCAGGATACACTCTGGCGATCGAGGCGACCGGCGCCCCCGCCGGATGGACGAATGCGATCGGGTCGGTCCGGCCCGGAGGCTCGGTTCTGCTCTTCGGTGGCTGCGCTCCGGGCTCGACCGTGCCGCTGGATACGCACCTTCTGCACTATTCGGAGATCGCTGTGCGCGGCGCCTATCATCATCGTCCCTCCACCTTCGCCCGGGCGCTCGCGCTGCTCGCCTCGGGGCAGATTGACGGGTCGAGGCTGCTCTCGGAGGAGCGGCCTCTCCACGAGGTGGAGACTGCGCTTCGGGGAATGATGGAGAAACGGATTCTGAAGGCGGTGATTCGGCCGTGACCGGGGGGAAATGCGCTGCGGGGAGGCGGAATAGTTGGCAGGGTGAGCGAAGTTCTTTGATGACGCTTGACAGCATGGCCGGCCGCGATACAATGCGCGCCGCCACTCGCGGGCATAACTCAGTTGGTAGAGTGCGACCTTGCCAAGGTCGATGTCGCCGGTTCGAGTCCGGTTGCCCGCTCCAACGAATGTGATCCAGGCTCCCTCCGGGGAGCCTTTTTCGTTCCGGCCGGCATTGCTGACACCTTCTCTGCTGTGTTGCGCATCGGTTGAGTCATCACGATGTCTGCGTCGTCGAAGCTGCGCGCGCCTTGCCTCTGTGCCACACTTCGCCTCCTCGCAACGAGACGGTGTGAGAAATCCGGCCTGGCGGCTCTCAGTTCCGCTCGACCTGGATTCCGTAGGCGTTGAGCTTTCTGTAGAGATTGGAACGCTCCACGCCAAGGGCTTCGGCGGTCCGGCTGACGTTCCCACCGAACTCCTTCAACTTCCGCAGGATGTACTCCCGCTCGAACTGCTCCCGCGCTTCTCTCAGGGGGAGATCAATGCTGCCCCGGGCGATGGCGATGTCGGAGCGATCCAGATCCAGGTGGTCGGGTTGAATCGCATCGCCGGGCACGAGGATCATCAGCCGTTCCGCCAGGTTTCGGAGCTCGCGGACGTTCCCGGGCCAGGAGTACTGGCGGAGAGCCGCTTCGGCCGCGGGCGAGATGCTCTTTGTTTTCCGGCCGGTTTCCGCTGCGAAGCGCCGGAGAAAGTGCTCTGCGAGGAGGAGGACGTCGTCTCCGCGTTCACGCAGCGGCGGGACGTGAAGGGGAATGACGTTGATGCGGAAGAACAGATCCTCCCGAAAGCGCCCGGCATGGATCTCCTCTTCGAGGTTCTTGTTCGTGGCTGCGATCACCCGGACGTCCACTGCGATCACCCGCTGTCCGCCCACCTTCTGGAACTGCTGTTCCTGCAGGACACGCAGGACCTTCGCCTGGGTGCGGAGACTCATGTCTCCGATCTCGTCGAGGAACAGGGTGCCGCGGTCGGCCAGCTCGAATTTTCCGGTGCGCTCGTCGATCGCTCCGGTGAACGCTCCCTTGCGGTGGCCGAACAGCTCGGATTCGATCAGTTCCTCGGGGATTGCCGCACAGTTGACGTCGACGAAGGCGGCGTCTTTCCGGCTGGACTGACGGTGCAGTGTCCTGGCGACGATCTCCTTGCCACTTCCGTTCTCTCCGGTAATCAGGACCCGGCTGTTGGAGGGCGCGGCACTCTCGATCTGCTCACGCAGCCGGCGCATCGGTGCGCTGTCTCCGATCAGGTGCTCCTCGACGGCGAGATGTTTCTTGAGGGTGCGCACCTCCTCCCGCAGCCGCCGGTCCGACAGGGCGTGGTTGACGGTGAGGATGACCCGGTCGAGAGAGAGTGGTTTCTCGAGAAAGTCGTAGGCACCGAGTCGGGTGGCGCGCACGGCCGTCTCCACGTTTCCGTGGCCGGAGATCACGATGACCGGCGGAGACGTTCGGGCGTCGTTCAACCGTTCGAGAAACCCCAGTCCATCCATTCCCGGAAGCCAGACATCGAGAAAAATCAGGTCGAACCGCTCGCGGCCATAGAGGATCATCC
Source organism: uncultured Acidobacteriota bacterium (assembly GCA_963741905.1). Classification (GTDB taxonomy): domain Bacteria; phylum Acidobacteriota; class Thermoanaerobaculia; order Gp7-AA8; family CAVUJZ01; genus CAVUJZ01. The sequence continues at coordinate 123,689 of CAVUJZ010000006.1, read as the reverse complement.
CCTCTTCCGCCGACTCGGAGAGCACGGTTTCATGGCCCTCGTCGGTCAGAATGTCGGAAAGCACATTCCGGATCGAAGGCTCATCATCCACTACCAGAATACGGGCCAAGCTGTCTCCTCGGGTCGGGGTGGAATCATGCGGGGATCTCGATTTCGAACCGGGTTCCGCGGGGGGGCTGGTCGTGGACGGAGATCCGTCCGTCATGGTCATGAATGATTCGATGCACGATGGCCAGCCCGAGGCCGGTTCCTTCCTTTTTGGTGGAGAAGTAGGGGAGGAACAGCCGCTCCTTGTCGGCGTCGGGGACGCCTCGGCCAGGATCGGTCACGGTAATCCGCAGGCTGCGGTCCAGGCGACGGGCAGCGATGACGATCTCCCCCCGGTCCGTCGCCGCCACCGCGTTATCCAGGAGATTGATCATCGCCCTGCGGAGCTGTTCTGGATCGACCAGGGCCTGCAGCTCCGGGTCGCAATCGACCCGCACCGACACCTCGTCCTTCACCTCGCAGAACAGCTGGGCCACCTGCTGGAGAACATCCTGAATGCCGGTCTGCTGGAGGTGGACCGCGGGCATGCGGGCAAAGCGTGAGAACTCGTCGACCATCCGCTGGAGGTGGCGGACTTCGCTGACGATCGTACGGGTCCCCTCCTCGATGATCGCGGGCAGGTCCTCGTCGGACTCACGGAAGCGTCGGGCGATCCTCTCGGCGGAGAGCTGAATGGGGGTGAGTGGATTCTTGATCTCGTGAGCGATCCTGCGGGCGGCCTCGCTCCAGGCCGCGAGCTTCTGGGCCTGAACGAGCTGGGTGGTTTCCTCCAGAGCGACGACCCAGCCGATCGGTTCGTCCACCCCGCCCAGCCGGGAGCCTGAAATGTCGAGATATCGCAGCTCGCCGCCGCGGATCAGCGTCATCTCGCGGGAGCGGAAGTCGTTGCGACGAAGCGTGTCGACATAGTCCATCAGAGGAGTCAGCTCGCCCGTGAAGATGCTCCTGATCGCGGCCGACTCGTCGGGGACGGGAATCTGAAGCATCCGGATCGCCGCGGGGTTGATGCTCAGCAGCTCGAGGTTGTTTCCAATGGCGACGATTCCGGTCGAGACACTCTCCAGTACGGTGGACAGATAGGCGCGCTCCTCATCCAGCCGTCGATTCACCGTCTGAAGTTCCAGGTTCGACTGGGTCAGCGCCTCCCGCTGGGTTTGAAGCTGATCGGCCATGGTGTTGAACGATCCGATCAGCACGTCGAACTCGTCGGTCGCGTGGATCTGGATGCGATGGGTGTAGTCGCCTTCGGCGAGGGTTCGGGTGCCCTCCGCGAGAGCCTGAACCGGGACGGTGATGCGGCGGGAGACGTGAATCGAGATCCACAGCGCCCCGAACAGCACCGCAAGGGTGACGGTCAGAAACAGCGACGTCTGAGACGCCTTCAGCGAGGGCCGCTGAGAGTCGAGCTGGAGAAAGTTCCGGTGGGCGATGATGTTCTCGTCGATCAACCGGTTCAGCCGGTCCGGGATGAAGATCCCGGCAAGAGTGGTGGTGTGATCGCCGGCCGCCACACCGAACCGAATCCACTTTCCACTGGGTACCACGTCGATCTTCTCCGCCGAGCCATGTTCGGTAATCTGCTGAAAAAAATCAGCGGAGGGCTCCCGCACTTCATGGATCGGTGCCCGCGGATTCGCCAGCAGTTTGATCGCGATCCCGTCACGATAGGTTCCGATCAGATCCACGTCGTGATAGCGGCGGATGTGCTCCAGGTTCCGGTCGAGGTTCTGGCTCGTGCCGGAGCGGTCAGCCAGTTCTCTGGCCGCCCGGGCTGCCTGATCGATCGCCTGTTGCTGTGCGGCCTGGGCGATGGTCTCCCCGTTTCGGAGGATCTCCTCGACCGGCATGTTGAACCAGCGGTCGATCGACATCCGAAGCAGGTCGTTCGCCACCACGAACAGGAGGATGATCGGAATCAGGGAGATCAGCATGTAGGTGGCGACCAGCTTGGTTCTGAATCGGGAGCCCAGAATGCCGCGGTGCCGTTCGAGCAGCAGCTTGATTCCCATCCGGAGCAGGACGAAGAGGATGCCCAGGATGAGGATCAGGTTGATGTTCCAAAGGGCGAACAGGACCAGCCGGTTGCTCAGCGCTTCGGCCGAAAGCTCGTTGGCCTGCTGGATGAGGTAGTAGATCAGGCTGGTCGCGATGAGGATCAGAAACGGGATCGCCACCACGAAACGGGGGTCCTTGCGGTACTGCAACAGGCTGCGGACCTTCATCGACTCAACCTCGAGGTGTCGACGCGCACCGCTTCCCATGGGGTGCTCACCATCCGTGGCACGATGTAGAAGAACAGTTCCTGAACCACCTCCGCCCGGACCCGAACGACCATCTTCCACGGCCGGCGGTCACCCACCGCGAACAGGTCCTTCTCCTGGATCGTGGTCATTTTTTCCTTCAGATCGTCAAATTCCCGGATGATCTCCGAGCGGACCAGCTTGCGGTCCCGCCGATAGTTGAGAAGGTATTCACGGGTCACCGAGTTGAACGTTGCGATCACCTCGATGCGGGACTGGTCGAGGGTGCTGTCGAACCAGTTCGGCCGGTTGCGGATCAGCTCGACGTCGTAGGTGAAGACCGTGGGGAGCCCGCTCTGGAGCTCCCGAAGCACTTCCTTCCGGTCGAACGCTCCGTTCAGCCTGAACGATACGGAGATGCGCTCTCCTGCCGTCGAGGCCTCCAGTTGGTGGATGGACAAATCGGCGGCGCTCAGTGGGGAGGCGACGAGCAGAAGTGCGATGGCGAGAAGTCGGAGTGAGCTGCGCATGTGTGGCTTTTCTACCACACCATTATGCCACCGAAGAGTGACGGACAGAGTGACGGACGAGGTTGTGGAGCCTGCCGGTCGGCGGAACCGCCGCCTCTCCGTTTGCTGCACATCTGCGCTACATGCGGGATTCGGCCCGGGCGACTTCCGGTTCGCTCAGCCCCTGATCGCGCTCCGAATCGAGGCGAACCAGTTCCTGGACGAAGCGGGAGTGGAGGGCATGTCCTCCCTTGTGCACACTGATGGCGCCGACCACCGGACGACCGATCAGCGCGAGGTCGCCGATGAGGTCGACGAGCTTGTGGCGAACGAACTCGTCTTCGAAGCGAAGAGGGCCATTCACGATGCTCTGTTCGTCGAGGACGATGCAGTTCTCGATGGAGCCACCCCGGGCGAGTCCTACTGCGCGGAGCTGTTCGACCTCCCGCATGAAACCGAAGGTCCGTGCGGGGGCGATTTCGCGGGCGAAGCGATCCGCATCCCAATCGAACCGGATCCGCTGAGTGCCGATGTTGGGATGATTGAAATCGATGGTGTAGTCGACCGAGAGCGTCTCCGCCGGCTGAATCCGGATCCATTTGTCTCCCTCGCTGACCTCGATCGGCTCCCGGACCCGGAGAGGTTCGATTCTCTCGTCGAATGAACGGACTCCGGCGGCGTCGATCAGGTGAACAAAGGGAAGTGCGCTCCCGTCGACGATGGGAACTTCCGGCCCGTCGATCAGCAGATCGAGATCGGTGAGTCCGGATCCGACCGACCGCGGCGAGGAGATGTTCGACCGTTCCGATGGAGACATCATCCTTGCCGACCGAGGTGGCGTAGTCCAGTGCAGTCGTGGATGCCTGCAGGGCGGGGATCCGAAGATTGTGCAGATCGGTTCTGACGAAGTGGACTCCGCTTCCCGCCGGGGCCGGGTGCAGTTCCAGGCGAGTGTAGATTCCCGAGTGAAGCCCCACTCCCTCGATGGCGACGATATTGGCGATGGTTTTCTGTGAATAGCCGTTCATTCAGCCTTCCGCTAAGGCGAGGATGATGCCAGCTTGGATCGCGCTTGAGTCTGGCCTCTAACTCTTTACGAACGAGCATGTTGACAGCTCGTTCACCGTTCCGGAAGGGCTCCGGCCTGTCCCCTCTGAGACTCAGGTGTGTTGCGGAATAGCCACGGTCGGCCGGTTCGGCTGGAGCCCCTGGACTCACCATGTGTGGAGCGCCCGGCGGATCGGGGACAAGGTGCGGAAGGTGCCGGACAATCCGGGAGGAAGGAAGCTATACTTGGCGGGCATGGCTTCTGTGTTTTCCGAGATTGAGCCTCGGCTCAAGGAGATTCTCTATCGCTACCTCGAAGAGCTGAGGACCACCAAGGCGGCGCTCTACCTTCTGGACGAAGACGATCACTTCCACCTCGCGACTCAGTACGGATTCAAGACCGGGATTCGGGACCGGGTGGAGTCGAGGGACGAGATGGTCGATCGTCTGCTGGTGAAGCGTGCTCCCTATTACGTGAACGGTCTGGCTGAGGATTCCCGGTTTTCGGAGCTCCTCTACGACGCGGGAACGAGCAATCTGCTGGTCGTCCCGATCTACTCCCGGGGAAAACTGGTCGGCTTCATCGATCTGCGGGACAAGGCGAGCAAGAAGGCATTCGAAGGGGCGGACGTCCCGAGCGCGCAGAAGATCGCGGACCAGTTTCTCGAGTTGTTCGCGGGAAACAACATGTATGGTCAGCGGACGCCGACCCTGACGAACGTACGGGTGCCGCGGGTGGATGTGGTGTCCGATGCCCAACTCCACGAGGCGGTGGAGCAGGCGCGGGCGTCGATTGCTCACGGTGCTCTCCGGCCGGCTCCGAAAGGCCCTTCTCCGGATGACGAATCGATGGAAGCGGCCGCGGCGATTCTTCCGGCCGTGCTGGGACTCCCGCATGTGGTGCTGGTCTCGTTCGCCGCGTTCAGTCCGATTGGGGGAATGCAGCGGATTGCAGCCGGAGGAGAGGTGAGCCGGGAGGCACTCGAACATCTCCAGTCGCGAGTGGAGAGCTGGCTGAAGCGTCGGGGTGAAGCGGCTCCCCCGGTTCGCACGGAGGTGGAACTCCCGTTCGGGAGCGTCGCTCCGGCGGTGGTTCCCGAACGGCTGGTCTCGCTCCTCAGCGCGCCGGTCAAGGTTCCGGGGGCTGCGGGACTGGTCCTGAGCGTTGCATTCGAAGTCGCTCCCGAGATGGAGACGAGGAAGCACCTGGAGCGCTTTCTCGAACGCATCGAGGCGGCGGTCGAACGGTCGCAGACCGTGGGTGGTCTGGTGCGGATCCATGAAAAGGTCGCGGAAAAGCTGATCGAACCGGACTTCGCAGATCTGCCGCTGCTGATGGCTCACTCGCGTCGGGTTGCGGATCTGGCCGAGCGGCTGGCGCGTCACCTGGTTCTTCCCCTGTCTGAGGTGCGGCTGACCAGAGTCGCGGCTCTGGTGCATGACGTGGGGATGAGGCTGCTGGATTATTCGACGCTCTATCGCAAACAGCATTTCACGGCAGAGGACATGAAGATTCTGCGGGAACATGCGACGGTCGGAGCGGCACTGGTCGCCGAATCCGCTCTCGGTCCGGAGGTCGCCCGGATCGTCTATTCGCATCACGAGAGATTCGATGGAACAGGATACCCGCGCGGACTCGCCGGCGATCAGATTCCGCTGGCCGCACGAGTTGTGCATCTCTGCGAGTCGTATGATGCGATGACCGCCTCCGACTCCTACCAGAAGCCGGTGGAGCCGGGGGAGGCGCTGGCGAAGATCCAGCGCGGCTCCGGATCGCAGTTCGATCCCGATCTGGTCCAGCGTTTCATCTCGATGATGCAGTGATCCCTCGACACCACCATGACAAAACGAAATCGAACCGGTGATCAACCGGTCGCGACGAATCGCAAGGCATTTCACGATTACCACGTCCTCGAGACGCTGGAGGCGGGCCTCGTGCTCAAGGGAACCGAGGTCAAGTCTCTGCGGGACGGACGCGCCAATCTGAAGGACAGCTATGTCACGGTCCGGAACGGCGAGGCGTTTCTCCTGAACGCTCACATTTCTCCCTACTCGCACGGCAATATCGAGAATCACGAGCCTCTCCGGCCCCGTAAACTGCTGCTTCATCGGCGGCAGATCCGGCACCTCGACGACGAAACGACCCGGAAGGGGCTGACCGTCGTTCCCTTGAAAATCTATTTCCAGGACGGCCGGGCCAAGGCGGAAATCGCCGTGGTTCGTGGAAAGAAGCTGTTCGACAAGAGGGAAACCGAGCGCCGGCGCGAAGCCGATCGTGAGACTGCCGCGGCGATCAAACGCAACATACGATGAGGGCGCAGGCGGTCGCGGTCGGCGAATGCGATACAATCGCCCGCCGCGGCAATCGCGCGAGGAACATCCGGATGGCCTGGTTCAGAAAAGAGAAGACACCGAAGGAACCGCTCGAACAGAAACCGCTGACCATCCCCGAAGGGGTCTGGATCAAATGCGAGGGCTGCCGGGAATCCATCTACCGCAAGGAAGTGGAGCAGAACCTGGAAGTCTGTCCCCGGTGCGGCTATCACTTCCGGATTTCGGCCAGTCAGCGGTTCGAGCTTCTTTTCGATGGCGACTACCGTGAGTTCGGACAGGAGATCCGCTCCGGCGATCCGCTGAAGTTCCGGGACACCAAACGCTATCGAGACCGGCTCAAGGTCTATCAGTCGCGGATCGGAGAGGGAGACGCGGTCCTCTGTGCCGAGGGCGAGCTCGAGGGCCTCCCCCTGGTCATCTGCGCCATGGAGTATGCATTCATGGGCGGTTCGATGGGATCGGTGGTCGGTGAAAAGATCGCTCTCGCCATCGAGCGCTGTCTGGAACGCAGGATTCCCCTGATCATCGTTTCCTGCTCCGGCGGGGCCCGGATGCAGGAAGGGATTCTGTCGCTGATGCAGATGGCCAAGATCTCCGCGGGACTGGCGCGTCTCGCCGAGGCGGGTCTTCCCTACGTTTCCGTGATGACCGACCCCACCACCGGCGGAGTGACCGCTTCGTACGCCATGCTGGGCGACGTCAATCTGGCCGAGCCCAAAGCGCTGATCGGATTCGCCGGTCCGCGCGTGATCGAGCAGACCATCCGGCAGAAGCTGCCGGAGGGATTCCAGCGCTCCGAATTCCTGCTGGAACACGGAATGCTGGATGCCATCGTTCCCCGGGACGAGCTGAAAACCACCATCGGGCGGATCCTCCGCAACCTCACCGCCTGATCCGAACGGAATCGCATGGGTCGCACCCTCCCGGACGAGCTTCGTTGGCTCGACGCGCTCCAGGGCAGTGGCATCCGCCCCGGCCTGAGCCGGATGCGAGCCATGCTGCGAGCCGCCGATCGTCCGGAAAAGAGTGTTCCTGCCGTACTCGTGGCGGGGACCAACGGAAAAGGCTCCACCGCATCGACGCTCGCGTCCATCCTCACCTCCGCGGGCTGCAGGACCGGCCTCTATACCTCGCCGCACCTGGTCCGCCTCGAGGAACGGTGGCGGATCGATGGAGAACCGGTCACGCGGGAGCATCTGCGCGAGGCCGTTCGTCAGCTTCGCTCCGTCTCCGACCGGGCCGGCATCGTTCCGACCTACTTCGAGGCTCTGACCCTTCTCGCATTCCTGCTGTTCCGAACTCTCGAATGTGACCTGTCGGTTCTGGAGGTCGGAATGGGAGGGCGGCTCGACGCCACCAACGTGGTCCGCCCTCTTGCGTCGATCATTACCATGATCGATCTGGATCATTGCGAATTCCTCGGCTCGACACAGGCTGCGATCGCCCGGGAAAGGGGGGAATCATTCATCGCGGTGCCGCCGTGCTCACCAGCAATACGGCTCCCGAGGTCCTGGCGGTACTGGAGAGAAGAGCGCAGAAGTTCGGATCCGCGGTTCACCGGCTGGGCGAGGAGGTGACGGTGGAAAGAGTTCGAGTCGGAACCAGCCGCCTTCGGTTCGGCCTGCGTACCGCGTGGGATCGATCCGCATCGACTCGCCCCTCACCGGGCATCATCAGGTGATGAATGTCGCCCTCGCGGTCCGGGCGGCGGAGGAGCTCCGGACGCTGCTCCCGCAGATCGACCGGCAGGCGATCGAGCAGGGCGTGATGAAGACCTCCTGGCGCGGAAGGCTGGAGCGGTTCGACGTCGACGGCCGGATGGTTTGGGTTGACGCCGCACACAACCCGTCGGGGATCCGGTCCCTGCTCCGCTTTGTCGCGGACCGGGTGCCGCGGCCTCGGACACTGCTCTTCGGGATCATGGCGGACAAGGACGTCGAATCCGTCTGCGCTCTCCTGTTTCCGCACTTCGACCGGATCGTCCTCACCCTTCCTGATCCGGTCCGTGGCGCGGATCCCGACCGGCTCAGAGAACTCACCCGGTCCCTCTCCGCACGAGTCGAGACGAGAGCAGATCCTGCCCGTGCGCTTGCCGCGGTCCTGCGGACGGGAGGGATCCTGTCGTGGTCTGCGGATCGATCTACCTCGCCGGGACCGTGGTCGGTCTGCTCGATCGAAAAGCGAGGAGGGCGGCGGAAAGCAGCATCAGCAGCGAGGCGGCCCAGGCCACACCCACGGCTCGCCGGTAGCGGCCGAATTCGACTTCGACCAGGTGTGTTCCAGCGGGAACGACGACTCCGAGACGGTCGAGGTTCGCCGGGAACGTCCGCAGGTCTCCGCCTTCGGTACTGGCCTTCCAGGAGCGGAAGTACGTCTCGTTGATCACGAGCGTCGCGGGTCGCGCGGCTTCAATGCGGAGTCGGATCCGCCCGGGGGACCGGTCGACGATCCGAAAATGAACCGGTCCCGTCGGGAAGGCGGTGGAGCTCGGTGGTGCGACAGCCGTGGTCGCCGGGTCGAACCCCGCCCCCTCCAGCAACGGCACCGCATCGCTGGCGCTGCGCGTGGTCATGATCCGTTCGGGTACGGACACGAACGGCTGCGGGTGGACGATCTCGAACACGAAGACCGGGTTTCCAGAGACCTGAAAGCTCTCCCGCAATCGCAGCTCGGGATTCCGCAGGGGACGATCCGAAAGCAGAAATCGACAGCCGAGCATCCGGAGGTAGCGGATTCGGAGCGGCAGCGGGGCTGACGCGATCCTCTCCGCGACGATCCTGGAGAGGTAGGAGTGCATGCCGTCCGGGGAGCGATTGCCGACGTAAGAGATCCCTCCGGTCGTGCCCCACAACGGGTCGAGTGTGGCCGCGGAGATCCGATAGCGGGCGCGCGCGCGAGGCTTCGGAAGGATCAGGTGATCCTGTGGCAGCCGGTTCACCCGCTGTCCGCGGAGGATCGAGATCTCCGGGCCCTGGAGACGGTATGGAGCAAACCAGTCGATCGTGGCAGCAGGGATTGCCCAGAGCACCAGGGGAGCGAGCGTCAGCGCCGCGAGCAGTGGGATCGATGCCGGGATCCGATCCTGCAGCGTTGCAATCAGAAGGACCGCAACTGCGATGGCGCTTCCCAGGACCAGGCGGAATCGCGCGGCAGGCGCGAGTGATGGCGAGGCTCTCATCAGGGCAACCGTGAGGGTGAACAGAGCCACCGCGGCAAATGTCGAGACAGAGCGCACGCGTCGGGTCGATCGATGGTGCTGCAGAAATCCGCAAATCGCGACCACTGCCGAGACGGTCAGGATGAGGGTGAGCTTTTCCGGGTAGCGGATGATCCGGAGCCGGTTCCACTCCTCGACGGCGACGCGGAGCAGTGGATTCGCCGATCCGGCGGCCAGTACCAGCATCAGCAGAACGATCCAGCGGTGGCGGCGGATCCGTTCGGGAAGAGGCCCGCTCAGGGCGGGAATGATGATCGCGCCGATGAACACCGAGATGAGCAGAGGTGGCCAGATCATCGCCGGGGCATTCGCCGCCAGACCCGATGGACCGAGATCGGTGACCATGCCGCGGAACGGACCGATCAGCATTTCCAGCATCCGGACCGGTTGGAGTGATGCTGCCAGCACGGTCTGAGCCGAGTATCCGAAGGCCCCCCTCTCGGTCTCGGAGGCGATCTCGAACCATGAGATCAGCAGGGGCGAGACCACGATCACCGCGGTTGCCAGCGCCAATGCCAGCCAGCTCACCACACGACGGCTCAGCCGGTCGATGGCGAGGAGAGCCCCGGCCAGCGTGATCCCCAGGATGATCACCGGTTCTCCTCCCAGGCCGGCGAGCCCGCAGAGAGCCCCGAGGAGAACGGCCCGGATCCAGTCCGGACGATCCAGCAGGTGTTCGAGGACGAGCAGGATCATCGGGATCAGCGCCACCGCGGTGACCAGGTTGTAGAAGTTGAGCGTGGAGAGGACCGGACCGCTCAGCAGATAGAGGGTCGCTCCCAGCCGGCTTCCGCCGGTGCCGATCCCGTACTTCCGGAGCAGGGAGGCCATGGCGAGCCAGCCGATCACGAGGTGAAGAAGAAAGTGGAGATCGAAGGCGACCCGGGCCGGGAGAATCAGATAGGCGAGGGTGTCGGGGTAGAAGGTGAGGCTGTTGGGATTTCCGGCGAGGGGCTGTCCGCCGCCGGTGGTCTCGTTCCAGAACGGTAGCCGGCCGTCGCGAAGGATGCTCCCGGAAACCTGCTTGATCGGGAAGTGGGTGGAGAAGTTGTCGCGGTAAAAAAACCAGGTATCGGACAGAGCCATCGCGCCGATCAGCAGGATCAGCACGGCCAGGGCCGGGAAGAAGGCGGAACCGGGTCACTCCGCTCATCCTCAGCCGGAATCTCTCGCAGTGTCTCTGCTCGAGAGGCGGATCGCTGCCGCCCTGCCTGGTTTGCCTGCTTCGCCTCCTCCACATCGTCAACCCCCTCGGCCCCTCCGCGACTCTGGCTCCCTCTCCCGTGCGCGGCCGGGCGATCATCGGATTCTCTCGCGCACGCTCCCCGGCGAAAACCCGAAGCCTGGAAATGCAGGCCTCATCGAGGGGGTTTCTGCCCGAAGTGGAACCGGTCCCAAGTGAAACTGCGATGCCGGAGCCTTCGGAGGGGCGGAACGGCCTGGATCCGGTTCTCCTGCGGATTCGCTCGGGGAAGCCGCTGCCCCACGAGATCCTGGCGCTGGTCTTTGTGGCGATCGGGATTCCGGTTCTCGAGAACCTGCCGGTGACCTATCCCCGGTCGGCGCTTGTCCTGGCGTTCGCATTGCCGATGGCGCTGAGCGCAGCAGTGGCGCTGGCAGCTCTTCTGATCCGTCGGTGGCTGAGGCCGGGGAAAGATCAACTCGGGTCGGAGGCGCTTCTGGTGGTGCGGGGGCTTCTGGTGCTCGGTCTGGTGCTTCCGGTCCACTTCCTGTTGAAGAGCTTCATCTTCCTGATCAATTCGAGCAACTGGGATCTCGCGCTGTTCCGTCTGGATCGAACGGTGCATTTCGGATTCAGTCCGTCCATTTTCCTGGTGACGATGTTCCATCAGCCGTGGCTTCTGCGCTTCGTCGACGTGATTTACTCGCGAATGTATTTCGTGGTGGTGGTGGTCTACCTGGGGGTGCTACTCGTTTTGCTCACTCCGAGAAGCCGGCTCGTTTTTCTGGGTGCGTACACGATGGTGTGGATCTTCGGGATCGGGTTGTACATCGCCCTGCCGAGCTGGGGACCGGTATTCGTTTTCTCGGACACGTTCAGCTCGACTCTCCGCCACATGCCGATTACCGTTCACGTCCAGAGGGGGCTGTACGAGGAGATCCGTTCGCTGGTCCAGATCCGCTGGGCCCTCGTTCGATCCGCTACGGATGCGTTGCAGCATTTCCGAGTCTCCACCTCTCGGTGACGACGCTGTTCGCTCTGGCCAGCCGGCAGGTATCGCGAGGCTGGTTCCGGCTGAATCTGCTGCTGGTTCTGGTGATGCTTCTCGGTTCAGTGGTGACCGGCTACCATTATCTGGTGGACGGCTGGGGCGGAATCCTGCTGGCCCTGGGAACCTGGTTCCTGGGCCGCCTGATGTACGAACCCATCTCGGTCGCGCGTGGGCTCCCTCTTGCGGGATCGCCTGACCATGGGCAGAATGCCAGCGCAGTGATCCGACCTCGGCGTACCGGCTATCTTGCGAGCTTCGTCATCGAGGCCTGCCTCGCGATTCAGTTGCTCGTGATCGTCCGACTGCTGGCGAGCCATCAGCTCGGTCTCGGGGTCACCGCGGCCTCGTCGGAGCGTTCGTCGTCACTTACCTGTCCGCGATCGGGATTCGGGTCCTGTGGGAGGCTGCACATTACCGCCTCGATTCCTATCTGAAGTCTGTGCGGGATCCGTTCTGGATGGTCACCACTCTCCGGCTGGTGATGATTGCGGCAGCCATGGCGTACATCTACTCGGCGGTGAAGGTGAGCGTGCCTCTGCTCAATCACGCCCGATACGACGTGGCGCTGTGGAACCTGGACCGCGCACTCTTCCTCGGCGCCTCACCCGATGTATTTCTGATCAATCTTTTTCCGAATCCATGGCTGCTGCGGGGAATCGACTTTCTTTATGGCAACCTGTTCTTCGCCTTCATGTTCATCTCCCAGCCGCTGATCGTGACGCTCGCCTCGGATTCGGTCCGGCTGGGGTGGGCGGCCGGCAATGTGGCCATGTGCCGTTGCTGGGGGCGTGGGGCTATCGCGGTGCCTTCCCTCGGACCGGCCTTTGCCTTCCATCGGTGATCTGGGAGCCACTGGTTCCCTATCTTCCCACGGCCCGGCTGTGGCAGTACCGGCTGATTCACAACTACCAGCAGATCCTGCAGATGCGGGACGGAGCGCCACCTTCGGGAATCAACATGCTGTTTGGAGTGGCGGCGTTTCCCAGTCTTCACGTGGCATTCGTGACCTACTGCGCGGCCTGGCTGATTCGTTTCTCACGCAACGCGGGGCTGTTCGGAGTGGTGTCGATCCTGGTGATGGTTCTCGGATCGGTCCTGACCGGGTGGCACTATCTGATCGACTCGGTGGCGGGACTGGCGCTGGCAGTGGATGCTACTGGCTGTCGGTCCGGGTAGAAGGGATTCTGGCGCAGAGGTGGTCGGCGCCGGTCGTGACGAAGGGGAGAGTCGGGGCGTGAAAGGGGTCAGGGTGGGCGTCCGGGGGGTGATCCTGCTTCTGATCATCGCTGTCGGAATTCAAATTTTGGTAGTCGAAATGATGCTCCGCCGGCAGGGGCTCTGGCTGCCGGCAATTCCCTGGCTGGTCCTCCTGGGAGCATCCCTGATTCCCAGCGCGTTCGGTGGAATCCTGCTTCATCTGCTGATCGAGCGGGCTCGCGGGCTGGACCACGCCCGGAGCTATCTCGTTCAGATCCGTCGGCCCGACTGGATCGCCACCTGGTGCATGCTGGTGTTTCTCTCGATCCTGATTGCCTTTTTCTACACGCTGCTGAAGAGCTCAGTTCCTCTGCTCTCGACGCGGTCCTGTGACACGGCTTGTGGGAGATCGACCGGGCCCTGCTCTTCGGCCTTTCACCCAGTGTGTTGTTCCTGAATCTTTTCTCCGTGCCGCCCTTTCTCCGGTCGATCGACTTCGCATACGGCTATGTCTTCCTCGCCAGCTGGTCATTTTCGATTCCCCTGTTTCTCGCTTCGCGTTCCGAGAAACGGCGGCTGGGGTTTTCGAGCGGGTCGGTCGTCCTCTGGTGTGCGGGAGCCTGGCTTTATCTCTGGGTCCCATCCCTGGGGCCTTGCTATTCGGTTTCAGGGAGTGTGGGAGCGACTTCCAGGGCTTCTTTGCCGGTGAGCAGCCTACTGGCAATACCTGCTGATTTCAGAACTATCAGCGGTTCTGGACATCGCCCATGGCGGTGATCGATCAGGGGCATGCAACTGGCTCTTACGGTGTCGCCGCGTTTCCGAGCCTTCACGTTGGCGTTTCGAAATGTTCCTGGCCCTTTGGATCCGGCAGATGTCGGGCCATTTCGGAGGCTCGCGTTTCGGCTGACGGCGATCATGTTTCTGGGCTCGATGTTGACCGGCTGGCACTACATGATCGATTCGATCGCAGGCCTCGGACTCGGTTCCCTCGCATTCCTCGCCTCCCGGTTCTGGCCGGAGGGTGACCGGCATCCGGAGAGGCCGCCAGCGCCGGTTGATGTGACGGAATTCTGATAACATCCGCCGCCGGTACGACCCCCTGAAGAGGAGACTTCCATGAGCAATGCCCATGACACTCACTCCCGCATGGATCGGGCGCTGGACACCGTCGATGCAGAGATCGCCGATGCCATTCGTCTGGAGACGAAGCGGCAGAATGAAACTCTCGAGCTGATCGCCTCGGAGAATCACGTCTCCCGGGCGGTGCTGACTGCGATGGGCTCTGTATTCACCAATAAGTACGCGGAGGGCTATCCCGGCCGACGCTACTACGGGGGCTGCGGGCCCACCGACATCGTCGAGCGCCTGGCGATCGACCGAGCGAAGGAACTCTTCGGCGCAGAGCACGCGAACGTCCAGCCGCACTCGGGATCCCAGGCGAACATGGCGGTCTACTTCGCCATGCTCAAGCCGGGCGATGTGATCATGGGGATGGATCTGTCCCATGGCGGGCATCTGACCCACGGGCATCCCCTCTCCTACAGCGGCCGGGACTTCAATGTCGTGGCCTATGGGGTGGACCCTGAGACCGAGCAGATCGACTACGAGGCGATGCAGAAGCTCGCCGAGGAGCATCGCCCCCGGCTCATCATCTGTGGTGCTTCGGCCTACTCCCGGATCATCGATTTCAAGCGGATCCGGGAGATCGCCGACTCGGTCGAGGCATTGATGATGGCCGATATCGCCCACATCGCCGGGCTGATCGTGGCGGGAGAACATCCCTCACCGGTCCCCTGGGCCGACTTCGTCACCACCACCACTCACAAGACTCTGCGCGGACCACGGGCCGGCCTGATTCTGTGCAGGGAGAAGTACGCGAAGGATCTCGATCGGGCCGTCTTCCCGGGGATTCAGGGTGGACCGCTGGTCCACATCATCGCGGCCAAAGCCGTCGCGTTCAGAGAAGCGCTTGTCCCCGGAGTTCAAGCAGTACCAGCATCAGATCGTGCTCAACGCAAAGGCTCTCTGCCAGGGGGTCGCAGACGGTGGATTCCGGATCGTTTCAGGCGGGACCGACAATCATCTGTTCATGACCGATGTCTTCTCCAAGGGAATCACCGGCAAGGATGGCGAAAAGATGCTCGAAGACGCCGGGATCACCGCGAACAAGAACACCATTCCGTTCGATCAGAACAAGCCGATGGTTGCCTCGGGGGTGCGGATGGGGACGCCGGCAGTCACCACGCGGGGTCTTCGCGAGCCCGAGATGAAGGAAGTGGCCGAACTGATC
Source organism: uncultured Acidobacteriota bacterium (assembly GCA_963741905.1). GTDB lineage: Bacteria > Acidobacteriota > Thermoanaerobaculia > Gp7-AA8 > CAVUJZ01 > CAVUJZ01. The sequence continues at coordinate 108,570 of CAVUJZ010000006.1, read as the reverse complement.
TGCCGTGTCCTCGACTCGAACGGAGACGGGGCAGTGATCGATGGAGTGCGTTCCGAGGTGCGGGCGATCTGCGATCGGTTCCCGCTCTACTGATTCGGGTGGATGGAGGGCTGACGGCCCTCTCCGCAGGCAAGCCCTCGGCGAACGCCGATCGGCGCCCTGCGCTCGAAGGTGGAGCGGAGACTTCTGCCGCGCAGGCAGCGGTGAATCAGCTACCGGTTGCGAGCCCCGAACGCTTTGCCACCGGCCGGTGCCGGAAGATCGGATGCGACCAGATTCGCTTGCGATGAAGTTTGTAGAGCACCATCGTCTTGAGGATCTCCAGCCCGTACCGGACAGATCGCCAGAAGCCGATCTGGGACGCTTCATCGAAATAGCGGGTCTGAATGGGCACTTCCCGGATCAGCATGTCGGCGGCCACACCCTGCGCGATGATCTCGGTATCGAAGACGAAGTTGTCGGAGTTGGCCTCGAAGTCCACCGACTCCAGATACCGGCGGGAGTAGGCCCGGAATCCCGAGTGGTACTCGCTGAGAAAAATGTAGAACGTGGCGTTCTCCACCATGGTGAGGAAGAGATTGGCGAAGTACTTCCACTTCGGCATCCCTCCCTCGATCGGCCGTCCTCCGAGCATCCGTGAACCGAACACCGCGTCGCACTGGTCATTCAGCAGCGGCTGGATCAGCTGAGGGATGATCGTAGGGTCGTACTGGTGATCCGGATGGACCATCACCACGACGTCGCCCGCCAGCTCGTCCAGCGCCGTCCGGTAGCAGGTCTTCTGATTTCCGCCGTATCCGCGATTCCTCGGATGAACGATGGTGCGGAGTCCGAGCTCCCGCGCGACTTCGACTGTGCGGTCGCGGGAACAGTCGTCGACCAGGAGAATGTCGTCGACGCAGTCGCGGGGGATGTTGTCGAGGGTGGCACGAAGGGTCTTTTCGGCGTTGTACGCCGGGAGAACGACCACCACCTTTTTCGTTCGTGACTCCATCGAGCTCGTCCGGGATCCGATCCGGAATTCGGGCGGAGGATAGCACACCTCGTCATCGGGTCCGGCCGGTTGGCTGTACAATGCGCGCCCGTGCAATCCTCCGATGCGAGCCGCAGGCGAAGCGGTCTGGCTCTGCTCCTTCTCGTCCTGCTGACGGCGGTTCTCTTCGCCGATGTGATTCTCGGATTCCGCTCGTTCTTCATCCGGGACCTCACCCGCTACTACTATCCCACCAAGCAGATTATCCGGAAGGTCATCCTCGAGGGTCACTTTCCCTACTGGAACCCTTATTTCTCGGCAGGACAGCCGATGGCCGCCAATCCGGAATACGCGGTGTTCTACCCCCTCCAGTGGTTGATCCTGCTGCCCAGCTACGACCTTGGTTTCCGGCTTCACATCGTGATTCACATTCTCGTCGCGGCCGTCGGAATGTTCCTGTTTCTCCGTTCCCGGGAATCGAGTGTGGCGGCCTCCGCCTTCGGTGCCGTGGCTTTCGCCTTCGGCGGGTACGTCCTGTCGCTGATCAATCTGCTGCCGATTCTGTTCTGCGCGGTCTGGATGCCTCTGATCTTCCTGTTCGTACGGCGGATGCTGATTCGGCCGAATGCCCGGGATTTCGCGTTGGCGGGGCTGTTCGCCGGAATCCAGATCCTCGCCGGAGAGCCGACCACTCTTGTCCAGACGTGGCTTCTGATCGGCCTCTATGTTCTCTGGAGAACGTGGCGCGACCCGCGCCCGGTTCGAACTCTGGTCAACCGGGGCCTGCTGGTCGGACTGCTTCTGCTCGCCTCCGTTGGAGTGGGGGCGGTCCAGCTGTTTCCCGCGATCGATCACGTGCGGGACACCGCTCGTGCCCGCGGTTTCGACTATTCTCTGGTCACCGCGTGGAGCATGCCCCCCTGGAAACCTCTGGAGATCCTCTTCCCCCACCTGTTCGGCCATATGGCGGCGGAAGGCCGGACGGTCTACTGGGCCGGCGGAGCGCTCTATCCCGGGCAGGGAGCACCGTTCATCTTCAGCTTCTACTTCGGACTGTTTCCGGCGGTTCTGCTGCTTGCTGCGCCGGCCATCCGGCCGCGGGGGGGGCTCCTGCTGGTGGTGATCCTGGCCCTGTCTGCCTTCCTCGCTCTCGGTAAGTACAATCCTGCATTCCACCTGATGTGGGAAGCAGGGATCGTTTCTTCGGTGCGGTATCCTGAAAAGTATTCGCTGATGGCCTGGTTCGCCGCGGTGGTGATGTCGGCGGCGATGTTCGACCGCATCCGGCGAGGGGATCGGCGGCTGCTGCGCGCGGCGACCGGGAGTGGCGTCCGCTCTTCTGATCCTTGCGGCCGCGATGGCGATCTTCAGCCGGACGCGATGGTTCGTCCCGGCGTTCGATCTTCTGTGGGGAGCGGCGAAATCGGGCAATCACGAACTGATGATCTCCCTCTCCCGCAGCGACTGGATGCTGGGGGTCGTGCGCAGTGCGGTGGTTCTGGGACTGCTTCTGCTCGCCCGCCGATGGCATGCCTCACGAGCGTGGGCAGTCGCAGTCGTGGTTCTGCTGGTGGCCGATCTCGCTCCGGTCGGCTTCGACGCCTCGCCCAGGATCGATCCGGGGCTGTTTACGCGGCCGCCTGTCGCGGCGACTCTCGACGGAGATCGGCAGGACTCGCGGATCTTTCACGAGGCCGACTGGTACGGCAGCTCGAAGACCGCCCGGAAATACTTTTCCACCGGGGATGCAGTGTACTGGATCGTACGCAACGGGTTGTTTCCGATGACCCCGGCCGGTTGGGGCTTCGAGACTGTCCTCGAGCGCGACTATGACCGCACGGCGCTCCTGCCGACCGTCGACCTCGTGGCCGCGATGTGGCGGGTCCGCGACGCCGGGCAGAAACGCTGGGCACAGATTTTCATGCAGATGTCCAACGCTCATTACCGCAGCGAGTATCGGAGCTTCGAAGCGGAAAAGAAGCGGGTGAATGGCCATTTCAAGGAGGCCCGGCCGGTGCGGTTTGTGCGCGAGACCTCGGCTCCGCGGTTTTACTTTGCGGATCAGATCGTCCCGATCGACGGCCCGGACCAGTTCGTCCAGAAACTGACCAGGGAGCAATTTCCCGCCCGGGTGGCGTTCGTCGGGAGGCCCCTTCCGTCGGTGGCTCCGGGGAGGGGATCGGTAAAGGTCGTGGAGGAATCCCCGGCTCGAATCCGGCTGCAGGCGAGGAGTGAGGGGAGCGCGCCATCTCTGCTGGTGGTGAGCATTACGCCGCACCGATTCTGGAAAGCGTGGGTTGATGATCAGCCGGTCCGTCTGCTGACGGTCAACCTGGGGTATCAGGGACTGGTCGTGCCACCGGGAACCCATCGGATCCGGATGGTTTACCGAAACCCGATCGTCGATTTCTGTCTGTTTCTGACGCTGCTGAGCATGATGTTTCTTGCCGTTCTCGTGATCCGGCGTGGTTCTCCGGAGCCGGAGAAACCGGCGACCGGCGAACCAGAGGTATGGAGGGGCAGCATGCAATCTGTGCCGCAAACCACCCATGCAAATGGGATGGCTGCAGATGAGTCCGGTTCGGATCTGCTCTCCTGAAGAAGGTCCCGGCCGTTGCCCGACGGCTTCGATGTTCCGGGCGGGGCAAGTCATCGGTCATGGGCGCAGCGTGCCCGGCCGAGACGCATCCGCAGGCGGAGGGTGTCCCACAACATCCGGAACGAATCCCGGACGATCCGGACCCGCGACTCCGGAGCGTGATCCCACCGGACCGGGACCTCGGCGACGCGATACCGCAGGCGGCAGGCGAGCATCAGCATCTCCACATCCCATGCGAAGCGGTCCACGCTGGCGGTTTCGAAAATGGTTCTCGCGCAGGGTCGTCGGAGGAGCTTGAAACCGCACTGGGTATCGTGGAATGGCAGGCCGGTGATCAGTCGCATCAATCGATTGAACATACGTCCCATCGCCTGCCTGTACCATGGCTGCCGGACCTGAATCCGTGACGAATGCAGAGCGCGGGAACCGATCACGACGTCGTATTCAGGCATGACCGAGCAAAGCTCGAGAAGTTCCTCGATCGGCGTGGAGAGATCCGCGTCCGTGATGAGAACGAAGTCGCCGTTCGATTCCAGCACCCCCCGCCGGATGGCGTAGCCCTTTCCGGAGTTCCGGCGGTAGCTGATCAGCCGGAGCCCGGAGAGCCGGTCCTGCCATTCCGCGACCACCTGATCGATCCGGTCGAGGCTGCCGTCGTCGACGATCAGAATCTCGCGGAGGGCCGGCCATTCGATCTGAAACTGCGCCAGCCGGGCAAGCGTCCCCGGGAGCCTCGTCCTTTCGTTGTAGACAGGAATGACTGCGGAGACTGGCGTCGTTGTTACGGTTCGCTCTTCCATATGTCCCGGTACAGGTGAGATTCCGTTCATGCAGATCAAGGCGAAAAAGCTGACCCGTGATTTCTATGTCGTCCTGTCGATCTCTCTCGCGGTGGTTCTGGTCATGGTGGGCGCCACAGTGTACCTCAGGGTGACCGCGCCGAAGGACGACGGAACGTATATCCCGAAGAGTACCGAGATCACGCCTGAAATCAGGTTGCTTCAGGACTACGTCCGGCTCGACACCCGGACCGGCCAGGAAACGCCGGGGGCTTTGTTTCTCCGCGACGTTCTGAGGAAGAACGGAGTCGAGGCCGAGATCATCGAATCGGCCCCGGGACGGCCGAACGTCTACGCCCGGATCCGAGGCCGCCAACCGGGAGGAGGTCTGTTGCTGCTGCACCACATCGACGTGGTGGGCTGGAATCTCGACGGCTGGACCCACGGACCGTTCAGTGGCGATATCGACCAGAACCAGCTGTGGGGACGCGGCGCGCTGGACATGAAGAGCATCGGAATCTGCTCATCTGGAGGCCTTCCTCGATGTCGCCCGCTCGCCGCGTCCGCCGGCGCACGATCTGGTGTTTCTGGCCGTCAGCGACGAGGAAGCGAAAGGATTTCTCGGGACGGGATGGCTGGTCGAACACCGTCCGGACATCTTCTCGGGAATCTCCTATGGTGTCAACGAGGGTGGGATCACCGAACTGGTGCACGAGCAGATGAAGTATTTCGGCATCGAGGTCGGAGGAAACCAGTTCATCAGTTTCGATCGGAAGCCTCTGATCGGACGCCCACTCGAAGCGTTGGCGGAGAAGCTTCGGGCGGAACGGCTGCGAAGCGTTCCCGACAGGATCCTCCCGGAGGTCCGGGAGTATTTCCGGGCGATCGCTCCCGATCGTCTGGCCTATCGCGAGGCGCTGCAGGACGTCGATCGTGCGGTGGAGGATGGCTCCTTGCCCGGCTGCCTGCTACCTACCGCCTCCTCACCCAGGATACGGTGGCGACGGGGAAGATCACGGAAACGTGGATCGCTCTGGACGATGCAAGTGGTGGTCAGCATCTGCCGGATGAGGATCCAGACGACGTTCTGAATCGTATTCACTCCCGCTACGGTTCCTAGGGCGTCCATTTGTCATCTGCGTTGGAGTCGGTCGTAAGATCGCACCGACCTCCTCGAGATCCACGCCGTTCTATCGGGAGATCGTGAAATCGGTGCATCAGGAGTATGGCGACCGACGTTCACGTGGGCCCGTATCTGCTGGCGACCGGAGGAACGGACTGCCGGTTCCTCCGCAGCGAGGGGATCCAGTGCTATGGATTGTGGCCCTCCCTGTGGATATCTTTCAGTCGGGGACGGTTCACGGAAGGGATGAGCGGATCCGGTTGGACTGGTTTCTTCAGGGAGTGGAGCTGACCCGGAAACTGGTGAACGGTTATCTGTTCCAAAATGACGACGCGGGTGACAAAAATCGTCATCGAGCTAGCGCTGAGTGTCAATCCGTCCTGGTCCGGCTCCGGCGTGAATGCTAACGTATTGTTTTCAGTGGTTTGCTGTGCGTGGTTCTTGGTACGGGTATTGAGTAGGGCCTGGGGAGTAGTCCACCGACGAACATCTTCACGAAACAGGAGGAGTTTATATGTTGTCGAGATTGCGGAAGAGACAGAAGGGTTTCACCCTCATCGAGCTGCTGATCGTCGTTGCGATCATCGGCATCCTGGCGGCCATCGCCATTCCGAATCTGCTCACCGCGATGCAGCGGTCGAAGCAGAAGAGGACGATGGCTGATATGCGGTCGATTGCGACGTCCTGGGAAGCCTATGCAGTCGATCAGAACGACTACACGCCGGCAGGCTACACGCTTCTCCCCAGCACCCAGGCCTATAGCACGATGGCAGGTGCGCTCAGCCCCACCTACATCAAGAAGCTTCCCGAGAATGATGGGTGGGACAAGGCCTACGAATATGCCACGGATGGCACCTCGGCCGCGCAGGAGTATCAGATCCGGTCGTTCGGAAAAGACCAGTCTGCCGAGACCGGCGTCGTCGAAGGCGGAACGACCAACTTCGATTGCGACATCGTCTATTCGAATGGTTCGTTCATCCAGTATCCCGAAGGGATTCAGCAGAACTAAATGGTTTGCGGCCGGGAGGGGGACGGTGTCCCCTTCCCGGTCGTTTTCCGGATCGAGGACGGCATCGTGAACCGAGAGCATCGTGGGGCCCTGGGATTCACCCTGATCGAACTGCTGATCGTGGTTGCGATCATCGGCATCCTGGCTGCGATCGCGGTCCCGAATCTCCTGACGGCGCTCAATCGTGCGCGCCAGAAACGGACGATCGCAGACATGCGTAGCATCGCCCTCGCCTGGGAGGCGCGTTCCATCGAGAACAACGGTTATACGGCTGCGGCGGCGACTTTCACCTTTCCCGCCGTCCCGATCAGCTTTACCGAGTTGAACGGCCTTCTGGTTCCGGACTACATCCAGCCCATCCCGCAATACGACGCCTGGGGAACTCCCTTCGAATTCGGTGCGGACCAGGCGGTCGGGATTCGGCCCAGTCCTATGCCATCCGTTCGGCAGGCTACGACAAGACGTTCGAAACCAGTTATGTCGCCGGGCTCGCCCAGAACTTCGATTGCGATATCGTGTTCGCCGACGGTTCCTTCATCGTCTATCCGGACGCGGCGATGGCGATCAACCGTCAGTGAGATTTCCGGTTTCGCAGCCGCGGGGCCGTCGGCGGGTCAGCGCGCTCACACTTCCCGTTGCCTTCCTTGTCCTGGCCACCCTGACTCTGCAGTGCGTCCGCTCCGAGGCAGTCGTGGAACCTCCGGAGCAGTCCGAGGCGGAGGAACTATTTGTCCGTTATCTCCGGATCGATACCTCCAACCCGCCCGGAAACGAGACAGCCGCCGCCGAGTTTTTCCGTGACGTGCTTCAGCATGAGGGGATTGAGGCGCAGGTGATTGGCGAGCTTCCGCATCGCCAGGCGGTCTACGCGCGGCTCGTTCGGGCTCCAGCGCTCCGGCCCTTCTGCTGCTCCACCATATGGATGTGGTTCCGGCGCGGGCTGAAGAATGGACCGTTCCGCCCTTTGGCGGAATCCAGCGTGGCGGATACTTCTGGGGCCGGGGAGCCGTGGACATGAAGTCGCTCGGAGTGGCGGAACTGATGGCCTTCCTCAGCGTTCATCGTCGCGGTACTCCGCTGTCCCGGGACCTGGTGTTTCTCGGGGTGCCTGACGAAGAGGCCGGAGGCCTTCAGGGAGTGGGGCGCCTGCTCGAGGATCACCCGGAACTGTTCGAGGGAGTCGGCTATGTGCTCAATGAGGGTGGCGTGAACGAGGTGATCGTCGACCGGACTGCCTACTGGGGAATCGAAGTGGACCAGAAGTTGCCACTCTGGCTGCGGATTTCCACCACCGGGCCGCGCGGACACGGCGCTGTTCCGCCGCCGGGTGGAGGAAGCGTCGAGACTCTGGTGCGTCTCCTCGGGCGAATCCTCGAGATGCCCCGCCCGTACCAAGTCACTCCGTCCGTGCGAGAGTCGTTCGCAGCCCTGGCGCCGACCAAGCGTGGCAAACGGAAGGAAGTGCTGGCCCGGGTCGATCAATACATCGATTCGCCGGAGCTCGAACAGGCCCTCTCCGAGAGCTATCGAGCGCTTCTCCACGACACCCTGACGGTGACGGGTCTGGAGGCGGGGGGAGTGGTGAATGTTGTCCCGGGACAGGCATCGGCACTGATCGACATGAGGCTTCTACCTGGACATTCTCCCGACGCGATCCTCGAGCGCATTCGAAGCATCGTGGGCGATCACGGTGAGGTGGAGGTGCTTCTGCGAAGCGAGCCGGTTCCCCCCTCGCCGACGAACACGCCGCTCTACCACACCCTCGAATCGGTGATGCATGCCGCTGCTCCGGATTCAGTGGTCGGACCGAAAGTTCAGGCGGGCACCTCCGACAGCCGGTTTTTCCGCGCTCGAGGCATCGTGGCCTACGGCATTTCACCCTTCAAAATCAACTACTACGATCTGGCCACGATTCACGGTTCGGACGAGCGGATCCGGGTACGCTTCTTCGACGAAGGTATCGGGGTGATGCGCTCGATCATCGAGCGGTTCTGCCTCGAGTCCGGAGAGGTGAGCTCGAACAGCAGGCAGCTCTCGTCCCGGTACACCAGAGGTTCGGCCGAGTTGAACGGATCCCGGATCGCTGCGGCCGCTCCAGCAGGATTCTGACGAAAGTCGAGTGGGAGGATGAAAGGGGGCCGACCGAGGTGGCGGGCCGTGCCGGTCCACTGTCTCCGCGACCCGTCGAAGAAAACGCAGTGCGCGATGCGGCCACTGAGATACTCTGGCCGAAGTGCGATCCGCGCATTGCCGCGTCTTTGATCCGGGAGATTGAATCGATCACCGATCCGCGGATTGCAACTTCGCGCGCAGAAAACTTCGCGCATTCCTGATTCGAGCCTCCCCTTGAGCGCGAGTTTGTGATAAATGACACCGACCGGATCGGAATACCGACCTATTCTTCCTGAGATCACGAAGTGCAGGGGAATCCGTGACCACGATCGACGACAGGCTCAACCACATCATCGCGGAATTGATCGGGGGAGGCATTCCCCTGGATCAGGCTCTCGAAGTATTCGAGGCGAAGTACATTGCCGCGGCCATGGATGCCAGCGAAGGGAATGTGACCCGCGCGTCGCGTGCGCTCGGGGTCCATCGAAATACGCTCCACAACAAGCTGCGAACCCAGAGCGCCGCGACCGGGTACGTGGCCACCATGCGACGGAAACGCCGCTCGTCCTCCTCCCGCGGCTCGGGGAAATCACGGCAGAGCTGACCGGCTTTCGGTTCAGTACGCTGTTTGCATTGCTTTAATCACGAGTTGGCCATCACGACTACCGAGCTCCAGCGCGACCTCGAGGCACTCCTTCGGACCAGGGGGAGCCGGGTCCTTTCCATCAAGGATATGCATCGCCGTCTCGAACGGGATGGCCAGCGGTCCCTGGACCGCGAACAGCTCGAGCGTCTGGTCGAGGATCTCGAGCGCAGAGGCGCGCTGATTGCCATCCGTGGCCACAAGTTCTCCCTCCCGGAGTTCACTCCATTCGTCTCCTCGCGCATCCGTACCCGTTCCGATGGCCATGCCACCATCCGTCAAGCCGACGGGGATGAGGTCTTCATCGACCGCAAAGCCACCCGCGGGGCGATGAACGGCGACATCGTTCTGGTCCGGGTGGAGAAGGTGGAGCCGGGGAGGGGCCGGGGAGCACGCGGCCGCGCCAGCCTTCGGGGTGAGGTCACCAGGGTTCTCCAGCGGGCGCATCAGGCTGTGGTGGGCCGGTTCCATGGAGGCGACTCTCCGTGGGTCCGCCCGTTCGACACACGGATCGATACCGACATCGCGATCGATCCTCAATCGACCGGCGATGCTCTCGAAGGACAGATGGTGCACGTGGAGATCGAGCAGTATCCGGGGCCGAACTCTTCCGCTCGTGGCCGCGTCATCGAGGTCCTGGGATTCATCTGGGAGCCGGGCGTCGACATCGAGATCGTCATTCGCAAGTACGACATCCCTCATCAGTTCCCCGAGGAAGTCCTCCGCGCGGCGGAGGCCATTCCCGACCGGATCGATCCGGCGGAGCTGGAACACCGGGTCGATCTCCGCTCCGAAACCATCGTGACCATCGATGGCGAGACCGCCCGCGATTTCGACGATGCAGTTGAAGTTCGGCCTCTGCCGAATGGAAATCTTCTCCTCGGCGTGCACATCGCGGACGTATCGCACTACGTCCGGGAAGGTTCCGCGCTGGACCGGGAAGCGTTCGAGCGCGGGACTTCGGTCTACTTCCCGGGCCGGGCGGTGCCGATGCTCCCGGAGCGGCTCTCCAACGGTATCTGTTCGCTCAACCCGCAGGTCGACCGCCTGACCTTTTCGGTGACCGTGGAAGTCGACCGGAATGGCCACTTCTCCCACCCTTCGTTCTTCCGCTCGGTGATCCGAACCCGGGAGCGGATGACCTATACCGACGTCAACGCAATCCTCTCCGACCCGACCCCTGAGCTGAGGGAGCGCTACGCGCCTCTGCTCGAGGACTTCGAGAGGATGAGGGAGCTCTACGAGATTCTGCGGGAGCGGCGGAGCCGGCGGGGCTCGATCGATTTCGATCTTCCTCAGCATGAGGTTCTGCTCAGCGAGGAGGGGGAGATCGAGTCGATCATTCCTTCCAGCCGCAACATCGCGCACCGCCTGATCGAGGAATTCATGCTGGCCGCCAACGAGGTGGTCGCCGAGCACCTGGTCTTCGGCGGACAGCCGGGAATGTTCCGGAATCACGTCCGCCCGGATCCGCAGAAGATCGAGGATCTGCAGGAGATTCTCAAGGAGCTCGAGTACCGCCTTCGCGGAGATCCCGAGGAGATCCAGCCCGGTCAGCTGCAGCGGATCCTCTCGAAAGTCGAGGGCTCGCCGGAGCAGCGTTTTCTGACCGAGCTGATTCTGCGATCGATGACCCGGGCCTTCTACTCGGAGGAACCGCTCGGTCACTTCGCTCTGGCGCTGCAGCACTACTCGCACTTCACCTCGCCGATTCGCCGCTACCCCGACCTGGTGGTCCACCGTCGTCTGGGCGAGATGATCGCAAAGGGGCCGCTCCACGGAGACCGGCGGATCGAAGTGGAGAGGGAGCTGCCGGGGCAGGCCCGGCAATCATCCGAGCGTGAACGGCGCGCCGAGGATGCCGAACGGGAAGTGATGGAGTGGAAAAAGGTCGTGTTCATGCGCGACAAGGTGGGCGAAAAGTTCGAGGGAACCATCACCGGGGTGGCTCCGTTCGGGCTGTTCATCGAGCTGCATCAGTACTTCGTCCAGGGGCTGGTGCCGGTGGCATCCATCGGAGGGGACTTCTGGAACTACCTGGAGCGGGAACATCGTCTTCGAGGGTCGGAGAGCTCGCGCGAGTTCCGGCTGGGAGATGCGGTCGTGGTCGAGGTGGCGGTGGTGGACGAGGATCGGCGGCAGATCGAGTTCCGGCTGATCGAGGCAGGAGGCGTGGCGACCGAGCCGCGACGCCGGCGCGGTGGAAGAGGACGGCGTGACTCAGGAGGAGACGAATGAAAACCATCGAAGAACTGATCGAAGAGCGGGTCTCGCTGGAGCAGCGACTGCAGGATCGGGGCGCGGAGTTGTCCGGCGAGGTCTGGGACGAGTGTGAATCGAAGTATCAGAAGCTCCAGCAGAACCTGATCACGCTGTTTCGAAGTACCGAACGTGAGCCCGAGCGGATTGCGGCGATGCTGGAGATGATCCGGGTCCTGGAGAACGAGCTGGTCTATCTCCACAACTTCAGCGTCGATCCCTCGCACGATCGTCGCGCCCTGGCCAGCCGGGTTCGTCAGTTCCTGGAGGAACTGGACCGGAGCGAATCGGGAGTGCTCACCAGTCTGGAATCGACTTATTACCGAGGAATCATCGCGCTCTACGCCGGGGATCTCCAGTCCGCGCGCCGCGAGCTTCAGGCCGCCTGCGAATCGGAGGAATCCGACGAGGCGAACGACATCAAGTACAAGTCCTTCGTGATTCTGGGCAACCTCTCGCACGAGGACGCCGATTACGAAGCCGCGGAGCAGCTCCATGAACGTTCCATGAGGTACGCCCGACACGACAACATCACCGCGCAGGCACTCGCGCTGAAGGCCCTGAACAGTTACGCCTTGCGGAATCGCGACGAGGCACTGACCCTGTTTCGCAGGGCCCTGGCCGGCTTTCATGAGGACCAGCCGTTCTACAATGCCTATTTTCACCGGAATGCGCTGCTGTTCTGCGGGCTGATCGAGATGGAACGCGAGAACTACGAGGAGGCCGCGGCGGCCTACCGCGACGTCCTCGGCCGCGTGACGCCGGGCTCATTCGACTCGTTCGATGCCCGGGTCCAGCTCGGACGGATCGAGTTCGCCCGCAGGAACTATCACGATGCCGCGGAGCACTTCCGCCAGGCCGTGGCCCAGCAGGCTCACGAGAACGAGTATTTCCTCGATGCCTGCTTCTGGCTCGCGCGGGCGCATCTGCGCGCCGAGGAACCGGCCGAAGCGAAGCCGTGGCTTCAGCGCGTGGTGCACTCCGAGGTGCCCTATGCCCGGCGGCCCCAGGCTGAAGAACTGCTTGCCCGGGTCTCCTGAGCTCAGAGAAGGCGGGGTCAGAACGAACGCGATGTCGTCCTTCATCTCGCCCGTCTCTCCGAACGACCGGATGTCGTCCAGAATCCGCTGGTAAACCTGCGCGAGGTCCTCGCCGGAATCGGTGAGAATGCCGGCAATCCGCTCGATCGAGTAGAAATCACCCTCGGCATTCTTCCGATCCGTCAGCCCGTCGGTATAGACGAACAGAATGTCTCCCGGTCCTGCATCCAGCTGAAACTCCTCGTAGATCATGTGCGGAGCGCCCCCAGCAGGTGTCCGGGCCGCTCGACCGTCGAGGTGATTCCTTCCCGTCTGGAGTGCAGGAGAAATGGGGGATGTGCGGCCGAGCAGTAGGTCAGAGTCCCCGCGGCGGGATCGTACCGGAACATCTGCGCGGTCGCGAACTGAGCAGGAAGACTGGCGGTGCAGAGGAAGTCGTTGAGGCTGGCCATGAACCCTGACAGCGGATTCAACAGGTCGGGATCGGAGTGAAGATAGCTCTTCAGGAGCGACACGAGAATTGCCGAGGGGAGTCCGTGCCCGGAGACGTCGGCGAGAAAAAGGAAGGTGTCGTCGCCGATTGCGAAATAGTCGTAGAAGTCGCCGGAGAGAGTCTCGCTGGGCAGATAGGCGGAGCGGATCTCGACCGCCGCGGTCTGAACGACCCGCTCCGGCAACAGGGCCTCCTGGACTTTCCGGGCGAATTCGAGATCCCGGTGGAGGCGCTGATTCAGCGCCATGATCCGGTCGGACTTCTCCTTGACCTCTTCGTACAGACGGCGCAGCTGAGCCGACTGCTCCACGATCCGGTCCTGATACGCCTTGACCCGGAGCAGAGCCCGCACCCGGGCGAGGATCACATCCATCTCCGACGACTTGGTGACGAAGTCGTCGGCTCCCGCTTCGAGGCCGTCCACGAGATTTCGCGTGGAGTCCGCGCCGGTGAGCATCAGCACCGGAACGTTCCGGGTCTGCGGATCGCTCTTGAGCCTTCGGGAAAATTCGTAGCCGTCCATGCCGGGCATCCGGTAGTCGACGAGCACGCAGTCCGGGGCGCTCTCCCGCACCTGGCCGAGTCCTTCTTCGGCAGAGGTGGCGGACAGGGTCCGGTAACCGCTGCGCTCGAGGACCCGGGACATCAGCCGGAGATCGCTGCCGTTGTCGTCGATGATCAGGATGGTTTCGTGGCTCATGACTTGAATGCGGTTTCTGCCGGGAAACGGAGCGAACCTCTGCAGGATCCGATCCGGTTCCGGAGGAAACGTACTGTACACTCGTGACGGGCGCTGGACAATGAAACTGATCATTGGTCTCGGAAATCCGGGCGAGGAGTATCGGCGGACCCGGCACAACGTCGGGTTCGCGATCGTGGACCGTTTTGCGGATCGATTCCGGCTGGAGTTCGACGGTCACCAGAAGGATGCGTTCACCGCCCGGGGAAGGGTGGCGGGCCAGGCGGTGATGCTGGCCAAGCCGCAGACCTTCATGAATCTCTCCGGCAAGGCGGTCGGGGGGCTGGTACGGGCCCACCTTGAGAGCCTTCACGACCTGATGATCATTTACGACGACATCGACCTGCCTCTCGGCTGCATCCGGATCCGGGAGACCGGCTCGGCAGGAAGCCACAACGGAATGAAGTCGATCATCGACTCGCTCGGGACCTCCCGCTTTCCGCGCCTGCGATTCGGCATCCGCGGTGAGTCCTGGTCGGCGGAGCGCGATCTGGCAGCCACGTCCTCGAACCGTTCGATTCGGAGGAACAGTCGGTTCTGGACGATGGGATGCGGCCTGCAATGGATGCCCTGGTGCTCTTCGCGCGGGGTGACCTCCGCCGGGCGATGACTCAATTCAATCGGGATCCGGTCGCGTCGGTCCCGACACCACAGGAGACCAGTGAATGAAGGATCAGCCTCGAACTCTCGGGCGATTGCGCGAAGCCGGCGGCCGTCCCGAATCGGTCAAGGACGAGATGCGCCGGAACCTTCTGCAGACGCTTTCCCGGCGGGAGCGGTCCTTCGAGGGGATTCACGGGTACGACCGTACGGTGGTGCCGCAGATCGTCAACGCAATTCTGGCGCGGCACGACATCCTTTTGCTCGGACTGCGGGGACAGGCGAAGACGCGACTTGCGCGGCGCTTCCGGAGCTGCTCGACGAGTATGTACCGATCGTGCGCGGTTCGGAGATCAACGACAACCCCTACGCGCCGGTGAGTGCGTTTGCGCGCGAAGAGGTGGCAGAGCTGGGGGAGGAGACGCCGATCGAGTGGATCGGACGTGCCGCCCGCTTTGGAGAGAAGCTAGCGACACCCGACGTTACGATTGCGGATCTGATCGGCGACATCGATCCGATCAAGGCGGCGACCCATCGACTCTCCTTCTCGCACGAGGGGGCGATCCATTTCGGAATCGTGCCGCGCACCAATCGCGGAATCTTCGTGATCAACGAGCTTCCCGACCTGCAGCCACGGATCCAGGTCGGGCTGTTCAACATCATCAGGAGCGCGACATCCAGATCCGCGGATTCAACGTGCGGATCCCCCTCGATCTGATGATCGTGTTCACCGCCAATCCGCAGGACTACACCAATCGCGGGGCCATCATCACTCCGCTGAAGGACCGGATCGATTCGCAGATTCTCACGCACTACCCACGCTCGGTCGAGATTGCCCGCAGGATCACCGCCCAGGAAGCCTGGACCGAACGGGGTGGAATCGACGCAACGATCGAGATTCCCGACTACGTGCGGGATGTTGTCGAGGAGGTGGCCTTCGAGGCACGGGGCTCGGAGCTGGTGGACCAGTCCTCGGGGGTATCCGCCCGGATGCCGATCTCCGCAATCGAAGTGCTGGTGTCGAATCTGGAACGTCGGGCCGCCCTCACCGGTGAATCGCATCTCTTCCCACGGCTTTCGGATCTGATGATGATTCTTCCCGCCGTGACCGGCAAGGTGGAGATGGTCTACGAAGGGGAACAGCAGGGCACCGAGGTGGTGGGAAGAAAGCTGATCTCCGCGGCGCTGATGAAGCTGTTCTCCCGCCGCTTCCCGCCGATCGAGCGTGCCGGGACGGAAGAGCGAGCGAGGCGATCCGCTTTCGACGAGGACGAGGAGGACGTCGACCTCGGGCCGTTCGCCCAGCGGCGTCCCCGCCCCGGTGCCGGCCGTGGGGCGCCGGAGCCGGAGCCCGAGGAGGAGTCCGCCGCGAAGGAGACGGCCTGGGACGGGATCGTCGAGTGGTTTTCCGAGGGCCAGAAGATTACTCTTTCGGACGAGCAGACGTTCGAACAGTACTTCGGGGAGCTGTCGCGGGTTCCCCATCTGGCCGAGACGGCGCGGAAGTACTTCGAACCGAGCCACGATCAGGAACTGGCCTTTGCCATGGAGTTGATCCTCGAGGCGCTGCACCAGGCGGTCCGGCTGTCCCGGGAGGATCTCGATTCCACGGTGAGCTTTTCCGAGCTGATGAAGTTCAACGTTCTGAGGACGGTGACATGAAGATCTCCCTGGAGCTCCCGGAGCACCTTTCGCGTCAGATCGACCGCATCATTCGGGAGGGCTGGTTCGCCAGTCCGGACGCGATCGTGCTCGAGTCGCTGGAGCAGTTTGTCGGAACCAAGTCGTTTCTCGGCGATTCGCCTCGCCTGCTTCACCGATTCGCCGCCGATGCTCTGAACGAGTCGAAGCCGGAGACAGCGCTGAAATTCACGGATCGGGCGATCTCACTTCTCAACGCGAGCCGGCTTCCCGACCTTGGACTCTATCAGTCGCTGGTGGAGCTGCGCGTCCAGGTTCTGCTCGTGCTCGATCGGACGGACGACGCGCTCCACGCTCTGGAGGAGGCTCGCGAGAAGCTTCCCAACAGCCCGGTGATCGACCGTTGGCTGGTGCGGGTGAAGAAGCGCACCGCGGCCGAGCCGGTCTGATCCACAGAATCAGTCGTCGCATCCCCGTGTTGAGGATCATCAGGAGGGCCTGAACGCGCGAAGCTCCGCTCCGCCCGCTGCCATATTCATGCGCCATCGCTACGGCTATCTCGACCCCGCCCTGATTCAGCAGCTGCTTCAGGAAATGGGACTCCGCCGGCTGTTCAACCAGCTTCTGCTGCAGGCCGGCGGCGATGCCGAGGAGGCGATGGAGTGGATGCGCGAGCTCCAGCAGCGCGGCTATCTCGATCCCTCGATCGATCTCGAGGCCTTCTTCGACAGTCTTCTTGACCAGAACATCCTCGGAACGGATGGCGACGGACGGGTGGTTCTCGCCGCCGCCGGAGAGCGACACATCCGCCGGGACGCCCTCGACGAGATCTTCGGCGGCCTCCGCAAGTCCGTCAGCGGCTATCACTCCGTGCCTCACCCCGGTCAGGGAAACGAGCGTCTGACCGAAACCCGCAAGTACCGGTTCGGCGACGATCCGACCACGATCGATGCCATGCGGACGCTCCAGAACGCGGTGCGTCATTCCGGCCCCGAAGGCCCCATTTCGCTCGAAGAGGACGACTTCGAAGTCTACGAGACGGAGCACAACAGCAGTTGCGCGACGGTGGTGATGATCGACATCTCGCACTCGATGATCCTTTACGGAGAGGACCGCATCACACCCGCGAAAAAAGTCGCGCTCGCACTGACCGAGCTGATTCTCACCCGATACCCGAAGGACACCATCGACGTGGTGCTGTTCGGCGACGAGGCGTCCGAAGTGCCAATCTCCGAGATTCCGTACGTGCGCGTCGGCCCCTACCACACCAACACCAAGGCGGGGCTGGAACTGGCTCAGAGCATTCTCCGGAGGCGGAGACACAACAACCGGCAGATCTTCATGATCACCGACGGAAAACCCTCCGCTCTCGACGAAGGCGGGCACATCTACACCAACTCGTTCGGTCTGGACATGAAGATCGTCAACCGGACCCTCGAGGAGGCGGACCGCTGCCGCCGCGGGGGAATCACCATCACCACCTTCATGCTCGCCACCGATCCGATGCTGGTGAACTTCGTCGACCAACTCTCCCGGATCAATCGGGGCCGTGCCTTTTATGCCTCGCCCGAGCGGCTCGGCGAATTCATCCTGGCCGACTACATCCGCAATCGGAGACGCCTGATCCACTGACTCGGCGGACCCTGGAATCGAGCGGCGACCCGCCCCTGTTGTCCCGGTGGTGAGACGGTTATTTGTAGCTTTTGCCCTGACGATCTTCGCCCTCACTCTCTCCGCCGACGAGGTCTCGGTTCATGCCTTCCAGTCCGGAGAGACGGACGGCCCCGATACGTTCCATCAGAAGGGGATTCATGGAGAAGGGGAGGTCATTGCGGTTCTCGATACCGGCGTCGACTGGGACAACTGCTATCTGGCAGAAGAGGACAATTCCGCTCCGCCGGTGAACACCATCGCGCCCGAGGGTGGCCTGGACGCATCTCATGTCGACCCGCTCCGGCGAAAGGTGATCGCGTACGATTTCCTTTACTCCTGCGACGAGTTTCCGCACGCGGTCGGATGTGAGGTGCCGCTCAATACGCATGCCTTCGACAACCAGGGTCACGGAACCCACGCCGCGGCCTCCGCTCTGGGCGATCGCGGTGCGTTCCTGTTTCATGACGAAGGCGATGCCATCGCTCCCGGCGCGAAGCTGGTCGTGCAGGACGCTGGGTACATCGGTGGAGACAACTGCTCGCAGCGCCCGGGTCTGCTCTGTCCGTTGCGCGATCTTCGCCCGGTTCTGTTTCAGGCTTATCAGCAGGGCGTGAGAATCCACTCGAACTCCTGGGGTGACCGGCAGGGAACCCCGGCGGATCAGACCCCTCCCACCGGCAACTACGGGACCGGTGCACGGGATCTCGACGCATTCGTCGATGCTCACCCCGACATGCTGGTGGTCTTCAACACCGGCAACGCCGGCAGCGACGGGGTGGAGACCACGCTGTCCAGTCCTGGATGTGCGAAGAACACGCTCCAGGTCGGAGGCATGCAGTTCCTCGGGAACGGAAAGCGGCAGGTGGTGTTTTACAGTGGGAAAGGTCCGACCCTCGACGGCCGCCTCAAACCGGAGTTGGTCGGGCCCGCATCGGTGCTCGCGGGCGACAGCGACTTCGACGTCACGACCCGGAACTGCGATGACTCGACCCAGGGAGGAACCTCCTGGTCTTCTCCGACCGTGGCGGGAGCTGCGGCTCTTGCGCGCCAGTACTATCGGGAGGGCTGGTATCCCACCGGCTCGAAGGTTTCCGCGGATGGAATCGATCCCTCCGCCGCACTGCTCCGGGCGACTCTCATCGCCGGAGCAAGACGGATTCCGTGGCTGCAGACCAACCGCGGAGGCCTGCGGGCAAGCGCTCCCACCCCTTCCTACGAGCAGGGGTTCGGCTTTCCGGTTCTCGGGGACGTGCTTCGCTTCGAAGGTGACGCTCGCCAGCTCGAGGTCCTCGACCGCAGCGATGACCGTGGCCTCGAGGCCGGACGAACCCTCGAGCGGGTCTATCGGGTCTCGGAGGGAACGCCGCTGCGGGTCGTACTCGCATGGACCGATCCACCGGGCGACCCCGCTCTGGATGGCGCGGACCCTCAACTGATCAATGACCTCGATCTCGAGGTGCGGGGCCCGTCGGGCGAACTGCTTCACGGCAACGAAACCCTGCATCCCGGACAGGCCGACCACATCAACAACGTGGAGGCGGTTCTCATCGATGCGCCGGCGGCGGGTCTCTACCGGGTGACGGTCCGGGCGAATGCCCTGGGCGCCGGTCCGCGGCAGGGGTTCGCCCTTGTGACCACCGGTGACTTCGAATCAGGCCCGCGTCGCCGCCATCCGGTGCGAAGGCCTTCGCTCAACGGCTCCGTCATGGTGCAGCCGGCCGCCTCCGGACCGTCCTCCCCGCATCAGTAATCGTCGGCGCTGTTCGGCTGCTCCGCGGTCTCCCTTCGTTCCTCTGCCGCGGCTCTGCTATCATCCGGCGCCATGCTTTCGCGCGACTATCTACGTGAATCGACCGACGAAGTCCGGGCAGGTCTCGACCGCCGGCGAGCGTCGCACGCCGATCTGGATCGGTTTCTTCAACTCGACGAGGAGCGTCGGGAACTGATCCAGAACGTCGAGACGCTCAAGCATCAACGGAACGTCGCATCGCAGGAAATCGCGACGCTGAAGAAGTCCGGGCAGGACGCCACCGCACAGATCGAGGCTACTCGTGGTCTGGGCGATCGGATCAAGTCGCTGGACCAGCGCCTCCAGGAGGTCGACGAGGAGCTCCGTCAGACCGAGCTGATCATTCCGAACATTCCCCATGCGAGCGTTCCCACCGGACCGGACGAGAGCGCCAACCGGGTGGAGCGGGTCTGGGGAAATGCTCCGGAGATGTCCTTCGAACCGAAGGCGCACTGGGAGCTCGGCGAATCGCTCGGCATTCTCGACTTCGAGCGGGCGGCGAAGATCACCGGGGCCCGATTCTCCGTTCTCTCCGGCGCCGGAGCACGACTGGAGATGGCGCTCATCTGGTTCATGCTCGACCTCCACAGCCGCAAGCACGGCTACCGCGAGATCATCCCTCCGTTCATCGTGAATGCCGATTCTCTCCGGGGAACCGGTCAGCTCCCCAAATTCGCCGAGGATCTGTTTGCTCTGAAAGGAGAGCGGGAGTACTTCCTGGTTCCCACCGCCGAGGTTCCGGTGACCAATCTGCATCGGGACGAGATTCTCGACGGCGATCAGCTCCCCGATCCGTTACTGCGCTTACACCCCCTGTTTCCGGAGCGAGGCGGGGTCGTACGGCAAGGACGTTCGCGGCCTGATCCGCCAGCACCAGTTCAACAAGGTGGAACTGGTGAAGTTCGCTCACCCGGACCATTCCTGGGAAGAGCTGGAAAAGCTCACCGACGATGCCGAGGACGTGCTTCGCCGGCTCGGGCTGCACTACCGCGTGGTCACTCTCTGCACCGGTGATCTCAGCTTCAGCTCGGCCAAGACCTACGACATCGAGGTCTGGCTGCCGGGACAGCAGACTTTCCGTGAGATCTCGTCCTGTTCGAACTTCGCCGACTTTCAGGCGAGGCGGGCGAACATCCGCTTCCGCGAGGGGGAGGGCAGGCCCTCCTTCGTGCACACCCTCAACGGGTCCGGGCTGGCCGTCGGGCGGACCCTGGTTGCGATTCTGGAGAACTACCAGCAGGAGGATGGCTCGGTGGTGATTCCGGAGTCGCTGCGGCCTTACATGGGTGGGCTCGAGCGGATCGAAAAGGAGAGCTGACGGGCGAAGCGTTGTTCAAAGCTCCGTAACCGTCGAGCGGAATAGGCTCTCCGACGGGGTCGTTGCTCAGGCGCGGAGGGTCTGGTTTGAGACGGACGACAATCATTGCTGCCATTCTGCTGTTTGCGTTGCCTTCGCTGAGCTTTGCCGGTCGATGGAGGACGTCGATCGAAGAAGCACAGAAGGAAGCGAGAAAGAACAATCAGCTCATTCTGGTCGACATGTATGCCGACTGGTGTGGCTGGTGCAAGAAGATGGAGCGGGAGGTCTTTCCGTCCGAGGCGTTCCAGAAGGGAACCGATGATCTGGTCCTGCTTCGGGTCGACACCGAGGATCGGAAAGAAGGCACCGGCCTCTCCCGATCGATGGGAGTGAGCAACCTGCCGACCTTTCTGGTGCTGACTCCGGACCTCACCGTCGCCGGCGTGATCTCCGGGTACTCCCCCGCCGAGTCGTTCATTCAGAAGGTGCAGTTGGTGGAGAAGGACTTCAGGCAGTTCCAGGACCGCGCGGCAAAGCAGGGGAAGAAGGGCAGCTATGCCGAGCGCGTGGCCATCGCCAAGGAGTTCCTGATCCGCCACGACTTTGCCGAGGGTGGACGGCGGCTGCAGGACATTCTCTCGACCGACAAGCTCCCCACCCGGCTGGCGGAAGATTCCTGGTACCACCTCGCGGTGGCCCAGGCGGGCCAGCAGAAGTTCGACGAAGCCACGAAGACGCTCGAGAAACTCGTCGAGATGCAGAAGAAGGCTGGCAGGACGGAAGGACAGATGGTGGTGGTTGCACAGTTCCAGATCACCCCGGACAAGGACGACAAATCGAAGGCGAGCTCGATCCGCATCCTCTTTCCGGACGTGAGTACCGCCTTCTATCGGATCCTCCCCGAAGTCCGCGCCGCCGGCACACCCTGAGGTGGATCACATGACTCGGATTTTCCGGCCACTCCTGGCCCTGACTCTGTTCGTCCTCTGGCTTCCGTCGGTCATCCTCGCCCAGGAGGTTTCCTTCCAGACCATGGCCCAGCCGGAAAAGGCGCTGGTCCAACTGGGAATCCGGTTCGACCGGTCGTCGTATCAGCCGGGCGAGCAGATCCATGGCACCGTCACCGCGGCGATCGCCGACGGCTGGCACATCAACTCGTCGACTCCGCTGAACGACTTTTCCATTCCGACGCGGCTGGACTTCACCTCCGCAGCGATGGAGGTGAGCGCGAAGTCGTTTCCGGAGCATGTGGAGCGTGCTTTCGCCTTCTCCGGAGGTGAGAAGCTTGCGGTCTACCAGGGGACGATCGAGATCCCGTTCACCGCATCCCGGCTGGCGGCGGACGACGATTCGGTGCAGGTGAGTCTCTTCTACCAGGCCTGCGACGATCAGGTCTGCCTCCCGCCGAAAACCGTCTCGATCACCACCCGCCTCGGCGAGGCGAAGTCGATCGAGGGAGCGGCGGGCAATCCTCCGGCTGAGGGGAAGGCATCCGGCTCCGGAGATTTCACCCCGTTGAGCGCGGCTCCACCCGAGGGAACCGGAGGGGGAAGCGTCTTCAGCTCCGATCTGGGCGCCACCTTCGCCTCCCATGGACTGCTGCTGACCCTGCTGGTCGTCTTCGTGCTCGGTCTCGCGCTGAACCTGACCCCCTGCGTCTATCCCTTGATTCCAATCACCGTCGGCTACTTCTCTTCGCAGAAGGAGGGTAGCCGGGCGTCGCGAATTGCTCTGTCGGTGTTCTACGTCCTGGGAATCGCCATTACCTATTCGGTTCTCGGGGTGACCAGCGCGCTATCGGGCCGTCTGTTCGGCGCATGGCTACAGTCCTCGGCGGTGCTGATCTTCTTCGCGCTGCTGATGCTCGTACTCGCCGCATCGATGTTCGGGGCGTACGACATTCGTGTTCCGCAGGTCCTTGCCAGCCGGTCGGGAGCCAAGGCGGGATACGCCGGCGCGATGACCATGGGGCTGCTGGCGGGAATCGTGGCCGCGCCCTGTGTCGGGCCGTTCGTGATCTCCCTGATCGCCCTGGTCGCACAGTCCGGATCGGTCGGACTCGGGTTCATCCTCTTTTTCGTTCTGGCACTGGGCCTCGGCCTGCCCTATCTCGTTCTCGGTGCCTTCTCTTCGACCGCGAATTCCATGCCCCGTTCCGGCGCATGGATGGTCCAGATCAAGAAGGCGTTCGGCTTTCTCCTCATCGCCATGGCCTTCTATTTTCTGCGGCCTCTGGTGGGGAACGAGATCTATCGCTGGGGCGTCGCCATCAGTCTGATCGTGGGAGCAGGCTTCCTGCTTCTGCACCGGGGGAAGAGCCCCGGCGGCAATGCGATCCGGATCGCCTCGGGAGTCATTCTTCTGGTCATCGGAGTGGTCTTCGCCATTCCGAGCCGGAAGGGGGCGGAACTGGACTGGAAGAAGTTCGATGCGAAGGCGATCGAGGCGGCGACGAGCAGTGGCAAGCCGGTGATGATCGACTTCTATGCGGACTGGTGCATGCCCTGCCGGGAACTGGACGAGAAGACCTTCAGTCATCCGGAGGTCGCCCGGGCATCGGAGCGTTTCGTCCGGTTGAAGGCCGACCTGACCCGGCCGGAGGATCCGGCCACTCGGGAGCTGTCGAAGCGATACGGAATCCTGGGTGTGCCGACCATCGTGCTGATCGACTCGTCGGGCAACGAACAGAAGGCTCAGCGGCTGGTGGGATTCGAGCCGCCCGAAAAGTTCCTCGAGCGGCTGCAGTCGGTGAAGTAGCCGCGAACGCTCCCGGTCGGCAGAAGAAGCGCGGGCTATTTCGGAAGCTTGATGGCCGGTTTCTCCGGCCGCGGGCGGTAGAGGATCGCGACTTTTCCGATCGTTCCCACGAGGCTCGCGCCGCAGGCCTCAGCCACCTGTTCGGCGTTCCCGCTCCGCTCGGTCCGATCCTCGGAATCGATCCGCACCTTGATCAACTCGTGCGCCTCGAGGGCACGGGAGGTCTCGGCGATGATCGACTCGGTCAGACCCTTCTGGCCGATCCGGACGACCGGCGACAACGAATGGGCCAGCCCGCGGAGATGCTTCTTCTGCTGGGGCGTCAGCTTTCCGGTGGCTCCGGGCGGGGAGGTGCTCTGCGGTTCGCTCACCAGGGGAGACTATCTCTTCTCTCCGGAAATGGGAATGGCCCTCTTCATCGAGACGGAGGCGGTCGTTTCCTCTGCCGTTTGCACCGCGACGGTCCGTGTCGCCGCGGTGGAAGTGGCCGCGCGGAACATCCACATCGACTCGACCCGTCGTCCGGTCTCCCGTTCCCGGCCCCAGACCACCACGTCGTGCCGGCCTCCGGGAAGCGGTTCGCGAAGAACCAGTGAGACGGTGCCGTTCTCCGGGTCGTAGAACCACGGGATCTCTCCCTCGCCGAGAATGCCCATCTGGACCGAGGCAGGATCGACCTTCTGAGGATCCAGGATCCGGGCCGACACCACCGGGGTCTGCGGGTCCATCTCCACGCCCGGTCGGGGAGTTGCGTCGGCGATGGCCAGGGGGTGTGTCCCGAGGAACTCACGGAACTGGCGCATCGTCGTGCTGCCGTCGATCGACACGCGATTCAGAGCATAGGGGTTGGTGTCGCGGCTGACCGGCCCGTACTTGGTCGAAAGGGCGGCCTCGTATCCTGCGCGCTCGGTGGCCTGTTCGACCGCCTGATCGAAACTGCCGTAGGGGTACGCGAGAAAACGCACCTCCTGTCCGGTCTCGCGGGCGATGGTCTTCCGGCTCTCCGCCAACTCGGTGCGGAGCCATTGTCCGTACGCAACCGATCCGAGAGAACGGTGCCGTCGTCGCGCCAGGAAATGATGCGACATCGTATGACTCTCCACATCCACGCCGCTGGCGGCCATTTCCCGGATCATGTCCCAGGTCAGGGCGTAGTCTCCTCCGATCACGAACTTCGGATAGACGAAGATGGTGAACGGAAAGCCCATCTCTTTCATCACCGGGAAGATCTCGGTGTAGGTGCAGAGCCAACCATCGTCCACGGTGATGACCACGGAATTGTCCGGGATGGATTCGCGGGCCCCGGTGACGTAGTCGTAGAGCTCGTCGAGCGAGATCACGGTATAACCCGCATCCTTGAGGTACTCCATCTGCTCGCGGAACTGGGCTCGGTGCAGGGCGTAGGGAGTGTCCGAGGGGGAATGGACCACGTGGTAGCAGAGAATAGTTGCGCGCGGGTTGCCGTTGTCAGCCAGGGCAGTCAGCGGAGCAAGGGTGATCAGCATCAGGAAGGCGGCGATGGCGCCGCGGATTGGGATCATTGAAGTGGTCTCCATAGGCACGAATAACTTTTGCCGGAGTGCAACTTCGATGCCTCGAGTCCGATTGCTTGCCTTGCCGGGTCGGCTGACGTAGAGTTACCCACTTTGATCAGGAGGTTGGTCGTTCCATGGATCGCCAGACACGAAGAAACATCAAGCACGACAAATTCGTCGACGAGATGAACTCGTTTGCGAGCTTCGCTCAGCAGAACATGAAGCAGTTGATCGCCGGAGCGGTCATCCTGGCGGTTGTCATCGCCGGAATCCTCGGATTTCTGGTCTATCGACGCGGCGTGGAGAGGAAGGCGCAGGCAGCTCTGGCTGCGGCGATCGACTCCTATTCGTCGCCACTCAAGACGCAGGCGCCGGACAATCCGCGTGCGCGCTTCGACACCGCCGACCAGCGGACCGAGGCCGCGGCGAAAGAGTTCCAGGACCTGGTCGCGAAGTACGGCAGCAGTGACGCGGCCGACGTGGCGCGTTTGTACCTCGGAGAGATGGCTGCCACCCGCGGCGAGTACGACAAGGCACGCGGGATGATCGAGGAGTTCATCAAGGATCACCCCGAGCACGTCCTGGCCACCGAGGCCCGTCTGAGCCTGATCAACCTGAAAATGAGCCAGGGCAAGGTCGACGACGCCATTGCCGACATCCAGAAGGAGATGGCCGAGCCGAACAAGACCCTGCCACCCGACGTCCTGCTGGCCGCCCTGGCGAATGCCTACGAAATCAGTGGTCAATTGCAGAAGGCCCAGGAAACCTACCAGCGGATCGCCAACGAATTCCCCGAGTCGCCCTACAGCCTCGAGGCGCAGCGGAAGCTGGCGCAGGGCTGAGCCCTTTCAAGTCGTCGCACACCCGGGGCGGCCATCACTGGCCGCCCTTTTTGTGCGAACCCGAGCCCCCTTTGCGCCTGAACGTTCTCTTTCGCATTGAGGGAGGTGTCTCGCCGGTCCGCCGGACCACCCGCTCGACATGACCATGGCCACCGGCGCGTTCGAGCACGGGGTGAAGACTGGTCCGGACCGGAGCCACTCTCCTCCGGCGCGACTCGCGCGAATCCGATAGAATCCCGCGACGATGGATGTTGGCCAGTTTCTCCTCACCCTCATTGCGCTGTTCGGGTTTGCGAAGCTATTTGGCGAGATCGCCGAGAGAGTGGGCCAGCCGGCGGTTCTGGGAGAGCTTCTGGCCGGTCTGGTCGTCGGGGTCTCCGGGTTGGGACTGGTCAACCCGCACGACGAGACGATTCATCTCCTCGCCGAGCTGGGTGTGCTGTTGCTGCTCTTCATGATCGGTCTGGAGACCGACCTGAGCAAGCTGCTCTCGGTCGGAGTCGCCTCCAGCGCGGTGGCCGTGGTCGGCGTCGCACTTCCGATGACCTTCGGGTATATGGCCGGACACTTTCTCGGCTACTCCAGCATTCTGTCGATCTTTCTGGGCGCGACTCTGACGGCGACCTCCGTCGGGATCACCGCGCGGGTGCTTTCGGATCTGGGTCATCTCCACGACCAGGAGTCGCAGGTGATCCTCGGGGCGGCGGTGATCGACGACGTCCTCGGACTGATTCTTCTCGCGGTGGTGGGCAACCTCTCCCGCGGCGTCGAGCTGACGGTGTTGGGCGTGACGAAGGTCGCGGTGGTGGCCTTCGGCTTCGTTGCGCTGGCGATCATCCTCGGCGGCGTTCTGGCGCCCCTGCTGATCCGGCTGATCACCCGCCTGCGGGTGGCCAAGGCGCTTTTCTTCGGGTCGGTGATGTTCGCCTTCGCTCTGGCCTGGATCGCCGATGAGATCGGCTCTGCGATCATCATCGGCGCATTCGCCGCCGGGCTGGTGCTCGCCCGGACCGAACGGGCCGAGCAGATCGAGCGGGAGGTCCACGACATCGCTCAGTTCTTCATCCCGATCTTCTTCGTCAGCGTCGGGGCTGCAATCGATCTGAGCACGCTCAACCCCTTCCATCCCGAGGCGCGGAAGTTCCTTCTGATCGGTGCCGCGCTCACGGTGATTGCGATTCTCGGAAAGATCGTCGCCGGGTGGGCCGCGTGGGGAGGGAAGCTCCGGCATCTGGTGATCGGAGTGGGCATGATTCCGCGGGGTGAGGTGGGGCTGATCTTCGCTCAAATCGGACTGACGACCGGGCTGCTCAGTACCGGACTCTACAGTTCCGTGGCGATGATGGTGATCATCACGACCCTGATCACGCCACCGCTCCTCCGGATCCTCCTCGGCCGGGGCGAGAAAGAGGAAGTTCACGGACTGGTGAAGATGGTCACCGACGCCCCCGAAGACATCGACGGAGATTGAGCTGCCAGCTCTGCCGTCGGTACATCTTCTGCATCGAACCGGGGTGATTGACGTCCCGAAGTCCCACGAGGAGGTTCGATGGCCGAAGAGAAGACACCATTTCTGAGCGACATCAAGGAAATCCGGAAGCGCGCCCGGCAGCATATGGAACGGGGTGCGGTGACTGAAGGTTACCGCGCGGATCGCGAGACGGTGCTCCGTCTGCTCAATGAGGCGCTGGCGACGGAGATCGTCTGCGTTCTCCGTTACAAGCGACATCACTTCATGGCCCAGGGGATTCACGCCGACCCGATTGCCGCGGAGTTTCTCCAGCACGCCAACGAGGAGCAGGGACACGCGGACCAGATCGCGGCCCGGATCGTCCAGCTCGACGGAAGGCCCAACTTCAGCCCCGAGGGTCTGATGAGCCGAAGCCACTCGGAGTACGTCGAGGGAGAAGATCTGGTGGACATGATCCGGGAGGATCTGGTCGCGGAGCGGGTCGCGATCGAGTCGTACTCCGAAATGATCCGCTATCTCGATGACAACGATCCGACCACACGGCGCATGCTCGAGGGAATCCTCGCCGTCGAGGAGGAGCATGCGGATGATCTGGTGAGCTTCCTCGCCGACATGGAGGAGGACTTCCGCACCCGGGACCGCGATTCCGGCTGATGCCGGAGCGTCGAGCCCATTCCGGACGGCGGGTCCTTTTCGCCTGCTCAGGGCCCCGCCGCCGCTTCCGGAAGGGAAATATGATCCATCCGGGCCTCGTTGCGATCAGCCGGAACGCAGTTGAGGAACGAAACGGATGTCCGAGCCAGCCGAGCGCAACCAGCGAATCATCGACGAGATCACCGCGGGGTATGATCTGACCCACGATTTCGGGCGAAAACAGGCTTATGAGGCGCTGATCGACCACGCCCGCCGTAACCTGTTGAACGACCCTCACGTCGACGACTTCCTGGCCGCGGCCGCGGACCGGCTCGGATTCGCTCCGGTCCGGTTCGACACCATCGAGAGCCGTGTGGTGCTTCCAAAGGGTGCCTGGCTGGATCTCTGGATTTCCGATTCCGACGAGGAAGTGGCACTCACCGGAACCGCGGAAGGTCTGCAGTACCTGATCGATCTGCTCACTCAGTTGAAGAGCTCGACGGATCCGGAGGAGCATATTCATCTCGATCGGTCCTATCTGCCGATGACCGAGACGTCCGCCAATCTCGTCCTCTTCCGCGAGGAAGAGCGCTGGTTTACCGGCGTCCCGGAGGAAGGGTGGGATCCCTATCCCCAGAGGGAGATCTCGCCCGAGTCGATCTACGCCATCCAGTTCCTCCATTTTCCTCCTGACGATCTGCCCATCACCGTGAACCGGCTCTACCGGGTGGTGCGGGTCGAGGACGCCGCGCCGGAGGCTTCCGATGTGAAAGATCTGCCGGAGGCCGTTGCCGACCGTTACCGACGCTTCACCTTCATCGCTGACAATCGCGAGCCTTTCCGGTATACATTTCACCTGGACGATCCCGGCGTGAACTACTTCACGCACCGGGAGATCGTCTCACTCGCACTGAAGCCGGTGCAGTAGCCTCGACCTGGTCCTCCGCCGGTGGGACAGGACGGCTCCCGGCCTCACGGACTCCGCAGCCGGCTGGAGGAACCGATGAACGCCCGGACATACGAATGGTGGGACTGGTGGCAGGATCGCAAACGGAAGTATCTTCGCGACGAGGAGCCCTTCCTCGACCGCGATCGGTTTGCGAGCATCTGCGTCGGAACCGGCCTGCCTGAAATCCAGCAGAAAAGCACGTTCAGTTTTCGTGACGTGCGGGACGGTGCGGATCGTTTCCTGGGGCACAGCCCCAGCGGGGAAAAGCCGTTCGCCCGGATCTACACCCGTCTGGGGAACCCCACCACCGAATACCTGGAGCGGGTCCTGTTCCGGCTGGAATGCCAGCACATGATCGACCGTGCGCTCGCCGCGGATGAACGGGAGCCCACCGTCGGCAGTATGGTTCTCGCCTCCGGGATGGGGGCGATCGCGGTCACGCTGCTCTCCCTGCTGGAATCGGGAGACGGAATCATCTCCGGAAACGTCTACGGCTGCACCGACAGTCTGCTCCGCACCCTCGGCCGCAAGTTCGGAATCCATCCCTACTTCGTCGACACCACCAGCACAGCCGAGATCGAGCAGTGCCTCGAGGAGCATCCCGAGATCCGGGTGGTGTTTCTGGAGACCCCCGAAAATCCCAATCTCGGAATGGCCGATATCCGGGCGATCTCGGAGATTACCGATCGCCATCGCGTGATCCTGGTGGTGGACAACACCTTCTGCAGTGCCTATCTCCAGCAGCCGTTCCGGCTCGGCGCGGACTTCGTGATTCAGAGCCTGACCAAGTACGTCAATGGTCACAGCACCTCCATCGGCGGCCACATTCTCGGACCCTTCCGGTTCATGACCGGCGAGCTTTTCGTGATGGCCAAGGACCTCGGTCCCACACCCAGCCCGATGGATGGCTGGCTGAACTCTCTCTGCGTGCAGACCCTCGCGCAGCGGATGGACGAGGCCTGCATCACCGCGGAGAAGCTCGCTCTCTATCTCTCCAGGCATCCCGGGGTGGAACGGGTCTTCTATCCCGGGCTTCCGGATCATCCCCAGCATCATCTGGTGGGACGGCAGATCCGGAACGGCGGCGGAATGATCGCCTTCGAGCTCAAGGGAGGCTACGAGCCGGCGGTCCGGCTGATGAATTACTTCGCCCGGCATGACACTCCGATGGAACTGGCGGTCAGTCTGGGAAGCGTGATCAGCTACATTCAGCACCCGGCGAGCATGACTCATTCGGTCGTTCCGAAAGAGGATCGTGAGCAGCGGGGCATCACCGACGGACTGGTCCGGCTGAGCGTAGGCCTGGAGGGATTTTCCATTCTGAAGGGAGCTTTCGATCAAGGCCTGGAGATCGCATTCCAGTCGGTTCCGGAGGAAGTGACCGTCCGGAACTGAACACGAGGGAAGGGAGAACGATGGATCTTCGACAGGTCAGTGTCATCGGCAGCGGGACCATGGGGCGGGGCATCGCCTGGATCTGTGCCATTCACGGCTACCAGACGGTGCTGAACGATGTGGAGCAGAAGTTTCTGGACGCGGCCCGTGAGCAGATCGGCAACCTCGCCGCGAGGGCGGTGGAGAAGGGGAGGCTGGAACCGGATGCGGCCGCTGAGGCGCAGGAGCGGATTCGCTACGTCGAGTCGCTCGAGGCGGCGGTGGCCGAAGCCGACCTGATCATCGAGGCGGTCCCCGAGGACCTGACCCTGAAGAAGGATCTCTTTTCCCAGATGGATGTCATCTGCGGCGAGCACACGGTGCTCGCCTCCAACACCTCGTCGATCTCCATCACCGAGCTGGCTGGTGCAGTCGAGCGGAGGGATCAGTTCATCGGTCTGCACTTCTTCAATCCGGTGCACGTGATGAAGCTGCTGGAGATCGTGGTGGGGGAGCGGACCTCCCAGACCACCGTCGAGCTCGCTCAGTCGTTCGCTCGATCTCTCGAGAAGGAGCCGATCGTGGTGAAGGATGTCCCTGGATTCGCCACCTCGCGGCTGGGAATCGCCCTGGGACTGGAAGCGATGCGGATGTACGAGGATGGTGTGGCCTCGGCCGAGGACATCGACCGGGCGATGGAGCTCGGCTACAACCATCCAATGGGACCGCTCCGGCTGACCGATCTGGTCGGACTGGACGTCCGGCTCAAGATCGCCGACTACCTCGCAAAGGAGCTCGGCCCCCGCTTCGAGCCCCCGGAGATTCTCCGGAGGATGGTGGCGGAAGGCCGGCTGGGAAAGAAGGCAGGCCGCGGATTTCATGACTGGTCCTGAGGCGGAGAGCCACGAAGGATATGGCGCGTTCGCCTGGGCCTACGATGCCGCCCTGGGCCAGAGCTACTTCGCCGCCATCGCACCTCTGCTGTCGTCGCTGACCGATCGATATCAGCCTCCGGATCGCAATCATCTCGATCTCGCCTGCGGAACCGGGCTGGCCATGG
The DNA here is from genome assembly GCA_963741905.1 of uncultured Acidobacteriota bacterium. Classification (GTDB taxonomy): domain Bacteria; phylum Acidobacteriota; class Thermoanaerobaculia; order Gp7-AA8; family CAVUJZ01; genus CAVUJZ01. The sequence goes on along the minus strand of CAVUJZ010000006.1, from coordinate 77,197 downwards.
AGCATTTCCGGGCCATCGGCTTTCTCTCCCGCGGGGTGGATGCCTCGGTGCCGATGCTGAGTGTGGCGAAGAGCCGGGTGGGGGGACTGATTGGCGGAGATCTGCGATCCCTCCCGCTGCGTGGCTCCTTCGGGCTGGTCACCTGTCTCTACGACAGCCTCAACCATCTGCTCCTGGCGGAGGATCTCCAGGCCGCGTTCGGGCAGGCGGCAGGGCTGATGAGCTCGGAGTCGCTCTTCATCTTCGATCTGAACCATCCACAGGCGTACGCCCAGGTATGGGCGCTCGAGGAGCCTTTCGTGTCCGAGGGGCGCACCCACCGGCTTCAACTCGACACCACCTATTCGAGGAAGACCCGGATGGCTCACGCGGACGTTCTCGGATGGGCGGAGATCGGAGGGCGCCGGGTCCGGATCTCGGAACAGCGCCATCAGCGGGCCTACTCGCGGCGGGAGGTGCTGAAACTGCTCCGGAAAGCCGGCCTGAAGGCGCTGGAGGTGATCGACTTCGATCCCTTTCGCGAGATCCGCCCCGGTGGAGAGATCACGCACGTGAAGATGGTCTTCGTCGCGCGGAGGGCCTGAGGTCAGGGCCGTCGTGCCCGACGCAGGGATCGCGCGTCCGCGTGTCGCTCTCTCGACCCTGACGAAGGCAAGATCCTTCGCGACCCACGGCATGGGCTTCGAGACGTTTTCGGGCGCTCAGGATGACGGCGAGTGCGAACGGTCAGTCCAGGCCGCGAACCGTCCCGCCCCCGTCATCCTGAGCGCCAGTGCACGTGTCGAAGTCGCGAACCGTCCCGCGAAGGATCTTGCCTCTGCGACCGGTCGACACGAGTTTGGGGAGATGGTGATCGAGGAGCGTCGGATTGGACCGCGCGTTCGCGTGTCGCCATCTCGACCCTGACGAAGGCAAGATCCTTCGCGACCCACGGCATGGGCTTCGAGACGTTTTCGGGCGCTCAGGATGACGGCGAGTGCGAACGGTCAGTCCAGGCCGCGAACCGTCCCGCCCCCGTCATCCTGAGCGCCAGTGCACGTGTCGAAGTCGCGAACCGTCCCGCGAAGGATCTTGCCTCTGCGACCGGTCGAGACGAGTTTGGGGAGATGGTGATCGGTGAGCGTCGGATTGGACCGCGCGTTCGCGTGTCGCCATCTCGACCCTGACGAAGGCAGGATCCTTCGCGACCCACGGCATGGGCTTCGAGACGTTTTCAGGCGCTCAGGATGACGGCGAGTGGGGAACGGTCGAGACGAGTTTGGGGAGATGGTGATCGGTGAGCGTCGGATTGGACCGCGCGTTCGCGTGTCGCCTCTCGACCCTGACGAAGGCAAGATCCTTCGCGACCCACGGCATGGGCTTCGAGACGTTTTCGGGCGCTCAGGATGACGGGGAGTGGGGACCGGTCGAGACGAGTTTGGGGAGATGGTGATCGAGGAGCGTCGGATTGGACCGCGCGTTCGCGTGTCGCTCTCTCGACCCTGACGAAGGCAAGATCCTTCGCGACCCACGGCATGGGCTTCGAGATGTTTTCGGGCGCTCAGGATGACGGGGAGTGCGACCGGTCAGTCCAGGCCGCGGATTGGACCGCGCGTCCGCGTGTCGCCATCTCGACCCTGACGAAGGCAGGATCCTTCCGCGACCCACGGCATGGGCTTCGAGACGTTTTCGGGCGCTCAGGATGACGGCGAGTGGGGACCGGTCGAGACGAGTTTGGGGAGATGGTGATCGAGGAGCGTCGGATTGGACCGCGCGTCTCGCGTGTCGCCATCTCGACCCTGACGAAGGCAGGATCCTTCGCGACCCACGGCATGGGCTTCGAGACGTTTTCAGGCGCTCAGGATGACGGCGAGTGGGGAACGGTCGAGACGAGTTTGGGGAGATGGTGATCGAGGAGCGTCGGATTGGACCGCGCGTTCGCGTGTCGCCCTCTCGACCCTGACGAAGGCAAGATCCTTCGCGACCCACGGCATGGGCTTCGAGATGTTTTCGGGCGCTCAGGATGACGGGGAGTGCGAACGGTCAGTCGAGTGAGTGGTGTCGAAGCGCGGATTGGACCGCATCGCGTGCGCCGTCGAGATTGAGATCGCGATCCCGTGACCCCGGCGTCATCTCGAGCGCCAGTGACGGAGGCAGGATCCGTCGCGACCCCGCATGAGCTTCGAGCACGTGTCGAAGTCGCGAACCGTCCCGCGAAGGATCTTGCCTCTGCGACCGGTCGAGACGAGTTTGGGGAGATGGTGATCGAGGAGCGTCGGATTGGACCGCGCGTTCGCGTGTCGCCATCTCGACCCTGACGAAGGCAGGATCCTTCGCGACCCACGGCATGGGCTTCGAGACGTTTTCGGGCGCTCAGGATGACGGCGAGTGCGAACGGTCAGTCCAGGCCGCGAATTGTCCCGCCCCCGTCATCCTGAGCGCCAGTGCACGTGTCGAAGTCGCGAACCGTCCCGCGAAGGATCTTGCCTCTGCGACCGGTCGAGACGAGTTTGGAGATGGTGATCGAGGAGCGTCGGATTGGACCGCGCGTCCGCGTGTCGCCATCTCGACCCTGACGAAGGCAGGATCCTTCGCGACCCACGGCATGGGCTTCGAGATGTTTTCGGGCGCTCAGGATGACGGGGAGTGCGACCGGTCGAGACGAGTTTGGGGAGATGGTGATCGAGGAGCGTCGGATTGGACCGCACGTTCGCGTGTCGCCATCTCGACCCTGACGAAGGCAAGATCCTTCGCGACCCACGGCATGGGCTTCGAGACGTTTTCGGGCGCTCAGGATGACGGCGAGTGCGAACGGTCAGTCCAGGCCGCGAATTGTCCCGCCCCCGTCATCCTGAGCGCCAGTGCACGTGTCGAAGTCGCGAACCGTCCCGCGAAGGATCTTGCCTCTGCGACCGGTCGAGACGAGTTTGGGGAGATGGTGATCGAGGAGCGTCGGATTGGACCGCGCGTTCGCGTGTCGCCATCTCGACCCTGACGAAGGCAGGATCCTTCGCGACTCACGGCATGGGCTTCGAGACGGTTTTCAGGCGCTCAGGATGACGGCGAGTGCGAACGGCATGGCTTCGAGACGTTTTCCCCGCTCAGGATGAAGGCGAGTGGCGACCGGTCGAGACGCCCCCCGGAGCTCAGCCGCGCGAGAAAAAAGCACCCCGCCTTTCGGCGAGGTGCTTTGGAGTGGTGTGTTGTCGAGATTGAATTGCGGTCAGACCACCCGTCGACGGCCGATGATCATGCGGTAGATTGCCAGAAGTACGATGGCGCCGATGATCGATCCGATCCATCCGGCGGCCTGGTTGCCGGTTCCGAGAAGGAGTTGTCCGAGGAAGCCGCCGACGAATGATCCGGCGATTCCGAGAAGAATCGTGACGATCCACCCGCCGGGATCATTGCCCGGCATCAGAAGCTTGGCGATCGCACCCACGATCAGTCCGAAGATAATCCATCCAATGATGCTCATTTCATCCTCCATTCCAGCCGGCCTTTGGGACCGGCTCAGCCATGGAAAGAGCAATCAGAGTGCCAGACTGAGGAATTGCAGGCAGAGGTGAGACATCGCCCCTTGCGTGTCTCTTGCAGGGCAACCCGGGCCGTGACGAAACGACTCGGAATTCTAACCGGTGGTGGGGACTGCCCGGGACTCAATGCGGTCATTCGTGCCGCGGTGAAAAACGCGGTTGGACGGCATGGCTGGGAGGTCATCGGAATCGAGGCGGGTTTCGAAGGTCTGATGGATCTGAGCTGGGTCCCGCTGACCCGGGAATCGATCAAGGGGATTCTTCCCAAGGGTGGAACGGTCATCCGCACCTCGAACCGGGGCGATCCGTTCTCGTATCCGGGAGAGGGCGGTCAGGTCCAGGACCGCTCGGCCCACGTGCTGGACAACATCCGGAGGCTCGGTCTGGACGCGCTGATCGTGATCGGTGGAGATGGTTCTCTGTCGATCGCAAACCGGCTTTGTGATCTGGGGGTCCCGATCGTGGCGGTACCCAAGACGATCAACAACGATCTCCAGGCGACCGACTACACCTTCGGCTTCATGACCGCCGTTTCCATCGCCAGCGAAGCGGTGGACCGGCTGCACTCGACGGCCGAGAGTCATGACCGGATCATGATTCTGGAGGTGATGGGCCGGGATGCCGGATGGATCGCTCTGTACGCCGGCATTGCCGGAGGAGCCGACGTGATTCTGATTCCGGAGATCCCCTGGGATCTGGATGAGGTTCAGCGGGGGATCGAAGAGCGAAAGCGCCGAGGTTCGCGGTTCGACATCATCGTGGTGGCGGAAGGAGCGAAAAGCCGGGAGGGGGAGGAGGTCTATCTCGACCGGCGACGCAAGCGGCTGGGAGGCGTGGCCTATCAGGTGGCGGATGCGTTGCGGCAGACCGACGTGAATCTCGAGGTGCGGGTCACGGTGCTCGGGCACGTTCAACGGGGCGGATCACCCATTCCCTACGACCGGATTCTGGCCACCCGCTACGGCGAGGCGGCGGTCGATCTGGTGGCGAAGCAGGCCTGGGGTCAGATGGTGGCGCTTCGCTGCAACGACATCGTCAGCGTACCCCTGCGAGATGCGGTGGCGAAGATCAAGTTGGTGGATCCGGCCAGCGACATCGTCCGTACCGCGCGCCGGCTCGGTGTCTCGTTCGGCGACCCGGACATGGAATCGTGATGGAACCGGCCTCCGGTCGGGCAAGGCGCCGGTTCTCCGTCGCTCTTCCCGCTGATTTGAAACCCGCGCTCCGAGGCGGTATCCTGACGGCTCCGTCGTGGCTGACGGCCTGCCGCTGGACTGTGTGTCAGGGGATCATCCCCGGATCCAAAAGGAAGACCTGAAACTGACGAACCGTGGCGACGCGGTTCGAAGAGAACGATTTCATCAGGAGAGATTCGTATGAGTGGAAATCTGATTGACTACCGTGTGGAAAAGGGCGTTGCGGTCATCGAGCTGAACGATCCCCCGGCGAACACCTACACCTACGAGATGAATCGCGAGCTCGATAACGCGATCCTCGATGCCCGGATGGACGACGAGGTTCATGTCATCGTCTTCCGTGGCGCAGGCGAAAAGTTTTTCTCTGCCGGGGCGAACATCAAGATGCTCACGGAGGTCACCCCGACCTTCAAGTATTACTTCTGTCTCCAGGCCAACGAGATGCTCCTCCGCCTCGAGCACACCCCCAAGCTGGTCATCGCTGCGCTCAACGGCCACACCGTCGGTGGAGGGCTGGAGATCGCCATGGCGGCCGATATCCGCATCGCCCGGCAGGGCGCCGGCAAGATCGGCCTCCCCGAAGTCTCCCTCGGTGTGCTGCCCGGAACCGGCGGCACCCAGCGGCTCGCCCGTCTCGTCGGTAAGTCCAAGGCGATCGAGATCATGGTCGAAGGCGGCCTGGTGGAGTTCGAGGATGCCGAGAAGCTCGGGATCATCAATCACGTCTGGCCCGATGAGGAGAATGGTCAGAAGTGGTGGGATCGCGTGATGGAGTACGCCCGCGGGTTCTGTCCGCCCGCCCGTGCTTCCAGGGCGGTCGGTCGGATCAAACGCTCCGTCCAGACCGGGTGGGAGATTCCGCTGGAATCCGCCCTGGCGGTGGAGCGTGAGCTCCAGCAGCAGCTCTTCCAGAGTGAAGATGCGAAGGAAGGCCTGGGCGCCTACACCTCGAAACGGAAGCCGGAATTCTCCGGTCGCTGAACCCCGTCGATCACGGCTCCGCATCGCCGGAGCCGTGATCGAATGCCGGGTGTCGAATGAGCGCGCCTGCGCCGCTGCGATTCGACACCCGGCATTCCCTGACCACCACCTGACTCCACGGAGGATCCGATGTCCGAGAACACCCCCAGCCCCGAACTGCAGACCCGCCTGTTCATCGGTGGAGAGTTCGTCGATGCCCGCAGCGGAGAGACCTTCGACACCTTCAATCCCGCCACCGAAGAGAGAATCGCCGAGGTGGCCTCGGCGGGACAGGAAGACATCGACGCCGCGGTTGCCGCGGCCCGCGCCCAGCTCCAGCCCGGATCGGACTGGCAGAAGATGGCTCCCCGCGATCGGGGCAAGATCCTCTGGAAAATCGCCGACCTGCTGATGGAGCGCGCCGCGGAGGTCGGCACCATCGAGACGATCGACAACGGCAAACCGATCTTCGAGTCGCAGTACGTGGACATCCCCGCGGCCGCGGAGTGCCTCTACTACTTCGCCGGATGGAGCGGAAAGGTCACCGGTGAGACCCTTCCGATCTCCCATCGCGCATTCACCTACACGCTTCGCGAGCCGATCGGCGTGGTGGGCTCGATCACCCCCTGGAACTTCCCTCTGATGCTGGCGGTCTGGAAGATCGCCCCGGCCCTCGCCTGCGGAAACGCGGTGATCTCGAAGCCGGCGTCGAATACCTCGCTCTCGCTGCTGAAGTTCGCCGAGCTGGCGCGGGAAGCCGGTCTCCCTCCGGGCGTCTTCAACGTCGTTCCTGGACGGGGAAGTGTGGTGGGGAACGCCATGGTCGATCATCCGGGGATCGATTCGATCGCCTTCACCGGCTCCACGGAGGTGGGCAAACAGTTGATGGCCCGGGCGTCGAATACGCTGAAGAAGGTTTCCCTGGAGCTGGGAGGAAAATCTCCCAATGTGGTCTTCGCCGATGCGGATCTCGATGCCGCGGCGAAGGGAGCGCTCAATGCCATCTTCTACGGCAAAGGCGAGGTCTGCGCGGCCGGATCGCGGCTGCTGGTCGAGGAGTCGGTGCATGACGAGCTGATGGAGAAGGTCAGTGAGCGCGCGAAGAAGATGGTCGCCGGTGACCCGCTCCATCCGAAGACCCGTCTCGGAGCGATCGTCTCGAAAGACCAGATGGAGACGGTGCTGCGCTACATCGAGAGCGGCAGGAACGAAGGGGCGAAGCTGATCGCCGGCGGCGAGCGCACCGACATCGGCACGGGAAAGGGCTACTTCATTCAGCCGACGATCTTCGACGACGTCGACCCGAAGATGACCATTGCCCGGGAAGAGATCTTCGGACCGGTCCTCTCGACCATCCGGTTCGACGGGGAAAGCGATGCGGTGGTCAAGGCCAACGAAACGGTCTACGGGCTCGCCGCCGCGGTCTGGACCCGGGACGTTTCGAAGGCTCATCGGATCGCCCGCGAGATCAAGGCGGGGACGGTCTGGGTCAACACCTACAACCTCTACGACCCGGCGCTTCCGTTCGGCGGATTCAAGGAGTCGGGATTCGGTCGCGATCAGGGCCGCGACGCGCTGGAAAAGTACACCCAGACCAAGTCGGTCTGGGTCGCCCTCTAGCCTCAATGGCCCGAACTTCAGGGTCTGACGCCCGCGAAGCGGGCAATCGGAACGCCGCCTTCCAGGCGGCCGGGCCGCCGGCTTCCAGCCGGCTTCCCGGAGCGTGCATGGCGATGTGACCAGTGGGGTCTGGGACGCCGGCGGGCCGCCCGTCAGGGTGATGGCGTTCCGAAGCACAGGAGAACCAGGTCCTGAAGTTCGGGCTTATTGGCTTTAGCCTGGATTTCTCACACCATCTCTGCTGCGGAGGCGCGCCTCCGGCACCTCTACGGAACTCCCGCGTCGAGTCGACACGCGCCAGCCCGCTTTTTGCATTAGGATGGTACGGTCCTGTTGTGTCTGGTTGGTGATGGAGGAAGAAGTGATGAAACAGGTTCGAAATTTCCTGGTGATTCTGGTGACTCTGATTGCGAGTGTGGGGCTGTTGATCGCGCAGAGTTCCGCCGAGAAGGTTCAGCAGAATGCCGAGCAGGCGGTTGCCAACGCGACGGCCCGTCTGGCGGCGGCGGAGGCGAGCGGCGCGCGCACCTACGCGCCGGAGCTGTACGACGAAGCCGTCTGGCGGCTGAATTACGCCAAGGAGCACCTCCCGCGGGAGAGCCAGTCGACCAAGACTGACGCGATGCTCCGTGCGATTCAGGCCGAGGACGCGGCAGCCGCGGCCGAAGCGAAGGCGAAGTGGCTCTCGACGGTGGAAGAGATCAAGTCCCTGCGCACCGACATCCAGCGTCTGGGTGGCACGGTCCAGGAGACCCCGCTGCCGACGGAGCCGGCTCTGAAGATCGATCGTGGCGAAACCTCGAAGAGCCGCGTCGCGGTGGCCGAGGATGCGGTGGTTCGTGCGAAACAGATGGGGGCGGAGAAGATCGCTCCCGAGGATCTGGCCAAAGCCCAGCAGCAGATCGGAACGGCGAAGAAGATTGCCAGTGCGAGGAAGGAGAGTGACTCCGCCGACCATCTCTCCTACGTGGCGGAAATGCTCGCACGGCGTGCGCAGTATCTGACCGAGCTCGAGAATGTGTCGAGGATGGTGCCGGACCTCCGCCTGGAGCGGACGAAGCTGGCGCAGGCGGAGATTGAACGAAAGGCCGCCGAGGATCGGCGGATGCGTGAGGAAAGCGAGCGCCAGGCGGCTGAACTGCGGGCGAGGCTTCAGGATGAACAGAGCCAGCGCGCCGCTCAGCAGGCGGAGGTGCAGCGCCTGCGCGACCAGGTGCGACAGCATCGGGAGCAGCTCGCCAGTCAGCTTCAGGCGGACCGCAACGCGCGGGTCGCCGGCGAACAGCAGCTCGATCTGCTTCAGGCACGATACGAATCACAACTGGCGAACGCGAAGAACCCGGCCGAGGTCGAGAACCTCCGGCAGCAGGTGGAGGATCAGCGCCTGCAGGTTCAGAACCTCCAGCAGAAGGAGAAGGCCAGCGAGGATGCCCTCGCCCGCGAGCTCGAGGCCCAGAAGAATGAGCTCGATCGGGAGCGAAGCATGGGCCGGTTGACCCCGGACCAGCTCAAGGCGATGAGCGATGAGCTTCTCCGCCAGGGATTCCAGCTCGATCAGATGCGCCAGCAGAGAATGCAGGCGGAGCAGAACCGGGCGCAGGGGGAGATGGCCTACCGTCAGCGGGTTGCCGCCATCGAGCAGCGGATGCGCGAGGTGCAGGAACACTCCGCCCAGCTCCAGCAGCAGATCGATGCCGAGCGCCAGCGGGCGGCACAGGCCGAGGCCGAGCTTCAGAAGGCCCACGAGCAGATGGAGGCGATGAAGGTGGCCGAGGAGGAGCGCACCGCGCAGATGAAGGACGCGCTCTCCAAACTGGCCGAGACCCGTACTGAATCACGAGGATTCATCGTCACCCTGCCCGGGCTCTACTTCGATACCGGCAAGTCCAGCCTCAAGGCGGGAACGAAGAACAACCTCTCGCGGATCGCCGGCCTGCTCGCAGGCAATGAAAATCTGAGCATCGTGGTGGAAGGCCACACCGATTCGATCGGGAGCACCGAGAGCAACCAGGCGCTCTCCGAGGCGCGCGCCAAAGCGGTGGCGGACTACCTCATCGCGCAGGGCGTCCCGAAGGATCGAATCACCACCGCCGGCTACGGTGAATCGCAGCCGGTTGCGTCGAATGACACCGCCGCCGGCCGCCAGCAGAACCGCCGCGTGGAACTGGTGATCAACGAGCAGAAGTGATCCCCGAGGCGGGTGGAATGGATCGTCCCATTCCACCCGTCCGGCACGTCCGCCTCGATCCAGCCTATCCTTCTCGACGGACTGATGGTCATTGTCATGTCGAGGCCGGGCATGCGAGACATCTCCGCCGATGCAATAAGGAACCTCCAGGCGGAGAAGCGAGCGTGTGGGGCGGGTGTCCAGCAAAACGGTCGTGATCGCATCGGGGGAGGTCCCTCGCCTGCCCAGCCACCCGCCCGCTCGGGACGACAATCACCACCTACGCGCGAGGGCTCACCGTACAACTCCAGAACTCCAGAACTCCAGAACTCCAGAACTTCAGAACTCCAGAACTCCAGAACTCCAGAACTCCAGAACTCCAGAACTCCAGAACTCCGGAACTCCCTCCCGCAACGCGAATTCTTTCCCCTTTCCGCCTGTTACCGGCGCCGAGTGAGTGAATCCGTTCATCCAGCCATTCTCCGGCTCCGGACCGTCTGCCGCTGCAACAACATCAAGCACGGCACCATCGCGAAAGTCATCGACGCCGGTGCCCGCACCATCGCCGAGGTCGCGCGGCTGACCACCGCCACCACCGGACAGTGCGGCGGCACCTGCACGCCTCGGGTTCAGGAGATGATCGAAGAGCGGTGGGGGCAGTCCGAATCGGCGGAAATCCCGGTCGCCCCGGGCGAAGAAGATGCCTGGTGGAATCAGGGCTGACCGGTCGGGATTGTAGAATGTCGGAGGCCTGATCCCCGCGGGCCAGTCTTCATCATGAACCCGATCGCATTCACCTTTCCCCTCGCGGCGATCACCGTGATGCTGTTTCTCCTCTGGAGCGACTCGGTCCGCCGCTCCCGGCGATCCCACCCGATGGTCTACGTCCTGCGGGCCGTGCTGTTCGGCGTCCTCGCGGGCGTGCTCATCTTCAACACCATCAGCTATCCCACCAACTTCAACACCGCTCTGCGGATCCTTGTCGGACTCGCGGTCGTCATCGCCCTCGGAGGGATCGTCTACTTCCTCCGCAAGGCCCGGAACCGACGCACTCCCGACGACGAGCCGCTCCCCACCCTCGGACTGAAGCCACGGAGCGACGGTGCGAAGCCGAATGAAAGTGAGGCAACCCGTGAATCCTGAGTCTCTCCACTCCTGGTTTACTGCAACGAATGTCGTTCGGCTCCTGGTGGGCTGTGTGGCGGCATCGCTGTTGATCCCCGTCGGCCGTTCCGCGAGCTTCGTGGTTCCACCGGACCAGGTGCTGATTCGCGAAGCGAACACGATCGTCGTCGGAACGGTGCTGAGCTCGTACGGCCGGTGGAGCGATGCCGGCGGCATCGAGACGGTGAGCGAGCTCTCCGTCGACGAGGTGATCAAGGGGCAGGTCGACCGGCGGCAGCCGCTCCGGATCGTGGAGCTCGGTGGCGAGGCAGGGGGAATGGGCCTGGCGATCTGCGGAGGGGCCGACTACCGTCCGGGACAGAAGGTGCTGGCTCTCGTCGACCCGCGTGCCGATGGACGCTGGCAGACCCTCGACATGATTCTCGGCAAGTTCGATTTCTTCACCGACGACCGCGGGACACCGCTGATCCGGCGCGGTGAGGGCGACTCGATCTTCGGATGGGATCTCCAGGGGCAGCGCTGGACCGAACATGCGCGGGACGGGGCGAAGTTTCTCCGCTTCGTCCGGGAGGTTGCCGCGGGGGAGTCGCCGTCGGCGGATTACTTCGCTCCGGTGACGGTGAAACTCCAGGCTTCCGCCCGGCGACGCGTCCGTCCGGTCGTCGCCGTCGGTGGGGCCTATCCCGCCTGGACGTACGACATGCGCAGCGCCAGCCGGGCTCCTCATACCGGAGGCGAGGCCCGGTGGAACGGCTTTCCGTCGACCGTTCTCTTCGAGAACAGCGGCACGCTCGCCGGCGCCCCGAACGGCGGCGTCGACGCGATCAAGGCAGGCACGGCCGCCTGGACCAATGATCCCGATTCGAATGTCGACTACGGCTACGGCGGCACGACCACCAGCAGGAAGGGCTTGAAGACCTACGACGAGATCAACTCCGTGCTGTTCGAAGACCCGAACAGCGAGATCTCCGGAAGCTGGATCGGATACGGCACGCTCGCTGTCGGCGGCCCCTGGTTCTCCACGCAGCAGACCCACCAGTGGGCCGGAGACACCTTCGCCACGACCTTCAATGCGGACATCGTTCTGCAGAACGGCCTGTCGACCTGGGCGGGGATCCACGACTCCCGGATGAACCAGCTCATCACTCACGAGCTCGGCCACACCCTCGGGTTTCGTCATTCCGACCAGGGACAGCTTTCCACCGAGCAATGCCCGGAAACCTTCGACTGCACCGAGAATGCGGTGATGGTGGCGACGCTGGATGTCGTGTTCGGCACCACGCTCCAGCCCTGGGATCGGCGTGCCGTCGCCGCGCTCTACGGGAACGGCGTGGTCAGTGAGCCCTTCTGCATCGGAATCGGCGACCAACCGAATTCGATGCTCATTCCGGTCGGGGGAAGTGCCACCCTCGACGTCTCCGCCAGCGCAAACTCGACGGTGACCTGGCAGTGGTACCGGGGAGAGCGCGGGAACACCTCCAGCCCGATTGCCGGAGCGAACAGCTCACAACTTCGGATCGGACCGCTCTTCCAGGATCAACGCTACTGGGCACGTGCGACGACCGGCTGCGGAACGGCGGATTCCGCCGCCGCCTGGGTTCGGGTCGGCGAGCTTCGCCGCCGCCACGGCGCACGCTGACGAGCGGGGGTTGGACCTCCGGTCCGATCCCCGGCGTGCCTCCGGCCGCCGAGGGCGGGTGCCCACGAAGCACCGCCGATCGAAGCTCGCACGCCGCGACCCTGGTCACCGGGCCGCTGTTCAGCGACCAACGCTACTGGGCACGCGCGACGACCGGCTGCGGCACGGCCGACTCCGCCGCCGCCTGGGTTCGGGTGGGCGAGATCGCCCGCCGTCGCGGCGCGCGGTGACGAGCGGGGGTTGGACCTCCGGTCCGATCCCCGGCGTGCCTCCGGCCGCCGAGGGCGGGTGCCCACGAAGCACCGCCGATCGAAGCTCGCACGCCGCGACCCTGGTCACCGGGCCGCTGTTCAGCGATCAACGCTACTGGGCACGTGCGACGACCGGCTGCGGAACGGCCGGATTCCGCCGCCGCCTGGGTTCGGGTGGGTGAGATCGCCCGCCGGTCATGGCGCGCGGTGACGAGCGGGGGTTGGACCTCCGGTCCGATCCCCGGCGTGCCTCCGGCCGCCGAGGGCGGGTGCCCACGAAGCACCGCCGATCGAAGCTCGCGTCGCGACCCTGGTCACCGGGCCGCTGTTCAGCGACTCAACGCTACTGGGCACGTGCGACGACCGGCTGCGGACGGCGGATTCCGCCGCCGCCTGGGTTCGGGTGGGCTGGAGATCACCCACCGCCATAGCGAACCGGATCTCGGCCGGCGCGGTGCATCGAGCGGGACGACGGTTGGACCTCCGGTCCGATCCCCGGCGTTCCGGAGCGCGCGCGAGGTGCGGGTGCCCACGAACACCGCCGCTCGAATGCTCGCACGCCGCGACCCTGGTCACCGGGCCGCTGTTCAGCGACTCAACGCTACGGGCACGCGCGACGACCGGCTGCGGCGACGCCGACTCCGCCGCCGCCTGGGTTCGGGTGGGCGAGATCGCCCGCCGTCGCGGCGCGCGGTGACGAGCGGGGGTTGGACCTCCGGTCCGATCCCCGGCGTGCCTCCGGCCGCCGAGGGCGGGTGCCCACGAAGCACCGCCGATCGAAGCTCGCACGCCGCGACCCTGGTCACCGGGCCGCTGTTCAGCGACCAACGCTACTGGGCACGCGCGACGACCGGCTGCGGCACGGCCGACTCCGCCGCCGCCTGGGTTCGGGTGGGCGAGATCGCCCGCCGTCGCGGCGCGCGGTGACGAGCGGGGCGTTGGACCTCCGGTCCGATCCCCGGCGTGCCTCCGGCCGCCGAGGGCGGGTGCCCACGAAGCACCGCCGATCGAAGCTCGCACGCCGCGACCCTGGTCACCGGGCCGCTGTTCAGCGATCAACGCTACTGGGCACGTGCGACGACCGGCTGCGGCACGGCCGATTCCGCCGCCGCCTGGGTTCGGGTGGGCGAGATCACCCGCCGGCATGGCGCGCGGTGACGAGCGGGGGTTGGACCTCCGGTCCGATCCCCGGCGTGCCTCCGGCCGCCGAGGGCGGGTGCCCACGAAGCACCGCCGATCGAAGCTCGCACGCCGCGACCCTGGTCACCGGGCCGCTGTTCAGCGACCAACGCTACTGGGCACGTGCGACGACCGGCTGCGGGACGGCCGACTCCGCCGCCGCCTGGGTTCGGGTGGGTGAGATCACCCGCCGCCGCGGCGCGCGGTGACGAGCGGGGGTTGGACCTCCGGTCCGATCCCCGGCGTGCCTCCGGCCGCCGAGGGCGGGTGCCCACGAAGCACCGCCGATCGAAGCTCGCGAAAATCGCGACTTCTCAAACGATCCCACTCCGAGGTAGCCTCGGTAAATGCAGGACAGCACATTCGACCTGAGCAATGCAAAATACCGGAAGCGAAATCACCTTCCGCACGTCGATGTGCCTGGCGGGACCTACTTTCTCACCTGGTGCCTCGCGGATGCACTTCCTCCCGGTTACCTGTGGGAGCTCGAGCGGCAGCGCCGCGAGATGCTCGCCCAGATCAGGGATCGCTACGGTTGCGTCAGTCCCGCGGATACGCGCCGGATTCAGAAACAGGTCCGCAAGGAACTGTTCGACGAGCTCGATCGGGGCCACGGAGGCTGTGAGCTGGTGAAGCCCGAGCTGGCCGAACTGGTGACGAAAGCTCTCGGCTTCTTCGATGGTCAGCGCTATGAGCTGTTCAACTACTCCGTGATGCCGAGTCACGTCCATACGATGTTCCGTCCGGACAAGGAGTGGCCCTGGTGGAAAATCGCATGGAGCTGGAAATCCTTCACCGCCAAGGAAGCGAACCGGATTCTCGGTCGGCGCGGTGCGTTCTGGCAGGACGACAACTGGGACGTCGTGGATCCGCTCCATGGAGCATTTCGAGAGAGCGCGGCGATACGTGCTGAGGAATCCCGAGAAAGCGGGGCTCGAGGATTGGCCGTGGGTCGCGGATCTGAGAGCGCCGGGAATCCTGGACAGGAGTCGCCCTGACAAAAGGGTTGGATGAGGGTTCTGGCGAGAACGATTCTTTTGGCTCCGTAGGGACCCGCCCTCGGCGGCCGGAGGCGCGCCGGGGATCGGACCGGAGGTCCAACCCCCATTCCCTGTCAACTGTCCTCAGAACCGGTAGGAGATGCCGGTGCTGATGATCAGGGGATTGACCGAGGCCCGGGTGTTGCCGGCCGAGGTGCTGTTGAAGACCGCGTACGCGGAGGAGTCGAGCGGGACGTACTTCCCGTCCAGGTAGATCGACCAGCGATCGCTGAGGGAGACGTCGGCGCCCACATCGACGACCAGTCCCACGCTCTGCTGGAAATCGACGTTGCTCAGGCTGATGTCGGAGAAGTCGGTTTCGGTGTTCAGATCATCGAAGACGACCCAGGCGCCGCCCAGGCCGATGAATGGCGAGACCTTGTGATCCGGGGTGAAGTGGTACTGGAAGGTCAGGGTCACCGGGATGATCTTCAATCCGCCGTCGTTGAGAAGGACGGCCTCGCCATCCTGAAATCGAGTGGTGATGATGTCCGGTTCGGCGATCGACGCGGCGAGCTCGGTGGACCACTGATCGCTCCAGAAGACATTGAGGGCGAGGAACCCGCCGGTGGAGTCGTCGATCTCGATCTCCGCGTGGCCCGCCGCCGGCGCGCCGTGGAGCGAGTCGTCCGCCGAGGTGGAGATCCAGCTCAGGCCTCCGGTCAGCCGGACGGCGGGTCCGGCGAGCGCGGGCATGGCCCAGAGGAGAAGAAGGGTTCCGGCAATGGTCCACGATCTCAAGATTGGCCTCCTGACGGCCCTCGGTGCAAAAAGATCGCCGAAGATGGAACCCGTCGGGCCCGGCTGTGATCCGGATCACGGTTCGGGTGGCGTACAATGAAGGGTCCCCGAAAACGACAGGATAATCCGGAGGTTTCTCGTGAAGCAGCATGCTTTTGCTGG
This sequence comes from uncultured Acidobacteriota bacterium, assembly GCA_963741905.1. Taxonomy (GTDB): domain Bacteria; phylum Acidobacteriota; class Thermoanaerobaculia; order Gp7-AA8; family CAVUJZ01; genus CAVUJZ01. The sequence continues at coordinate 61,602 of CAVUJZ010000006.1, read as the reverse complement.
TTTCTGGTCCCGTTTCTCGTTCTGATCCTCGCCAGCAGCGCCATGGCCGCGACGTTCGTGGTCCCGCCCGACGACGTCCTGGTGGACAGAGGCCCACGCGAATCGTCACCGGAACGGTTGTGGCTGCGTATCCCCGTTGCACCGACGATGGCGAAATTGAAACCGTGTTCCGACTTGCGGTCGATGAGGTTTTGAAGGGCGAATGTCGGGTGCATGCGACGGTCGAATTGCCAGTGGTGGGCGGTGGCGACGGCTTCTATGTTTGTTTCAGGATCTCCGCGAGTACCAGCTTGGGCATCGGCTATCTCGTTCTCTGTCTCACGAGCGACCAGGGCGTAGTGATGGACGACAGATGGATCTGGACTCTGGGGCAGTTTCGATTTTTCCGTCGATCGAGCATGGGAGGACAGATTGCTTATCAGGAACGGCCGATGAAATCCTAGGATGGGATATCGATGGTGAGCCCCACCCGTGCGAAGGTATTCGCCTGGCGCGACCGATTTTCTGCAGCTTATCCGCGAACAGTGCGGGAAGTTCGTCCGAACGCCCGAGTACTTCGTCATCCGACAGATGCTCGTCACGGCCTCGAATGACCTGGATCGATCGCAGTCGGCGGCAGCTCGTGCCCACTTCGCCGGTACGACTTTCTTGATCGGCGACTGTGAGTGCGGACGCTTCGGTGAACGACGGCGGATCCGGTCTGCCTAGTGATATCACAAAGGAGCGATGGGCCGGACCGAGCTGAATCACAGCGAGGAGCGGATCCATCAGGCACACCTCACGGATACAGTGGTAGACAGCTTCAACGGGGCTCGGGGGTGGTCGCGACTGCGTTCTCGACGCGAGTGGCCAGTACGTTTTCCAGATACGATAAGTGATCGGTATCGAGGTCCGACACCGCGATCAGCGGCGTTACAGTCGACTGTGGTGGTAGCAGGAATTTCGGCTTCCACCTGGTTCACGTCGGCAGCACTCGAGTTCAGGCACTCGATGACACGCACGACAACACGTGACGAGATGTGACGCACCCTCGGGTTTCCACTGCTGATCAGGCTCGGTCAATGAACCCCACGCTCGTCCCAGCCCTCGACGTCCAAGCTGGGACAATGCTGGTGATGTCCGGTCATTCGGCATGAACCGAGCGGTGAGCGCCTGCAGTACGTGGCGAATGTTCAGCTGTGCGCTATCATGGCGGAACGCGACTCACCTTCGACCATTTTGGGGCCGCTCCAAGCCGGCAGCAGGCATGACTCCGTACCGTCTCACTGGCTGCAGGCCCGCGCCTGCGCTGGCTCCATCCATCTCGTCCCAGCCGCAGAGCACACTCGATCATTCAGGGGACCTCGACCACGCTCAGCGTCTCGGCCACCGGATCCAGCCTCAGCTATCAGTGGTACAAGGGCACCAAGCCGGACACGTCCAACCCGGTGGGAACTGATTCGTCCACCCTGAACACCGGTACGCTCAATTCCACCACCTCGTTCTGGGTGCGGATCGACAGCGCCTGCGGCTCGATCGATTCCAACACCGCGACGGTCACCACCATCTGCGATCCGACCATCAACAGCGGCCCCTCGGACCGCTCCATCACCGAGGGGAGCTCGACCGCGCTGTCGGTCTCGGCGACCAACGCCACGACCTACGAATGGTTCCGAGGCACGGCTCCGGATACGTCCGACCCGGTGGGAACCAACTCGTCCTCGTTCAATACCGGCGCGCTCACCACCACGACCAGTTACTGGGTGCGGGTCTCCAACGGTTGTGGATCGGTCGACAGCAGCACGGCAACGGTGACCGTCACGGCCTGCACTCCGCCGTCGATCGTCACTCCGCCCCAGGATGCCACGATCACCACGGGGCACACGGCGTCGCTCTCGGTGAGCGTGACCGGAACGGCCCCCTTCACCTACAAGTGGTACGAGGGCAACTTCCCGAGCACGACCAAGCTGAAGAAGACCTCGACGGCCTCGAGTGCAACGAACACCTTTGTGACGCCGGTCCTGACGGCCAGCACCAACTACTGGGTCGAGATCACCAATGCCTGCGACTCGGCGCGCAGCGCCACCGTCCACGTCACCGTGACCAGCGGGTGTACCGCCCCGGCGATCACCGTGCAGCCCACCGGCGCCACCGTCCAGCCGGGCGAGTTCGCCTCGCTTTCGGTCACCGCAACCGGCACCAATCTCCAGTACCAGTGGTACAAGGGAACCAAACCGGACGAGAGCAATCCGATCTCCGGTGGCGACACCGCGTCGATTGGCGTCGCACCCGCCACGACCACGAGCTACTGGGTGAAGATCACCAACGACTGCGGAAGCGCGAGCAGCAATACCGTCACGGTGACGGTGGCCACGGTCTGTGTGGCTCCTGCCATCACGGTTCAACCCGCGAACGTCACCGTCAATCCAGGGGACTTCGCCCCGCTGGCTGTGACCGCGACGGGAACGGATCTGCAGTATCAGTGGTACGCGGGAGCGAAGGGTGACGAGAGTCATCCGCTCTCCAGCGGGACGATTCCGTCGATCGGCGTTGCCCCGTCGGTGACCACGACCTACTGGGTGAAAGTCAGCAACGACTGCGGGAGTGTGAACAGCGAGGCGGCCACGGTCACCGTGACGGGGACCTGCCCGAAGCCGGCGATCACCATTCAGCCGGTGGGAACCACGATCGGGCCCTCGGAGCGGACGACCATCTTCGTCGGAGCGACCGGGACGGGATTGAAGTACCAGTGGTACGAGGGTGCCAGCGGCGATACGTCCCACCTGTTGCGGGGTGCCACCACGTTTGAACTGCTCACGCCTCCTCGAGGCCACACCTCCAGCTTCTTCGTTCGGGTGACCAACGACTGCGGTGGCTTCATCGACAGCGACGCGGCGGTGATCGAACGAACCCCATCGACTCGTCGCCACGGGGCGCGCCGACCCTGACGGGGTGGAGCGGTGAGGAGGTGAGAGACGCCCGCCTGCTCAGCCAGAGAGGTGGCCCTTGTCGTCCCGAGCGGGCGGGCGGAAGGGCAGGCGAGGGACCTCCGCCGATGCGATCACGACCGTTTTGCTCGACACCCGCCCCACACGCAGCTTCTGCGCCTGGAGTGTCCTTCTCGCATCGGATGAGATGTCTCGCATGCCCGGCCACCCACCCGCTCGACACGACAATGGCCACCGGCTCGTCGAGACGGAGACGTGCTTGGTTGACAGGGAGGGGAGGGCTTCGGACGAGGGCTTGGTGAAGCAGGATGCTTTAGTCCTGTGGGACGATGATGAACATCGGAATGTTCATCCATAGGTCGTCCCGAGCGGGCGGGCGGAAGGGCAGGCGAGGGACCTCCCCCGATGCGATCACGACCGTTTTGCTCGACACCCGCCCCACGCGAAGCTTCTGCGCCTGGAGGGTCCTTCTCGCATCGGATGAGATGTCTCGCATGCCCGGCCACCCACCCGCTCGACACGACAATGGCGACCGGGATCGTCGAGAAGGAGACGCTGCCGCTTCGTTGGCAGGGAGGGGGATGGCTTCGGAAGCAGGATGCTTTAGTCCTGTGGGACGATGATGAACATCGGAATGTTCATCCACAGGCGAGAAAGCACCTCTCACCTCTCACCTCTCACCTCCCACCTCTCACCTCTCACCTCTCACCTCCCACCTCTCACCTCTCACCTCTCACCTCCCACCTCTCACCTCTCACCTCTCACCTCCCACCTCTCACCTCCCACCTCTCACCTCTCACCTCCCACCTCTCACCTCTCACCTCTCACCTCTCACCTCCCACCTCTCACCTCCCACCTCCCACCTCCCACCTCTCACCTCTCACCTCTCACCTCCCACCTCCCACCTCCCACCTCTCACCTCTCACCTCTCACCTCTCACCTCCCACCTCCCACCTCTCACCTCCCACCTCCCACCTCCCACCGTCCTCATCCGGTCACCAGTTGTACGAGATTCCGGCGCTGATGATGAGGGGATTGACGGTGAAGTCGGCGGTACTGGTGCCGGTGCTGTCGAAGATGCCCTTCGTGGAGGTATCCAGCGGGACGTACTTGCCGTCGATATTGATCGACCAGGGTCCGCTGATCTTCACGTCCGCTCCGAGGTTGAGGAGCAGTCCGACGCTGTTCTGAAAGTTCACCCCGCCGACGCTGATCTCCGAGAAGGAGGTCTCCCGATTGAGATCGTCGAAGACGATCCAGGCACCGCCGATGCCGGCGTAGGGGGAGATCTTCCCGTCGGGATGATAGTGGTACTGGAGGGTGAGGGTGATCGGGACGATCTTGATCCCTTCCTGTTGTCGAGCGTCGCGGCGGTGTCCGCGGCGCTCACGTAGATCTTGTTCGGCTCGGCGATGGCGGTGGCCACTTCGGTGGACCACTGATCACTCCAGAAGAGATTGAGTGAGAGGCCGAACCCGGTGGCGTTGTCGATCTCCACCCGGGCGGTATCGGGGCTGGGATGACCGGCCACGTGGTCATCGGCTTTGGTGCTGACCCAGCTCACTGAGCCGGTCAGCCGCACCGTCCGCTCGGCCTTCAACGGGACGGCAGCCGCCATCAGAGCTCCTGCGAAACAAAGCGCCAGTCTCTTCATCGGGTCCTCCTCGGGGGGGAGGCACGGTGCAAGAAAATCGCCCACCCGTAACGGCACGAAAGATGAATTTCCGAAAAACTTATTGTGAGCTCATCCATTCAATTCCATCCCTGGCGCTCGCGCTCGCTGCAGCCTGATCCCAGGTGATGATCCGGAGGTTTCCGTGAAGTTCCCTGCCATTCGTTTCGCCCTTCTTTCCCTTGCATCGCTTCTTCTGGTCCCGTCCGCGATGGCCGCCACGTACGTGGTCCCGCCAGACGAGATCCTGGTCGGTCGAGCCGACGCCATCATTCGAGGAATGGTGATCGACACGTATCCTCGTCTGGGGCCGGATGGCGAGATCCAGACGGTCAACCGGATTGCGATCGACGAGGTTCTCAAGGGCCGTCCGGACGGCGGTATGGTCGACGTGGTCGAGTGGGGGGGCGGATGGGTGACCGCTTCACCGTCGAGGTCGGCGCACCGGAGTACCGTCCGGGCGAGCAGGTTCTGGTCTTCCTCGATCGCGAAGCGAACGGCGAATGGACCACGCTCGACCTCGCGCTCGGTCAGTTCCGGTTCGAGGTCCGGAGAGGCTCGCTGATTCTCGAGCGGAAGCAGGGCGAGATCAACGGCTGGGACATGGATGGCGCGCGGCACCTGGAGCAGCCCCGGTCCGCTGTGCTGTTTCTGCAGCGGATCCGGGATCTGGTGAGCGCACCCACGGCTTCGATGGTCGAAGACGCGCAGGTGCTGGTTCCGCTGGTCAACAATCTCAACACCGCCCAGGCGGCACAGATTGCCGTCTCCGCATGGACCAGCGATCCGGGATCCACGGTCAATTACAGCCTTGCCGGGTCCGCGGCATCGGGCGATTCCAAGGGCGACGACGGGCAGGACCGGATCATCGTCGATGACCCGCACAACTCCATCAGCGGAACCTTCAACGGGAGTGGCGTCGTGGCGACCGCCTTCTATGGCGGCGGCGGAACCAACAGCAAGGGTGGCAAGACCTACACGACGATCACCTACAGCGACGTCGTGGTTCAGGACGGGGTGAGCTCCTCGACCCTGGGTCAGAACAACTACAACACGGCGATGACCCATGAGGTGGGGCATACACTCGGCTTCCGTCACTCCAATCAGGACCAGACCAACAATCCGAGCTCGCACTGCTCGGCTCCGCTGGACTGTTCCAGCGGTGCGGTGATGAACTCGAACATCGTCGGCGGCCTGAACGGAAGTCTGCAGGCGTGGGACGTTGCCGCGGTGAGGGCGCTCTACGGTTCCGGAACGGATAGTCGGATATACGACGATTCTCGGAACTCACCCCGGAAGGCGTCCCAACAACTCGGTCGCCTTCTACATCGCCGGAGCAACCGGCCCCTCCTGCACGGCTCCCTCCATCAGCACGCAGCCGTCGAGCCGGACCATCTCCCAGGGGCAGTCCACCACACTGTCGGTGGGGGCATCGGGGACCAGCCTTCAGTACCAGTGGTATCGCGGCTCGAAGGGTGACACCTCCAGCCCGGTCAGCGGTGGCATCGCCTCGTCCGTCTCCGTCGCGCCTTCGACGACGACGAGCTACTGGGTGCGGGTGTCGAACAGTTGTGGCTCGGTCAACAGCAACACGGCGACGGTGACGGTGACCTCGGCCTGTGCCGCTCCATCGATCACCAGTCAGCCGTTGAACAAGACCGTTCAGCAGGGTCAGTTCGCAACGCTGTCGGTCGGCGCGACAGGTTCCAGCCTGCAGTACCAGTGGTACCAGGGCTCGAAGAGGGGATACGTCGCATCCGGTCGGCGGGGGGACGTCCGCTTCCATCGGTGTGTCTCCTTCGACGACGACGAGCTATTGGGTGCGGGTGTCGAACAGTTGTGGCTCGGTCAACAGCAATGCGGCGACGGTGACGGTGACCTCGGCCTGTACCGCACCGTCGATCACGTCGCAGCCGCCGAACCGGACGGTCCAGCAGGGTCAGTTCGCGTCGCTGTCGGTCGGCGCGACAGGTTCGAGTCTGCAGTACCAGTGGTACCAGGGAACCCGAGGCGATACGTCGCATCCGCTGAGCGGGGGGACCTCGGCCTCGGTCGGTGTCGCTCCGTCGACGACGACGAACTACTGGGTGCGGGTGTACAACAGTTGCGGGTCAGTCAACAGCAACACGGCGACGGTGACGGTGACCTCTTCCTGTACCGCACCATCGATCACTTCGCAGCCGAGGGGGGCGACGGTGAACCCAGGTCAGTTCGCGACGCTCACCGTCGGTGCATCCGGGAGCGATCTTCAGTACCAGTGGTATCGGGGCAACCGAGGCGATACGTCGCATCCGCTGAGTGGAGGGACGGCGTCATCGATCGGCGTGGCGCCGTCGACGACGACGACCTACTGGGTTCGGGTGTTCAACAGTTGCGGCTCCGCGATGAGCAACAGCGTCACGGTGACGGTCACCTCGGCGTGCGCACCTCCATCGATCACGAGCCAGCCCTCGGACAAGGTCATTGCGCCGGGTGAGTTTGCCAGCCTCTCGGTCTCTGCGAGCGGAACCAGTCCGCGCTATCAGTGGTATGAAGGGCGGCGTGGCGATACCACCCACCCACTGTCGGGAGGTACGGTGCGAACCATCGGTGTCGCACCTCTGCGACCACGAACTACTGGGTGCGGGTCTACAACTCCTGCGGCAGTGTCAACAGCAGAACCGTGGAGGTCATCGTCGGGAGCGAGCGGCTCCACACCGTCCACCGGCCGTAGTCAGAGTCTCCGCCTCGTGGCCGAATCATTCCGATGTTCGGCCATGGTGGCACCTGCCAGGCAGATCCGCGCGATCTCCGCCCGCAGCGCGATCAAGCTCCGTGGCGCCGTCGACCCGAGTGCCACCCTCACTCTCCGTGGCACCGAGGCCAAACCTCAGAATGTTTGCCCACATGGTGGCAGCCTGGGAAGATCCAGGCCCCGCGCGACCGCCGCCCGCAGCGTGGACACGCCTCAGAATGTTTGCCCACCTTGTGGCCGAATCATTCCGATGTTCGGCCATGGTGGCACCTGCCGGCAGCATCCGAGGCCCCGCGCGATCTCCGCCCGCAGCGTGGTCAAGCTCCGTGGCGCCGTCGACCCGAGTGCCACCCTCACTCTCCGTGGCACCGAGGCCAAACATCAGAATGTTTGCCCACATGGTGGCACCTGGGAAGATCCAGGCCCCGCGCGATCGCCGCCCGCAGCGTGGACACGCCTCAGAATGTTTGCCCACCTTGTGGCCGAATCATTCCGATGTTCGGCCATGGTGGCACCTGCCAGGCAGATCCAGGCCCCGCGCGATCTCCGGCCGCAGTGGACACGCCTCAGAATGTTGTGCCCACCTTGTGGCCGAATCATTCCGATGTTCGCCCATGGTGGCACCTGCCAGGCAGATCCGAGGCCCCCGCGCCATCTCCGCCCGCAGCGTGGATCAAGCTCCGTGGCGCCGTCGACCCGAGTGCCACCCTCACTCTCCGTGGCACGAATGGCCAAACATCAGAATGTTCGCCCACATGGTGGCACCTGCCAGGCAGATCCAGGCCCCGCGCGATCTCCGCCCGCAGCGTGGACAAGCTCCGTGGCGCCGTCGACCCGAGTGCCTGCCCTCACTCTCCGTGGCACGAATGGCCAAACATCAGAATGTTTGCCCACATGGTGGCACCTGCCAGGCAGATCCGAGCCCCGCGCGATCTCCGCCCGCAGCGCGATCAAGCTCCGTGGCGCCGTCGACCCGAGTGCCACCCCTCACTCTCCGTGGCACCGAGGCCAAACATCAGAATGTCGAATGTTTGCCCACATGGTGGCACCTGCCAGGCAGATCCGAGCCCCGCGCGATCTCCGCCCGCAGCGCGATCAAGCTCCGTGGCGCCGTCGACCCGAGTGTCCACCCTCACTCTCCGTGGCACGATGGCCAAACATCAGAATGTTTGCCCACATGGTGGCACCTGCCAGGCAGATCCGAGCCCCGCGCGATCTCCGCCCGCAGCGCGATCAAGCTCCGTGGCGCCGTCGACCCGAGTGCCACCCTCACTCTCCGTGGCACGATGGCCAAACATCAGAATGTTTGCCCACATGGTGGCACCTGGGAAGATCCAGGCCCCGCGCGACCGCCGCCCGCAGCGTGGACACGCCTCAGAATGTTTGCCCACCTCGTCGGCCCGAATCATTCCGATGTTCGGCCATGGTGGCACCTGCCAGGCAGATCCGAGGCCCCGCGCGATCTCCGCCCGCAGCGCGATCAAGCTCCGTGGCGCCGTCGACCCGAGTGCCACCCTCACTCTCCGTGGCACCGAGGCCAAACATCAGAATGTTTGCCCACATGGTGGCAGCTGGGGAAGATCCAGGCCCCGCGCGATCTCCGCCCGCAGCGTGGACACGCCTCAGAATGTTTGCCCACCTCGTGGCCGAATCATTCCGATGTTCGGCCATGGTGGCACCTGCCAGGCAGATCCGAGCCCCGCGCGATCTCCGCCCGCAGCGCGATCAAGCTCCGTGGCGCTGTCGACCCGAGTGCCACCCTCACTCTCCGTGGCACCGAGGCCAAACATCCAGAATGTTTGCCCAGCACGACCGCCGCCCGCAGCGCGATCCAGGCCCCGCGGCGCCGTCGACCCGCAGCGTGGCCACGCCTCAGCTCTCCGTGGCCACCTCGTGGCCGAACATTCCGAATGTTTGCCCACATGGTGGCACCTGCCAGGCAGATCCAGGCCCCGCGCGATCTCCGCCCGCAGCGCGATCAAGCTCCGTGGCGCCGTCGACCCGAGTGCCACCCTCACTCTCCGTGGCACCGAGGCCAAACATCAGAATGTTTGCCCACATGGTGGCACCTGCCAGGCAGCGACCATGTCGCCGCGAACCGGTTGTAACAGCGTCGTGAAGTCTCGCCCTGGCGCTTCGCAATCGGCGCCGGATACGGTATCTTCACCGGCTATATGAAGCGAGCACTGACGGGATTTCTCTCTCTATTTCTGATTGCGGGTTCTCTGACGGCGGCGACGGTCGGTTCGCGGCAGCGTCCACCGAAGAGCATGGATGCGGCACAGCTCGAGCTGGCGCTGCACAAGCTTCGGGTGGTCGGCAACGTCCTTTACATCGCGGCGCATCCCGATGACGAGAACACCGCGATGATCGCGTGGCTCTCGAACGGGAAGCTGATGCGCACGGGCTATCTCGCGATGAATCGCGGATCGGGGGGACAGAACCTCATCGGTGACGAGAAGGGTGATCTGCTGGGGGTGATCCGCACGGAGGAGCTGCTCGAGGCGAGAGGCGTCGATGGGGGAGAACAGTTCTTCACCCGGGCCATCGACTTCGGCTATTCGAAATCACCGGAAGAGACGCTTCGGATCTGGGGGCACGACACGATCCTGGCGGACGTGGTCTGGGTGGTCCGGAACTTCCGTCCGGATGTGATCATCACCCGCTTTCCGACCGACGGTCGAGGCGGTCATGGCCACCACACTGCTTCGGCGATGCTCGCTCTGGAGGCCTTCCAGGCCGCGGGGGATCCGACGAAGTTCCCCGAGCAGCTTCAGTACGTCTCCACCTGGAGTCCGCGGCGGATTTTCTGGAACGCCTGGCGTCCGGATCTCGAGAACCGTCCCGCCGATGCACCACCTCTGTTGAAGGTCGATCTCGGCGAGTACAGTCCTCTGCTCGGCCGTTCCTGGGGAGAGATCGCCGGGGAGAGCCGGAGCATGCACAAGTCTCAGGGCTTCGGCGCCTCGCAGCGGCGGGGCACACTGGTCAATTACCTCGAGCAGATGGGCGGCTCGCCGGCGGTGAATGATCCGTTCGAAGGGATCGACACGAGCTGGTCCCGGATTCCGGGCGGCGAACGGGTTGATGCACTGCTGGCGAAGGCGATCGAGGAGTGGAATCCGCAGCGCCCCTCCGCCGTGGTCCCCGACCTGGTCGGTGCACTGGAGGCGATGAGAGCGCTTCCTTCGAACGGCTGGATCGAGACGAAGAAGGCCGATCTCGAGGAAGTCATCCGCAACGCGGCGGGGCTGTGGCTCGAGGCGATCTCCGCTCAACCTTCGGTGACGGCTGGAGAGAGTCTGCCGGTGACCTTCACGGCGATCGCTCGCTCGGGAATCCCGGTGCGCATCGAGTCGCTGACGGCGGCCTTCAGTACGGCCTCGTCCGAGACGGCAGGAGACCTCACGCCGAACGAGCCGAAAGACTTCGAGGTGAAGATCCCGGTGCCGGCCGGCACGGCGGTGACCCAGCCTCTCTGGCTCCGCGAGCCGCATGGACCCGGCACCTACACCATTCCCGAGCAACCGATGATCGGGAAGCCGGAAGCGCCGGCTCGTCTCACCGTGGACGCGGACGTGAAGGTCGGCGGGACCACGATCCGGTACACCGTTCCGGTGCTCTATCGGTGGACCGATCGGGTCGAGGGAGAGCTGTATCGCGCGGCCGAGATCGTTCCGCCGGTGACCGCGAATCCGGAATCGACCCTCTACGTCTTTCCCGACCTCCAACCGAAGGCGGTCGATCTGATTCTTCGAAGTGGCCGGAGCAACGTCTCCGGATCGGTGAGCCTGCAGCTTCCCGAAGGCTGGTCGTCGAAGCCGGCATCGGTGCCGTTCACGATGGATGCCGCGGGGGCGGAGCAGTCGGTTTCATTCAAGGTGACTCCGGCCGCGGGGCCCGCCAGGGCGGCGATGAAGGTTCTGGTCAGCCTCGGTGGCGCCCCGGCCGAGGCGATGCGGATGGAGACGATCGACTACCCGCACATTCCGCGGGAGGATCTCTTCCCGGCCGCTTCGGCGGATCTGGTCCGGACCGACATTGAAACCCGTGGCCGCAGAATCGGTTACGTGACGGGCTCGGGCGACGAAGTGCCTGATGCGCTTCGCCAGCTCGGGTACCAGGTCGGTCTGCTCACCGACGACATCCTGGACGCCGGCGATCTGTCGGCGTACGACGCGATCGTCATCGGCGTCCGTGCGTTCAATACGAGAGATCGACTGATCAATCAGCAGAGCCGCCTGCTCGACTACGTGAAGGCCGGCGGGACGCTCGTGGTCCAGTACAACACCCTCGAGCAGCGACTGCAGGGCAGGATCGGGCCGTGGCCGATGGAGATCTCCCACGACCGCGTCACCGTCGAGGAGGCACCGATGAAAGTGCTCGTGCCGGACAGCCCGCTGCTGAACGAGCCGAACGCGATCGGAGCCGCCGATTTCGAGGGATGGGTGCAGGAGCGCGGGTTGTATTTCCCACGGACCTGGGATCCACACTACACGCCGCTGTTCGAGAGTCACGATCCGGGAGAGGAGCCACTCCGGGGCGCACTGCTGTACTCGCGCTACGGCAAGGGGATGTTCATCGAGACCGGGATCTCCTTCTTCCGGCAGCTTCCGGCGGGAGTGCCGGGCGCCTATCGATTGTTCGCCAACCTCGTTTCAGCGCGATAGAGGCGCGCGCCGGAAACGTCCGTCCGTGAAGCTGACCGGGAGGTGTGAGGGCCATGACCGAGCCGGAGATGATGCATGAAGAAGAGCCGCCCCCGATCGGGAAGACCTGGAACCGGCTGTACGCGGCGGTGCTGATCGAGCTCGTTCTGCTGGTGGTGTTTTTCTACGCCTTCACGAAAGTGTTCGAATGAGGCTGCTCGACTGGATCGTCCTGCTCGGATCGCTGCTCTTCATCGTCCTGTATGGCGTCTGGAAGGGGCGGCGCAACGAGGATCTGGACGACTACATCCTCGCCGACCGGAGCCTCAAGTGGTACACCATCGCGCTGTCGATCATGGCCACCCAGGCCAGCGCGATCACGTTCATCTCCACCCCCGGCCAGGCGTACACGGACGGGATGCGTTTCGTGCAGTTCTATCTCGGGCTGCCGGTGGGAATGGTGATCCTCTCCATCACCGCGGTTCCCATCTATCACCGGTTGAAGGTCTACACCGCGTACGAGTATCTCGAGGGGCGCTTCGACCTGAAGACGCGGACGCTGGCGGCGGTCCTCTTTCTGATTCAGCGGGGGCTCGCCGCCGGGCTGACCATCTTCGCCCCGGCGCTGATTCTCTCGATTCTTCTGGGCTGGAATCTCTATCTGACCAACCTGGTGATCGGGGGTCTGGTGGTGATCTACACCGCGATCGGGGGAACCCGGGCGGTGAGTCACACCAATTTCCATCAGCTTCTGATCGCGATGGGGGGGATGGTCGCAGCGTTCGTGATCATCCTGATGCACATCCCGGAAGGTGTCTCCTTCACCGAGGCGGTCTCGGTGGCGGGGAAGCTGGGGCGGTTGAATGCGATCGACTTCTCCTTCGACTGGCAGAACCGCTACACCTTCTGGTCCGGGGTCATCGGCGGGGCGTTCCTGCAGCTCTCCTACTTCGGAACTGATCAGTCGCAGGTGCAGCGCTATCTCACCGGAAGCTCGGTGACGGAGAGCCGGATCGGCTTGCTGTTCAACGGGATGGTGAAGGTTCCGATGCAGTTCTTCATCCTGTTCGTCGGAGCGATGGTGTTCGTCTTCTATCAGTTCGTCGCGCCTCCGATCTTTTTCAATCCGGTGCAGCGTGGGCAGGTCGAGCAGAGCCGGTACGGAGCGGAATTCCGCCAGGTGGAGCAGCGATATGGCGTGGCATTCGAGGCGCGCCGGGAGGAGGCGCGCAATCTGGTGCGGGCGATGCGCTCGGACGATCCGGGCCGGGTGGAGCAGGCGGCGAAGGGGCTGCAACAGGCGCATGCGGAGATGAACGGCATCCGTCAGCAGGGGATCGATCTGATGACCGCGAACGATCCCGCGGCGGATACCAACGATACCAACTACATTTTTCTGACCTTCGTGCTGCACTACCTGCCGGCGGGGATCGTCGGGCTGGTGATCGCCGCGGTCTTCGCCGCGTCGATGTCCTCCACCGCCTCGGAGTTGAACGCGCTGGCATCGACCACGGTGGTGGACCTCTACCGGCGGATGGTGCGAAGGGAGGCGAGCGGAGCGCATTTCGTCTTCGTCTCGCGGGTCGCCACTCTCGCCTGGGGAGCCGTGGCGATCGGCTTCGCCATGTATGCCAACCGCCTCGGAACTCTGGTCGAGGCGGTCAACATCATCGGCTCGATCTTCTACGGAACCATCCTGGGGATCTTCCTCGTCGCGTTCTACCTGAAGAGGGTCGGTGGCACCGCCACCTTCCTCGCCGCCCTGATCGCCGAGGCGATCGTGATCTGGTGTCATTTCGGGACGAACATCGCCTGGCTCTGGTACAACGTGATCGGCTGCGTCGCCGTGGTGAGCTTCGCTCTCGGGATCCAGATGCTCCGGCGCGAGCCGGCGTAGCCTGCACCGCCCGCGCGTGAAAGCATCAGCCAGTTGCGCGTCGGTTTCTCGGGAATCCCGCGGTGAGAGGCTCAGCGCCGATCAAGTGGCCGGACGTTGTACGTCCGGGTGGCGAAGAGGGTGAAGCCACCCGGCTGAGGAGACGGAGCGGCGGGGATGAAGTTGCGGGAATCGCCCGGGAAGTCGGTTTCGGAGCGATGACGGCGGTTCGATGCCACGGGCCAGTCTCCTCGATGTCTTTTCACGACGATCCGGCGAACTGCAAAGTGTCGCGCGAACATTGATGATCATCCCCGGGTGCGCGGCGCATCGCGCACCCGGGGATGCAAGGGCTTCCTTCTGCCAGCCGTGCTTCCGGCGGCACGATCGATTCCGGTTCGCTCGATGGTCCAAATCGGAATCTTTCAGGGGGGCCTCTACTTCTTCTTCGACCAGTCGGCGACCATCTTTTCCAGATCGCTGGTGTCGACGCCCTGTTCGGTCTTGCCGATGGCCACCGCCTTCTGTCCGACCGCTGCTGCTTCCTTGTACCGGCCGGCATTCGCAAGCATCCGGGCCTTCAGGTTGAGGTTCGCAAAGTGGGGCTCGAGGGCGATGGAGCGGTCCACCCAGGTCATCGCGTCCTCGGCGGCGGTCTCCGCGTCGAATGCGAAGCGGGCCGCGCGGTAGGGGATGCGCCAGTCGTTCATCTTCTGCATCTCGGAGCGTGCCGACTCCAGAACCGTTCCGGTAGTGTCGGCCTCGATCCGAATCGGCACTTCGAGCTTTTCCCAGCGGAGTGCAGCGGTCGCGGAGTCCTGGGAGAGCTCCGGGAAGAGGAAGGTCATCCACTCGGTGAAGGGATGCTCCACCGGCTTGACCTCGAAGCGGACGACGTCTTTCGTCTGGTCGTAGGCTCCGATTCCAGGCTGATCCGCATCAGCGTTGATGATGATGGTCCAGGAATCGGGATGGGGAATGGTGAAGAGGGCATAGCGTCCGGCCTTCACCGGATGCCCCTCGATCTTCGCATCGGTGGAGAGCTCGAGCGTGGTGGCCTCGTTCGCACCGGTTCGCCACATCTCGTCGTACGGAACCAGCCCGCCCCAGATCACCCGCCCCTTCACGCCGGGACGGCTGTAGGTGATGGTGACGTCGGTGACGCCGATCGTCTGGGTGACGACGCCTTTCTGGCTGACCCGAGGATAGGGGGTCTGAGCGTGTGCCGTGATTGCCAGTCCGAGGACCGCGGCGGCGACGAGGGTGAGAGTGATGACACGGATCATCCGGTGATTCATATTCGATTCTCCTCCGTTCGAAGTCGATCTGAGTGGTTGAGAGCGAGAGTCTAGCAGATGAATGCCAGATGAAAGGCGATTGAGGGAGATGCTGATTCACCCGTGAAGAGTTTCGCTCGTGTCGTTCCGAGCGGGCGTGTGGAAGGGCAGGCGAGGAACCTCCGCCGATGCGACAAGGACGGTTTTGCTGGAGAAGCGTTCCGTACGCACGGTTTTGCGCCTGGAGTTTCCTTGTCGCATCGGATGAGGTGTCTCGCATGCCCGGCCACCCACCCGCTCGACACGACACAGGCCGCGATGCTGGTCGAGAGGGATGTGCCTGGCGGATCAATCGAGACCGTTCGTTGTTCCTCGCAGGAACGGTGGCCCTTGTCGTTCCGAGCGGGCGGGTGGAGGGGCAGGCGAGGAACCTCCGCCGATGCGAAAAGGACGGTTTTGCTGGAGAAGCGTCCCGTACGCACGGTTTTGCGCCTGGAGTTTCCTTGTCGCATCGGATGAGGTGTCTCGCATGCCCGGCCGCCCACCCGCTCGACACGACACAGGCCGCGGGCTGGTCGAGAGGGATGTGCCTGGCGGATCAATCGAGACCGTTCGTTGTTCCTCGCAGGAACGGTGGCCCTTGTCGTTCCGAGCGGGCGGGAGGAGGGGCAGGCGAGGAACCTCGGCCGATGCGAAAAGGGCGGTTTTGCTGGAGAAGCGTTCCGTACGCACGGTTTTGCGCCTGGAGTTTCCTTGTCGCATCGGATGAGGTGTCTCGCACGCCCGGCCGCCCGCCCGCTCGACACGACACAGGCCGCCGGCTGGTCGAGAGGGATGTGCCTGGCGGATCAATCGAGACCGTTCGTTGTTCCTCGCAGGAACGGTGGCCCTTGTCGTTCCGAGCGGGCGGGAGGAGGGGCAGGCGAGGAACCTCCGCCGATGCGACAAGGACGGTTTTGCTGGAGAAGCGTTCCGTACGCACGGTTTTGCGCCTGGAGTTTCCTTGTCGCATCGGATGAGGTGTCTCGCATGCCCGGCCGCCCACCCGCTCGACACGACACAGGCCGCGGGCTGCGACGCCTTCGCCCCAGGCTCCTCGGCTCGAAAAAAAGGGGCGGCCGAAGCCGCCCCTGGGGATTCGAGTCAGAGGAGCAATCAGTGTCTGCGGATCGCCACGGTTCCGGCGATAGCCAGCAGGAGAAGGAGTGTCCCGATGCCGACTTCGGAAAGCGTTGGAACGATGCCGATCGGGGTGACGTCGGCGGTAGACGTGTTGTCGCCAGGAGTGGCGTCCGTTGGAGTCGATGCGGTGATCGACGCGGAGTTGGTAATGGTGGTGCCTTCGGTTCCCGAGTCGATGGACGCCTCGATGGTCAGGGTGGCCGATCCACCACCGCCTGGGATCGTTCCCACCATCCAGACCCCGGTGTTCGGATCGTAGGTGCCCTGAGTGGCACTGGAACTGGAGTAGGTCACCCCGGAGGGAAGGACGTCGGTCACTTCGACCCCGGTGGCTTGTCCGAGGCCGTTGTTGGTGACGGTGATCTGATAGGAGATCCGCTGTCCTTCGCTGGGTGACGTGGACGTGACGGTCTTCTGGATGGTCAGGTCGGGTGAAGGTTGTCCCGCCAGGGGGACGCAGGAAACCTGGGTCGTGGACCAGGGATCGTAATCGACGATGGCGCCGTCGCTGACGATCGAATCGCCCGTTCCGCCGGGATTGCTTCCGACCGTGGGGCCGGTGGCAGAGCCCCACCAGTTGTCCTCGGCATCAATGGTTTCGGGATTGGTCTCGGCGACGTTGATTCCGACGATGTTTCCGTAGATGTTGTTGGAGCCGATCTCGTTGGTCGACTGCGTGCCGTCGAACTGGTCGTCGATTCGAATCGCTCCCGGATGATAGGTCGCCTGGTCGGAATAGACGTAGCCGTTTCCGGTGAAGCCGTTGCAGGTGATGGTGTTGCCGATCGCGCCGCGGGTGGAATCGCCGGTTCCGCCGAAGCCGGTCAGGCGCAGTCCCGCCCGGCCGTTGTCGACGAAGATATTCTCGGTGATGGTGGAACCGGCGGGTCCTCCCTGTAGGCCGTCGTAGTCGTTGTTGCTGAACGTGTTTCCCTGAATCAGAGCGTTTTCCCAGGAAAATCTTCCAAGGTTCGCTCCGGCGGCGTTCCCGTCGAAGAGGTTTCCGATGATCTCCGGCTGTCGGGTGCTCATGCCGACGTTCCGGTTGCCGTCCGAGAACAGTCCGGTGTCGCCGTTGAGGACGTTGTTGTCCAGAAACCAGAAGCCATCGAAGGCGTCCTGATCGAGGTGAACGATTCCGCCGCCGGAGGTCTGGCTGCTGCCGTCCACCTCGTTGTACTGCAGGGTGATGTCCGTTCCGGGATTGTTGAGGAACAGTCCGTGGCCGGTGAAGCCGGTGAATACACTGTCGAGGACCTGCAGCCCGTCGATCACGCCGCTGGTCGACTCGATTCCGCGGAAGCCGCCGAAGAATGAGAACCCGTTGATCACCGTACCTGCCGAGCCGGTCTGCAATTCGAGGCCGATGCCGCTGGCCGGTGCGATGATCGATTCGGTGGCCGGGTTGGGGGCTCCGCTGACGCGACCGCGTCCGTCGACTCCGGCCTGCGCACCGAGGAAGGTGATCGATTTGGTCAGGATCAGGTTCTCAGCGTAGGTTCCGGGCGCGACCTTGACGGTGTCTCCCGAGGCCGCTGCATCATTGATCGCGTCCTGAATGGTCGCATGGGTGTCGTCGCACCCACCCGGGGTGGAATCGGGCACGCAGTGGACAGTCTGGGCCCAGGCACCGGTCGCCACCAGAGTGACCAGCAGACAGAACAGAATCCATCGGATTTTCGACATCTCCTCGCTCCTTCCTTGTTCTCGGGGTCGTTTCAAAGACACCTGCGGTATCCAACGCCGGTTGCTTCGGTGAAATGAGAGCGGCGCATTCTGGAGTCGGAATGGTGATCGGTTTGTGAATGAATGTCACGGATGCGCGGATGAGGCATTTCCCCTCGATGTAGCAAGGCGGACAGCCTCGACGGTTGAGGAACCGTCGAGCGAAACCCCACGCCGCTGCCTGTAGTCCGACCACGCCCACCCTTCATACTCCGGCTCGAGATCTTCTTGTACTGACGTCCATTCTACCCACCTGTTACAGTTGCTGCAACTCGGGTGAGTTTTGGCGGCGAGCGGTTCACTCACGCGCCCGGCGTCATCCTCCGCCCCGGTCTGCTTTCTGCACTCGAGGAGGTGGTGCGACAATTCCGGAAGGGGAAGTGCCGCGACTGGGAGGTAGAGATTCAATGAACAAACAATCACGTCGGAGGCGGCGTTCGATCGGTCTCTTTGTGTTCAGCACGGCATTCACGGCGGCCGCGGCTCTGTGGATGAGGAGATGCAGCGTCGGAGGCCGGCGCTCCGGGGGACCGCGAAGTGATCACTATGATGGCGGTCGATTTCACAACCGTCTGCCGGTTCGGCATGGTGCGCTGGACGTGTTCAAGTGGATCGCGCATCGGGACCAGGGCCCATGGAGAGACTGGGTGGATGTGGAGCCGGGTCCCCCGCCGCCGGAACGGGTTACGGACCGTCGCCTCCGCGTGACCGTGATCAATCACGCCACGGTTCTGCTGCAGATCGACGGGATCAACATTCTGACCGATCCGATCTGGTCGGAGCGATGCAGCCCGGTTTCCTGGGCCGGGCCGAAGCGGCACCGGCCGCCGGGAATCCGTTTCGAGGATCTGCCGCCGATCGATCTGGTCCTGCTCAGCCACAACCATTACGACCATCTGGATCTACCCACGCTCCGACGCCTGGTCAGTGCGCACCGGCCTCGGATTCTCTGTGGCCTTGGAAATCGTGAGTGGCTGGAGAAGCAGGGGATCAATCCGGTGGAGGAGAAGGACTGGTGGGAGAGCTGGTCAGACTCTCCCACCCGGGTCACGTCGGTTCCGGTACAGCATTTCTCGGGTCGGGGACTCTGCGACAGGAATGCCACCCTCTGGTGCGGCTGGGTGATCGAGTCCCCTTCCGGGACGATCTTCTTTGCAGGCGACACCGGCTGGGGTCCGCATTTCGAAGAGATCCGGCAGCGGTTCGGCCCGCCTCGTCTGGCTCTGCTCCCCATCGGTGCCTTCCGGCCACGGTGGTTCATGTCCCCGGTGCACATCGCACCCGAGGAGGCCATGCGGGCCCACCGGGTTCTCCAGGCAGGAACCAGCGTTCCCATGCATTACGGCACCTTCCACCTCGGGGATGACGGCGAGACCGAAGCGGTGGATCTTCTCGCGGACCAGATCGAGCGGGAAGCGGAGGAACGGTTCGTCATCCCCGAGCTCGGTCACGGGATGGAGGTGGCGTGAGATCGAGAGGGTGATCTGTGAGACGGTGTTCTGGTGCGCCCGCTTGTGTCTCGCGACAACGATCGTCATTGTCGTCCCGAGCGGGTGGGCGGAAGGGCAGGCGAGGGACCTCCCCCGATGCGAAAAGGACCGTTCTGCTGGAGAACCGTCCCAACCGCACGCTTCTTCGCCTGGAGGTTTGTTGTCGCATCGGGTGAGATGTCTCGCATGCCCGCCCCACCGCCCGCGAGACATGACAATGGCCGCCTCCCAATGGTGGGAAAATAGCAGAACGCCATGGTCCCTTCAGGCGGCTCCCGCTCAGTGGAGAGTCTTGAGAAACGGGGTCAGGCCATTGAGGATGAACTGGACTCCGATCGCACCGAGAAGCAGCGCCATCACTTTCGCGAACACCGCCTGACCTCGCTGTCCGATCAGGTGGGATACGGGAACCGCGGCGAGCATCGCCAGCCAGGAGACCACTCCGACCAGGACGATCGCCGTAAGGATGGCCAGGCGTCCTTCCATCCCCCTGTACAGATTGACCAGGACCATCACCGAGCTGATCGCTCCGGGGCCGGAGAGCATCGGAATGGCGATCGGGACGATGGCAATCGAGAGCGGATCGACCGCGGCCGTGCGTGCCGGCGGGACAGGTCCTACCTCTTCGTCCCAGGTCGGCACCACCGGGTCGTAACGATGATCTTCCTCGAGCAGATAGCGAAGCGCCCGGGTCAGAAAGAGGATTCCTCCCATCACCTGGAACGACTCGAGCGTGATCCCGAAGAATCGGAAAAGATAATCCCCCGCAAGCAGAAACACCGCCAGCACGATGACCGTCGAGATGGCAGCGAACAGGGCGACCTTCCGCCGGACGGACCGCATCGGACCGTCGGTCAGAGCGAGATACGACGGGATCAGTCCGAGCGGATTGACCAGGGTGATCAGGGTGATGAACGACAGGACCGTGATCCGGGCAAAGAGGGGCATGGCTTCCACGGCCGGGATTGTACCGGAGAAGGGAGGGGCCGGGAGAAGACTCCCGGCCCCTCGCGTCAGTGTCGAGTCATCCGGAACGCGACGGTGAGGTTGAACGCGACGTCCACCGGGGCGCCGTTCAGTGTCCCGGGCCGGAACCTCCATTGGCGCACCGCGGCGAGAGCGGCTTCCGCGAGTACGTCCGGCGGGCTTCCGAGAACCTGAAGATCGCGCAATTGACCGTTGTGATCGATGATCGCCCGGATGACGACCACGCCCTGCAGATGCATCACCTGCGCAAGGTGTGGATAGTCGGGCTCGACCCTGAAGCTCACGACCGGCGCCTTCACGTCTCCGCCGGCCTCATGGATCCGGAGCTCTGGAGGCGGCTGCGGATCGAGGCTGAAGCCGCCATCCACGCCGAAGGGATCGCCATTCGGATCGCCGGTCGTCCCCGAGCCGGAATCGTCTCCTCCGGTCACCTCGCCGAGTCGGTGGTCGGTGGTCGGCGGGAGGGGTGACTCCGCGATCTGGTCCGGGACCACTGCAGGTGCGGCGTCCCGCGGGATCGCGGGCTGGCTCGCAGCGTGCGACGGCGGATCGGCCGGGGGGCGACTTTCCGGTGCGGGACCACCGCGAGAGAGTGGTGGTCTGGGAGCCGCGGGGTAGTACGCGCGCGTCTGAGCGGGTGAGCTGGCGGGCAGCGCCACTCCCCAGGTGGTGGCCAGAATGGCCGCGGTGATGACCGCGCCGTGCAGGGCGACGGACAAGGGGAACGTGAGGACATCCCGCCCCTCTCTCGGATCGTCTCGATTCGACAGCACTTGTCTCGAACATGACCTCCTCCTTCCGGGGCCGCGGAGGTTTGAGCTGCCGGTGGTCGTCCCACCACTCCGCGCTCCTGTCTGTTGGACACGGCCTGTCGTCGATCGAAAACTGGCGATAGTCCAGTATTGCGCCGTTTGTCTCTAGTGAAGTCGCCAGGCGGTCGACGAACGGTGACGAAACGGATAAGAGAGTCTGCATTGGCTCTCCAGCCGCGACACAGCTCGACAACATGATCAGAGAATCGACCGCGCCACATGTGGTCAGGGCGAGAGCCCGAAGGGCGGCACTTTGTATAGCCGGGACCCGTGAGGGCCCGGATCGCGGACGGCCAGGATTCTACTGGAGCCCCGGAGGGGCGGAACATGGCGGGGGTTGTTCCGCCCCTTCGGGGCTCCGGAGGACCGTCGGCTACCCGCGACCCGCGGGCTTACGCCCGGGGCTAAACAAGGTGTCGCCCCTTCGGGGCTGGGCACGACGGTAGCTGTTCAACCAGTCGTGGTCGCGCATCCTCGCGGCGACGTGCCGGCTTGAACACGACGTTTCGGTCGAGTTCATCGTTGGGCCCGGATCCTTGCGCCAGGAAAGGTCGGCATGAGTGGCCGGTTTGCCGGAGTGGATCATCACCGCTCAGTCGCGCATTCGGCGCAGGTCGGCGAACAGCTCTTCGAAATCCCGTCGCAGCTCGTCCTCGTGCGTTTCGAGAAGAGGAACGGTCGAGTGAAGCGGATAGGGGTGCCTGAGGCGTCCGGACATTCGCTCCAGGGCGATCCGGATCCCCTCGATCTCCTGGTAGCTGGTCAGCCAGTCGAGGTCGCGCATCCTCGCGGCGACGTACCGCGGAAGCTCAGCCATGGTGCTGGCGTGACTGTCGAGTGCCTGATAGACGCGGGTGGCAAACGCTTCGAGAGGCTCGGAGGAATAGTGGGGCCATCGCGAAGCGAGAAAGTAGTCGTAGAAGACGTCCGTGACGATCGGCGCGTAGTGCCCGCAGTCCTTCGCCAGCAGGCTCCGGCTGCGTCTCCACGCCGGGTGGGTATCGGTCCGTTCGTCGATTCGCCGATGCAGCGCCACCCCTTCGCGATAGGGTTCCGGAGCCTTGTCCACCGGGCCCTTGTGAAAGTCGCCGAGAAAGCTTCCGACGATCATCTCTTCAGTCTCCGCGGAGAGATAGAAGTGGGCGAGGAAGTTCATGAGCTTTCCGCGGGTGCGGATTCGAGGCCGATCATCTGATCCCGCTCGAGATCGAGATACCAGAGTCTTCCGTCACACGGTTCGCCGCTGATCTGCTGAACCGCCTCGCAGTAGGCTCGCACCTGATCGCGATCGCGCTCGAGCCGCTCCCCGTCGGGGCGTCCCGTCTTGTAGTCGATGACGATCAGGCGTCCTTCGCGCCTGACCAGACGATCGATTCTTCCCTCTACCCTCCGTCCGTCGCGAAGGTAGTGGATGGGGAGCTCCCGGCCGACGGTTTCGGCACCGATCAGCCATTCCAGATTCTCGCCCCCGAGGAGCCGCTGCATCCGGCGCCGGACGGGCTCCATCTGATCGGGCGCGACGCCGGTCTCCAGCGCAAGCCGTGAAATCAGCTCTGGAAGCGCGTCGGGCGAGCCATCCCACACCTCCAGAACCCGATGCAGGAGAATGCCCGGTTTGCGGTTTCGGCCACCCGCTCGTGCGCGGAAGATCTCTTCCGTGGCCAACCGCTCCGGTGCCTCTTCCAGCATCTCGACCAGTTCGGTCGACGACGAGAGAGCCGCTGAAGCCACGATCGCTTCGAGATGGTCCGACAGCAGTCGCGAGCTCGAACGCGTGTCGTCGACCGGTGGGTGAGAGGGAAGGAACGTGGCGCGAATCACTCCGTTCTCCTCCGGCAGGTTGCGGACCACCGGACCCTCCTCGGTCGATGGCCAGAGCTCGGTCATGTCCTGCGGAAGCGAGAGGTGTTCCTTCAGGGTGCTCCAGAAGCCGGTATTCTTCGGGCGGTCACCGCAGACGAAGAGGACATCGGATCGGGCGCGGGTGACGGCGACGTAAAACAGTCGCTTGTCCTCGGCGTCCTCGCGGCTCTTCACCACTTCCTTCAGCGTCAGTCCCTCCACCACGCTGAACCGTGCTGAAAGAGAATTGAGCGTGCCGGTGAAGACGATCGCATCCGCCTCGTCGACGGCGGAGAACTTCAGCACGTCCTGCCCCACGCCGGGAGAGAGATCCGGGAGGATCACCCGATCGAACTCCAGTCCCTTGGAGCCGTGAACGGTGAGGATCCGGACCGCGTTGGCCGGTTCTTCGATCGCCGGGCTTTCCATCTCGGCGGCGCCCTGCCGCCGGCGGGAAAGCTCGTCGACGAACTGGCGGAGACTGCCGCCGATGTCCCGGTCGTATTCCGCGGCGATCTGCAGCAGACGCTCGACATGCCCGAGGGCCCGATCGCCGCCCCGTACCGTACGCCAGAGCGTCTCCAGTCCGCTCTCCCGAAGAATCGTCTCGATCATCCGTTCGATCGGTTCGTGCCGGGCGAGTCGTCTCCATCGCGACAGGGTCTGGTGGAAGGCGTCGAAGGAACAGGGCTCCGCGTGGGTGAGTCGCAGGTGGTGGACCAGAATCTCGTCGTCGGTCAGGGCGAAAACGGAGGATCGTGCGGCGGAGAGGCGTGCGGCCTGATCGAAGGGCCAGGCGACAGCGCGAAGTACCGTGACCAGATCGACCACCGCGGGTTGTTCGAGAAGCCCCGCGGTGGGCGCGAGCACGACCGGGATGCCGGCCCGCTCGAGCGTGTCCACGTAGTCCGCGACCCGGGTCAGACGCCTGAGGAGAATCGCGTACCGGCCGAAACCGGTGCCGTCCGGTTCCTCCGCGTGCAGCCACGCAGCGATCGCACGAGCCTCCGCGACGGCCGGACCCGGAGCGTCTCCCCGTTCGGCGCGCAGGAACCGGATCCGCGGGTGATCGCCATCCTCGCCGGCTCCCGCGGCCTTGAGCTTCTTGTAACGCGGCTGGAACAGGACCCGGTCCTGGGCGGACGGCCCATCCTCCGCGTGCACTTCTCCGAACACGCGAACGAAAATCTCGTTCAGATCCCGGACCAGTGCCGGATCGCTTCGGTACTGATGATCGAGGTACTCCAGCGCGGCTCCTTCTCTGCGGAAATCATTCACCGTGGCGGCGTACATCTGCGGGTCCGCCCGGCGAAAGGAGTAGATTGCCTGTTTCGGATCGCCCACCAGGACGGTCCGCCCTGCGACGAGGTGGCCTTCCCGGTCGGTCGCCAGGAGCCGCACGATCTCCGCCTGCACCCGGTCGGTGTCCTGAAATTCGTCGACGAACAAAAATCGATAGCGCTTCCGTGCATCCGCGAGGACCGCGGAGTTCCGGAGCAGATCCCGTGTTCGAAACAGCAGATCATCGAAATCGAGAACGCCACGAGCTGCCTTCTCCTGATCGAGGAAGCGAAAGAACCGGATCCCCATCTCCCTCAATACGGTGGCGGCGCGATGTTCCTCCAGAAGCTCGATGATCGACCGCTTCCATTGAGAGTTATGGACCAGGCGGAGGGCCTTGTTCACCGCCCGCGGCCCTTTTCGTAGCGAGAGGTACGGGATGACGTCGCGAAGAGGAGCGAGCCACTCCAGCAACTCCTCGACTCCCGCGGCCTCGGGTGGAGGCGTCTCGGCAAGGTAGAGGGCGAAGCGCCGGCTGGGCTCCTCCTCGAGGGACTCCAGGATCTCGCGGTCGAGCTCCCGGAGACTCTGATGCGCCTGGTGGAGGAGATCGACGATCCCGGCGGTGTCGCCGAGCGAATAGCGCGAATCGGTGACCAGATCGCGTTTCGGCAGGAGCTCGAACAGGACCGCGCGAAGCCGGTCGAGGCTGCCGAGCTGCTCGTACATCAGGGCCCATTGATCCCGTTGTGGCTCCGGTGCTCCCGCTCGGGTCTCGTGGTCGGTCCAACGGTCGTAGATCTCGTTGTACAGCCGCTGCCGCTCGAAGCCTTCGACGATCCGGAACTGCGGATCGATTCCGGCTTCCAGCGGTGCGAGCCGAAGCAGCGTCTGACAGAACGAGTGAATGGTCTGGGAGTGAATGCGGTCCAGGCGACCCATCTGGATGGCGCTGGCGGCCTCCCATGACGCGAGCCGGTCGGCGGGGACCTCGAGGATCCGCCGTCCCCGGCGGTCGTACCAGCCGGGTCGCCCCTCCGCAAAGCCGGAGTGAAGCGCGCTCAGCCCTTCGCGGATTCGGTCCTCGATCTCGCCCGCAGCCTTCTCGGTGAAGGTCATCAGCACGATGCAGGAGGGATCGAGATCGGGCTCGTCGAGCAGCAGGGTCAGGACCCTGCGGACGATCTCGGTCGTCTTTCCGGTTCCGGCACCGGCTTCGAGAATGATGCTCGGACGCTCCGGCCGGGCCTGGAAGGAGAAGGCGGTCTGCAGCTCCGAGCTATTCTTCGCCATCGAGTCCTCCCAGCAGGTCCAGAGCGTTGGCATAACGTTCCATGGCATAGCGCTCGACCGGATCGTGGCGGGTCCGGCAGAACTCCTGAACCGGACAGAAGCGGCAGACTTCATCGGAAGGGAAGGCGGGAAAGGTCCCCCGGCGGATCTCGTCCACGAAAAGGGTCAGGATCCGGTCGAGGTTGGCTCTGGCATCACTCAATTCGAATCCGAACCGCTCGAGCTTCTGCTTCCGCTGGAGAGGCTTGATCACC
Source organism: uncultured Acidobacteriota bacterium (assembly GCA_963741905.1). Taxonomy (GTDB): domain Bacteria; phylum Acidobacteriota; class Thermoanaerobaculia; order Gp7-AA8; family CAVUJZ01; genus CAVUJZ01. Next base: position 35,601 of record CAVUJZ010000006.1, on the reverse strand, counting down.
GCGGAGATGCTGCTGTCGGGAACGTCGAACAATCCGGCCGCGACGATGGCGTAGAGCGGGAGCTGCAGGGCGTGCCCCGTGGCGATCTTCTGCTCCAGTTGATCGAGGTGCCCCGCCGCTCCGGATTTGTAGTCGACGATCCGGTACCGCGTCTCGTCCCGATGCTGATCCACCCGGTCGATGGATCCACGAATGGACATGGACACGCCGCCGATCTCCAGAGGGACCGGATCGTCCTGCTCGCTCCACGCCCCGAAGCGGAGCTCGAAATGACGCGGACGAAGGTCGTTCTCGTCGAGATCCGAAAGATCCTCGGCGACGAAGCGCTCGAGAATCCGATGGGTCGCCTTTCTCTCGATCTCCCGGATCAGCCGGTTCCACGGCGGAAACTCCCGATCGTGAATGACGAACTGCTCGTCGATGACCCGGCTCAGCCGTTCCCGAAGCGGATCGGGGAGCGAACGCCTCTCTGCGCTGCCGGCAATCTCGTGGTCCTCGAGGGATTGATAGAACCGCTCCAGGATCCGGTGGCGCAGAGAACCTCGTCTCCGTGGCTCGATCTCCAGCTCGTGATCGGGATCCTCCACTTCGCGGATCCGCAGGATCCTCTTGAACAGGAACCGCTGGGGGCACTCGCCGTAGTCTTCGAGATGGGTGGGCGAAATGCTGCGGGTCAGCCGGTCGGTCAGCGCCTGGGTGATCTCCGGGGTGACCGTGAGATACCCGTCGCGGTTCGAACGGGTCCCGGTGGAGATCATCATCTGGAGGCGCCGAAGCATGGCCGGGGAGACCATGCCGGGCTGCAGGTCGGCGGCGAGCAGGCGTTCTGCCGCGTCTTCTCCGCGGGAGCGGGCTTCAGCCGGAGCGGGACGGTGCCGGGAAAGCCACTCCTCGAAGCCACCGTTGATCTCGACCGCATGGTCCGGATCCAGCCGGCCGGCGAGAGCCTTGAGCAGATGCGACGGGCGCCGCGGTCTTCCGGCGGCATCCGCCGCGGCGAACGACACGTGCGCCCTGGTGCGGGCCGCGCCAAGGGTGAGATCGAGGAGCAGATGTTCCTCCTCGAGGCCGTCGCCCACCTCGTGAACGCCGATTGTCCGGCGTTCGGGGTCAGGCAGGAGCGCGTCGGGTGTCCGCCGCTGCGGGAAGAGGTCTTCCTCGACCGCGGCAAGGAAGAGGTGATCGAAGGTGCGGCCGCGGAGTCGCATCACGTCGCCGATCCAGATCGGATGATCCGGAGCCTCGCCCGCAATCTCGCCGGATGCATGAATCAGGGTGGAGACATCACGCAGATCGAGGCGGGCACCCGGAAGGTCGAGCCTCCGGAGCGTATCGCCGATCGTGTCGAGAGCATCGAAGACGGCGAGATCGGCCGCGGTCTCCGGGCGAAATCGTCCGGCGATCTTTTCCATCGATGCCGCCCAGTGTCTGCCGGTGGCGCCCTCGGTGCGGGGAATCTGGAGAGCCTCGAGATCCTCCACGATCCCGAGATAGCGAAGCACCACCGGCTCGTCCTCGGCCTTCTCGTTCCGGATCCGGGGAAGGATTGCGCGAATCTCTTCGGCCGAGCCGCCAGGGATCTGGTGTTTTCGGGTGATCCGGTCGATCTCCTCGAGATCGTCGCGACGAATCGGGCCGGAGGATGGACGGTATCCGCTGTAGAGGATTTCCAGCACGTCCCGTCGCGGGTAGTGCCGCTCCCGTAGTTCCGGGAGGAGGAGCATTGCCCGGACGACCCGGTGAGCGGCGAGCGGGTGGGATGCAGCCGGAACCTGGAATCCAAAGTTCCGGGCATGATGGCGGACAAGCGCATCGAGGTCGGGCGACCCATTCCGGAACACGATTGCAATCGAGCCGGGATCCGTGCCCGCGGCGATCAGTCCGGCGATCCGGCGGCAGATCTCCTCGATCTCGCGACTGCGTGTCGTTTCCCGCTGGATCACCACCTCCGGAGCTCTGGGGGCGCCCGGGGCGGCCTCGGCTGCACCGCCGGTGATCTCGATCGCGCGACGGCTGAATCGTGAGGCGAACGCCGCGCCCGGCGTTTCCCCGTCGAGAGGAACCGGGATGGCGATGCAGTCGATCTTTCCCGCCTCGGCCAGGGCGTCGATCAGTTTCTGCTGCACGCCGGTGGTGTCGTAGAACCCGGCGATGATCTGGTGTTGGATCTCCGCGCCGTCCCGCAGGAGACGGACCGCATCGTCGATCAGATCCGCCGGGTCGGTCAGGCCGGCTTCTCGCATCCGCGACTGAAACGCGGACCAGACGCGGGCGAGCAGCTCCTTTCTCGGTCTGGAGCCGGGCTGGAGACGGGAGATCGAATCGCGGAACCGGGAGAGGATGAGGTCGCTGTCTCCGGAGATCTCTCCACGTGCGGTGGAGGAGGGCGGCAATGCCGGGCGTCTCCATCAGGGGATCGCGGACCGAGCGGGCGGCGAGCGACAGGAGCAGGCGCTGTTCGGCGTCGGAGGCGACGGCCGGAAAGGCGCCGGAGCGGTTGACGATGCGCCGCGCGAGAGTCTCCAGACTCTGGATCCGCAGCCCGGCGATGCCCCCGGGAGCCCGCTGCAGAAACGCATCGGCCACCTGTTCTCCGAGACCGCGGGAGGCGACGGTCAGCTCCAGAGGCATGGAGAACGGAGAGTCTGGGGCGCTCCGGGCCCGGAGAATCCGCTCGGCGACGGCCGGGGCGAGATCGCGGTAGTGTCCGTGAATGGTGAGGGAACCGGAAGACATCCAGGACCCCGATTATAGAGGGAAATCGCCGGGCTGATCCGTCCACTCCGCGCTCCCGATTCGCTGCTGACACCTCTCTTGCATAGGCAGCCCGTCGGAAACGTTCCATAATGAACATCCATGGCCGGAAGGGATCAGAGAACAGTCGTCGTACGGAAGCGGGTCACGTTTCTGCTTCTGCTGCTGGTGACCCTGAGCATGTTCTCGATGACCATCTCACTGTCGGGGAAGACCTACAAGAAGGTCGATCCGGTACCGTTCCGGGAGGTGCGTCTGCTTTACCAGAAATTCAGCGAAGGGCATGTGGCGATGCCGATTCTCGTCGCTCTGGTCATGCCGATGCTCCTGAACACGCTGCTGTTTCTGCCGTGGGGGTTTCTGCTGTTCCTGCTGTTGGATTCACCCGATCGCCCGGCGTATCAGTCGTATCTGATCACCCTGATTCTGGCACTGGGGTTGAGTGCATTCGTGGAGGCGTGGCAGTATTTTCTCCCGACCCGGGTGACGGACATCAATGATGTGATCTGGAACGGAGCCGGTGCCGTCGCGGGCGCGCTGCTCGGGCATCTGCGCAAGCGGATCCGTTTCGCGTTCGAATAGGAGAGACGACGTTGATTCTGATCGTGGAAGACGACCCCCAGGTGGCGAGGCTGATTGCTCTGGTGCTCCAGAGAAACGGCCGGGAGGGTGAGATCGTGCCTGATGGCCGGCAGGCCCTGGAGCGGGTGAAGATCGATCCGGTTCCGGAGTTGATCTTCGCCGACCTGACCCTCCAGGGGATGAATGGCGAAGCTCTCTGTGCCTCACTGAAGAAAGACGAATCGACTCGAGGGATCCCCTTCATCGTCGTGTCGGGGGACCGGGATGTGGCGGACAAGGCGAAGGCCTGTGGCGCGGATGGTCATCTCGGCAAACCTTTTGAATTCGACGACCTGATCCGGATTGTCGATGCCCATGCAAAGAGCTAAAGCCACCCCCAACGCCGAGTCCACCGCGCAGAGCAGTCCGGTCTCCAGACTGCTCGACGTGCTCGACTCCGAGGGCTTCTCCTCGATGCACGAGGACGAGGACTGGCAGGCGTTCGGTGAAGAGGTCTATCACCGCGAGGAACAGGTTCTGTTCGCCCGCGGCGAAACCGTGATCATCCTGATCAACTACCCGCGGCTGGACGAGAAGATCCTCTCCCAGGCGGTGGAGAGTCAGGCCAACCTGTTCCGCGCCCGGAGCAAGGGCCAGAAGGCGCTGTCGGTGTTTCAGACCACCACGGTCTATGTCTGCATCATCGCCGAGACCGGAATGCCACATGCCGCCAGTCTGGAGAAGTTCGTCTCCACGGCCGGCGGCGCGGTGATCATTCCCATCATCATGGTGCCGGAGATCAATCAGGTGATCTACCCGAACGTCGATGGCCGGGTCAGTCCGGTCAGGCCACGGGTGGACTACTTCCGCTATCTGATCGGGGAGCGGAGAGAGCCGGTGATGATCCACAAGCAGACGGTTCGGGCATTCTGGATCTCGATGGGATTCGTGGTGATCCTCGGAATCCTGGCGCTGGTCTCTGCGCTGTTCTGAGCCGATCCGGCTCAGGAGCCCGGATCCCCCTCCGACGCTGCTTTGCGATATTCTCCCGCCGACCATGTCGTTTCCCATTCGTCCCGCAGAGATTGACGAGGCCCTTCGACGGATCGTGATCGGACAGCCCCAGGCCGTCCGGGAAGTGTCGGTTGCGGTGGTCAAGCACCTGGTGGGGCATCCGGCGGGAAACATCCTGCTGATCGGTACCTCCGGCTCGGGCAAGACCACGCTGATGCGTGCGGTTCAGGAGTTCCTGGAGAGCCGTGAGGATCTGGCCAGCTACTCGAATGTGATCCGGATCAACGCCAATCTGCTCGGAGAGCGGGACGGGGGCGAGGGGCAGGCGGTCCTTGCCCGCCTCTATCACAACGCGGAGCGCCGCCTGGGCCCTCGAGCCTCACCCGAGGATCTTCTCCGGCGGGTGGAGCGGGGGATCGTCTTCGTCGACGAGGTCGACAAGATCCGGGCGCACGCCGGAAGCAGCCCCAACGTGCGGGGCATCCTCGCTCAGGAAGCGCTGCTCACGTTGATGGAGAACGAGGAGATCGACTTCGCAGTTCCGGGGACCGACCGGATCGCCCGGGTCAGCACCGGATCGATTCTGTTCGTCGCGGGAGGCGCCTTCGAGGAGCTTTACGACAGCGTCTTTCGCCGTGCGACGCTGGGGGAGGACGGCCGGCCGCTGAGGCCCGTCGTGGTGGTCTCCCAGACCGGAGAGGTGCGGGAGGAAGTGCCTTTCCGGCTGCGGGATTATCTCCGTTACGAGGATCTGTTCGCCTACGGGATGACACCCCAGTTCGTCTCGCGGTTCGAGTCGATCGTGGTGCTCAACGATCTCGGCGAGGAGGATCTGGCGAAGATCTTCGTCGATCCGGAACGTTCGATTTTCCGGACCTCACGGGAGTATTTCCGGCGCTTCAACATCGATCTCCAGATCACCCGTGGCGCCATCCGGGCGATTGCCTGGCTGGCGAGTCGCCACAAGCGGCTCGGGGCCCGGGCGCTGAAGGACATCTACCGGCGGATCATCCGGGAGCGTGAATTCGATCCGGCTGCGGTCGCCTCTGACTCGGAGCGAAAGATCGTGATCACCGAAGAGATGGTGCATCAGGTCGCCGGAAACGAAAGCTGAACCTGTTTTGTGCTCGGAAGGAGCCCATCGACCCGATGGAAAATAAGTCATTTCTCGGAAAACTGAAACGCGGCCTGTTCATGACCCACACCGAGGTCATCGAAAAGGTCCGTGACGCAATGAAGGCGGATCTCGGCGTCGACCGTGCAGTCCTGGACGCCCTGGAGGAAGGGTTGATCGGGGCGGATGTCGGCGCCGAATTGACCATGGAGCTGATGGATCGGCTGGAGCAGAGGATCAAGGACGAAAAGATCCGGAACGTGGAAGAGCTGACCTCCGCCTTGCGCGAGGAGACCCGGAAGCTCATCCCCCGGAAAGCGATGGAGACGATCGATCTGGATCAGGCGCATCCCTTCGTGATTCTGGTGGTGGGGGTGAACGGAACCGGCAAGACCACCACCATTGCGAAACTTGCCCAGCGCTGGAAAGGTGAGGGGCGGAGCGTGGTGCTGGAGCGGCCGATACCTTCCGGGCGGCAGCCATCGAACAGCTCCAGAGCTGGGCCGAGCGGATCGACGTTCCGCTGGTTCGGCATCGTCCCGGGGCCGATCCGGGCGCGGTGGCTCACGATACGATCTCCTCGGCGAAGTCCCGCAAGAGTGACGTGGCGATGATCGACACCGCCGGGCGGCTGCACAACAAGTCTCACCTGATGCAGGAGCTCTCCAAGATCCGCCGGGTGATGGGCAAGGAGATGGAGGGGGGCCACACGAGACTCTGCTGGTGATCGACGGGACGACCGGACAGAACGGCCTGAGTCAGGCCCGCGCCTTTCTCGAGGCGGCGAATGTCACCGGCATCGTCGTGACCAAGCTCGACGGAACGGCCAAGGGCGGAGTGATTCTCGCGATCATGAGAGAATTCGATATCCCGGTGAAGTTCGTCGGGGTGGGTGAATCCGCCGACGATCTGATCCCCTTGATCCGACGCCTTTCTCGACATGCTTTTCGAGGCGGACTGAGGTCCGGGACGACGATGAGCCGCTATCCGTTTCTCAAACACGTCCTGGTCTGTACCGGCGCCCGGTGCAACAACGAGAACCGCGGGGACGAGCGCGGCGAGCTGATCCGCACTGAGCTGAAAGACCTCAACCGCTCGCTCGGTCGAAAGCCGACCGTGCGGGTCTGCTCGGTCTCCTGTCTGGACCTCTGCGACTACGGGCCGAACATGATCATCTATCCGGAGGGGGATGTGTTCTCCGGGCTGACCCGCGAGACGGCGAAAGGCCTACCTTGACGCGACGAAGTACCTCGAGGGGGAGTAGTTCTGGAGTTCTGAAGTTCTGGAGTTCGGAGTTCGCCGATGGTCAGTGTCATGTCGAGCGGGTGGGCGGGCGGGCATGCGAGACATCTCCGCCGATGCGACAAGGAACCTCCAGGCGCAAAGCGTCGCGGCGGCGCGGTCCTCCAGCAAAACCATCCTTTTCGCATCGGGGGAGGTCCCTCGCCTGCCCTTCCGCCCGCCCGCTCGGGACGACAATGGCGGCCGTTCTCGCGAGGGATTCGGCGCTCTGCGCTCGATCGATCCGCGCGCGACGTTTCGTCTCGACGCAGCCGGTGGCCAGTGTCATGTCGAGCGGGTGGGCGGGCGGGCATGCGAGACATCTCCGCCGATGCGACAAGGATCCTCCAGGCGAAAGCGTCGCGGGGCGCGCCTCCAGCAAAACGGTCCTTTTCGCATCGGGGGAGGTCCCTCGCCTGCCCTTCCGCCCGCCCGCTCGGGACGACAATGGCGATCTTCGTCGCGAGGGTTTCGGCCCTGTCGCTCGATCGATGCCGCCCGGCGTTTGTCTCGACGAGCCGGTGGCCAGTGTCATGTCGAGCGGGTGGGCGGGCGGGCATGCGAGACATCTCCGCCGATGCGATAAAGAACCTCCAGGCGCAAAGCGTCGCGGGCGCGGTCGCTCCAGCAAAACGATCCTTTTCGCATCGGGGGAGGTCCCTCGCCTGCCCTTCCGCCCACCCGCTCGGGACGACAAGGGCAGACGTTCTCTGCGAGGGAGGGAGTCCGCCACCACTCCGTCACCTCTTACCGGATCCCCTGAGCTACTTCGTGACGAACTTCTTCCCGGCGTCGAGGAGGCTCTTGAGGTCCTTCGGGCTGCAGGCCTCGCCGTAGATGCGGGCGACAGGCTCGGTTCCGGAGATCCGGAACAGCAGCCAGCTTCCGGGGTCGAACTCGAGTTTGACTCCGTCGAGAGTCTTCACGTTTTCGACCTTGCGCCCGGCCAGTTTCGCCGGCGGATTCTGCAGGCGTTTCGTCACGGAGTCCCGGAGCTGGGAGGTGAGCTTCATGTCCACCCGCTTGCTGTAGTGGGGACCGAACTCATCGTAGAGCTCGCGGGTGAGCTGCTGGAGGTTCTTGCCGGTCTTGGCCACCATTTCCGCGACGAGCAGGCAGGCGAGGATGCCATCTTTCTCCGGGATGTGCCCGTAGACCGAGAGGCCGGCACTTTCCTCTCCGCCGAGGGCGATGCGGTCCTCCAGGATCAGCTCACCGATGTACTTGAATCCGACGGAGGTCTCGTAGAGGGGAACTCCGAGCTTCTCGGCGATGCGATCGACCAGGTGGGTGGTTGCGACCGAGCGTGCCAGCCCGCCGGGGAATCCTCGCTCCCGTTTCACGTAGAGGGCGAGCAGCGCGATGATCAGGTTGGCCGAGATGAAGCGGCCGCGGTGGTCGATGATTCCGAACCGGTCAGCGTCGCCGTCGGTCGCCAGACCGAGGTTGAGTTTTTCCTGGGGGACGACCCGGCGCAGTTCCGCCAGGTTCCTCTGATTGCATTCGGGGGAGAAGCCGCCGAAGTAGGGGTCGCGATAGTTGTGGATGATCCGCACATCGACCCCTGCATCCAGCAGAAAGTAATCGAGAAACTCGCGGGCGGTTCCGTAGAGAGGATCGACGGCGATGCGAAGGCCACTGTTCCGGACCGCCTCGGTATCGACGATGGTGCGGAGGGCCGAGAGATAGCGCTCCCGGGGCTCGATCACCTCGATCAGTTCCGGACGATGGTAGACGTCGATCGATTTCTGACGCTCCTGGACACTCTGGATCTCCCGCTCGATCGCCTCGGTGATCTCAGGCAGGGCCGGAGCACCGTTGCCGGTCGAGAACTTCAGGCCGTTGTACTCGGGAGGGTTGTGGGAGGCGGTGAAGTTGATCGCTCCGGAGGCGCGGCGGCGAACCGTCTCGAACGAGACGCAGGGGGTCGGCACGTCGCGGCTGCAAAGATACGCCTGGATGTCGTTGTAGGCGAGCACCCTGGCGGCTTCCAGCGCGAATTTCTCCGAGAGAAAGCGGGTATCGTAGCCCACCACCACCGACTCCGGCGGGGTCTCGGCGGACTTCAGATAGTTGACGATCCCCTGGGTGGCGATGCGGACGTTCTCGAAGGTGAAGTCTTCTCCGATGACTCCTCGCCATCCAGATGTTCCAAAGGTGATCATGATTCTCCCTGCCGCGGCGCGGACCGCGAAGATCCGAAGTAGAGAAACTTAGCACTTTTGCGGATCACACGCCACAGTGGGTTGCTCCGTCGCAGTGGGCAGGAGGGATGCGGCGAACAACCCGGTGCGCCCGAGCTTGCTTTTGGCCTGTTTTCAGCATAGGGATGACGTCAGATGGAGTCGCAGCCCACCATTCTGATCGCGGATGACGACGCCGCAATCGTCCGTCTTCTGGAACATTTCCTCGCCCCTCTCAACGCCCGGATCCTCAATGCGCCGGACGGCGAGACGGCCTTGCGTCTGGCCCGCGAGGAGACCCCTGACGTGGTCCTGCTGGACGTGATGATGCCGGGACCCAGTGGATGGGAGATCTGCCAGACGCTCAAGGGGGTTCACCGGACCAGCGGCATCATGATCATTCTGATGACCGCGAAAGGGGATGTCCGGGACCGGCTGACCGGCCTGCAGGTCGGTGCGGACGATTATCTGGTCAAGCCGCTCCAGAAGAATGACGTCACCTGGCGGGTCACCCGACTGCTCGATCTTGCCGCGAGACGGCGGGAGGATGAGGTCGGGATTCCGTCCGGCCGCCCTCCAGAACCTGCTTCACGATCGGGCCACGGGACTCCCCACGGTATCCCTCGTTCTGGAACGGTTGCGTGAGATCCTGATCGAACGTCGCTGCGTCGAGGTGATTTACGTCGACGTGGAGCAGTACGAATCCATCGAGGAGGAGTACGGCTGGGCATTTTTCGACGAGTTCCTCCGGAAGGTGGGCAACGTCCTTCGCGCCGAGGCCCGGCGGCGGGGAGGTGCCGAAGTGGTGGTCAGCCGGGTGGGAGCATCCAGTTTCTATCTCTTCGTGCCCCCGGGGTCGAACGAATCCGCATTCGAGCCGGATGTCGAGACGGAGGCGACGCAGTTGCACGGGACGTTGATGCACGAGCTGCGGGAGCGCTTTCCTCAGATGGAGACGGGTGAGATCGGGTTCTTCGTGGGGGCCAATCTGCTGCAGTACTCGCCGCAGATCCGTCTCGAGCGGCAGATCTATCACGGAATGGAGCGCGCGGCACAGACCGTGCGCGACGCCGAGCAGAGGCGCAAGCAGGAGCTCACCCGTGAGATGAAGGAGATCATTCGCCGGAAGCGGGTACGTGTGCTCTTTCAGCCGGTGGTGCACTCGTCGGACGGGACGGTGTTCGGATACGAGCTGCTGACGCGGGGACCGCGGCGGTCGCTGTTCCGCAACAGCGACATGCTCTTCGGCTTCGCGCGCGAGGTGGGACTGGCGTGGGATCTGGAGGAGGTTGCGCTGAGCTGCATGATCAAGCGGCTGCGGAAGGAGCATGTGGGGGAGCGACGCTTTCTGGTCAACCTCGAGGCGGAAACGCTCGAGGCATTCGCGCTCCGGTTCAACGAGACGGTGCAGTATTTCGCCGACTATCCGGGGCAGTTCATCTTCGAGCTGACCGAGCGGGCGGCCATCGAGGACTATGCGGTCTTTCGGGACCTGCTCGGAAGCCTGCGCCAGAAGGGGATTGCGATCGCCATCGACGATGCCGGCTCCGGATACGCCTCGCTCGAGGCGATCGCCTCACTCGCACCCGACTACCTGAAGATCACCAAGGGGCTGGTCTCGGCGATGCCTTCGGAGCCGATCAAGCAGGACCTGATCCGGCTGCTGGTGGACCTGGCCCACAAGACGGGGTCGAAGACCATTGCCGAGGGAATCGAGACCCGGGAAGAGTACGAATGGTGCTGCCGGCTGGGGGTGGACCTGTTGCAGGGCTACTTCATCGCCGTCCCGGAGGAGCGATTCGTCGACGATCTGAAGATCACGCTGCCGGCACGAAAAGGGGACGATCCCGATGCTTCGGCGCAGGAATATTCTCGGGAGGCGAGGCATTGAGGAGTGCGTTTCACGTGTGGGGCTGTAGCTCAGTTTGGGAGAGCGCCTGAATCGCACTCAGGAGGTCGTCGGTTCGATCCCGATCAGCTCCACCAGCCTTCGCCCGGCCGCTGACGCGGAGCCGGGGCTACGGCTGGGCAAGCCCGCCAGAAACGCAACGGAGTAAACGTCCCGAGGCGAAGGCTGTCCCGCCGTAGCCGTCTCGAGCGCCAGCTCGAGATCCGGCGGAGGCGGACGGGTTCGATCGCGCGGATTGCTCGATTCGCGGCCGCTGACGCGGAGCCGGGGCTACGGCTGGGCAAGCCCGCCAGAAACGCAACGGAGTAAAGGTCGCGAGGCGAAGGCTGTCCCGCCGTAGCCGTCACGAGCGCAAGCTCGAGCAGCGGCGGAGGCGGACGGGTTCGATCGCGCGGATTGCTCGATTCGCGGCCGCTGACGCGGAGCCGGGGCTACGGCTGGGCAAGCCCGCCAGAAACGCAACGGAGTAAAGGTCCCGAGGCGAAGGCTGTCCCGCCGTAGCCGTCTCGAGCGCCAGCTCGAGATCCGGCGGAGGCGGACGGGTTCGATCGCGCGGATTGCTCGATTCGCCCGGCCGCTGACGCGGAGCCGGGGCTACGGCTGGGCAAGCGCGCCAGAAACGCAACGGAGTAAACGTCCCGAGGCGAAGGCTGTCCCGCCGTAGCCGTCACGAGCGCCAAGCTCGAGATCCGGCGGAGGCGGACGGGTTCGATCGCGCGGATTGCTCGATTCGGGGCCGCTGACGCGGAGCCGGGGCTACGGCTGGGCAAGCCCGCCAGAAACGCAACGGAGTAGACGTCCCGAGGCGAAGGCTGTCCCGCCGTAGCCGTCTTGAGCGCCAGCTCGAGATCCGGCGGAGGCGGACGGGTTCGATCGCGCGGATTGCTCGATTCGCGGCCGCTGACGCGGAGCCGGGGCTACGGCTGGGCAAGCCCGCCAGAAACGCAACGGAGTAGACGTCCCGAGGCGAAGGCTGTCCCGCCGTAGCCGTCTCGAGCGCCAGCTCGAGATCCGGCGGAGGCGGACGGGTTCGATCGCGACCAGCCCGGCCGCTGACGCGAGGTCCGCAACCCATCCGAGTCGACATCCAGAAAATCGAAGACATGAACGTCCCGAGGCGAAACCTGCCCCGCCCGTAGCCGTCTCGAGCGCAAGCGCGAGAGCCAACCGTGGCCGGACTTTGTCACGGGTGCGACGCGCAACTGCCGTCGCTGGTGATAGCGGTGGCCGCATCCGTGACAAGTTCGGTTGGCGAAAAACGTGGATCGACGCGGCCGAGGATCCGGGCCAGAGGCTCGCTCGGATCTCCTGGCGCGATTCGGCTCCGGCCGATCCTCCGACTCGCTCTCGACGGATCAGACCCGCTCAGACTGGCAGTGCAACGGGCTCTGCTTCATCGGGGGGGACGACTCCTGTGTCTCGGCCGACGCGGTGGATGACCGCGGCGCGCAGCCGATCGAACAGATCATAGATCAGCGGGACGTAGATCAGAGTCAGGAATGTCGAGACGAGCAGACCGCCGATGGCGACGACCGCGAGCGGTGAGAGCCGCTCCAGACCAATCGCCCACTCCAGCGCGATCGGGAGCATTCCCACCGACGTACCAAACGCGGTCATCAGGATCGGACGCGTCCGTACCCGCACGCTTTGCTCGAGGGCTTCCCGCAGCGGCACGCCCTGGTCCCGTGCATCCTCGATGAAGTCGATCAGCAGGATCGAGTTCTTCACGACGATTCCCGCGAGCAGAATCATTCCCATGAACGATGGCATGCAGCCGTGCTTGCCCGCCAGCAGCATCGCCCATGTCGCTCCGATCATTCCCAGCGGAATCGCAATCATGATCGTCAGCGGATGCAGAAAACTGCGGAACGCAGGGACGAGAGAAAAGTAGAGGAGGACGAGACCGAGAAGCAAAGCCTGGAGGAGCGCTGAAAACGACTCGTTCATCGTTTTCAGCTCCCCTTCTTCCGTTATGGAGTATCCGGTCGGAAGATCGATGCCGGTGAGCGCCCGGGTGACGTTGTCATGGATGTGGGTGACGGCTGCGGTTGAGCGATAGCCGAGAATGTCGATGGTCTCGCCGAGAGCCTCACGGGTATGCAGGGTAGGAATGGTGGCCCTTTCGATGCGGCCGAGCGCCGAGAGGGGCACCGCCCCTCGGGGAGTGATGATGGGAAGTGTCCGGATCGCGCCGGGCCCATCCCTCCGCGCCCTCGAAACCTGGACCCAGATCGGGAACGAATCCTGCTGCGGCACGCGGAACCGCGAGGCTGGAATGCCCTTGACCTGTGCGCTTACCTGTGCGGCGAGGTTCGCGGCATCGATGCCATACAGCGCGAGCTGTTCCGGATCCGGAATGAAACGATACTCGGATCGGTCGAGAGTCCAGGTGCGAACGGTGGCGCGAAGCCCCCCGACGGTCTGCAGCCGGCGATCCACGTCGCGTGCAATCGCATCAAGCACCTTCGGATCAGGCCCGCTCACCATCAGGTCGACTGTCGCTCGGACGGTGGACAGCGGCGTCGCTCCATAGTCATAGACCGCGGGAAAGCGGATGCCCGGGCTGCGCCGCAACTCTTCCAGGATTCGGCTCTCGACCTGCCACATGCTCTCGCTCCGGCGGAAGCGATCCACCAGATGAACGGTGATGAACGCCTGTTGCGCGTTACGCCCCGACCCGAACGAGAGCACCCCAGGTTCCGACCCGAGTGTCGACGACATCCGCACCACACTCTTCTCGTGTCGGATCGCCGTCTCCACGCGCGTCAGGATGGCCTCGGAGTCATGCGAGGGACGTGTTGGGATAGGTCTCGAACGAGACCCGCAGAATGCCGGTGTCCATCGGCGGCATCAGATCGCGGCCGATCAGCGGCATGAGCACCCGCCCGGAGAGGATGAGCAGGAGGATCGCAGGAATCAGAAACAGGGCCTTGTGCCGGATCGCGAATGCGGCCGCACTCGAGAAGAAGCTCTCGACGGCGTTCATGATCCGGCCGTTCACCAGACGGTCGAGCGCTCGCTCCCACCGCGCACGCTTCCCACCTCGGAATCGCAGGAAGACGGGGGCCAGGATGGGAAGTACCGTCACCGAGACCACGTAGGATGCGACGAGTGCGATCGAGAGGGTGAGACTCAGCGGACGCAACACCGTTTGTACGAACCCACCGATCCAGATGATCGGCACGAGCACGGCGACGGTCGCGTAGGTGCCGGACAGCACGGCCACCATCACTTCCTGGGTCCCGCCGATGACGGCGTCATTCAAATCCCTGCCGAGCTTGTGGTAGTGCCGCTCGATGTTCTCGAGCACGACGATCGCGTCGTCGAGGAGCATTCCCACGCCGAGAATGACTCCGGTCAGGGTGACCATGTTGAACTCGAACCCGAGGAGCCACATGAAGGCGAAGGTGATGAGGTAGGTGAAAGGAATCGAGACTGCCGCGAGAAGGGTTCCTCGCACGTCGGCGAGAAACAGAAAGATCACGAGGATCGTCATCAGGATGGCGTCACGCAGCGCCTCCTTCATGTTTCCGACGCTCTTGGTGATGAGCTCTCCCTGCGTGTCGGCAATCTCGAAGCGCAGCCCCGCGTAGCGCGCCTCGAGCCTCGGCAGCTCGGCGAGCACCGCATTGATCGTCGGCATGGAGTGTCCGGAAAGCGCCCGCTGGATATTGATGCCGACGGCGGGCTTCCCATTGCCATGAAAAACCGAGAGCCGTTCCTGCACCGAAGGCCGGATGGTCGCGAGGTCCCGCAGAAACACAGGTTGTTCCCCGGCCCTCGCCACCACGATGGCGCCCAACTGCTCGGGACGGGTGAGCGCTCCTTCGCTTTTCAGGAGGATATGGGTCCGATCCGTGACGACGAGGCCTTCCGGCGTGTTGCGATTCCAGTTCGCGAGCGCTCGCGCCACCTCCCCGGCGCTGACCCTGAACACCTCTAACGCGTCGGGATCGATCTCGACCGCCAGGACACTCTGCCAGCCGCCGAACACTTCGACGTTCGCCACCTCGGGCAGGCGCAGCAGGTCCTCCCTGATCGGATTTTCGGCGATTCGCCGGGCCATCGAGAGATCGAGATCGCTTTCTGGTTTCGGTGAGACCGCGATCGTCAGAACCGCCGGCGTCGCGGAGGATACCTTGTAGATCTGGAACGGACGGAGACCTGACGGCAACTGCGGCTGAATTCTGCTCAAAGCGTTGGCGACATCGGTCACCGCCGCATCGAGCCCTTTGGCGTACCGGAACTCCGCCGTGACGACCGAGACCTCGTCGTTCGAGGTCGAAGTCACCCGCCGGACCTGTTCGAGTGTGGCGAGCTCCTTCTCGATGACCCGGCTCAGATCGGAGGCGACGTCATCGGACGATGCTCCGGGCCAGACGGAGATGACGGCAATCTGCGGACGCTCGCTGTCGGGAAACAGGGTCACCGGGATGCGGAAGAAGCCGATCAGCCCGACGACGGCCAGGAGAAGGATGACCGAGAGGATCAGGTGTGGGCGGCGGAGATAGCGTTCGACGAAGCTCACGACCGTCCCCCGTTCGATGCGATCACGGCCGTTCCTTTTGCCAGCGTCATCAGTTCGCTCGGCAGCCCGACCACGACGTCATCTCCGGCGGTCAGCGCCCCCCGGATCGATGCGGTCGAATTCCCGCGCGTGACGACCTCCACTTCGATCGGATTTGCCACGCCGTGAATCACACGAACGACGAAACTTCCCTTCAGACCGTCCAGGAGTGCACCGTCGGGAACGACCAAGCCGCTCTGCGCGGGAGTCTCATAGTCGGCATGGACCGTAGCACCATTCGGGAGGTTGAATGGCGCACTCCCGAGCTCGCTCTCAACCACTCCGAGAAAGGATGAATCGAGAGCGGGATGGATCCGTGAAACCCGGGCGCTCACTCTCCGGCCCTCCCACGAGAAGGTCACGCGGGACCCGGGTTCAAGTTGCGACAGCGCCTGCTGTGAGAGTCTGGAGACGACGCGGACATTGCCCGGACGCTGGAGCTCATAGATCGGTCTACCCGGAGCGGCGAGTTCGCCTGGCTCGATGAGGCGCCCGGTGATGGTTCCGGAGAAGGGAGCGGTCACGGTGGCGAACGAGAGCTGAATGCCGGCGGTGTGTTCCTGCTTCTCCGCTGCGACCAGAGCCGCGCGCGCTGATTCGAGTTGAGCAACGGTGAGGTCGAAGGCCTGCCGGGCGATCGCGCCGCCGTCGATCAGCACCTGGTCACGTGCGAAGATCGCCTGCTGGGTGAGGAGCGCCTGATGTGCGGCCGCGACGCGTGCCCGCGCTACATCGAGGGAGTCGGACAGTGGCCTGGCATCGATGCGGGCAACGACTTCGCCGGTCCGGACGCGATCTCCTTCTCGGAGCGGGACCTCGAGCAGAGAACCTCCGATCTGTGCCGCGATCGTCGCGGTGGAGTCCGCATGGATCACTGCGACCGTGGAGATTCGTCTGGAGACCGATCCGTTGGTGACGCGCGCCGTCCTGACAGGGATCGCGGCCGGCGCGGGCGGTGGAAGAGCCGCAATCGACCGCTTCTTCTGACGGATCAGGAATCCTCCGGAAATCAGAAGTACGATCAGAACAGCTGGAACGAGTGCACGTTTACTCATGGCAGGACTCCCTGCCGCCGGCCAGGGCGGCGTAGTCACTGGCGTTCTGTGCCGCGTAGAGCGCCTGCCAGTAGGCGGATTCTCCGCGGACCTCGCTCGCGCGCGCGGCAAGGTAGTCCTCGATCCGGCCGGTGCCCTGATCGAGTTTCAGTTTCTCGACGCGCGCAACCTCGGCGCCGAGAGCACGCTGCGCGACTCCCGCCTCCAACTGTGCCGCCGTTGTCTCGCACCGGGCGGTGGCGTCGATCTGCTGTGAGGCGGCTTCGAGCTGCCGGGCCCGCGCCCGCATCTCGGCGGCCTCGCGCTTCCGTTGTGCGCCGCGAAGCTCTGCCATCCGGGCACCGCCATCGAACAGCGGGACCCGGACGATCAGAGAAATCTCACGAGTGTCGTACCAGTCGAGGCCCGGAGCGGTGTGCTCGCCGAAGAGTGCCGACAGGACGAGCTGGGGCTGGAAGGCCTGACGGGCCTGATGCACCCGGCCGCTCGCCGCGGCGGCCATCAACCGTGCTGCCTCGACGTCGTTTCGCGTGCCGGAGGGGGTTGCGGCGCGATCCGGTTCCTGCGGCGTCTCCTCGAGTCTGTATCCCTCTTCGGGCCGCTCGTCTCCCATCAACGCCGCGAGTCTCGCCTCGGTTGCGTGGAGGCGTCCGCGCAACATGGCCAGTTCGACATGAGCGCCCGCGAGCGCGAACCGGACCTTGTCCGCGTCGATTCGCGCCCACGCCCCGACGCGCAGCCGCATCTCGGCATCATCAGCGTCACGCTCGAGCGCATCGGCGTAGACCTCGGCCGCACGGATCGCATGGGTGAGGCTGAGGGCTTCCCGATAGGTGGCGCGCACGGCGAACCAGGCTTCTTCACGCGTCCGACTGGCGTTCGCGTCGGCACTCGCAGCGGTGAGCCGGGCGATCCGGGCTTCCTCCCGGATCGTCCCGGCGTCGAGAAGCGGCACCTGGAGAGACAGACCGAGGTGGACCTGATTCGACGCCCAGGGAAGCTGCAGAAGACCCTGAGACGGATCCGCAAACAGATCCGAGGCCATCGGGCGTAGAATTCGGTTCGACTCGTAGTCGTCGTAAGTCCCCGATAGATCGACGCGGCCGAAACGGCGAGAGCTCACCCCGGCAGCGTGTTCCGACGACGCAACCGCCTCGAGCTTCGAGGCAACGACCGCCGGGTTTGCCGTCTCCGCCTGATGCGTTGCCTTCTCGAGCGTCAAAGGCTCGGCAAAGAGGGGCGAGACCGTCAGGATCGTGAGGAGGGCGGAGACCAGAATGCGCATTGCAGGGTCCTTTCACCGGCTCGACGCCGGTCGCCGGACCTTAACAATCTGTCGCAGTTCGTTTCATTGACGAACGTCAACTTCTCCAGGTTCTCCCTCGGCCACCGCACGAAGCCGTGCCGGCTCCAGGATACGCAGGGTTCGGCCACGCTCGCGTCGGAGAATTCCGCGTTGCTCCAGTCTGCCGAGAGCTCGCGACAGGTTCTCCGGGGCGATTCCCAGAACCTGGGCAAGCTCCGCCTGAGTCATCGGCCATCGCACCGAGACCGGATCGTCGCTCCTGGCGGGGAGCAGAGACGAGAGTGCAGTCGCGAGACGCGGCAGCGCGCCCGGAGTCCCGAGCGTCCCCAGCTGATCGAGGCAACCACGAAGGCGGCGAGCCATGCTGGCAAGGAGCGCGGTGCAGAACCTGCCGTTCTCGATGACGAAGGTCTCGAAAGACTGGCGGTCGAGGGTGAAGACGACCCCGTCGGCTCGAGCGGTGAGCGACACCGGGAAAGGTCCGCCATCGAGGAGAGGAAGAAAACCGAAGAAGTGCCCCCTGGTGAGGATGAAGACGTGGAGCCACGGCCGCCCCCGAGTTGCCTGGACGCACGCAACGATCCTTCGGCGACGATGGCGAAGGTTCCGCCGGTCTCCCCCTCGAAAAACAGGACGTTCTCCGTGTGCACATCCCGCCGCTCGAACGCCTGAAGAAACGACGGCTGATCCGCACCCGCCGCGAGAGGCGTCTGCGCGATCAGCGTTCGAAGGGTCTGTTCATCCTCTTTCGTCAGCACGGTCACCCATTATGATGGATTCGGCAACGCGACGATCAGGGATACAATCAGAGTGGAATGCCGGATCTCCTTCTCGGTCCACTGGCGAAAAGCCCCTTCGGACTCGCGGGACCCGAAGTCCTCGAGCACATTGCGCCGCTTTTCGTCAGCCGCCAGGTTGAAAAAGGTGTACTGGTGTTCGTCGAGGGGGAAGTTACCGGACGCTTCTTCCTGGTTGCACAGGGCCGGCTGAAAGCCTTTCGCAATCTTCCCGGCGGGCGCTCGATCACCGTGTTCAATCTCACCGACGGAGACTTCTTCGGGTTCATCCCGCTCCTCGACGGCGGCCCGTTTCCTCTGTCGGTCTCGGCCGTGGCGGACAGTCACCTCTTCGTGCTGAGTCGCGAGGACTTCCAGCGTGCGGTGGCCCTCCATCCGGAAATGTGCGCGTCACTGCTCGCCTATACGGCCAGGCGCTTGCGCAATTGTCTCGACCATGTCGGCCTGCTCGGCCGGAAGAGCGCCATGGCCCGGGTCGCCCATGCGCTGCTCGGGCTGATGGCGAGTGGCAGCAAATGTATCGGGGGGGTGGGGATCGAGCTTCCCCTCGAGCCAGGCGGAGCTGGCCCGCTCGCTCGACATCAGCCCCGAGAACATCTCCCGCGCACTCGCCCGCCTCGCGAAGGACGGCGTGATCAGCCGCACCGGGCCGCGGGAGTATCGGATCGTCGACGCCGCGGCGCTGGCCGCCAGAGCCGAGGTCGCGGCAGACGACGATTGATCTCGAGCTGGAAATCTGTGTCCGCGGTATTGGTCTCGTCCACCAACATGTCGCGATGAGTTGAGCACTCGACTGGTGCGGCGCGGGACCGCCTGCTCATTGCGGCCCGTGCTCACAAACCGACTCACCTCGAATGACGAGCCGACCGGAGGATGCCGGATCCTTTCTGCGAACGGCCCGAACCCCTGTTGCCGGCTGTGCCTGCACCCGACAAGGCGATGAAGGTCACCAGTGCGGGTGGGTGAGGTCACCGACCTGATCCGCCGGAGCCACGCTCATCAGTGAGGCCGCTGAAACCTTGTCGGGCGTCAAGAAAGCCGGAGACCGCGTCTTCCAGAATCGCATCGCGACTTTAGGAGGACGCATGCAGAAATCTCTGGTATCACTCATCGTTGCAATCTTTCTTGCAGCACTGGCGACCGGCGGGGCAGCGGAGACCATCGCACCCACCCCGGCTGCCGACACGACCGACTCGGCTCCGGCCGCGAATCCGGCCATGCCCGACGAGCAGACGCAGGATGCCGACGAGGAAGACGCCTTCGAATTCCAGCCCACGTTCGACTTCCAGGTCAAAGGTCAGATCTACGCGGAACAGACCGACTACGGGACCGGCCTGGATCGACAGGGTGACCGGCTGGATCTCCACTTCCAACGGCTTCGCCTCACCATCACCGCCATGCTCAACGATACCTACGGCTTCAAGTTCCAGACGTGCGGAAACTGTGGTTCGTCCAAACGGGGAGCTCTCGGCTACGGCCTGACCGCACAGGACGTGGACGCGAACGATCGCGACATCCGCATCATCGACGGGTATGCGATCGCGAACTACTCCGAAGCGTTCAACCTGAAGGTTGGACTGACCAAGATCCCGCTGACCCGTGCCAATCTCGACGATTGCTTCTCGCCCCTCAGCCTCGATCGCTCCTACTTCGTCTACACCGCCTATGGCACATCACCCGCGAAATTCAGCCGCGACATCGGCGTGGTGGCCTGGGGAAACTTCTTGGATCAGAGGATGCGCTACTACCTCGGGGTGTTTCAGGGACGGGAGGGAGTGACCCGAACCACGCATCCATTCACCGGCGCTCAGGTCACCTCGTCGATCGAGCCGAAGAACTCACTGGAGTACGTGGGGCGCGTCCATTACGCATTCCTCGATCCGGAACCCGGCTCCGGCTATGAAGGCACGTATTTCGGCGACCTGAAGATCTTCACGGTGGGCGTCGGCGCGGCATTCGAGCCGGATGCGGTCTACCGCAACGTCTCTCCCTCAGGGCAGGTGCTGAATGGCGACACCGTCGACTACACGGCGCTCGCCGCGGACGTGCTGTTCGAATATCCGACCGATGCGGGGATGATCACCGCCAACGCCCAATACCTGAAGCTCGATTTCGATGACGCTTATCTGACCAACTTCAACGCCGGCGACCGGCTCACCAACATCACCGGCCTGAACGGACAGAAGGGAAGGATGGTTCGCGAAAGCGGCATTTATGCCCTCGGCCATCATCGGCAAGCGAGCCAGAATCCAGCCCTACGCTCTGATCGAGAGCTGGAAGTTCGCCCATCTGCTCGGCATCAACGAGCAGCAGATCGACCAGATCGGCGGTGGGATCAACTACTACCTGATGCGTCAGAAAGTCCGCCTGACGCTCGAATACCTCAAGACCGAGTTCGACAAGCCGACCCCCCTGGTCGGAGGTCACGTCAGTCCGGCCACCGGCGCGCCGCTCGACCCGGATCTCCGAATACAACACACTCCGGATGATGCTCCAGCTCGTGGTGTTCTCAGCCGAATCCGAGAAAAGGAGAGCCTGACATGATCAAGAAGCTCGTTTCCCTGTTGCTCGTACTGACCTTCTGCACCGTGGGTGCTTTTGCCGCCGATTCCGTGGTTCACGGCAAGATCACATCGACCGAGAACGGAAGAGTGGTCATCCAGATCGACGGCGAAAGTCCCTCCTGGGTGAAGAAAACGCCCCGGTCCGTTTCACCGACGGCGCCGGCAAGATCCTCGCCGTTTCCGCGGAGGAGGGATCGCCGGTCGTGATTACGGTCAAGACCCGAAAGGCCTCGACCATGACCGTCGGCGACGAAGTGTCATTCAAGAAGGGGACGTCGACGGGGGCTGCTGACCCGTCGCGTCGCCGGAGGAGGAGCGGCGCAGCCGCTCCTCCTTTGTTCCACCTTCATTTTCGGCCCCCGGGAGCGATTGCAGCCAGCGAGGGAACAGCCATGAAGAGCTCGATTACCAGAAGACGATTTCTCGGTACGGCTGCCGCCGGGGTTGCGGCGACCACGATCCCGTCACCGCCAGTCCGGCGAAGCATCCGCCGGCATGGAGAGGCACTGAACGGGTGGTGGAGGTCGCGACGAATTGCGAGATGTGCTTCTGGCGCTGCGGCGTCTGCGCGCGGTGCTGCGCGGCAAGGTGGTGAAGCTCCAAGGCAACCCGGACCACCCGCTGACCAAAGGCCGGCTTTGCGCGCGCGGCAATGCCGGATCGCAGCTCCTCTACGATCCCGATCGCCTGAAGCGGCCCACTTGCGTGTTGGCGCGCGCGGCGAGGGAAAATTCAAAGCATTTCCTGGGACGAAGCGCTCGATTTCCTGGCCGCAAGATCAACGATGTGCGCAAGCGAAGTACGGACGCGAGAGCATCGCTTTCTTCCCGCATGGCGTCGCCTCCGGCTTCTTCACCACGCTGATGAAGGCGTTCGGGACGCCGAACAGCGCCGAGCCTGCCTTCTCGCAATGCCGAGGACCGCGCGAGGTCGGCTACTCGCTGACGTTTGGCCGGCCTCGGGTCGCCGGAGCCTGTCGACCTGGAGGAAGCGAAGCTCATCGTCCTGATCGGTTCGCACATCGGCGAGAACGTTTTCACATCGCAGGTGACCGCGTTCAGCACGGCGCTGGCGCGTGGGGCGAAGTTGATCGTTGTCGATCCGCGGTTCTCGGTCGCCGCTGCAAAAGCCGACTGGTGGCTGCCGATCCGGCCGGGTACCGATATCGCGCTTCTGCTGGCGTGGATGAACGTACTGATCGGCGAAGGACTCTTCGATAAGGAGTACATCGCCCAATATGCAACGGGCTTGCGAGCTCACCGGTCACGTTCGTGTATTCACGCCGGAATGGGCGGAAGGAATCACTGAACTGCCGGCGGCGCAGATTCGCGAAACGGCGCGCGCGATGGCCGCGGCCAAACCGGCCGTGGCTCTGCATCCCGGCAGACACGCCACCTGGTACGGCGACGACACGCAGCGCTCGCGAGCGATGGCGATTGTTACCGCGCTGCTCGGGAGCTGGGGCCGCAAGGGCGGCATCTTTCTTCCGACCGCTCGTCACCGGCAAGCCTCGATCTCCCGGCGTTCCCGAAGCCCGGTCGCGAGCGGGCCGATGGAGCGGGCACGCAGTTTCCCGCTCTCCGAAGAACAGGGGCTCACCATGGCCTGGTCGAAGCCACCGTGACCGGCCCAGCCCTACCCGATCAAGGGTGGATCGTTTACGGGCAGAACGTGCTGGAAAGCATTCCGCGCCGGCAACGGACGCTCGAAGCGATCAGAAAGCTCGACCTGATGGTCGTGGTGGATGTGATGCCGATGGAGCAGATGAACTACGCCGACCTGGTTCTGCCGGAAGCCACGTATCTCGAACGATACGACGCCCCGACCGTGGTGGGAAGCGCCAAAGCGTCCCTACATCGCGATACGGCCGCCGGCGTGCGACCCCCTGTACGAATCCAAACCCGGATGGTGGATCGCGAAACAGATGGCGACACAGCTCGGTCTGGAGGCGTACTTCCCCTGGAAGACGCCGGACGAGCATCTCGAGACCATGATTCGTCCGCTCGGCTCGATGGACAGCAACTGCTCAACTGTGGCGCGGTGTCGTTTCCGGGGCGGCCTTACATCGAGGACCGCCCGCCCGAGGATCGGTGTTTCGACACGCGAGCGGCAAGATCGAACTCTACTCGCTCGATGCTGGAGCAGCTTGGTGCCGATCCGCTGCCGAAATACACGCCGGTCGTCGACCCCCCGCCGGCTTCTTTCGGCTGATCTACGGCCGTGCTCCGGTCCACTCGTTCGCTCGCAGCCAGAACAATGCTGGCTCAACGCGCTGATGCCCGAGAACGAGGTCTGGCTTCATCCGGCGTTTGCCGCCGGGTACGGCGTTGCGACAGGCGATTCGGTCATTCTCGAAAACGCCGACGGAGTCCGCAGTCAACGGATCCGGGTGCGGGTGACCGAGGGGATCCGGAGCGACTGTGCCTTCATGGTCCACGGCTTCGGGCACCGCTCGCAGGCATTGCGTCTCGCCCGGGGGAAGGGCGCATCCGACAACCACCTGATGAGCCGGATCAGCGTTGACCCGCTGACCGGCGCCACCGGTCTGCGCGTGAACTTCGTGCGCCCGGTCAAAGCGTGAAGGGAGCCGAGCCGTGGCCAGATACGCAATGGTGACCGATCTGCGGAAATGCATGGGCTGCGAGGCCTGCACGGTTTCCTGCAATGCCGAGTGGGAGGTGCCCGCCGGACAGGCACGGACCCGCGTGAGGATGACCGATCTGGCCGGAACGTTTCCCGATCTGATGTCCAGCCCTTACGTGGCGCAGTGCAATCAGTGTGACGACGCTCCCTGTGTGCGGGCCTGTCCTTCGGGCGCGACCTGGCGCGACCCGAACGGCGTGGTTCGGATCAACACCGACGTCTGCATCGGCTGCGGCTTCTGCATCGATGCGTGTCCGTACGACGCGAGACAGATCAGTGCGCGAACCAGGAAGGCCGACAAGTGCGACTTCTGTGCGCCGAGGGTGGCGCGAGGGGAGCCGCCCGCGTGTGTCGCCACCTGTCCCTCCGAGGCGAAGCATTTCGGCGATCTGGAGGATCGCACCGGAGCGGTACACCGGATGGTGTTCCACGATGGAGCACGTCGAATCGAGTCGGATCGCGTCGCGGTGGGCCCCAACGTCTACTACCTCGGCCACGACGATCAGCTCGCAATCGTCGAGGCCGGCTTCATGCCCCGACCGCCTCGGCTGCTCGCGGCGGGTGAGGCGTGGAGACGCCTGCTGCGCCCCTTCGTCATGGGCCTGGTCGGCCTGACCTTTCTCGGCCAGGCCGTTGCCTTCTTCACTCAGCTCCACAAAGGGGAGGGAGACTTCGATGAATAGCATTCCGCTCTCGCCCGTGCCGCTCAGCTCCGAACAGGCGGAAGCGATGCTTCAGCGGCAGATCAAGAAACATCACGTCGCCGTGATCCTTGTTCACTGGTTCAACGCGGTGACCTGGATTCTGGAAGTGTCGACCGGAATTGCGTTGATCTCGGCCGCGGACTTCCGGGTCGCGCCCGACTGGTACGTCGCCATGTTCAATGGTCTGCTCGGCGGGCGCGCCAACCTGCTGCAGTTCCACATCGCGCTCGGGGTGACCTGGATGTTCGTCCTTCTGCCCTACGGTCTGTTCGGGTTCCGCAACTACGTCAGCGGAGAGATGCTCAAGGTCACCGACAAGGACGACATCCGCTGGCTCATCGTCCGGACTCTCCGCATCCTCGGAAAAACCGAGGAGCCGCTTCCTCCGCAGGGAATCTACAACGCGGGCCAGAAGGCGTTCTCGATGGTCGTCTGGACCATGGTTCCGGTGGTGATGATCACCGGATTGATCATGGCCTTCCAGCTCATCTCGCCCGCTGTCGTCGGCTGGGCCGTACCCATCCACTTCGTCGCCGTCGGCGCCGTCGTTGCCGGACTGATCGTTCACGTTTACATGGGAGCGATCTTCCCGGAAGAGCGACCGGCATTCTTCTCCATGATCACCGGGACGGTGAACGAGCTCTACGCGTACAACCATCACTTCAAGTGGTGGCGCGAGACGAAGCTTGCCGAGTTGGAATGGCGCAGCCTCCACGCAGGGAAAGAAGGCCCGAACCAGGCGGATCTCCGGAACCAGGAAGCACGGGGAGAACCGCCGGACCGGAACTGATATGGCGGACGCCCGGGAAAGACTCGCCCCACAGCAACACGCGGAGCCTCGCATCCTCCACGTGAACAGGGGACGAGTGCAGTGGCCACGATTCTCCCTCTTCCCGGGCGTCCTCTGTCTGATTCTCTTCGGCCCCGCATGGGTGGGCTGTCGTCCGGCGGCGCCCGGGAATGAGCGCTGCGCCGGCTGCCATGCTGGAATCGAACGAGCGTCCTTGAACCATCAGGGCTGTGTCTCCTGTCATGGCGGAGATCCCGCGGCGGAAGAGAAGACCGCGGCGCACCGCGGAATGCACTCGATGGACGAGCTGACGGACGCGGGCGTTGGAGTGTCGGGATGCGGATCCTGCCATCGCGACAAGATGGCTCGCATGACGAGCAGCCAGATGTACAGCAACGCCGGAATGATCGCGCAGATCAAAGCCACATGGGAGAGCGAATCGACCGGGGTGAGGCATGCATCGATGGAAGCGGGGCAGTTCGCGCCGGACGGCTCTTCGCTGAACGAAAAGACGGTCGCCGATCTCGACGACCTGGCCGGCGAGCTCTATCGGAAGTTCTGCTCGCGCTGTCATCTGGCGCGTGCGAGTGTTCCACCCGACGAGGCTGGTCATCCGGCGGGTTGCGCGGCCTGTCACTTCCCCTTCGGTGACGGCGACTCCTATGAAGGGGGCGATGCGACGGTTCGTGGTCAGTCTCCCCACAGTGCGACTCATACCATGCAGGGATTGCCGCCGATGGCCGCATGTACCCGCTGCCATAACCGCTCCGGCCGGATCGGGCTGAATTATCAGGGGCTCCAGGACGGCAACAACGCGCTGGTCCCCACCCGTGGCGGATTGCCGGGACCGGTCAGCGGGACCGACGGCCGGACGTTCACTCACATCGCCCCGGACGTTCATTTCGAAGCCGGCATGGAGTGCATCGACTGCCACACCTCCCGCGAAGTGATGGGGGATGGTTACGCGCACCGGAACATGGAGTCGCAACTGGAGATCCGTTGCGAGGATTGCCATGGAAGCAGTGACCAGGCACCGCGCTTCCTCGAGGTGACCCGCGAGAGCGATTCTCCGGTGCTCGAGTCACGCTTTTACGCCCGATCGCTCGCTCCCGGAACGCGCGTGGCGCTGACCAGCCGTGGACGTCCATACTCGAACGTCTACGAGCAGGGAGGGGCGGTGCTCGTCGCGATCAAGCGGAGCGGCAGAGTCCTCCGTTCCCCCGTGATCACCGGCACGCCCGAACATACCGTCGCCGGACATCGAAGGCTGGAGTGCTCCGCCTGCCATTCGCGCAGTGTTCCGCAGTGCTACGGCTGCCACACGCGGTATGACCGAAGCGAGGATGGATGGGATTTCGTCCGCGACGAAGACTCGGCGGGAGTCTTCGAGGAGACTGAAGATTACCGGACGCTGTATCCGTTTCCGCTCGCGATCAATGGTCGCGGGGGGATCGCCCCGGTGACCCCCGGCTGCCAGACTTTCCTGACGGTGATCGAGGAGGATGGACGGCCGTCGAAAGTCGAGGCCGTGGCGCGCTACGGCGGGAAACAACAATTCCGGTTCGCGCCGTTCTCTGCGCACAACACGGCTGCGCGGGCGATCGGCTGTGCCGAGTGCCACGGCAATCCCGCGTTTCTCGGGTTCGGGCAGCACGTGATCGAGAACGGCGCAATTCGAAGCACGATGCTCTGCGAGCGGAATCCGAAAAAGGGGTTGGATGCATTCCTTTCGATGGAGCGCGGCCGGGTCGTTTCCCACGCGGCGATCGCCCGCACCGGCGCGCGCCCTCTGGACCACGATGAAGTCCGCCGCGTCCTCGCGGTGAACCTCTGTCTCGTCTGCCATCCCGACGCGGACGATCCCGTCTATCGATCGAGGCTCGATGATGATGCGCTGGATGACGATCTGCATCGTCGCCTTCTGGCTGGCCGCCAGTAGCACGGCCGCTCCCAGGGTGACCACACCGGCTGTCCTCCAGCCGGATGCAGAGTCGCGCACATGCCTGGGCTGCCATCCGACGGCGCGCCCGGTGCTGAGCGGCCCGATGGCCACGCGCTCCGGGGAGCGCGCCTTCGCTCACCGGGCATTCGGCCTGGAAGAAGGCGACGCCTTCTTTGCCGAGGCCTGCTCGGGATGTCATGTTGCAGGATGCGGGGACTGTCACACTGAAGAGAGCCACCCCACGGGACCGCCGCCGAACGAGGCGTGTCTGCGCTGCCACAGGGGATACTCCGTCGGCTGGCAGTACGAGGGGAAAGCGCCGCGGGAGGATCACCGCCGCTACCAGCGGGGCGGAAGATCGCAGGGGGAGCCGTTTCTCTCCATGCTCCCGGATGTCCATTTCGAGGCCGGCCTGCTCTGCGCCGACTGTCACCCGATGAGCTCACTCCATGAAGGGGGCAGAGCGATGCACTGCGCCGACTGTCATCCCTCGCCTTCGGTCTCCATTCCCGAACATTCGATCTCCGCGCACATGAGCGCAATGGAGTGTGTCGCATGTCATGCTGCATGGGCGCCGCAGGAGTACGGGACGTTCCTGATTCGAGCCTCCAGTGCCGCCAGGAGGAGGCATTCGGCCCCTGCGCGCATGGGGACCATGGCGGAAGAGTGCCCACCTGAAGCGGCAGGATGCTCCTCCTCTCGGGCTCGATGCCTCGGGACGGATCGCGCCCATCCAGCCTCGGTTCATCCTCTTCGTCACCGACGCCTCACGTGGATGGGAAAATCGTCTCGTGGCCGCCGAATGGCGCGCCTTCACCCCGCACACGATTCGCCGAGGCTCCGTCGCCTGTGGCGAGTGTCATGACAATCCCCGCAGATTTCTGCTCGAATCGCCCGCGGACCGAATCTACCGTCCCGACGAGGACGGGCTCGAGCTGATGTCGTACTGGAGTCAGCAGGGCCAGCGGGTCGTCAACGGCTCGTTCTTTCCACCGGATCGATTCATCCGCGTCAGCCGGAAATCGTTGAAATACGCAAGGGAGGCCATCCGGCAATGGCAGCACCTGCTCGATCACGCCGCTCCGTCCTCCAGACCCTAGGCTGGGCGGTCGCGGGCGCCGCCGGTCTCTGGCGGTTTCTGACTCCCCGACGCTCGGAGGGGGATGGAGGATCCGTACGCGCGGTGGTCCCCCGATCCTCGCTGCCTGCCGGAGGGGCGCTGGTGCTCCCGCTCGAGCGAGTCGCGATCGTGAAGGAAGAGGCGAACCTTCTGGCGCTCGATCTCGCCTGCACTCACCTCGGGTGTACGGTCTCGGCAAACGCCAGCGGTTTCGCCTGCCCCTGTCATGGGAGCCGCTTCGCCTGCGGCGGTCAACGACTGGCCGGCCCCGCGAAGGACGGTTTGCGCCGTCTGCAGGTCGAGCAGACCGACGGGGAGGTGCGGGTGACGGATTCGTTCTCGTTCGATGAGAGGGTGGGCTGATGGTCAGGGAACTGATCCAGCACATGTTTCCGCGCTCGATCCGGAGCGACACCCTGGCCATCCGCTACACCTTCTGTCTCGGGGGGCTCGCATTCACCTCTCTTCTGGTGCTTGCGCTGACCGGACTCCTGCTTCTGTTCTACTACAGCCCTTCGCCGGAAACAGCGCACCACTCGATCCAGTTTCTGGAAATTCGGGTCTGGGGAGGGGCCTATGTCCGAAGCCTGCATCGGCTTTCCTCTCACCTCCTGCTGATTCTGCTGGTGCTCCATACGTTGCGGGTCATTCTGACCGGCGCGTACCAGGCGCCGCGAAGGATGAACTGGATGGTCGGGTGTCTTCTTCTCGTGGCCTGTCTGTTCGAGGCGTACACCGGCTACCTGCTTCCGATGGATCAGCTCGCCTTCTGGGCGACCCGGACCGGGATGGAGCTGCTGCACAGCCTCCCGTTCGGCGACATTCTGCGGACGATTCTGGTTCCTGACGGGGTGGGCGGACCGCTGTCTCTGCTTCGTTTTTTCGCTCTGCACGTTGCGCTCGTCCCGCTCGGATTGTTCGGAATGGCCATGCTGCATTTCTTCATCATCCGACGACAGAAAGGAATTCTCCCTTACCTGTGAGCCGCGTTCCTGCATCGCCGTACTTTTTCCGCCCGGTCAAGCGCGCCCTGCTCGCGGGAGTGGCGGTGCTTTGTCTGCTCGCTCACTGGCTTCCCGCCCCGCTCGGAGTGGCGGCGGATCCGGGGGCACCTCCCAATCCCGCCAGATCCGCCTGGTTCCTGCTCTGGGTCCAGGAACTGGTCAGCCACGACACGCGTCTGATCTGGATTGCGCTTCTGCTGGGCGTGGCGCTTTTCGCCCTTCCGTGGATTTCCGGCGGACCGGTCGATGGTGCCGCCTGGTTTCGACGGGATCGGTGGCTCGTCTCGCTGGCCGCCTCACTCGCTCTGATTGCACTCGTGGTTCTGACCGTGGTCGGACTCTTCTTCAGGGGGATCGATTGGGCTCTCGTCTCGCCGTTCTGATGATGGTTGCCCTCCTGGCGGCCAGCGGGTGTATGCAGCGTCCGCGCGAACAGGTAGTGCGGTCTGGTTGCACCAGTTGTCACCCGGTCCATCGGGAAGCGAGCGGCAGTTGTGTCTGGTGTCATCGAGGAAACGCCGATGCCGCACGAAAGGAGCTTGCGCATCAGGGTCTCCTGCGGGGGAGGGTGGCGTCGTTCCGGCTCCAGGGAGGTGCGGTGGAACGGGGCGAGCGGCTCGTGGTGACGCTGGCCTGCCGTCGCTGCCATCAGATCGGTGGAACCGGAAACCGGCTCGCGACGCCGCTGGACCGGATCGTCTGGAACCGTGAACAGACCGCGCTGGCGACCTCGATCCGATCTCCCGTCGACAACATGCCCCACTTTCAGGTGACGACGATCCAGGAGGAAGAGCTGATGGCATTCCTGCTTCATGGTGCCGACCCGACGCGTGGCGACGACAGCTATCAGGTGCGATTCACCCCCGATGGAGGAGTGCCGGATTCTCCATTCGAAGTGCACTGTGGCGGCTGTCACCGGGCTCTTCTGGCGGCCGGGCCGGCCGGTCATGGATCGGCCGGCCCGAACCTGTCGGGGCTCCTGTCCCGGCACTATCCAGCGACCGCCCCCTCCGGACAGCAGTGGACGGCGCGATCGATCGAGGAGTGGGTGAGAAGCCCCCGCTCCATCAGGGCCGGTACGACCATGCTTCCGGTGCGGCTGGACGAGACGACATGGCAAGCGCTGCTCCTGGAGCTTCGTCCCGCCAGTGACCCTCGACAATCGGATGACGCAACCGGCGAGGAGTGACATCGATCACCGGATTCCTCCAACCCGGCGGGTATTGTCATTTCGTGAAGTGACGAAATATATGGGTCGGTCTCATTCGAGATCGGCGACGGTTTGCCCGGGGCATGCTGCTGCATGGTTCGCTCTTTCCCAGGTCCGCCGATCGTCAACACAGGAGAAAACATGAGCCCGGAGAAGAAGATCGAATTGGTGAGGGGGGAACGGAGGCCAGCGAAATCGGTCCTCCGACTGGTTCTCGGTCTCTTCGTGCTGGTGGCTGTCGCACTGATTGTTCGACAAACGATGAGTGGTCGGCTCCCGTCTTCACCTCCTCCTTCAGCAGCGATTCAAGCGACGGCGGTGCTTCCGAACACGGTCACGCCCCGCACGGTGGCGACCTCGCCGGTCGAATCGGTGCAGGAGGTCCCCGAGCACGGCGTTGAATCCCGCGGAGAACCCACGGATGCGGGCCCGGCTCAGCCACCGCCACCCATGCACCTGACACCACCCACTGCGAAGGATCCGCAGGTTTCGAATCCGGAGATCACGAAGCCCACGCACAAAGTCGTTGCGATGTATTTCCACGGAAACATCCGATGTGCGACCTGCCGGAAAGTCGAGGCGTACGCGAAAGAGGCCGTCGAGGAAGGTTTTGCGCAGCAGGTTCGGGACGGCGAGGTCGAGTTTCGGCCGGTCAATGTCGAGCAGCCGGAAAACCGGCATTACATTCAGGATTACCAGCTCACGAACCGATCGGTGGTCGTGGTCGAGGAGGTCGGAGAGAACGTCGCACGCTGGGTGAGGCTCGACGACGTCTGGAGTCTTGTGGGTAACCACGAGATGTACCTGGTTTACGTTCAGGACGCGGTACGCGCGTACGTGGAGAACTGAGGAATGGCTGAGACCAGCCTTCTCCTGGCGATCGGAACGGCGGCCTGGCTCGGCCTTCTGACGTCGATCAGTCCGTGCCCGCTCGCGACCAATGTGGCCGCGATTGCGTTCGTGAGCCGCGATGGCGGATCACCGAGGCGGGCGCTCGCCGGTGGGTTCCTCTACACGCTCGGCAGAAGTCTCGCCTACGTGCTTCTCGCGGCCGTCGCCGTGTTCGCGATGGAGCGCCTCCTCGGAATTTCAACGTTCCTGCAGGAGACGTTCTACCGGCTGCTCGGGCCGCTGCTGATCGTCGTCGGAATGGTGCTTCTGGATCTGATTGAGCTCAAGCTCCCGCAAGCCACGCAGACGGTCTCGGAGAAGCGCGTCCGCCGCGGCGGACTCCTTGCCGCGCTGCCCCTCGGGGCGATCTTCGCACTCTCGTTCTGTCCCGTCTCGGCCGCGCTGTTCTTCGGCATGCTCATCCCGCTTGCCACGAAGCAACAATCGGTACTGATGCTGCCCATCGTCTATGGCGCAGCAACCGGTCTTCCGGTCGCCCTGTTCGCCGCGGGAATCGCATTCGGGGCCAGCCGCGTCGAGGCCGCGTTCCGGGCGGCAACCGGAATCGAGCGGATCGCGCGCCCTCTGACCGGTGCCGTGCTCATTGTGGTCGGCATCTACGAGACGCTTCGCAGCGTGTTCCAGGTTTTCTGACGGCTCCAGTCGGGGACGCGCCTGCCGGAGGATGAACACCGGTCAGGATGGGGAGTCGGGGAGCAGTTTCGGCCGGGGCGCTTCCGCCAGGGTCCCGGGGAGCCGTGTCGCACAGCAGGCACTCCGAAGCGCGACGACGTCCCGCTGCATTGCTTCGTCCTCTGAAAGCTCCTGGAGGATGGCGTCGAGGATGCGCGCGTGCGACGACTCTTCCACCTGGGCCAGCCGGTAGTGAATCCACTTGCCTTCGCGGCGGGTGGTCACCAGTCCTTTCCTTCGCAGGTAGGCGAGGTGTCGTGAGACGGTGGGCTGCGGCGCCTCGAGAATCGCCGTGAAGTAGCAGACGCAGATCTCTCCTCGGGCGAGAAGATTCAGAATCCGGAGGCGGGTGCGGTCCGCGAGTGCTTCGAAGAGCTCTTCCATCAATCGGGTCTCCCTGTTCTCGGTCTGCAACAAATACGTCTTGACGAATATTACACCCGGCATTAATGCTTTTCTATGGGGCCGGGCCGAAGTGGACCGGGCGTTCCTTCACCCGGTCCCGCGCTGCGGCCTGGCTCTCGAGGGAGTCGGGCACGAAGGGGCGAGGGTCGGGTGAGATTCCGTGGCGGTTGCACGCTCTCGGGTGGTCGCCCGGGCTGCGTAACCTGGACCCTCTGCGCGGGGCCAGGCCTGGGAAGGCCAGCCCCACTGCGGCCTGGCTCTCGAGGGAGTCGGGCGACGAAGGGGCGAGGGTCGGGTGAGATTCCGTGGCGGTTGCACGCTCTCGGGTGGTCGCCCGGGCTGTGTAGCCTGGACCCTCTGCGCGGGGCAGGGCCTCGGAAGGCCCTGCCCCGTGCGCCAGGACGACAGGCTCACGCCCGGGGCTATTCAATCTTCGAGGAACTGCCGGATTCGGGATTGAATCTGGTTTCGGATCCGGCTGAAGACCTGGAGTTGTTCGTCCTCGCTCCCGCGGGCCGCTGACGGATCCTCGAAGCTCCAGTGGAGCCGCCTGGCGGCACCCGGAAACAGGGGACACGATTCGTTGGCGTTGTCGCAGACGGTGATCACCACGTCCCACGGCTGATCCACGAAACGATCGAGAGTTTTCGAGCTGTGGCCCGAGATGTCGATGCCGATCTCCGCCATCGCCTGGATCGCGAGGGGATGGACGCGAGTCTGTTCGGTTCCCGCACTGGCCACCTCGAAGCGGTCGCCGGCGAGATCTCGAAGCAGGCCCTCGGCCATCTGGCTCCGGGCGGAGTTGTGGGTGCAGAGGAACAGGACGCGCCGTCTGGTCATGAGCTCGTACTCCCGGAAATCCGTGGCTCCTGGACCGACAGCGGTCCGAACCAGTGCCGCGTCGAGGTGCACATCCGGCAGACCGACAGCATCACCGGAACCTCGACGAGAACGCCGACGACCGTCGCGAGCGCGGCACCCGATCCGGGGCCGTAGAGCGCGATGGCCGTGGCCACGGCGAGCTCGAAGAAGTTCGATGCACCGATCAGGGCTCCCGGAGCCGCGACGTCGTAGGGGACCCGGAACAGTTTCATCAGACCGTAGGTGAGGGAGGAGTTGAAGTAGACCTGCAGGAGAATCGGGATGGCGATGAGGATCACGTGAAACCAGCGGCTGGTGATGTTGTCGGCCTGGAAGGCGAAGATCAGAACCAGCGTGGCGAGCAGCGCAACCACCGTCACGGAGTGGAACCGGGCAGGAAACGGCTCTCGAACCACTCCGCCCCCTTCCGCCGGATCAGCACCACGCGGCTCATCGCGCCGAGGGACAGCGGCACCACGACGAAGATCAGCACCGAGAGAGAGAAGTGACCCGGAAGGGCACCTCCAGTCCCGCCGCCCCGGCCACCAGCAGGGTCACGATCGGTGCGAAGGCCACCAGCATGATCAGGTCGTTGATGGCGACCTGAACCAGGGTGTAGGCGGGATCGCCGTCGGCCAGATAGGACCAGACGAACACCATCGCCGTGCAGGGTGCGGCGGCGAGAATGATCAGCCCGGCGACGTACTGGCTGGCGAGCTCGGGCCCGATCAGCGGGAGAAAGAGATGCCGGAAGAAGAGCCAGCCGAGCAGCGCCATGGAGAACGGCTTGATCAGCCAGTTGACGAAGAGAGTGACGAACAGGCCGGCGGGCGCTCCCTCACCCGGAGGATCGAGCGAAGTCGATCTTCAGCATCATCGGGTAGATCATCAGCCAGATCAGAACCGCGATGGGGATGTTGATCTGACTTCCCGTGCCGAGCTCCATCCTCCGGACTTCCGCGACGAACGCCGGGAACAGCTTGCCCACGGCAATCCCGAGGATCATGCAGGCGCCGACCCAGAGGGAGAGGTAGCGCTCGAAGACGCTCATCCGTTTGCGGGGAGAAGACGACGCCATGGGCTTACTCCAGGCCGAGGAGTTTCCGGACTTCAGCGGCTTTGGGGACGCGTCCGGTCATCACCAGGCTTCCGTCGATGGCGATGCCGGGGGTGGCCAGGAGATTGAGCGCCATCATCCGCTCGAGCGACTCCTCCTTGACCACTTCGATGCCGAGACCTTCCTGTTCGACCACGTGTTGAACCACGCGGAATGCTTCCTTGCAGCGGGTACAGCCGGGACCGAGAACTTCGATTTTCTGCATGATGATCTCCAGTTCAGAGGATGGTGTTGAACAGCCAGCCGACGACGAGGATCCCCAGGGCGACCACTCCGGTGAAGACGGCGATGAGCCGCGGCCGGAGAACCTTGCGGAGGATGATCATCTCGGGAAGCGAAAGTGCGATGACCGACATCATGAAGGCGAGCAGCAGTGCCCAGCGCGACTCCCTTTCCGAGCAGGGCCTGGACGATCGGGATGATGCCGGCGGCGTTCGAATACATCGGGACGCCGAGAAGAACCGCGAGCGGAACGGCCCACCGGCGTCGCGGCCCATGAAGGAGGCCATGAAGTTCTCGGGGACCTAGCCGTGGATTCCGGCGCCGACGGCGATCCCGGCGATCACGTATGGCCAGACCTTCCCAACGATCTCGCGCAGCGCGATCCCGACCTTCCGCGATCCGGTCGGCCCAGCTCCTGGCGCCGTCGGTCTCTTCGTTCGCGGTCTGCATCTGCCAGACCCACGGCTCCACCGCCGCTCCAGGTGCAGCCGGCCGATGATCCAGCCGGCGAGGATGGCGATGGCCAGGCCGGTGCCCAGGTAGATGGCCGCGACTTTCCAGCCGAACAGACCGAAGAGCAGGACCAGCGCCACCTCGTTGACCATCGGGGCGGAAATCAGAAACGAGAAGGTCACGCCGAGCGGGACTCCGGCGGTGACGAATCCGATGAAGAGCGGAACCGCCGAGCAGGAACAGAAAGGGGTGGCGACGCCGAACATCGCGGCGAGTACGTTTGCCGGAGCCTCGCGCCGGCCGGCGAGCAGCCGCCGGGCGCGCTGCGGAGTGAAAAAGCTGCGGAGGATGCCGACGAGGAAGACCACGCCGGTCAGGAGCAGCATCACCTTCGGCACCTCGAACACGAAAAACTCGACGGCAGTGCCGAGATGGGTGCCG
>CAVUJZ010000005.1:0-80323 GCA_963741905.1 uncultured Acidobacteriota bacterium | reverse complement strand
GCCGCGGCCGAGGCGACGATGTCGGCGCGGCGGCATTCGGGCGCCTTTCGCTGACGGGGTTGTGACGGCATTTCTTTACCTCGGCGGCGGTCGGGGACTTGATTACCGACCGATGGTCGGTAGGTAAAGCGGCATTGCCGCGCCTGCGAAAGCCGTTTTCCGGAGCTTGTTGCCAGATGTCCGAGACCCCTCCCGAGATCAGCGCGCCGCCGAGCGACCCGGGCGCGTCGCGATCGCCCTGGATCGCCGCCGCCATCATCGTCGCGATCGTGCGTGGATGGGCAGCGGCTTCGTGCTGCCCTCCGAAGGAGACGCCCCCGGCCGCGGCCGCCGACCCGGAGCCCGCGCGGTGCTGGCGCGCCGTCGCGCGGCCGAGCCGTCACCCTGACCTTCAGCGCCGAGGGACAGGCCCTGCCCGACCGCGACACCGACGATCCGGGCCGAGGCATCGGGCGACGTCGCCGAGGTCGCCGCGCGAAGGGCCAGGACGTGGAGGGCGGGCGAGGTGATCGCCGGCTCGCCTCGGCACCGTGGCCGAGGCCGATCTGGTCGCGGCGCAGGAAACCGGCGCCGCGCCGCAGCGCGAATTCGACAACGCATCGCAACTGCGTCGAGCGCGGCGTCGCCACCGCCGACCGCGTCGCCGAGGCCCGCGCCGCCCTGGCCGCCGCGCGAGGCGGAGGTCACCGCCGCCGAGGAGGCGCTCGACGACCGCGCATCGTCGCGCCCTTCGCCGGCCGGATCGAGACGCTGACCCTCGACGACGGGCGAATTCGTCTCGGCGGGCGAGAGGTCGGGGCGGATCGTGGACAACCGACCCGCTGACCGTCGCCATCCAGGTGCCCCAGCAGATCGCTGGGCCGGATCCAGCACGGCCAGCCCGCCGCAGGTCACGCTTCATCACCGGCGAGAACCGCGAGGGCAAGTGTCACCTTCGTCGGCACCGCCGCCGCCGCCGAGACGCGCACCTTCCTCGCCGAGATCGAGGTCGCGAACGCCGGACGGCGCGATCCCCGCAGGCATCTCGGCCGAGATCCGATCCCGACAGGCGAGGCGCAGGCGCATTTCGTGCGCCCTCGCTGGTGTCGCTCGGACCCGAGGGCGGACCGGGGTCAAGACCGTCGAGGACGGGCGGGTCGCCTTCCACGAGATCGAGATCGTCCGCGCCGAGGTCGACGGCATCTGGGTCACCGGCCTGCCCGAGGAGGCCGCATCATCACCGTCGGCCAGGGCTTTGTCCGCGAGGGCGAGGCGGTGCGCCCGCCCGAGGCGGAAGCCGAGAGCCGTGCCCGCGACGCCATCGGGCCGACGGAGGCGACGGATGAACGCCCTCATCGACGCCGCCTTCACCCGCGGCCGGGTCGTCGTGATGGCGCTGGCGATGATCCTCCGTCGGCGCGATGCCTATGTCGCCATCCCGAAGGAGGCCAACCCCGAGGTGCCGCTGCCCCTCGTCTACGTCTCGACCGGCCTCGACGGGATCAGCCCGACCGATGCCGAGCGCCTGCTGCTCGAACCGATGGAGACCGAGTTCGGCGCCATCGAGGACCTCCAGAAGATGTCGAGCGAGGCGGCCGAGGGCTTCGCCAGGGTGCAGCTCGAATTCACCGCGGGCGGCGATATCGACGAGGCGCTGCGACAAGGTGCGCGAGGCCGCGACCGCGTCCAGGGCGACCTGCCCGACGACGCCTACGACCTGACCGTCACCGAAGTGAACACCGCGCTCTTTCCGATCATCACCGCCGTGCTGTCCGGCCCGGTGCCCGAGCGCACCCTGAACGCCTGGCCGAGACGTGCAGGACGCGTCGAGGCGATCCCGGCGTGCTGGAGGTCGATATCGGCGGCGCCCGCGACGAGTTCCTGGAGGTACTGATCGACCCCACGGTGTTCCAGACCTACAACCTCAGCTTCGACGAGGTGATCGGCCAGATCCAGCGCAACAACCGGCTCATCGCCGCCGGCGCATCGAGACCGGCGGCGGGCGCATCGTGCTGAAGGTGCCGGGCCTGATCGAGGGCATCGAGGACGTGATGACCATGCCGATCAAGGTGCGCGGCAACACCGTCGTCACCTTCGGCGACGTCGCCACCATTCGCCGCTCCTTCGAGGATCCCGACAGCTTCGCGCGCATCGACGGGCAGCCCGCCCTGGCGCTGGAGGTCAAGAAGCGGTCCGGCGCCAACATCATCGAGACCGTCGCCGAGGTCCGCGCCGCGATGGAGAGTGTGCACCGACTGGCCCGACAGCGTCGAGGTCACCTTCCTCCAGGACCAGTCGAGCAGGTCGAGACCCTGCTGTCGGACCTCGAGGCCAACGTCATCGCGGCCGTCGTGCTGGTCATGATCGTGATCGTCTTCGCGCTGGGCTGCGCTCGGCGATACTGGTGGGGCTGGCCATACCCGGCGCCTTCCTGGCCGGCGTGGGCGCTCTGGGCGATGGGCTACACGATGAACATCGTCGTGCTGTTCTCGCTGATCCTCGTGGTCGGCATGCTCGTCGACGGCGCCATCGTCACGGTCGAGCTCGCCGACCGCCGCCTGCAGGAGGGCGACGACCCGCGCGAGCGCCTATGCCCAGGCCGCCAAGCGCATGTCCTGGCCGATCATCGCCTCGACGGCGACGACGCTGAGCGTGTTCTTCCCGCTGCTGTTCTGGACCGGGCTCGTCGGCGAGTTCATGAAATTCCTGCCGATCACGGTTCTCCTGACGCTGTCCGCCTCGCTCTTCATGGCGCTGATCTTCATCCCGGTCGCGGGCGGCTGATCGGCAAGCGCCAGCCGCAGACCGGGCCAAGAGCGCGATGCACGAGGCGGATCCGGCGATCCGCGCCGCATCGGCGGCGCCACGGGCCGTGGAAAACGCGTTCGACGTCGTCGGTTTCGTTCCTCTATTCATCCGTCCGCTCTTCTGTGAAGGGAAGGGACCGTTCCGCTGGGCGGCGCTGTCGGGCAATCCCGACGACATCTACGCCACGGACGAGGCGATCCTCGAGCTTTTCCCCGAGGACGAGCCGCTCGCGCGGTGGATCCGGATGGCGCAGAAGCGGGTGGAGTTCCAGGGACTGCCGTCACGGATCTGCTGGCTGGGCTATGGCGAGCGGGCGAAGGCGGGGCTGAAGTTCAACGAGCTGGTCGCGAGCGGAAAGGTCACCGCGCCGATCGTGATCGGCCGCGACCACCTCGATTCCGGATCGGTGGCTTCACCGAATCGGGAAACCGAGGGGATGAAGGATGGCTCCGACGCGATCGCCGACTGGCCCCTGCTCAACGTGATGCTCAATGCCGTGGCGGGTGCGACCTGGGTGTCGTTCCATCACGGGGGCGGGGTCGGCATCGGCTATTCGCTGCACGCTGGAATGGTGGTGGTGGCCGACGGAACGGACGATGCGGCGACGCGCCTGCAGCGCGTCCTGACGACGGATCCGGGCACCGGGGTGATGCGTCACGCCGATGCCGGCTACGAGCGTGCGATCGAGGTGGCGAAGGAGCGGGGCGTGGACCTGCCGATGATCACCGGGTAACAGGCGGCACGCCGAATGGATCCGCTTGCCTTCGACGACACTGAAGAGATGGACCGGACAGTTCGGATCTGCCGTAGTTTCGAAGAAGCCGATGAGGCTGATCGGGAGTACTACCGTTCACTCACACCCGGACAGCGCATGGACATTCTGCTGGAGATGATCGCTCGGCATCGGGAGTCATTCGGTGAAACTGGAGAAAAATTCGAGAGAGTTTATCGAGTTGTTGAACTCTCACGAAGTTGACTACGTGGTCGGCGGCGCATTCGCCCTGTCCTGGCATGGGCATCCACGCTACACCGGGGACATCGATCTTCTCCTCCGGGCCGAGCCATCTGAATGCGGATCGCGTCCGAGCCGTCCTCGAAGGATTCGGATTCGACTTTCGACAACACTCCGTGAGACGTTTCCATCGAAGAGCAACGTCATCCAACTCGGCTACCCACCCAACCGGATCGACCTGCTCACCTCGATCTCCGGCATCAGCTTCGATGAGGTCTCCGAACACCTCCATCGAGGGAGAGATCGACGGCCTCCCGGTGCGCTTCATCGGACTCGAAGCGTTCGTCCGGAACAAACGAGCCACCGGCAGACTGAGAGACGCGGCGGACGCGGATGAGCTCCTGAAGCAGTCCTGAGAAAAGGACCCCTCGAGTTCGAGTTGATGCCTGCTGAGTCAGCGCCTCAGAAGCCGGTGGCTTCCTTCGGAATCCGGCCGCTCTTGATCGTCTCGCTGCGGAGCCGGCGGCCGACGATCCGCTCGTTCATCCGGCCGGCATTGAGCACCCGGTCGACGTCGATGCCGGTCTCGATGCCCATCTCGTCGAGCATCACCACCAGATCCTCGGTGCAGACCAGACCGACGTTGTTCGGATCCTGGTAGTAGTATTTTCCGGTACCTCGCACGGGATATCCGTCGAAGAAGTTCGCCGGCTGCCCGCCGATCCCACCGAGGGTGCTCTCGTAGCGCATGATACCGGCCTGAAGAGCCGCCAGAACGTTTGCCAGTCCCCATCCCCGGGTGACGTGGAAGTGGGCCACATGCTTCGAGACGTCGGGGATGGCGTCGAGGATCATCGAGTAGTACTCGTAGACCTTGTTCGGCGGCGCGGAGCCGTCGTGGTCGGCATGCTCGATGTCGTCGGCGCCGATCTCGAGAAAGCGCTTCGTGAAGCTCACCGCATCCTCGAGGCGGGTCGGTCCTTCGATCGGGCAACCCCAGATCGTGCTGACCGTTCCATTGACCTTGATTCCGGCATCGTGAGCCTTCTGAATGCACCTCTCGGCCTCGGCCCAGTATTCGGCGTGATTCAGACCGGAGTTCTTCTTCATGTGTGAGGCGGAGGTGGAGACCATCATCAGGATCCGGTCGGGACCGACGCCCTTCTGCTTCAGCTCGATGGCGCGGTCCACGGCGCGCTCGCGAATGGTGATCGCGGTCAGCTCGACCTCGCCGATGATCTCGGCGATCCGTTTGCTCTTCCGGATCTTGTCCAGCAGAGCGTCGGCGTCTCGGAACTGCGGCATTCCTTTCGGATTACCCAGATTGGTGACCTCGATGCGCCGGTAGCCGGCGAGGATCAGTTCCTCGGCGAGCCAGAGCTTGGCCTCGGTCGGGATCCACTTCTCTTCATGCTGAAATCCGTCGCGAACGGTGATGTCGGCCAGTTCGACCTTTTTCGGGTAGCTGGGTGCACTCATATCGTGATCTCTTCCTTCATTTCGGACTCCGCGGTTTCCGCGGCGAGACGGCGTCGGGCCGCTTCCACGGTAAACGCGTGGGCCCCGAGGGTGATGGCGACGGCGGTGAGAAGACCGGAGGCGAGGAACTCGAGGCCGAGCGGGTGCTTTTTCGCCCGGGCGATGAGCTGCTCTACCACGCCTGGATCATCGGGCGGCACGTGTCGGCGGCAGGGTCAGTGCGGTCAATGCCGCCGGCTTCAGCGCACCCTCCTGAACCAGGTCACGCATGGCGCGAAGAACCGCGGTGGTGGTCTCCTCCGGGAGCGAGGTGCGGCGGGCCAGTTCTCTGACGATCTCGATGTCGTTCATGTGATCTCTCCGGGTGAACCTGAGCCGGTGGAAATTCGACCGGTGAGCCCATGAAATAGTGCCTGAAGCGCACAG
Source organism: uncultured Acidobacteriota bacterium (assembly GCA_963741905.1). Classification (GTDB taxonomy): domain Bacteria; phylum Acidobacteriota; class Thermoanaerobaculia; order Gp7-AA8; family CAVUJZ01; genus CAVUJZ01. The sequence continues at coordinate 74,679 of CAVUJZ010000005.1, read as the reverse complement.
CGGTCAATGACAGCCGTCACCGGGGCCCAGTCAAGAGGTCACAGGGAATACCGGCGTTTGACGGTTTGACTCCTGTTCGACCTCGGCCTTCCCTGGCTGCGACCGGTGGTTGGGTGTACGAATCCCGATGTTTGCCGACAGGGCCTGGCAGCTCAGTGCGGGCCGGCTTGCATCTGGCGGAGAATGTCCAGGCGCATGGCCTGCTCCTCCTCGGGGCTCAGGGTCCGAACGTGTCCGGTTCTGTCGACGAAGCATTTCCGCCCCGGGATCCCGGCGAGCCTCAGCGACTCGACCATCCGCCGATTGACACTTCGATACGGAATGAAATGCACCGTCGGCTCGCTGAGCCACTCGAGCTTGTGAGCCTCCCACACGTTGGCGTAGCAAACGCGATATCCGGCCTGGTGGAGCTCTGCGAGGACCGGGCGCGGATCAAAGCCCCCCCATTGTTCGAAGATCTCTCGCTGGCCGCCGACCACACCGCGAACCTCACGCACGGCCGCTCCGGTCCACGCGACGAGAACGATCGCTCCGGCTGCAAACGCCGTCCGGCGGCGATTCGCATCCCATTGGCGCACGAGCTCACCGGCCGCGAATCCCAGCATGATCGGAAGACTGATCATGATGTAGCGCACGGCGCCTCGATAGGCGTAGGTGGATCCAATCCAGAAGGCGAAGCTCACCAGAACCACGCCGAGAGCGATGAAGGTTTCACGACGCAGGGAAAAGTGCCGACCGGCCCCGACCAGAAGAATCAGGATCACCGCGGCGGCGAGCCATCCGAGAAACCAGTTAGCCCCCAGCAGAACCCAGAGATCATGAGTGAACGTTTCCCGGATCATCGACGCGACCCCGGCCGGCGACCATGGGGGATTGACCGGGGCATAGAGACGCTGGTCGAGTCCATAGAGCCCGATCACCTTCGGAACGAGTCCGATCACGATGCCGAGAGTCAGAACGAAGGATCCGACGGCGACATCGCGGCGTCTCAGCCGGCGTGCGTCATACAGCACGGTGGCGCCCAACACCGGAAGCACGACGAACATGGTGCCCCGATGAATCCACCACCCGAGACCGGTGAGCAGCCCCAGAACGAGCCAGCGATGGAGACGGTCGAATCGGGCACGAACCGCGTAATAGAAGATCACTGCTCCGAGGAAGAAGTACTGCTCCGCACTCAAGGGAGCGTAGGTCAGCCTGAAGTAGAACAGCGGCCCCACCGCCATCCAGAGAGTGCCCATGAGCGCGGCCCGGCTGCCGACCACTCGCCGCATGGCGGCGTGGTAGAACAGCAGCGCCAGACAAACCTCCACCGCCACACCGAGCCGGAGCGCAAGCGGTCCGATCTCTCCGAGCAGAAGACCGGTGCCGGCGGCGAACACCGACGTCAGCGGCGCCAGGTAGTCACAGGCCCAGAACAACCAGGGGATGTCCCCGTGCACCAGGGCCCGGGCCATCAGGCCCAGAAGAGCGGCATCGCTGTTCCACCCGAGATCGATCCCGGGATGCACCCACAGAGGGAGATGCGACAGCACGAACAGAATCAGCCCGAGCACCAGGCCGCCGGCCTCCCATCGCTCAACGCGCTGCATGGCGACTCCGATACAGCCAGTACTGCTCGTCATTCGTCCGGGACGGCGAATGAGGTGACAACATCAGCGGCCGTTGTGTCGTGTAGAGCAACTCGAGGTTGAAATTCCCGGGCTGGACCAGTGGCTGACTGCTGACGAAGAGCCAGCTCGATCCGTCATAGTGCCGTGATGCGGCCGACGCCGCCCGTCGCACGGACATCCTCTGCGCCACGCGATATGCCCGGCCCCAGCTCATGTAGCTGCCACTTCGCTCCAACCCCGGATACCAGAACGTGCGATCCGGAAGCCAGGCCAGGACCGCCTCGCTCTGTGCGGGTGGATGCGCGGCGATCCTCTCCCCCTCGAGGCGGTGACGCATCAGGTACTCAGCCATCTCCTTCGACCCGGAAAAGCTTCTGGTGATGTCGTCCCGGACGAAGGTCAATGCCATCGGTATGGACATCAGCAGGGAAAGGGCGAGCATCAATCTCGCGGCAATCATCGCCCTGCCTGGATCCCGGGGAGAGGCAATCCAGAGCGACGTCACCACCACGATCAGAACCAGCCCGTAGTGCCGGTATCCCCCACCCATGCGACGGTGAAGATGAAGGCGAGCATCGCCATCCCGCCGCCGAAGAGAACCAGGGCGGGCGGCTGCTTTCGGAGAGCAACGGCCACCGTCGCCAGAAGAAGGAGTGCCCACCAGACGAACCCGCTCGCCCTCCACGGAACGAAACCACGGCCCGCCGCATCGAGAAAGACCGAGAAGTCCGGCGGACTGACGATGCCGGCGCCGGCATGCACCACCTGCAGCAGCGCCACGCCTCCTCCCACCACCATCAGGGCGACGGCCGCGATTGTTTTCCAGTCGCGCCGCCGAGCGCGGATCGCCTCGAAAACAAACCACCCCACCGCGGCCGAGGCGAGACCGCTGCTGTGCGCGTTGATGTTGAAAAGCAGCGCCACCAGAACGCCAAAGACCAGGGGCCGTTCCTGCCGTCGGGGAAACACGGCCGCGAGGAGGAAGACCAGAAGAATCCCGGGAGCGTAGTTCCGCGCGGGGATCGCGTACTCGTAGAGCGGATAGAACGAGAAGACGAACAGCGCCTTCTCGCCCGGATGAAACGGTGCGTACGCGAGATAAACGGCGACGAAACCCCAGGCAATCAGGAGATGGAGGTACGGGAAGCTGGCGTATGGAGCTCCCCCGCGCGCCAGCGGCATGGTCACCAGGTTCCAGAGAAAGGGCGTTCCCGCGGCGTTGGTCCACGTGGTCACCTCGCGCCAGGGAAGATCGCGCGCAGAAAGCCAGGTCTCCGCTTCGTCCCGCCACGGCTCATGATGAAGCTCGGTCACGAGTGTGACTGACGCGTAGACCGCAAACAGAACGATCAGAGCCAGTCTCGTACGGGTGGACACGGGCTCATTCTACTGCCGCCTTCGAGAGTCCCCGACCACGGTTGCAACGACCGCCACCCGACCATGTGACGCGGTGAAAGATTCCTGCTAATCTATTGACACTCATGGCGACACGAAAGAAGGCCGCGGCTCCTCCCCTTCTCGACCTCGGGCGCCGCGAGCGCCAGATCATGGAAGCCGTCTACCGCCGGGGCGCGGCAACGGTCAACGAGGTGCTCGAGGAAATCCCCGACCCGCCCAGTTACAGCGCCACCCGGACGATGCTCGGCAAGCTGGAGGAGAAGGGGCTGCTTCGTCACGAGATCGACGGCCCGCGCTACGTCTACCGGCCGACGGTCGCGGTGAGTGTCGCCCGCCGCTCTGCTCTCCGGCGGGTCGTCGACAACCTCTTCGGTGGCTCCGCGGTGCAGGCAATGACCACTCTTCTGGATGAATCCGCGCTTAAGGTCAGTGAGGAGGAGCTCGTCGAACTGGAACGACTCATCCGGCAGAGGCGGCGGGAGGGAAAGTGACGTCCACGGAGATCCTCACCGGATTCCTCCGGGTCGCCGAGAGGGTCGCCCCGTCGATCGCCCTCCGGAGCGTGATCCTGCTCGGCATGACGCTCGTCCTGGCCGGACTGCTGTCGAAACGCTCCGCAGCTCACCGCAGTCTGGTCTGGCGGCTGTCGCTGATCGGGGTCGTACTTCTTCCCACGCTGCAGCTTTGGCCGACCCTCGAGGTTCCCGTGGTTTCGCCGGTCGAATGGTCGGTTCTTTCCACCCGTACTGAACCGGGACTGCTGGTCAGCGAGCGCGGACCGAATGTGACTGCGAGTGTCGAGTCCCCGAAGCGCGCACAAGGAGCATTCTCGTTTTCTGTCGGTGCGGTCCTGATCCTCCTCTGGGTGTTCGGCTCGCCCCTTCTGCTCGCTCGGCTCGCGTTTCTGCATCTGCGGGCACGCTGGCTCGTGTTCAGAGCGGAAGCCGTCACCGACGCCACTCTCGTCGGTGAGGTCGACGGGATGATCGAACGGGGAGACATCCCCAGGCGGATCCGCCTTCTCCAGAGCAGTGAGATCGAGGTGCCGGCGACCTGGGGAGTTCTGCGTCCGGCTCTGATCGTTCCTCGCGGCGCGGCGCAGTGGGATCCGTCACGACGATTCCGGATTTTGAGGCACGAGATCGCCCACCTCCGCCGCCGGGATCCGCTGTACGCTCTGGCCGGCGAGGTGGCCGAAGCGCTCTACTGGTGGAATCCCCTGGTCTGGTACGCCTCACGTCGTGCCCGCGACGAGAGTGAGCGGGCCTGTGACGACTCGGTTCTCGCCTCCGGCTCACGTCCTTCCGACTACGCGAACGACCTGGTCTCTCTGACCCGGCGCATCCGGATGCGTGGCGCATCCGCGATCTCCGGAGGGCGGCTCCAGCAGAGAATCCGAGTCCTGTTCGAGGATCGAAGGCGGGACGAGCCGTCACGCGGTGTGACGGGCGCAATGATCGCCATCGCCCTGGCAGTGCTGACGGTCACCGGTACGACCGACTTCGCCGCGACGGCGACGCCGCTGGCGGCGACGCCAGAGGCAACAATTGCCTCTGAGCCTCTGCCCCGATGGAATCCGGAGCAGCTCCGCTGGAGCGGCCCGGGTCGGGCCGGAGGGATGTTCGTGGAGGGAGCCATGGACCTTGCTCCTCTTCTCCGGAACCAGCCGTTTCTCGGGACGGACGGACTGCTCGTATCGTTCGAGCACCGGGCGGACGGGAAGATCGCCACCTTCGCCGCGTGGGAGGAGCGGGGCGAGATCAGGACCTTCGAAGACGGCGCGAGTCAGGACTCACTCCGAGCACTGATCGGATGGCTCGCACCGGACTGGCGTGATCAGCCGGACACCTTCATCGGACACGTTGCGCACAACCCCGCTCTCGCAGGGCGGACTCCCGCCGGAACCAGCGGCTCGGTGATCCTGGGCATCCCCGGATCCTCGCGAAATCCCGACACCGGTACCCTTCAGGCCGGCTGGTTCGAGGGTGAGTCCCGGGTGGGAGTATTCGCTCGGGGCCCCCTGGAGCTCGACGTCACCGGGACGTCACTCCGCTCCCTCGACCCCGGGGCCTGGCTCGCAGCCATGATCTGGAACGCCCGCGACCGTCGACTCGAGACGATGGTCATTCTCCCCGGTCCCGGCGGTGCTCCCGCCGTCCGTTTTCTCGAAAACGGTGTGGAACGCACACCCGACCCGTCGCTGATCGGCCGGATCCTTTCCCGACTGTCTCCGTCGACCGGCTCCGAGCCCAACGAGCTGATCTGGACTCGTTGAGATCTCACCACCCGAAATGTCACTTCATTGACAGACTGCTACTGTAGTGGCAGTATGCCAGTATATTGACACAAGGGAGACACCATGAACCTTCCCGGATCGATCCGTACGGCCCTGATCACGATTCTGCTGCTGTGCCCATTGACCCTGGCGGCCGGGACGACGAAGCCGCTCGGTGACTGGGTCGGATGGATGTACCTGGATCAGGGGGGTGATCTTCCTCTGCGTCTGCGGATCGAGTCGGGAGACGAGGGTCTGACCGCCCGATTCGACGAGCTGGTCAGCCGACGCTACGACTTGCCGGTCGAACGTCTCGTATGGGAGCCTCCGAAGTTCTCACTGACCCGCAGACTGCCCTCCGGCTCGACCATTCGACTCGACGGATTGATCCAGGCAGAGGCCATCAGCGGCAGAATCGACTGGGCCGGCCACCTCGGCGATTTCGAGCTCGCCCGCTCTCCGGAGCTTCTGACCCGGACGCCACCCGAAACCTACGCCGGCTGCGAAGGGATCTATCGTCTGTCGAACGATCAGACGCTGGTGATCAGCTCGAGATTCTGGGGTGAGCTCCTCTTCACCAACGTCGACACCGGGGCCTTTGGAACACTCTTTCCCGTCGACACGGATCAGTTTTTCGTGGGGAGCGCGATCTACGTTCCCGCACCGATCCGGGCTCGCGTCCGCTTCACGCGAAGCGGGGACCATGTCGACGGAATCGAGTGGGCGGAAGCCGGAAGTGAAGCGATCGAGGGCACCAGGACCGGAATCGTGGAGGAGGAGGTCAGTTTCGAGAGCGACGGCGCGACGCTTGCGGGAACCATTCTCCGTCCCGAAGGAGCGTCGGCACTCCTCCCAGGAGCGGTCGTGCTGGGCGGCAGCAACTGGACCGAGCGAAGTGGAACGCGACGTGACGCGGAGATTCTCTCCTCGTTCGGAATGGCCACGCTGATCTACGACAAACGAGGAGCCGGCGAGTCCGAAGGGATGCCGACGGTTCCTTTCCGGCAGACGGCGCGCGATGCCGCGGCCGCGGTCCGGTTTCTCGAGTCTCGCGCCGATGTGATCGACGGTCAGGTCGGCCTGGTCGGGCGGAGCCGGACCGGGTGGGTGGCCCCGCTGGCAGCCTCGTTCGAGCCCCGGATCACCTTCCTCGTGCTGCTCGTCCCACCCGCCGTCTCCCCCGCGGCCCAGGAGACCACCCGCCGCCTTCATGAGCTCGAGGATGCCGGCGCCGGGCCGGAAACCCTCCAGGCGGTCCACGCGATGCTGGATGCGGCCTGGCGCTTTGCCCACTCGGGCACCGGCTGGGACGACTACGTCCGCCTCCGGGAACAGGCAAAGCAGCTGGGTGCCCCGGACGACGTCTTCGAGCCCGGAGCTCCCGACGATCCGGAATGGCAATGGACCCGGATGAACATGAGCTACGATCCGATTCCGATTCTCTCTATGCTGAAGACGCCCCTGCTCGCCCTCTTCGGAGGCAAGGATCGCAACGTCGTCCCCGAGATCAACGCCCCGCTCTGGCGGGACGCGATGAAGGCCGCGGGAAACCGGGATGCGAACCTGGTGGTGATTCCCGGCGTGAATCACGGCCTCAGGATCGTCACCGAGGGACCGGCGGTTCCGATGCACCGGCAGCAGGGACTCGCGCCGTCGGGATGGACCGAGATCCGGGCGTGGCTCGCACGCCATATCGATCTGGGAGGTCCTTCCTCCTGAGCTCCGCCCTACTCCTCGCCGGCGCGAAGGATCACCTTACGGATGCAAAAGCGTGTGATCCCTGAACCTGGCAATGCCCTGTCTTGTCCCCTATAATCCGCCGACTCTTACGTGAATCATCCATCGCAAGACCGGGCAGCCGCCGCGCCAGGTCCTTATGGGCCGCGTGTCGCGACGCAGGCGGGATCAGATCCGCCGCGACGGCACGAGCCCTTCAGGATGATTCATGGAAGTGACCGGCCCCGCGGAACCATCCGCTCCGGGCGCCGACAGCGAGCCACGGAGGACTCGAAGTGATGACCAACGGCACAATCCCGACCACGACTTCCGGCGCCGAACCGCACCGCGACCTGCTGACCCCGTCGATGTTCGATTCGCTACGGCGGACCAAGCCCTGGGTGCGACTTCTTTCCATCGTCGGGATGATCTCGGCCGGCCTGATTCTCCTCCTCGGGGCGTTCGTCGTCTTCGGCGGCCTCATCACGTCCGGCGTCAAGAGCCCCCTCGGTGGCCTCGGCATCACCGCTCTCGGACTGGTTTACGTCGCGATGGGAATCCTCTACATCTTCCCCTCGCTCTATCTCTACCGGTACGCATCCGCCATCGGGGCGGCACTCCGTCCGGGAAGCGAGCGGGCCCGTGAGGTCGAAAAGGCTCTCGATCAGCAGCGCTCGTTCTGGAAGTTCGCCGGGGTGCTGACCCTGATCATGCTCTTCCTCTACATTCCCGGCGTCCTCGCCGCAATTGCGATCCCCAACCTCCTTACCGCCATGCAGCGTTCGAAGGAAAAGCGGACGGCGGCAGACATCCGCACCCTCGCCACCGCGGTGGAGGCCTGGGCGGTGGACCACAACGAGTACCCCGAGACCACTTCCTTCGACGAGCTGTCCGCAGAACTGGTGCCGACCTACCTCAAGACCGTTCCGCGGGTGGATGGCTGGGGCAACCCGCTCATGTACCAGGCGGAGAGCTGTCCACGCTGCCAGGAGTACATCATTGCGAGCGGCGGCAAGGACGGGAAGCTCGATCGGGGATCACTCGAGTCCTATCGAGCGACGGGAGAGAATGAAGAGCTCGGCGGCGATCTGGTCTATCGGAACGGCTCGTTCATTCAGGCTCCGAAAAGCATCCGCTGATCGTGCAGGATAGGGCACTCCCGAGCGCCTCTTCGTCCAGCGGAGAGATGCCGCGTCCCGCCCGGATCCGACCGCGCGGCAGGCGGCGGACTTCCGAAGTCCCGATTCTGCTAGGATGGGTGGCAATCGACCATGCCCATCGATCCAGGCTCCGTCCTTGGAAGTTACGAGATTCTCTCCCCTCTCGGCGCCGGAGGGATGGGAGAGGTCTATCGCGCCCGCGATCCGCGGATCGACCGCGACGTGGCGATCAAGGTGCTTCCCACCGCGGGAGCCGATCATCCGGACCGGCTCCGACGTTTCGAACAGGAGGCGCGCGCCGCGGGCAAGGTCAACCATCCGAATCTGCTGACCGTCTTCGACGTCGGAGACCACGAAGGCTTCCCCTTCCTGGTGTTCGAGCTGCTGGAGGGCCGCACGCTACGGGAACGGATGGACGCCGGGATGATTCCGCAGCGGCGCGCGGTGGAGTACGCCGTCCAGATCGCGAGCGGACTGGCCGCGGCGCATGCCAACGGCATCATCCATCGCGATCTGAAGCCGGAGAACATCTTCATCACCGCCGAGGATCGGGTCAAGCTGCTCGACTTCGGCCTGGCCAAGCTGTTCGACGAGATGGAGCCTGCCGATGACGCCGCGACGATGGCCCGTGGCACCAAGCCGGGCATCGTGCTCGGAACGCCGTTCTACATGTCCCCCGAACAGGTGCGCGCGGAAGTCGCCGATGCGCGATCGGACATCTTCTCGTTCGGCATCGTGCTGGTCGAGATGCTCGGCGGATCGCATCCGTTCCGCAGAGGCTCGTCGATCGAGACGATGAATGCGATCGCGAACCAGGATCCGGTGGTGCCGGACGAGCTTCCGGCGGGACTTCGAAAAATCGTCGAGCACATGCTGGAGAAGGAGCCCGAACGGCGATTCCAGTCGGTCAAGGATGTCGGCTTCGCTCTCGAGATGCTTTCGGGAAGCGGAGAGACGAGCCCGATCGCCGTTCCGGCGCAGGCGGCTCCGGTTGAAAAAATCAACTATCAGAGGATTTCGTTTCGGAGAGGGCTGGTGATGACCGCGCGCTTCGACCCGGGAGGCTCGATCGTCTACGGAGCGGCCTGGGAGGATCAGCCTCTCGAGCTCTGCGCATCATTCCCGGGCAACGCCGAATATCGCCCCATCGGGCTGCGCAATGCCGATCTGCTCGACGTTTCTCCCAGCGGCGACCTCGCCGTCTCTCTCGGTCGTCACTACGTCTCGGGATGGGCCACGACCGGAACCCTCGCCCGCATCCCGCTCGCCGGAGGGATCCCGCGCGAACTGGCGGAGGACGTCCAGGAAGCGGTCTGGGGCCCGGGCGGACGCGACCTCGCCATTCTCCGCAAGACGAAGGATCGGTTTCGTCATCGAATACCCGGTGGAGGAGCCGGTCTACCACTCGCCGATCTGGATCAGTCATCTGCGGATGTCGCCCGACGGCGAGCACTTCGCCTTCGTAGAGCATCCGGTCTGGGGAGACTCCGAGGGGCGGGTGATCGTGATCGACCTGGAGGGCAACCGCGTTCTCGAGTCATCCTTTTTCAGCGGGAGCACGGATGGAATCGCCTGGACCCCATCGGGCGACGAAGTCTGGGTGGCGGCCGAAGGGACCGGAGGAAGTCACCGGCTGGTCGGCATCTCCCTGGATGGAAAGGAACGGTCGTTCCTGCCGGCACCCGGGCGGATGACGCTCCACGACATCGCTCCGAATGGCGACGTTCTGGTGGCCTACTACAACGCGGGACGCGAGATCATCGCCGGAGTGCACGGGGAGACGAAGCAGACGAACCTCTCCTGGTTCGACTGGTCGTTTCCCGCCGCGGTCTCGGCGAATGGCCGCTACGTGGTGATCGAGGAGCAGGGAGCGGCAAGACGAACCGAGCTCCCGGCGCTCTACGTCCGATCCGTGGACGGATCTCCTGCCTTCTACATCGGCGACGGAAGAGCGTCGGCGATCACCCGCGACGGCCGCTGGATCGCGACGACCGGACGAGAGAAAGGAGTGATCGACATCATTCCTTCCGGGGCGGGGCGGTCGCGGTCGGTGCACTTCGGCCTGCTCGACTCCGTCGACTGGTGGACCTGGTATCCGGACGAGAAGAAGCTGCTGCTCTGGGGCCATGTCGAGGGACACGGAAACCGGCTGGTGGAGATCCCGGTCGAGGGAGGCGAGACCCGGCCGGTCGGTCCCGAGGGGATCGAATGGCCGATCACGATCGCCCCCGAGGGCGACCGCATCGTCGCTCTCGATCGGAACGAGACGATGGTGATGATCGACGTGGCCACTGGAGAAACCTCCCCGGTTCCCGGAGCGGAGCCGGGAGACCTCCCCGCGGTCTGGGGCGAGGATGGAAAGTGGCTCTACGTGTTCCGCAAACAGGAACACGCCGGTCGGATCGATCGGATCGACATGGAATCAGCCGAGCGGGAGGAGTGGGAGTCGATCCGACCCTCGGATCCCGCGGGCGTGCTGGACATCATGCCGGTACACATGCTCCCGAACGGGCAGACCTGGGTCGTCGGCTACCGCAGACACCTGAGCGACCTGTTCGTGGTCCGCGGCCTGATCTGATCAAGCGAAGACGGAACCGGGCGCCATGAGCGAACCTCCTCCACAGAGCGTCACCACCCGGCTTCGCACCTGGCTCGACTCCGAGAACGTCACCTATCGCTACGTCGAGCACGAGCCGACCCGGACCTCGGAGGAATCGGCCGCGGCGCGAGGTGAATCGCTCGAGATCGGCGCGAAAGCGCTGCTGCTGAAAGCCGACGACGACTTCGTTCTCGTCGTTCTCAGCGCGGCACTCAAACTCGATTCGCACGCCGCCAGGAAGTTCCTCGGGGCGAGCCGCCTGCGCTTCGCCACGAAAGACGAGCTCGACGCAATCACCGGGCTGCCCTCGGGCGCCGTCCCCCCGTTCGGCCCACCCCTCTTCGAGCTGCCGCTCTACATCGATCGCTCGGTGACCGGGAATGACAAGGCCGCGTTCAATGCCGGCAGCCTGACCTGCTCGATCGTGATGCCGACTGCCGATTACCTCCGCCTCTCGCGCGGAACTCTCGTCGACGTGACGTAATCAGGCTGTGCGGCGACCGCTGCGCCTTCCCCGGACCGCACGATCGGGAAGACGCGTCACAGAGAAGCGGTGGCATTCCGTGATAAGTGGATGATGGATGGTTATTTCATCCGGGAGGTCAGGAATGCATCTCGAAGGAAAAGTCGCCCTGGTGACCGGCGCAAGCAGGGGAATCGGAGCCGCAACGGCAAAGGCGCTGGCTGCAGAAGGTGCCGCGGTCGCGGTGAACTACCACCAGTCGAAGAAGGCTGCCGACGCGGTGGTCAGGAGCATCGTCGCGAACGGCGGCACCGCAATCGCCGTGCATGCCGACGCGCGGAAGGCCGACGAGGTCGAACGGATGGTCGAGACGGTCCGCGAACGGCTCGGACCGGTCGGCATTCTGGTGATCAACGCCTCGATCGGGTTTCCGGTCGCGCCGTTCATGGAATACCGCTGGGAAGAGTTCCAGTCGAAGCTGCTGGGCGAGATGGGGGCTGCCTTTCACGCCTGCCGTGCGGTGGTTCCTTACATGGCTGCACGGGAAAGCGGGTCGATCGTGGCGATCACCAGCGGTCTGGCACGCCACCCCGGGTGGGGCTTCGTCGCACACAGCTCCGCCAAGGCGGCCCTCGAGGGATTCGTCCGTGCGCTGAGCTTCGAGCTCGGACCGATCGGGATCCGGGTCAATGCAGTCGCTCCGGGCCTGACCCTGACCGATGCGACCGAATCGATCGATGAGGAACGGAAGAACGCTGCCGCACTGAGCACCCCTCTGCGACGGAACGCGCGTCCGGAGGATGTCGCCGAGGCGGTGCTGGGCATCGTCGCCTCGGAGTTCGTCACCGGCCTGACCATCGCCGTCAACGGTGGCAGCTACGTCTTCTGATCCCGGCCTGGCCGTTCATAGATCCAGGGAGGCAGGCTCTGACTCTGGCCGGAACCGTCGACACTGAGAGAGCCGTCGCCATTCCGCTGCACCAGCATCGACTCCCGGTGGACGGATCGGCGATAGGGGCCAGACCGCCCGAGGCACTGGTGGCCCGCCTGGCCGCACGGGAGCCTCGCCTGCCGCGTCGCGATGAACGCGTTTCGATCAGAAGCCGTGCTCAGCTTCCCGATCGTGCTGCGCGACGCCGCGGCGTCGGGCTGTAGCGGCGCGCGAAGACTCGGTCGATGCCGACCAGAGGAGAGACCGACCCGGTGCGAACATAGAAAACGACCAACGAACCGTCGGGGGCCGAAAGTCCGAGGGCCGTGCTGGAGAGATCGCCGGAGGTCGATATGAAATCGGCGTGGAGTGGCTCGAGCGTCTTCGGGTCGAGATCGAACATGGTGACTCCCTGGCGCAGACTGTAGGGCGAAGCGGTGGTCGTGAGCAGATTGATCGTCGTCCCGGAGCGGACGAGGCTGAGCGGCACGAAATAGCCGCCCGCCCGAATTTCGGAAGCGGGGACGAGCCGACCGTCGCTCAGCCTCGCTGTCTTCACTCCCTCATTGTCGGACCAGGCGACTGCGAACTCGCGACCCATCGCGACGACGGCCGGCTCGCCGGAGCCGGGCTCATCCAGGTCGATCTGAACCCCGACCGGGATCAGCTCGGAGGAAAGCCGCCGCGCACGAGCGACGCCGATCTGCGAAGGGCAGAGAACAGGACAGGTCCACGGCTGGATCGAGGTCCACGCCACGAGGTACTCCTCCCCGTTCCAGGCGACGGTCGGATCCACGTCTCCGGCGTACGTGTCGGTGGAGATTTCGATGGGCGTCGGACCGATGGGATCCCCGGTGCGAGCCAGTCGGGAGGCGACGAGCACACCCCGGCGGTCCGGCCAGAAAGCCACGTAGGACCGACCATCCCAGAGCACGGCGAGGAGACGCGTCCCGTAGACCTCCTCGAGCGCCTCGCCGACGACCACCGGTTGCGAGCTCGCCAGGCTGCCATCAGGATGGATCCCGATCGCCATCACATGGGCGTCCTCATACCAGGCCACCAGAAAGTCGGTACCGTCGTACGCCAGTTCCGGCCATTTCTGATCGCCGGAGCCGGGGAGTGGAACTCCCCTGCCGTCGAGTCTCTGCAGTGCCTGATCGAGACGCCCGTAGAAAATGTGCCCCGTCTGTTCCAGACCCGTGCGCTCCTGCCAGGCAACGAGATTGATCCCGTTGCCGGCAGCGGCAGCCGGCTGGTCCTGACAGGCAATCCCGTAGGAAATGTACTCTCTGGAAGTCAGTGAGCCGGACGGGTCGAGAACCGCCAGGGTGACGGCGGTCGTCCCCCGATGCCCGGGATTGAGATCGGCGCGCTCCGTCCAGACGGCGATCGGAATCCCTGCATTCAACGCGAGCGAGGGGGTGCGCTCGTCGAGCGACGAACCGAGGTTCCGGACCGGGATCGCCTCGGTTCCCTCGGGGGTGAGAGTCAGCAGAGCGACGTCGGCCGGCTCGAGGCCGCTGGCGAGAGAGGTCGTGTCGTAGAGCACCATGAATTGGGAGCCGTTCCAGACTGCGACGGGATCGGCGACGGCGTCGGATTCCAGCGGACGGAGCTCGTGAATCTCAGAAGCCGGCTGTCCATCCGGGTCGAAGACCCTGGTGAGCCAGTAGCGATTCGAGACGCCCAGGATCACCAGGAATCGCGATCCATCGGAGGTCACTTCGATCGAGGAGAGGTATTCGTCGGGGACCGTCTGCGACGCCACGAACTCGTCCCGAGGCCCACCCTCGGCGTCGTACGTCTGAACCATGACCCGCCAGTCCCTGGAGCCGTCGTGCCAGGCAACCAGGAACTCATCGCCATCGGACGCGACGCTCGGCATCGAGCCCGGGATTGGAGAGGGTGGCTGACCTGCCGGTGTGCCATCGGCCTCCAGAAGGAGCGCCCCGGACTGGCTGTCACCGTTGCCGTCGGCACTGACCAGCAGGGCGTGAGACCCGTTCCAGGCGAGATCCGGCTCGATTCCCGACGCGATCGGATTTCGGGGGTTGTACCGAATTTCTCCCTCCGTGTTGATCGTGGCCGCCGAGATCAGGGGAGCGTTCCAGTCTTCGCACCAGACCAGAAGGTAGTCCGAGCCCGTCGAAACGAGCGCGTATGCGACGGCTCTGGTTGTGATCACAAAGCCGATCGGATCGATCAGAAGGCCGTCGCCGTCGACCCGCGCACCCATCAGCGACGGCATGTCGCCTCGCGAGTCGCTCCAGACGACGAGGCAGCCGTGGTCATTGCATGCGATGCGGGGTCGTGTCCGCTGTCCGGGAGCGAGGGCGAGCGCCTCGGCCCCAACGCCATGTTCCGGCGAGATGGCAGCCAGAGCGGGAAGCGAGACGAAGACGAGCAGAAGGGAAAAGATTCGCAGGATGACGCCCATCAAATGGCCAACCTCCATCACAAGGAGACCAGTCATGATAAGGCGACAGAGGAGAAGCCGTCAAAAAGCAGGTCGCGCGCTTCGACCGCCCTGCCCGATGGTCCTCCCCCAGCGGCAAAACGGCCGGGCACAAGGCCCGGCCGTTCAGGTGCGACTGCGTGAAATGGCGAGCTATTTCACGTCCTTGAGACCACGCTCCTCGAGGAGCGGCTCGACACTCGGCTCGTGACCGGAGAAGGCGTGATACATCGGGCCTTCCTCCTCGGTGCCACCGCGCGAAAGAACCATCTTCCTCAGCCGGTCTCCATTCTCGCGGGTGAGCCCTCCATGGTCCTTGAACCAGTACCAGGCGTCGTCATCGATGACTTCCGCCCAGAGGTACGAGTAGTAGCCCGCGGAGTATCCACCGCCCCAGATGTGCGAGAAGTAGGTGGAATGATAGCGCGGCGGGACCTGGGTCATGTCGATCTTGAACCGCTTCAGCGAAGCCGGCTCGAAGACGTTCGGATCCTGTAGGGGAGCGTTCGCCGGCAAGGTATGCCAGGCCATATCCAGCAACGCCGCGGCCAGATACTCGGTGGTGGCGTAGCCCTGGTTGAACTTCGATGACTTCTGGATCTTCGCGACGAGCTCCTTCGGCATCGGCTCGCCGGTCTTGTAATGCTTCGCGTAGTTCGCAAAGACCGTGGGATAGAGCGCCCAGTGCTCGTTGAACTGGGAGGGGAACTCGACGAAGTCCCGGGCAACGTTCGCGCCGCTGAGCGACGGGTAAGTGACGTTCGAGAACATGCCGTGAAGGGCATGGCCGAACTCATGGAACATGGTGGTGACGTCGTCGTAGCTGAGCAGCGCCGGCTGTCCCGGAGCGGGCTTGTTGAAGTTGGCGACGTTGTAGACCACCGGGAGATCGCCGGTCAGTTTGCTCTGGTCGACGAAGTTGTCCATCCAGGCGCCGCCGCTCTTGGAGGGACGGGCGTAGTAGTCGGCGTAAAACAGCGCGAGCGGGCCGCCGTCGGTGTCATCCACCTCGAACACTCGAACGTCCGGGTTGTAGACCGGAATGTCCTTCCGCTCCTTGAAGGTGATGCCGTAGAGCTGGTTGGCAGCGTAGAAGACGCCATCCTGCAGGACACGGTTCAACTCGAAATAGGGCTTGATCTGGGATTCGTCGAGGTCGTACTCCGCCTTGCGAACCTGCTCGGCGTAGATCTCCCAGTCCTGCGGTCCGAGGGTGAAGCCGCCCTTCTGTGCGTCGATGATCTTCTGCATCTTCGCCGCCTCGGAGCGGGCCTTCGCGGTCGAGGCATCGACCATTCCGGTCATCAGACTGATCGCGGCATCCGGGGTCTTTGCCATCTGGTTGTCGAGCACATAGGCGGCATAATTCGGATAACCGAAGATCTGTGCCTTCTGCGCCCGGATCTGGGCAAGGCGGGCGATGATCGAGGTGGTGTCGTTATCTCCACCATGATCACCGCGCTCGACCGAGGCCTCGAAGAGCTTCGTCCGGAGGTCGCGATTCTCCAGCGACTGGAGCGCCGGCTGCTGGGTGGTGTTCTGCAGCGGAAGCACCCATTTGTCCTTGAGACCACGATCCTTGGCGCGCTCCGCGGCCGCCTCGATCTCGGCGTCGCTCAAGCCCGCCAGATCGGCCTTGTTGCTCACCACGACGGCCGATTCATTGGTGTCGGCCAGAACGCGATCGTGGAACTGCGTGGTCAGCTTCGACTCTTCCTGATTCAGCTCCCGCAGCTTCGCCTGAGCCTCGTCCGAGAGCTCGGCTCCGTTGCGGACGAACCGCTTGTAGTCCTGCTCGACCAGATACTTCGACTCCGGATCAAGCTTGAGCGAGTCACGATGATCGTAGATCGCCTTGACCCGGGCGAAAAGTTTCGGATTCATGAAGATCGCGTCGGAGTGAGCAGCCAGCTTCGGCGCCTCCTCCGAGAGGACCTTCTGAATGGTGTCGTTGGTGTCGGCCTGGCTGAGGGCGAAAAAGACCTTGGCGACCCGGCTGAGCAGCTCACCCGACTTCTCCATCGCCACGATGGTGTTGTCGAAGGTGGGAGCATCCGGATTGTTGGCGATCTTCTCGATCTCTGCGATGTTCTGTTTCATTCCTTCTTCCAGGGCAGGCTGGTAGTCGCTGTCCCGGATCTGATCGAAGGGGGGCGCGTGGAACGGAAGCGTGCTCTCGGAGAAAAACGGATTCTCGCGAGGAGTGGCCGATGCGGCGGCCGGCTGGTCGGCCGCGGCCGCCCGCGGGGCCTGAGCCAGCGCAGAGCCCGCCATGGCCAGAAGGGCCACGGCGACGAGCGAAAAGCGTCGTTTCATGAATGATCCTTTCGTCTGGATGGATGTTGCCCCGTCGGTGAATGTACGGCGGGAGATGACTGAAAAAACGGGAAATCACATGCAGGATATTCGCGGGAGGCTCAGAAAGGGCCCGCGCGGGCCGGATGTTTCACTTCCGAAACATCCGGCCCTGGGGAACATTCAGATTCGGCTCATCTTGTTCCCGACGCGGCAGGAACCGGAAAGCCGCGATCCCGCATCAGCGCGTCGATCTTCGGATCGCGGCCTCGGAATGAACGGTAGGCCTCCGCCGGATCCACGGTGTTGCCGACCGAGAAGACGAAATCGTGCAGCCGCTTCGCCACCGCCGGATCGTACATCCCACCGGCCTCGGCGAACGCTTCCGCCGCGTCTGCCGTCAGAACATCCGACCAGAGGTAGCTGTAGTAGCCGGCCGAATAGCCGTCCCCGGCGAAGATGTGAAGGAACTGCGGCGTGCGGTGACGCATCACGATCTCTTTCGGCATCCCCAGCTCGGAGAGCGTCTTCTTCTCGAATGCGTCGGCATCGATCGGGGTCGATCCGGCCAGATGAAGCTTCATGTCGATCAGTGCACTGGCCAGGTATTCCGTGGTGGCAAATCCCTCGTTGAACGTGGAGGCGCGCTCGATCCGATCGACCATCGCCTGCGGGATCGGCTCGCCCGTCTCGACGTGCACGGCGAACTTCTGCAGGACTTCCGGAGTGGGGAGCCAGTGCTCGAGGAGCTGCGAGGGGAACTCGACGTAGTCGCGGGCGACTGCGGTTCCCGCCAGCGACGGATAGGAGACGTCGGAGTTGAGCCCGTGAAGGGCGTGACCGAACTCGTGGAACAGCGTCTCGGCATCATCCCAGGAGATCAGGATCGGATCGCCCGGCTTTCCCTTCACGAAATTGGAGTTGTTCGAGACGATCGGGGTGACCTCTCCCGCGTACCGCTCCTGACCGCGATAGGCATTCATCCAGGCACCGGAGCGCTTGCCGGCACGGGCGTAGGGATCCCAGTACCAGACGCCAACGTGGCGTCCGGATTCGCGGTCGGTCACCTCGTACACCCGAACGTCCGGATGATAGACGGGAACGTCGGTCACCGGCGTGAAGCGGAATCCGAAGAGCTCACCGGCAACCCAGAACATCCCTTCGCGCAGCTTTTCGAGCTGCAGGTAGGGCTTGACCTCGTTCTGGTCGAGGTCGTAGCGGGCCTTTCGGACCTTCTCCGCGTAGTAGCGATAATCCCACGGCTCGATGGTGATGCCGGCGCCCTGTTCGTCCGCCAGCTTCTGCATGTCGGCCACTTCCTGGTGGACCCGCGCCACGGCAGGCGTCCAGACGGCCTCCATCAGCTCGAGCGCACGCTCGGGGGTTTTCGCCATGGTGTTCTCGAGGCGCCAGTGGGCATGGGTTTCATAACCGAGGAGGGATGCACGCTCGGCGCGCAGGGCGAGGATCTCGGTAACGGCGGTGTTGTTGTCGGTCTCGCCGCCCAGATCGCCACGGTCGACGAACATCCGCCAGGCCTTTTCCCTGAGATCGCGTCGATCGGAGAAGGTCAGGAATGGGTCGACGGAGGATCGGGTGTTGTTGATGACCCAGCTTCCGGTCATCTTCCGCGATGCGGCTGCTTCCGCCGCGGCGTCGCGCAGCGACTGCGGAAGGCCGACCAGCTCGGCCTCGTCATGCAGCACGAGGAACTGGTCGGTCTCGTCGGCGAGCACATTCTGGGCGAATTTCGTGTAGAGCCCGGCGAGCTTCTGATTGATCTCCGAAAGCCGGGCCTTGGCCGGTCCGTCGAGCTTTGCCCCGGCGCGGACGAAGTTGGTGTAGTCGCGCCAGACCAGCCGCTGCTGCTCGGGAGTGAGGCTGGATTTCGCCGGCGACTCGTAGACCGCTTCGATCCGGCGGAACAACGCTTCGTTCTGGGTAATCTGATCACCGAACGCTGCCAGCCTGGGCGCCATCTCCCGCTGGACGTCACGGAATTCCGGGGTGTTCATGCGTCGAGCCCCAGATCCCGTAGACCGTGCTGACGCGGTCCAGCGTCCGCCCGGTCCCTTCCATCGCGGCGATGGTGTTCTCGAAATCCGGTGGGGCCGGGTTGGTGGCGATGCGGTCGATCTCGGCGAGCGTCTCGGCCATCGCCGCCTCGAGTGCCGGCTTGAAGTCCGCCACCCGGACCTGGTCGAACGGCGGCAGTCCGCCCCAGGGACCGGTCCACTCCGCCAGAAGAGGGTTCACCGGCGTCGCGGCTTCGGTCACGGCTGCCGCCGGTTCGGGGGAGGGAGTCGTCGTCTTCATGTCAGGGATACTTCTGCAACCAGCGAGCAAGACTGTCAACAGCAATCCGGTGAAAACTCTGCGCATGCGGCACCTCGTTTGAGTCGATCATCATCCCGGGCTGTCCCGGACGAACATGAACGCTCCATGAACAGTAGTCACGAACCCGCCGCTTGTACAGGAGGATCGTCACACGTGAGGGTGTCGGAATCCGGAATCCGGGGGATCTGTCCCGAGCCCGCTGCCCCGGCCCGGTTTGCTCCGTGGAGCGTCCGCAATAGACTATTGGCAGGAGGTTCCCATGATTCGACGTCTCGTTGCGATTGCTCTGACTCTGCTCGCGATCCCGCTGTTCGCGCAGGTGCGGACCGAGAAACCGGTGATCCATGCGAAGCGCTGGGTTGCGATCACCGGAAAGCCGCTCGGCGCCACCGCCGGAGCGATGGTCTTCCAGAAGGGAGGCAACGCGGTCGATGCAGCCGCGGCAATGATCGCGGCGACCTCCACGATGTGGGATACCCTCAGCTGGGGCGGTGAGACCCAGGCACTGATCTACAATCCGAAGACCGGCAAGGTCATCGGGATCAACGCACTCGGTGTCGCGCCGACCGGAGCCACGCCCGAGTTCTTCAAAGAGAAGGGCATGGAGTATCCGCCGGAGTATGGCCCGCTCGCCGCGGTCACTCCGGGCACGCCCGGCGGAATCATGGTGATGGTGGCGGAGTATGGAAAGCTTTCCCTGAAGGACGTTCTCCAGCCGGCGATCGACATGGCGGACGGGTATCCGATCGAGGCTCAGGCAGCCAACCGGATCGAGCAGGAGAAGAACCGGATCCGGCAGTGGCCCTACTCCCGAGCGCTTTTCCTGGTTCACGAGAACGGGCAGAACCCGACTTCCGATGCCGCGAAGCCTGACAGATCCGCGGGCCCGACTCCCGAACACGATCGTGCCGCCGAGGGCGTGGCAAAGAAGGGATGGGAGGCCCCGGAGCCTGGGGAAATCTTCCGTCAGCCGGAGCTGGCCGCGACGCTCCGGAAACTGGTCGAGACCGAACAGGCGGCGCTTCGTGCAGGCAAATCGAGAAAGGAAGCGATCTACGCTGCCTACGACCGGTTCTACAAAGGGGACATCGCGAAGGAGATCGCCCGCAGCACTCAGGAGCAGGGGGGCCTGATCACCACGGCCGACCTCGCCAACTGGAAGGTGAAAATCGAAGAACCGGTATCCACGAACTACCGCGGCACCGACGTCTACAAGCTGACCACCTGGACCCAGGGTCCGGCCATGCTGCAGGCGCTGAACATCCTGGAGAACTTCGATCTGAAGGCGATGGGCTACAACACCGCCCCCTATATCAACACCGTGTATCAGGCGATGAGTCTGGCCTTCGCCGATCGAGACTTCTACTATGGCGATCCCGATTTCCCTCCCGCCGAGCCGGTGCTCGGGTTGCTCTCGAAGGACTACGCGAGAGCGCGGGCGAAGCAGATCACCCCCGATCACGCCAATCCCGACATTGCCCCGGGAGATCCCTATCCCTATCAGCGAGGTACGAACCCGTTCGGAAACCTCCTGCCGGAATGGCCTCCGCAGAGCGCCTGGCTGGATCGGGCCCGCTCGAACGGCCTCTACGCATCACTCGATCCGGCAGAGATCCGTGCATTCAACGACGGCTTCTACGCGGGGACCACATCGGTCGAGGCCGCAGATTCCGAGGGGTGGGTGGTCTCGGTCACGCCCAGCGGCGGGTGGATCCCGGCGGTGGTGGCAGGGCATACCGGAATCGGACTGAGCCAGCGGATGCAGTCGTTCGTCCTCGATCCTGCAGAGAATCCTTACAACGTGGTCGAGCCGGGCAAGCGGCCTCGAGTGACGCTGACTCCGATGCTGGCGATGCGTGACGGGAAGCCGGTGATCTCCGCCGCGGTCCAGGGAGGCGACACCCAGGATCAAAACCTGCTCCAGTTCTTTCTCAACGTGGTGGAGTTCGGAATGACGGTTCAGGAGGCGACGGAAGCCGCGAATTTCAACAGCTACCAGATGTTGAGCTCCTTCGGAGACCACTCCTCGCGTCCCAGCCGCATTCTGCTGAACGAGGAGATGCCGGCCTGGACCAGAAGCAATCTCCGGAAGATGGGATACGACATGATTTTCGCATCCCGAACCTCCGGCCCGATCAATGCCATCGTGTTTGACCGCGAACATGGCACAATGTGGGGTGGATCCAGCAACTATGGTGAAGATTACGGGATCGGCTGGTAGCCGATCCTGTCGCCCCCATCGCGTTTGGGTCCATTTGCAGGTACTCTGTAGCCGTGTGGTCCCGAGCGGCCGCACCAGTCTGGAACGAGAACGAGAGGAGATTGACCATGGCAACTTCGAAAAAGACCGGCAGAAAAGCGGGAGGCGGACTCTCGCAGACGCTGACGCCCAGCCCCGAGCTGGCGGCAGTCGTCGGCAGCGGACCGATCACTCGAGCGGAAGTGACCAAGAAGATCTGGGACTACATCAAGAAGAACGATCTGCAGGATGCGCAGAACCGTCGGAACATCAATGCCGACGCGAAACTGCGGCCCATCTTCGGCAAGGACCAGGTCACCATGTTCGAGATGACCAAGCTGGTCAATCAGCACCTTCACAAATAGACCACGCAAGCACTGAAAAGGCCGGTCGTGCGGACCCCGCGGCGACCGGCCTTTTTTGTTTCAGGCGCATCCCGCTCTCGAAGCCTATCCGTCGATCTCGATGGCCGGCTGACCCGCCTTCTCGAGCTGCTGGTTGAGCGCCGGCAGGTCCTGTTCCTTCACCGACGACCACGCGTCGAGCGCCGCCCGACTGGCAGCGTCCACCTTCGCCCAACTGTCCAGGGCGTCCTTCGTCGGTGCACCATCGGCTCCGTCCACCGCCCGGGAAAGCGTCCGCAGCTCTCCGGACAGGAATGTCAGACTGGTGGTATGGCGCGGCGGGATCCACCACGAATTGGCTTCATTGGGCGAGATCACCACGTCAGAGATGTCGCCCACCTTCGTCTGCAGCGCCGAGATGCGCCGCGTCAGCGAACGGGACGCGGTCTGCCTGCGGTGATCCAGAGCACGGAGAATCTGCTCTGCCTCATCCCGCGCGGCGGCAACCTTCGCGCTCCGGTCCGCGATCTTCGTCGCCAGAGAGAACTGCTCCGCATACGCCTCCATGGGAACTTTGACCCGCGGGTCCGGGACGATGAACAGAGCCTCGGAGCGACGGACTCCCTCCGTAGACAGCACCACCTGGTAGCGCCCGGGCGGAGCCCACACTCCCTCGGACCAGACGTTCGACGATCCCGGCGCAGGATAGTGCAGCGGCCAGACGAACCGGTGCATACCGGCGGCGGTGGAAAGCGTCGACGGTGCACTGAACCACTCCGGCGCCATGTGCAGGCGCGACGGGTCGGCCACCGGCGCCTTGTCCTCACTGCTGTAGCGGCGAACCAGCTGGCTGTGCGCGTCGTAGATCTCCAGGGTCACCGGACCCTTCGCCGGCGACCTCAGGAAGTAGTCGATGTAAGCGCCCACCGGCGGGTTTTCCGCGAGGGGCTCGTCCCGAGGCATCGGCGTTCCGGTGAAGCTCGCCGGACGGTACCGCACCGCCGTAGCCGGCTTGTACAACCAGATCTCTGCATCCTGAACGCCGGCATCCATCTGGCGGAGCGCAGTCACGTCGTCCAGAATCCAGAAACCGCGACCATGGGTGGCGATCACCACGTCATCCTGATGGACGTCGATGTCCCGAACCGAGGTCACCGGAAGATTCATCTGCAGCGACTGCCAGTGGTCGCCGTCGTCGAAGGAGACGTACATCCCTTTCTCCGTCCCGGCATAGAGCAGTCCCGGCTTCTCCGGATCCTCACGAATCACATTGACGAACCGGTCCGCGGGAATCCCCTCGCTGACCATCGTCCAGGTTTCGCCACCGTCGTGGGTGCGATAGATGTAGGGGCGGAAGTCATCGAGACGATGCCGGTCGATGGCCGCGTACGCCGTGCTGGCGTCGAAATGAGAAGTCTCCAGAATGCCCACCTTGGACCAGGAGGTCAGCCCCGGCGGCGTGACGTTGGTCCAGTGCTCGCCTTCGTCCTTCGTGCGCCAGATCAGGCCGTCGTCGGTTCCGACCCAGATGTCGCGGTCGGTCATCCGGGAAGGCGCAATGGTGTAGATCACGCCGTGACGGGATCCCGGCCCGGGAGTCAATGAAGCGGTGATCGGATCGAGATTCGGCGGCACGGCCGGATCCTCCCGGGTCAGATCGTCACTGATGATGGTCCAGTGATTGCCGCCGTCCTCGGTGCGATAGAGCTTCTGATTGGCGAAATAGAGCACCGCCTTGTTCCGGTGGGAAAACACCAGGGGAAGGGTCCAGGTGCGGCGGTCGTGATCGGGATAGGCCAGGGTGGGATCGATCAACTGCGTCTGTTCGGTCCGGGTATCGAGCTTCTGCACCCGGCCGCCGTAGATCGTGTCGGGATCGCGGGGATCGGGCGCGATGTTGTCGCTCTCGCCTCCGGCGGTCACCTCCTGGAACTGCATCATGGTGATGCCGTCCCAGGTGTTGGTTCGACTGGGAATCCCCACCGCCCCCGAATCCTGCTGGGCTCCATAGATGCGATACGGAAACGAGTTGTCGGTGATCACATGGTAGAACTGGCCGGTCGGCTGGTTGTACCACGAGCTCCAGGTTTTTCCTCCGTTGATCGAGACCAGGGTTCCCTGATCCACGCCGAGGATCCGGCGCTCCGGATGCTCCGGATCGATCCACAACGCGTGATAGTCGTCGCCGGTCGGATCACCCTTGAGTGAATTGAACGTCTTCCCGCCGTCATCCGAGCGCAGGAGGATGGTGTTGCAGGAGTAGACCACGTCGGCGTTCTTCGGCTCGACCGCGATTTCTCCGAAATACCAGCCCCGGCCCCAGATGCGGTCGTCTCCGCTGGTCTGAGTCCAGGTTGCGCCGGCATCGTCGGAGCGGTAGAGGCCGCCCTTGGGCGCGTCGACGATCGCGTAGATGCGATGCGGCTCGCTGGGAGCGACGGCAATCCCGATTCGTCCCGGCTTCGCGGCGAACCCGTGGCCGGTGATCGCGGTCCAGTGATCTCCCCCATCGACGGACTTGAACAGACCACTGTTCGGTCCGTTGGACGGAGGATAGACACTCCATGGAGTCCGGCGGGTCTGCCAGAGCGCCGCGTACAGCACATCGGGGTTTCCCGGCTCGAAGGCGACGTCGACCGCTCCGGTATTTTCGTCGGGGCCGAGGATCTTCTGCCACGTGGCCCCGCCGTCCCGGGTCCGGTACAGCCCCCGTTCGGCGTTCGGCCCGTAGGGATGACCGAGTGCGGCGACGTAGACGATGTCGGGATTGTCGGGATGGATGCGGATTCGCGCGATCTGCTGGGAATCGCGCAGACCCACATTCGTCCAGCTCTTCCCGCCGTCGGTGGACTTGTAGAGGCCATCGCCCTGGGCGATGTCGGAGCGCATGTCCGCCTCACCGGTTCCTGCGTAGAGGACGTTCGGACTGGAAGGAGCGACGGCCAGAGCTCCGATCGAGCCGATCGGCTGATCGTCGAAGATCGGCTGCCAGGTGCGTCCGGCGTCACGAGTTTCCCAGACACCGCCATTGACGCTCCCGAAATAGAAGTGCGACGGTTCTCCGGGAACTCCGCTCACCGCGAGCACGCGGCCACCACGGAACGGGCCGGCAAGGCGCCAGTGCAGATCCTGAAACAGAGCGGGATCGACCGAAGCGGAGGCGCCCACCGATGCACAGAGCATCAGGACGCCGAGAAGACGACGAAACATACTTACCTCCGAGGCTCGAGGAATGTGGAGATCGTCCCCACGCGGAAGGACGACGAATTGTCTGTTTCCAACAGGCGACGGAATGTGCTTAGTCCTGCGCCGGAAAATTCGTGATCGGCGCGGCGATCGAACAAGTTCACCCCACTCGCGGCAGGAAAAGGTCGAATCGCGCACCTCGCCCCGGTTCGCTCAAAACACGCACCCGTCCACCATGACGCTCGATGATCTGGTAGACCACCGAGAGCCCCAGCCCCGTCCCGTTGGACTTGGTGGTGAACAGAGGATCGAAGATGTGCTCTCGATCCCCCTCGGGGATTCCCGCCCCCTCGTCTTCCACCGAGACTCGAACCAGCCGGTTTCTGTCCCGTTCGAGCAGCCCCGCCGCGCCTGGCCGTCGACCCGCCGAGCCGCTCCGGATGACGATGGTCCCCCCCTGAGGCATCGCTTCGCAGGCATTCCGGACGAGATTGGTCATCACCTGATGAAGCTGCCGGCGATCGACCAGAACCGCGGCTCGACTCAGGTCCGTCTGCAGACGAATGTCGGGTGGAAGCGACGCGCGGCTCTCGCTCGAAAACTCCTCCAGCCAATCCGCCAGCTCGGTCTTCCTCAGGTCCGGCACGGAGGGCTGAGCGAAGCGGAGGATGTCGGAGGTGATCGCCTTTCCTCGGTCCAGTGCATGCTGGATCCGCTCGGCGGTCGCTTCGGCCGGCTCCGCATTCCGCCGAAGAATCTCATTGAAT
Organism: uncultured Acidobacteriota bacterium; assembly: GCA_963741905.1. Classification (GTDB taxonomy): domain Bacteria; phylum Acidobacteriota; class Thermoanaerobaculia; order Gp7-AA8; family CAVUJZ01; genus CAVUJZ01. The sequence continues at coordinate 48,901 of CAVUJZ010000005.1, read as the reverse complement.
GTCTGGATCGAGCCCAGGACGTTGTTGAACTCGTGTACCACGGTGGCGGCGAGCTGGCCGAGAGCTCGCATCCGGTCATCCTGCCGGATCTGCCGCTCCAGCCGCTGGACTCTCCTGACGTGGCGCCGGATCAGAAGGTGGAGCAGCCCGGCGGTGACCGCGACGAAAGCGATCCCCTTGACCGTCTGAAGTCGGGTCGCTTCGGCATCGCTGGAGACCATCAGCACGAGCAGCCGGTCCGAAAAGAAAATCCAGGTTGCGGCGACTGCCGCATAGATCAGCGGAATCCTTCCGACCGAAGGCACCGGCTCGCGTGCCGGCCGGTTTTGAACAGAGACTTCCTCACCAGGTGTGACCGTCATGGTTTGCCCTCCCCGACCATTTCAGTGTAGTCGAGGAGGACGAGCAAGCAATAGAGGAATCAGAGAGACCGCTTGCGTTTCCGCACGTTACGACGGCTTCCCTTCGGCTTGTTGGTCCCGAAGTTCTTGCCGTAGGCAAAAGACGGCGGAGGAGGTGGCGGGCTGAATGCCGGGGCGCGGCGACGATCTTCCGCTTCGTTCACCCGGAGGGGCCTTCCGTCGAGGGGCTCGCCATTGAAGCGCTCGATGGCATCGGCGGCGGCCATGTCATCCGCAAACTCGACGAAGGCGAATCCGCGGGGCCTGCCGGTGTTGCGATCCAGGGGAAGGATCACGTCGCGAACCTCGCCGGCCTGTGAGAAAAGAGATTGGATACTGTCCTGGGACGTTTCGAAGTTGAGGTTTCCGACAAACACTTTCGAACTGATGACTGTTTCCTTTCGTTGTGCGCCTCTGCGCGGTTCGTGTTTCGTTCGTGGCTGGAACCCACGCAAGTGGCATTCCACGCCATCCGACGGATGAACAGACTCTACCAGACCGTTTCGCTACGGCCAAAAAAGGAGTGTACTAGGATTCCAACGGCTGAGCTTTCGCGAGGATTCCGACCGGGCGCGATGCGTTGTCCATGGACAATCCCCGAAGACGGGAAGAACGTTTGCCCTCATCGTGGCCGAATCATTCCGATGTTCGGCCCTCGATCCACTTGCCAGGCGGCAACGGATCCCGCGGGGAGTGCGCGCCGCAGCGAGATCAATGACCTCCGACTGCGTAGCGCTCGATCCGACAGCGAGGGTCAGAATGTGTTGACCCTGTGGGCGGCAGGATCCGAAGATTTCAGTCGAGCTTCAACGGACTGATCCGGGAGGACAGGAGCCGGCCCTCGCCGTCACCTTCAGCGGTCGGCCCTTGCCTCCGGCCCTCAAGGGAGCGAGAGGCAGCCGCGTCACCAGCACGCCGTCCTGGTTCACCGCGCGCAGCAGGTCGTCACCCATTTCGCTGACGTCGATCGACTCGTCTCCCTGTGTCAGATCCGGGTCCAGTACATTCGCGGTTACCAGCTTTTCGCGCTCATTCCCCTCCTGGTCGAGATAGCGAAGGGTAACGCTGGTCTCGTACAGCGAGTAGTCGAGAGTCAGCCGTTGCGCTTTCGCTCCTGACTTCGGATTCGCCTCGAGGTCGAAATCGACCCGGGGCTGAAAGGAGCCGTCGAAAATCAGTTCTCTGGAAGTGTCCGCGCGGTTGGCCAGGCCTCCGCCGATGTACCAGCTGAGCGGCCGGGGGTAGATGGTGGTCATCACCAGCGCGGTTCCATCCTTGCGGAAGTTCATCCGGACATCCCCACCAAGCAGTTCGCACGGCATGACCAGGTTCGTTCCAGCTTCGACTCCGGCGGGAGTCCAGGGTCCTCCGAGCAGTCCGACTGCCTCGATCCGCTCGTTCTGTTTTGCCCGCTCCAGCGCCGTCTTGCCTTCACTGTCGGTGAGAGAAGCATCGGCGCCGGCGCGGAGCAGATCCATCAGGATCTGCACGTCGTCGTTGTAGGCGGCGATCTCCAGAGCTGTCCAGCCATCCTGATCGCGTCCATTGAGCGCGGCACCGGCCGCAAGCGCCACGCGGACGGCGGAGAGGTCGTGACTGTAGGTTGCCCGGACCAGAGGTGAAAGCCCGTCGAGGCTCTTTTCCGTCAGCTTCGCGCCAGCCTTCACCAGATGATCGGCCACGTTTCCGTGTCCCTGGTCGAGAGCCAGCAGAAGCGGCGTCCACCCCTTCTTGTCCGTGGCATTCGGCTTCGCCTTTGCGTCCAGGAGAAGCTGAAGCACACTCCAGCTTCCGTTGTAGCCGGCATACATCAGCGGAGTCCAGCCGTCCGCGTCCTTTGCTTCGATCTTCGCGCCCGCGGCAATCAGCAGGCGGGCCATTTCGGGCTGGTCATTCATCGCCGCGGCCATCAGTGGAGTGGTGCCGACACCGTTGCCCGTTTCCAGCCCCGCCTTCGCCGCAATGAGCGTTTCGAGCAGCTCTTTCTCGTGCCCAGCCAGGTTGCTCGCGGATGCGATGATCAGCGGTGTGTTGCCGTTCTCGTCCCGCACCTCCGGGTCTGCGCCTTCGGCCAGGGCCGCGGCGGTCGCTTCGATGTCCCCATCGGAAACCGCGGCGAGGAGGCGCGCTCCCGCCTCCGGATTGAACGTCTTCTTTTTCGGAGAGGCGGCGGAGACGACAGAGGGCAGGAGAGAGCAGACGAGGGCGCACGCCAGGAGCTGACGAAGCATGAGATCTCACTTTCTATCGTGGTACGGAGCCGGTTTCGAGTGCGCGAACGCTAGTGTAGTGTCTCGCAAATTCGGTACATTTTGCTGGTGGTGCTTGCGAGTCGAGATCAAGGAGCGAGGAGGAGTCGAGGTGGTTCCTCGGCGACGACAAGCGACGCAGAGATCGGCCGCAACCACCACCAGCCCGAAGGGTTGCGGCGAAACGCGGCCGCTCGCTTTGTCGCGACTCCTCCACGATGAACCACATCGCTTCGTCGTCGCTCCGCGCGAATCGACCACTTTTGGTCGCAACAAAATACACCGAATTTACGAGATACTACACTGGAGCAAACGTGTCAGGTGCGCAAGAGGAGAGGACGTTTCTGGTGGCTCAGTCAGGAGCGGGAGCCGCGGGCGAAGAGGATGCCGGCAATCAGAAGCAGCACCGAGCCGGAGAGCACAGGGTGACGCCGGGCCCACCTCGCGAAGCGCCGCAACCCGGGCACGACGATCCCCACACCGTCGAATGCTGCGCTGATCCGCTCCACGGTGAGCTCGGGGACTCCGAGGCTTCGAAGCACCCCCGCGAGCTCGTCGCGCCGGGAGATGCGCTCCCGCGCGGGAACCACGGTGGGGCGCTGGTAGGAATGAAACTGGGTATTCGGGGGAACGGTATCGATCATGCTGGTCCTCATCAACTACCCGGCGAACTCTGCCAGGACGGTGCCAGCCGACCGGACCGATTTCTCCCATCGTCTGCACAGGCGAGACGGTGTGAGAAATCCAGGCTGGGCTGCTGCTACAATCGGCCGTCGGGAAGGAGACTCCAGATGCCCGCGAACGATCGGGAAAACGTGAAGAAGAAGGGATTCTGGGATGGAGGCCGCAATGGCCATGGGACCGCACGCGAATCGGGCGGCCGTTCCAGCGGCTATCCCGGACGTCGCAAGAACGACAAGACCGGGATTCAGCTCGATCTCGACTCGCTCGACAGCGCGATCCCGCCGAAAACCGGAAAGTGACACCCGAACCGTGACGGTCGCGTCCGCCCGGTTCTTCCCCAGGAGGTTTCGATGCGACGCCTGCTCGTAGTCGCTCTGTCCCTGACGCTTCTCGCCTCCGCCGCGGAGGCTCAGCTCCGCCGTCTCTCGCTCGACGAGCTTTACGATCCCCACGACAAGATCGATCTGGTCGGAAATGCTCAGCGCCATTTCGTCTGGCTCGACGATCAGCAGTTCCTCTGGACCCGGACCGATCCTTCCGGCCGGGCCCTGGAGGAGATCGCCGTCGATGCCCGTACCGGCCAACGGCACCAGGTGCTCGCTCGCGCGGCGATGGAAACGGCGCTGCGATCGCTCGACGGGATCACCGCCGAGACCGCTCACGACATCGCGGGCAAGGCCGGCCTGGTGATCTCCCCCGCCCACGACGCGTTTCTTTTCGAGGCCGGGGGACGCCTGGGTCTTTTCCGCTTCAAGGAGGCGAAGGCACGGTTCCTCACGAGCGAACCGATCGATGGGGTCACCAGCTTCAGTCCCGACGGGACGAAAGTCGCCTTCGTTCGCGATCACGATCTCTACACGCTCGATCTCGCCCGCGGAACCGAGCACCGATTGACTTCCGACGGAATTCCCACCCGTCTCAATGGCAAGCTCGACTGGGTCTATCAGGAGGAAATCTACGGCCGAGGTGATTTCCAGGGCTACTGGTGGAGCCCCGACTCGAGCTCGATCGCCTATCTCCAACTGGACGAGACTCCGGTGGTCGAGTTCACCATCGTCGATCACATTCCCTACCTCCTGGACGTCGAGGAACAGCACTATCCGAAAGCCGGGACCGACAACCCGGCGGTCCGGCTTCTGGTGGTGGGCGCAGAGGGAGGGGAGTCGAGGCCGGTCGACCTCGGTGCATGGAAGGGTGATGAAATCCTCGCCGTCAACGTCAGCTGGACCCCCGACAGCCGGAAGGTGGCCTTCCAGATTCAGGACCGGATCCAGACCTGGCTCGATCTCGCCGTCGCCGACGCAGGCACGGGAGAAACACGAAAGCTCCTGCGTGAAACCACCCCTGCATGGGTCGACGTCCAGGGAAGCCCCGAGTGGCTTCACGACGGCACCTTCCTCTGGTTCAGCGAGCGCGATGGTTACAAGCATCTCTATCACTATCGCGCGGACGGGACACTGCTCGGACAGATCACCCGAGGCCCCTGGGAGGCTCGGTCGTTCCACGGGGTGGACGAGACGTCTGGATGGATCTACTTCTCCGGAACCGAGCGCTCCGTGACCGGGGTCGACGTCTACAGGATCCGGATGGACGGAACCCGGCTGACCCGGCTCTCCAACCGGCTGGGGACGCATGGCGCAGTCTTCAGCCCCGACATGAGCTGGTATCTGGATCGCTGGAGCGACATCAACACGCCCCAGAAGGTGATTCTCCATCGTGCGGACGGAACCACGGTGCGAACCGTGGACGAGAACCAGGTTCCACGGCTCCAGTCCATTGCGGTCTCGAAGCCGGAGCTCATGCAGGTGAAAACCCGCGACGGATTCGTGATGGAAGCGATGATGATTCGTCCGCCGGACTTCGATCCGGCAAAGAAGTATCCGGTGTACCAGTACATCTATGGAGGACCACACACACAGACGGTGATCAACGCCTGGCCCACCGGCGGTGGGGCGGATCGTTACTGGTTCCATCAGCTTCTGGCGCAACAGGGGGTGATCGTCTGGATCGTCGACAATCGAACCGCCAGCGGCAAAGGAGCCGTTTCCACCTGGCCGGTCTATCGGAACTTCGGCGAGCTCGAGCTGCGCGACCAGACCGATGCACTGACCTGGCTGAAGAGCCAGCCCTGGGTGGATGGCCACCGGGTGATGATCAGTGGATGGAGCTACGGCGGGTTCATGACCAGCTATGCCCTCACGCACAGCACCGGCTGGATGGCCGGCATCGCGGGTGGGCCGGTGACCGACTGGCGCGACTACGACACCATCTACACCGAGCGCTACATGCAGACCCCGCAGCAGAATGAGGAAGGGTATCGGAAGAGCTCCCCCCGGTGGGCGGCTGCCGAGCTGAGCGGGTCGCTACTGCTGATCCACGGATCAATCGACGACAACGTCCACATGCAGAACACCATGCAGTTCGCCTTCGAGCTGGAGAAGTCGGGCAAGCTCTTCCAGATGATGCTCTACCCGAAGAGCCGTCATCACGTGGGCATCCCTGCCCTCAACGCTCATCTCTACCAGACGATGTTCTCGTTCGTGGTTCAGCAGCTCGCCCCTGGTCACTGACCCCTGAAGCGGCCGCGGAGCAATCCGCGGCCCTTCACCCACCTCATCGCGACGCGCCGACGGCCCCGCAGGCCTGGCCCCCCGCTGATCGCAGCTCCGGGACACCTTCCATGGAAGCGGTGCGTTGCACCCACCCGAAGCCCCGCTCGACAGGGCCTTCCTGGCGACCGAAAGTCAGGTCTGTCCGACTGGAAATCGCCGCTCCGGAGAGCTCGGAGGTCCTCCCCTGTACCACCACTCGACCTGACCCTCGGTGACATTTCTGATAAAGTTCAAAGACCGGATCCAATCGATGAAGGTCAACAGCAGCCGCTACCTTGTTCTCGGCCTCCTGGCGCGAGAATCCGCCTCGGGGTACGACATCAAGAGGCGGCTCGAACAGCGTCTGTTCCACGTCTGGTCCGAGAGCTATCCTCAGATCTACTCCATCATCAAGAGTCTTGCGCAGGAGAAGAAAGCTTCCATCCGCGTCCAGCGCCAGAAGGGACGCCCCGATCGCCAGGTCTGCAGCATCACCGAAGCCGGGCTGGAGGAACTGCGCGCGTGGGTCGCTCAACCCTGCCGCTTCCCCGACGCCAAGAACGAGCCGTTGCTGAAATTGCTTTTCTCACCGCACGGCTCTCGCGAAGACACCGTGGCACACCTCGAACGGCTCCGCGATCACCATCTCCGTCGCATTGCAGAACTGGATCAGGTGGAAGCGATGCTGCGGCTGGAAAGCGAAGGCGATCCGCTCCTCCCCGCGTGGGTTCTGACCGCGGACTTCGAGCGCAATCAGGCCACCGCCGCGATCCGGTGGTGTGAGACGACTCTGGGGTCGCTGCAGCAGAAGCCTGAGGTGGACAAGCTCCGGCCGCGGGAACGCCGCAGCCGCCATCCGCGTCCGCGGGGCAATCAGGCCTCCGCCTCCTCGAAATAGCCACGGCGCACGCCGGCGAGTCGAGGCGGGCGTCCACGGGCGGTCTCAACAGGAGAGTGGAAAGAAGGAAAGAAAGGTCGCCGTCCTGAACATCGATACGAGAGGAATCGGTATGAATCGCTTGAGATCTCTGTTCGCGCCGGTCACGCCGACGGCGACCTCTCCCAGACCGGTATATTTAATTCTTTAATATGGCGAATTGCAAGCCGGGAACGGCCGAGCCGTAACTCTCTCCCGGAGAGGCCGTCCCGCTGCGGACCGTGCGGACGGGGCAGTGATGCCTCGACCAGCCCTTTCGGCCCAGCGAATCTCCCCCCGGGCTGAGAACGATCACCCCGCTTCCCGCGGCGGCAATCCGCTCCAGCCATGCGCTCACCTCTGCAGCCGGCAGAACCTCGCCCTCGTCCAGCCTTGCGATGACGATCGCCGGCCGGAGCACTTCCGCGGCGGTCAGCCGGAACCGCAGCCGATGGTGCGGATCGAGCGAAGAAAGCGACTGGTCCGCGGATTCAAGCAGCCCTGACCGGCTCAGAATCTCCCGAATCAGAGCCTCCCGCTTCGGTCCCACGAGGCCACTCGGAACGACCAGAATTTCACAACTGTGCTTCAGGCTCAGTGCCGAAGAGCTTCCGTCCGAGGAGACGCACAGAATCCGGGACTCGCGGAGCTCAGGCAACTGCGCCAGAGGCAGCGAGCGCACCGACTGGGCCTCGAGCATCAAATCGCCTTCCCACTGCAGGTCCCGGAACGCGATCAGGTGCTGGAGCGCCTGCCGGGCGACGTTCGATTCCACCTGGATCACGGCGATCTCGCCTCGATCGAGCTCGACCGTCAGCGGACCGATGTCGATCCGTCGCATCGAAGCACGCTGGACTGATTTCTCGATCAGGCGAAGGGTCAGCAGTCTCGTTGTCATAGGCTCTTTCTCTTTTTTCGGCGTACACGACGAATCGCGGGGATTCGCTTCTACACTGATAACATCTTCTCCCGAAAAATTCGGAAACGAAGCGGTGACCAGAGGTTACCGAATGGTGACCGGAATCGCGGCTTCTCGACAGTGACGACCCCCCAGCACCGGCAGGCTGATCAGAGGTGAATCCACGAGTTGTCGCCACTCTCGATCCCGAATCGATTTCCCACGGCGTGAGAGAAATGTGAGAATTGCGGGAGCCGCTCGTGAAACCGGAGCGCAACCCTCGAAGAGTGTCGATCATGCCCAGCACCGAGCAGACCGCTCCCGACGTGAGGCGCCGGATCCTGATCGTCGAGGACGACGCCGACATCGCCAGTCTTCTGGAGATTCATCTTCGTGATCTCGGCTGCGAGGTGCAACAGGCACGGGACGGCCGGAGAGGTCTGGAGCTCGCCACTTCCCGGTCATGGGACCTGATGATCCTGGACCTGGGGCTGCCCGAGATCGACGGGGCGGTCATCTGTCAGCAGGTGCGAATGAAGCAGGACTACACGCCGATCCTGATGCTCACCGCTCGCTCCTCCGATCTCGACCGGGTGGTCGGTCTGGAGATGGGTGCGGACGATTATCTGACCAAGCCGTTCAACGTGCTCGAGCTGGTCGCCCGGGTCAAGGCTCTCTTCCGCCGGGTCGACGCTCTCCGCGCCCCCGCATCCCTCGAAAGGGAGATCGCAGTGAAGGGACTGGTGATCCACCCCGAGCGGAGGGAGGTCCTGGTCGAGGGTCAGCCGGTCGAGCTGACCGCGAAGGAATTCGATCTGCTGATCCATTTCGCCCGTCACCCCGGACGCGTCTACACCCGGAGCCAGCTTCTCGATCAGGTCTGGGGCTACAGCCACTCCGGCTACGAGCACACCGTGAACTCGCACATCAACCGCCTGCGCTCGAAAATCGAGCGGGACCATGCCCGCCCCGAATACATCCTCACCGTCTGGGGCGTCGGCTACAAGTTCCGCGACCTGGCCGCGGACTGATCGGATGAGCCCGAAAACGCTCTATGCCCGGCTCGCCCTCGTCCTGCTGGCCATCTTTCTGGTTCTGGCGGTGGGAATCTCGATGCTCGTCCTGCGCTCGGCGCGCCTCTATGAAGAAGAAGTGAGCCAGCGTCTGCAGGGAGATCTTGCGAGCCACATCGCCTCGGACCGGCCGCTGATCGAGAACGGGGCGATTCACCAGGCGACTCTCGAAGCACTCTTTCACAACCTGATGGTGATCAATCCCTCGATCGAGGTCTACCTGCTCGACCCGCGGGGAAACATCCTCTCGTTCTCCGCACCTCCGGGACATGTGCAGCGCCAGCGGGTCGACCTGCAGCCGATTCGCCGGCTGCTCGCCGGGAACGGAAGTCTGCCGATCCGGGGAGACGATCCGCGGAACCTCGACCGGTCGAAGGTCTTTTCCGCGGCACCGATCCGGACCGAGGATGGTTCGCTCGAAGGCTATCTGTACGTGATCCTCGCGAGCGAACAGGTGGATTCCATCACCGGCATGCTCCGCACGTCCCAGATTCTCCGCACCACCGCCACCGTGGTCGTGCTGAGCGTCCTGTTCGCACTGCTCGCCGGGCTGGTCACCTTTCATCTGCTCACCCGCAGGCTGCGCAGACTGATGCGTGCGGTCGACCAGTTCCGCCGGAGCGACTTCAGCGAGCGGCTCGCTCCCACCGACGACGGAACGGCGGACGACGAGATCGGCCGGCTCGAGTCGACCATCCGGGACATGTCCGGACGGATCATCGACCAGATGAACGAGCTCAAGCGGACCGATGCACTCCGCCGCGAGCTGGTGGCCAACGTCTCCCACGACCTCCGCACCCCTCTCGCTTCGCTTCAGGGCTACATCGAGACCCTTCTGCTCAAACAGCAGACTCTTTCGGCGGACGAACAGCGGCATTGTCTGGAGATCGCCGCTCGACACAGCGAGCGCCTGGGACGACTCATCTCTGAGTTGTTCGAGCTGTCGAAGCTCGAAGCGAACGAAGCCAAACCGCATTTCGAGCCCTGCCCGATGGGCGAACTGGTCCAGGACGTGGTCCAGAAGTATCAGATTCGTGCCGAGCAGAAAGCCATCCGGCTGCGCTCCGAGACCCCGGCAGATCTTCCGCCCGCACAGGTGGACATCGCCCTGATGGAAAGAGTGCTCCAGAACCTGATCGAGAACGCCATCGAGTACACCCCCTCGGGAGGCGACGTCGTCGTCGCACTCGAACAGGTCGACGCCCGTCTGCGGGTGAGCATCTCCGACACCGGAATCGGAATCGCGGAGGAGGAGATCCCTCTGGTGTTCGAACGCTTCTACCGCTCCGGGCGGAGAGACGCCCGCCCCAATGAGGGAGCCGGGCTGGGCCTCGCCATCGCACGTAAAATCGTCGAGCTCCACGGCTGCTCCCTCGAGGTGGCCAGCCAGATCCATCGCGGAACCACCTTCACGTTCTATCCGCCGCTCGCGTAGCCCCAGGGCCCGAGATCGAGGGTCTGATGCCCGCGAAACGGGCAATCGGAACGCCGCCTTAGGTTCGGGCCATTGCACCTGCTCGCCTTTCTCACACCGTCTCGTCGCGAGAAGGCGGCTCCCGCGAGATGGAATCCGCCTCCTCGGTTTGCCGTCTCCTCTCCCGTGATGAAAAGTTGAACTCCTCGTGACGAGCGCCGGACCTGCCACCGTCACTCTTCCCTCTGGACACGAATCCGTCGTGTCCGCGGACGAAAAACTTCGAGGAGGAGAGATGAACATGAGATCCAATTCCACACGAATCATCATTCTGGCCGCGGCTGCGCTGCTGATGGCCTCGGTTCTTCCGGCCCAGACACCCCGGGTTCACCTGGTTCCTTTCCAGGCAACCACCCACCTCCGGGTCACCGTGTACAACCTCACTCCCGGACAGCCGTTCTCGCCACCCGTCGTCGTCAGTCACAGTGAGGACACCAGCCTCTTCGACGTCGGGATGCCCGCCTCGGACGGCCTCGCCATGGTGGCCGAGTCGGGCAACCCCTCCACGCTCATGGCCGAGCTGATGATGAATTCCGAGGTTCATGACATGCAGGTCGGTGGCGATTCGCCGTTCTTCGTCGGCGAGTCGCGCACGGTTGAGATCGAGGCCCCGTGGAATGCCGCCTACATCAGCATCGTCGGCATGCTGGGCTCCACCAACGACACCTTCTACGGCCTTCACAATCTCCGCGTCTGGCCACTCTACAACCGTCAGGAGATCTACATCCCGGCGTACGACGCCGGCAGCGAATACAACTCGGAAGACTGCGACTTCGTGCCCGGCCCTCCCTGCGGAGGAAGCATGCACGACCCGACCGAGGCCGAAGGAAGGGTGACCGTGTCGAACGGAATTCATGGAATCGGCGATCTCGATGCCACGCTGCTCGACTGGCGCAACCCGGTGGCGAAGATCGTCATCGAGCCGGCGAACTGATCGGAGGCGATGATGCGCAAGACAAACCTCGGCGTGTCGGCGCTCCTCGCCGGCATGCTGGCTCTCGCGGCGTCAGCACACGCTCAGGAGATTCCGGGCCCGATCCGGGAGCTTCAGGATGCGAATCACTATCGTGTGACGGTACGAAACCTGACCGCCGGTCAGCCGCTCGCGCCGGCGCTGGTCATCGTTCACACTCCGGAGTTCCGTCTGTTCGCACCGGGGGATGCGCCCAGCCCGGGGCTGGCCATGGCCGCCGAGGAGGGCAACCCTTCTCTTCTGATGAGCGAGCTGACCGGCAATCCCGCCGTCCTGGCGATGTACGTGGCCGGCGCGGCTCCGTTCGGCCCCGGCCAGACCGTCAGCACCGATTTCGAGATCCGGTGGCCCTTCGTGGAAGTGACCGTGCTCGGAATGCTCGGATCGACGAATGATGGTTTCTACATCGACATGAATCATCTGGTCTGGGCATTCACCGGCCCGACCACCGCCTTTGCGCGGGCCTGGGACGCCGGTTCGGAGCTCAACTCGGAAGACTGCCACTTCGTGCCCGGCCCCCCCTGCGGCAGCGCCGGGATGCACGACCCGCGCGAAGCGGAGGGAAAGATCACCATCCATGGCGGTATCCATGGAATTCGCGACCTCGACCCGACCGTGCTGGACTGGCGCAATCCGGTCGCACAGGTGAGCATCGAACTGCTGCGGGAGACTCCGGAATCCTGACGCAGCACCGGCGCCCGACCCAGGTCGCCGAAGAGACAGCAACTCGATGAGGAACGAGCGACCGGCCCGTTTGAGGGCCGGTCGCTCATTCCCGTCCCGCCCCTCGTTGGTGGATTTTCCCTATGGAAAAGACCGAACAAACGCGATCACTGGCGCACCACGGACCGGTAGTAACATCGCATCTATATAAGCGCGAACGTCTGGAAAACGCCTCATGAACCTCACCGCAGCAATCCTTGCAGGATACTTGGCATTCACCGGCATGACAGCGCCAGTTCTCGCTCGCCGTCATCCGGTCACTCGTCCGGCGCCTGCATCCTACATCCTGCATGCGACCACGAACGAGGCGATCAGGTACACGAACCACGGCCAGGAAGCTGAGACGGTGCGCACGTGCGTCGAGCAGACCTCGCAGTGCATCGACGACGTCCTCGCCCCCGGACAATCCATGACGAGGAGCAGCCCGGGCAGCAACCTCGAGATCTACGCGTCGACGCCGACCGAGATTCGCGGCGTGCACGACGCGCTCGCGACGTCGACGATGACGACTGACTTGCAGGTGCTCCCGATCATGGACGCGTCGCAGACGCTGCAGGTCTACGCGCGCGCCCCGGGCGAGGCGACGATCAAGCTGCTCGGGAGCAATGGCGTGCAGGAGGATATCGGCACGTACGTGCTTGTTCCCGGCACGAACACGATCACGCCGAACCTGGCCAGCCCCAGGATCGGCGAGCAGTATCACCTCACGACGAGTGTCCCGTCGCTGACGACGATGCTTCTTGGTGGCGTCGCGTACCGCGCGAAGACCTTGTCGTCGGCTGTCGGCGACCAGTTCATCGTCACCGCGGACAACGATTCCACTGCGTGGGTGAAGAATATCCATGCGGATCGGATTCTGCCAGCGGCGTCGAATTATTTCCTCGCGGATACGGATAACACGGGTGTCGGCAACTTCGTCAACGCGAATGTCCTCAACTGGGGTCTCGAGGTCTTCCGCGACATGACGGTCGGCAAACCGGAGGGCGGTAGCGTCCACCTCCTCAGCGCCTTCGACTCAGCTCTCCACGCCAACATACCCTTCCTCGCTTGGAGCTCCGATCTCGTTCAGGAGCGTGGCGCGACGGCGAACGATTCGCCGGTCGACAATGGTTACAGGTACTTCACCATCAGCCTCAACCAGCTCCCTGTTGACGGGAAGGTCCGCGTTCTCAACGCGAGCGCGGACGGCCCGGTCACCGGGATCATCACCGGGTACAACGACAACGGCGAGGAAACCGGCAGCATGGAGTACAACCTCCCAACACACGGCAACACGACGCTCGACCTGACACCACTCCACGCCAGCCGCATCACCCTCAGCGCCAACAACGACCCACACGGCCTCGGCATCAACGTCCTCGTCGACGCCCTCATCAACGGCGAACACAAAGGAGGATGGCAAATAGAAAAACCACAACCGAAGGTGACAGGGGAGGAGGTCGTCGAGATGTACCTTGACCCGCTGCACCAGTCGGGCTACTATCTGGACAATACCACCGTTCGCTGCATGATTAACGGCAACTGCGGCGTGCCGTCGCTCGTCCCACAATGGGCGGACACCTATACCCGCGGCACTGGCGAGATCTGGAGCGAACCGACCTTCGAGAACTGGCTCCGCGAGATGGCAGATGGCGTAACGAATGCCTCCAATATCGAACTCTGGACACACGGCGACCCGTATGGATGGGACGCGCGCGGCACCTCAGGCTATAGCATCACCAAATCGCAGACAACTCATACAGCCGAACCCGGGACAATCAAATTGTCAGCGACTGATACTCAACATATCTGGCAGCTCAACCGCGACTTTCTCGTGAAGTACATCGACGCGCACCCAGAACGTTTTGGCGGCAACACCACGACCGGCCCAAGTATGGATGCGCGCTACTACACATTCACGACGACCGACCCCAATTAGACGTAAAGCTTTAAAAGCTCTCTTCTCGTGAGTATCTGTATGGGTAAGGAGAAGAGGTGGCTGCTACTAGTTCTGTTGCTCTTCACACTCCTACTCGTGAGCAAGGTACAAGCCCCTGGGGGAGGGTGCGGCGATGCACGATGTGATGCCAACATCGGCGAATCCTGCAGCACCTGCCCACAAGACTGCAACGCATGCCCAGGCGATACCTGCAACCCGTCAAGCTCGCCAGCCATCCTTTGTCAAATAGGCTACGCCTGTTGTCCGTTGGGGAACCAGAACACGTGTCAGCAACCCTGCGTGAGCGGTTTCACGAGCACGCCGTGCAGCAACCAGCACGATGGAGAAGCGGGCTGGAAGATCTACCAGTCCTGCAACGGGCAATGCCCGGGAACCACCACGTGCGCCTTCGATTGCTCGCACAAGGATGCGGTGTGCAACAGCCCGCCGGATTGCCAGTTCAAGACGGACAGCACGTGCACCGCGTCGGGGTGCGTGTACGCGAATCGGGAACGGGGCTATGCCTGCAACGCCGCGACGACGACGAAGGTGTGCGACGGCCATGGCAGCTGCAGCCTGTTGAAGTGCGCGAGCCCGTCGTTCTGCACTGGGAGCGCGAGCAACGCGGCGGGCAACGGGAACTGGTGCGACGCCGGGTTGACTTGTTTCTCCTGCAATCCTGGTTTTTCCTGGAACGGCACTGCGTTGCGCAGAGCACAACATGCACGCCCGGCGCGACGCAGTGCAGCGGCAAGCAGGTGCAGACGTGTGAGCTCGTGAACGGCGCGTATCAATGGGTGACGACGCAGGCCTGCACTTGCACGGTGACCGGTGGCACGGCGAGCTGCTGCACGCCAGAACCCGTTTCGACGACGTGCGGCACGAACACGTGCGGGACCGTCACGAACAACTGCGGACAAACAATCTCCTGCGGGACGTGCAATGGCGCGTGCACGGACAACGTGTGCACTCCCTACACGATCACCCTCACGCGTGCGGGCGCAACCATCGGCGCGAGCATAAGCGCCACCGCCGAAAGCACACTCTCCCTCCAGGCGATCGTGACGCCAAGCGCACAACTCGTCGCTTCCGGCCTCGCAAGCGGGATCGTCGGTGACACGATCAGCGTGAACGTCCCAGCCATGGGCACCATCGGGAACCTCTACCTGACCGCGTACGACGGGACCGCCCCGGTCGCGACGAGAACCATCACGATCACCCCAACGTGCAACCCCGGAGACGCGTGCTACTGCAAGGACTCGTGCACCACGACCACCCCCCTCACGCCAAAACCCGGGTACTGCCAGCAAGGAACGTGCGGGACGTGCCCGGACCTCTTCAACGGGACCGCATGCGTGCAGTGCACGCCCACCGACACGAGCAGGTGCACCGCCACCATCGGCTGCCAGAGCGCGACGTGCAAGGACTTCACGTGCGCAACCACCACCCTCCCCGACGGAACAGCGTGCGGGAGCGGCCTCTACTGCGCCACCGGAGTCTGCACGGGATGCGCAACCGACCAGAACGGAAAGCCGGGCAATCCGCCGCGCGCCATCCCTCCGATGACCTGCCTTCAGAATGACCTTCCGTTCGTGTATGTTGCAGACGGAGCTTCGACGGACTTCCCGAAGAAACCTGTCCGGTGGGATCATCGTCGAAGAGTGCGAGGAGAGTCATGACCGGAACCCGACGATTTCTGACGGAGGCCCTCGTGTTGATCGTCGCCGCGGTGATCTGCGCGACGGTGGCGAACGCAGTGGCCTCGCGAGAACGCAAGGTTGCGCTGGTGGGAAGCTACCCCAATGCGCTGAACGTCCCCTCGGAGGCGGCCAGTCCGACACCCGCGCGTCCCACGGCAAACGCCGCGGAGCTGATTTCCCCGCGGACGGAACCAACGCTGCCGTCGAGCTCTGAAATCACAGAGCCCTCGGGAGACGAATCGACCGATCCGAGCATGGCGGAAACAACTCCGCGGACGGACTCTTCACCCGCCCTGAGCGTGCAGATGAATCACGCCCCCTCATCGGCAACCCCGGCCGAGATGAAACCGGCTCCTGCCCCACCGGCGGCGGTCGCTGCTCCGAAGGAGGAGACGATGCTGGATCGGTTCTCTCCGACTCCCGACGTTCCGTGGGTGGAGATTTCGGGAGAGGAAGCGCGCTGGCTGCACGACCGGGGAGCGCTGTTTCTCGACGCACGTCGGACGCGGGACTATGAAAACGGACATATCGCGGGAGCGCGGAGCTTCGCCGTCTGGGAAGCGGACGTCGATGACAAGGTCGCGGCTCTCGCCGATCAGGTGAAAGATCAGAAGCAACCGGTGGTGGTCTACTGCTCCGGGGGCGATTGCGAGGACTCCCACATGCTCGCGCAGAAATTGTGGGGAATGTTCTTCAACAACGTGCTGGTCTACCGGGACGGCTTCCCCGACTGGCAGCAGCGGGGCGGCAGCGTCCAGAGCGGATCGAACCCATGAGCCGGCTCTCCGAGGCGCTTTCCCATCCCTGGCTGACGGTCCGAGTGCAGATCGCGCTCGGAGCGATCTTCGTTGCGGCTTCGCTCCCGAAGATCATCGATCCACCGTCGTTCGCGCACATGATCTACAACTATCGGCTGGTGCCGGGCAGTCTGGTCAATCTCGCCGGGCTGGTGTTTCCGTGGATCGAGCTGCTCTGCGGTCTGGCCCTGATTCTCGGAATCTGGAAGCGGACGGCGACCCTGCTGATCGGCGCACTGCTGGTGATGTTCATCGTGGCGATCAGCATCAACCTGGCGCGCGGCAATGCGATCGACTGCGGCTGCTTCGACGTCACCGCCATCGGCAAGAGCCGCGGCGAGCGCCTGATCGACATGGTCTGGACCATCGTTCGTGACATCGGTCTGCTCGCGATGGTGGCGCAGATCCTGCTCGGCCTGCAGCGGGCGCCGAGTCCGGACGAAGCGCTGGAGCTCTGAGCCGCCTCGTTGCCGGCCGGTCGCGACCGCGCTTCGTGGCGAACCTTGGAGCCTGCTGTTTCCAAAGGCCCGGGTTGTGTATGATTGGCGAACGCCAGAACGCCGGAGTCAGTCAGCGGTGATCGCGCGTTCCTCCTCTTCCATGGATCAGATTGGAACTCAGACGGAGTCTCCCCGCGGAAAGTACCTTCTGCTGTTGTCGGTGGCGGCGCTGGGAATCGTCTACGGCGACATCGGCACCAGCCCGCTCTACGCGATGCGGGAGTGCTTTCACGGTCCCCATAGCGTCGCGCCCACTCACGAAAACGTCATGGGAGTGCTCTCGCTCATTTTCTGGGCCCTGATCCTGGTCATCTCGGTGAAGTATCTGATCTTCGTCCTCCGGGCAGACAATCGCGGTGAGGGCGGCATCATGGCGCTGATGTCGCTGGTCACCAGCCGGAAGGAGGGACGGCGGGGTCGGGAATGGCTGCTGATCGCGATGGGACTCTTCGGGGCGGCGCTGCTCTATGGGGACGGGATGATCACTCCCGCCATTTCGGTCCTCAGCGCGGTGGAAGGTCTTGAGGTCGCCACCCCGGTATTCGACCCTTACATCATTCCGATCACCATCACCATTCTGGTGGTTCTGTTCCTGATGCAGCGCCATGGGACGGCAGGGATCGGTAAGGTCTTCGGGCCGATCACCTTCGCCTGGTTCATCACCATCGCCGTTCTGGGCGTGTCCCAGATCCTGACCGAGCCGCGAGTCCTCGGAGCGATCAACCCGTACCACGGGCTGATGTTCTTCGTCCACAACGGCTCCCGCGGATTCCTGGTTCTCGGTGCGGTATTTCTGGTGGTCACCGGTGGAGAGGCACTCTACGCCGACGTCGGTCATTTCGGCACCCGTCCGATCCGAATCACCTGGTTCTGCCTTGTTCTTCCGTCGCTGCTGCTCAACTACGCCGGCCAGGGCGCACTGATGCTGCGCAATCCTGCCGCCGCGGAGAATCCCTTCTACCGGATGACCCCCGAATGGGCTCTCTATCCCACCGTCATCCTGGCCACTGCTGCGACGGTGATTGCCTCCCAGGCGGTGATCTCCGGCTCGTTCTCTCTGACCCGCCAGGCGGTTCAACTCGGCTACATGCCCCGCATGCAGATCGAGCACACCTCGGAAAAGGAGATCGGACAGATCTACATCCCGGCGGTGAACTGGATTCTGATGATCGCCTGCATCGGACTGGTACTCGGATTCCGGGAGTCCACCAATCTGGCCGCCGCCTACGGCGTCGCGGTGACCACCACCATGGTGATCACCACCATTCTGATGTTCCTGGTGGAACGACGCCGCTGGAAGTGGGCGTTCATTCCGGCCATCGCTCTGACCATCGGCTACCTGGTGATCGACCTCTCGTTCTTCGGTGCGAACATGATCAAGATCTGGGACGGCGGCTGGTTCCCGCTCGCGGTGGCGACCATGGTGTTCATCGCGATGACCACCTGGAGACGCGGACGACAGATCCTCGACCAGAGACTCCGGGCCGACTCGCTCCCGATCGATC
The DNA here is from genome assembly GCA_963741905.1 of uncultured Acidobacteriota bacterium. Taxonomy (GTDB): domain Bacteria; phylum Acidobacteriota; class Thermoanaerobaculia; order Gp7-AA8; family CAVUJZ01; genus CAVUJZ01. Next base: position 30,499 of record CAVUJZ010000005.1, on the reverse strand, counting down.
TGTTCCTCCAGTCGCTCGAAGCGAAAGAGCCGATCCGCGTCCCCGGAATCGCGGTCTTCATGTATCGCAACCCGACCGGCACACCCTCCGCTCTGCTGCACAACCTCAAGCACAACAAGGTCCTTCACGACACGGTGGTCCTGCTCACCGTTCTGACCGAAGAGGCGCCCTACGTCATTCCCGAGGAGCGGATGGAGTTCGAGGAACTGGGCCACGGTATGTACAAGGCCGTGCTCCATTACGGCTACCTCGAAGATCCCAACATTCCCCAGGCGCTGGCACAGTGCCGCGAAAAGGGGATGGAGTTCGATCCCAGCCAGACCTCCTATTTCCTGGGGCGCGAGACTCTGCTGGCGACGAAGAAGCCCGGAATGGCAATCTGGCGGGAACGGCTCTTCGCCTGGATGTCCCGCAACGCCCGCAGCGCAACCTACTTCTTCCGTCTGCCTCCGAATCGTGTGGTCGAGCTCGGCGCACAGATCGAGCTCTGACCGGATCCGCCGCGCTCACGGGCCGACTCGACACGGCGGCGGTACCACGCGGACCTCACCGTGCTCGCAGCTCTTCGCTCTCTTCCATCGGAGGTGGGATCGGATCGAGACCACGGCTCGCCCGGTAGGCGAAGATACCCTCACGCAGAATGATCACCGCGGATTGAAGATCGGAGGGCTCGATGACGTACGCGAGACGTGCCTCGTTCCTGCCCAGTCCCTCTGACGCGTAGAAGCCTCTGCCGGGTGAGATCATCACCGTCTCCCCCTGATGCTCGAAGTCGGTCAGCAGCCATCGGGCAAAATCGGCAGCGTCCTCGACGGGAAGCCGAACCATCAGGTAGAACGCCCCCTCCGGTTTTCGGAGGAACACGCCCGGCATCATCGAGAGCCCCTCGTAGAGGAGATCGCGCCTTCGCTCGTACTCGCGGCGGATCTCTTCCGTGTAGTGGGGCGGCAGATCGGCGATGCCGAGTGCGGCAATTTGAGCGAGTCCCGGTGCGGAGAGCCTGCCCTGAGCCATCCGCAGCACCGCCTGGCGCAGCTCCGGATTGCGGGTGACCAGACAGCCGAGCCGGATCCCGCAGGCGCTGTAGCGTTTCGACAGACTGTCGACCACCACAACCTGCTGTTCGATCCCGGGGAGCTCGAGAGCGCTGATCGCACGACGCCCGTCGTAGACGAATTCGCGATAGACCTCGTCGGACAGAAGAAACAGATCGTGTTCGCGGCACAGCCCCGCGACCAGCTCCAGCTCTTCGCGATCGTAGACCGTGCCGGTCGGATTGCCCGGATTGCAGAGGATGACCATCCGGCACTTCGGCGTGATCTGCTCTTCCCAGACGTGGCGCGGAGGCAGATGGAAGCCGTCCCGCCCACGGGCGGTGACCGGGATCAGCCGGATTCCCGCCATCGCCGCGAAGGTTCGGTAGTTGGTGTAGAACGGCTCCACCACGATGGCCTCGTCCCCGACCGAAAGACAGGCCATCATCGCGAACACGATGGCCTCGCTCGCTCCCGCGGTGGCGGTGATCTCCTCCGGGGTCACCTCCAGTCCAACGCTCCGGTAGTACTCCGCCATGATCCGGCGGAACTCGGGCGTTCCCTCCGCGGGGGTGTAGGCCAGACAGGTGTCCGAAAGTCCGCGGACCCGATTACGCAGCTCCGGCGGAGTCGCCAGATCCGGCTGGCCGATGTTGAGATGGTGAATCCTCAGGCCGCGGCGGCACACCGCATCCCTCGCCAGGGGTGCAAGCTCCCGGATGGGAGATCCGGGCATCGCCAGTCCACGCTCGGAGACTCGTACAGTCATGCCCGCTTCTCAAGCCGGATGCATGCCATTTCCCGCACCTGGACCGCGCACTCGCCGCTCAGCGAGGCCATGGATACGCTACACTGAGAGATCCGGGACCGATCGTCCATCGAAACCGAGGGGAGCATCATGCGAAAGCTCGTCCGATCCCAGCGGGGCATGACCCTGATCGAGCTGCTGATCGTTGTGGCGATCATCGGGGTCCTTTCCACAATCGTGATCTGGAACTACCGTCGCGCGCTCGAGGTCAGCAAGCAGAAGCGCACGATGAGCGACATCCGGGCGGTGGCCGTGGCCTGGGAACAGTACGCCATCGATCATCAGTCCTACTTTCCGGCGGCAGCGTACTCCTTCCCCTCGCCGGTGCTGATCCCCGATCTCCGGAATGCTCTCCAGCCGACCTACATCCGCCACCTTCCAGCCGTCGACGCCTGGAATCATCCGATGGAGTACGGTTACGAGACGGGAGACAATGGTCTCGGCGAGGCTTATGCGATTCGCTCCCTGGGCCGCGACGGAGTGGTGGATCCGAACTACGAAACCACCCGCACCGACGATTTCGACTGCGACATCGTCTACTCCAACGGCGCTTTCGTGGTGGCCCCGCTGCTCGTCAACTGACCGGGCGACCCAGCAGAGAGTCGAGTGACTCGCCGCTGGTCAGCTCGCGGGGCGGCTCACCGGGCATGAACAGTCTGGCTCCGGTGGACCCTCCGAGGCGGAGAGACGGGCCTTCCCGTCTCAGCCAGGCCCCTTCCCGCAGCCCCACGACCGGCACGTCATTCATCTCGTGGAACTCCTGAATGCGCTTCTCCCGGGTCTCCCCCATGTGCGTCGAGCCGGGATCCGCGTCGATGAAATGCGGATTGATGTTGAACGGAACCAGCCCGAGCGCATCGAAGGTTGGGGGATAGACGATGGGCATGTCGTTGGTCACCTTGATCGAAATGCAGGCGACATTCGTTCCGGCGCTGCTTCCGATGTAGGGCATCCCTTCCGCAGCGCGAAGGCGGATCGCCCGGACCACGTCGTAATGCCAGAGACGGGTCAGCAGCCGGAAGGTGTTTCCTCCACCGACGAACATCGCCTCGGCGCCGGCGACCGCCTCCCCCGGATGCGGCGCGCGATGAAGCGATTCGCATTCGTAGCCGAGATCACGGAACCGGGCGCAGGCCTTGGCCGCATATCCATCGAGGTCATCCAGAGCCCATGGAACGAACAGGACCCGCCGGGTCTCCCCGAGGAGCTCACGGATCTCATCGGCACAGTGGTCGAGATAGCCTCGGCCGTGCATGGTGGAGTTGCTGATCAGAAGAAGTCTCATGGTTTCGCCAGCGCTCCTTTGGCGATCTTGAAGACCAGTGATGCGGTGGTCGTGGTATCCGTGGTCGAGTACCCCGGAATCGGCTGATTGTCGTAACGGTAGTTGTAACCGAGCTTGATCGCGAACAACTGAGTGAGCGCGGACTCCAGGGTCAGCTTCACGTCGAAACGGTAGTTTGCGGAGTCTTCGAAGTCGGGCTCGAAGCGGACGATCTGCTCGGTCGAAGCGTTTTCGGAGAACTGGTATTCGCTCTTCAACTCCAGAAGTCCGCCGAGGTTCCCCTCTCCCGGAGCTTCACCCACCGGGTTTTCACGAATCCAGGTGAGGGACCCGATGGTGCTCGCGGTCCATTTCTCCCGATCGACAGCTTTCCATTTCATGCCGAGATCCGCGGTGGAACGGAAGTCGAGTCCGGCAAAGCGATTGCGCTCGCCCTGCCATCCAGTGGTCAGAGACAGCCGTTCGGAGATCGCGCGGGAAGCCCGGCCGAACGCTTTGTACTGCTCCGCCACCAGCACTCCCTCGTCTCGCGCTCGGAGCGCGACGACGCCGCTGTCGAATGTCCACCGGCTTCGGAGCCACTCCGCGTCGAAGGAGAGCCCGGCGGATGAGGTCTCGCTGTTCCCGGTGGTCGCGACGTAGGAAAGACCGGCATTCATCTTCCAGCCGTCCGGGTCGGTTTCCTGAGCGACGGAGGGCAGAGCCACGGCGAAAAGGATCGAGATGAGGATTAGAGTCTGCAGGGTTTTCATCGAACCGATCTTATCGCAGTCGGGAACCCGGAGGTCGAGCGGAACAGATGCCCGGCGAGGTCGCGTTTGCGAGGGAGGAGGAACCTGCTGAGATCCCTGCGATCACATCTGATGCTGGTGGTGGCTTTGCTGCTCGCCCTGCCCCTTGGGGCCTCGGAGATGCCGGTGATGCACATCGAGGCCCCTCCCTCGCTCGAAGGAGTCGCCCGCCGCATCGCGGCCATTCCCCCGGAACATTTCCTCCCCTCGATCCGGATGACCGGAGCGACTGACCTTTCCACGCCGATCCGGCTGGTGGTCGCCCCGGAAGACTCGGATGTTGCGCGGAACACCCCTCCCTGGATCGCAGGTTTCGCCGACGGTCTCGCCTCTGCCATCGTCGTCTTTCCGGCCCGCTCCGCGCACTATCCGGACGACGATCTGGAAGAGGTAGTGATTCACGAGGTCACCCATATCCTCGTCTGGCGCGCAGCCGGCAGCCGCCCCGTCCCGCGCTGGTTCAACGAAGGACTGGCGGTGACGGCCGGGCGTTCCTGGACCCTCCGCGACCGCGGATTCCTGATGGCGGCGGGGATCACCCGCGATCCGGTCTCGCTCGACGAGATCGAGCACGCCTTCTATCAGGGAGAGGGTCCGGCATCGCGCGCCTACGCTCTCTCGTCGGCGTTCGTGCGGGATCTGCTGCAGCGTTACGGACCGCGGTTCCCTGCTCTGCTGTTCGATCGGATGTCCGCCGGCGACGAGTTCGAGACGGCGTTCCGGAAGGCAACCGGCGATTCGCTGGATCATGCGCAGACGCTGTTCTGGCGACACCAGTCGCTGTGGAACCGGTGGCTTCCCTTCGCCACCAGCTCGCTCGCGCTCTGGATCGTGATCACCCTTCTCGCGCTGTGGGCCTTCCGCCGCCGTCGCGTCCGCGACGCCGCCATTCGCCAGCAGTGGGACGACGAGGAAGAGCTGAGAATCCTGCTGGCGAAGCGGCCGCCACCTCCACCCGATGAGCAGGAGTGGATCCACTGACATTTCGAGCCGCGGAGCACCGAGGGACCGCTCGCCGCCCCTTCGAGCGAACCCGTGATTTGCAGCGGCGATTCGATGCCGGCCTCGCGACAGACCTCACTTCGGCCCGGAATCTGCTAACATTACGACCATGAAACAGATCACAATTCAGGACCTGAAGGCCACACTTTCGGCAACGATCGCCGAAGCGGAAGCCGGAACCAGGATTCTGATCACCCGGCACAACGCAACGGTGGCGCAACTGGGCCCACCCGTCCAGGGGCACATCCGACGAGGATCCAGGTTGGGCTCGGCCGGCCTCGCTCCGGCAGTTCGCCGCGGGACGAAGGGCCGGTACCTCGCCGTCCTGCTCGAGGATCGGGGAATCCGATGACTTCCCCTTCCGGTGGCGGGGCTCGGCGGCGAGTCTATCTCGACACCTCCGCGTACCTCTGCATCCTGCTGGCGGAGGCCGGATGGAGGGATCTCGCCCGCGAAACGGAGGGAGCCGAGCTCCTCTCGAGCGTTCTGCTGGTCCTGGAAGCGAAACGAAATCTGGTTCGTCTGGCCCGGGAAGGGACGCTTTCCGAGGCGCAGTTTCAGGAGTGCCTCGAGCGGGTGGACATCGACTCGGAGCTGTTCGCACTGCATGAGCTGACCCTGGAGCTGTGTCAGTCGAACCTCATGCCCGTGCTGATGACGCCTCGATCTCTCGACCTTGCTCACCTCCGCACGGCGCTCTCATTTCATCAGGCGGAACCGGTTGATCGGTTCGTAACGACCGACGAGGCTCAGCGGCAGGCAGCCCGGGAGATGGGGCTTCCAGTCTGAGCCGTCCAGTTTGTGGGGACCCGGACCCGGGGGACTTTGCCTGCGTCGGCTCGCGGAACGCGTCCAGTCCAGAAGGCACGCCGGCGCCGTTGCAGGCAGCCCGGCTCCCGGCAGGTGATTCTCGCCACCAGCGCATCGCCGTCCGTGGGAGTGGGTCAGCAATCTCGGTTCGGCGATCGACTCTTCAGCCGCCAGCTCCAACCTTTCCCGATGCCGAGCTTGTCCCGGATGCATCACCCTCGCCGCCCGTCGGCAAGTCTCCGCGCGCATCCGGGACAAAGCCCGCCCACTTAGCCCGAAGTTCCCACCGAAGAAGGCCTGATTTCTCATGTAAATGGTGGGCGGTGAATGAGATGTGGATTGATGCACCGGTTATTGTGTTCCCATGTAGTATTGCGACTCAGGCTTGACTTGCATGGGCTTTCTGGCCTATATTGTTCCCATGTACGTCGAGCGCGTTCCGAATCGCAACTCCCGGCCCGCGTACCTGCTCCGCACGGCACAGCGTCAGGGCAAGCGCGTTGTCAAAAAGACCCTGGCCAATCTCTCCGATTGGCCTGTCGAGAAAATCGAGATGCTTCGTCGTGTTCTGGCTGGCGAAATCCTGGTTGCCCCTGATTCGCTGTTTTCGGTCGACCGCTCAACCCCTCATGGTCATGTCGAGGTGGTCCTCGCCATGATTCGCAAGCTCGGACTCGATCGGCTGATCGCTGCCACCCGCTGCCGCGAGCGGGATCTGGTCATCGGCATGATCGTCGAGCGAATCATCCACCCGGCCTCCAAGCTCGACACCCTCCGGCTGTGGAAGAACTCGACCCTCGAGCAGGAACTCCAGATCGAGCAGGTCGAGATCGATGAGCTCTATGCCGCACTCGACTGGCTCTACGAGCGCCAGAACAGGATCGAGCGGAACCTCGCGAAACGCCATCTTCACGAGAACTCGAAGGTCTACTATGACGTCAGTAGCAGCTACTACTACGGGCGACACTGTCGTTTGGTGCACTTCGGGCACAATCGGGACGGCAAGCACGCCTTGCCGATCCTGGTCTACGGGTTGATGACCGATGACGAGGGTCGGCCCCTGGCCGTTGAGGTCTACCCGGGGAACACGGCGGATCCGAAAACCGTGGCGGATCAGGTGAGCAAGCTACGAGACCGGTTCGGTCTCGAGCGTGTGGTGCTCATCGGCGACCGAGGGATGCTGACCGACACGCAGATCGAGACACTTCGAACCTATCCCGGATTGGGATGGATCTCCTGTTTGCGATCGAGTCAGATTCGGACCCTGGTCGAACAGCAGGACCTGCAACTCTCGCTGTTCGATCAGACCGACCTGGCGGAGCTCACGGTCGAGGGGAGTGATGAACGGCTGATCGCCTGTTTCAATCCGTTGCTTGCCGAAGAGCGTGCTCGCAAACGGCAGGCATTGCTCGAAGCGACCGAACAGGATCTGACCCGGATCCAGAGGGATGTGGCGCGCCGGACGCGAAAACCTCTTTCCGATCATCAGATCGGCCAGCGTGTGGGCCGCGTTCTATACCGGCGAAAGATGGGCAAGCACTTTCAGATCACCATCGAGAACTCGAGCCTGCGTTGGACCCGGCGTGATGATGCGATCGCTCGTGAGGCGGCACTGGACGGAATCTACGTGGTGCGAACCAGCGAGCCCGCCGAACGACTCTCGGCCGAGGATGCCGTGCGCCAGTACAAGGACCTCTCGAGAGTCGAGCGCGCGTTCCGCTGTCTGAAAAGCGATCTTCGGATCCGGCCGGTCTATCACCGGGCCGAGCCTCGGGTCCGGGCGCATGTCCTGCTTTGCATGCTGGCCTACTATGTCGAGTGGCACCTCCGCCGGGCGCTGGAGAGTCTGCTCTATCACGACGAAGAGCTCGAACAGGTCCGGCTGGGGCGCCATCCCGTTCGGCCCGCCCGTGCTTCCAGCTCGGGCCAGCGCAAGAAGATCACCCGTCAGAGTTCGGATGGGCTGCCTCTCCACTCCTTCAGCTCTCTGATCGATCACTTGAGCGCTCGCGCACGCGTCACGCTCCGCTTCAACGGAGACCCCTCTGCCCCTCCCGTCACACAGATCTCTTCAGCCGATCCCATTCAGCAACGAGTCCTCGACTTGATCCGAGTGTTCCCAGTCGCGTAAACTCCCGCTGCCCCTAACTCTTTCGTAACCAATACCTTCACTATCGCACTGCCTTAGCGCGCGCCGAGTGGGCGGACTTTGGCCGCGTCGGCTCGCGGAACGTGTTCCAGTCCACAAGGCACGGCGGCGCCGTTGCAGGCAGCCCGGCTCCCGGCAGGGGATTCTCGCCACCAGCGCATCGCCGGCCGTGGGAGTGGGTCAGCAATCTCGGTTCGGCGATCGACTCTTCAGCCGCCAGCTCCAACCTTTCCCGATGCCGAGCTTGTCCCGGATGCATCACCCTCGCCGCCCGTCGGCAGGTCTCCGCGCGCATCCGGGCCAAAGCCCACCCGCTTTCGAATTTCCCTACCCGGCGGGTTCGGCGACCGCTTCGATCTTCCGCCGCGGAGCCGACTTCCGCCAGACTCCTTTCATCCATCCGGCGAAGGCCTCGACCCGATCGTTGATGAACGGAAGGATCACCAGGGTGAGGAAGGTCGACGAAAGCAGGCCGCCCATCACCGTGCGGGCCATCGGGAAGTACATCAACCCGCTCACCGCGGTTCCGCCTACCGCCAGGGGAAGAAGGCCGATGATCGTGGTCGACGCGGTCATCAGAATCGCGCGCATCCGATCCCGCCCGGCCTGGAGGATCGATTCCTCCCTGCCGACGCCCGCCCGTCGCAACTGGTTCATATGATCCAGCAGCACAATGCCGTTGTTGACCACGATTCCCATCAGGATCAGCAGACCGATCTGGGCCATCAGGTTGAACGGTGTGCGGGTCGCCGCCAGCATCCAGGCGGCACCGGGAACCGCGAATAGAATCGAGAAGAGGATCGCGAACGGCTGCGCCAGCGATTCGAACAGCGAGGCCATCACGATGTAGACGAGCAGCAGCGCCAGCACGAAGTTGATCAGCATCTGCTGGCCCTGACCTTCCTGCTCCACGATCCGATCGTCCCAGGACCAGGAGTAGCCGGGCGGCATGTCGAAGGCGTCCATCAGATCGGTGATCTGCTGCTTTGCATCACCCCACTTCTCGCCCTCGTAGGTCGCATTCACCGCCACGCGCACCTTCCGGTTCTCCCTGCGAATCTCGTCCGCCCGTGGAACCACCCGAAAGTTGGCGATATCGCCGAGGAGGATCTCCCGCCCGTCCTCGCCGCGGAGAGTCATCTTCTTCATGTCATCGAGATTCTCCCGATCCTCCAGGCGCAGGGCCAGCCAGGTTTCGACCTCGCGTTCCCCAGTGTTGAACCGGTTCAGACGCATACCTCCGAGGGTGAACCCGAAGATGTCCGAGAGATCTTTTGCGTCCAGACCCTGGAGCCGCGCCTTGTCACGGTCGATGGAGACCTGGATCTCACTTCGTGCGCTGGTGAAGGAACTGCTGACGTCCTCCACGCCTTTCACCGTCTCCAGCCGCCGCTGGGCCTCGGCCGCGAGGTTCTCGAGCACACCACTGTCCTGACCGAAGAACTTGACCGCGAAGTAGGTGCTGCTCCCACCCTCGTCGGAGTCATCGCGGAAGTAGGTCTTCGCCCCCGCGATCTCAGGCAGCCCGTCCCGGATCTTCTGGCGGAGCTCCTTCATCTCCCGATCGGACAGCCCTTTGGTGGAAAGTACGATGGTCGTGGCGGCATCGTTTTCCCCGTAGAAGCTGTAGACCGAGCCGATCATGAACTCCTTCTTGTGGTCTTTGAGATACTTCTCGATCGTTCTGACCGCCGCCTCGGTGTCGGATTTGTAAGCGAAGCTCGTGAAGTCATAGCGGAGAGTGAGTCGCTCGTTCACGGTCGCGGAGAACATCGAGGTCTCCACCAGTCCGGTCTGGAACGGGATGATTCCCATCACCACGATTCCGATGAAGACCAGGGTGCTCCAGATCGGGTGATGCAGGGTCCAGCGGAGCAGCCTGACGTAGCGTTGCTCCATCCAGTCGATCGATTTCACAGTCCGGGGCTTTTTCGGCCGCAGCATGTGTGCCGAGACCAGAGGGATCAGCGTCAGCGACGAGAACAGCGAACAGATCAGAGCGAGCGAGATCGCTACGCCCACCTCGCCGAGCCAGGTGGTGAGATCGGTGTTCGATCCGACGATCAGCGGCAGAAAGACGATCAGTGACGTGGCGGTCGAGGCCGTCACCGCGAGGGAGACGGCGGTCGCCCCTTCCAGCGCCGACTTCTGCACGTCCGGCTCGTCGCGGTGGCGCCGGTCGATCGATTCCAGCACGACCACGGCGTTGTCCACCAGCATCCCCACCCCGACCATCAGTCCCATCATCGACAGAATGTTCAGGCTCTTGCCCATGAAGTACATCACCCCACAGGCGGCGATGATCGAGAAGGGAATGGTCATCGCCACGATCAGGGTGGAGTCGAAGCGCCGGAGAAAGAAATAGAGAACCAGGACGGCCAGCAGGCCGCCAACCACACCCGACTTGGTCAGACCATTGATTCCCCCGGTGATCTCGTCCGCCTGGTCCTCCCAGACGAACACGGAGATGCCCTTGAGCAGAGGATCGCTTCCGATGTCCTCGTTGATCACCCGCATCACGCTGTGGACGACGTCCACGGTGTTCGCCGTCGATTCCTTGAACACCGTCAACGCGATCGCGTAGTTTCCATCCAGGTGACGTCCATAGGTCTGGACCGGCTCCTCGTAGGTGATGTCGGCGATGTCGCCCAGGCGCAACCCCTTCTCGTCGACTGCCAGATTGCGGAGCGCGTCCACCGAGTCGAATGCACCGAGGGCTCTCGCCGTGTAGCGAAGCCCGGAGTCATCGACCCGGCCCAGCACCAGATTGGAGGAGGCTCCCTGAAGCTTCTGGATCAGCGCGCCGACGTCGACGTTGTGCTCCTTGATCCGGTCCAGACGGAGATCGATGTCGATCTCTTTCGGCGAGACTCCGTCCAGGTCGACCCGCGCCACGCCGGGCACTCTGCGGATCGGATTGAGCACCCGGGATTCCAGCAGGTCGTAGCTGCTCGACAGGTCGACTCCCTCCGCGGAGACCCGGGCCTGCACCACCGGGATGTCACTGGTGTTGAACGAATAGATCAGGATGTCGCCGACGTCCGTCGGGAGCGAGCCCTTGACCTGGTCCATCTTTTCGCTCACCTGCATCCGGACCATGTCGATCGGCTGACCCCAATCGAATTCGAGCTGGAACTCCGCGCCGTCCGCGGAGGAACTGGAGCTCATCTTCTTCACACCGGAGAGCGTGGCCAGAGCCTCCTCGACCGGCTTGGTGATCTCCTTTTCCACCTGGGTGGGATTGGAGTTCGGATAGGGGACCCGAATCCCGATGAACGGAACGTCGATCTCCGGCAGGAAGGCCTGAGGCATCTTCACCACGGCGATGGCACCGATCACGACGATGCTGATCAGCACCATCATGGTGGTAACCGGACGGCGCACGGAAAGAGTGGGGAGGCTCATCGCGCCGCCTCCGGGCTTCCCGCGCCGAGCGATTCCAGGTTCGGCTGCGCCGTCGACCGCCCGACCGCCGCTTCTTCGTCCGCGGCATAGATCTTCCGGTCGAGCACGGTGTAGACGACCGGGATCACCACCAGGGTGAGCACTGTCGCCACGCTCAGCCCTCCGATCACGGTGATTGCCAGAGGGGCGCGAAGCTCGGCACCCTCTCCCAACCCGAGAGCCATCGGCAACAGACCGAGGATAGTGGTGAGCGAGGTCATCAGGATCGGACGCATCCGGTCCAGACCCGCCTGCACCAGAGCCTCCTCCTTGGACAGCCCGTCGTCCCGCCAGCGGTTGACCGCATCGATCAGGACGATGCCGTTGTTGACCACGATTCCGGCGAGCATCACCACACCGATCATCGCCACGACGTCGATGGTTCTCCCGGTGACCATCAGTGCTGCGACGACGCCGATCGCTCCCAACGGCAGCGTGAAGATGATCACGAACGGATGGAGGAAGGATTCGAACTGCGAGGCCATCACCAGGTAGACCAGAAAGATGGCCAGCGCCATGGCGAACAGCAGGGACCGGAGCGAGCGGGACATTTCCTCTTCCTGACCGCTCAGGGTTGCCGTCACTGCCGCGGGGAGCTGAAGCTCGGCGAGAGCGGCCCGGACATCCGAGGCGACTTCGCCCATGTCCCGGCCGGAGAGGTTTCCGGAGATCACCGCGGCCCGCTTCTGACCGATCCGGCGGATCTCCCGCGGTCCCTCGGCCAGAGTGATGTCGGCGACGGAGCTGAGGAAGATCGGCCGCCCGTCACGCTGGGCGATGATCATCCCTTTGACGTCATCGACCGAGGCGTTCCCCGCCTCGACGGACCGCACCAGAATGTCGATCTCCCGATCGCCTTCGGTGAAGTGGGTGGCCACCTCGCCCTGAACCTTGTTCCGGATGGTCGTTGCCACATCGAACAGGCTCAGGCCGAGAGAAGTGAGCTGATCGCGATTAAATCGCACCTGGAGCTCCGGATTGCCGAGCTCCGCGGTCGACTTCACGTCCACCAGCCCCGGGATGTCCTCGAGCCGTTCGCGGACGGCGCGCGCCGCCTCGTGCATCTCTCCGAGCTGATCACTGTAGACCTCCACTTCAATGGGAGTCCGGAAGCTGAAAAACGAGGGGCGTTCGAACTTGAACCGGACATCGTCCAGCGCGGACAGTCGGGACCGCAGCTTTTCGATGACCACGGCTTCGGTCTCCGCGCCGGTTCCCGGCACCATCTCCACCTGAATGCGGGCGCTGTTCTCCCCCTCCGTTCCCGTGTTCGAGAGCGAGAGCCCGGCGCCGCCGACGATGCTCGAGTAGGACGCCACGTTTGCGTCGCCGTCCAGCACCGACTGGACATCGGCCACCAGGCGATCGGTCGAAGCCAGAGGAGTTCCCTCAGGCAGCTCGACGGCAAAACTGAATTCTCCCTGCGAAAACGCCGGAATCAGATCCAACCCAAGTCGGGGAACCATGAACATCGCCCCGGCGAACAGGAGCAGAGCGAGCCCCAGCACGGTGGCTCGCGAGCGGAGGGCCCAGCGGAGCATCCGGGGGTAGACGCTCATCAATTGCGCCATCGCGCCATCGAAGACTTTGGCGAATGGACGAGCCACCAGAGCCGCACCCTTCCCCACCCAGCCGAGGAGAATCCGGACTCCCTTCAGCGCACCGGCGGGCGCGTTGACCAGGACTGCCCGCCTCCAGCGCCGGAACCGCCCGGCAGGGGCGGTACCCGCCGCACTCTCCGCCGCGGACGGATCGCTCCGATCCCGAAGGATCAGGGCGGCCATCATCGGAATCAGCGTCAGAGCGACGGCGAGGGAGGCCAGAAGAGAGAACGATACCGTCAGCGCCTGGTCGAGGAAGAGCTGTGCGGCGATCCCTTCGAGGAACACCACGGGAAGAAAGACCGCGACCGTGGTCAGGGTCGAGGCGATGACCGCCTTGCCCACTTCCGAAGCACCGACCTTCGCCGCCTCCACCGGCCCGAGCCCCTGCTCACGCTTGCGGAAGATCGACTCCAGTACGACGATTGCGTTGTCCACCAGCATTCCGACCCCGAGAGCCAGACCGCCGAGAGACATGATGTTGAGACTGGTCCCGGTGCGATACATCAGGAAGAAGGTGGCAATGATCGAGATGGGAATGGACACGCCGATGATCAGAGTGCTGCGCACGTCCTTGAGGAAGAGCAGGAGCACCAGAATGGCGATCAACCCTCCCACAACCGCGTTGCTCCGAACCTCCTTGATGGAGGACTCGATGAAGCGGGACTGATCCGCGCCCCACTCGACCTTCACTCCCTCGGGGAGCTCACTGCTGACATTGGACAGCCGATTCCGCAGGGCCCGCGCAACCGAAACGGTATTGGCGTCGCCCTCTTTGTAGATCGCGAGCTCGACGGCCTCCCTCCCCCCATAACGGGTGATCACCTCTCTCTGCTTGTGAGTCCGCTCGACGGTGGCCACGTCACCGAGCGTCACCTCGCGTCCATCCCGGACCATCAGAACCGTCTGGCGGATGTCGTCGAGACCGAGGAACTCGTTGCGGGCGCGTACCAGATAGCGCGCCTCTTCCTCGTAGAGGCTGCCGCCCGCCTGATTGACGTTCTCCCGCTCGAGCTTCTGGTTGACCTCGTTCATGGACAGGCCGAGCAGCGAGAGTTTCCCTTCATCGACCTTGACCCGGATCTCCTCTTCGAATCCACCGTTGATCTTGATCGCCGCGACCCCTTCGGTCGACTCGAGATCCTTCTTGAGCACCTCCTCCGCCACATACCGGAGCTGGTAGAGATCCTCTGCGCCGGTCACGTAGAGCCGGACGATCGGATCATTGGAAGGATCGAAGCGCAGGAGAATCGGCTTCTCCGCCTGACGCGGAAGGACGGCCAGTTCGAGCTTCTGGCGCACGTCCAGCGCGGCGAAGTCCATATCCCGGCCCCAGTCGAATTCCAGCACCACCTGGGAGATCCCCGGGCGGGAGATGGAGGTCATTCTCCGAACACCGGAGACGATGCCGACCACCTCTTCGACCGGCCGGCTCACCAACGTCTCCACCTCGCCGGGTGCCGCCCCGGGATACCGTGTCTCGACGGTCAGACTCGGATACGAAATGCTCGGCAGGAGATTGATGGGAAGCCGGGTATACGCCACGATCCCGAACAGGATCATGGCCACGGCAGCCATCGAGACGGTCACCCGGCGGGAGACGGAGAAGTCGACGATCTTCATGGAATCAGAGTCCCTTCCGCTGTTCCAGCACCCGGATCGAAGAGCCGTCCTTCAGACCGCCCTGACCCGCGACGATGATTTTCTCGCCGGGCTTGACGCCGGTCAGTGCTTCGACCCGGTCGTCCTCTTCCAGCCCCAGAGTCACGGCCCGCTTTTCGGCCTTGTCTCCTTTGGCGATGAACACATGAGCTTTCTGGAGCTCCCGCACGACCGATTCCTTTGGAACGATCACCGCACCAGGACGGGTGTCGCGCACGATGTCGATCTGGACGAAGGCTCCCGGACGGACCTGCACCGGCCGATGCGACGCTTCCACGGTCACCTTGACCGTGCCGGTCTTGACGTCGACCACGGGACTGATCTGGCGGATGCGTCCTTCGAACTTCACCTTCTCGTCCGCCTTCAGGGTGATGCGGGCGGCGCGACCGGGATTGAGCACCATGGCGTCCTTCTCGGGAAGGTAGATCTCGGCAATCAGAGGATCGAGGTCGGTCACGGTGAAGAGCGAATCCCCGGGCCGGACATGCTTGCCGATGGTGACCTCGCGATGGCTGACGATCCCGCTGAAGGGAGCGCGGATGACCGTCTTGGCCCGGCGCCACTTCGCCTCGGCGAGCTCCTGGTTCGCCACCTCGAGATCCATCGAGTTCTTGTCCAGATCGCCGCGGCTGATCAGGTTCTGGTCAGCCAGACGCTTGATCCGGTCGTACTCCGTCTGCGCGTTCTTCTGACGGACCTGGGCCTTCCTGACGGCGATCTCCGCATCCTCGGGAGCGAGGGTCGCGAGCACCGCTCCGGTCGCCACACGGGTGCCCTCCTCGACGTTCAGGCTCGCCACGCGTCCTTCGGTCTCCGCAAGAACCTGCACCTCGTTCTCAGCCACCAGATTCGCGGTCGACTGGATGTAGGAGGAGATGCTTCCCCGATTCGATCCGGGCCACATCGACCGGGATCGGTGCCTTTTCCTTCTTCTCGGTTGCCGCGTCCGGCTTCTTCTGGTTCTTCGCAGCCACGGCAGTGGTATCGGCCTTGGCCGAATCCGGACCGGCATTCAACGCAACGATCCCCACTACCACCGCAACCACCAGCAGTGCGGCCACGATCGAGGGAACCAGGATCCGTGAGCGGTCCTTCTCTTTCCCGTTATCCAACCTGTTGTCGTAATCCATCGACTCCTCCACGTCTCTTTCTTCGTTCATCGCGAATCTCACTGCCGGACACCCGTTCATACGCGATTCATGCTCCGAGGTTTACGAATCACCTCGCTCCAGGTTCCCAAAGGGGGGCTTTTCACTCCAGGTTTTGCTGCCCGCGTTACACTTGGGTTACGGATGAAGGTCCTCTTCCTCACCAATCCCCGGTCCGGAAGCTCACGCAACCGCTCCGGCCTCCCTGATCGAATCTTCACGGCGTGCCGCGGAGCCGGTCTGGATGCCGAGGTTCGCCCCTGTCTCCGCATCGAGGATCTGGATTCGATGATTACGGGTGCCGTCGAGGAGGGTTTCGCGATGATCGTCGCAGTCGGCGGAGACGGCACGGTGAGCGAAATCGGAAAACGGCTCATCGGGAGTCCCGCGGCGCTGGGGGTGGTTCCGATCGGGTCGGGAAACGGCCTCGCCCGTCATCTGCATCTCCCCCTGCGCCTGGCAGCCGCGATCGAGACGATCATGGCCGGCCGGATCGAAACGATCGACACTGCGGTGGTGAACCAGCGGCCGTTCCTGGGCGTCTGCGGGGTCGGCTTCGACGCCGAGATTGCCCACCGGTTTCACGCCAGCACGATTCGCGGGATCCGGACCTACGTGGTGGAGGGGGTACGCTCCTGGCTGCGATTCCGCGAAGAGAACTACACCCTGACGATCGACGGCGAGACCGTGGAGACTCCGGCGTTCGTGGTGGCTGTCGCAAACTCCGGACAGTATGGCAACGAGGCCCGCATCGCGCCGCGGGCGTCACTGAAGGACGGTCTTCTGGACGTGACCATCGTGCGCGAGCCGTCGGTGCTCAGAGTGCCCGATCTGCTTCATCGACTGTTCCGGGGCACACTCGCCGGCGCACGGGGAGTGACGCTCCGTCAGGGCCGTGAAATCGTCCTTCGCCGTTCCCACGATGGTCCGGGCCATCTCGATGGCGAGCCGGTCAGCCTCGAGCGGGAGCTCCGGTTCACCATCCGGCCGGGATCACTGCGCATCGTCGTCCCGCCGGACCCGCGACCTTTCTGAGCCGGGATCAGATCCCCCGCCGCGCACCGCTGCCGACCGAGAGCCTCCAGAAAACCAGTGCCAGGAGACCCATCGCCCCGAGCGCGACGATGGGCGCGGCAACGCCGGCCCATTCGGGACCGAAGCCTCCCCACGGTGTTCTGTCCCGCACGACGGCGAACGCGGTCGAACCGGCAATCACCACGCCGAGGAGGCCCTCACCCCCGACCAGGCCCGAGCCGAAGAGGACTCCCCGCCTCGCGCCGCTCCTCGCTGCTCCTCCGCGTTCCGGGCCCGGCGCTCACCATCCAGGCAGCACGCCCCCGAGGTAACCGGCACCATCGTCGCCACCGGCAGGTAAACGCCGACCGCGAACGCCAGGCTGGGCAGGCGGCGAAGCTCGCGCCAGATCGCGATCGCCACACCGATCGCAACCAGCGCCCAGGGCAGCGACTGCTGGAGAACGCCCTCGATGACCAGCTTCATCAGAGTCGCCTGGGGCGCCGGCAGCTCTCTGTGCCGAAGCCGTAGGCGCCGGCCAGAAGAATCACCGTGAGGCACAGACGAATGCCGCCGAGGTGAGCACGCCGAGAGCTCCCCACCTGCTGCCGCCGAGGCGTCGCGCCGAGCAGAAAGCCGGTCTTCAGATCCTGAGAGGTGTCGCCGGCAATCGAGGCCGCGATCGCCACCACGCATCCCACCGTCAGCGCGCCACCTTGCCCGCGATTCCGTCCAGCCGATGAGGAGAAAGACGGCGAAGTCCCCAGCAGCGATGCGATGGTCATTCCGCTGGTTGGGTTCGAAGTCACCCCCACCAACCCGACGATGCGGGACGAGACCGTGACGAAGAAGAAGGCGAAGATGACCACCAGCACCGCCGCAAGCGCTCGGTGGGACTGGTCGCCGAGAGGAGTCCGAAGATCGGGCACAGGGCCATCAGCAGAGCGACCGACAGGCCCCGACCCCCACCACCCGAGCGACAGTCGCGACTCCGTCCGCACCTCACCGGCCCGCCGGTCGATCCGCCCCTCAACTGCCGCGCACCCGAGGCGGAAGCTCTCGATCATCGTCGGAACACTGCGAACCAGCGTGACGAGCCCGCCGTGGCCACCGCACCGGCTCCGATGTAACGGATGTAACGCGTCCAGAGCAGCCCCGGCGACATCTGGGCGATGGTCAGTTCCAGTCTCCGGGTAGAGCGGCACCGCACGGCCCGCCCCCCAGAAGGCCATGCGCCGGGATGATCACGAGGGACGACAGCAGCCCGCCACCCACCATCATCGCCGAGACCCGCGGACCCAGAATGTAACCGACGCCGAAGAGGGCGGCAGAGATCTCCGTGCCCAGCTGCGCCTTGGGGAGCCACGGAAGCGGACCTCGACATCCCCCGGCACCACCCGCAGCCAGGAGGTCGCGCCTTGACCAATGCGCCGGCACCGAGGCCGAGGAAGACGTTCCGCGCCCGGCCGCCCCCTTCCTCCGACGCCACCAGCACGCGGGCGCAGGCCGTCCCCTCGGGGTAGGGCAGCCGGGCGTGCTCGCGCTCGATGAGAAAGGCGCGGAGCGGGATCATGAAGAGCACGCCGAGCAGCCCGCCCGAGAGTGCCAGGAGGCTCATCTGCAGGAGCGTCGGCGGCACCCCCCAGAGAAACAGGGCGGGCAGGGTGAAGATCACCCCGGAGGCGACCGAGCTCGAGGCCGAGCCCACGGTCTGCGACAGGTTGGCCTCCAGGATGCCGCCGCCCGCTCCCGCCCGGCGGAGCAGCCTGAAGGCAGCCACGGTCATCACCGCCACCGGGATCGAGGTGGAGATGGTCAGCCCCGCCCTCAGGCCCAGGTAGGCGTTGGCGGCGCCGAACAGGATGCCGAAGAGGATACCCGCCACCGCGGCTTTGAGCGTGAACTCGGCCGGGCTTTCGCTGGCCTCAATAGGGATCGTATTGTTCGCCCGCGGGAATCGGTTCGTATGCCCGCCGACTCAGCCCTGACTTTTCCGCCATGGATCCTCCATCCGATCTGGAGGCACTATCCTAAACGTTTCATGGACGAGAGGCCAGACCAGGAATATCCCGCTTCGAAGCCGGGACCGCTATCGACCGGTCACCATTCCGTGTGCGGTGTAGATCCAGAGTCCGGCGTAGAGGAATGCCACCGGCGCGCGGAGCCACAGCGGGGAGCCGATGGCGATGAGCGCAGCCATCAGGTGAAGCTCGGCGATCGCCCGCATGAACGCCCAGTCCTCCACCCAGACCGACTGGGTCAGCAGCGACGCAAGCAGCAGAAAGAGGACCCAGGACACCTTGATCCAGGGCTCGGTTCCAGACCGGCGAAGAGCCGCCAGAGTCAGCAGCGCCACGACCGTGATCACGCACAGCTCCGAGAACCAGACCCGATGGAGGTGAGTGTCGAGTGCGCTGGTGGTGGTGAACAGCCTGCCGATTGCGGCAAGGGGCATCCCGAGATTTCCCTGACCTCCCTTCGATGCCCAGTCGCCCCATAGCCAGCGGAGGAGTAACTGCCAGGCCGAGAAGGTGATGATCGGCACGACGAAGACGAACCAGCGGAGATCGCCGCACCGCCGGAGTCTTTGCCAGAGCCACACGGCCGCCAGCCCCGCCGCAACCAGAACTGCGGTCTCGCGGGCGAGAACCGCAAGAGACAGGACCGCCGCGGCCCACTCCTGTCGTTCGCGCCGGATCAGGGTCAGTCCCGCGATGAGAAGCGCGCATTCGGTGATCTCGGTCAGATCACGGAAGAGAGTGAAGTGAAACCCGGCATACGATGCCGGAATCAGCCCCCACAGGGCATGCCGCCCCACCGCCTGGGCGAACCACCCGCCGAACCAGGCGATCCCTCCCAGCAGCAGGAGGTTGGTCAGAAACATGATCGGCGCCACCAGGGCCGGCTGACCGGCAGCCAGAAGCCAGACCAGAGTGGGGTAAAGGATCCTCTGGGAACGGTAACCTGGCGTGTCGAGGGTGACTCCTGACCGGACGCGACCGGAGGCGAAGGGATCGAGTGCCAGCCCGTAGTAGAACTGACCATCGTAACCGGAAGCCTGCTTCCCGACCCGGATGGGGGAAGGCAGAGACTGAAGCTCGACGAATTGATCGCCGGCGACCACGAAGGCGGAAGGATCCCAGGCGTAATCGGCAAGTCGTCCTGCCGTCACCGCGCCGTAGCCGATCAAAGCGATCAGCAGGCACAGCCAAGGAGAGTTCAGGGCTGAGGTCGTCCGCATCGCTCTCAAATTCCGCCGGAGGTCGAGCCGCGATCAGGTGGGCGGATCCAGATCCGTCCGTTCCGCCAACCTCAACCCGCCGAGGCGACCCGGTCCGGATAGTACACTACCTTGTCCTCGGCCGCCGGGGCCGCGACGGTTCCGAGCCGGGGTGTGCGATGGCGATCGCCCGCCTTCCATTGATGACCACGGCCGGAGGAGAGTGCAACGGATTCTCCATCTGAAGCTGGGTGCGGATGGTGGCGTCATGAAGCGAAAAGAAGGACGGGTTCTGGGTCAGAAAGTCAGAGACCCGCGTCCCCTCCAGAATCTCCAGGGTTCCTTCCACCACGGCGTCCTCCAGAATGCAGCTCACCTCCGCGGATTCGACCCGCCGCCGGATCGAGGAGTGGACGGCGCTCTCGCTCACCGACGGAACGATCATGGTGATCGCCTTGCGCTGCAGCGCGATGAACTCACACCGCTCGCCCGTGGTCGTCAGCTCGACGTTGGTCAGCTTGATGAAGCCCTCGGCGGAATTGAGGAAATCCACCAGTGAAGTGAGCTTGGGGATGACGAAGACGCCGGTCATCCATCCGGCGACGGTGTAAACCATCGCCTCGATCTTCCTCTGCGGCGGCGCGTGAACCACTCGACGACTGTACCTCCAGCCATGAGTCTCCGGCGGTGCCGGATTGATACAGTGCGGCCCGAGAAAGAACGTCGTTTGTGCGAGGCTCGAGCAGCAGGCGGTGACCGGCCTCAGTCGGCGATTTCCGGAACCGGCTCCGCTTCCCCGCTCAGCCCCTTCCAGTCACTCCTCTTGCCCAGCCAGAGCACGCCCACGACGATCACCACCGTGCCCGCCAGCAACGAGACCCACGGGCTCATTCCGTAGCCGGTGGGAATGTCTCCCACCAGCATGCCAACCACGCCGACACTGATGGCGTAGGGGAGCTGGGTGCGCACGTGGGCAATGTGGTCACACCCGGAGGCCATACTGGAGAGGATAGTGGTATCCGAGATCGGAGAGCAGTGATCTCCCCAGACGCTGCCGGCAAGAACGGACGAGATCACCCCGAGCATGAAGATCTCGTAGAATGCCCTCCGACCTGATGGCCGGCGGCCAGGGAGATTTTGTGGGCGATGGGGATGACCAGCGGCATCAGAATGGCCATCGTGCCCCAGGAGGTGCCGGTGGCGAAGGAGATCGCCGCGGTAAAGAATGAAGACGAGAACGCCGAGAAGTGGGCGAGACCACACCCGCGGTCAGACCGACGACGAAATCGGACGTATGCAGCTCCGCCGTCACCGCACCGATCGACCAGGCCAGCACCAGAACCACCATCGCGAGCATCATCGACTTGAAGCCCTCGCTGAGGGCCTCCATCGCCTGCCGGACCGTCAGCAGCCGTTGAACCACCGAGAGGAACAGGGCGACGGTGACTCCGGCGAGCGACGCCCAGAGCAACGTGTCATAGCTGTTGGCGTTGGACAGGACATTGCCCATCCAGTGCAGGAGAGTATCTCCCGGCTGCCGTGCACTGACCACCGCCGATCCGGTCAGCCAGAGCCCGGCCATGGTCACGCCAATGACCGTCAGAATCGGTAGAAACGCGTTGCGGGCCCGCTTGGGAGTTTCTTCCGCCGGTGCGAGCGCGGTTCCGGAGTAATCGGCGAGAGGGACGGCATCGTCGGCAACGACTTTCCCCGTGTGGCTGGCTCGAAGCTCGGCCTTGAGCATCGGACCAAAATCGCGGCAGGAGAAGGCGATCACGAATCCCAGCACCAGAGCGAGAATCGGATAGAACCGATACGGGATGGAGCGGAGAAACATGCCATAGGGATCGTAGGGAAGATTGAGTGAGGCGAAGGATGCACCGATCAGGCCGACCTCGAATCCGATCCAGGTGGAGATCGGGCAAGCACGGCCACCGGCGCGGCCGTGGCGTCGACGATGTAGGCGAGTTTTTCGCGGCTGATCCGGAGCCGGTCGGTGATCGGGACGCATCGTCGAACCGACGATCAGAGTATTGGCGTAATCGTCGAAGAAGATGAACAGACCCATCAGCCACGCTGCAAGCTGGCCCCGCCGCGCATTGACCGCCCAGCCTCGAAGCCGCTCCACAATCCCCTGCGTTCCACCGGCCTTGCTGATCAGTCCGACCATTCCACCCAGCAGCGTGGAAAAAATGATGATCTTCGCGTGGTCGCCGTCCGCCAGCGCGGGAGCGATGAAGTGATCAATGCTGCGGGCGAAGGCGAGCAGCGGATTCCAGTCGACCAGAATCCACGCGCCGATGAACACCCCGAGGAACAGCGAGATCAGGACGTCCTTGAAAATCAGGGCCAGACCGATCGCCACCAGCGGCGGGAGAATCGACAGCCAGGCGGACACCGCTTTCAGCTCGGTGCGACCGACTCCATCCGCGGTCCGAACCTCGAGCGCGTGGGACCCGCTGGCGAGGGCGACGTCTTCCAGCTTCAGGCTGTTGTCCCCTTCGGTCAGCTCGAGAGCATGCCGCTGCGCCCCGTCGATCCAGATCGTCGCGGGCCCACTCGACCTGGCGTCCGCCGTGATCACGAGATGAACCGGCTCGCCACTGAGGACCGCTCCGTCCGGACGGACCGAAACCGCGGCGAAAGCAGGTGCCACCCAGACCAGAACGATCAGCACACACAATCCGAGTCGACCGGGCGAAAACCACCGCCCTCCCCTCCGTCGAGAAGCAGACATCCGTCCTCCTGATGGTTGAGTCGCGATCCGCGGACCCCACTATGCGAGAGAGTGCTTCCGCGAGTCAAGACACCCCACTATCATGGTGCCCATGCCTCCCCGGTCCGAGCGCATCCCGGCACTGAGCGTGATGATGCCGGTTCACAACGCGCTGCCTTATCTCGACCAGGCGGTCGAGAGCATCCTCCGACAGACGATGCCCGACTTCGAGCTCCTGATCGTCGACGATGCCTCGACCGACGGGTCCACCGAGCGCCTCCGCCACTGGGAGGACAGCGACGATCGAATTCGCCTCTTCCACTCACCCTCCCCGCTGGGAGTTTGTCGAGCTCCCAACTTTCTCGGCCCGCACTGCCGGGCACCTCTGATTGCCCGCATGGACGCCGACGATATCTCCCGGCCGGAGCGGTTCGCCTCGGAGCTGCCTCTGTTCGAGCAGAATCCCGACGTCTCCCTGGTCGCAACACTGTGGGAGGGCATCGACGAACAGGGACGACGCGTCCGGTCACGCGATCGGTGGCGACTGCTTCGCGGACGGCCGTGGGCTCCGTTTCCCCACGGATCCGTCATGTTCCGCCGAACCCTCTGGGAGGCCGTCGGCGGATATCGGGAGGAAGCACTCTTCTGGGAGGATTTCGATCTCTATCTCCGCCTGCTGCACCACGGGCGGATCCTGGTGATTCCCGAGGCTCTCTATCTGTACCGGTTTCATCCCTCAGGGACCCGGCTGCAGTCGGGAAACGAACGTCTGACCAGAGCGATTCACGCCCTCAATCGGTACGTCGCGGACTGGAGAGAGAGCGACAGAGCACCCGCTGAGCCTCCGCCGGACGAGGAGTCGGTCCGAGCCTACATCGCCTTCACCCAGGGCACCACGCGGCTCTGGGCCGGAAGGCGCCCCGGGATTCTGGCGCAGGCCGCCCGGCTCTCGCCCTTTCGTTCGGCGACCTGGAAGGTCTGGTTGCTCGGCCTCATCGGCACACCCGCGCCGCGGCTGCTTCGCTTGCTTCTCGACCTCACCATCCGCATCCGAGACCGCATCGCCAGCCGAAGGATCGTCTCTGGTGAGCCGATCGAATGGCGCTTTCGATAGTCGCTGGAGCAGGCCCGGCGAGGTGGTAGAGTAATATCCGGTTCTCGCGGCTGTCTCTGAACGGCATTCTCCCGCGACTGTGAATTTGCAGAGTGACCGCTTCGAGCCTGGAACAACGCCGCGGCGACGTCCGCGGTCCGACGCGATCCATGAGCACCCCGAATCAGCCATCGAACCCGGATTCCGCGGCCCGAAACCGCGGACTCTCGCCTCCGATCGCGAAGCGCATTCCCCGCATCACGACCATCCACGGGGAAACGCTCGAGGATCCCTGGGCCTGGTTGCGGGACAAAGGCTCTCCGGAAGTGAACGCCTACCTGGAGGCCGAGAATGCATGGACCGAAGAACGGATGCGGCCGACCCGGGAGCTCCAGGAGAGGCTCTTCAGTGAAATGAAATCCCGGATCCGGGAGACCGATCTCACCGTCCCCTATCGCATCGGCCGGTTTCTCTACTACTCCCGCTGGGAAAAGGGCCGGCAGTATCCCCTCTACTGCCGCAGAGCCGTGGACGCGACGATGGAGGAGGAAGAGCTCCTGCTCGATCTCAACCTGCTGGCCCGGGGGCTGTCCTACCTCGCGGTCGGAGCGATCGAGATCAGTGACGACGCCAGGCTGCTGGCCTACTCGCTCGACAGCACCGGCTATCGGCAGTACACCCTTCACGTGAAGGACCTCGAGACCGGAGAAGTCCTTCCCGAAAGCATCGAAAAGACCCGCTCGGTGGTGTGGGCCGCCGACCATCGGACGCTTTTCTACACTCGTGAGGATTCCGCGAAACGCCCCTATCGGCTCTACCGGCATACCCTCGGCGAATCGGGACCGGACGCCCTGGTCTACGAGGAACGCGACGCGCTCTACAGTTTCCACGTACGCCGCTCCCGCAGCCGGGGATTCATCTTCGGGGTGTCCGCCAGTGCAACCACCAACGAAATCAGGATCCTGCCTGCCGACCAACCCACCGATGATTTCCGGCTGGTTGCTGCGCGCAGGGAGGGTCACGAATACCACCTGGATCACCACACCGACCGCTTCTTCATCCGGACCAATGACCAGGCCGTGAACTTCAGGCTGATGACCGCTCCGGTGAGCGATCCCTCACCCGAACAGTGGCGTGAGCTGATTCCCCATCGGGAGGAAGTGGTTCTGGAACGTTTCGATCTGTTCGCAGGACACTGCGTGATGAAAGAGCGGGAGAAGGGTCTGGCGCGTCTGCGGGTACTCGATCTGGCGAGCGGGATCATCCGGAATATCGATTTTTCGGAACCTGCCTGGTCGATCGAGGCCGAGCCCAACGAGGAGTTCTCCACCACCAGGTTCCGCTACCGCTACCAGTCTTTCATCACCCCCGATTCGGTCTACGAATACGACATGAGCCGTGGCATCTCGACCCTGCTCAAGCGAACCGAGGTCCTGGGTGGGTATGATCCTTCCCGGTACACCACACGACGGATCGAGGTGACGGCGAGAGATGGCACGGCCGTTCCCGTCTCCCTGGTTTATCGGCAGAATCTGGATCTGGAGGGTGGCCATCCGCTCCTGCTCTACGGATACGGATCCTATGGATTTCCCCTTCCGGTCAACTTCAACTCCAACCGATTCAGCCTGATCGATCGAGGGGTGGTCTGGGCGACGGCACATATCCGTGGCGGCGGCGAGATGGGACAGCGCTGGCACGACCAGGGCAAGATGGAGCAGAAGCTGAACACCTTCACCGACTTCATCGACGTCGCGGAATCGCTGATCGAGTCCGGTTTCACCCGGCCGGACCGGCTGGTGATCATGGGTGGAAGTGCGGGAGGACTTCTCGTCGGCGCGGTGGCGAACATGCGACCGGAGCTGTTTTGCGGAGTGGTCGCGCTGGTCCCCTTCGTCGATGTGCTCAACACCATGCTGGATCCGTCACTCCCGCTCACGGTGGGAGAATATCTGGAGTGGGGAAACCCGAATCAGGCCGAGCAATACAGCTGGATCCGGCGCTACTGTCCCTACACCAATCTCTCCGCCCGAAACTATCCGGACATGTTCGTACGCACATCGATCAACGACTCGCAGGTGGGATACTGGGAGGGGGCGAAATACGTGGCGAAGCTGCGAGCCACAGCCACGGGAGGCGACGTGCTTCTGTGGACGAACATGGGCGCCGGACATAGCGGTGCGTCCGGCCGCTATGATCGTCTCTGGGAGACCGCATTCGACTACGCCTGGATTCTTCACGAACTGGGGATCACCGAATGACCACTGCTCGACTCCGGGATTCGGAGACCGCGGAACTGGCTGATCATCCGAGGCCGACCGCTCAAGCCAACGACCTCGCACTCGTTCTCGGAGGCGGGGGAGCTCGCGCCGCCTACCAGGTTGGCGTCCTCAGCCGGTTGTCCCGCGAGTTTCCCGAGCTCGATCTTCAGATCATTACCGGCGTCTCCGCGGGTGCGATCAACGCGGTGTATCTCGCCTCACGAGTGGCTTCGCTCCGCCAGAAAATGGCCGATCTGGTCCGCATCTGGCGGGAGCTTCGGACCGACGACGTCTTCCGTGTCGACTCCCCCTCTCTCGGGCAGATCCTGCTCCGCTGGGGCAGCCGGCTGGTTTCCGGCGGCTCCGGCGCAGCTCCACGCACCCACGGCCTGGTCGATACCTCCCCCCTCCTGCACTTTCTTCACGAGGCATACGCCCTGAACGGAAATGAGGTTCCCGGGATTCGGGAGAATCTGGACCGGGGAACCCTCAAAGCGCTCGGGATCACGTCCCTGAACTACAGTACCGGACAGACCGTCACCTGGGTACAGGGACGTCAGATCCAGACCTGGGAGCGGCCGAACCGGCGGAGCTTCCGTACGACCATTACTCCCACCCACGTGATGGCCTCGGCATCACTCCCGCTCATCTTCCCGGCGATCCGGATCGGAAACGCCTGGTTCGGCGACGGCGGAGTGCGTCTGGCGGCGCCACTGTCTCCGGCGTTGCATCTGGGAGCCCGCCGGATCCTCGCCATTTCCACCCGCTACAATCGCAGCTTCGAGGAAGCCGATCAGCCCGCAATCCGAGGCTATCCTCCCCCCGCCCAGATTCTGGGCCTCCTGATGAACTCGGTATTTCTCGATGTCGTCGATCAGGATGCCGCCCGTCTGGAGCGAATGAACCTGCTTCTGGAAAGGCTCCCGGCCGAGGAGCGAAGGGGATTTCGCCTCGTCGATTTCGTGATCATCCGGCCCAGTCAGGATCTCGGCAAGCTCGCACGGCAGTACGAAGCGCAACTACCGGGAGCGTTCCGCTTTCTCACGCGAGGCCTCGGTACCCGGGAAACCTCGACACCCGACTTTCTCAGCCTGCTCCTGTTCCAGCCCGACTACCTGCGCCGCCTTCTGGATCTGGGAGAGGAGGATGCCGAGGCGCGGCTGCCGGAGATCCGTTCACTTCTGGAGGCGCCGGCCCCGAGCCAGGTGTCATCGAACCCGGCGTAGTCGCCGCAAGTTCGCTCCCGAACGATCAGGGGGCCGGCTCGGGCTCTGCCGTCAGCGGATGTTCGACCGGAGGCGGTTCGGGCTCCACGCCGCGGCCCTGAATGGCGTAGCGGAGGAGGAACGCCGACAAGGGAACGCCGAGAAGCAGACCCCAGACACCGAACAGATGCTCGCCCACCAGCAGAATGATCAGCACCACAACCGGGTGCAGCCTGAGGTGGTGCCCGTAGATCAGCGGATTGAGCGCGTAGGCCTCCACCGCATGGACGATCAGGATCAGCAGCAGCAGCCATCCGACTTTCCCCAGACCGCCGGCTTTCAGCGCGA
Source organism: uncultured Acidobacteriota bacterium (assembly GCA_963741905.1). GTDB lineage: Bacteria > Acidobacteriota > Thermoanaerobaculia > Gp7-AA8 > CAVUJZ01 > CAVUJZ01. Next base: position 2,911 of record CAVUJZ010000005.1, on the reverse strand, counting down.
GCAGCGCCGCAGGCAGGGTCGAAAGAACCACGCCGACGACGGGGATGTAGGAACAGAAGAAGACGATCGTTCCGAGCAGCGCGATGGACGGAATGCCCAGGATCAGGAACCCGACCGAGGTCAACAGCGCGTTGACCACCGCGATGACACTCTGCGCCTCGAACGCGCGGCCGAGCATGGTCGCAAAGGTCATCAATCCCGGCGCGATTTCCCGGTAGACGTCCGCGGTGCGCCCCTCCGCGAATCCCCGCATCCCCTCACGCAGAGAGGGGAAATCCCAGAGAATCAGGAACGAAAACAAGATCGACAGCAGGAACTGAACGGAGACGGCCAGAAAGTTGTTCACGAACTCCCGCACGCCGCCGATGATCTTCGGGACGAACCCGGCCACCGAATGCTCGATCCTCCCGAGCAGAACCTCGTAGCTGTCCGATCCGCGAAACGACTCGAACGACTCCGTGCCGAGGGACCGGAGGATTGCCGAATCGAGAACCTTGCGGATCTCCCGGTGGATCAGAGTGGAATCATCGCCCACCGGAGCGAGAGACGCATCGGGCTGGGCGGCAATCCGGGCGTTCGCGTCCGCCCGCTCATCCTCCAGCTCGATGTAGTGACGGGCGAGCTGCCTGGTTTCGGAGAAGATCCGGGGAACGATCAACAGACCGATGCTCAGCAACATCAGAATGAACAGCAGGTACATCGCCCCGAGAAGGGTCCGCCGGTAAGGCGATCTCCGAGTCATTCGGTTGAGGACGGAATGGCCGATGTAGGTCAGAACGAAGGTGAAGAAGAGGACGGGAAACAGATGCCGCAGGAGGAGGATGATTCCGATCAACCCTCCCCAGATCAACCACTTCTCGATTTTAACGATGTACCGTTCCACCATCCGCCGCCCGAAACCATTGTACGCCGGACCGCTATTTCGCCGCGGCATCTCTGCCCGTGGGATGGCACCGTAACGCGACATCCCGATATCTCCGGCAGAACGAGCCCGGTTTCACTCGCCGAGCCGTTCGTGCCTCGCGGGTGGAGATGGGCTGCGCAGGCGCGATGCCGCCTCGTTCATTCGGCTCGTTCGCTGAACCGGACTCCCCGCTCGCGCAGGGAACTGACCATCCGCTGGTAGAGCGATTGGTTGGGTGCCATCATTTCCAGGGGACGGACTCCGGGATCGTCGTACGCTCTCTCCGCAAGCATCCGCGCCGCAATGGCACAGGGGAACCCGGTGGTGCGGGCCATCGAGGTCTCACCGGTCTTCCGGTCGGTGCGGTCGAAGAGGTCGAAGAGGAATGCCTTTTTCTCCCCGTCCTTCTCTCCCTCCACCCGAACCCGCAGAACGGTCAGCTCCTCCTCGTTCTCGGGGCGCTTCCAGCCTCGGAACAGAAGCTCCTCGGTCAGCGCACGAGGCCGGATCTCGGTTCCGTTCACGGTCACCGGCTCGTCGCCGAGGAAACCCGCCTCACGCAGCATGCGCATCCGCTCCGCGTGCCCGGGATAACGCATGGTCTTCTCCCGCATCCGCCGCGCTGGCACCGTGGTCAGGAGGGTCCGCAACCCGTCGGTATTGAACGCCTCGAGAGTTCCCACGCCGGGAAACTCGATGGGCTCGACCTCGGTCAGAGCCGGTCGCACCACCACCTTGCCGTCCTCGATCAGCCGTGCCGGCCGGGTGTACTCCTCGATGACGTCGGTGGCGGAAAAGACGATGCGGTACTCCCATGGCCAGTAACGTTCCGCCGGGAGTCCTCCGACATAGATCACCGCGTCGTCCACCCGCTCCAGCAGCGAAGCGCCACGTCCCACCGCGAGGTTGGACAGCCCGGGCGAGACCCCACAATCCACCACCGCGGTCACGCCGTGAGACTTCGCGAGTGAATCGAGAACCAGAGGATCTTCCGGAGCGAACGAGATATCGGCGATCGACTTTCCCGCTTCGATCACGGTGCGCAGCATCATGTGTCCCATCCAGCCGGGCACTGCCCCTACCACCACGTCGGCATGCTCGATGACTCCGCGAATCGCGTCCGGGCTGGAGAGATCCGCGGTCTGTCTTTCCGCTCCGCAACCCTCCAGGCGGGCGAGCGAGTCAGCCGAGGCATCCACCGCGGTGACGCTCAGATCCGGATCTCCGGCGAGATCTCTGACAATCAAACGTCCAACCAGACCACATCCGAGAACCACGATCGATTTCATGCGCCGGATCCTATCAGAGGGAGGAGGGAATCGAGTAGGGGCCGGCCCCGCAGGGGTGCACGTCAGAACCTTGATCGCGGGTCGGTGGTAGTCGGCTCGGGTGGCTAGGCTAGAGCATTTTCCTGGTGCGGTTTGGGGGTGAGTGGCGACTTCGCGGTCTGACAGCGTATAATACTGTCAGGCAAAAAGGAGGAAAATGATGCTTGCCATGTCGGAGAGGCACATCGAGGAGCTCGAACGAAGACGCGACGAGTTGAGAAGCCAGCTGGCGAGGATTCGCGACATGCGGCAAGGTTCGTTGGTGGAACGGTATCGCCGGTGCGGAAAGCCGTCCTGCCGCTGCGCTCACGAAAAGGAGCGTGCTCATGGTCCGAGCTGGTCGCTCACACGGGCGGTCGGAGGAAAAACGATCACGCGCATCATTCCTGCCGAGGCCGTCGAGCGGACACGGGAGCAGATTGCCGAGTATCACAAGTTTCGCCAGCTCACCCGAGAGCTGATCGAGATCAATGAACGGCTCTGCGATGTTCGCCTCAGGACCGAGACCAAGAGCTCCGAGGGGGCAAAAAAGGGGGCTTCGAAGAGATCTTCCAGAATGAAATCGTCGCCGAGGTCGAGGCACTGATCGGTCCCGGCGAAGCGGACCAGGTTGATTTCGAAGCCATCGAGGTGGCGGCGCGCCGTGAGGCATTCAAGATTGCCGCTCGTGCCGTGGAGT
>CAVUJZ010000004.1:0-47363 GCA_963741905.1 uncultured Acidobacteriota bacterium | reverse complement strand
CACTCACGGTGTCGGTCGGTGGCAGCACCCTTTCCCGCCCGCAGCCGGTGATCAGAACGGAGAGGGCGGCACTCGAAACGGCTATGGCCTGAAAAGGATCGTGTCATCATCACCTCGTTGCGTAAAATGAACGGAGTCGCTCACAGGCTCATTCCATGTCCGATCCGAGGAGAATCGAAGCATGCAGCCTCATCTCGCACCACCGCAGCGGGACGTCAAAGCCAGAATCTTCACCACCGCCGGATGGGTCACCGGGTGCTTCGTCGTTCCGAAACTTCTTGAATCTCGTCGAGTTTCTCAACCAGCCGAACGACTTTTACAAGCTCAAGGACGTGGAGCTTCCGGGGCTGAACAAGGTCATCCCCTTTTTCTAGCTTCTCCAGCGCCGTTGTGTCGTCTTTACGATCCCCGACGGGCAGGACGAGTCCCTCCGGATGGCGACTCTCACGGGCGAAAAGATCGAGCGGAATGTCTCCTGCGCCTTCACCGCCGGCCTGGTCAGCGGCAGTCTCTTCCTGAAGGCAGGAATCCGCGTGTCGGATTTCCTGATGCAGAAGAACGATTTTTTCCCGCTCCAGGACGCGAGCATTTTTCTCCGCACCACGGCCGATCCCGATATCCGGCGCGACATCGCGCTGGTGATCGTCAATGGACACCGGATCATCGGCGTGTCCGAGCCCCGGATCGTCTGATTGTTCTCCCGGCGGGTCGAACCCTTGCACCAGGACGCAGCCTGACGCAGAATCACGTTTTACTCCGCAGTCCACAATCGAGGTGGGAGGTTTCCTTTTCCTCCACCGGTGTGTCCAACGGGGTGTGACGGCGATGACGCGCTCGATGATCGACGGCACCACAGCCGGAGCTCCGGCAACTCCCGGGCGCCAGTCCGAGGACCCGGGGGAGGAACGTGCGCTGATCGAGTCAATTCGCCGGGGAGACCGGATGGCTGCCGAACGAATGGTGGAGCTGACGTACCAGTCGATCTACGCCTCCCTCTTCAGACTCTGCGGAGACCGTGACCGGGCGGCGGACCTGACCCAGGAGACCTACCGGAAAGCGTGGCAGGCATTCGGGCGCTTCGATGGACGCTCTCGAATCTTCACCTGGCTCTATCGGATCGCGTACACCACGTTCCTGAATGCGATCCGGGATACGAAACGTACCGATTCGATGGATGCCGAAACCGAATCGAAGATCGAAGATCCGGTCGAGCCGGCGGACCGGATCGCCGCACGGCACCAGGAGGAGGAGCGTGTCCGACGCGAGGTCCGTGCTTCCGGACAATCTCCGGATGACGGTGAGCGCCCACTATTTCGGTGACCTGCCGATTCCGGAGATCGCACGCCTGGAGGGAGTGACCGCCGTGGCGATTCGAAAGCGATTGAGAAAAGCTCTGGCCATTCTGGAGTCTGCGCTGGAGGGAGAAGGACGATGAATCAGGATCGGGCACGGGAGATCGAACGACGCCTCCGCGGGGGCGAGGTCCCTCCGGCACCGCCGGATCTGCTCGAACGGCTGCGCGCGGACATCCCGGAGGAGGTGGGGACGGAGGAACGGGGTCGCCTCCTTCCCTTTCGTCCGTCCCGGCAGCTCTGGACGATCGCCGCATCGCTGATCATTCTGATCGGAGCCGGTCTGTTGACGCTTCGAATTCTGAAAACGCCGGAGCTCAGCAGTCCGACCATCCTCCGTTCGACGAGCGCCGACAGCCGGGCGATCTCCGAGCCGCCAGCCGGTTCCGGAACCGTCCCCGGCCCCCCGGCGAAAGGCGAAGACAAGCTCGCTGAATCAGGAGGCTGTCGATTCGGAGGTGAGCGCAGCTTCCCCGGCGCCCATGACCTCCGATGCGGTGTCCGCGACCGAGCGCTACGCGCCGGAGGTTCAGGCTGCTCCTCCCCCACCCCCTCCGCTCACAATGGAGCAGGCGGAGTCCACGGAGAGCGCGATTCGCGGGATACCCGCGCACACCGAGCTCACCCCGCCTGCTGCTCCGAAACCGGGAAAGGCTCACGAGAACGCCGCCGCGGGCGCTCTGCAGCCGCTCCGGGAGGAGAAGGTCGCGTCAGCGGCGGCGAACACTCAGGCCGGCGGAGTCCGGCCCCCCTCCGGTGGCGGGCCCGACCGAGCGAGGGCCGCGAGCGCGGAGCCGGCGCTGTCCGACCGCGTAGCGGTCGCCGCATCCACCGCTCCGGCGCTTCCCGTGGCCGGAACCGCCGTGGAGTCGCCGGTCGACGCCTCCGACGATCCGGTCGCCCGATTCGCCTTTCTGCCGGGAGACGAATCGTGGCAGGTGGTCCGTCAGGCCCTCCAGACCGGAGCTCTTCCCCCTCCCGGGCAGGTTCGTGTCGAGCAGTTGATCAACGCGTTCGAGTATCACGAACGCCCGCCCTGGCGGGGCGACTTTCGCGTCGAGTACGAGGGTGGCCCGAACCCGTTCCTCCTGGGATCGCGACATCTGATGGTGCGGATCGGCATTCATGCGCGGGACATCCCGACCTCTGCCGGGCTCGCACCGATCGTCGCCCGGGATGTCCGGGCCGAGGTCGAATTCAACCCGAGGGTGGTGTCGAGCTATCGACTGATCGCTTCCGGCTCGAGCGGAGTGCCACCCGCAACGGTCGTTCGATCCGGGGATCACGTGACCGTGTTGTACCAGATCAAACTCCAACCGGATGTTCGTGGCTCCGCGCCGCTGGGCGAGCTGCGCATCCACTACCGTCCGGCGGATGGCGGCGGCGGCGAGATGACCGCTACCACCCGGCTGGTCACCGGTGGCTTCTCCCGCAACTGGCGCACCTCGTCCCCGGAGCTGCGCCTTGCGATCGTCGTTGCGGCGTGGGGCGAGGCTCTGCGTCGGACCGATCGAGGCGCACGGGTCAATCTCGGAGAGCTCGTCGCACGCGCCGCAGAGCTCGAGGCCGGCGAGGACAAGCCCGAGAAAATCCGCACCCTGCAGAATCTGATCGACACTACTCGTGAGCTACTCACCCCCGCGCCAGGTCACCCTTAGCCCTGCGGCTAGCCGAATTTCTCACACCGTCTCGTCGCGAGGAGGCGGAGAGTGGCTTGGATGCAAGGCGCGCGCGGCTTCGGCGTAGGCATAGTGGTGACTATGTTGAGGAGCCGAAGCTGTGCGCAACGTAGCAGGCAGGCCGCGATCCGCCTCCACAGCAGAGATGGTGTGAGAAATCCGGGTTAAGGGCAAGGCCGGCGGAGGCTCGCATTACCTGATCTCCCGGCCGACCGGGTAGAGATTCCAGCGCTGATCGTACCAGGGCGTCTTTTCATAGAACCACTGGAGCCTCGCTTCCGGCGATCCGCGGAACGCCGGGTCGTCCTGCAGTTTCCTCTCGAACGCCTCCTTCAACGCCGGATCCTGCTCCATCATCCGACGCGCCATCGGTTCCATCACGTAGTCCTCCACGTACTCCGTTCGAGCGAGCACCGCATCGAAGAACCCCCACTGAAAGAACGAGTCGGGGGACGCCGGCTCCAGAAGAATCATGGCGAGGTCTCCCAACGGCTGATCGGTCGGCACACGCACCGTCCCCGCTGGAAACACCTCCTCCATGACTTCCGGAGCCGTCTCCGCGGACGTCCGCACATGCCCTTCGAAGGCCGAGTCCTCGAACTTCACCTCGTGGAAGCGGAGCATTTCGACGGTGACGGTTCGCGGGTCGTCGAGTGACTCCATCCGCACTCCATGAGTCCGCAACCGATCGATGACGTCATTCCAGGAGGGCGGGATCCAGTAGGCGGTCGGCCGGCGCGCGCTGACCGCCGGCTTGTTGATGGGGATGTGCGGAATGGTCACGGTCATCGGTTTCCCCTGGTACTGCACGACGACGCTCCCGGTGACCGGTGAGAGGATCGCGGTGGATTCGACGCCCCGAAAGTCGATGGTCGGAAACGGGGGGTCCTGCGCCTTCCAGTCGAGTGGAAGGTCCTTCGGATGGCGGTTCTGATCAGCGGCGATCGCCTCTTTCAGCCCGGAGGCGTTTTTCCCGAGCGTGCGGAGCGCGGACTCGAGGAAAACATAAGTTCCGAGAACCCGCTGCTCATACGGCTTGAGGGAATGGTTCTCCACCAGAACGGTCGGGAGGTGGCGGACGTCTCCATAGCCGTTCGAAAAGCGCGGGCCGGCGGCCCAATTGACGATTCCTCGCGAAAGATCGCCGCGATCGATCGCGAAGACGAGCGGTCCCGGTACGTGGCCCGAACGTTCGAGTGCCTGATCCACTCCCGGCCGGAATTCGCTCGAGAACCAGCGCGCGATCGCCGGCGACCAGGTGTTCGGTCCGTTGAATCCCCAGGTCACGTCGTACTGATAATCCTCGCCGTCCGTGACGTGGATGTCGACGTAGAGCTCGGGGCTCCAGCGGTCCAGCGCTTCGATCATCGCCTTCATCTCCGGCGTGTCGATCTTTGCGTAATCCCGGTTGAGGTTGAGGTTGGCCGCATTCGTACGCCAGCCCATGATCTCAGGGCCACGCTGATTGATCCGGCCATACGGTGTGGACCGCTCGTGCCCATCCACGTTGAAAATCGGCACAAACAGGAGGTTCGCCGCGTCCAGGATGTCGGCCTTCGTTCCTCTCACCGTCATGTCGCGGAGAAGCATCATGCCTGCATCCTTCCCGTCGATCTCCCCGGAGTGGATGCCAGCCTGTGCAAAGAGAGTCGGTTTTCCGGAGGCTCGCAACGCCTCGGGTGTGGACGCGCCGTCCTTCGACGCAATCACCATCCAGATGTCCCGTCCCTGCGGGCTTCTGCCCAGCGAGACCATCTTCAGTTGCGGGGAAGCGTCCACCAGGCGGCGAAGCCAGCTGACGGTGTCAGCGTAGGATGGACTGAATCGAAACCCCGAGGTCTCCGCGGGCGCCACCCACGGCTGATCCGCAGCGAGCACCAGCGATCGGGACTGGCCCTTCCAGGGGAGCCGGGGAGGCAGGACCGCTTCTGCCGGGACCTGATCGACGGGGGCAGCGGGAGGTGAAGCGAGCGCGGCGACGGCGAAGAGCAACAGAAACAGTGCGGAACAAGAGCGTTTCACCGGAAACCTCCTCTCGAGGGACACTCGAGCGATTACGACGAACGAACCAGCTGCCGATACTGCTTGAGATGTCTCAGAGCAGCTCTCTGCTGCCCCTGCTTCTCGTACAGCCGGGCCAGATTGTAATGGGCATCGGCCAGATCCGGATCCAGTGCGAGGGCGCGGCGGTATGCGGCGATCGCTTCCCGTTCGCGGCGCTCGTCCTCGAGCACCACACCGAGATTGAACACCGCAACCTGATTCGAGGGCTCCGACGCGGCCGCGCTGCGGTAGAGCCGTTCCGCCTCTTCGAGATCGCCGGCTTCATGGACCAGACGACCGAGGTTGACCGTCGCGTCAGCATGGTGCGGCTCGATCTCGAGCACCTTTCGGTAAGCGAAGACCGCATCGTCCGGCGAGCCGATTTCGAGATCGCAACCCAGGTCGTACCACTCCTCTGCCGTGAGCGATTCCCGCAGGCGTGCTTTCTCCGCAACTTCCCGCGCCATCGGGGCCACCTTCTCGGCCAGGTCGGCCACGGCGAAGCTGAACAGGCCCTGGCCCGAATCGGGGACCCACGCGGATCCCCCCTCCTGAACGACCACGCTCTCACCGTCCGTGGAGATTCGCACCGTGGTGAGCGGCCGGCCGGCCGGAAGCTGTTCCCGGAGACGACGCAGCGAACGAAGAATCCGACGGGGTGGGATCTTCGCTTCCCTCAGTTCCGCCGCGGCACGCAAGAGCACCAGGTCCTGGAAGGAGAAAAGCAGCTCGCCGCGGGAACCTCGGCCCGGTTCGAGAAAGCCGGCCCGGGCATGGGATCGGATCTGAGAGGTGGACAGACCGAGGATCGAGGCGGCTTCCCGGGTGGTGTATTGCACCCCCCGATTATAGGGAAAGCCGCCGGCGGGAGCGGCGGATCATGGTGTCAGCACGATCTTGCCGCAGCTCTTCCTCGACTCGAGCTTCCGATGCGCATCTGCCGCCTTCTCCAGAGGGAAGCTGCTGTCGATCCTCACGTCCAGCGCTCCCTTGCCGATCCATTCGAACAGATCGCCCGCCCGACGCAGCAACTCTTCACGGGTGGCGATGTAGTCATGGAGTTTCGGACGCGTCAGATAGAGAGAGCGGGTCGAGAGCCGTCGAATCTCGAACGGCGGGACCGGACCGCTGGACTGACCGAATGTCACCAGGGTTCCGCGGGCACGCAAACACTCCAGACTCTTGTCGAACGTTGCCTGGCCGACCGAGTCGTACACGGCATCCAGTCCTTCACCATCGGTGAGGCTCTGAATCCGCTCGGCAAAATCTTCCCGATCGTACAGAATCACCTCGTCCGCCCCCGCACCGCGGGCGAGGTCCGCCTTTTCCGGTGTGCCCGCCGTCCCGTAGACGGTCGCTCCCCGCATCTTCGCCATCTGGACAAAAAGCAGTCCGACCCCTCCGGCCGCCGCGTGGATCAACACCCGGTGATCCGGGCCGAGGGAAAAGGTGTCGTGCGTCAGGTAGTGAGCGGTCATCCCCTGCAGCATCACCGCTGCCGCCAGTTCGAACGACACCTGGTCGGGAAGCTTCACCAGCTTTTCCGCGGAAATGATCCTGTACTGCGCGTATGATCCCGTCGCGGAGCCCCAGGCCACCCGATCCCCGATCTTCAGCTCCGACACACCATCCCCGATCGCGTTGACGAAACCCGAACCTTCCTGACCCGGAATGAAAGGCAGCTCCATCGGATAGAGCCCGGTCCGGTGGTAGGTGTCGACGTAGTTCACCCCGGCAGCCCGGATCTCCACTCTCACCTGACCGGGATTGGGCTCGGGAATCGGCAGATCCTGGAGCTCGAGAACTTCCGGTCCGCCGCTTCTGGATACCTGAATTGCTTTCACCGTCGATGTTCCTCCATCGCGTATAGTCTATTGCCTCGATTCATCAAGATGCGAGAAGAGGAGGCATCATGGGACGTCCCGTCATCGTTCGATCCGCGCAGTCATTTCGAACCGAAGTCGAAGTCGGACCTCACCGGTTCGTTGCGGACGAGCCGGAACCGGCCGGAGGACGGGATCTCGGACCGAGTCCCTACGATCTTCTCGCCTCGGCTCTGGGGACATGCAAAAGCATGACCCTTCACTTCTACGCGACGCGCGAGCATCTTCCTCTGGAGGGAGTCGAGGTGACCGTCGAGCATGGCCGGGTCCACGCTACCGACTGTGCCGACTGCATGTCCGGAAACGGTTTCATTCACCAGTTCACCGTCCGAATCCGGCTGACCGGACCTCTCGACCAGACCCAGCGGTCAAAGCTTCTCCAGATCGCCGGCAGGTGCCCGGTCGCCCGCACCCTCGGAAACGAGATCGCCATTCGGGACATCCTCGACGAGTGAGCTCCGGGTTGCGGGACCGAGGGACCGATGCGTGGCCTCCGGTTCCCGGGGGTGATTTCGCTTCCGCCGGGCGGTATCATGTCACCGACACATCCCCTCAGGTGCGGCGCCTCTCGCACGTTTTCTGCACTGCCCGGTGCGACCCGGGATCCTGCAGAACCGTGGGCGCGACGCCCCTTCCTGCAGGGTCGGAACACGAGAAGAGAACGCGGGTGCGAATGAAGTCGATCCTCGAGGTGGGGCCATCCATCCATGGTCGCAGCCCTCGAGCCGACGAGGACAGCCCGCAGAATGAAGCGCGATCTCGATCGCTTCGCTCGTCGAACGGAGCGGCTCGGGACGCAGAATCAGGTCGACATTTCTGGATGGTAAAGGAGAACGATTGAGAATGATTCGGAAAACCAGATCATGGAGGCTGACTGTGACCGCTCTGCTGGTGCTGATGTCCGGTCTGATGATCAGTGCATGTGGCGCCCAGAGCGAAGTGGCGCCCACCAATCCTCAGGCCACCGCGGAATCCGTCCCGCCGGGGAGCGCAAACGAGACGGTTGGTACCAATCCCGCGGCGGGGACTGCGAGCGCACCGATCGAGACCTTGCCGCCCCCGACCGCAACGGCGCCCGCGGCAGGACCGGTGGCGACGCCTCCCTCGCCGGCTGTCGCGGAGGAGATTCAGAGGGTTGCCCCGAAGGTCGGTGAAGATGGCGCCCATCGCATCACCATGGCCTCCCTCAAAGACCTGATGAACCGTAACGATGTGGTTCTTGTCGACTCGCGGAGCCCTGAGTCGTACCAGGAGTCTCACGCCGAAGGCGCGATCAATGTTCCTTTTGGTCAGGTACAGGAGCACATGGGGCAGTTGCCCGAAAAGAAGTGGATCGTCACCTACTGCACGTGACCGAACGAGCATACGAGCGCCCGTGTGGCGCTGGAGCTCAACAACTTCGGATTCAACCGGACTGCCGCTCTGCTCGGTGGCTTCGATACCTGGAAGGAAGCAGGACTGCCCGTCACCTCCGGTGACCAGCCCGGTGGAAAACTTCCCTGAAGCGCTCACTCAACTGAGACGACACGACGGCGGCTTTGGCCGCCGTTTTTTTTGAATCTGAAGGGCGGCAGGTTTCCCGGCCGGAAAACCGTTACTCCCTGAAGTCGTGGTCGGCTTCGCTCGCCGCTTCGACCTCTTCTTCCGCGAGTCGTTTATGCTTCCACGGTTCGTCCAATCGTCGAGCCCGGCGGTATGATCACAGCCCGGAAAGGAGATCGTCGGATGAAACTGTTTCGTCTCTGGCTGGTGATTCTCTGTCTTGCGCCCTCGCTCGTCTCCGCCCAGTCCCTGGACCCGTGGGGGCCGGACCATGCGGAAGCCGGTAGCGTCGAGGCGATCCGCCGCTACACAACGGCGGAGAAGTTTCTTCCTGAATCCGTCGCTTACATCCCCGATTCGGCAACCGTGCCGTCCCCGGAAGAGGTGATCGGACATCTCGCCGGTGCCCCCAACGAGCTGAGTGACGTCGCCACGGTTCATGGCTATTTCCGAAGACTGGCGGCCACGAGCGATCGTGTCCAGGTCGAGGTGATCGGCACGACCGAGGAAGGTCGGGAGATCCTCCTGGCCCGCATCTCCGACGCTGAGAATCTGAAGAACCTCGATCGATATCAGGAGATCACGGCGCGCCTCGCCGATCCCCGCGTGACCGATCGTGCCACGGCGGACAGGCTCGTCACCGACGGCAAGCCGTTTTATTACATCACCGGAGGACTTCACTCGACCGAAACCGGCAGCCCGGAAATGCTGATGGAGCTCGCCTATCGGCTCGCGGTGAGTGAGAAGCCCGAGATCCGGAAGATCCGGAAGAACATGATCGTGATGATCACCCCGGTGACCGAGCCCGACGGGCGTGACCGGGTCGTGCAGTGGTACGACCGTCACCTGAAGACATCGGGACCTTCCCTACCAGGAGATCGAGCAGTTCGACTCCCCTCCCTACTGGGGGCATTACGTACTTCACGACAACAATCGGGACGGGATTCAGCTCACCCAGGCTCTGACCCAGGCGATCGACCGGGCGTGGTGGTCATCCCACGCGCAGGTCTTTCATGACCTGCACGAATCCCTTCCGCTGCTCTACATCTCCAGTGGGCATGGTCCGTACAGCCTGGCGATCGATCCGGTCACCATCAGTGAATGGACGCAGTATGCCTACCACGATCAGGGGCAACTCGAGGCACAGGGCCTTCCCGGGGTCTGGACCTGGGGCTTCTGGGACGGCTGGTGGCCCGGCTATCTGTTCTCGGTTGCAAACAATCACAACGCCACCGGCCGCTTCTACGAGACCTTCGGCAACGGCGTCGCCGGCACCTACCAGCGCCGGCTCTCCGACGTGAAGTTCGTCGGAAAACCGGTCACGGACATGCAGTGGTACCGCCCCTGGCCCCCCGACGAGACCGTCGTCTGGTCGCTGCGCAACAACACGAATTACATGGAGGCCGGCGTTCTTTCCGCGCTCGAATACACCGCCGATCACGCCGCGGAGCTTCTCCACGACTTCTGGATCAAGGGAAACCGGTCGCTCGAAAAAGGCCGGACCGAAGCTCCTTATGCCTGGGCGTTTCCGGAGACTCAGCGCGATCCCGGACGGCTCGCCTACCTGATCAATCAGCTCCGGCGCCACCACATCGAAGTTCATCGCCTCGACGCCGACTGGAAGAAGGGTGATCGCTCTTTCCCGGCCGGTACCTGGATCGTGCGGATGGATCAGCCGTATCGGAACGCCGCGGTGAATTTCCTCGAGAAGCAGAATTTTCCCGCGGACGAGCCGAACCCACCTTACGACGACGTCGCCTGGACCTTTCCTCTGGTCTACGGAGTGGAGGGATCGAAGATCGACGATGCCGGGATTCTCGAGGCAAAAATGACCGCGGTCAGCGAGGACGTTCGGCCTGAGGGAAGCGTCAGCGGGCGCGGATCGCTGTTCCTGATGGCCGACACCGGCCAGAATGCCGTTCTTCAGGCTCGACTCCTGCTCGGCGACGGGAAGGTGTCAGTGGCCGAGGAGGCATTCGACGCCGCAGGAAAGCACTACCCGGCCGGAAGCTGGATTCTTCAGGGATCACGCGACCAGGTCGAGTCGCTCGCGAAACGCACCGGTCTCTCATTTCAGGCCACCGGGAAAGCTCCCGAAGTCGGGACCCATGAGATCGACATTCCACGGATCGCCGTGTTCCACACCTGGACCTCCACTCAGGACGCCGGATGGGTCCGCTACCTCTTCGACCAGGAAAAGCTTCCCTATACCCTGATCAATCCGGACGACCTCAAGCAGGGAGGACTGGGACGGCGATTCGATGTGATTCTCGTTCCGAACCTGTGGGGAAACTTCTCCCGCATGGTTCATGGCATCGACCCGAAGTACGGACCCCTGGCCTACACCACCACTCCCCGGTATCCCAGCCATGGGATTCCCGACGGATCGGATGACATCACCGGTGGAATGGGGCTCTCCGGACTGATGCACCTGCAGGATTTCGTACGGGAAGGTGGCCTTCTGATCACGCTTGCCAACGGAGGAACGCTGGCCGTCGACGGCGGGATGGTTCGAGGAGTGCGCAACGCGTCGCAGGGGATCAGTTCGCCCGGATCCGAGGTGACCGCGAAGGTTCTCGCACCGTCACATCCCCTCACCTACGGGTACGAGACCATGACCAGTGTGTTCCGCGGAAATGGCCCGGTGTTCGACGTCGATGCGTCGGAGCGGGAGAGGGTCATCCTGCAGTTCGGCACCAAAGAGGTCGAAGCTGCCAACGAACCGCGCATCACGTCGATCGACGATCAGACTGATCAAGCGAAGGCGAAGAAGAGCGGAGAGACGAAACCGAAGGAAGAAGGGCCGGAACTGGTGCAGTCGGGTTTCGTCAAGGGAAAGGAGCTTCTGGATGGCAAGCCGGCCGTGCTGGACGAGCCGGCGGGTCAGGGGCGGGTGGTGATCTTCAACTTCAATCCGCTTCACCGCTATATCAACCATTCCGACTTCCGGCTGGTGTACAACCTCCTCCTCAACTGGAATGATCTCGCCCCCCGAGGCCCCGGGAGTGCCTCGGCTCGATGAATCGCCAGAGGGAGATTCTCATCCTCGGAGCTCTGGTCATCGTGGCGATGATCCTGATGACCGCCTGGCGCGCCACACCGCCGGCTCCCCTTCACACCGGGGAACAGCCGTCCCGCTTCTCCGGCTGGGCGGCGAAAGAGATTCTCGATTCTCTGCTGTCCGAGGGCTACGCCCATCCGATCGGCACACCTGAGAACCAGAGCATCCGCGACAACATCGTGTTCCGGCTGCGGACGATGGGATATCAGCCGGAGGTGCAGAAGGCCTTCGCCTGCCGTCCGTGGGGGGCCTGTGGCTGGGTCGAGAACATCGCGGTCCGGCTGGCCGGGCGCAACCATGCGAGAGCGGTGCTGGTGGCGGCCCATTACGACTCCGTGCCGGCTGGACCGGGAGCGTCGGACGATGGGTCAGGGGTGGCAATCATCCTCGAACTGGCGCGTCTGTTCCATGACGGATCGCCGCCCCTCAACGACATCGTTTTCCTGATCGATGACGGCGAGGAGGCCGGCCTGCTCGGAGCCCAGGCCTTCGTGGATCAGCACCGCTGGGCCAGTGACGTCGGGGCCGTGGTCAATCTGGAGGCGCGCGGTACCTCTGGACTGTCCTACATGTTCGAGACGAGTGGAGCCAACGAGTGGCTGATCGACCGATTCGCCTCGGCGGCGCATCGTCCGGCGACCTCGTCGCTCTTCTATTCGATCTACGAGCGCCTTCCGAACGACACCGATCTCACGGTGTTCAAGGAGTCTGGCACTCCGGGGCTCAACTTCGCATTCATCGGCGAGCAACCGCACTACCACACGCCCCTGGACAACGTGGAGAACGCGAATCCCGGAAGCCTTCAACATCAGGGAGACAACGCGTACACGACGGTGGGAGTGCTGGCGAACAGCGACCTGTCCCATCAGCATCAGAACAATGCGGTCTGGTTCGACGTCTTCGGGTTCGGAGTGATCGCCTGGTCGCAGCCCGTCAACCGCGTCCTTTCTCTGTTTGCGGTGGCGCTGTTTCTCGGGGCGGTCGTGGTGATGCGGACCCGAGGGCGGTTCGACCCTCGCGGCGCGATCCTCGGAACCCTCCTCTGGCCTGTGACCATCGCGGGAGGGGCCGCAATCCTCTGGCTTTTCCTCTGGGTCACCACGGCGCTCAGCGGTCTTCCCTCGGGCTGGATCGCGCATCCGTCGCCGCTTCTGGCCGCGGCATGGCTCGCGGCATTCGTGCTCCCTCCCCTGCTCTCCGCGTTTCTCGGGCGCCGCCTCGCATTCCAGTCGATCTGGTCCGCGGCGATGTTCTGGTTCTGTGGCCTTTCGATTCTCTGCGCCTGGACCATCCCCGGCCTGACCTTTCTCTTTCTCGTTCCCGTCCTGCTGGGGGCCGTCATTGCCATCCTCTCCGAGGCTCGCCGGGAAGAAGGTCCGCTGATGCGCCTTCTCCTGATGGTGATCCCGATGATCGCCGCGGCGCTGGTTCTCTTTCCCGTGGCCTGGACCCTGTACGATGCCATGGGCGTGACGATGCTGCCGGGGATCACCCTGCTCACGGGAATGGTCAGCTGGTTTCTGATCCCTCTCCTCCGGGACCTCCCGTTCGGGCGTCCCGCGAATTGCGGCGGGGATGGCGGGAACCACACTGATTCTGGTGCTGCTGGGAGGGTTTCTGCCGCACTGGAGCGCGAGCCGTCCGGAACGAGTGAACATCGTCTATGTTCAGGACGCCGATGCCGGTACGGCACGATGGATGATCGAGGGCGGTGTGCCCCCGGGTCTGCGCGATGCCATCGCCTGGAGCACTGAACCGTTTCACCCCGATCCATGGATGCGACACTCCCGCGGTCGAACCAGCGCGTCGGCGGCGTCCATCGACATTCCTGCCCCGGAGGTGATCCCGGTCGGTGATGAGACGAGCGGTGGGCGCCGCCATCTCCGCCTGATCGTCCGTCCGGTACGCGGTTCCGATGCAGGAATGATCGCCTTTCATCATTCCGGCATCGAAGCGGTCCGGGTCAACGGTGTCCCGCTCGACATTCATGAGCCCAGGGTGGTTCGGGCGCTGGCGGATGACTGGGTTCGGGTCGGATTCGCGGACTTCCCGGCCCAGGGCTATCGGATCGATCTCGAGTTGTCCAATGGGAAGCCGGTCGATGCGATTGTGATGGATGAGAGCTGGGGACTCCCGGCGGCGGCCGATGCGCTGGTGGAGGCGCGCCCCCCGACCGCGGTTCCGTCCCAGTCGGGTGATCGCGTCATCGTTCAGCGGAGGGTGCGGCTCTGATCGGGTTCTCGCATCGACTGCAATGGTCCTCGACCCCGAATCGTCTCAGTGCCGCCCGGGAACACCGCATCGGCCGAGGTCTGGAGGTCCTCGACCTCACGGTCACGAATCCCACCACGGTGGGCATCGAGTACCCTCTGGCGGTCCTCGAAGCCATTGCCGCGAAGGCCGCGGCCACGTCCTACCAGCCCGATCCGCGGGGGTTGGCAGCCGCACGCGAGGCTCTCGCGATCGAGTTGAGCACGCCGACCGACGTCGTTTCCCCGGACGATCTGTTTCTTACCGCATCCACCAGCGAGGCCTATTCGTTTCTGTTCCGTCTGCTCGCGGACCCCGGAGACGAGATCCTCACCCACACTCCGACCTATCCGCTTCTCGAGCATCTCGCCTCCCTCGATTCGCTCCGCTTGCAGCACTTCCCCTTGCGCCTGCACCGGACGGATCGGGGCATGCGATGGGCTCTGGAGGAGGAGGACCTCCGGCAGTCCCTCTCCCCGAGGACCCGGGCGATTGTGGTGGTCCAGCCGAACAACCCCACCGGATCGATCCTTCGCAATGATGAGAAGACGCTCATCAGTTCGGTCTGTGCCGAGCTCGGATGTGCACTGATCTCCGATGAAGTCTTCGCCGACTATCCGATCGAGGTGAATCCGCCGCACTTTGTTGCGGCGGCTTCCGGCGGGGACGGATTGATGTTCACTCTCGGTGGCCTCTCCAAGAGCGCCGGCCTCCCCCACTGGAAGCTCGGATGGATCCGGATCGGAGGTTCCCAGGTTCAACGGCGGCGCGCCCGCCAGGCTCTCGAACTGGTCGCAGACGCCTATCTCTCGGTTGCCACACCGGTGCAACAGGCCCTGCCGGAAATCCTCCGGGTCGCACCGATCATCCGGGATGCGATCCGCCAGCGTGTAGGGCACGAACCACTCCCGCGCCGTCGCTCTGGCAGCCTCGGTTCCGGCGGTGGAGATTCCTCCCGTGCAGGGAGGGTGGTCCCTGCTGTTCCGGGTTCCGCGGCTGATGCCCGACGAGGAGCTCGCAATGACCCTTCTGGAGGAGGACGGAGTGGTGGTCCATCCGGGGTACTTCTATGAGTTCGAGGGTGAGGGATGGCTCGTGGTTTCGTTGCTCACAGCCCCGGCAGTATTCGATGAAGGAGTCAGACGTCTGTTGGCGAGACTGCAGCGCTGACGCGGATCATCGAGGTGCCGTGAGCCGGTTCCATCGCCGAAGGCTTGCGTTGATCTTCCGGCTGTATTCGGCACGGGAGTGCGCCACCCTGAGCAGGTAATTCCTCGTCTCCCGGTAGGGGGGAACGCCCCCGTAGCGGGCGATGGTGCCTTCGCCGGCGTTGTAGGCGGCCAGAATCTTGGTTCGATCGCCGCCGAACCGGGCAGTCAGATATTTGAGATATCTGGTGCCGGCCCGGAT
This sequence comes from uncultured Acidobacteriota bacterium, assembly GCA_963741905.1. GTDB lineage: Bacteria > Acidobacteriota > Thermoanaerobaculia > Gp7-AA8 > CAVUJZ01 > CAVUJZ01. The sequence continues at coordinate 32,143 of CAVUJZ010000004.1, read as the reverse complement.
ATTGTCCCCTGGATCCATCAGATCACCGGCCCCCATCAACTCCCCGGTGCTGGGGATGATCTGCATCAGTCCATGGGCGTTCTTGTTCGAGATCAGTCGGGGACGGAAGTCCGACTCGGTTTTGACCACGGCCGCGACGAATTCGGGATCGAGACCATTCCTCTTCGCTTCGCGATAAATGATCGAGCCGTAGGGAACACGCGACTTGAAGAAGGCTTCCTTCACCAGCTCCATCCGCAGCCGTTGTTCTTCGGAGGGGGGATTGAGAAATCTCTCCTGCTCGCGCGGGGAGATCAAATGCAGTGGAGGATCGCTGGTCGCATCCTTGATGGCAGTGGCAGCGGCGTCAGCGGCAGTGGCCCGTGTCGGCTCTGAACCGAGCCGGAAGGACTCGATCGAGTTCCAGGCTCGCCGGACCACAGGGATGTCGGCATCGAGGGGAAGGCTGACGGCGCCGACTGCCACGGCGGCTCCCAGCAGCAGGGGCAGGGATCGGTGGCGCAGCCAGCGCCTGGTCGTTCCGGCGCGACGTCGCACCCGCTGAGTCAACGGGAGCCGGTGGAGCTGGCAGGAACAGATCACCCGCCAGTCATCCCCGGAGGGGTTTCCGTGCTGCCATGAGGGCTCAGACGATGCAACCGTCGACATCACGGGTGCATGTGTCGGGCAAGAATCGGTCCAGATCTCCATTTTCCTCTTCATTCCGCGGCTCGTCCTCGATATGATGAGCGGGCTGCGCCCCGGTGCCCCGGATCGGGCCCCGGCGACGCGAACAACCGCAATGGAAAGGTGAAGAGCGGATGTCCTGGATTGTGAATTTCTATCGTTCGGCCATCGGAAAGAAAGCCGTGATGGCCGTCACGGGAATCATTCTTTTCGGTTTTGTCCTGGTCCACATGCTGGGCAACATGAAGATGTACTTCGGACCGGAGACCCTCAACGCCTACGGCGTCTGGCTCCGGTCTCTCGGCCATCCGGCGCTGCCCAATGAGTTCGCGCTCTGGATCGCTCGTGTGGTCCTGATCGCTTCGGTCTATCTGCACATCGACTCCGCAACGCGTCTGACGCTGATGAACTGGCGGGCTCGCCCGCACGACTACAAGGAACGTCAGACGGTGGCCGCAACGTATGCCGCCCGCACCATGCGGTGGGGTGGCGTGATCGTGATCCTCTTCGTGATCTGGCACCTGCTCGATTTCACGGTGGGAACGGTCAATCCGAATTTCGTGGAAGGCGACATCTACCACAATGTGATCGCCTCATTCAGCGTCTGGTGGATCAGCGCCTTTTACATCATTGCCAACATCGCTCTGGGTTTTCACCTCTATCACGGTCTGTGGAGCATGTTTCAGTCACTCGGCTGGAACCACGAGACCTTCAATCCCTGGCGTCGCGAATTCGCTACCGCGTTCGCCGTGATCATCACGCTCGGCAATCTCTCGTTCCCCATCGCCGTGCTGGCCGGCATCGTCAAATGACGGGGGCGGAATCAGGAGTCTCGCAAAAGATGGAACTCGATTCTAAAATTCCCAGCGGTCCGATCGAACAGAAGTGGAGCAAGACGAAATTCGACCTCAAACTGGTCGCTCCGAATAACAAACGGAAGTTCGAGATCCTGGTGGTGGGCGCGGGCCTGGCCGGCGCTTCCGCTGCCGCGTCTCTCGGGGAGCTCGGCTACAAGGTCAAGTGCTTCGTCTTCCACGACACCCCACGGCGAGCTCACAGCATCGCTGCACAGGGGGGAATCAACGCAGCCAAGAATTACCGGAACGACGGCGACAGCATCTTTCGCCTCTTCTACGACACGGTCAAGGGGGGCGATTTCCGCTCGCGCGAGGCAAATGTTTACCGCCTCGCCGAGGTGAGTCTCAACATCATCGACCAGTGCGTGGCCCAGGGCGTCCCCTTCGCCCGCGAGTACGGCGGAATGCTGGATAACCGTTCCTTCGGCGGAGCCCAGGTCTCCCGGACCTTCTACGCCCGCGGTCAGACCGGGCAGCAGCTCCTTCTCGGTGCCTATTCCGCCCTCGAGCGGCAGATTGACGCCGGATCGGTCGAGATGCATCCCCGTACCGAAATGCTCGACCTCATCGTGGTCGACGGCGAGGCCCGGGGAATCGTGACTCGCCATCTGATCACCGGAAAAATCGAGACCTGGTTCGGCGATGCCGTCGTCCTCGGCACCGGCGGCTACGCCAATGTCTTCTATCTCTCGACCAACGCGAAGGCGAGCAATGCCACCGCGGCGTGGCGGGCCTACCGGCGTGGAGCCACCTTCGCCAATCCCTGCTTCACGCAGATCCATCCGACCTGTATTCCGCAGTCCGGCGACTTTCAGTCGAAGCTCACCCTGATGAGTGAGTCGCTTCGCAACGATGGCCGGATCTGGGTTCCGAAGCAGCAGAAGGACTCGCGCCGTCCCTCGCGATATTCCGGAAAGCGAGCGGGACTACTATCTCGAACGGAAGTATCCGAGCTTCGGCAACCTCGCACCTCGCGACATCGCGTCGCGCGCGGCGAAGGAGGTCTGCGATGCCGGCTACGGAGTCGGCAGCAGCGGCAGAGGTGTGTACCTCGATTTCGCCGACGCCATCCGCAGAGTGGGACGCCCGGTGATCGAGGAGCGCTACGGCAATCTCTTCGAGATGTACCACGACATCACCGCCGAGGACCCCTACGAGAGTCCGATGCGGATCTATCCCGCACCGCACTACACCATGGGCGGTCTCTGGGTGGACTACAACCTGATGAGCAACATGCCCGGGTTGTACGTGATCGGTGAGGCCAACTTCTCGGATCACGGCGCAAACCGCCTCGGGGCCAGTGCACTGATGCAGGGGCTCGCGGACGGCTACTTCGTCCTCCCCTACACCATCAACGACTTTCTGGCCACCAAGCTCAACAAGGAACGTCCCTCGGCGGAAGCTGCGGGACGCGCAGCCGAGCAGGAAGCGGTGGACCGGATCAGTCGGCTGGTCTCCGCCAACGGCACGCGCACCATCGACAGCTTCCACAAGGAGCTCGGCAACATCATGTGGGAGCAATGCGGGATGGCCCGCACGCGCGAAGGCCTGATCGACGCCCGCCAGAAGATCCGCGATCTCCGGGAGCAGTACTGGAAGGACGTGAAGGTCCCCGGGGGCGAGCGCGAACTGAACCAGTCGCTGGAGCGGGCCAATCGAGTGGGCGACTTCTTCGAACTGGCTGAACTGATGTGCGTCGACGCTCTCAATCGCGAAGAGTCGGCCGGGGGGCACTTCCGGGTGGAATACCAGACCCCCGATGGCGAAGCGAAGCGCAATGACGAGGACTACTCCTACGTCGCGGCGTGGAAATTCAACGGCGACGATGCCGACCCGACGCTCCTCAAGGAGCGGCTCGATTTCGAATACGTCAAGCTTGCACAAAGGAGCTACAAGTAATGGATCTCACGCTACAAGTCTGGAGGCAGGCGAACCAGGAAGCCGAGGGTCGGTTCGTCTCCTACGAGGCGAAAGACATCAGCGCCGACGCCTCATTCCTCGAAATGCTCGACGTGGTGAACGAGCGGCTCACCGAGAAGGGCGACCAGCCGATCGCGTTCGACCATGACTGCCGTGAAGGAATCTGTGGCTCCTGCGGCATCATGATCAACGGTACCGCGCACGGGCCGATGAAGGGCACCGCCACATGTCAGCTGCACATGCGCCATTTCAAGGATGGCGATGTGATCCGGATCGAGCCCTGGCGCTCGAAGGCCTTCCCGGTCCTCCGGGACCTGGTGGTGGATCGCAGCGCGTTCGACAAAATCATCCAGGCCGGCGGCTACATCTCGGTCTCGACCGGCAGCGCCCCCGACGCCAACATCATCCCGGTGCCGAAGATGGTGCAGGAAACCGCGATGGATGCGGCGGCCTGCATCGGCTGTGGCGCCTGCGTGGCACAGTGTCCCAACGGCGCGGCGCAGCTGTTCACCTCCGCCAAGATCTCTCACCTCGGTCTTCTTCCGCAGGGACAGCCGGAGAGGAGTCAACGAGCGGTGAGAATGGTCGAGGTGATGGAGGAGATGTTCGGAAGCTGTACCAACTTCGGCGAATGCGAAGCGGTCTGCCCGAAGGAGATCAGCATCAATTTCATCGCCCGGATGAACCGCGACTTCATCAAGGGGAAGTTCAACACCGGAAAGTAGTCATCTTCCGATCGAAGTGTTTACACGAGCGGCTTCGGCCGCTCGTTTTGTCTGGCCACGAGTCCGGATTTCTCACACCGTCTCGTTGCGAGGAGGTGGAGAGTGGCTTGGATGCAAGGCGCGCGCGGCTTCGGCGACGTAGGCATAGTGGTGACTATGTTGAGGAGCCGAAGCTGCGCGCAACGCATCAGACAGGCCGCTCTCCGCCTCCGCAGCAGAGATGGTGTGAGAAATCCGGGCTTGTGTAGTGTCTCGTAAATTCGGTGCATTTTGTTGCGACCAAAAGTGGTCGATTCGCGCGGAGCGACGACGAAGCGATGTGGTTCATCGTGGAGGAGTCGCGACAAAGCGAGCGGCCGCTTTTCGCCGCAACCCTTCGGGCTGGTGGTGGTTGCGGCCGATCTCTGCGTCGCTTGTCGTCGCCGAGGAACCACCTCGACTCCTCCTCGCTCCTTGATCTCGACTCGCAAGCACCACCAGCAAAATGTACCGAATTTACGAGACACTACACTAGCCCGAGGGCCGTCTCCACCCGATTCTTTCCGGCGCGCTTGGCTTCGTAGAGCGCGGCATCCGCGTCCCGGACGAGACTCTCGGCATCGCCACCGTCCGCCGCACTGGCGGCGACACCGATACTGACGGTGACGGTCTGCCGCGCTGCGCCCCCCTCCTCCACCGCGAACGGACGGGAGGCAATCGCGGCGCGCAACCGTTCCATCGCCGCACCTGCCTCCGCCTCCGAGGCGTTGACCATCAGCACCAGGAACTCATCGCCGCCGATTCGCGCCAGGACGTCACTGATTCGCATCCGCGAGCTGATCGCGCTCGAAAGATTCCGTAGCAGCCGATCCCCGGCCGGATGTCCGTGGGTGTCGTTGAAACGTTTGAAGTTGTCGACGTCGATTGCGGCCAGCGTGCAGATCCCGCCATGCCGGCGGATCCGGTTCAGCTCCGAGCCGAGCACCGACTCGAAGTAGCGGCGGTTGGGAAGCCCGGTCAGCGCGTCCTGCATCGCCTGCCCGGCCAGTTCCCTCCGCAGCCGTTTCATCTCCGCGCGGTCGCGCTTGAGCCGTTCGTACACCACGCCGCTATAGAAATTCAGCAGCAGAAACACCGAGGCGGTGAGCAGATCCTGATCGGGCGGCCCCTGGAGTCGTCCGTGCGTCCGGAGCAGGAACACCACCAGAAGGTAGCCCATGGCCATCAGCAGGCTCAGCGAGATCGCTCCGAGGAACCCGGCAAGTCCCGCCACGAACACGGGTGCGGCGAGCCAGCCCATCAGAAGCAGACCCCGGACCTCGGGCGCGATGTACATGTCGAGGCAGAAGAGAAATCCGGCAGCGACCAGAGGGGTGAAAATGAAGTGCCGATCCAGGCCGCGCTCACCCTGCAGGCGGGAGTGAAGCACGAACCAGACGCTGCTCTGCACGATCGCGGTGACCAGAACAGCGCCCACCCATGACATCGGATCGAGGTCGCAATACCCGCCCAGTCCGAGCAGGCCGATCACCACGAGGGCCATCAGGAGCCCCGCCGTGGCGAGAATCACTCCTCGCTTCATCGTACGGATCCGGTCGGATGAATCGATTACGGACAAAGCTTCTTCCGGCCGGACTCCGCTCCGACCCACCTCCTGTCGTCAATTGCGGCGCGGGAAACGACTTCCGGAGCTCCCGATCCCACTCGAGAATCCCGGTCCCCACGATGCACGCCCTTGGCACTACAGTCTAGCCGATTTCCTATTCCGCGGCTCGTCCATTGCCCGGAAGCCCCGCTGCCGATATATTTCGCACGTGAAACGTACTGCGATTCTTCTCTGTCTTCTCTTTTCTCTCGCCTCCTGCCGCAAGGAATCGGCGCCGGTGGAAACCGGCACCGCCCCGGAAACGGCGTCGACCTCCGCCCTGGCCACCAGGTTCAGCATTCACCTCTCCGGTGAGCTGACCGAGGTGATCGAGGGTCAGCAGGCGCGCTACTCTCTCCGCACGGTCCGCACGGAGACCAGCGACTACCCCCGGCTGGCCGTTCAACTCCGGAAGGAAGGCGACAACGCATGGGACGTCCCGCGGGTGTCGCTCTTCGCGGTCACCCGGCTCGAGAACTTCGAACGGGTGATTGGCAGCTGGACACTGATGCCGTGGAGCGCGGACGGCTCCGGAACCTTCCTGAGGGTGTTTCACGACGGGCACCAGCTCGAGGTGCGGGTCGATCAGGGAACTCTCGAGGTCACCGGGCAGGACGGTGACCGGATCTCCGGGACGATCCATCTGTCGGGAACGGTCGCCTATTCTCTGCTTTTCGGCGGCCAGCCTCTGGGCGATGGGAACGCTCCTCGCATCGACGTCGACGCGGAGTTCGAGGCTGCCCGAGAGGCTTTCTGAGACGACGGACCCCAGATCTCGCGGTGCGGAGAGGACACCGATTCGCGGGGCATCCGCCCTCTGTTTCGGTAACATCCGTCACATGAATCTGTGACTCTGGTGACGCCATGGTGACCTCGCCGGAATTAGAATCAGAGGCTGGGAAACTCCAGACGCGCCGCTCCCCCGGGAGCAAAACAACAATTGCAGGAGACAAAAACGATGAGTAACGCAACATTGCTTCTCGAAGGCAAGGAATACGAGTTTCCGGTGGTCAAGGGGACCGAGGACGAAGTCGGAGTGGACATCACCCAGCTTCGGAGCAAGTCCGGGGCGATCACCCTCGATAGCGCCTATGGCAACACCGGATCATGCCAGAGCGCAGTCACGTTCATCGACGGAGAGAAGGGCATTCTTCGTTATCGGGGCTATCCGATCGAGGAGCTCGCGAGCAACGCGAGCTTCGTGGAGATCTGCTATCTGCTGATCTACGGCAATCTGCCGACGAAGGCGGAGCTCGCCGCGTTCGAGGACGGCCTCACCCGTCACAGCCTGATCCACGAAGACATGAAGAAGTTCTTCGAGGGCTTCCCGAAGTCGGCCCACCCGATGGCGATCCTTTCGGCGATGATCGCGTCGCTTTCGGCCTACTATCCGGAATCATCGAGAGCGGAAGACCGGGATCTGAACATCGTCCGGCTGCTTTCGAAGGCGAAGACGATCGCTGCATTCTCCTACAAGAAGTCGGTCGGCCAGCCCTTCATTTACCCCCGGAATGATCTGAGCTACACCCAGAACTTCCTGCACATGATGTTCGCAGTCCCCGCCGAGCCGTACTATGTTTCGCCGGTGCTGGATCGCGCTCTGAATCTGCTTCTGATCCTCCACGCGGATCACGAGCAGAATTGCAGTACCTCCACCGTCCGGATGGTAGGCAGCAGCGAGGCCAACCTGTTCGCCTCGATCTCCGCCGGCATCTGTGCGCTCTGGGGCCCGCTGCACGGTGGCGCCAACCAGCGCGTGATCGAGATGCTTCAGACGATCCGCGACGACAACATGGACTTCCAGAAGTACGTCGACAAGGCGAAGGACAAGAACTCCGGCTTCAAACTGATGGGCTTCGGCCACCGGGTCTACAAGAACTTCGATCCACGCGCCACGATCCTGAAAGCCTCCGCGGACGAGGTCCTCAAGGAGCTCGGCATGAAGGATCCTCTCCTCGAGATCGCCATGAACCTCGAGCAGGTCGCGCTGAACGATCCGTTCTTCGTCGAGCGGAAGCTCTACCCGAACGTCGACTTCTACAGCGGGATCATCTATCGCGCCATGGGGATCCCCACCGAGATGTTCACCGTCATGTTCGCCCTCGGCCGTCTGCCGGGCTGGATCGCCCAGTGGAAGGAAATGATCGAGGATCCCAAGATGCGCATCAGCCGTCCACGCCAGATCTATGTGGGCGCCGGCGAGCGTCACTGGGTTCCGGTCGAGAAGCGCACCGAGGAAATGGTCACCGCCTGATTCAATCTCCCGGTTCGACGGGCGGCGTTCTCCGGAACGCCGCCCGTTCTGCGTTTCACCCGCGAGGAGGTCCGTCGTGCCCCTCCCCCTCCCCTTCACCGTCAGCCAGTTCCTCTCGGTCTTTGCAGATTACAACCAGGCTGTGTTTCCCCTCCAGTTCGCCCTTCCTGCACTGGGAGTGGCGCTGGTCCCCCTCTCCGGCTCGCGTCATCGCTTCGCATTTCCCGCGCTCAGCATCGGTCTTGCCTTCCTCTGGCTCTGGATGGGTGCGGTCTACCATCTCCGCTTCTTCCTCTCCATCAATCCCGCCGCAAGACTCTTCGGAATCGCATTTATCGTCCAGGGCCTCCTGTTCCTGTTCTGGCTGCGGGGACACCGCGATGGTCATTCCTTCCGGCCAGTCCATCCGGCCCTGATCGCCACGCGTTCGCTGCGACGGAGCGGCGGCCCGGGCCTCGGCGAGACAGCCTGAACCGCCGTCGATTCAGCACCGCAGCCCCTGTCCCGCACGCGATCCGGCATGGAGGGGTCCATTGCGGTAAAATTGACCGACTCGTCGCCGAAAAAGGGAAACGTGCTCATGGACTCGTCAAAGCAGCCAAGAGTCAGTCTGACTCTGTACCAGCCGAATCTCGCTCCCAGCCGACTTTCCATCGACGAGGAAACCATCACGATGGGGAGATCGGCCGAGTGCACGATTCCGATCAAGGATCGATATCTCTCCCGCCGTCATGCCGAGCTCTGCTGGACCGGAAGTGAGTGGCTGCTCCGGGATCACGGATCGGCCAACGGCACCTTCGTCAACGGAAACCGCGTGGACAAACAGCTCCGGGTCCGCCCGGGTGATCGAATTTCCCTCGGTGACAGCGAGATCGTGATCGAGACGGAAGCCGCGGCGAGCACCCCGTCGATTTCTCTCGCCGACACCAGCACCGGAGCCAGCATGTGGCTCCCCGCGCACGACATCGACAGTCGCGAGGTGACCGCCGGGGGGGGCGCCGATCGCCTTCAGATCGTCAACACCCTTGCGATGGAGCTCCTCGAGGACCGGCCCCTGGCGGAGCTGTTCGACTTCATCATCGAAAGGGTGATGGCTCTGATGGCGCCTTCCCGTGCTGCCCTGGCCCTTCTCGCGCCGGATCGAACATCCTTCGTGACGGTCAAGTTGCGCTGCCGCGACCAGTCCGATTCCGCCGATCTCACCATCAGCCGCACCCTGCTTCGCGAGGTCGTCGAAGAGCGGAAAGTGCTCGCATTCACCGACGTAGCCGAAGACGCAAACCTGGCGCAGGCGAAATCCATCATCGGGCAGAGCATTCGATCGGCACTCTGTGCTCCCCTCCTGGTTGGCGATTCGGTCCTCGGGGTGCTCTATGTCGACTATCTCCTCAGCCAGCGCAACATCTCGCGCGATGATGTCCGCCTCGCCGGCCAGATTGCGCGGGTCGCGGCGATCAAGCTCGAGACGACCCGACTGCGGGAAGAAGCGCTGGTCAAGCAGAAGATGGATGAGGAGCTGAAAACCGCCTACGAGGTTCAAAGCCGCCTGCTGCCCGCCGCACCCCCGGAATGTCCCGGCTACGAATTCGCGGGTCTCAATCGCCCCTGCCGGACCGTCAGCGGCGACTACTACGACTTCGTGGTCCGACCGGATGGCCGTGTCTACTTCGTCATCGCCGATGTCAGCGGGAAGGGAATCACCGCCGCGCTGGTGATGGCGAGCCTCGCCACCGCCTTCAACATCTTTGCGCGGAAGGATCCGAGTCCTGCAGAGCTGGTCCGCGAGCTGAATGAAACCCTCGCACCGAAGACTGCACCTCGAAAATTCGTCACCCTCTTTGCCGGTCTACTCGATCCAACCGAAGGCAAAGTGGAGTTCGCCAATGCCGGACATACACCTCCGCTCTGGCTCCAGGAGTCGGGAGTGACCACGCTCAAGGAGACCGACATGGTCGTAGGACTTTTTACTCAGGCCGTGTACCGGAATCAGACCGTCCAGCTCGCTCACGGCGATTCACTGCTCCTCTTCACGGATGGCGTCATCGAGGCCGAGAACGAGGAGGGCGCCGAAATGGGATCCGCGGCGGTGGAGGAGAAGACCTCGACCTTCCGTCCATACGATGCGGCCACTCTGATCCGAAAGCTGGAGGAATGCGTTCTGGAGTTCGCCGGCCCCACCCCCATGACCGACGACGTCACCATCCTCTCGCTGCGCCGGCAGTAGCCCTGCAGACTCCGAGATCAGGCAGCGGGAAGGGTGAGAGTGACCACCGTTCCTTCGGGGCCGGTGCTGGTGATCTCGAGGCTTCCGCCATGGACCCGTGCGATCCAGAGCGCGATCGACAGCCCCAGGCCGGCCCCCTCTCCCCCCGCCGAGGCGTCGCGGCTCCGCGACGGATCTCCCCGGAAGAACGGCTCGAAGATCTGCGAACGCGACTCCTCCGGAATGCCCGGGCCCGTATCCCGAACCGTCAGGGCGATTCTTCCCTGCAGCCTGGACAGATCGACAGTAACCTGCCCGCCCGCGGGGGTGAACTTCAGGGCATTGTCGAGAAGATTGATGACCAGCCGGTGGAGAAGATCGGGGTCCCCCATCACCCGGTGCTCTTCGACCGTCTCACAGCTCAGCGCAATTCCCCGCGTGCTTGCGACACTTCGAAGCGAGCGGACGCTGTCGCCGGCAAGCTCCTCCAGCGCAATCGGCTGGGGGATGAGCTGATACTGGCCGGCCTCGGCCCGTGCCATGGTGAAGAGATCTTCGACGATGCGGGACAGACGGCGCGCTTCGCCTTCGATCATCGACAGGGCATCCCGGTACTCTTCGATGGAGCGATCCGTTCTCGACAGCGCGAGCTCCGCCTCCCCGCGAAGGATGGTCAGAGGAGTGCGCAATTCGTGGGAAGCGTCCGCCATCAGCCGCCTCTGCTGGGAGAAGGACTTTTCCAACCGGTTCAAAAGGTCGTTCAAGGCATTGGTCAGACGTCCGACCTCATCCCGTCGCGCTCCGCTGTGAATCCGGCTGTCGAGCGTGTCCGCGTCCATCTTGGAAGCCTGCTCGGCGACGTCGGCCAGGGATCGTAAACCACGATAGGCAATCAGTCCCCCCGTCACGCTGGCGATGATCACCACGATCACGATCACCAGCCCCGCCCCATACCGGACCCGACGGAACAGATCGCGCTCGCCGGCCATCGAATCGGAGACCAGCACCACGAAAGGCTGGTCCCTCACGGCGAACGACGACGCGTAGATCCGCATCGGAGTCCGTTCGCCGGTGGGATCGGTCAGGGTCAGCCATGTATCCCGCCCCGACTGGACCATCGAGGCCAGCTTGCTGACGATCAGTGGCGGCGGTTGCGGCGGGACGTCCGCGACGTTCCGCAACTCGTCGGCCGAGGTCACCACCAGATTGCTCTCGGAGTCGTAGACGTCGATCCGCCGTTCCCGGTGTCGAAAACCCTCCGCGGCGTCGCGCAGTGCGTCCTCGGGCGATTGCTTGAGGCGCGAGGCCGTGGTTACCGCCTCGCGGAACAGATTCGCACTCTCGGCCAGCGATGCGTCGTGGCTCTCCCGGACCGCCCGGGCAAGGATCAGATAGCTGGCGACCGCGAAGCCGACCAGCACGATCGCCAGAAATGCGGTGTACCAGACAGTCAGTCGAAACCGGAGAGACTCACGGATCACGCTTCCTGTTCCTGGCTCTTCGCCGTCGCCGGAGAACCAATCACGTCGAGAACATATCCACTGCCTCGACGGGTGTGAATCAGTGGCGGCTCATATCCATGATCGATCTTTCGACGCAACCGGTTGATGTAGACCTCGATCACGTTCGAATCCGGATCCATGTCTCCGTCCCATACCTCGGAGATGATCTCGCTGCGCGACACCAGGTGTCCGATCCTCCGGGACAACAACTCCAGCAGAGAGTACTCCTTGGATGAGAGAGCGATTGCGCTGCCTGCGCGGGAGACCCTCTTGGCGCGAACATCGATGACCAGATCCGCGAGCTGCCGCACGGGCGCGGCAGCATCCGAGCCGCGCCGGAGCAGCGCCCGGATCCGCGCAAGCAGTTCCGCGAACTCGAACGGCTTGGTCAGATAGTCGTCCGCACCGAGATCCAGACCGGCGATCTTGTCCTCGATCGCGTCCCGCGCGGTGAGGATCAGGATCGGAACGCGTGAGCCGGAGGAGCGCAGACGCCGGCACACCGTGAAGCCGCTGGTGCCCGGGAGCATCAGATCCAGAATGACCAGATCGTAGGGGTGGGTTCCGGCCATCTCGAGAGCCGCCTCGCCATCGGTCGCAAGGTCGACGGTATAGGCGTTTTCCCGCAGCCCCCGCTGCAGGAATCCATACATGTGAGGATCGTCTTCAACGAGCAGAATAGCCATTTTTTCTCCCGGCAGCGTCCGTCTGCATTATGCCCCTCCCGGCCACGCCTCTCAAGGCGAAGCCTGCATTTCGTCCCGGCGCGATCTTCCTCCCGGGCTCGCGATCGTTCCGTCGATCATTACGGCTGCACTTCAAAAAAGAACGGTTCCCGTTTCCGGCTTTCCGGCGCGATCTGATTCATCGTCATCGCCTCGAAGAGCCGCCCATTCGCCATGGTGTAGTGAATGTCCTCCGAGTTCCGGATGTTTTCCAGCGGATTGCCGTCGAGGACGAGGAGATCGGCGATCTTGCCCACCTCCAGCGAACCGACATCGCCATCCAGACCGAGATACTGCGCACCGCGAAGGGTCGCCGCTCGAAGTGCCTCCATCGGAGTCATCCCCCCCTGCACGAACATCCAGAGCTCCCAGTGAGCTCCCAATCCCTCGCGCTGTCCATGCGCCCCCAGTTGAACCGCCACTCCGGCATCGAGGAGCTCTTTCGCCACTCGGGCATTGTTGAAGTGATTGAACTCCTCATCCGGGGCCAGGGTCCGCCGCCTCGAACGGGAGTCGACGATCGGCCGAGGGGTGAAATTCAGCAGGCGCTGATCCTCCCAGACGTTCGTCTTCGCATACCAGTACTCCTCGCCCCACAGGCCGCCGTATCCCACGATCAGCGTCGGGGTGTACCCCACCGGTGTGGAGCTCCAGAGCTGTCGAACGTCCGCGTAGGCATTGGCGACCGGAATCGAGTGCTCCACTCCGGTGTGCCCGTCGACCACCATGGTCATGTTGTGCTCGAACAGCGAGCCTCCCTCGGGGACGACCATCATCTCGAGCTCGCGGGCCGCGGCAATCACCTGCTGCCGTTGATCACGCCGGGGCTGGTTGTAGCTCTTGACGCTGAACGCGCCGACAGCCTTCATCCGCCGAAGGTGAGAGCGGGCGTCGTCCAGGCTGTCGATGATCGCCTTGAACGGTGCCTTGGCTCCGTAGAGGATCGTTCCGGTGGAGAAAATGTGCGGCCCGACGATCTCACCGGTCTGCTGCATTTCGCTCGCGGCAAAGATCTCGCTGGTGTCATTCGACGGATCGTGGATGGTGGTGACCCCGAACGCCAGGCTGGAGTAAAAGTACCAGTCCTGCTCCGGGGTGATCTCGTCGGTCGCCGCCGATCCATGCCAGTGAACATCGACGATTCCGGGCATGATCGTCTTCCCGGCGACGTCCACCACTCTGGCTCCCTCCGGGACCGCCACAGAGGACCGGGGGCCGATCGCCCGGATGCGGTTTCCTTCGACCACGACCGTCCCGTCATCGATGATCTCGTCCCCCCGCATGGTGATGATTCGCGCTCCGATCAGAGCGGTGACTCCGCTCGGGATCGCGCTCGGTGTGGTGAACGAGATGTTCAGACCATGCTCGGCCGGTTCCGGGAGACTTTCCGGAGCGCCATCGAGGAATGCGAATGCGTCCTTCAGATCGCGCTCGTACAGTTCCGGCCCCAGAGACCAGTAGAGCCGGTCGCTGTTTCCTGACCAGTGAAGGTATTCACCCGCGTCGCGACTGACTCTTGCCTGAGGAATTGCCGCCGATTTGGGTCCGAGATCCCGCGGCTGTCCGGTCGCCACAAACGGGGTGATCCAGGCGTTGAACTGTTCGGTCCACGCGATCCATTTTCCGTCCGGAGAGATCCGCATCCCGGTTGCCTGATCACTGCTCGCATGCAGTCTCTCACTGCTGCCGTCGAGCTCCATCGAACGGAGCTCGCGGCTTCCCTCCGGCCCCGTGGTGACGAAGTACACCCGGTCGTTGTCTGCACCGAACTGGGGCCAGCGACCTTCTTTCCGGAGGATCGCGGGCTTTCCTCCGGCGGAGGGAATGGCGTACAGACCCGTATTGAAGGAGTAGAGCGGACTGCGGAGAAATCCTCCCTCGATCTTCCGATAGACGATTCGAGTGCCGTCCGGACTGAACACCGGGTCGACATAGTCCCCCGGCTCCGGAGTGACCACCCGTCCTTCGCCCCCCCGCGACGACACGACGCGCACGCTGCCCAGTTTCCGGTCGTCCCACGTGGTGTAGACGATCCACTTCCCGTCGCGCGACCAGCCTGGATAGAACTCGAAGTGATCCGACTGCGACGTCAGCCGATGCGGCGTTCCCGCCGGAAGCTCCCTCACGTAGAGATGCCCCAGAGCCTGATACACCACCCGGTCGCCCCGGGGAGAGACGGCGACCCAGCGAAGCATCTTCGGTTGAACTGCCGACGGGGCGACCTTCTGAGCGAAGCGCACCGGCTGGGTCATCCGGCGCGTGTCGGCGACGTGGAACGGAATGTTCGTGACATTGAGGCTGGAGACGTCGATCGACTGAATCCCCCCACCCGACCAGAAGACGATCGAGCCGCTGTCGGGAGTCCAGGCCATGTGCGGATAGACGCCGTGAATCGCCCAGGTCTCCTGCATGTCGCGATCGAGCCGATCGTAGAGAGCGCGAGTCGCCCCGCTCTTCAGATCCATCACCATCAGAACGGATTTGTTCCGCACCCGGCGAACGAAGGCCAGTGAGCTGCCGTCGGGCGATGGCGTTGGCCGGATGGCCCCGCCCGGACCCGTCACGAACGGCTCCAGATCGCCGGTCTCGCGGTCCAGACGCTGAATGACGTAAATCTGGCCATTCGGGTCCTTGTTGTATTCGAAGACGGGGCCCGGGGTGGTGTCCTGACTGAAGTAGAGATAGCGGCCGTCTGGCGAGAATGCCGGTTCGCCGGCATCCTTCTGGTCGTTGGACCGTTTGGTCATCTGCAGACCCTCTCCCCCGGCGCGGTGAACCAGCCACATCTCCCCCGCTCCCAGGGAGCGCTCCGCGGTGTAATGCTTGCGGGCCACGATGTAATCGCCATCCGGCGACCAACTGGGGCTGTTCAACAGACGGAATGTCTCCTTCGTCACCTGCTGCGGATCCGAACCATCCCGTTTCATCACCCAGATATTGTCCCCTCCGGAACGGTCACTGGTGAATGCGATCCAACGGCCGTCAGGACTGAACACCGGCTGCATGTCCCACTCCACGCCCCCAGTGAGGTTCTTCGCCTCACCTCCACCAATTGGAATGGAGTAAATGTCGCCGAGAAGGTCGAAGACCACTTCCTTGCCATCGGGACTGACGTCCACGCTCAGCCAGGTCCCCTCGCGTACGTCGATTCTCGCATCGAACGAAGGGCCCGGAGGGTTCGCGACATCCCACGACTCTTCGTTCTTCTCGTCTTCCTTCTGACTGGCGATCTGATCCGGAATCGCAGCCTCGGACGGGTGCTGCTGGAGCATTCCCGGAAGCTGGTGGCCCTGATCGAGAGCGTCTCCGCCAGTCACCGCCACTTCGCCGGCAGTCGCAGGAAACGCAAGCGTGAGCAGCAGCAGGGAGGCGAGGGTGACGAGACGTTTCTTCATCGAAGCTCTCCTTTTCGATCGTTTCACGCGGGACTTCCCAGCCCTCGGCGCATCAGTCGAGACACGGCTCCAGCAGACTGGCCGGCGATGCTCACCACCGGTGATAGGCAGGATGCCCCGGCTTCACCGCGACGAACGTCCCGCGGCAGGTCGTGGTGATCTTCCCCTTTGCCTCGAGAGTCGCTTCCACCACCGCCCGATCCTCGGAGGATTCGACCACATGGGCTCGCAGGCGGAGCGGCTCGTCGGTGGGCGTCGGGCGGCGCAGCATCACGTGGAAATCCGCCGTGACCGTGCAGGGAGGCGTGTCCGCTCCCGACTGCTTCATCAGATGATGTGCCGCGGTCCAGTTGCTGTGGCAGTCCAGCAGGGTTCCGGCGATCCCCCCGGCCAGCATGTTGTCGAAGGCCTCGTGGTGCGTCTCGGGCTGCCATTCCGCGACGACTTCGTCTCCCTCGACGAAGCTTTTGATCTGCAACCCTTTCGGGTTTGACGGGCCACATCCGAAACAGCGGTTCCCCGGCGCATAGTGATCCTGAAGACTCTCGCTCATACTCCCTCCATCGGCCATCAGTCGTTCCGGGCTGAATGGTACCGTTTTCCGCGGGGAGGGTCAGCTTCGGAACCTGCGCCGTCAACGGTTTTTCACTCGATGGACGAACTTGAGGCCGGACCAGGTCTCGTCCACCGCGGCGACCTTCACATCCACCAGCCCCGCCTTCAAACCCAATCCTCGGACCACGTCTCCGCTCAATTCGGTCTTGACCCCGGAGCTCTTCTTCGGCCAGCAGATCCAAACCATTCCGTCGGGATGAATTGCGCGCGCAATGGCTTCGAGCCGACGGGTGATCTCCCCAGTGGACCGTGCGAACAGCTGAACGAAGTCGGCACTTCGACCCAGCCGGTGGCTGATCCGGAGGTCATCGGGAAGCGGGTGAATCTGTTCACGGTATGCCGATGGTGCGCCGATCAGAACGACCTTCATCCCCGCTCGGAGTCCGAGCTTTTCACTGAGGGTGCGGGTGGAGTATCCGGCGCTCACGGCTCAGTAGAGATCCGGATAGCGGGCGGGATCCGCCTCATGCATCATCCCGTAGACGGTGCGGAAGATGTCCTCACGGCTCGGCTTCGACCAGTAGTCGCCATCGGACCCGTACGCCGGACGGTGTGCCGCCGCGGAAAGCGTGCGCGGAAGTGAGTCCAGCCACTCGTACCCACCCTGCTCCTCGAGAACGTTCTGCATCATGTAGGCGGTCGCGCCGCCCGGGACGTCCTCGTCGAGGAACAGAACCCGACCGGTCTTGCGGAGCGACTGGAGAATGGCACCGTCCCGATCGAAGGGGATGAGCGTCTGCACATCGATGACCTCGGCGTCGATTCCGCTGCCCGTGAGCAACTCCGCTGCCTCCTGTGCGATCCGGCAGAGTGGCCCGTAGGTCACAATGGTCACGTCCGATCCCTCGCGAAGCACTTCGGGAACGCCCAGCGCCACGGTGAACTGGTCGATATTGACCGGTCGTCGTTCCTTGGTGCGATAGCCGTTGAGAACTTCCACGACGATCGCCGGATCGTCGGACTGGAAGAGCGTGTTGTACATCCCTGCCGCCTGAGTCATGTTGCGCGGGACGCAGACCATCATTCCCCGAACGAGGCTGAGGATTCCGGCCATCGGTGAGCCGGAATGCCACACGCCTTCGAGCCTGTGTCCCCGTGTTCGGACGATCACCGGCGCCTTGTAGCCTCCCCGGCTCCGCCAGCGGACCGTGGAGAGGTCGTCCGACATGATCTGCAGCGCATAGAGAACATAGTCGAGGTACTGCATTTCGGCCACCGGCCGCAGTCCCCGCATGGCCATTCCGATCCCCTGTCCGAGGATCGTCGTCTCCCGGATCCCGGTGTCGCTGACCCGCAATTCCCCGTATTTCTCCTGAAGTCCCGCGCATCCCTGATTCACGTCGCCCAGCTTGCCGACATCCTCTCCCATGAAGGAAAGTTCGGGAATCCGGGCCAGCGCGGCGTCGAAACAGGCGTTGAGAATCTCGAATCCATTGATCAGCGGAGAGTCGTCGGTGAATCGGGCCGGCACTGGCTCCACCTTCAGGGCGGACAGATCGCCTTCGCTGTACAGGTGCGAGCCATAGCGCTCCCGGTTGACCACGGTCTGGTGTTCCTGCCACTCCAGAAGACGCTGCCGCGCCGCCGTGCCGGCATCGCCACGCGAGGCGATGAGCAGCGTCATCGCGGTTCGCGCCAGATCCCGGCGAAGTGGATTCTGTTGCCGCTCCAGTCCGGTGCGGATCTCGTCGATCTGGTACTGCTGAGATGATTGAGCGGCCAGCTTCGAGGCGATGCCTGCGAGCTCTTTTCGCTCCTCGTCGATCGGTTGCCGATACTCC
Source organism: uncultured Acidobacteriota bacterium (assembly GCA_963741905.1). Classification (GTDB taxonomy): domain Bacteria; phylum Acidobacteriota; class Thermoanaerobaculia; order Gp7-AA8; family CAVUJZ01; genus CAVUJZ01. Next base: position 13,876 of record CAVUJZ010000004.1, on the reverse strand, counting down.
GACCACGCACGGCGTTGCGCTTCGCGAACTGTCCGGCGATCCTCTTCCTCGACCTGGTCGAGCTGCTCCGCCGTGGCGATTTCCTGTTCGATCATCCACTCCCGCATCTTCCGGAGGCAGTCGAACTCCTCTTCCCACTGAAGCCGCTCTTTCGATTTGTACCGCTCGTGTGAGCCGGAGGTGGAGTGACCCTGCGGCTGGGTCACCTCGATGACATGGACCAGGGCGGGAACATGCTCCATCCGGACGATCGCACTCGCGTTGAGGTAGGTTTCGCACAGCGCGGGGTAGTCCCAGCCACGGACCCTGTACAGATCGTATCCACCGGGATTCTGCTCGTTTCGCTGAAATCCGCTGAGCAATTCCGACAGATCTCCCTTGGTCACCTGGACGTCGTTGGGGACCGAGATCCCGTATCCATCGTCCCAGATCGACAGAAGCACGGCGGCCCGAAGCACTCCGATCGCGTTGAGGGACTCCCAGAACATCCCCTCGGCGCAGCTCGCGTTTCCAATCGTTCCGTACGCGACCTCGTTCCCATGGTTCGAAAACGTAGTCAGATCCCGAAGAACCTCGACCTCGCGGTACATCCGGGACGCATAGCCGAGGCCCACCAGACGGGGCATCTGCGAGCCCGTCGGAGAGAGGTCGGGCGATGAATTGAACATCTCCGTGAGGTTCTTCCAGGATCCGTCGGGATTGAGCGCGCGGGAAGCGAAATGACAATTCATCTGGCGTCCGCCCGAGGCCGGGTCGTGCTTCAGGTCGGGATCCGCATAGAGCTGCGAGAAGAACTCCTCGAGAGAGGTCATCCCCAGGGCCATCATTATCGTCTGATCCCGGTAGTAGCCCGAGCGGACGTCTCCGGGACGGAAGGCGCGAGCCAGAGCCACCTGGGCCACTTCCTTCCCATCACCGAAGATTCCGAATTTGGCCTTTCCGGTCAGAACTTCTCTCCGGCCGATCAGGCTTGCCTGCCGACTCTGGAAGGCGATTCGGTAGTCGTGGATGATGCTTTCCGCGGTGAACTCCTGCGGGTCGGCTTCTTTCGAGGTCGGAACCATCGTCATGCTCTCGGAATCTCCAGATTGTCTTGCGAAAGTGGCCACGCCGCCGCCGGGCAGGCCCCGAATATCCTATCATGCGCCCCTCCCGGGGCCGAAAGACGCCTCAGGCCCCTTCAGGGGGTCCCGCTGGGACTCTCTTTCCGCATGCTCTGGAGCGTGATCACCACGAACGTCAGCAGGGTGATCGGGATGACGAACCAGAGCATCACCCGGTTGTAGATGGGAAGCACATCGTGCTCCGCCGCGGCAAGAACGAGATAGGTGATGTAGGCGCCGTAGTAGAAGACGAACAGCCCTCCCTCCCACCTCCGGATGGCGTATCCCGCGAAAAAGACCGGAAGACAGGCGACCGAGACTGCAATCATCACCGGGATATCGAACGAGAGAGCCGCAGGAGCAACGTCCACCCCTTTCGGCACAACGAGGGCGGTCAGTCCCAGGACCGACAGAATATTGAAGATGTTGCTGCCCACTACGTTGCCGACGGCAATGTCGCGCTCGCCCCGGATTGCAGCGACCACCGAAGTGGCCAGTTCGGGCAGAGAGGTGCCCACTGCCACGATGGTCAGTCCGATGATCAATTCGCTGACCCCGAAGAACTCCGCGATGGAGATCGCCGACGAGACCACCATCCGGGAACCGGTGACCAGAATGGTGATTCCGGCAACGATCAGGAACGTGTCGACGAGTGTCTGTCGGCTGTTCCGCCGAGTCTCCGGAACGGTTCCGAACCGCTCCTGGTATTCCTGCCGCACTTTCCGTCCCTCGCTCCGGCTCTTGACGATGGCGAAGACGGTATAGACGATCAGCCCGGCGAAGAGGATGGCACCCTCCACGGTGGAGACGTTTCCGTTCGACGCCATGCCGTACATCACCGCCGAGATCAGGATCATCAGCGGAACATCGAGGCGGATCAGCTGCTGAGAGACCGTCAACGGAGCGATCAGTGCCGACGCCCCCAGCACCAGCAGGATGTTCGAGACATTCGAGCCGACGATATTGCCCACGGCGAGATCTGCCTCGTGGGTCAGCGACGCCATCACGCTGACCGCAAGCTCCGGGGCACTGGTCCCGAACGCCACCACCGTCAGGCCCACCACCAGTGGAGAGATCCCGATCGCAACCGCCAGGCGTGAGGAGCCGCGCACCAGCAGCTCACCACCAGAGACCAGCAGAACCAGTCCGCCGGCAAACAGGATCAATGTCAGAAGATTCATCGGATCAGCGGCCGCGTCGAATATCCAGAATGATCGAGCTCCCCAGAAGCAACCCTGCAAGCGGGAGGGCAACCGTCAGCAGCACGTTTCCCAGGATTGCCGCAGACGCGGATTGACCCGCCTGCAGAATGAGATACAGAGTGTACGCAATCCAGCCGGTGAGAAACAAACCACCTTCCCATCGGGTGATCCGCGAGCCGGTGAAGAACACCGGTGCACAGGCGACGGCCACTCCGAGCATCACGGGGAGATCGACCCGCACCACCAGCGGCGATACGCTCAAACCTCCCTTTGCGAGAATCCCCGACGCTCCCATGACGGCCAGCAGGTTGAACAGATTGCTCCCGATCACGTTGCCCACCGCGATGTCGCGCTCGCCACGGAGGCTGGCGACGACCGACGTGGCCAGTTCGGGTAGAGAGGTGCCGATGGCGACCAGGGTCAGCCCGATCACCACTTCGCTCACGCCAAGAGCCTCCGCAAAATCGACCGACGAGCGGACCAGCCATCGGGATCCCAGGACCAGCAGAACCAGACCGCCGAGAACCAGACCCACATTGAGCAGCGTTGAACCTTTCCGCTTTGAAACCACATCAAGGTGAAATCCCTCTTCATACTCCTTCCTCACCGATGCGGATTCACGACGGCTCTGAAGGATCGCCCATGCCGTGTACATCACTGCTCCCGCTACAAGGACACCCCCCTCGGGCCGCGAGATCCGACCGTCCCACGCCATCAGCAGCACCACAGCCGACACGCCGATCAGCAGCGGCACCTCGAACCGGATCAGTTGCTGAGCAACCACCAGTGGGACGACCATCGCCGAGATTCCCAGGATGAAGAGCACGTTGAAGATGTTGCTGCCGATCACGTTTCCGAGGGAAAGACCCGCCTGTCCGGCCAGCGCCGCCTGCACGCTCACCGCAAGCTCCGGAGCACTGGTGCCGTATGCCACCACGGTCAGACCGATCACCAGTGGAGAGATCCCGAAGGTCACCGCCAGACGTGACGCTCCGCGAACCAGGATCTCGGCCCCTCCAACCAGCAGCGCAAGGCCGGCGACAAAGAGAATGAAGTTGAGCGTCGTCATCGGGCGTATCGGCTCGAGCTCGATTCGAGGGTGCGAAAAGCGCGCCTCGTATCCCCCCACCGAACCCGATGATCGATGGCTGCCGCGGATCGGCGTCGCGACGAGCAATCGGTCATCCGGCGGGCGTCTCGACGGCGTGCATCCGCCCGCAGTGCGGACACTCGATCTTCTTGCCGCGGTAGACGGGAGGTACCTTCAGCTTCGTTCCGCAGGGGCAGGCGATGAAGGCGTACTGGTCGAGCTTCCACATCAGGTCATTCGTCTCCCGGACCCGCTCGATCCTGGAGCGGGAATCGGCGATCCTGCCGGCGGCGGGAGTCATGCGACTCCTGTGCCCGCAAGCCGGCGAACGGAACGACGCCGACCGCTCTCCCGGTGACCCGGCGGAATGATTCGTCATACGTGCGCAGGTCCGCGGACCCGACATCGACCTCAGGATCCGGATGCGCTCGCTGATGGGAGGATGCGTGCTGGTCAGATCAGCCAGCCCCCGGGCAGTGACCGCCAGCGGATTGACGATGTACATCCCGGCGGTGGCCGGGTTCACCGCCCGGAGCTTCGTGGTGGTTCCGCCGAGTTTCTGGAGCGCACTGGCGAGCCCTTCGGGATAGCGGGTATAGAGCGCGGATGAGGCGTCAGCCAGATACTCGCGCTTCCGGGACAGCGCGAGGTAGATCAGTTGTGCGATGAGAGGGGCGAGCAGAATCAGAACGATGGCCAGGATCAGGACGACCATCTGCGCACCACCAGAGTCACGTGAGGACCGCCGCGACCGCACCCGCCCTCCCCAGAACAGGCTCCGCCGGCCAACGTCCGCGAGCAGGATGATCGCTCCCATCATCACCCCGACCATCATCATGTACAGGATGTCCCGGTTTCGAACGTGGCCGATCTCGTGAGCCACCACGCCCTGCAGTTCGTCACGATTCATCATCTCGAGCAGACCGCTGGTGACGGCCACCACTGCATGTTCCGGATCCCGTCCGGTGGCGAACGCGTTCGGACTGGGATCGTCGATGATGTAAATGTCCGGGACCTTCGGAGTCCCCGAGGCGATACACATCTCCTCGACAATGTTGAACAGCACCGGGTGATCGCTCTTCGAGATCTTCCGGGCCCGGCTCATCGAAAGCAGAATGCCCGCGCCGCTGAACCAGCTGACCACCGTCAGTACGATCCACAGAAGAAAGGCCAGGACCAGTCCTGCCGGACCGAATCCCGGTTGCATCACCTCGCCCAGGCCGTAACCGAGGACGAGCAGAAGCCCGGCCATGGCAACGACCAGGATGACGGTTCTCCGCTGGTTCGCGCGGATCAGTTCGAACATGGCTGGACGATCAGAACTGGACCTTCACCGCTTCACGCATCTCCGGAGTCTCCACTTCGAAGAACTCCGATTCCCGGAAGTTGAACATCCCCGCCATCACATTCGTCGGGAACACCTGAATCCGGTTGTTGTAGCGCAGCACCGAGTCGTTGTAGTACTGCCGGGCGAAGCTGATCTTGTTCTCCGTCGAAGTCAGTTCCTCCTGCAGGGCGAGAAAGTTCTGATTCGCCTTCAGATCGGGATACTGCTCGGCGACTGCGAACAACGACCGCAGCGTCTGGGACAGTGCGTTTTCCGCCTTTGCCTGCTCCTGCACGCTTCCGGTGACATGGATCGCCTGCTGGCGCGCCTTGACCACCGCCTCCAGAGTCTCGCGCTCGTGTTTCGCGTATCCTTTGACCGTCTCCACCAGGTTGGGAATCAGATCGTATCGGCGCTTGAGCTGGACGTCGATCTGACTCCAGGAGTTTTTGACTTCGTTCCGTGAACGGACCAGGCTGTTGTACATCCCGACGACGACGAAGAACAGCACCGCCAGGATCGCCAGAATCACCACCAGACCAATCATCCGGGCCTCCTTGAACTGCGATTCAATGAATGGACGACGCGCTCATCATACAGAGTGGATCAAGAAAGCGGAAAGCGACTCCACCACCAGCCCGGATTTCTCACACCGTCTCGTCGCGAGGAGGCGGAGAGTGGCCTGGATGCAAGGCGCGCGCGGCTTCGGCGACGTAGGCATCGTGGTGACTATGTTGAGGAGCCGAAGCTGTGTGCAACGTAGCAGACAGGCCGCGATCCGCCTCCGCAGCAGAGATGGTGTGAGAAATCCGGGCCAGTCACCGGCGGCGGATGACTTCGCTGAGAAACCGGGTGATCGGCTCACCCGAGGATTCCGGATGCGAGGGACGGCCCTCCAGCCAGGACCCGAGCTCTCCTGCATCGAACCAGAGTCCGTGCCCCCGGGCGCACCGGTCGACCACCACCGGCCGGCTCCCGTCGAGATCGATCTTCGTCATCCGGGTATCACAGCGGGGACAGAGCCGCGGCGACTCCTGAATCTCGCGGGCGACGGGAGTCCCGAGACTGCCGGAGTCGAACCGAATGCCTGTCTTCTCGCAGAGCAGCTCAATCTCACCGGCATCGAACCACAAGCCCCGGCACGACGGGCACCAGTCGATCTCGATCGAGTCCCGCTCCACCACAATCGCTTCGATGTCACACACAGGGCACTTCATCGCATTCGATCACTCGTCACTTGAGCTTCGGCAGCCGGATCCCCTGCTCCAGCACCGGAGCGAACAGGTCGCCTTCTTTGTCCAACCGCTTCGCCATGGTCTTCAGATTGTAGCGCGACGGGTCCAGCCGGCGGGTCACTTCACTCCATTTCAACGGCGCCGAGACCGGCGCGCCGTCGATTCCCCGCAACGAATACGGCGCCACGACCGTCTTTCCATAGCCATTCTGCAGGCAGTCCGCGTACAGACGTCCCTTCCGTTTGCTCAGACTTCGCTCCACGGTGATGTCCGGCACCTCGGAGGCCACCGCACCACTCAACTGGCAGGCGAACTCCACCGCTTCCTCATGCGAGTACCCCGGGGCCAGCGGCACGAACAGATGAATCCCCCGCTTCCCGGAGGTCTTCGGCACGCTCGGGATCTCCATCTTGTCGAAGAGCTTCCGGAAAACCAGCGCAGCCTGCACCGCCTGTTCGATTCCTTTGCCCTTTGCCGGATCGAGATCGAAGATCAGCCAGTCCGGCCTCTCGAGGTGGGGAGCCCGCGACGACCACATGTGGATGGTGAGAACCGAGTGCTGCGCCAGCCAGTGAAGCGTCTCGCGCCGATCCACCACCAGATGCCGGACCACTCGACGGCTCGTGCGGGTCGGCGTGTCCACCAGCGTCATCCACTCTTCTGCCTCATCGCCGATGTTCTGCTGGAACCAGGGAGGCTTTCCCACCCCCTGGTTCCAATGCTCCAGCGCGACCGGTCTTTCCGCCAGGGCATGAATCATCGGCTCGGCCACCGCCTCGTAGTAGTTCGCCACGTCGATCTTGCGGATGCCATCCTTCGGATACAGCAGCCGCTCCGGGTGGGTCATCTTCACCATCGGCCTCTCCCCCTGGAGGGCGCTCGCTTCTCGAACGACCTCATCCGGTGTCTTGTCGGCGCGGAAGCCCAGGAATGCCGGGTGGCGAAGCTTCCCATCCGAGGTCCATTCGGTGAACCGGACCTGAGCGACCAGCCGGGGGCGAACCCAGGTGACGTCTTTGATCCGGGGGGGCTTCTCCACCGGCGGGCTGGTGATCCGGTCCTGCTTCAGCGCCTTCATGATCGACTGGCGCTGCTCCGACGAGAATCCGGTTCCCACCTTCCCGGCAAACCGCAGGGAACCGTTCTCCGAGACGGCCAGCACGAGCGAGCCGATCTCCTGGTCCGATCGCTTGCTCGGTGTGAATCCCACCACGGCCATCTCCTGCGCGTTCTGCGCCTTCAGCTTGAGCCAGGACTTCGACCTGCGCGATTCGTATCGAGTGCCGCGCCGTTTGGCGATGAGACCTTCGTAGCCGCGGCTCGATGCCTGCGACAGCGCCTCGGAGGCCGGCCCGGGATGCCGCTCCGCCAGGAGGAAGGCCTCCCGAACCGTTTTCGGCGCTCCGGAGATGGAATCGGCGAAGAGCCGCTCGAGCTCCTCTCTCCGAACTTCCAGGGGGCGCCGCCGGAGATCCTCACCTTCGAGAGAAAGCAGATCGAAAACCACCAGCTTCGCGTTCCGGCTCCCCTGCTGAATGAGCTCGAATCGGGGCGCACCATTCGGATCGAAGGCGATGATCTCGCAGTCCAACACGGCCGATCCGAGGTCTGCTGCCTCCAGCGCATCGCCGAGATGGGGAAATCGCGGGCGGAGGTCGATCCCGTTGCGGCTCCAGAGAACGGCTCCCCCGCTGGTGACAGCCGCCACCGCTCGGAAGCCGTCGTACTTCAGCTCGTAAACCCAGTCATCATCGGTCGACGGCAGCGAGCTCGATGCCGTAGCGAGCATCGGGGGGAGAAACTTCCGGACCAGCTTTTCGGCATCAAAGGTCTGGCTCATTGCCCACTCATCATGCAGAAGCTCTGCCCTGAGTCATCGAACCGCCCGATCAGGCGAGTCGACGGAGGATCTTCAGGTAGCATTCGTCGCGTCCGACATTCAAAACCGCGCCCTGATCCTGCCATTCGTTCAGTCGCTTCTGAATACGCGGATCCTCGAGGTGGCCGTCGCCGAAGATGTTGGCGAGAAAGGCCCGGGGGACATCCAGGGTTCCCCCGGCTCGCAACCGCTCCATCGCCACCAGCAACGCGTCCATCCGGAAACTCAGATCGACGTCGTCCATCGGGGATACCTCCTCGGCGCGATTCGTCACCGCCCCGAGCCGGAGAAAGTCATCGAACTCCATCGGAATGAAACGCCGGACGCCATGGGTGGTGAGCTCCTCCTCGGAGAAGACGTCGGCGAGATACAGACCGGTAATCTCTGTGCCTACGCCGTCGATCTCCCAACCGACCCACCGTTCCCGTCCGCTCCCCAGGGAAATCTTCTGTATGTAGCGCGCCATGGCTGAGGTGCTCCCACCAACACCCGGATGTCCATTGATTGTAGCCGCAGCGGCGCTGGCCTCATCAAGGGATCTGTATTTTTCCGGCCCGCCAGACGACTGACGGTCGAGATGAGAGAGTCAGCCAATCAGCCGGGAGCCGATCCGTCGTCACACTATGCCGAGTTCGACGAGCTCCGCAGCCTGGTGCAGGAACTGGTCGACGAAGCCGACGTCGAACGTCTGCGGGACGTTCACGACGCGGAGCATCGCCGCCGCATGGAGGACAAGCTGCGCGCCCATCGGCGCCAGAGGTTTCGCGATCAGATCGGAGCCCTCTACGCGATCGTTGCGGTGACCTGACCCCACTGAAGATCCTCCAGCGATCGTTCGGCGCTTCGTGTACCATGCCCCGCGCGTGACACGTCTGCTTGCTCTCATCGGGATCATCGGGATCTCGTTCTCCGCGATCTTTGTGCGGCTGGCGGGCGTCTCCCCTTCCACCGCCGCGATCTACCGTACCGGATATGCCATTCCCCTCCTCCTGTTGGGGTGGATTCTGACCCGACGGTCCGATCACCGTCCACGTCTGAACCGCTGGCTGGCACTGCTGGCAGGAGGACTCCTCGGAGTCGACCTCACCGTGTGGCACCGCGCAATCGAGCACATCGGCGCCGGCCTCGCGACTGTTCTGGGGAACACTCAGATCGTCTTCGTTGCCATTCTCGCCTGGCTCCTTCACGGCGAAAAGCCATCGCCCACGGCACGAGTCACCGTGCCGCTCGTCTTCGCCGGGGTGATTCTCATTTCCGGTCTTGGGCGCGCCGATGCCTATGGCGCCCGGCCACTCCTGGGCGTGCTGTTCGGCATCCTGACCGGAATCACCTACAGCGGCTTTCTGATCCTCTTCCGCTACTCAAACCGCGGGCGTGTCCCCTCGGTCGGTCCTCTGCTCGACGCCACGGTCGGTGCTTTCGTGGCATCCTTCGCGCTCGCCCCGCTCGATCCCCACCTCGACCTTCGCTTTCACTGGCCGGCACACGGGTGGCTGATTGCTCTGGCTCTGGTCGCTCAGGTGGGAGGATGGCTGCTGATTACGTCCGCGCTGCCCCGACTTCCCGCCCTGGATACCTCGGTGATGCTGCCTCGTCCAGCCGATGGCGACCGTCCTGTGGGGCTACCTCATCTTTTCCGAAGATCTCTCCACGATTCAGTGGATCGGGGTGGGGATGGTCATCGGCGGCGTAGGGATTCTCTCGGCGCGGGGAAGTACCGTCCGGAAGCAGCCGGACGGCGCAGCATGAACATCAGCGGGAACCCGGTCGCACGGTTCCGAAGCTGAGCTGAAACGCCCAGTCCGCCTCGACGCCCCGTAAGGGTGTGACCGCATCGGAGATCTCGAATGCCATCCAGCCCTTGCCTGCGGACCGGAGGATACCGAACCGATAAAAGATCGGCGCACCTCCCGGATCACCGTGAATGATTGGTCGGAGTGGAGAGGTGTCGATCCGCACTCCCGCGACCCCGGAGAATCGTCCGGCCAGATGATGCTCGAATTCCGTCATCAGATGGAGCGTCGCCCTCGCCCGCTCCACTCCCAGAAAGGTTCCCCGACCATCGAGCCACATCGCCCCGGCCGCCACTCTCACCGCCAGGGCTGGTCGCCGCCAGAGAGCGAACCAGCTCAACCCGCCATCCCAGCCTCCGCTGCCCTGCAGCGTTCCCGCCTTCCCGGTCGGCGCCTGAACGGTGAGCTCCAGGCGCTGGTGCACCTCTTTCCATTTCGCCAGAGGGACGCCGTAGCCCAGGGTGATGTCTCCCCATCCCGACCCGGCCAGCTCGTCCCCGCCCTGCACAATCGTCCGGTTGTCCACGTCTTTGAGATAGAGGAAGGTCTGTCCGCGGGGAAACAGGTTACGCTGCGAAGCGAAATGGAAGGTGCCATGGATCGCCTCTCCGAGGGCATCCCACCGGGGGCTGCCGATGTCGATCCAGGGAATCTGAAGAGTCAGGCTCTGTCCACCAGGCAGACCGCGGGAGAGAATCAGGTCCGTCCGCCATCCTGCCACGTCCAGATGCCACGCGGGATCGTCGCGAAAGTTCCGTTCGATAGATCGCAGCTCCTCGGGGGTCACCGGCTGCCGGGCCAGGTTTCGATCCCGGTGAGTCTGCACCGTATGAAAGGAGCGGTCCCATAGATTGAACTCAGTCAGCGCGACCGAGACCCACCATTCACCCTCGGGTGGAGACCCGGCGAATGCGGGCTCGAGCCGAAGAGATCCGAACGTCAAAGGCTGAGTCTGCGGGTATGGACGCCAGTCCGGAGTTTGCGCCCGGACGGCACCAGTGACCAGAAGGGCCGTCACCATCACCGCCAGCCGCCGCCGTGGCGCGCTCACTTCCGCCTCCCGATCCTCGTCCCGGCAGTCAATCGAAAGGCCCAGTCGGCTTCGATTCCGGTCTGAGGCTTGAGTGCGTCCATGAACTCGAACGCCACCCACGAGCGTTCCTGGTCGTGGATGATGCCGAGACGGTAATAGGTTGCCGGGTAGCCCGGGTAGCCATGATTGATGTTCCGGAGCGGCGAGCTGTCGACCCGCATCCCCAAGAGGCCGCTGAACGATCTCCACAAAGCGTGCTCCACCTCGCCCATCAGATGAAGCGTGCTGGTTCGTTGAGCGCCGAGGAAGCTACCGTGAGTGTCCAGCCAGGTGGCCCCGGCAGCCAGCCGGATTCGCTCGCGGGGACGCTGCCACAGTGCGAACCAGCTCAGACCCGCGTCCCATCCTCCGCTCCCCTGAAGCGTGCCGGCTTTTCCGGTCGGCGCCTGAAGAGTCAGTGCCATCCGCTGGTGGCTGCCCCACCGATCCCTCAGAGGAAAACCGTAGCCCAGAGAGACATCGCCGATCCCCGAGACGGCCAGCTCCTGGCCACCGCGGATGGTGGTCCGGTTCCCCCGATCCTTGAGGTAGATGAACGTCTCGCCACGCGGGAAGACATCGCGCTCCAGGGAGCTCAGTCCAAAGAGATTGTGGAAGCCCTCGCCCAGCCTGTCCCATCGGGGACTGCCGATCTCGATCCATGGAATGGCCACGGTGAACGAGCGTCCTTCCGGCAGACCCCGGGAGATCACCACATCGATTCGCCATCCCTCCACATCGAGATTCCACGCATAGTCGTGAGCGAAATCCCGCTCGATGACGCGCAATTCTTCGTCCGAGACTGGAAGTCGGTATCTTTTCAGCTCCCGATGTGTGGCGAACGTGTGCCACGAGTGATCCCACAGGTTGAATTCGGTGACCGAACTAGCGAAGGACCACTCGCCATCCGGGAGGAAGACCCCGAAGGCGGGATCGAGGCGGAGAGAGCCGAAGGTCAGAGGCTGGGTCTGCGGGTACGGCCACCAGTCGGGCACCTGGCCGCGTGCCCGCACCGAGCCGAGGAGCGAGAAAACGGCGAGAAAAAAACCAACGCGAACTGTCGAAAGGGTCAATGGCACCACCTCCGATTCGATCAGGGTTTCCCGGACCAGGTGGTCCGAATCAGTTCAGGATCAGGAAACCAGGAGCTCGGTCGATTCACCCTCCTCCGCGTGATGGTCCACGGGACACCACACCCGCCAGCGCCCTCGTCCGAGATCGACGACGATCTGCCCCGACTCGCCGGGCGAGAGCGGCTCGTCGAGCCGTCTCTGGTAGTCGCCGCTGGCGACGACGAGTGAGTGGATCTCCGTCCCCCTGTTTTTCACCGTGAAGGTCCAGGTACCGGGGTGCAATCGCGCCGGGATCAGAATGCCCGATTCCGACACACTCACATCCAGACTCCCGTTCTCTTCCTTGCTCTGCGGCACGGGGCTCCCGGTGGTGGTCTCCACGGTTCGGCTCGTTTCGGTCGGTGAGGTGCTCACCACCCCTGCCGGAGGTGGGAACTCGCCCGTCTGTGGGTTCGATCCTGAAGTCTCTTTCGGTGCCGGATGGCAGGCCCCCACGAGACAGAGCAGAGCTGCGCCGATCATCGCGAGCCGAAGATCGGAGGCGAATCCTTCTCTACTCCGCGAGAGACCATCGGGAATCCATGAGGCTGGCTGCCGCACGTACCTGATGCCAGCAAAATTCGTGCAGCCGGGGGTAAATCGCCGTCGGAATGGAAATGCCGAACGCGAATCGAGCGTTAGGGTTGGCGGTTGACAGACGGGGCGCTTCCGCATACTGTCTGCAACCGCTTTTGCCGTCGGACTCGCGTCCGGAGGTGCGATCGTTGAATCACCGGGGCCGGTAGCTCAGTGGTAGAGCAGTTGGCTTTTAACCAATTGGTCGTAGGTTCGATCCCTACCCGGCTCACCAGACCGGGAAGCCGAAACGCCCTGCACCAGCCGGAACCGTCTCCGCAGCACATCACGTCCCCATCGTCTAGAGGCCTAGGACACCGCCCTTTCACGGCGGCAACACGGGTTCGAATCCCGTTGGGGACGCCATTCATTCGAAAAGACTTGCGGCTACTCTCTCCACTGCGGGATCAATCCAAAACGTTGCCATCGCGTTGGCCGCCACGTTGATGCCTTCTCACTTCGTTGACGGTTGTCGACTCCGGATGAAAGAATCCTTCGCTGATGAGCAAACTCAGGAAGTTCCTGTCCGCGCCGGATGACGAACTGCGTGAAGGGTTGCTCCGTCTATCGGAGGGCACGAGCGAAAATACTCAGAGTCTCCAGCTTGAACTGCTCACGCGGGCCGTCCAGCGTCTCACGATCTCATCAGATCGCCTTGAGAAGCTGACCAAGGTCCTCCTTGGGTTCACGGTTGTCCTTCTGGTCGTGGCGTTCTTGCAACTGTGGGCGGCAGTGCGCGGTTGTTCAGGAAGCGGTGGACCTCTCCCAAGCCCAAAGGCCCACGCCCACTCGCGTTCGACGGACCGGCCCGTTTCGCCCCCGCCCCTCCCGTCCCGGGCTCCCTGACGAGCCAGGCGAAGACAGTCTGCCGGATCGACTCGACGCTCAGGCAGGGACAAGCCCAGCGGCTCACGGGAGCTGCTCCAGCGTTTCGGAAAGCGACCGACGCATTCCTCGTCAATGCGCTGCCTGGCGAGGCTCGATTCGATCCGGACGAGCCATCCCCCGCGCTTGAGGTGAAACGTCACGACGCCCCGCTGCCACCGCGCTTCTGCCTCCGACGTCTGTTCCCGTAGCCGCTCCCGCAGCAGAAAGGTCGGGTCTACGCTGAGCCCGGAGATGAAGACCGACGGAAAACTTCCCGTCGTCGAAGTTGAACCACTCGGTAGCCGCCTTCGGTCTGGAGGGTCCGCCGCCGGAGTCAGACGCGCATGCCCCATCCCGGAGCATCTGGCCTTTCCGATCTTCGCCTTCACGTCGCCCTGAGTCGAGTTCGCCGAAGTAGAGGCCCCGATACCCGGCCGGCGGTGCGCCCGCCTGTCCAGCGGATGCCGCTGCGGCCAAATCATGAGCATCACGCCGGCAAACCCAGTCTTCTTCTCATCTCTCGCCTCCTGGGCGCTCACTGGGCGCGCCCGCCGCCCGAATGTTTCTCGGTCCCTCGGGCTTGCCGCCGGAATCAGCACCGTCGATCCACAGCTCCGGCT
>CAVUJZ010000003.1:0-116867 GCA_963741905.1 uncultured Acidobacteriota bacterium | reverse complement strand
CAGCTTCTGCACGATTGACCGGCCGTTCTATCATGGGCCACACACGTATGACGGCCAATCCAGACGCAATGCCGCCGGGGCCGAGGCGCCGCTTTCCAGGATCGATGATGCTGGAGCTCCGCCACGGGCCGATGGACTTCATGACCCGGACAGCCCGCAGGTTCGGCGACATCGCGAGCTACCGCATTGCCGGGTACCAGTTCTATCTGCTGAGCCACCCCGACCATGTTCGAGAGGTGCTGGTGACGCAGTCGTCGAAGTTCGTCAAAGGCCGCGGATTCGAGCGGGCCAAGCGCTTTTCGGGGAGGGACTGCTGACCAGTGAGGGCGAGATCATCGCCGGCAGCGGAGGCTGGTGGCTCCCGCCTTCCACCGCCAGAGGATCGAGCAGTGGGGGGCGATGATCAGCCGCCACGCGGCGCGGGTTGCCCGACGCTGGACCGACGGCCAGCCGGTCGATGTGCATCGGGAGATGACCGCCATGAGCATGGCCATCGCAGCGAAGATGCTCTTCGACGCGGACATCGAATCCGAGACCGGGGAGCTCGCGATCGCTCTGCGGGAGGGCCTGGACCTGTTCCAGACGGTGATGGTTCCGCTGGCGGACCTGCTGGATCGTCTGCCTCTCGGTCGAAAGCAACGGTTTGCCGCCGCCCGGGCACGACTCGATTCGACCATCTACCGGATCATCGCCGAGCGACGCGCCGACGGCCGCGACCACGGAGATGTTCTTTCCATGCTCCTTCAGGCGGAAGATTCCGAGGGCACCGGAGGAATGAATGATGAACAGCTCCGCGACGAGTGCATGACTCTCTTTCTTGCGGGTCACGAAACGATCGCGAATGCGCTGAGCTGGAGCTGGTATCTGCTCTCCCTTCACCCGGTGATCGCCGAACGCCTCCAGGCGGAAACCGATGGTCTCCCACACGACCGTCTTCCCGACGTCGGGACCTTCCGCGACTGAAATTCACCGAACAGGTTCTGGCCGAATCGATGCGGCTGTTCCCCCGGGCTGGATGATCGACCGGCGGGTGATCGAGCCGTTCGAGGTCGGCGGCTACACCTTTCCGGTGGACTCGATCGTCATCGTCAGCCCATGGGTCGTCCAGCGCGACGCGCGCTTTTTCCCCGATCCCGAGCGCTTCGATCCCATCGCTGGACTCCTGCAGCGAGGGAGTCGCGACCGAAGCTCAGCTATTTTCCTTTCGGCGCGGGAGCCCGCGGCTGCATCGGCGAGTCGTTCGCCTGGATGGAAGGCACTCTCGTCCTCGCCACCATTGCGCGCATCTGGTCCCTCGATCTCGTTCCCGGACATCCGGTTCGCCCTCTCCCGGCGGTCGTGCTCCGGCCCCGATACGGCATGAAGATGATTCCCCGCGCACGCCGGGGAAGACCGAGGCCACGTGGTGATCCGTCAGTGGATCGAGCGGATGATGACCGTTCTGACCGCGGACGGACGGCGGGTCTTCTTCGATCCGGCGGACTTTCCCTGGACTGCCGCGATCGAAGCCGGCTGGCCTGCGATCCGCCGTGAGCTCGAGGAGGTTCTGCGAGATCGTGATCAGATCCCGAACTTCCAGGACATTTCCGAGGACCAGAAGCTCATCACAGAGGGCGACGACTGGAAGACTTTCTTCTTTTTCGGATATGGACACGAGGTGCCTGCGAACTGCGCCCGCTGCCCCGAGACGACCCGGCTTCTCCGTCACATCCCGGGTCTGAAGACGGCGATGTTCTCGATCCTGGTTCCGGGCAAGCACATTCCGGAACATCGCGGTCCCTACAAAGGGGTGCTCCGTTATCATCTCGCGCTGATGATTCCTCCTCCGGAAGGTTCCTGCCGGATCCGCGTCGCGGACGAGGTGAGACTATGGCGCGAGGGGCGCAGTCTGATCTTCGATGACAGCTGGCTGCACGAGGCGTGGAATGACGGGGAAGGCGATCGGGTCGTTCTGTTCGTCGACTTCGAGCGGCCGCTGCCGTTTCCTCTTCCTGGCTCAACCGTCTGATGATCTGGCGGATCTCTCACACCCCCTTCATCACCGATGCTCTCGACCGGGTGCTCCAGGCGCCGGGATCCGCCACGTCCCCCCTTCAGCCATGACGATCGACCTCCAGCCGGGCGACCTTCCGCGGGTCAGCGTGATCATGAACGTCTTCAACGGCGCCGAAACGCTCCGTGAGGCGATCGAAAGCGTGCTCGCGCAGAGCTTCGGGCGATGGGAGCTGATCGTCTGGGACGACCGTTCGGCCGACTCCAGCGCGGAGATCGTGCGATCGTTTCGAGACCCCCGGATCCGGTACTTCATCGCTCCGGAGAAGGTGCCGCTGGGCAGAGCACGCGACCAGGCGATCAACGAAGCTCGCGGCGAGTGGCTCGGCTTCCTCGATCAGGATGATGTCTGGTTGCCCCGGAAGCTCGAACTGCAGCTCGCCGTGGCCGACGACGATCCGGACGCGAACCTGATCTACGGACGAACCGTCTCCTTCTCCCGCTTCGGTGTCGAGCGCGACTTCGATCATCGGCATGAGTTCCAGCCACTGCCCGAGGGGGACATCTTCGAGCGGCTCTTCATCGATTCCTGCTTCATCGCGATGAGCTCCTCGCTCCTCCGCACCGCCGAGGTGCGAGGACTCGGCCCCATTCCCGAAGCGATCGAGGTGATTCCGGACTACTTCCTTTTTCTCGGTCTGGCGCGAACCGGACGAGCGCGTGCCATTCAGGATGTCGTCTGCCGCTATCGTCTCCACCCGTTGAACATGTCGGGTCTGATTGCGGGACGGATGCATCGCGAGGTCCTCTGGCTGATCGATCAATGGGCGGAGCAGCTCGAACCGGATCTTGCGGACTGGCGCCGGAAGGTCCACAGCACGCTGGTGGCGATCGACGAGATCCGGCATCCACGTTCCCTGCTTCCCGGCCTGCGCAGGCTGATCATGGATGGCTCGCTGCCGTATCTCTTCTCCCGTCCTTTCGCCCGTTCCTTCCGCGCTCTCCGGCGGCGGATCCGCTCGCCGCTCTGGCAGCGTCAGGTGCCGGACGAGCTGTCGGCGAGCCCGCCGAGGCGGGTTCGGATCGTCTCCGCACCGGTCAGTGTCACCACGTTCGATGGCGCCTGCCGGGAACTGGCCGAATGGTCAGAGCCCGGCGGAACGGCTACGTGAGCTGCGCGAACATTTACTCGATCATGCTCGCCAAGGACCGGGCGGAGTACCGCCGGATCCTCCAGCGGGCCGAGCTGCTGACCGCGGATGGAATGCCGATCGTCTGGGCGCTGCGCTGGCTCGGATGTCCGGCGGAAAGAGTTCACAACGACGATCTCTTCCTCGCCTGCTGTCGACGTTTCCCCCACTGGAAGCACTTCCTCGTCGGCGGGCGGACCGGTCAGCCGGAGACCGTCTCCGCACGTCTGCTGGAGCGTTTCCCCGGAATCGCGATCGTCGGAACGGCAGCCACACCCCGGCGACCGGTTCCGACCGAACAGAGCGAGGCGATCATCGACAGGATCCGGTTGAGCGAAGCTGATATCGTCTGGGTCGGCATGGGAACCCCGGCGCAGGACGAATGGATGGCCGGGGCCAGTGACCGGCTCGAGATCCCGATGGTCGGGGTGGGCAGCCTGTTCGATCTTCTCGCGGGATTGACTCGCGGCGCCCCGGAATGGGCCAAGCGCTCGGGACTCCAATGGCTTTTCCGGCTGGCTCAGGAACCGGGGCGCCTCGGACGCCGGTACCTTTACTACAACCCGCGATTCGTGGTCGCCTTTCTGCGACAGATCGTCGAGGGAAACCACGCCGACGTACCCGCTGATGCAGGGCTCTCATGGCAACTGAGCTCGATCTCTCGGTGGTCATCGTCAGCCACGATGTGGCGGATCTGCTGGTCGACTGCCTCGAGTCGTGTTCACCGCGAGTGTGAGGGGCTGCAGTTCGAGGTCCTGGTGGTCGACAGCGCCTCGACCGACGATACGGTGGAACGCATCCGGAGCGGATTCCCGGATGTCTCCGTCCAGGTCAGCGACCGGAACATCGGCTTCTCGCCGGCAAACAACCTTGCACTGCCGCGCTGCCGCGGCCGGTATGTTTTTCTGCTCAACCCCGATACGAGAGTTCATCCCGGTGCGGTCCACAGCCTCATCCGGCACCTCGAGGAGCACCCCGGCACCGGTGCGGTGGGTCCCCGGCTGGTTCTGCCCGACGGCACCACTCAGATCGAGTCGGCCAGGAACCTTCCGACCCTCGCAAATCTCGTCCCCGTGGCTGTTTCTCCTGGACAAGATTGCGCTGAAAGCGGGATGGATCCGCTCCCGATCGTCGAGCCGTCCGGTCGCCTCCTGGCTCGACGGCTTCAATCTCCTCTCCTGGGACCGGTCCGAGAGCTGTCGGGTCGAGGCGCTCTGCGGAGCCGCAATGATGATTCGCCGCGAGGTGATCGAACGGGTCGGTCTGCTGGACCAGACCACTCCGATGTATCTCGAGGACATCGACTACTGCCGGAGGATCGCCGATGCCGGGTGGGAGCTGCGTTTCGTTCCGGAGGCGGAGATTACCCACTTCTGGGGCCGGAGTGGCGCGTCGGAGCGCGACGGCGACTTCTACGCGATGGGATGTCACTCGATCTGGCTGTATCTGCGCAAACATCAGAGCAGCGGAGCGGCGCTGGCGTTCAGCCTCGCCGCGAGGATCGCGGGAATCGCGCGGCTGGTGCCGTGTGCCGCCGGCCGGCTCATCCCGGGTCCCCATCGTCCTTTCGCCCGTCACCAGTTCGGACGCGCCCTGGGCCTCTGTCGCTGGGCCTTCCGCATGCCGAAAACCCCGCCTCGTTTCGGCTTTGCCTCGGAACCTTCCGATGAGCTTTCCCATTCGCCGGGGGGAACCGCAGCATGAGGGTCCTTCATGCATGGAATCTCCACCGTGGTGGAGGGGGAGCGAACAACGCCACCCGAGCCACCATCGACCTCTCCGTCCGACGGGGCATCGAGGTCGAGGTCTTCTCTCGCGACAGCAATGAGGTGCCCGGAGGGATTGGTGGACGCATTCGGGCGGGCCTCGATGTGCTCCGGCGTGGAGAGAGCGTCGAAGCCTTCCGGCAGACACTCGACCGGTTCCGGCCCGACCTGGTGCACATCCATGAGATCTTCCCATTGATCTCGCCATGGATTCTGCCGCTCTGCACCGAACGCGCGATCCCGGTGGTGATGAGCTGCGTGGACTATCGTCTGACCTGTCCGACGGTCACCCACCTCCGGCACGGAGAGATCTGCACCCGGTGCGTCGGGGGTCACGAAGGGTGGGCAATTGCCCGGAACTGCCGGGAGAACCTCGCCGAGAGCGTTCTGATGTCTCTCTACAGCAGGATGCACCGCCGGAACCGGCTGTTCCTCGATCACGTCACCCGCTTCATTGCTCCTTCGGCGTTCACCCGGAACTGGCTGATCCGCAACGGGGGGATCGAGCCGTCGAGGATTACCGCGATCTCGCCTCCGGTCGAGATCCCGGACGCACCCGCGGACCCGGGGGCGGGCGGCTATGTCGCCTACGCCGGGCGATTTTCACCGGAAAAGGGGATCGACACCGCGATCGCAGCGATGCGACTGGTCGAGGCACCGTTCCGCTTCGCACGCAATGAGAAGAGCCTGGTGGTTCATCCGCTTCCGGAAGATCTCGACGTCGTCGTCACACGTGGACGGTACGACCTGTCGGAGTTCTACCGACAGGCTCGCATGGTGGTCGTACCGAGCCTCTGGTTCGAGACGTTCGGCCTGGTGGGCGCGGAGGCGATGAGTCACGGGATTCCAGTCGTGGTCTCCCGGATCGGCGCGGTCGAGGAACTGGTGACGGAAGGGGTGGACGGGTTTCACTTCGAGCCCGGCGACGCCCGGGATCTGGCCGACAAGGTCCGGACGATCTGGAACGATCCGGATCTCTGCAGGCGGATGGGCACCAACGCCCGCCGCAAGGCGGTCGAGTCGTGGGGAGAGGACCGGCACATGGAGCGGATTGCTGCCGTTTATGACCAGGTGCTCGGGGAAAGGTCCCCGATCCAGCCGATCCCCCCGGCAACAGGACCGGTCGAGGAAACCTCTTGAAGAGAGTGACGGTTTTCGGGCTCCCGCTGATTGTCCTGCTGGCATTCGCTGCGGGGTGCCACCGCGGAGAACTGGCCGCACCTGCCGGCAGCTCCATCCCCGGATGGACGGAGCTGGCCTCGAATCCGGTGATCCGGAAGGGCCAGGCCCTGACGGGAACGGTCTGGAATGATCCGACGGTCCTCCACGAGCGCGACGGCTTCCGGATGTGGCTGTCAGGCGGGAATCCTCGCGAGCGGCCGATCCGGGTCCAGATCTATCAGGCACGAGCCTCGGACGGTATCGACTGGGAGATCGACACCCGCCCGGTTTTCCGGCCCGCACCCGAGCCGGCGTGGGACAGCCTTCGGGTGGAAACGCCTTCGGTGATCCGCGTGGGCGAGCTGTACCACATGTACTACACCGGCTCCGATCGGGAAGGGTCCGAGAAGGCGATCACGGCGATTGGACACGCGACCTCCCCGGACGGCGTCCACTGGACCCGTGATCCGGCCAACCCGGTCATCACCGCACAGAGTCGGGATCCGATGGCCTGGGGCTGGCGCGGCGCGGGAGAGCCCGCGGTGGTCTGGAATCCTGAAACCCGGCAGTTTCTCGTCTACTACGTCAGCATGAAGTTCTCGCCGGAGCATCGCAATGGTCTGATCGGGATTCTTCTCTCGACCTCGGCTGACGGGTCCCGCTTCGACCCGGTGGTGGACGAGCAGGGGGAACGGCGGCTGATTCTGACCCGTTCGATTCCCGACGCAACCGAAGGAGCCTGGTATGGGGACTCGACCCCCGACGTCATCCTGATGGACGGGGGGTTTCATCTGTTCACCGCATTCATCGTCGCACCGGTGGGACCGAGCAGCGCGGTCCATGTGGCGATCCGCCACGCGATCAGCTCCGACGGCATTCACTACCAGGTGACCGAGGAGCCGGTGTTCGAGGCGGGAAAGGGAGACTGGAAGGACCATCAGGTGCGATCGCCGTCGGTCCTGCGGGTGGGCAATCGGCTGATGATGTGGTTTGCGGGTGAATCGAAGCGCCCGTTTTTCCACGCCGGGATCGGCCTGGCCTGGCGCACTCTCGAATGAACCTCGGGAACCGGTTGTTGCCCGCCGGTGACATCGGTTAGACTTCGCAGACTTCACCCGATGATCGAGAGCCTGTTCCGAACCAACGGTCGCTTCGAAGCTCGAGCCTGGCGGCGGGCAGCCGCCGGCATTCTGCTCGGCGCTGCAATGATCTCCGGCTGCGTGAGTACCCGCTCGGATCTCCCCGAGACCCGCGTCGAGCCGGAGATCGTGCAATCGTCGGTTCGATTCCGCAAGGAGTACGTTCTGGCACCGGGAGATCAGGTCGAGGTGTCGGTCCGGCAGATTCCCGATCAGCGTCGTACCGTGGCCATCAGGCCAGACGGTTACATCTCGCTTCCGATGGTGGACGAGGTGAAGGCTGCCGGGCTGACCGTGCCCGAGCTGGATGCGAAGCTGACGGAGATGCTCTCTTCCCGGATGCTGGATCCGGACGTGACGGTGATCGCGACCGATACCCGGCAACCGATGGTGTACGTGCTGGGCGACGTGAACAACAACGCGGGCGCGGTTCCATTGCGCGAGGCTCCAACCGCAGCGCAGGCGATCACCGTGGCGGGCGGGCTGAAACGCTCGGCAGCGGCCCGGGACATCGTGATCATCCGGCTGACGGAAGAGGGATATCTCCAGGCGATCGGAATCGATCCCCGCGGAAAGGGCCAGCCAGCGCCGTATCTGGCGCTGCGCGCGACGCCCCTGCAGGCGGATGACATCATCTTCATCCCGGAGAGCGGACGGAGCCAGCTGGCCCGCATCCTCGATGATTTCGTCAATCGCCCGCTGGTCGGTCTCAATGCACTGGTCGGGGGATACGTGAATTACCGGATCATCCACGAAATCAACAACCCCTGAAAATTGCTCTTGCCCAGCACTCCCCGCTCCCGGTACACTTTCGTTTTCACTTTGGCGGCGATTTCAAGAAGTTACTGAAGCGGGCTCCAGTTTGGAGCGGAGCTGTCTCCGGTATGGCGGTACCTGTGACGGCGAGAGGGGACTCGGAACCATGCGCGGTGCGGCGTTCTGGATCGTTCGATCACTTCCGGTTGTGGATGCGGTAGTCCTGGCAGGACTGCTGGTGGTCCTGATCCGGTGGGATCTGGTCACGGTCGAGCCCCTGGCGCTGCTTCTGCTCGTTCTGCTGGTTCCGCTGACCCGACACTTCCTGCAGCGTTTCGGCGTCTACGATTCGCACCGCATCGGCGGTGCGGGAGAAGTGGTTCGGCGCATTCTGCTCGCACACCTCAGCGCCGGAGCGCTCGCAGTCGCCGGGGCGGTGATCGTGGGCGCCGAGCCGAACGGAGTCGCGGTCGTCTTCGCCTGCTCCTTCGCCATCCTCGGCAGCACGCGAGCCGCCGTCTATCTCGTTCTGAGACTGCTCCGAACCCGCGGATTCGATCATCGCCGGGTCCTTTTCACCGGCGAGTGGGACGAGGCCGCCGCCTTCGCGGTTCAGCTCGAGGAACATCCCGAGTGGGGAATGGAAGTGAGCTGTGTGGCCTGCGGAGAGGCATCCGCACTCGAGTTTCTCAGCTATCCCGAACGGCAGCCGCTTGCCGGGGACCTCGAGAATCTGCTCCGGCACCGAGTGATCGACGAGGTCCTGATCTCGGTCGGCGATCGTTCTCTGGCCACGGCACTGGATGCCACGCGGATTTTCGAGGCCTACGGTCTGCTCGTCCGCGTGGTTTTCTCACCTCTGGCCGGTTCGGCCCGGCCACCGCTGGTCGAGCCCTTCGTCGGCGGCGCATCCCTGTCGCTCACGCGGTCACCCCGGACCGAAGCGGATCTGGCCGTGAAGCGGATGTTCGACGTCGCCTTCGGTCTGCTGTTCGCCCTGGCCGGACTTCCAGTCATGCTGATCATCGCGGCACTGATCAAGATGACCTCCCCCGGACCGATCCTCTTCTCTCAGGTACGGGTCGGAATGAACGGGCGCAGGTTCCGGATGGTGAAGTTCCGTACCATGGTGAACGGTGCGGAGTTCCTGGTGCGGCAGGCCGACCGCTCGATCACCCACGGGCCGATCTTCAAGGACCCGGCCGACTACCGCATCACGCCGCTCGGCCGTCTGCTCCGAAAGTTCAGCCTCGATGAACTGCCCCAGCTCTGGAACGTCCTGAAGGGCGAAATGAGCCTGGTCGGACCCCGCCCTCTCCCGATCGAGGAGGCCGATTCGATCACTGGAGAGTTCCGCCGGCGGTTCAGCGTTCCGGCCGGCCTGACCTGCATCTGGCAGGTCAGCGGGCGGAGTGACATCCCCTTCGAACGATGGATGAAATACGACCTCCAGTACGTCGATCAGTGGTCCCTCTGGGCTGACTCGATATTGCTTCTGCGCACCGTACCGGCCGTCTTCCGCGGAAAAGGCGGCTACTGATGCAGCAGAGACAGGGAAGGAGCCGAATCCGATGAAAGTGGTCATTCTATGTGGAGGAAAGGGGACCCGATCCTATCCCTTCACCGAGTACTACCCGAAAGTGATGATGCCGATCGGTGGCGTGCCGATCATCGTCCACCTGATGAAGATCTTCGCCCAGCAGGGACTCTCCGAGTTCGTTCTCGCTGCCGGACACCGCAAAGAGATCCTGACCGACTACTTCGAGGATCGCTTTCGCGAGTGGGAGGTCGACATCATCGACACCGGCGAGGAATCGGATACCGGCGAGCGGGTCCGCCGCTGCCGTCACCTGCTCGAGGACACGTTCATGGTCACCTACGGAGACGGCCTGGGGAACATCAACATGGACGAGCTGATGCGCTTCCACGGAGAGCACTCCGGAATGGCGACCGTCACCACCGTCCCCCTCCGCTCCCAGTACGGGACGGTGGTGTTCAACGGCCGGGGACAGGTTGAAGAGTTCATCGAGAAGCCGGTGATCGACAGCTTCTGGATCAACGCGGGATTCTTCGTGCTGGATCCGGTGGTGTTCGACCACTGGGAGGGACACAACCTGGAGCGGGACGTTCTTCCGGCGCTCGCCCGCCGGGGGGACTCTACGCCTACCGGCACCGAGGCTTCTGGAAGTCGATGGACACCAGCAAGGATCAGCAGGAGATGGACAGCATTCATGCCGCGGATCCGGAGAATGCTCCGTGGGACCGTCTGGATCAGACGATGGCGGAGGCGAGCTGATCCATGCCCGCGAAAATCACCTCATCGTTCTGGAAAGGGCGACCCGTCTTCGTCACCGGCGCAAGCGGGCTGCTGGGGGGCTGGATGGTCCGCCATCTGCTCGAGCTCGATGCGAACGTCGTCGCTCTGGTGCGCGATGCCGTTCCCCGCTCCATGCTGATCAGCGAAGGAATGCTCGACCGGATCACCGTCGTCCACGGCTCGATCGAGGACGCCACGCTGATGACCCGCGCTCTCGGTGAATACGAGATCGACACCGTCTTTCACCTGGCGGCACAGCCGATCGTCGGAGTGGCAAAGAAGGACCCGGTCGGAACCTTCCGGGCAAACATCGAAGGTACATGGAATGTGCTCGAGGCAGGCCGCCAGACCGGGGTCCGTCAGATGATCATCGCCTCCTCCGACAAGGCCTATGGCGCCAGCGATGATCTTCCCTACACCGAGACGCACCCTCTCCAGGGGCGCTATCCCTACGACTGCTCGAAGAGCTGCGCGGACCTGATCGCGCAGGCCTACCTGGCCACCTGGCAGGTTCCCGTCTCCGTGATCCGCTGCGCGAATCTGTTCGGCGGCGGTGATCTGAACTTCAACCGTGCCATTCCCGGGGTGATCAAGGCCACGCTCGAGGGCGAACCCTTCGTCATCCGCAGCGACGGGAAGTTCGTCCGCGATTTCCTCTACGTCCGGGATGCCGCCGACGCCTATCTCCATCTGGCCGAAGCACTGGCCGCCGGCGCACCGCAGGGCCCCTACAACTTCAGCCTGGAGGCAAAACTCACGGTCCTGGACTGTGTTCAGAGCGTCCTGTCGCTTCTCGGCCGAACCGACCTCGACCCGGTCATTCTGAACCAGGCGAGCGCCGAGATCCGCGAACAGTACATGTCCTGCGAAAAGGCCCGCACGCTTCTCGACTGGTCCCCCTCATGGACCATGGAGCGGGGGCTGGAAGAAACCATCGACTGGTATCGCGGCTATTTCCAGCGTGCCGGTGATCGAATCTCCGCTTCGGAGCCCATCAAGGAAGCGGTGGGATGAACGTTCCGCCGAACCCGGGAACCCGCCCCAATGGAGGCCGCATGAAACCCGTCGTCTACCTCGCCGATCTCCGCTACAACTACATTGGCGTTCTGGCCAATGATACTGCGCCGCTCGGCGTCGGCTACATGAAAGCCGTCATGGACCGGGACTGGGATGCCATCGATTCCCGCCTGTTCGTTTATCCTGACAAGCTGCTCAGCGCCAAACGTCAGACTCCGCCGGATGTTTTGATGGTCAGCAACTACGTCTGGAATGAGTCGCTCAGCTTGTACTTCGGCAAGATCGCCAAGCAGGTCAGGCCTGAGACCCTCATGGTCATGGGCGGACCGAACATTTGCTCGAGCCCGAACGGCAGATCGAGTACTTCAGTCGGCATCCCGAACTCGAGTCTTTAGTCCTGGGAGAGGGAGATTTCCTCGCCTGTGAAGTGGTTCGGCATTCATGGACGCCGGGATCTCCTCCAGGAACTGGCTCAGCAGGAGCTCTTCTCCTGTCTTCTCGAGGACCCGAGGGAAAGGATCCGCAACGGACCCTGGCCCCGGCACAAAGAGGTGGACGAGATCCCCTCGCCGTGGCTCTCCGGAATCATGGATGAGTTCTTCGATGGCAAGCTGGCCCCGATGATCGAAACCAACCGCGGCTGCCCTTTTTCCTGCACGTTCTGCGTTCAGGGTACCGGCTGGTACACGAAGGTTCACTATTTCAGCAAAGATCGACTCCGGGAGGAAATCCAATATATTGCACGGAAGACAAGTCTCCCGAATATGGGAACCTTGCGAATTGCGGATTCGAATTACGGCATGTACGAACGCGACATCAGAAATTTCGTCCTTTATCGGTGAAGCCCAGCAGCAATACGGATGGCCCACCTTTATCGACGCGACGACCGGCAAGAACCGGCCCGACCGGATCATCAAGTCCCTCGAAAAGGTTGGCGGCGCGTTGGTTCTTTACCAGGCCGTCCAGTCGCTCGACGAGGATGTCCTGCGCAAGGTCAAGCGCCAGACCATCAAGTTGGCCACCTACGAGCAACTGCAGGTCCACATGCGCGGCCGAGGCTTGCGCTCAAACTCCGATCTGATCCTCGGCCTGCCGGGAGAAACCCTGGAAACCCACCTGGGGGCGATCCGCAAGCTGCTTGACTCCGGAATCAGCCAGGTGACCAACTTCCAGTTGATGCTGCTCAAGGGAACCGAACTGGAGACTCCCGAGTCCCGGGAGCAGTTCCACTTCAGGTCTCGATGGCGGGTGCTGCCGAAGAACTTCGGCATCTACGACGATCAGAAGGTCTTCGATGTGGAAGAGATCGTGGTGGAAACCGACTCCCTGACCTTCGACGACTACCTCCAGGCCCGGAAGATCGCCCTCGCCAGCTCGGCCTTCTGGCACGACAACTGGTTCGAGGACGCCATCGAATTCGCCGAGCGCCTCGGTGTGAAGCGTTCCATCTGGCTCGAGCGAATGGTTCAGGCGATGGAGTCGGACTCCGGCGAAATCTCGATCTTCCTCAACGAGTTTCTCGACGAGACCCGCAATGAGCTCTTCCCCACACGGGAGGCCTGCGTCGAGTTCTACCGCAAGGATGAAAATTTCGAACGCCTGAAAATGGCCGAGATCGGCGACAACCTGATGCACAAGTATCGCGCGGTGGCGTCATTCCATCGCTGGCCGGCGATCTGTGCCATCGCGATGCGACTCACCCGCGAGCTGATCCAGGAGTGCCGCGAGACTCTCCTCCATGGCCGGCTTCGAGGAGTTCTGGAGCGACTTCGAGCAGTTCGTTCTCCTGCGACACGCCCACGGCTGGACCGAGGAAGAAATTCTATCGTCGACCGAGGGAACGTTCCGGTGGGACATCCCCGGCTGGCTGGAGGCGGGCCAGCCCGAAGACCTCACGCCATTCCGGCTGGCCGGGCCGCGGACGATTCATTTTCAGCTTGGTTATGAATCCCGCCGAGAGCTGAGCGGCGCTCTCCGAGTCTGGACCAACACGCTCCCCGGCCTGACCAAGATGGTTACCCGGATCCGGGTCTCCTGTCAGGTCCGGGAAGCAGAGGACGGAGCGAACAGGGACGCGACCGGCGATGTCGAACACCTCGTGGCTCTGGCGGCGCAGGATCGACCGCTGGAAGCCTGAGCTCACTTCACCGGGATGCGCACCCTCGCCTCCCGGTGAACGCTCCGGGGGTTCACCGATAGCCGTGGTCGATCGGCAGATCCGGCCGGCGGGAGGCGGCCACGGCGAGCGCGTCACATCGCTCGTTCTCCCGATGACCACTGTGGCCCCGCACCCACTCGAAGCGGACCTCGTGCCGCTCACAATTCTCCAGGAGCATTGCCCACAGATCCGGATTCGAGGCGGCGTCGGTACGAGTCCGCATCCAGTTCTTCGCCTTCCAGCGAAGTACCCATCCCTTCGTCATCGCATCGACCACGTATCGTGAGTCCGACACGACCGTCACCCGACAGGTGCGCTTGAGCGCCTGAAGACCGGCGATCACTGCAAAAATCTCCATCCGATTGTTCGTGGTCAACCGATAACCGCCGGAAAGCTCCCGCCGACGGTCACCCGCGACCAGAACCGTCCCGTCCCCTCCCGGTCCCGGATCTCCTCGACACGCCCCGTCGGTATAGATGATCACGTCCTGCATGTGGCGGACGAGGATAGCAGAAGGCGGTGAGAGGTGAGACGGTCGTACCGAAGGCCCTGACCACTTCGGCTGCACGGCAAGTGGGCCCGCCGTTCCCACGGCTGGCCAGGACCAACGGTTCAATCTCGCGAGCACAGGGATCGAAGCGAGCCCGATCGAGCCGCGCGAATCGTCTGCGCGGCAAGCGCGAAGCGCGCGGCGTGCGCGTCTGCTGGATCCACCTTCTTCGCCTGATCCCGGTTCTTCCGAGACACGAACGGCGTCCCGGGTCAGGGCCTGGGAAGGCCCCGACCACTTCGGCTGCACGGCAAGTGGGCCCGCCGTTCCCACGGCTGGCCAGGACCAACGGTTCAATCTCGCGAGCACAGGGATCGAAGCGAACCCGTTCGAGCCGCGCGAATCGTCTGCGCGGCAAGCGCGAAGCGCGCGGCGTGCGCGTCTGCTGGATCCACCTTCTTCGCCTGATCCCTGTTCTTCCGAGACACGAGCGGGGTCCCGGGTCAGGGCCTGGGAAGGCCCTGACCACTTCGGCTGCACGGCAAGTGGGCCCGCCGTTCCCACGGCTGGCCAGGACCAACGGTTCAATCTCGGGAGCACAGGGATCGAAGCGAGCCCGATCGAGCCGCGCAAATCGTCTGCGCGGCAAGCGCGAAGCGCGCGGCGTGCGCGTCTGCTGGATCCACGTTCTTCGCCTGATCCCGGTTCTTCCGAGACACGAACGGGGTCCCGGGTCAGGGCCTGGGAAGGCCCTGACCACCTGGGCTGCACGGCAAGTGGGCCCGCCGTTCCCACGGCTGGCCAGGACCAACGGTTCAATCTCGCGAGCACAGGGATCGAAGCGAGCCCGATCGAGCCGCGCGAATCGTCTGCGCGGCAAGCGCGAAGCGCGCGGCGTGCGCGTCTGCTGGATCCACCTTCTTCGCCTGATCCCGGTTCTTCCGAGACACGAACGGCGTCCCGGGTCAGGGCCTGGGAAGGCCCTGACCACCTGGGCTGCACGGCAAGTGGGCCCGCCGTTCCCACGGCTGGCCAGGACCAACGGTTCAATCTCGCGAGCACAGGGATCGAAGCGAGCCCGATCGAGCCGCGCAGAATCGTCTGCGCGGCAAGCGCGAAGCGCGCGGCGTGCGCGTCTGCTGGATCCACCTTCTTCGCCTGACGAGGATGGCGGTGTGGTCATTCAGGATCGGCAAGTTCGCCTCTCGCGGCAGGTGCCTCCTGCGGCACAGTCACCATGGCATTGCCTCACCGTTGCCGCCTGGATCCTCGGCAGCGCGAAGCGACCCTTTTCGCCACCCGAACTTGTCCCGGATGCTGACCACCGCAACCCGAGCGCAATCGGCAGTGCGTCGCATCCGCGACAAAGTTCGGCCACTTGAGGCACCGCTACGTGGAGGACTGTCTCGTCTAAGAAGCCGAACCGACGAGACACTTCGGACAGATCCAATCTGACGCGCGATCACCCCAAGAGTCAGATTCTCAATCGACGTGACAGGCGGTGAGAGGGTGAGACGGTGAACAGGCGCCCCGACGGAGCCGGGGCGCCTGGGAAGAAAACCGGAGGCGGAGTGCTACTTGGCGAACACTTCCTCCACCGGGACGATCGTCACTTTCGTCGGGGCGAGCTCGAGGGCACCGATGACCTGGTCCTCGGCCAGAAGCTCGTCAGGTTTCGCCGCGTCGTATTTGATCGGCGAGAAGGCGTCTGTTTCCAGGCTCTTCTTCAGTCCTTCGGCATCCTTCGTGATCATCACCACCGAAAGATTCTTCGCCGACAGGTGCCTCTTCAGCGCCTTGTTGACGTCCTCGCGGGTGAGCTTCGAGAGTTTGTCCCGCATCCAGCCCGTGAACTCGCCGATGCCGTACCAGTCGGAGTCCAGCGCGTAGCCGATCTCCTGATCCTGCGTCGCCGTCATCACGAACACGTTCTTCATCAGATAATCGCGGGTATCCTCGAAATCCTTCTGAGACATGCCCTCGCTGATCAGCTTGTCCAGCTCATGGACCGCGATGCGCAGCGCCATGTGTCCGTTCTCCGGCACCACCGGACGGATCCAGACTTCGAAGATCTGCGCCCGCCGTCCGAGATTCGAGTCGGGGAAGAACTGGTACATGCCGCCGGGAAAGGCTTCGATGTAGGCATAGTCGCCGTAATTCATGCCCCGGACCTCTCGGATCCGCTGGTAGAGATGCGACATCGAAGAACGATGTTCGCCCAGCCAGGCACGCGCCAGCCAGAGCGCCGGGAAGTCCGGGTGGGAGCGTGTCACCTCGATCGGGAGTCCGAACGAGATCGCCGTGGCCCGGGTATCCTTCTGGATGAGGGTGATTTCCATCCCTTTGGGCATGTGACCGGTGATGGTTCCTGGAGCGGTGAGCTTCGCCGTGGCCGGGAGCTTCGCCAGTGCGCGGCGGAGCGTGGTCACCATCTCGTCCGGAACGTCGCCGGAGATGCCGATCCGCAGATCGCCGCGGGCGTAGGCATCGTGAACGAACTGCCTGACGTCTTCGAGGGTGATCGCCTGAATCCCCGCAACCGTTCCGAGCACCGGATGCTCGTAGGGCGTTCCACGGTAGATCACCGCCTGGAGCGCTTCCTTGCCGAGCTCTTCCTCGTTGTTGGTCCGGAGATCCTGTTCGAGAGCGCTGAGCTGCTGATCCTTCAACCGTTTGAAGTCGTCCTCCCGGAAACCGGGATCGGTCAGCATGGGCAGAGCCATCTCGAGAAAGCTCTTCCAGTTGTCCTTGTGGATGACGCCGGTGAAGGTGGTCATCTCCTTGTCCACCTGGGACCGGAAGCTTCCCGCCATCGGGTACATCGCCTTGTTGATCTCGTTGATCGGCATCGCCCTGGAGCCGGCTTCGCTGATCATCGACGCCGCCAGACGGGCCAGACCTTCTTTTCCTGCCGGGTCGTACGCCGAGCCGACGGTGAAGAGCAGCTTCATGTCCAGGGTCGGAACAGCCGACTTCTTCAGGGTGACCTTCACGTCGTCGGCCATGGCGGTCGACGGCTCCATCGTCGCGATCGCCGGCAGAGTCGACATCGACTCCGGCAGCGGATCTTTCGACAGGGTGGTCACCACGAGATTGGCATCGGTGAAGTATTTCTTCGCGGCAGACTGCAGATCGGCCGGGGTGAGCGAAGCGAAGGTCCGGTAGAGCTCGTTGATGGTGTCGTAACGTCGATCGTAGTGGACGAAACCGGCGAGAGTCCCGGCGATGGAGTCGGTATTGTCGAGGCTGCGGGCGAATGAGTAGCGCGCGTTCGACTTCGCCTCTTCCAGCCGCTGCGCATCGATCGCCTCGGCGCGAACCAGAGCGAAGGTCTTCATGATCTCGTCCCGGACGTCGACCGCCTTCGCCGGATCCTTCACCCGGGCGAAGATGGTGAACAGCGACGGATCCACGTTGTCCGGAGCGTAGGCGAAGAACTGATCCACGACCTGCTCCTGCTCGACCAGCTTCTTGTACAGGTCGGAGGTTCCTCCGAAATAGAGATCCGAGATCATCTGGATCGCGGAGAAGTCTTTCCCCGTGGCCGAGAATGCCGGTCCGTGGAAGGCGACCGTGACGTATGGAGAGGTCGGGAAGCTCCAGTCCACGTGAGTGTAGACCGGCTTTTTCGACGGTGGCTCGGCCGGGATGTCGACCTTGTAGGAGCCGTGCTTCCAGCCGCCCCAGTACTTCTCGACCAGCGGAATGACCTTCGCCGGATCGACGTCGCCGGCGACGATCACCGTGACGTACTCCGGACGGTACCAGCGATCGAAGAACTTCCGGGAGTACTCGTACTGATTGGGCATGTCCTCGATGTCGGCGAGAAAGCCCATGGTGGTGTGCTTGTAGGTGTGGGTGGTGAAGGCGTGGTCGCGCTGAACCTCGAGAAGCTTCCGGATCGGATTGGCGCTGTTCTTGTTGTACTCCCCGAGAACCGCGCGCGACTCCGTCTTGAAGTCTTCCACGGAGTAGTCCAGGTTCTGGAACCGATCCGCCTCGATCTCCAGGATCTTCTCGAGATCCTCTTTCGCGAAGGTGGTGTGGAAGTTGGTCAGATCATCCGAGGTGTAGGCGTTCTGCCGTGCCCCGGCGCGGGTGATGATCGCATTGTAGACGTCCGGTGAGTATTTCTTCGTTCCCCGGAACATCATGTGCTCGAAGAAATGGGCAAATCCGGATTTGCCCGCTTCCACTTCATTGCGGCTGCCGGTCTGCACCGGGATCTGTACCGAAACGATGTTCGGAAAGCCGGTCGGGACTACGATCACCTTCAGACCGTTGTCCAGGGTTTTCTCCGTGGCCTTGAACGGAAGGATGTCGCTCGCAACGGAATCGGCCGCAACGGCCGCAATCGGGAGCAGAACGAGCATCAGGACTGCCAGAGACAAGCTTCGTTTCATGGGTTCTCCTGTAGAAAAGAATGAGCCGGCATCCACAACCTGCCGGTCGGATTCGTCGAGGGTTCCGGGACGAGCTCGACCGCGTGCGAAGCGGTCGTGTTCAGAGAATCATAGTACGGGAACAATCGCCGATGGTTTTCGGGGGCGGCGAATGGGGCATCACCGCACTGGAGGGACCGTGAGTCCCTGGCTGGTTCACCGTCTCCCGGAATGGCGGAGCGGGGCCCGGCAGGTCCTGGAAAGAACTGCCGGGCCTCGACTCACGCGAGTCCCGCCCGCAAGGAATGGGGGTAGGTGTAGGTGGTCCGCCGGGCTGCGGCCCGGAGGATGTCTCGCTGCAGGTATTCGATCTTGATCTCTCGTTGAGGGTCGCGGGCGAGAGTCTTCAAACAGGGGACGGAAAAGGTAAGGCTCTTCAGCTTCCAGCCTTCCTCGTGAAGACGGAAGGAGATGATGCCATCGTCGGCATGAACCAGTTGGAGATTCCGCTCGCGGAGAATGGAGAGAATCTCCTCCATCATTCGGATCGGCTCGTCCTGAGTCGAACGCGATCGCGTGACTCTGACCGGCTGAATCCGGGGAGTCAGGGGATCGAAGTCGGTTCTGCTCTGACTGGTCTGCATATTCAGGGGCTCTGTTGATGAGACGACGGAAAAGCGAAAAGGTTCGATCGGCGCTCCGACCTCGACAGAACAATGGTGAAGATTCATCGGATTACCTCTCATCGGCCACCCGCCGGTTCCTTCGGATCTGCCGCAGGGGATGACTCTTCCAGGCACCATGCCGTTCCAGCGCATCGAGCGCCTCGGCGACGGTCTCGGCATGTTCGGGAGCGAGCTGACCCTCCTCCCACTGCGCGAGGCTCCGGGCTGCCACTCCGAGCACTTCGGCGAGCAGCTCGCGGCTGTACCCGAGTCGTTCGCGGCGGCTCTTCAGCTCCATTGCGGTCATCGTCGTCTGCATCACTCTGTCCACTACATCTACATACGCCGCAGGAAAGAAAAAGTTGGCGGCCGGTTTTGGTATCCGGGTCAGGGAGGTGCAAACAATCGGTGAACGCGGGGCCGGAGAGGAAGCCGGATCGTCGAGCGACGAGCTGGACCGCTCGTCACGCTATCATGCGGGTGATGGTCGACTGGAAGAAGCGTTACGAGATGCGGGACACGCCATGGGACCTGGGAAAACCTCACCCCGAACTGTCGATGCGACTCGAGCGGGGCCTCACCACCCCGCCATTCCCCGGAGCCCGGGCGCTGGTGCCGGGTTGCGGCCATGGACACGACGCGCTGGCGCTTGCGCGCGCAGGATGGAGCGTGACGGCCATCGACCTGGTGCCCCAGCTTCATCGCGAGGTGGGTACCCGGCTCGAGCCCTACGGCGGAACGTTCATTCTGGGCAATGCGCTGTCCCTCGATGCCGAACCGTTCCAGCTTCTCTGGGAACACACCTTCTTCTGTGCGCTCGATCCGGATCAGCGTTCCGCCTGGGGAGCCATGGCCGCTCGGTTGATCGCTCCCGGAGGACACCTCGAGGCACTGGTATTTCCGGTCGACAAACCGCTCTCCTCCGGAGGGCCACCCTGGAGCATCAGCGCGGCCGACCTGGCGCACTCCCTGGGTGCGGCATTCACAGCGGGCGGCGATGAGCCGGTGACCTGTGCCGTCGAGGAGCGGCGATGGGAGGAGCGCTTTGCCTGGTTCCGGCGGAATTCTGCCGACGGGAGCTGACCGCCTCGTTCAGTGACTGAGGGGAAGCCGGATTTCGAAGACGGCTCCACCGTCCGGCGCGTTGGATGCCTCGATGTCTCCGCCGTAGGCGTCGACGATTGCCTTCACGATCGCCAACCCAAGGCCGGTGTGCCGGATCCGGCTGGCCGTATCGTCCGGCCTCCAGGAGAAAAAGCGGGAGAAGATCCGGTCGAGGTGCTCCTCCGGGATTCCCGGTCCCTGATCCTGGATCCGGGCCACGGCCTGTCCATCGTCGATCGCGAGTGAGACGAGGACGAGTCCGTTGGTGGGAGTGAAGCTGACGGCGTTGTCCAGCAGGTTTCCGAACGCCTGGATCAGGCGGTCCTCGGAGGCCTCGATCTCCACCGGACGGTCCGACAGGTTCAGTTCGAACCGCGTCAGTCCCCGCTCGCGGAGGCGATAACCTTCGATGATCTGCTCGAGCAGCCGTCCCAGGTCGATCCGGCTCCGCTGCTCTCCGGGCATGCCGGAATCGATCAGAGTCACCTCCCGCAGGGAGCTCAGCAGATGTTCCATTCTGGCGATCTCCTTCTCGGCGATCACCAGGAATCTCCGCCGCTCCGACGTCTCCTCGAGCTCCGACAACATCTCGGTGGCGTTGCGGATGGAGGCGAGGGGATTCTTGAACTCATGCGAGACGTCGGAGGTGAACGACTCGATGAACTGCTGATGGTTGTCCAGCCGATCGGTCAGGCGTTTCAGGGCCCGTGAGAGCTCTCCGATTTCATCCCGCTTGCCGCTCGCCTGGAACGTTCGACGGAGCCGGCCCCGCGGATCGAGAATGGCTCCAGCTTCGTGACGCAGCCTTCGCAGAGGCCGGACGATGGTCATTGCGACCCACCCGCTGAGCAGGATCGCCACGACGAGCGAGACCAGGAAGATGCGGAAGACTCCGAGCCGCACGGCATACAGATCGAGAAGGATGGGAGCGGTCGACTCCGAGACCACCACCGCACCGGCAGGTCGTTCCGGAGCCGGGATGGGAACCGCCGTGTAGAGGAGAATTCGAGATTCGCTCGAGCCGGTCACCAGTCGCTTCTCGTGGACGATGCGGCCACGCAGCGCAAGGGAGACCATCCCGCGGAGGTCGGGAAACGCGTCGGTGGTCGGCTTCGGTTCGGTCTGTGGGCGGAGCAGACGGAGCGGCCGGCGCACCAGCATCGATCCGAGACGATACAACCAGTGCTCACGGATCTGTTCGGCGTCCTGGCGCCCGGGCGATTCCTCGAACAGAGACTCCCAGGTCAGCCGCGCACTGTCGGCCACGAGATCTCCCGAACGGTCCGCGATCCGGAATCTCAAGCCATCCCGCTCGGCGGTGGAAAGTCTCTGCAGAATGCCGATCGCCTTCGCCGGCTCGACCGCGCCGCCCTCGGTCACCGCCGCCGCGATGATCTCACCCTGGCGGATCATCGAACGTTGCTGGGCCGACTCCAGCCTCTGCTCGTACACCTCGAGATAGAGCACCCCGGCGAGAGGGAGAAAGACCAGAAGAAGATTGAACGCCAGCAGCCGGAAGATGATGCTGGAGAAGATCGCGCGAAGACTGGACACCCGCTGATTGTAGAGCCCGGCGAAAGGGATGGGTACCCGCATCCGCGATCGCCGCGACCGCCACACGGTCGGGCCCACTTGCCCTGGTCCTGATCCCCGCGACAGAATAATCGTCCTATGCCCGAGTTTCCTTTCGCCTTCCAGCCCCTTCGCCAGAACCTCTACTCGCCACACGAGCTGCTCGCCGGATTTTCGCCCGAACGCCCCGAGAGCTACTGCGAGACCATCGACTTTCTCATCTATCAGCGGTACGTCTCGTCGGGCAGGTACGCCCCGAGCGACTACTTCATGGCCATGATGCAGGCGCTGCACGACAACTCCATCAACCTGGCCGCCCACAACTGGCTCGCCTCCTCCTCGGCCAAAGCCATCGGCGTGATGGGTGGACACGAGCTGTCGCGGGACTCCAGCACCTATGAGCGGGTGGCCCGGCTCGCGCAGGAGCTCGCGCGGCGTGGCTTCACGCTGGTCAGTGGAGGCGGACCGGGAGCGATGGAAGCGACTCATCTGGGAGCTCTGCTCCAGTACGACGACGATGGACGACTGGACGAAGCTCTCTCGGTCCTGGCCGAGGCTCCCGCGCTTCCGTCTTCGATCAAACGAGTCGTGGCGCGGGATGGGAGCGTCAACTCCGATGTCGTGGCCGAGGCCCACGAGTGGATGCGGCCCGCGTGGGAAGTGCTCCAGTCGGTCGAGAAGCCCGGCGAGAGTCTCGCCATCCCCACCTGGCTCTACGGCCACGAGCCCAGTACCCTGCTGGCCACCCGCATCGCAAAATACTTCCAGAACAGCATCCGGGAAGACAGCCTGCTCGCCATCGCAACACACGGAGTGGTCTACGTCGAGGGCCGGGCCGGCACCCTTCAGGAGATCTTTCAGGATGCTGCCCAGAACGCCTACCGCACCTTCGGCAGCTTCAACCCGATGATCTTCTTCGGAAGGGAGTACTGGAGCCGGACCATTCCGGCGCTCCCCGCGCTCCAGGCGCTCCTCGAACCTCAGGACTACGAGCGATACGTCCTCGTGACGGACGACATGGAGGAGATCCTCTCGTTCGTGATGAAGCAGGAACAGACGGAGACTCCGTCAGAACGGTTCAGCCGTGCGCGAACCTGATCGACAACCGAAGCCAGGGACTGGAGAAACCATGCGAAATCCCATTTCCACCCTCGTCGTTCTGCTGCTCTTCACCGGCGCAGTGCCCGGACTTCTTTCCGCGAACGAACCGGGCGATCCGAAGCGGGAGATCGCCGCCGCCCTCGACGATTTTCACGACGCCGCCTCGAAGGCCGACGGAACCCGGTATTTCGACCACTTCGCACCCGAGGCGGTCTTTCTCGGCACCGATTCCACCGAGCGCTGGACGCTCGAGGAGTTCCGCGCCTTCGCCCGCCCCTATTTCGACCAGGGAAAGGGCTGGACCTACGTCCCGAAGGAGCGCCACATCACCCTTGGACCGGCGAATACCGCCTGGTTCGACGAGCTTCTCGAAAATGAGAGCTACGGAACCTGCCGGGGAAGCGGCGTTCTGGTCAGGGTCGACGGGGCGTGGAAGATCGCCCAGTACAACCTCTCCATCCCGATCCCCAACGACCTCGCGAAACAGGTGGTGACGATGATCCGGCGCTCGGAGTGACTACGGTAGAATCCCGCCATGCTGATCATCTCCGCCGGAATGCAGAAGTCCGGCACCGCCTACATCTACAACATTCTCAACGACGCGGTCATCGCCGGCGGCGGAGCCGACGCGCGCGAAATCAAGCAGCCGGTATCGGCTCGACGAGTTGATGCGGTTCCACAACAACAACATCGGACCGCTTTCGCCGAAACGGATCCTGCGACTGTGGCTGATCAGCCTTCGCACCGGTCCGTTCGTGGTCAAGACCCATCAGGGCCCCGGACGGCTGTTCCGACTGTTCGTTCTTCTCCGGATGATCCGGGTCGCCTACAGCTACCGCGATCCCCGCGACGTGGTCCTCTCCGCTCTCGACCACGGTCGCAAGCTCCGGGACAAGGGCCAGAATCATACGTTCGCTCAGATGGTCCGGTTCGAGGACGCTTTCGACACATTCCGGAGAAACTGGCTTCCGATCTGGCAGGCGTACGCCCGGGCATCCAACGTTCGGGCCGTGAGATACGAAGACCTGATGGAGGACCCCTTCCTCGTCGTCCGCACCCTGCTCGATCACCTCGGCTTGAAGCTCTCCGATGACACTCTCCGTGAGATTCTCCACAGGTGGGATCGGGAGAACGTGCCCCCGGATCAGGTGGCGAATCTTCATCTGAACCGGGCACGTGCCTCACGCTACCTTTCCGAAATGCCCGAGGAGCAGAAGGCCCACTTCGCGCAGGAGCTCGGGCCTCTGCTTCAACAGATGGGCTATCCGGTCTGAGCCACTCCCGAGCGCTCCATTGAAGGCCTCAGCCGCGGCTCGTCCACGGCGTCGAGAGTGGCACCCTCGGACCCACCCGGGCGTCGAAGCCGAACCCAGATTCAAAGCCTACGCACGACAGGGCTAAATATATACGATAATAATCGCAGTAAATACAAATATTATTGGGTTATATGAACGCATCCAGTGATGATGATTGTTTCGTGCCATATAAATAAGATGCTATAATTTTTATCTTTTGTGACCGCTTTTATCACAGTCCTTTTTAGTCTCTCCCGTTCGTGCTCGACTTTCACCGGGCTTTCCGACTTCACGCGGTGGAGTTAGAATCGGTCTTGCCATGCGGGATTCGATTGTCTTCTATCTCAACGGACAAAGACGCGAAGCTCGCGGGGAGCAGGTCTTTCTTCCGGTTGCCCGTTACCTGCGCGAGCAGGAGGGTGTCACCGGGACGAAGATCGTCTGCGAGGAAGGCGACTGCGGTGCCTGTACCGTCCTGGTCGGGCGACTGCAGGACGAGGCCCTTCGCTACCGCCCGATCAACTCCTGCATCCAGTTCCTGTTTCAGATGGACAGCACCCACATCATCACCGTGGAGGGGCTCTCCTCGGGCGAACTGTCGCCCATCCAGAAGGCGATGGTGCAGTCACACGGAGCCCAATGCGGGTATTGCACTCCCGGGTTCGTCGTCGCGATGACCGCTCTGGCCGATTCCGGTGAGCCGCTGGACGAACGCAGCGTGCGAGACGGTCTGACCGGGAATCTCTGTCGATGCACCGGCTACGAGCCCATCATCCGCGCAGCGCTCTCCACGGATCGCTCGAAGATCACCCCGATTGCGAAGCTTCACGAATCGGAAGCAATGATCGAGGAGCTGCGCACCACGTCGCGGGAGCCGGTGAAGGTCGCCGCCTCGGGCCGGACCTTTTTCCGTCCGATCGATCTCGTCTCGGCGACCGCCTTCCGTTCCGATCATCCCGATTCGGTGGTGGTCCAGGGGGGACGGACATCGGAGTGCTGTGCAACAAGCGCGGCCTCGCTCCCCAGGCGGTTCTGACTCTCGACGGGGTACCGGATCTGGAGGAGCTCAGCGCCGACGATGGCATGCTGATCATCGGCGGACGGGTGCTCCTGAACGATTTCAAGGCCTTCATCCGCGACCAGGTCCCGGAGATGGCCCGCGTTCTCGAGTGGTTCGGGTCACCGCAGATCCGGAATGCCGGGACCCTGGCCGGCAACATCGCGAACGCGTCGCCGATCGCCGACACCATCCCGTTCCTCCTGGTGATGGAGGCGCGGCTGGAGCTTTCCGGGCCGGCCGGACCGCGGATGGTCGACATGAATTCCTTCTATCGCGGCTACAAGCAGATCGATCTCCGGCCGGACGAGATCATCACCAGGATCTTCGTTCCCGTTCCTGCGCCCGCGGAAGAGCTGCGGCTTTATCGGGTCTCGAAGCGACAGCACCTCGACATTGCGACCTTCACGGCGGCGTTGCTGATTCGCCGCGGGCAGGGGATCATCGAGTCGATTCGCATCGCCTATGGGGGCGTGGCTCCGACTGTTCTGAGACTTCCGCGAACGGAGTCGTTCCTTCAGGGGAAGGCCTTCACTCTCGATACCTTCGAAGCCGCCGGTCAGATTGCCCGCGATGAGATCCGGCCGATCTCGGACGTCCGGGGCTCGGCGGCGTTCCGCTCGCAGCTCGCCGAAAACATTCTCAAGAAGTTCTACTTCGAGATGGCACCCGACTCGGCCGTCTCCAGGGCCTCCTGATCATGCCATCCGTCGGAAGAAACATCCCGCACGATTCCGCCGAGGGTCACGTCTCCGGACGCTCGTTGTACGTCGACGATCTGGCCCCGCTCCGGAACGAGCTGATCGTCGATTTCTACTGGAGTCCGATTGCCCATGGAACCATCGTGAACGTCGATCTCTCGGCCGCTTCCGCGGTTCCCGGAGTGGTCGGACTGTTCACCCATCGCGACCTGGACGGCAGCAATCTGTTCGGACCGATCCTCCAGGACGAGCTCCTGCTGGCGGAAGACGAAGTGATGTTCGTGGGGCAACCGATCGTGGTGATCGCGGCCGAAAGCCGCGAGGCCATCCGGCAGGCGAAGGCCGCACTGGTGGTCGAGATCGAGGAGCTCCCGACCATTCTCACCATCGAGGAAGCAATCCACGAGCAGCAGTTCATCGGAGCTCCGCAGAACATCCGTCGAGGCGACGTGGACAAGGCGCTGGCGGAAGCGGATCACATCCTCGAAGGGACCTTCACGGTCGGGGGCCAGGATCACTTCTATCTCGAATCGCAGGCAGCGATCGCCTACCCAGGCGAACAGAACATGATTACCGTCCACTCCTCGACGCAGAATCCGAGCGAAGTTCAGGACGTGATCGCCCATCTTCTCGGGCTGCAACAGAATCAGGTGGTCTGCATCAACAAGCGGATGGGTGGCGCGTTCGGCGGGAAGGAATGCCAGGCCACTCATCCCGCCGCAATCGTGGCCCTGGTGGCGCACAAGACGAAACGACCGGCGCGCATCGCCTACACCAAGGACGACGACATGTGCGTCACCGGAAAGCGCCACCCTTTCCGGAACGAGTATCGCGTCGGCTTCCGGAATGACGGCACCCTCACTGCCCTGGACGTCGCCATCTACTCCAACGGCGGAGCCTTCGCTGACCTCTCCACGGCGGTGCTCGGACGGGCGATGACCCACATCGACAACGCCTACTGGATCCCGAACGTCCGGGCAATCGGGAGAGTCTGCCGGACAAACCTGCCGCCCAACACCGCTCTGCGGGGATTCGGAGGGCCGCAGGCGGTCTCGACGATGGAGAACATCATCGAAGAGATGGCGCTCACTCTGGATCGGGATCCGCTCGAGATCCGGCAGCGGAACTGCTACGGCACCGGCGAGCGCAACGTGACTCCCTACGGGCAGATCCTCGAGAACAACAACCTCCCGCGACTCTTCGAGGAGCTCACGGTCCGCTCGAAATACCACCGCCGAAGACAGGATGTCGTGGACTTCAACCGACGCTCGAAGACTCACCTTCAGGGCATCGCGCTCACCCCGGTGAAGTTCGGGATCTCGTTCAACACCCGGTTTCTCAATCAGGCCAACGCCCTGGTCAACGTCTATCGGGACGGAACCGTGCAGGTCTCCACCGGTGCGACCGAAATGGGCCAGGGCGTCAACACCAAGATTCGACAGTTCGTCGCCGACGAGCTCGGCATCGCCGCCGATCAGGTGACGGTGATGATCACCTCCACCGAAAAGAATCACAACACCTCGGCAACGGCCGCTTCCAGTTCCGCCGATCTCAACGGCAAGGCCGCGGTCGATGCCTGCCAGCGAATCCGGGAGCGGATGGCGGTATGCGCGGCCATCCATCTCGGCGAGGGGGCGGCGCCCGGCCAGATCGTGTTCGAACGGGGGCAGGTCTACGATCGCAGCCGCCCCGATCACCGGCTCTCCTTCCCCGACCTGGTCATGCTCGCCTACCGTGAGCGAATCAGTCTCGGCGAGCGCGGCTTCTACGCCACACCCGGGATTCACTGGGACCCGGTGAAAGGAACGGGAAGTCCCTTCCTCTATTTCACTCAGGGCTGTGCGGTCTCCCAGGTGCAGATCGATCGCTTCACGGGCGAGCTGAAGGTCCTGCAGTCCGACGTCCTGATGGACATCGGCCGTCCGGTCAATCCGGGGATCGATCGGGGACAGATGACCGGTGGCTTCATCCAGGGGATGGGCTGGGTGACCACAGAGGAGCTGAAGTACTCCGATCGTGGCGAGCTCCTCTCCCACTCCCCGACGACCTACAAGATCCCGAACATCCAGGACGTTCCCGAGGTGTTCCACGTCGACTACCTGGAAATCGAGAATCCGGTCAACATCCACGGCAGCAAGGCCGTCGGCGAGCCTCCACTGCTGATGGCCATCTCGATCTGGGCCGCGGTGAAGCACGCTCTCGGGTTCCTCGGTCAGGGCCGGATTCCCCGGCTCGATCTTCCCGCGACCAACGAGGAGATTCTGATGAGAATGACCGAGCTCACCCGCAGCGCCGTACCCGCCGGCGAGTAATCGGCCGCCGGTTGCAACCGCTCACTGGTTCGGCTCACGACGCGGAGGACTGCGATCTTTCGTCCCGCACCTGGATGAGCTGTGCGACCACGCTGACCGCGATCTCGGCAGGTTGATTCGACCCCAGAGGCAGACCGATCGGCGAGATGTACGACTCTGCCTTCGGCTCGTCGAGGCCTGCTTCGATCAACTGGGCCCGCATCCGCTTGGCTTTGGACGCCGACCCGATCACCCCGAGATAAGGGAAGCTGCGGGTTCGCAGAATTTCCTCGAGCACTTCCCGGTCGCTGTCGTGACTCATGGTCATCACCAGAACGAAGGCGCCGTCCGGGATGGAAGCCACCATCGAGGGCATCGAGTCGGTTCTGACCGTTCGCAGCCGGTCCGACCGCGGAAGCTTCTCCAGCCACTCATCGCGCGGATCGATGCAGGTGATCCGGCAGTCCAGCTCCACCAGGATCTTCGTCACCGCGTTGGCGACGTGACCGGCGCCGAAGATCACGATGTTCCAGGCGGAACCGTTCCACACCTCGAAGAACAGCTTTGCCAGCCCCGCGCAGGTCATCCCGAGATCGCGGGTCAGATTCCAGGAGACCAGCTCCGTCGAGGAGGCGGACTGCAGCATCTCCACGCCCTTCGCGATCGCCGCCTGTTCCACTTCCCCGCCCCCCACGGTCCCGGAGTGCCGGCCGGAACCGGTGATCAGCATCTTCGCCCCCGGTTCGGCGGGAACGCTCCCGGACGTCTCCACCACCGTCACCGTCACGAACGGCTCCCCTGCCGCGGTCAGCTGGTTGAGATCGTCGAGATAGCTCATGCGCCGAGATTAGCAGATCCCGCCGGCCCGAGGGCACCCTGAGCCGACGCCCCGGCGTCTCTGCTCCCCTCTCCCCGCGCAGGATTACCGCAGGGAACATCAACGGTGAAGCGGGGGAGGGGTTGGGGGTGAGGGGAAATCCGAAATCGCGCCGACTCGCGGCTCTCGCGGACAATCGCCATCATCTCGGATCAGTGCATTTCTCGGGACGTGCTGCATTGCTCCCCTCTCCCCGCTTCACCTTTCTCGCTTCGAATCATCGTTCTGCGCGGGGAGAGGGGGGACGTGCGAGATTCACGCTCCGCGTAAAAAGGGTGGCCCCTCACCCCCGGCCCCTCTCCCCGCCTCACCCTCTCGCTTCGAATCGTCATTCTGTGCGGGGAGAGGGGGCATGGGGTGCGTCACCCGACATTGCCACGTCGCGCCCCGGCGACTATGCTTCCAAAAGAGACCGGAGGGCCCCATGCCTGCAATTCAATTCGTCCTCAACGGCGAGCCGCGCCAGATCACCACGCGAGAGAGCGAGAGTCTGCTCGAGGCCCTCCGCAACCGCTGCGGTATCCTTTCGACGAAAGACGGCTGCCAGCCACAGGGTCAGTGCGGATGCTGTCTGGTTCTGATCGACGATCAGCCCCGTCTGGCGTGTGCCATCCCCGCCAGCAGG
Organism: uncultured Acidobacteriota bacterium; assembly: GCA_963741905.1. Classification (GTDB taxonomy): domain Bacteria; phylum Acidobacteriota; class Thermoanaerobaculia; order Gp7-AA8; family CAVUJZ01; genus CAVUJZ01. The sequence goes on along the minus strand of CAVUJZ010000003.1, from coordinate 87,211 downwards.
GCCGAAGGGACGAGCATCCTCACGCTCGAAGGCCTCTCGGAGGAGGAGCGCAAGCTCATCGCCGACAGCTTTGTCGCCACCGCCGGATTGCAGTGCGGTTTCTGCATTCCCGGGATCGCGATGCGGGCGAAGCACCTGATCGACCGGAAGCCGAATCCCGAGCGGGAGGAGATCGCCCGCGCCCTCGACGGACATCTGTGCCGCTGCACCGGCTACGTCAAGATCGTCGACGCCGTCGAGCTTCTGGCGAAGGCACGGCGGGGTGAATGCACGCCGCAGCCGCACGAGGGGGGACGAATCGGTGAGTCGCTGCGACGGGTGGGGTCCGTGGAGATGACCCTGGGGACGCGCCCGTACGTCGCCGATCTGGTCCGCCCGAAGATGCTGCACGGTGCGCTGGTGCTGTCGCCGCACGCGCGCGCACGCGTGCTGAAGATCGATCGCCGACGCGCGCCCGCCCTGCCCGGCGTGCGCGCCGTCGCCACCGCGCCGACGTGCCCGGGCAACGCTGGGTACGGCCTGATCGAGCAGACTGGCCCGGGTTCGTCGCCGAAGGCGAAGAGGCGCGCTGCGTCGGCGACGTGCTCGCGGCCGTCGCCGCCGAAGACGAACACACCGCCCGCGAGGCGGCCAAGCTTGTCGACGTCGACTACGAGCCGCTGACCGCCGGTGCTCGACCCGTACGCAGGCCTGGAGCCTGGCGCGCCGCAGGTCAACCCGCACTACACGAACATCCTGTCGCGCACCGTCATCCGCGCGCGGCGACGCCGACGCGGCGCTGCGGCAGCGTGCCCACGTGGTCACAGGCACCTGGCGACCCAGCGCATCGAACATCTGTTCATCGAGCCCGAAAGCGCGCTCGCGGAGCCGCTGCGACGGGGACCGGTTGCGCCTCTACACGCAGGGGCAGGGCATCTTCGACGACCGCCGCCAGGTGCGCCGGCTTGCTCGGCATGCCGGAAGAGAACGTCGTGTTCGTCGAGCTGGTGCCCAACGGCGGCGCCTTCGGCGGCAAGGAGGACATGTCGGTGCAGGCGCAGACCGGCGCTGCTCGGCGCAGCTGACGCGACGGCCGGTGAAGCTCACGCTCAGCCGCGAGGAGTCGATCCGCATCCACCCCAAGCGCCATCCGCATCACCATGGACTACAGCGTGGGCTGCGACGCCGAGGGGCGCATGACCGCCGTCCGGGCGCGCATGGTCGGCGACTCCGGCGCCTACGCCTCGGTCGGCGGCCAAGGTGCTGGAGCGCGCCGCCGGGCATGCCTGCGGGCCGTATCGCGTGCCCAACGTGGACGTCGAATCACTTCGCCGCCTACACCAACAATCCGCCCTGCGGCGCGATGCGCGGCTTCGGCGCGAACCAGGCGTCACTTCGCGATGGAAGGCTGCCTGGACCTGCTCGCGGACAAGGCGGGCCTGGACGGCTGGGAGATGCGCTGGCGCAATGCCGTCGACGTCGGCGACACCTTCAGCACCGGACAGGTGTTCGAGAAGTCGGTCGGCATCCGGAAGACGCTCGCACGCGGTGAAGGACGCCTACTACGCCGCCTGCCGAACGAGGGCCGCGCGGTGGGCATCGGCCTGCGGCATCAAGAACAGCGGCATCGGCAACGGCGCGACGGAATGGGGCAAAGCGCGCCTCGTCGTCGAGCAGGACGGCACGATCTCGCTCTACAACGGCTACACCGAGATGGGCCAGGGGCTTCTGACCGTGCTGGTGCAGTTCGCGGTCGAAGTGACCGGTCTGCCGGCCTCGCCTGTTCCGTCCGAAAGTGGACTCCACCCACGAGTTGCAGTGCGGGCAGACCACCGGGCTCGCGCGCCACGCTGTTCGGCGGACGCGCCGTGATCATGGCCGCCGAAAAGCTGAAAGCCGATCTCGACTCGCAGGGCTCCGCTGGACGGCTCTGAAGGGAAACGGTCTACGCGGGCGATGTCCTGGTCGAACGACACCACCGCGCCGGGTGCGACAGCCGGACAAGATCAAGACCCACACCGCATTCGGCTTCGCAACCCAGGTCGTGCATTCTCGATGCGGACGGAAAGCTCGAGCAGCGTGATCGCCGCCCATGATGTCGGCCGCGCCGTGAACCCCGCCCTCTGCGAAGGGCAGATCGAAGGATCCGTGCACATGGGTCTGGGCTACGCCCTGACCGAGGACCTTCCCTGCCAGGATGGCATGCCTGTGACGTTCAAGCTGCGGGAGATCGGAGTCCTCCGGGCACGGCACATGCCCCGCGTCGAGGTGATTCTCGTCGAGGATCATGAACCGGAAGGCCCGTTCGGCGCGAAAGGCGTCGGCGAGATCGGTCTGGTCCCCACGGCTGGCGCGGTCGCCGGCGCGCTGTACGCTTTCGACGGCATCCGGAGAAATACTCTGCCGATGCGGGAGTCTCCGGCAGCAAAAGCGATTGGCCTGGGTCTCCGAAAGCCGGCGAAGACCGAGACGGTCGGCGCTCGATGAGCTCGGATCATCCCGCGGTCAACGGCCACACCCACCTCTACAGCGGCCTCGCGCCTCTGGGGATGCCGGAGCCGGCGCGACCGCCGGAGAATTTCCTCCAGATCCTGGAACGGGTCTGGTGGCGTCTCGATCGGGCCCTCGACGAGGACACCCTCCGTGCATCCGCCCGCTACTACGTCGCCGAAGCGCTGCTCGCCGGGACTTCGACGCTGGTCGATCACCACGAGTCGCCATCCATGATCGAAGGCTCTCTCGACATCCTGGCAGACGCCTGTGAGGAGCTCGGCATCCGGGCGTTGATCGCCTATGGCGCCACCGAGCGGAACGGTGGCCTCGAGGAGGCGCGACGCGGACTGGAGGAATGCCGGCGGTTCATCGAGAGCAACCGCCGGCACGGGATCGTCGGTGCCGTCGCTCTCCACGCTTCCTTCACCGTATCCGACGAAACGATCCAGGCCGCAGGCGAACTGTGCCGGAGGCTGGACGCGGTGATGCACGTGCATCTGGCCGAGGATCGCGCGGACGTTGACGACGCCATCCGCCGCGGATACGCCGGACCGCTGGAACGTCTGCTGGATCTCGATGCACTCCCCCCCGGTTCGATTCTCGCCCACGGCGTTCATCTCGATGAGGCGCAGGTTCGACGAGCGTCCGACGAAGGGCTGTGGCTGGTCCAGAATCCGCGCTCGAATCGAGGCAACCGGGTCGGATACCCGGCCGGGCTGGTTCATGCGGAGAGGGTCGCGATCGGGACGGACGGCTATCCTGCTGTGATGGAAGACGAGCTCGCGGCGTTGATCGAGGAAGCCCCCGACCATCAGGTAGGGCCGGAAGAAGTCCGGCGGAGAGCGGCCGGAGGGAGGCGTCTCGCCCGGGAGCTCTTCGGGGATGAGACGGATCTGGACCAGGCAGCGTGGAGCAACGGAGCGCTCGTCTCGCTGGAGATTGCCGGACGGCAGGTCGTCTCGAACGGGATTCTGCTCACCGGCGACATCGACTCGATCCGGCGCGAGGCCCGGGAGCAGGCGAACCGCCTCTGGACGGCCATGGCCTCGGTCCGAGGTGTGTAGTGTGTCGCCTCTCCTCGACCCCGGCTCTGCTTTTCGTCGATAATCGGAGATCAGGAAGGAACACTCATGCCCCAACTCGGAATGGAAACCGACATCGTCGACGAGACCACCTGGCGCAACAGTGTCAGTCGGTTCCGGGAAGCAGGAATCGCGCTTCCCACGTTCGCGCAGCTGGCCGATCCATCGATGATTCCCACCCCGATCACGTCGCGTCTCGCTTCGGTCGATCCGGATGACGCCCATCCCCTCAACCTCTTCCGGGTGCACTGGTACAACGACCGGAGCCGCCGGGAGTTTTCGAACCTGCCCGAGCACATCGTCCTGCCCCCTTCGCTCACCGGAGTCTCCGCCAGGATCGTCGTTCTCTTCGGCAATCCCTTCCCGATGATCTCCGCGCACAAGGTGCTGGCCGCCTATGGATGCCTCGCACCACGGATCATCACCGGTCAGTTCGATCCCACCATGCACCGTGCGGTCTGGCCCTCCACGGGAAATTACTGTCGCGGGGGCGTAGCCATTTCACGGATCATGGGTTGCCGCGGTGTTGCGGTGCTTCCCGAAGGAATGAGCCGCGAGCGGTTTCGATGGCTGGAGCAGTGGGTGGCGTCCCCGGACGACATCATCAGCACGCCGGGCACCGAGAGCAACGTCAAGGAGATCTACGACCGGTGTCACCAGCTCGATGAGGATCCGGAGAACATCATCTTCAATCAGTTCGGCGAGTTCGGAAACTACCTGGTTCACTATGCCTGCACCGGAAGCGCCTGCGGGGATGTGTTCGAGCATCTTCAAAAGAGCGATCCGAGCCTGCGCCTTCGCGCCTTCGTGTCGGCCACCGGGTCTGCCGGCACCATCGCGGCCGGTGACGCACTGAAGGAACGATATGGGGCTGCCATCGTCGCACTCGAGGCCCTCGAGTGTCCGACCATGCTCGAAAACGGGTTCGGCGAACACAATATCCAGGGCATCGGTGACAAACACATTCCGCTGATCCACAACGTGATGAACACCGACTACGTTGCGGCCATCTCCGACCGGAGCACCGACGCGCTCAACCTTCTATTCAACACCGCGGAAGGACATCGATACCTGGCCGACCGGAAGAATGTGCCCGCGGCGGTCATCGAGCGGCTCGCCGATTTCGGCCTCTCGTCGATCTGCAATGTTCTCGGCGCGATCAAGCTCGCGAAGGACCTCGACCTCGGCAGCGACGAGGTCGTCATGACCGTGGCGACCGACGGCGCCGCGATGTACGAGACCGAACTGGAAAAGACGCTGAGCCACGACTTCGGGGGCCGCTTCGACGCCGTTGCCGCGGCCGAGACGTATGGTGAGCATCTTGCCGCGGTGGCGACCGATCATCTTCTGGAGCTTTCCTCCCGCGACCGCCGCCGCATTTTCGACCTCGGCTACTACACCTGGGTCGAACAGCAGGGCGTCACCATCGACGAATTCACCGTCCGCCGCGATCAGGCATTCTGGAAGGCCCTGACCACCGACCTGGAAACCTGGGACCAGATGATCGATCAGTTCAATCAGGAGACCGGCGTTCTGGAGTCGATTCTCTGATGCCCGGCGGGGGGATGCGATGAAAGAACTTCAGAGCCGGCTGGTCTGTCACGGTTGCGGCGCCACGCCGCCGGCGCATGAGCCGTTGCCGTTCCGCTGCCCGCGCGCCGCGGAGGGCGATGACACCGATCACCTCCTTCGGCGCAGACTCGAGGCTCGCGCGCCGGAACCGGAGTTCTGGCAGTCGATCTTCCTTCGCCCGGAGCCCAATCCTTTCATCCGCTACAGGCGCCTGCTGCACTCCTGGCGGGTCGCGACCGAGCGGAGCATGAGCGATGCGGACTTCGTGGAACTGGTGCAGTCGCTGGATGAGCGGATCGAGGCAGTTGACGGCCGTGGCTTCCGGGAGACGCCGTTCGACACGAACGAGTGGCTCAGTGAACGAATGGGCACACCGGTCCTGGTCAAAGACGAAACCGGAAACGTGTCGGGCTCGCACAAAGCCCGGCATCTGATGGGCATCCTTCTCTGGCTGGAAGTCGCCAGGAAGACCGATCTCCTTCGGGGCGAAATTCCGACTCTGGCCATTGCCAGCTGCGGCAACGCGGCGCTCGCCGCGGCAGTGGTGGCACGGGCGGCGGGACTCGCACTGGAGGTGTTCATCCCCCCCGACGCCCACCCGGCGGTGGTGAAGCGTCTCGAGGATCTCGGCGCCATCCTGACGGTCTGCCCGCGTGAGGCAGGGGTCAGCGGAGACCCCTGCATGCATCAGTTCCATCAGGCGCTCCAGCAGGGGCGGCTCCCCTTCAGCGTCCAGGGCAACGAAAATGGCCTCTCGATCGAGGGCGGATGGACGCTGGGCTGGGAGATCGTCTCGTCACTGCTCCGCAGCGGCACCACTCTCGACCGGATCTTCATTCAGGTCGGGGGAGGTGCCCTCGCCAGCTCCACGATGCAGGCGTTCGAGGAAGCAAAGCTGCTCGGTCTGATCGAGAGAGTCCCCATGCTGCACGCCGTCCAGACGGAGGGAGCGTGGCCGCTCCTTCGCGCGTGGGACCGGGTGATCGAGGTCAACGGCAGTGAGGAGCTCCGAAAGGTCGGAACGGCCGGATTGATCGAGTACGCGGCGACCCACCGATCGGAGTTCATGTCTCCATGGGAGGAGATGCCCCACAGCATCGCCCCCGGCATTCTCGATGACGAGACCTATGACTGGCTGGAGATCGTCCGCGGAATGCTCGAAACGGAAGGCTCGCCGATCGTAGTGTCCGAGGAAGATCTTCAGAAGGCGAACGAGATCGCTCGCACGTCCACCGGCATTCCGGTCGATCCGACCGGCTCTGCCGGTCTTGCCGGGCTGCTGCGGATGAAACGCGAGGGCGCGATTGCCGAGGGTGAAACCGTGGCGGTGCTCTTCACCGGCCGCGAACGCTGACGCACCTGACTCCCTGGTGGAAGAACCACTCTGACGTGTGGGCAAACATTCTGATGTTTGGCCACGGTGCCACGGAGCATCAGGGTGCAGACTGGATCGACGGTCCCACGAAGGACGCCTCTGTATTCGCTCCGGGCGGACAGCACGCGAGGACTCGAAGCGGGTTCGCAAGTGGCGCGATGGCCGAACATCGGAATGATCCGGCCACGACGTGGGCAAACATTCTGATGTTTGGCCTACGTGGGCAAACATTCTGATGTTTGGCCAGGGTCGCACGGACCGTGAGGTCGGCGCTTGGGATATACGATCCACGCAGCAGCGACGCGGTCGGATCTCGCTGTGGGCCAACATCCCGCGGGGCTCCGGAGCTGATTCGCAAGTGGGACGATGGCCGAACATCGGAATGATTCGGCCACGATTTGGGCAACCATCCTGATGTTTGGCCTACGTGGGCAAACATTCTGATGTTTGGCCTGGGTCGCACGGACCGTGAGGTCGGCGCTTGGGATATACGATCCACGCAGCAGCGACGCGGTCGGATCTCGCCGTGGGCCAACATCCCGCGGGGCTCCGGAGCTGATTCGCAAGTGGGACGATGGCCGAACATCGGAATGATTCGGCCACGATTTGGGCAACCATCCTGATGTTTGGCCTACGTGGGCAAACATTCTGATCTGATGTTTGGCCTGGGTCGCACGGACCGTGAGGTCGGCGCTTGGGATCCACGATCCACGCAGCAGCGACGCGGTTGGATCTCGCCGTGGGCCAACATCCCTGGGAGCTCCGGAGCTGATTCGCAAGTGGGACGATGGCCGAACATCGGAATGATTCGGCCACGAATGTGGGCACAGTTTGGACGTCTGATTCGCAACGAGGCCCCCTGCGAAAAGTGCTCGTCTATCCCTTCTTCAGCTCACGCAGCATGCTGGGAAAGCGCGCGAGAGTGGCAATGACCGGATCGAACTCCCGTGCGTCGACGCATTCCCCGATCTTGTGCGTATTCTGCTCCAGGCCCGGGCCGATCCCCAGCATCGGGGGATACTTGAACGTGCCGTCGTTGATCCAGCGCTTTTCGTCTCCCACCGCGATCGAGTGGTCCTCCACCGGCATCGGATATCCGACGCCATCCGTGGAGAAGATCCAGCGCGCAACCCGCGGCTCCTTCTTCAGTCCGCCCGTTCCACGACTCTCCTCGGCGACGGCCGACGCAGAACGGCGATAGGCCTCCACCGCGGCCACGATCACCGGGTGATCCTCCGGCGTGACCCATCCTGGGTAGATCTGCGGGTTGTCCGCTTTGGTCCCTCTCCATGACGGCTGGTCGTAGTAAGGAGCCCGAACCTCGACGCGCAGACCGGCATCGCGAGCACGCTGCACGCTGGGCATCGACTCCACGTGGTGCAGCGCTTCGGTCGGATCCTCGCCCGCGGTCAGGCGACGGTCGAACCGGAAGGTGAATCGTTCCGGCACGGCACAATCGCTCGGAGAGTCGAGCGTCGCCCAGCTTGCGGTGCGTGTGCCGCCACCGAGAAACGCGTCTTCGGCGAAGTCCTCCCCCTTCTGATAGCGCTCGGCCGCCTCGACGATGATTGCCGATCCGAACTCCAGCGGGTTGCGCCCCTCCCAGGGCATCGAGCCGTGACAGCTCTTTCCGGTCACCTCGACCTCGATCTGCATCCGTCCACGCTGTCCTCGATAGATTCCCGCCGCGCCGAGATTCGCGCATCCGGTCCCCTCGGTCAGAATCACCGCGTCCGGCACCCGGTCAGCCCCCGCCTGCGGCAGCTCCTTCCGCATCACGTGCATCATGCTGCCGCCGTCGTTGTCCTCTTCCGTGACGGTTCCATAGCTTCGGACGATGACTCCGCGCAGCGATCCGAGGTCACGCGTCTCGCAAAGGATTTTCGTCGCGATCACCTGACTCACCACTCCGGACAACTGGTCCGCCGCACCGCGACCCCACACCAGGTGCTCCCACTCGTCTTCCGGCGGAAGATAGCCGAGCTCCTGCTTGAGAAATTCGCGATTCAGCCTTGTCGCATCCACCAGCCCGAGATACGGATCGAGTCCACCGGTGGCTTCCCGCCAGCGATCCCTCAGCGGTTTGACCGTGTCGGTGTGGCCATCGAAATAGACGACCGTCTTTTCTTCTGAAGGAATTCCGTCACCCGGATCCCGGACGACCCAGACGAGGTTTCCGAAGTCGTCGAAGAACACATCGTCCGGCTTGTCCACCGCACCGATCTCAGCAATCTTCGCGCGGAGATACTCGACCCTCGGTCCCTCGTGATTGGAAAGACCGCAGAACGGATCGCCCCCCTCATCTTCGGGGCGGTCGACGTAGTCGGCGGGAATCCGGATCACTTCCTTCAGGATCTCGACGGCGAGTGGTCTGTACTGGCGTGCGAGCTCGGAGACGCGTTCATCAAGCGACATGGATTCTCTCTCCTGATCTGGTTGTTCGAGCGATGGACCCTTCAAACAGGGAATCTTACCGCAACTGATCCTTCAGACCGCGAGTCTTCGCCGCAGCGAGCAGCGCCATGATCGCGTACACCTTCTTGTTGGCCTCCCGGGCGAGGTCGACCCGGAACTGATCCATCACCCCGGCGCTGACTTCGGCGCCGATGTCTGCCGGCAGGCAATGCATGTAGAGCGCGTCGCGGGTGAGCTCCATTCGCCGTTCGTCACAGATCCAGTCGGTAAACGAGCGGTTTCTCTCGAGCGCCCGCCTTTCGATGTCCGCCAGGGCGTCGCGGTTTTTGTTGCGGTTCGCCTCGACCCGCTCGACCATCAGGTCGTACGGGCCCCAGCTCTTCGGATAGACGATGTCCGCCCCCTCGAAGGCCTCATCCATATCGTGCGTGACGGTGAAGCTCCCGCCCGACTCCTCCGCACTCGATCGCGCCGCATCCATACAGCTCTCCATCAGGTCGTATCCAGGCGGGTGAGCCAGACGGACGTGCATCCCGAAGCGGGTCATCAGCGTGATGATGCCCTGCGCAACCGACAGCGGCTTGGCATAACTCGGCGAGTAGGCCCAGCTCATGGTGAGCGTCTTTCCCTCCAGCCCCTCGGGGAACCGTTCACGCAGCCAGAGCAGATCAGCGAGGGTCTGTGTCGGATGATCGATGTCACACTGCAGATTCACGATCGGAACGACCCGATCGTCTCCCGTCGCCCGCAGGTAATCGTCGATTCCCTGCTTCGCCTCCCGCATGAATCGATTGCCCTCACCCAGAATCAGGTCGTGCCGGATCCCCATCGCGTGGGAGTTCATGCCCAGCATCGCCCCGGTCTCCACCGCGGTCTCGCCGTGGCTGACCTGAGTGGACGATCCGTCGACGATCACCGGCGACCCGCCCAGACGTGCCGCCGCGCCAGCCCAACTCGACTTGGTCCGCGTGGACTGGTCGAAGAAGAGTGCCCAGAAGAGCTCCTGGGAAAAGAGGGCCGGAACCGCGTCGGTGCGATCGAGCTGCTGGAGAACCTCAGCCAGAGAGCAGAGGGTCTCGATCTCCTCCCGGGACCATTCCCGGGTCAGCAGCATGCTTCGACCGTGCAGTCGTTCCAGAATCCCGGCGTCGAGCGATGCGATGCGGGCACGAAGATCCATTCCGATTCCTCCTCAGCGAAGAGTATCGGAGCAAGGGTGCGGTTTGCACCTGAAAATCTGGCTCGGAGTGAGAAAGGCGAGGCGACGGACCGGTACCGCGGATCAGCGAGCCGCCGCGACGGCGGTGGAGGAGCCTCCACGATCACGAAGGAACGCCGACTGGCTCAGCCAGTGATCGTCGGGATAGTAGGCGAACACAGGCGATCCGCCCTTGATCCGGTCGATCAACTTCCGGGAGATCGCCTTCCGGACGGCGGGACAACCCCAGCTTCGACCCAGCCTGCCGAGGCTCTGGCCGATCCACTCATTCACATAGTCGGCACCGTGCATCACGATCGCTCGCGCCCGGGCCCGATCGTTCACCCCTTCTTCCAGCCCGTCGAGACGAAGTGAATAACCGTTGCCGCCGACATATGTCGACCCGGTGACGAAAAGACCAAGGCTCGACTGCCGGCTCTCGGGGGTGTTGGAAAAATGGGTCGGAACGTTCCCGCCACTGTTCTTCCCGTGTGCGACCAGTTCCCGGAAGAGAAGCTTGTTCTTCGACAGATCGAAGACGAACAGTCGCGGTTCGGTGGAGGGGATCGAGTAGTCGATCACGGTGATCAGATCGTTGCGCCTGACCAGCCCGCGGCTCTCAGCCGAGGACGCGGCTTCGAGCGCCAGCCGCAGAACATCCTCACGAAGACCTGGAGCCTGCTGCGCGAGATTGTGCACCACGCTCCTTGACGGCGTGGCGGCAGGAAGCGCCGCGGGTGCCATCATCAGAGCCGTCACGAGCAGAGTCAGAAGACGAGCTCCGCGTGGCGAATGACCCGCAACGCGCAAAACATCTGAATCTGTCCGGCGGTGGTGGGAGGACCGAAGACCCATCATCGTCAATCATAACAAATAACCTGATCAGCCTCTGGTATTCCGAAACCGGCCAATTGGCTCGTCCGGATGCCACGTTCGTCTGCCACAATAGGCCCGTGGCAGAGCTGGTACCGCATCCGTTTCCGTCGCTGATTCGACGCATGTTCCGCGAGCTCGAAGAGCGCGGGTCGATCTTCGACCTTCCCGAACGGAAGTTCGTGACCGGCTCCCGCGACGTCGACCTCTCGGTCCGGTTCCACGGGCGCACCGCATCCAGTCCTCTCGGCCCCGCCGCCGGACCCCACACCCAGATGGCCCAGAACATTGTCCTGGCCTGGCTGGGGGGGAGTCGGGTTTTCGAGCTGAAGACTGTCCAGGTCGATGACCGCCTGAGCCTTCCACGTCCCTGCATCGACATGAGAAGGGTGGGATTCAACGCAGAGTGGTCGCAGGAACTGAGGGTCGAAGAGTCTCTCGAGGAGTACGTGAAGGCGGCGATGCTCATCGAGATGCTCCGCCACCGGCAACGGATCGACCTCGCGCCCGGTTTCGATCGGGCGATCTTCGACCTGAGTGTCGGCTATGATCTCGAAGGGATTCGTTCCGAGAAGGTTTCCCGGTTCATCGCGGGCATGCGGGGTGCCGGCGAGGTGGTGGATCGGCTTCGGGGGCAGATTCCTCCGGATCTGGGTGATCTTCGCGACCTCGACTTTCCGCGCCGGCTCTCCGATACGCTCACCCTCAGCACGTTTCATGGATGTCCGCCGGACGAGATCGAGCGGATCGTCGAGCACCTGATGGAGGCGTGGAATCTCCACTGCGTCGTCAAGTTCAATCCGATGCTTCTGGGCCGCGAAGCGATTCACCACCTGCTCCACGAGGTGATGGGCTATGAAGACATCCGGGTCCCCGATTCCGCATTCGCCCGTGACACGACCTGGCCGCAGGCGGTCGAGATCGTGGAGCGCCTGGAGACTCGGGCGCACTCCCTCGGACTCGGCTTCGGAGTCAAGTTCAGCAACACCCTGATCGTCGAAAACGACACCGGCTTTCTTCCCGACTCCGAAAGCGAAGTCTACCTTTCCGGGCCTCCTCTTCACGTCATTGCTATCCAGCTTGTCCGGCAATTCCGGGAACACTTCACCGATCGGATTCCGATCTCGTTTTCCGCCGGCGTGGACTGGAGCAACTACCCGGAGGTCGCGGCTCTCGGCCTGGTTCCGATCACCGTCTGCAGTGATCTGCTGAAACCGGGAGGCTACGGAAGACTGATCCACTATCACACCAGGCTCGAGCACGCGATGAAAGAACGGGGGGCATCAGACCTGGACGAATATGCGATCCGGGCGCGCGGATCGGGTGTGGCCACCCTCGCGGCGACCGGGCTTGCTCGTTCGGATCGTCGCTTCGCGGACTGTGTGCAGGCACTGGAACAGGGTGCTCCCCTCCGCCCGGCCGCCGGCGAATCGCTCTATCCCGAATGGGTGAGCCAGGCGAGACTCCTCAACACCCGCCACTACGCTCAACAGGTCCTCGACGATCCGCGCTACTCCCGCAGCGGCAACGACAAGTTTCCACCCCACGTCGACAGCCATCTCGAGCTGTTCGATTGCCTCACCTGCGACAAGTGCATCCCGGTCTGCCCCAACGACGCGAACTTCACCTTCACCACGGGAGCCGCACGGATCCCGGTCATGCGACTCCGCTCGAACGAGGGAGCCGCCCGCATCGACCGGGAGGACGAGCTGGTCCTGACGCACGAACGGCAGATCGGTACCTTTGCCGACTTCTGCAACGAATGCGGCAACTGCGATGTCTTCTGCCCCGAAGAAGGCGGCCCCTACCAGTTCAAGCCGCTCTTCTTCGGAAGCGAGGAGCAGTGGCAGTCATGGAAGGATCGGGATGGATTCTTCATCCTCCGTTCCCCCGCCTGTGATCTGGTTCTGGGGCGCTTCGGAGGACGTGAATTCCGGCTGGAAGTCGAGGGCGGTCAGGGACGCTACTCCGGGGACGGGTTTGCTCTCGAGCTCGATCTCGGCGCTCCGGAGTCCACCGTTCGAGGCACGTGGACGGGGGAAGTCGATCTGACCTGGTGCTTCGTCATGGATCTGCTCCGGCGGAGCATCCTCGATCCGGCAGCATTGAACTGGCTGAGCCCTCCCGAGCCGTCGTCCGGCTGACCGGGACGACCTGTGGATGAATATTCCGATGTTCATCATCGTGCCACGCAGCGAAATCATGGCGCTCGCCAGTCCTCAGTTCCCGAAGCGGGAATCGGAAGGGTCACGGGACGTATCGGGCCAGGGACTCGATCAGGTGATACGGGTCCTGCCGCGACGCTGTTCCACTCATGACTCCCGGCTCCCGCGGGAGGCGGTTCGTCTCGCTCGCAGGAGGCCCGTGAGCTCCGTCACCGACCAGGCGACGAAGGCCCAGACTGCCGCATTGAATGCAAAGGAGACCACCAGCCAGACCGCCTGCTGGTGGCGGGAAAGATCACCATATGCCTCGTCCAGGTGAAGCCAGTCCGCAACCAGAAACACCGGCTGAAAGGTCCAGCCGAGATCAAGAGCAAGACCCGCGGCAGTGATGACCAGCCCCACCAGGAGATGGCAGAAAGCGGGGCTCATGGATAACGAGATCCGCAGAGATTGTCCTTTCCTCATCAGTCTCGACCGGATCGCGCGGCGGGTCAACTGAATCCTCGCGGGAGAACGGTCACGGTCCGCCGGATTCGTCCCGGAAACGCAAAAGCGCGCGACCGGGATCGCGCGCTTTTCCACTTCAGATTCGAGTGAACGAGATTATTTCTTGTGACACTCGTTGCACTTCGCGGGGCCCTTCTTCTGCTCCTTGTGGCATCCCATGCAGAGCATATGGAACGGGTTCTTCTTCAGGCTCATCTCGCTCATGTCCGGCGTGTCGGCCTTGGCCGGGTTGAGATGGCAGGACGAGCATTTCGGGACGTCCTTCGCATTGGCGGCAGTCAGACCCTTGTTGGTGTGATGGCAGGTATCACAGGTCTTGACCAGCTCGGTGGCATGCTTCTCGTGCGGGAACGTCACCGCGGGCTGCTTTTTGGCGGCAGCGTCAATTTTCACTTCCTTCGGCACCGCGGCGAAGACCGTCGTCGCAGTGAGAAGTCCGGCCAGAACCACACCCAGTATCTTTCGCATCCTGTTGCTCTCCTTTTTGACCCGGGGTTCGGGGACCTGTTTGGACCGGTTGGCGACGCCGGGACAGACGTCGTACCGTACACTGGTTCAAACGCTATCATCGTCCCTGCGCTTCCGCATGGTGCGCTCACAAACAGTGAGGTGTGACGCTCGCCACATCCCCCCCCGGAGAGCTCAACGGTCCGGCTGATGATGGCCGTACCGGCGCTGAAAGAGAGCCTCCTCGATCCGGAGAGCCAGTTTCAGGATCGCCCCCAGAGTCAACACGACGCCGGCCAGAAGCAGGACCAGCGGCAGTCCCCCCGATGTCGCCGGCGGATCGGCCAGGATCTCCTTTCCGGAGAGCGGCGAGCTCGCCAGTGTCAGGAGAAGAATCAGGTTCAGAAGTCCGGAATGAATGGGTTTGCGTCGCATCGCCGCTCTCCTTTCCACTCTTCCATTGGAAGTCCGGGAGAGGGCACGACGACGGCGGGTTCGAGGAAAACCGGTGGAAACACTGTGGCGAAAATGTGGCCGGGACTCAGACGAGAGGCAGGCGGTAACGGCCTCCGTCGTCCGGCCGGTAGCCCATTCGCTCCAGATAGCGGGAGTGCTCCGCATTGCCCGCCGGACTGACGATCTCGGTGACACCATGACGCCGGAAGTAGTCCGCCTGATCGCAGAACAGGTAGCGGCCGATCTTCAGGTCCCGGAACTGCGGAACGGCATAATCGAGATGAACCTGGAGGACGCCGTCCCGGATCTCGCCCAGGAACAGGCCCGCCGGCACCAGATCACGGAGGACGAACAACGCCAGGTTCGTCGATTCGAGATCGAACCGGAACTCCGGAACATAACGCCGGATGTCGCTCCTCTGGAACTCCAGAAAGTACCGCAGATAGTCGGAGGCGGCCCGGACCTCGAGGATCCGGAAGAATTCTTCCCGCTGCTGGAGCCGGATCAACTGGACGACATTGATCGATGCGGTCAGGAGATTGAGGATGCCGACGGGCCAGGAGCCGATCAGAAACCCGTAGAGGGAAAAAGTCGCCGCCCCGGCGAGATTGATGATTCTCAGCCGAACGATGGACCGCATCAGCAGAGAAATGGCGATCAGCGCCGAGGCGCCGTAACCGAGAAGCTCGAGAGCAAGAGATGTGTGCATGGCCAACCCGTTTCGGCCGGCCATTGTACGCTCCCATCGGGGTTCGCCGTCACATCCGCTCCCAGAAGCCGGGAGGTATGATCATCCGCCGCCGGGCCCGGGGTGCCGCGGTTCCGGCACGATGATGATCGGCCGCACGATCAGCCACTATCGAATTCTCGAGTGCCTCGGAAGTGGCGCCATGGGAGTGGTCTACAAGGCGGAAGATCTGAAGCTCGGCCGAACCGTCGCGCTGAAATTTCTGCCGCAACATCTTGCCGCAACCGAGACGGCCAAGGAGCGCTTTCTGATCGAGGCCCGCGCCGCCTCGCGCCTCGATCATCCGAACCTCTGCACCGTCCACGAAGCGGGAGAGACCGAGGACGGCCAGATGTTTCTGGCAATGGCCTTTTACCAGGGCGAAACCCTCGAATCCCGCGTGCGGCGGGGGCCGCTGAGCACCTCCGACTCTCTCGACCTGGTCCGGCAGATCGCCTCCGGACTCGCTCATGCTCACGCCGCCGGCATCATCCATCGCGACATCAAACCCGCCAACATCATCATCACTCCGGACGGGATCGCCAAAATCCTGGACTTCGGCATCGCCAGACTCTCGGGCCAGACCGTCACCCGCACCGGGACACTCGTCGGCACGATCGCCTACATGGCCCCGGAGCTTCTCGGCGGCCATCCTCCATCTCCGGCCGTCGACCTCTGGTCGCTCGGCGTGGTTCTGTTCGAGCTTCTGACTGGAAAACGACCATTCAACGGAGAGACTGATCCGGTTCTGATGCTCTCGATCGTCCACCGGAGCCCGGAACCGATCCGCAAGCTTGCCCCGACCGTCCCCGAGGAGCTCGCACTGATCGTCGACCGGCTGCTGGCGAAAGAACCGGGGAACCGTTACCAGACCGCGGAAGCTCTGCTCTCAGACCTCCGCATCCTTCCGTTCGCCGATCAGCCGCAGACCACTCTCCGTCCGCGCAGCCGCTGGCTTCCGCCGCACCGACTGACGAAGCGGCCTGCCCCCCTCGGGATTGCAGCGTTCCTCGCCGTCGTCCTGCTGCTTGGCGGCGCCGGAGGAATCTATCTTCTTCGCTCGCATCCAGCTCGATCGCCTGAGCCGATCGGACCCCTCCCTGACCGAGCCACCGGACGTCGGATGATCGCCGTTCTCCCCTTCACCAGCCTCGGGGCTCCGGAGGATGCGGTCTTCGCCGACGGAATGACCGAGGAGATCATCAGCCGATTGGCGACCGTGCAGGAGATCGGGGTGATCTCCCGAACCAGCGTCTATGCCTACGACCGCAAGGGACGCTCCGCACCGCAGATCGGTGCCGACCTCGGCGTGGACTGGCTGCTGGAAGGAACCGTCCAATGGGAACGGGCGGCGGGAAGGAGCCGCGTCCGGGTGACACCTCGGCTGGTCCGGGTCGGGGACGATTCCCAGGTCTGGTCGGACCGCTACGATCGTGAACTGGCCGACGTCTTTGCGGTTCAGACGGACATCGCGGATCAGGTCATCCGCCAGCTCGGGATCCGACTCTCCGCGGGCCAGTCGATCGCCGAACGCCATCTGACCTCGAATCTCCAGGCGTGGGAGCTCTACCTCCGCGCTGCGACCGCTCGCTGGACCTACGCCGAGCCCGAGATGCGTGCGGCACTGGCTCTCGCGGAACAGGCCACCGATCTCGATCCGCGGTTCGCCGCGGCCCATGCCCTGGCCGGGCAACTTCACGTCCGCGTGTTCCATCACGGCTTCGATCGAAGCCACGCCCGCCTCGATCTGGCCAGAACGAGTATCGAACGATCCCTTTCGATCGATCCGGAAAATCCCGAGGCTCACACCGCTCTGGGCTATTTCTACTACTGGGCCGAACACGACTATCCGGCAGCGATCTCGGAGTTCGAAGCCGCGCGCAGAGCCCGACCTGGTGACACCTCGTCACTCGCCGGGCATCGCGTACACCCACCGCCGGCAGGGGCAGACGGAAAGATCGCTGCAGGAGCTCCTCGAAGTTCAGCGGCTCGATCCTCGAAACCCGACCGTGATCGGCGAAGTGGCGATGACTCAGATGAGCCTTCGGCGATTCGAACAGGCCCGGAAGACGCTCGACGCGGGCATCGAAGACTTTCCTCAATTCCGGTTCCTGCGCACGCTTCAGTTCACCGCGCGACTGGAATCGAACCGGCCGGTCGAGGAGGCACGAGCCGCACTCGACGCGGTCCCGGCGTCCGACGAGGAAACCTTCGTCGCTGCCCGTTACGCACTGGCCCTCTGCGAACGGAATCCGAGCGATGCACTCGATCTGCTCCGAAACAGCAGTGTCGAAACGTTCGTGACCGCTCCCACTCGCAGTCTGTGGGGTGCGGTTCAGTATCCGAAGCCACTGCTGATCGGTTGGGCCGAGCGGCTCGCCGGCCGGCCCGAGCGCGCCCGCGACGCATTCGAACAGGCCCGGGTGAGGTTGGAGTCGATGCTTCGCGATACTCCCGACGACGATCGCATTCACTCCGCTCTCGGCCTGGTGTACGCCGGGCTTGGAAAACGGTCCGCGGCGATTCGGGAGGCGGAACAGGGAGTCGCCCTCTGTCCTCCGGAGCGTGACGCCATCGACTCCACGACCCGCTTGACAGAGCTCGCGCAGGTCTATGCCGAATGCGGCGAAAGTGACCGCGCCATCAAAACGCTCGAACGGGTTCTGCAGATGCCCGCCATGTTCGACGTTCCACTGCTGCGGATCGACCCCGCCTGGGATCCACTGCGATCCAACCGCCGCTTCGAACAACTCATCTCGGAATAGGCCGCAACAACTCCGGAGCAGGTTCCAGCAGTCGCCGTTGCGCATTCCCTTGAGCTCGTGCGATGCTCCCGCCATGACCCCGCTGAACCGAACCGACCGAACCACCGTCCGCCGCCTGCCGAAACGCGCGTCCTACGACCGCACAACCCTCGAGTCGATCCTCGATGAAGGCCTGGTCTGCCATGTTGGATTCGTGGTCGACGGACAGCCGCACGTGATTCCGATGACCTACGGCCGGGATGGCGATTCGCTCCTCCTTCACGGCTCCGCGGCCAGCCGGATGCTGCAGTCGCTGGCCACCGGTGTGGAACTCTGCGTCACAGTGACCCTCCTCGACGGCCTGGTCCTTGCCCGCTCCGCGTTTCATCACTCCATGAACTACCGCTCCGCGATGCTCTACGGCCGGGCAACCGAGATCACCGATCCCGAGGAGAAATCACGGGCTCTGATGACGCTGGTGGATCACATTGTTCCCGGCAGGGCGGCCGAGGTACGGGGACCCTCGGAGAAGGAGCTGCGCGCCACCACCCTTCTCCGTCTGCCGATCGTGGAGGGAGCGGCGAAGATCCGGACCGGCCCTCCGGTGGATGATGCCGAGGACCAGCGGCTGCCGGTTTGGGGAGGAGTCCTTCCCCTGACGATCGAGCCTGCCACTCCGATCGCCGATGAGATCACCCCGCACGATCTGCCGCTCCCCGATCCCTCGATCCCTACCTGCGCCCGAAATCGTGATGCCGGTCGATCCGCAGGTTCTCGGAGTCTTCATCGCCGGATCGCTGATCCTGCTGGTCGTGCCCGGGACCTGCAGTTCTCTACATTGTGGCGCGCAGCCTCCACCAGGGCGCGCGTGCGGGAGTCGTCTCGAGCCTCGGACTGCTCACCGGATCCATGCTCCACATCACCGTCGCTGCACTCGGGGTCTCCGCGGTCATCTTCTCCTCCCCGCTCGCATTCGACATCCTCCGCTGGGCGGGAGCGGCGTACCTCCTCTACCTCGGCATCCGCACGCTGATGACGAAGGGAGAAGACGCCGAATCCGAGTCCGCATCGGTCCGCCCCCTGCGACAGATCTATCGGGAGGGCATCGTGGTCAACCTTCTGAACCCGAAGTCTTCTCTCTTCTTCTTCGCCTTTCTTCCGCAATTCGTCCGGGTCGAGCGCGGCCGGATCCCCCTGCAGGTCGTTCTTCTGGGACTGATCTTCATGGCCATCGCCTTCACCACCGACAGCACCTACGCACTCCTCGCCGGTCGTCTCAGAAACTGGCTCAGGGAGAAGCGGAGGATCCTCTCGATTCAGCGAACGGCGGCAGGAGTGATCTACCTGATCCTCGCCGCTGTCGCCATCGTCTCTTACCACCGGTGAGAAGTCTGCGTTCCCTCATCCGGGGACGAGGTCATCGGTCACCCCGAATTGTGATCGTTGACCGCGCGCACCCAGGGCGCTCGGGGAAGAATGGTTCCTCAATCAGATGGGACGCTATGACGAGGTCTATCGACGCAGTCTTGAAGACCCCGATGAATTCTGGGGCGAGGCAGCCCAGGGGATTGAGTGGTCCCGCCCCTGGGACAGGGTTCTCGACGCGAGCCGGGCACCGTTCTATCGCTGGTTCAGTGGCGGACGGCTCAACACCTGCCACAACGCGCTGGACCGGCATGTCGACAATGGACTCGCCGACCAGCCGGCACTGATCTACGACAGTCCCGTCACCGGAGTCGATCCGGCGGTTCACCTATCGGGAGCTCCGGGACCACGTCGCCCTCTTCGCGGGGGCACTCCGTTCTCTCGGCGTCTCCAAGGGCGACACGGTCATCATCTACATGCCGATGATTCCCGAGACGGTCGTGGCGATGCTCGCGTGCGCCCGCCTCGGAGCGATTCATTCGGTGGTGTTCGGCGGTTTCGCCGCGCCGGAACTGGCAGTGCGGATCGATCATGCAGACCCCGAAGGTCCTGATCACCGCCTCCGGCGCATTCGAGGGAGCGAAGATCTGCAGTACAAACCGCTCGTCGACCAGGCCATCGAGCTGGCCCGGCACAAGCCGGAGCACTGCATCATGTTCCAGCGGCCGGAGATTCCAACGACGATGATCCCCGGCCGCGACCTCGATTGGGAGGAGCTCGTCACCGGGGCCTCTCCGGCGGATTGCGTCGAGGTCGAAGCCACCGACCCGCTCTACATCCTCTACACCTCCGGGACCACCGGCCTGCCGAAAGGGGTGGTCCGCGATCACGGGGGCCACGCCGTGGCACTCCAATGGTCGCATGGAAAACATCTACGACATCCACAAGGGCGACGTCTTCTGGGCCGCGTCCGACGTCGGCTGGGTCGTCGGTCACTCCTACATCGTTTACGGTCCTCTGCTCGCCGGATGTACGACG
This sequence comes from uncultured Acidobacteriota bacterium, assembly GCA_963741905.1. Lineage (GTDB taxonomy): Bacteria > Acidobacteriota > Thermoanaerobaculia > Gp7-AA8 > CAVUJZ01 > CAVUJZ01. The sequence continues at coordinate 66,775 of CAVUJZ010000003.1, read as the reverse complement.
ATTCTCTACGAAGGAAAGCCGGTCGGCACGCCCGATCCCGGGGCCTTCTGGCGGGTGATCTCCGAGCATGGCGTGCGAGGCCCTGTTCACCGCACCCACCGCATTCCGGGCGATCAAGAAAGAGGACCCGAAAGGGGAGCATTGCAGCCGTTACGACCTCGGAGACTTCCGATACCTCTTCCTGGCCGGTGAACGGCTGGATCCGGATACCTACCACTGGGCCCGGAACCTGCTGCAGCGCCCGGTGATCGACCACTGGTGGCAGACCGAGTCGGGATGGCCGATGGCGGCCAACTGCATGGGGATCGAACCGATGGAGGTCAAGCCGGGATCGCCCACCGTTCCGGTTCCCGGCTATGACATCCGGATCCTCGATTCCTCCGGCACGGAGCTCGGGCGGGGCGAGGAGGGGGCCGTCGCGGTGAAACTCCCGCTGCCGCCGGGCACGCTGCCAACCCTCTGGAAAGCGGATGACCGATTCGTCGAGTCCTATCTGAGCGCCCTCCCGGGCTATTACGTCACCGCGGACGGTGGATACATGGACGAGGACGGCTACCTCTACGTGATGGGCCGGGTCGACGATGTGATCAACGTTTCCGGACATCGCCTCTCCACCGGCGCGATGGAAGAGGTCATCGCGGGACATCCCGACGTCGCCGAATGCGCGGTAATCGGAGTGATCGACGCGATGAAGGGACAGGTTCCGGTAGGGCTGGTCGTTCTGAAGTTCGGAGTGCAACGTGCGGAGAGCGAGATCCGGTCCGAGGTGATGCAGCTCATCCGGGAACGGATCGGCCCCATCGCCTGCTATCGCGACACGAGTATTGTGGAGCGCCTTCCCAAGACGCGTTCCGGCAAGATCCTCCGCCGGACGATCCGGGAGATCGCCGATGGGCGGGAGTATCGGGTTCCGTCGACGATCGACGACCCGGCGACGCTCGAGACCATCAGCGAGGCGCTTCAGGGAATGCGGCCGAAGGTCGAGGGCTGACGGTGCGGGTGGGCCGGCGAATCACCGGCCCACGTGAGAGTCCGTTTCCGAGCTCGCGGCCGTGGGATCAGGCCTCGTTCTCGCGCTCGGCGAGCTCGGCCTGAGCCGCGGCCAGCCGCGCGATCGGCACGCGATAGGGAGAGCAGGAAACGTAATTGAGCCCGACGCTGTGAAAGAAGCGGATGGAGTCCGGTTCCCCACCGTGCTCACCGCAGATCCCCACCTTCAGCTCGGGATTGGTCTGCCTCCCCCGCTCGGTCCCCATCCTCACGAGCTGCCCCACTCCGGCCTGGTCCAGCGACTCGAACGGGTCACGCGAGAGCACCTTTTTCTCGAGATAGTCGGGCATGAAACTTCCCACGTCGTCCCGGGAGTATCCGAACGTCATCTGGGTCAGATCATTCGTCCCGAACGAGAAGAACTTCGCTTCCTTCGCAATCTGGTCAGCGACCAGCGCAGCGCGCGGAATTTCGATCATCGTGCCGACGATGATCGGGACCTCCGCACCCCGCTCGCGGATCACCTCCGCGGCGACTCGTTCCACCTGTTCGCGGGTGATCGAAAGCTCCTTGACCGTCCCGATCAGCGGAATCATCACCTCCGGATAGACATCCATCCCTTCCGCTTTCACATCGCACGCGGCCTCGAAAATCGCCCGGACCTGCATCTCGTAAATCTCCGGATAGGTAATCCCCAGACGACAGCCGCGATGACCGAGCATCGGATTCATTTCGTGGAGCTGGTTGACCTTTTCCCGGAGCTCGACGAACCCCCAGCCCATGTCACGGGCGAGCGCGGAAATCTGCGCCTCGCTCTGTGGCAGAAACTCGTGCAGCGGTGGATCCAGCAGGCGAACCGTCACCGGCAGGCCGTGGAGCGCACGGAAGATTCCGACGAAGTCCTCTCTCTGATAAGGAAGAAGCTTCTCCAGCGCCTCTCTCCGCCCGGCACTGTCGCGAGCCAGAATCATCTCCCGAACGGTGAGAATCCGATCCTCCTGAAAGAACATGTGCTCGGTGCGGCAGAGCCCGATCCCCTCAGCTCCGAACAATCGGGCCACCCGCGCATCCTGAGGCGTATCGGCGTTGGTCCTCACGCCCAGACGCCGGACGTCGTCCGCCCAATGCATCAGACGATCGAAGTGCTGGAACACTTCGGAGTCCTCCGGCTTCATCGACTGCTCGATCAATACCTGGACGATCTCCGACGGTCGGGTGGAGACCTTTCCATGCATCACCTCGCCGGTGGTGCCGTCGATCGAGATCCAGTCGCCTTCATCCAGTGGCGACTTGCCTTCCACTCGAAGCTCCTGCCGCCCGTAGTCGATCCGGATGTGCCCCGCACCCACCACGCAGGGCTTGCCCATTCCGCGTGCGACCACGGCAGCGTGAGAGGTCAATCCACCGCGCGTGGTGAGGATGCCGGCGCCGGCATGCATTCCGGCAATGTCTTCCGGTGAGGTCTCGATCCGGGTCAGAATCACCGGATCTCCGCTGCGGGCCATCTCCACCGCCTTTTCGGTGCTGAAGGCGATCCGGCCCGCGGCGGCACCCGGACCCGCCGCCAGCCCCCGGGCAATCAGTCGCTCCTGATCGATGGCCTTCTTCTTCTCTTTGGAATCGAACACCGGAGCGAGGAGCTGCACGATGGAGTTCGGATCGACCCGGCGCAGTGCTTCCCTCGGCTCGATCAGACCTTCGTCCACCATGTCGCAGGCAATCTTCACCGCGGCGAAGCCGGTCCGTTTCCCGGTCCGGGTCTGCAGGAGATAGAGATGTCCGGCTTCGATGGTGAACTCGATGTCCTGCATGTCGCCGTAATGCGACTCGAGCTTGTGGTAGACATCGAGGAGCTGTGCGTACGCCGCCGGCATCGCCTCCTCGAGTGACTCCTCCCCCTCCGAGGCTCGTGCCTTCGAGATGGGATGGGGAGTGCGGATTCCGGCCACCACATCCTCTCCCTGCGCGTTGGGCAGGTACTCCCCGTAGAACTGCTTCGATCCGGTGGAAGGATCGCGGGTGAAGGCGACGCCCGTGGCGCAACGTTCACCCATGTTTCCGAACACCATCGCCTGCACGTTGACCGCCGTTCCCCAGTCGTCGGGGATGTTGTTCAGGCGCCGGTAGGTGATCGCCCTCTGGTTGTTCCAGGATCCGAAGACGGCGCCGATCGCTCCCCAGAGCTGGTCCTGGACGTCGAGGGGGAAATCCTTCCCCGTCTTCTCCCGGACGAGCTCGCGGTACTGCTCGATCAGCTGCTTCAGTCCTTCGACCGGAATCTCCGCATCGTTCCTGGCGCCGGTCTCCTCCCGAATCGCATCCAGCCGATGCTCGAAGTCATCATGGTCGAGACCGAGAACCACATTGGAGTACATCTGGATGAACCGTCGAAACGAGTCCCAGGCGAAACGGGGATCGCCGGACGAGCGGGCAAGCCCCTCGACGGTGCGGTCGTTCAGACCGAGATTGAGCACCGTATCCATCATTCCCGGCATCGAAGCCCGGGCGCCGGATCGAACCGAGACCAGCAGGGGGCGATCGGTGTCGCCCAGCTTCCTGCCCACTGAATCCTCCAGCTTCTCCAGATTCGAGGCCACTTCCTCCTCGAGACCCTCCGGATAGGACTGATCGTTCCTGTAGTAGTGGATACAGGCTTCGGTGGAGATGGTGAACCCGGGGGGAACCGGAATGCCGATATTGGTCATCTCGGCGAGGCCTGCGCCTTTCCCTCCGAGCAGGTTCTTCATCTGCGCACTGCCGTCGGCTTTCCCGTTCCCGAAGAAGAAAACATACTGGCTCATAGTGGGTGCCTGCGATGTGGAGAATTCGATGTCGGTGGGAGCTTCCATGGTCATGCAAGACTCCTTGATCCCGTCCGCCTCGGCGGCCGAACGAGGGTTCCATTCCCTGACGCAAGAATTCTTCCAGACGCGCTCTGCCGTTGGAAGAGAAATTTACGAATAGTCGCTGCGATCCACCACGATCTTCGTCACGTCCGCGATCTTTCCGACCGCGTTTCCGACCCGGTTGAGCAGAGCGAGACGGTTGTCTCTCACCGCCGGGTCATCCACCATCACCATCACGTCATTGAAAAACGTCTCGAGCTCGGAGGCCATCCCGGCGAACGATTCCAGTGCGCTGCCGTACGCCCTGCGCTGAATCAACTCGTCGATCTGCGCATTCACCACGGTGCTCAGCTCCGCCAGACGCTTCTCGGTATCGTGCTCCAGAAGATTCTCCGCCACGGTTCCGGAGAAGCCTTCGGGCGTGATGTTCGCGATCCGCCTGGCCGAATCCAGAATGGAGAGAAACTCCCTGCTGCTCCGCCCCTCACGCAGAGCCGCGATCCGATCCCGCAAGTCGGGAAGCCCGGAGCTCCACCCTGCCGCCATCGCCGCGGCCACCTCATCGTAGGCAAAGCCCAGAGGGCCCTCCAGCACCGAGCGCACCCGTTCGCTGAAGAACTCCATCAGCTCCCGGCGAAGATCGTCACGCCGGTTCTCCGGCACGTTGTACTCGGCAATGGCCATGTCGACCATCGCTCCGATGGAGATGTCGATCCGCCAGGGCTCGCGATTGAGGAGGATCTGGACCACCCCCTGTGCGGCTCTGCGCAACGCGAAGGGATCCTTCGACCCGGAAGGCTGCAGACCGATCTGGAAGAATCCCACCACGGTGTCGATCCGATCGGCGAGAGAAAGAATCGCCCCCACCTCGTTGCGGGGCAGAGCGTCCTCGACCGATACCGGCGTGTAGTGGTCATAGACCGCCTGCCACACCACCTCGGGATAGCCTTCCTCGCGCGCATAGATGCCGCCGATCTGCCCCTGCAGATCGGTGAACTCCTTGACCATCTCGGTGAGCAGATCCACCTTGGCGATCTCTGCCGCGGAGTGCACGTCCTCGCGGCTCGCCGCCGATCCGCTTTCGGTTCGGATCAGCTCGGCGATCGCGGCGATCCGATGGGTCTTTCGAAGATAGTCGCCGAGCTTCTCCTGGAACTGGAGATGCGAGAGCTGGTTCACCCGCTCCACCAGTTTCCGCCGGCGGTCCGTCTGATAGAAGAAGAGCGCGTCCGCGAACCGGGCATTCGTCACGAATGCGTTGCCGGTGCTGGCGAAGCCATCCGGATCGCTGTCGCCATCCATGGCCGCCAGAAAGTAGCGGGTGAGCTTCTCTCCCGCATAAATGGGGAGCTGCTTCTGATGCACGCGCATCACCGTGATCAGCACCTCCGCCGGCAGGACCAGAAATTCCTCCGAGAACTCCGCACGCACCACACCGGGCGACTCGGTCAGATAACGCCACTGCTCCCAGATCGACGCGTCCTCGGCCGGGGCTCCTCCCACTTCCGAGGCCAGAGCCTCCGCGGTCTCGCGCATGATCCGCACACGCTCGTCGGCATGGAGGACGACCTGCGCCTTGCGCAACGTCTGCACATACTCCGCGCCCGAGGCGATCTCGAGCCTGCCGGAGGAGCGGGTCCGGTGTCCCATGGTCTCCCGCCCGGCCGGAACACCGAAGATCTCCAGAGGGATCACCTCACCGTCGAGCAGAGAGATCAGCGAGTGGATCGGCCGGATCCACGCATGGCCATCGAAGCGCATCATCTTCGGCCAGCGAAGCTCCTCGATCAGCGGAGGGATCCGGGCCGCAAGAAATTCAGCGGCGCTCAGGCCGCTCACCGTTCTGCGCAACCAGACGTAGGAATCGCGGCGCTCGATCTGACTCTCCTCCGCACCGTTCTTCCGGAGAAAGCCCTGCAGCGCTCTGGTCGCCGCCCCATCGTCTCCGAACGCGACGCTCTCCGGGGGCCCCTTGACCTCCTCGTCCCGATCCTGCTGCCGCCGGGGCAGATCGTGGAGCTGAACGCAGATCCTGCGCGAGGTGGCGTCCACGGTCACTTCGCCGGGCTCCGCCTCTTCACCGGCGAACTCCGTCACCAGCTCGGTGAGGCGGGCTCTCAGCGTCTGCAGCCTCGAGCGGAGCATCCACGCCGGGATCTCTTCGGTCAGCACTTCGAACAGGTAGTCAGAGCTCATCATCGCCATCGGTCAGGCCGTCTCCCCGGCCTGGAGCAATCGGTCCCGTTCCTCCGCACTCATCAGCGGATAACCCAGTTCCTTTCTCGAATCCAGGAACTGCCGCGCGCACTGCAGGGCCAGGTCGCGAACCCGTTTGATCACCGCAACCCTCTCGGTCACCGAGATCGCACCCCGCGCGTCGAGCGTGTTGAACATGTGTGAGCATTTGAGAGTGAAGTCGTACGCGGGAAGGGCCAGTTTCTGCTCCAGACATCGTCTGGCTTCCGCTTCGAATCCATCGAGCAGGCGCCAGTGAAGATCGACGTCCGCGATCTCGAACCAGTACTTCGAAAATTCGAACTCTTCCTGTTTTCGAATCGGACCGTACCCGAACCCGCTGCCCCACTCGATGTCGAACACAGAATCCCTGCGGCCGAGAAACATCGAGAGACGCTCCATGCCGTAGGTGATCTCCGCCGAGATCGGATCGAGATCGATTCCGCCCGCCTGCTGAAAATAGGTGAACTGGGTCACCTCCATCCCGTCCAGCAGCACCTGCCATCCCACTCCCCACGCGCCGAGCGTCGGAGACTCCCAGTTGTCCTCTTCGAATCGAATGTCATGGCGCGACAGATCGAGGCCGAGCGCGCGGAGCGAATCGAGATAAAGATCCTGAACGTCCCGGGGCGAGGGCTTGAGAATCACCTGCATCTGGTAGTGCTTGCCGAGCCGGAATGGATTCTCGCCGTAGCGCGCGTCAGCCGGACGCCGCGAGGGCTGAATGTAAGCCACCCTCCAGGGCTCCGGCCCGAGCACGCGAAGAAACGTCGACGGATGCATCGTGCCTGCACCCACCTCGACATCCCAGGGGTACTCGACCAGGCATCCGCGATCGGCCCAGAACTTCTGCAGGGTCAGGATGATTGATTGAAAACTGAGGTCCGCCATCGCCCGCGCATTCTATCCCGGCCCGCCGGATGTTGGAACCATCCACGAGGGACCGGATCCGTCTCTGCTCGCAGCTTTCAGAGCCCGCGCGGTGGCCCGGCGATGCTTGTTTCACCCTTGACGGGCGGCGCGCTCTCCGGGACTGGAGTCGGTCGCATCGCCGCCACTTCCCGGTTCGCGATCCGACTCTTCCGCCGGCGGAGCGGGCTTCTTTCCGGACCCGCCGCCCGTGTCGGTTTCCGTCGTGTCGGTCGGGGGTGGTGGAGCCTGCGACCCGCTGGTGTCGGTGGGGGCGGTATCCGTGCGGGTCGTGTCAGTGGGCGGCGGATTGTCCGGGGCTGAATCGCCGGGTGGCGGAGGTGCCGGACGAACCGGCTTCGGCAACGGCTGGCGCGGTGGCAGGGTCGAAGGAGCTGGCTCGGTTGGTGGTGCCGGCCGGGCAGCTCGGCTGGTCGTCGAGCTCGGATTCGGCTGCGGAGCCGAATCGGATTCCGGCACTGGACGTGGTTCCACCGGTGGAGACGGAGGAGAGCTCTCCCGGCGCGGTGCCGCGCTCTGGCGGGGAGGTGAATCGGTCTGCTCCCCCTGTAGGGTCGACGCGAGGCTTTCGCTCTGGAGATCCGTCACGGTCAGGGTCTGGTCGCCCGCCGGCTGGCTCGAAGTGTCGCCCACCTGGAGGTCGGTGGTCGTGTCGATGCTGGTGTTGGTCAGGGGCTCGACCGGCTGCACGCGATCGGTCCCGATGTTCCGGGTCACGCCCGGTGCGGACCCCTCCGGGACCACTTCGAGATCATTGCTCTTCCGGCCGGGCAGATCGCCACCGCAGCCGCCGCAAGCCAGCGCCAGGAGAAGCGTCAGCAGAGCGGTGAAGGAGGAGAATCGGGTGATTGGGGTCAGGGTTTTCATCTCTCTGACAGAAACCGCAGCTTTTGTGCCACTTCAGCGATTGAAAGCCGGACCGTCGACGGGCAGAATATTCATCACGAGGGGGACAGACGGGATGAATTCGGGCCGGTTGGAAGCGTGCATCGTTGTCGGTCTCCTTGCGCTCGCCGCGGGAGGTTGTTCACTCTCCTCTCAGGTGACCATTCATGCGATGTATCTGCTGCCCACCGACGTGGTGTACGCCCCTACCATTCAGAGTGCCTTTTCCCGCGGCGATTATCCTCGGGTTCTCGAGATTGCCACCAACCGGGAGAAGCTCGTTCCAGCCGATCGAATTCTGTACGCTCGCGCGCTGATCAACTGTGGACGCTTCGACGACGCCCGCGGCGAGTTGCACGCACTCCTAGAGGAGCGGCTCTCGCCCGACCAGCGGGGGACGGTCCTGTGGAATCTGTCCCAGGCCGATTACCTCACCAATGACTTCGACGGCGCGTTGAAATGGGCACTGGAAGCCCGATCTCATGGGATTCACGTTCTGCACTGGCATCTGGATCTTCTCCGGGCGCTCGCCGGGACGCCGCTTTACGAGGTTGCGGGTCATCCATCCGCCACCGTCCCCGTCGCTCTGGAGCATCCGTCGATCCCTCGAATTCAGATCAGCCTCGGCGATCGACAGGTCAGCGCGATCCTCGACTCCGGCGCCGCCCACACCATCATTTCCGAAAGCCTGGCCAGAGACGCGCACATCGCACCGCTCGGATCCTTCCGCGGAACGTTTTTCGGATTGATCGGAGAACCGATCACTGTCGGGTTCGCACTCGTTCCTTCGCTGAAGATCGGCCCGATGGAGATCCGGAACGTCCCGGTTGCGATCATGCCGGACGACAAGCTCAGCTTCTTCGTGCGGAAAGACACTCCGTTCCAGATGCAGATCCTCCTCGGCTCGATGCTCCTGAAGGAGCTTCGCCTGAAGTTCGACCACCGCCAGAAGACTGTCAGAATCGACTATCTCACGGAGCAGGACCGCCGTCCCGCCTCCGATCAGAATCTCTTCTTCGTCGATTTCCGGCCGTTCGTCCACGCTGCGATCAATCGCGTCGCCTGGTATCCGTTTCTGCTCGACACCGGCTCCGAGGTCACCTTCCTGAACAAGACCATGCTCGCCCGCTCCGAAGGCCGGAACTTCTCGGGAGGCCTGCACGGCGCCACCCTCCAGGGACTGGGAGGAGCGCAACGTTCAGGAGAGAAGGTTTCCAACGTCTCGGTCGGCATCGCACGATGGGCGGGAACGTTCGAGCACCTGCCTCTCTACTCCGACGAGGAGTCCGCCGCGGTCGGCATCATCGGGCAGAATCTTCTCGACAAGTTCGACGTGCTCATCGACTTCGGCTCGATGCAGCTCGAGCTCAGCCACCCCTGAGCGCTCTCCGCGAGGCGATCAGCCGCTGGTTGGTGGTGCGCTCTTGTCACACTCGCTCTTCACACGCCCTCGTTGCGCGACTCTCGTTTCGAGTGCAGCCCATCCTGTCATCCTGAGAGGCTGTGCGGGTGTCGAAGCCGCGAACCGTCTTGCGAAGGATCTTGCCTTCGGGAGCGGTCGAGACGAATCCGCGTGGATGGCTGAAATCGTACTGCAGGATCGAATCACCGCTTCGCTGGGCGCCCTCTCCACCCTGACGAAGGCAGGATCCTTCGCGAGACCCGCATGGGCTTCGACGCGCTCACTGGCGCTCAGAGACTGTGCAGAAATCGAGGGTGGATCGGCTTGCGAGCGCGACGGCACCAGATGCGAGGCGCGGCGACGAGGCGATGCGGGCTCATCGCGGAGGAGCCGCAACGAAGCAGATGGCGTCGTCCCGCCGCAAGACGCGCCGCTCTGGATTTCTGCACAGCCTCTCAGGATGACAGGGGCGACGATTGCGGTGAAGGGCAGATCCAGCTCATTCGTCGACTCCGCGTGCTGTCGGGCGACGATCTCGCCAGGGTCGAAACGCTGTTGAGGCACTGGCTCGCGCTGCATTTGTAGTGTGGACTTCTGGGGTCACACCTTCGGCTTTCGGTCGGGGAATTCGCGAGAATCGAGTTCACGGCGTGCGCGGAGTGCCGCTTTCATTGAATTCCGGTGGGGGGCGCCCGACTGAAACACATGCGCGATCCGCCCGGAATATCGTGCCGGGCAACTGATTTCTGATGGTCAGCCATGACCGCTGCAGGAAAGCACATCATCGACGATTTTCAGACTCTTCCGGACGAGGAGAAGCGGGAAGTCCTCGCGAATCTCCTGCGAATCTCGAGGGATCTCGAGTTTCCCGAGACGTCGGACGAGGACCTCGTCGCGGCGGCTGATGCGGTCTTCCTGTCCTACGATCGCGAGGAAGCTGCCGAGTGAGCCGCTTCTCACGCGGGGAAGTGTGGCTCGTCGATCTCGGAATGACTGCGAAGGTCCGTCCGTGCCTCGTCATGAGCATTCCTCCGAGTGAGAACGAGCGCGCTCTCGTCACACTCGTTCCTCACACCACCTCGTTGCGCGGCTCTCGTTTCGAGTGCAACGTTCCAGCTCGATTCCTCAAGGACGGAGCTTTCGATGTTCAAGGCCTGGTTACGGTCCCGTTTCCAAAGCTCATTCGTCGACTCGGCGTGCTGTCGGGCGACGATCTCGCCAAGGTCGAAACGGTGTTGAGGCACTGGCTCGCACTGCATTTGTAGTGTGGACTTCCAGGGTCACATCTTCGGCTTCGGCCGATGGTACTGTTCGTGGACTTTGCCCATCAATCGTGGTGAAGAATCTACCGCTCGTAGAGTCAAACGAACAACGAAGACGTGACCCCCAAGGTTCCGACAAGTTCGACGTGCTCATCGACTTCGGCTCGATGGAACTCGAGATCAGCCGGCCCTGATCGGGCGGCCCGGAACGAGATCAGCCGCTGGTTGGTGGTGCGCTCTCGTCACACTCGCTCTTCACACGCCCTCGTTGCGCGGCTCTCGTTTCGAGTGCAGCCCATACTGTCATCCTGAGAGGCTGTGCGGGTGTCGAAGCCGCGAACCGTCTTGCGAAGGATCTTGCCTTCGGGAGCGGTCGAGACGAATCCGCGCGGATGGCTGAAATCGTACTGCAGGCTCGAATCACCGTTTCGCTGGTCGCCCTCCCCACCCTGACGAAGGCAAGATCCTTCGCGAGAGATGTTCGAATCTGGGGTCGTATCTTCGGTTTTCGATCGATCGTATAGGTCGTGGGACTTTACCCACCAATCGTGGTGATAAATCTACCGCTCGTAGAGTCAGTCGAAAAACGAAGACCTGACCCCCAGGGTTCAGAATCTCTTCTTCGTCGATTTCCGGCCGTTCGTCCACGCTGCGATCAATCGCGTCGCCTGGTATCCGTTTCTGCTCGACACCGGCTCCGAGGTCACCTTCCTGAACAAGACCATGCTCGCCCGCTCCGAAGGCCGGAACTTCTCGGGAGGCCTGCACGGCGCCACCCTCCAGGGACTGGGAGGAGCGCAACGTTCAGGAGAGAAGGTTTCCAACGTCTCGGTCGGCATCGCACGATGGGCGGGAACGTTCGAGCACCTGCCTCTCTACTCCGACGAGGAGTCCGCCGCGGTCGGCATCATCGGGCAGAATCTTCTCGACAAGTTCGACGTGCTCATCGACTTCGGCTCGATGCAGCTCGAGCTCAGCCGCCCCTGAGCGATCCTCATGCCGGGGTTCCTCACGACAGGATCAAGTGGGCGGACTTTGTCGGCTTCGGCCCACCCCACCCTTCCCCTCTCGTCATATCGGTTCCAGCCGAAGCAGACAAGTTCGGCGCCCCGCACGCCGTTCCCCGAGAACCGGCCCTTCCTACCCGCGCCCCGAAGGGGCATCGGAGATTAGCCTGAATTCGCGGCTCGCCCGCGGCAGCGCACAGGATCTCGCTGTGACGGGTCGCTCTCGAATTCCCGACTGCCCCTCACCCTGCCCTCTCCCCGAACAGAAGTCCCGCTTCGAAGCCGCCTGCCGGACGGTGAGAGGTTCCTGTCGTGGCTCCGCCGCGAGGCAGGACCGCAGTTGTGGTGCCCGGGGAGGTGACTACGGTGACCGCGGTGACCGCCGGGTCGTTAGGTGCGCCCTGGTCACCTCAGGTAACATAGGCCAATGCGGATCATCAATGGGACCGTGCACGACGGTCGGATCGTTGTCGACGATGAGAGTCTCCATGAGGGCGACAAGGTGACGGTACTTGCGCCGGAGGGGGACGAAGGTTTCGAAGTGACAGCGGAAGAAAAGCGAGTTCTTCTCGCGTCTCTCGCCGAAGCGGCACGTGGCGAGTTTGTCGACGGAGACGTCTTGCTTCGCGAGCTGGACGAGATCAATTGAAGTTGCGCCTGCCGGTTCGACCAACGCAACTGGCCGCCACTCATATTCGACTGGAGAATCAATGGTGGCGCAGGAATCGATCTGCGGCGCCGACACTCTTTCGCGATGAAGTCCGGAAGGCGTTCGCCCTGATCAGCAGCTATCCAGAGATCGGCGGACCGGCAGAGGATGTGGATCTCGAGGGAGTTCGGAGAGTGCTCCTGTCTGCAACGCATCACTACCTCTACTATCGGGTGAATGAAGACAACTCGGCCGTCGACGTTCTGGCCGTCTGGAGCACGGATCGAGGAGTTGCTCCCCCGATCTGACACGCAACTGACCAACGGGTCGAGCGGACCAGCGCACGTTCGACCATTACTCAATCCTGAACGCTGGTGGGTCGTGCGCTGGCCGCTCACCCCTTGAACATCGCCTGAGTCTCACCGAAACCCTCACGCATCTCGGATCGCACGGACGTGATCTCCGATCGAACTTCCCGTCGAGAGATGTGACAGCTTCGGCCACCCCTCGCACGTCTCCCCTCAGCTCCTCATTGGAGACGTCGAAGTGCCGGCGCATCTCCGCGACCGCCTGCTCGAGCAGGGTTGTGAGCTCGTCGCCCATCGCTCGATTCTAGCATGCGACCATCGAGTCTTTGAGCCTCAGGCTGTGGGTCAGGGCTTGGGCGACGCTCGTTCTACTGATCGTAGAAATCTGAGCGGAATCGGCTTCAGATTCTACATCTCGTAGATTCGACCGCCGACCAAAGACCTGGCCCCCAGAGCTTCTGTCGCAATTTACCCTCGCTTCTTCTTCAAACAATGGGGCGGGACGAACAAGAAGAAGGCGGGAAGAGTGCTGGAGGGACGGACCTGGAATGAGATGCCGATGCATCTCGACAGCTCCGCCTGCCCGCAGTAGCCAGAGACCGGGGCGGACAGCTTCTGCGTCGAGGAAATGTCGTGGCTGTACGTCAACGTTTACATCAGCAAGAACATCATGTATATTGCCTACATCTGCAGGAAGCGCCGTCTAACCTGACACTGGGAGTCACAGAATGGACCTTCGGCCTCGAGAAATACGACCCGTCCCGCCCGCAATCAGCATTTATTTCCGCCCCGGCGCTCGCGACCACAAAATCCTCCAGGAATTGCTATCCGAAGGCGCGATCAGTACTGCTCAAGGAATTCTGTTCGATCCTTGCCGTAGCGAACTGCAATCCGACCTACGCCAGGAAACCCTGGATCGGAATCTCGAGGCGGTGCTCGATACCCACGCAATGGAACTTGCGCTTGCTGGAGGGCGGACACCTGCGAACGAGAGACTGTCTTGGGCTGGGGACGAGATACATGGGCCAGATCAGTTCACACCGCTTCGAATCCACGGGATGACGAGCATGATCAGCGTGTACCTCGGGGAGTATCGACAATCGGCGATTCTTGCGCCGACCCACTATCTGGCGGAGGGAAGCGCTGATCCCTGGCTTGCCATCGACCGCGAGTTGACGATTTCACTTCGCGAGAAGCTCGATTCGAATGGAATGAAGGGCGTTCCGATTTACTACCCTCTTGCCCTTCCATGCTCCCGATTCGCGACGCCTGCGGACCTTCAGCACATCAAAGGAGTTCTCGCAGAGCTGCCGATCGATGCTATCTGGCTCCGACTCCACCCGTTCGGCGCCAGCGCCGGGCCGCGAGTACTGCGTCGAACGATCGAAGCCTGCCGGATGCTACACGAACTGGGGTTACCCATCGTGGGGGAACGAACGGGAACGATCGGTCTGCCGTTGGTTGCATTTGGTGCCGTGGGTGGGATCGAAAGCGGAATCACGATGGGTGAGAACTTCGACATCAAGCGACTGAGTCGGCCGCTACAACCAACGAAGGGCTTCGGGCCACAGTACCGCGTCTACATTTCTGAGATTCAGGCATTCCTCGCCCGAAAGGATGCGCGAGCTTTCTTTTCAAAGCGAAGCATGAAGGCAAGCTTCGGTTGTACGGAGACGGCGTGCTGTCGCTTCGGATCTGATGACATGATTCACAATCCTCGTCGACACTACCTGATCAGTCGTGTAAATGAAGTTCGCCGGATGAGCGCCGTCGCGGAGCCACTCCGTTCTCGGCATTACATGGAGGAGATTCTTCGACCGGCGACAGACAAGATTATACGAGCAGAGAAGGTGGCCCCATCACTCTCAACAACTCGCAGTCGACTGGAAAAGTGGCGCTACAACCTCGGTGCACTCGAGAGTGAACGGTCTTCCCATAGCTTTTCAGCAGTTCCTCAGGGTCGGAGGCTTGCGGGGCAACGCGGGGCCTGAGGACATCTAAGACGTCTAGCTTCACGAGAAAACAGGAGGATCAATGGCTGGGATCGTGGCCGAACGGCTCGATAGCATGAGGAAGAAGACTGGCATAACCGGCCGGGATGTGGCGCAGCTTCTGGATACGACGCCGGAGACGGTTTCCAGATGGAGCTCCGGTAAGGTCGAACCGCAGAGAGATCGATTACATCGGCTGCTGGCTCTGGAGTTCATTCTCGATGAGCTTCTCGAGTTCTACAGTCGCGACAATGCCAGGCTTTGGTTGTTCACGCCTCATCGTCTGTTGGGGGGGCGGACTCCGGCGGAAAGGATCTCCGAGGGGCAGGATGATGAAGTGCGAACCATCATCGCGCAACTCCGCGACGGAGCGTACGTCTGAGCGTGATCTTCTCTCCGGATAGAAGGATTCTGGAGATCATCGGTGAAATAGAACCGGCACCGATCGAGGTGTCGGTGTTCCGTTGGTGCTTTTCCCACGTCGATCCGCTGCGGCCGAATCGCACCGGAGCGCGATGGAATCCACCGGACATCGAAGCCCTCTATACGAGTCTCGATCGTGAGGTTTGTCTGGCGGAGATGAACCATCTTCTCGATCTTCACTCCATTCCGATTACGAAGAGCAGAGTGTTGTGCACCATAGAGGTCAGCCTCCAGTCAGTGGTCGAACTGAGTGAGCACGTACTGGCTGAACTGGATTTATCGGCAGACGTGCTGAGCAGTATAGATCTCGGCAGATGTCAACAGGTCGGCGGCGCCGTCCAGTGGCTCAATCATGACGGCTTGGTCGTTCCCTCAGCACGCCACGAGCAAGGTCGGAACCTCGTGATCTTTCAGACCAACCACGACGAAGAGTCGATCGTCGAGCTCACCGACAAAGCTCCCCTCGAATGACCTGCGTGTTTCGCCAATCGCGTCGCGGCGAGTTAAGTTACTTTTCTGGCTCCGACGTCAACTTATTGACTCGCTCTTCTCACTGCTGCCTTCGTTTTCGGCTTCACACTGCTCATTGATGAGTGATCGATTTACTCCGCTCGTTAGGCTAGAATGCGAGCATGTCGTCGCAGACCCGTCGCCCAGTGGCATTTGTCATCATGCCGTTTTCCTCCGAATTTGACCACGTATTCGATCGTCTTATCCGACCGGCGCTGGAAGACTATGAGGTCATTCGTGCTGATTCGCACTTGAACCAGCAGAATATCCTTCGAAGCATCGTTGAAGGTATTCATACAGCCGATCTCGTGGTTGCAGACGTGACAGGAACAAACGCTAACGTGATGTATGAACTCGGCGCGGCGCATGCGCTTGGCAAGCCGACCGTGATGATGTCGCAGAGCATCAGCGGTCTTCCTTTCGATCTGCGGTCGTACCTGGTTCAAGCTTACTCTCCGCACGGTGAGCAGTCAGTTGCCTTTTCGGAACGCCTGCGCGAGATCGGAAAGAAGCACGCTGCGGGCCTGGTCCGTTTCGGGAATCCGATAACTGACTTTCTGCCTACCGCGCTACAACCAGATGCGCCGCCTCCGACCGTCGACCGGCTCGAAGAAGGCTACGGCTATCTCGATTACTCCGCCGATATGGAGGTGTATGGTGAGCTGGTATTGGGCCAATTTGGGTTGCTGAATGATCTGAGCGCCAAACTCACGCACGAGGTGCGTGCGATAGCTCCGCGTATCAACCAGGCGCGGTCGTCAGGATCTGCAAAACTCCAACGACGATTGACGAACGATCTAGCAGCGCTGCTGAAAGGATACGCCGGGAGGGTCACCGACGAAATTCTCCCCCGCTTTCACGAGGGCTGGCAGCGCATCGGACACGCTATGCACTGGATGGCCTCGCAGAAGCCCACCGGAGCGGATCCATCGACGATCGCCGACTTTTGCGCCACCGGGCAATCTCTTCGCGAGGCGTTGAGCGGAATCGTCATCAACGTTGCTGGTGTCCGCGACGTCGTGTCCGCCGGGCGCGGCAAAACCGGCGTTCTCGACAACGCGATTGTCGCGATTGAGCATGCATTGAACAGCATCGTCAGCGAGGCAATGATCGCCGACGCCACACTGGCTGCCGTCCACGCCCGAATGGGATGTGCCGAGCTTGCGCGCGGCTAAGCCTTACCTCGAATAGTCGCTCGGCCTTCGCAGGTTTCCGCGGAGAACAACGACACCGAGTAGGAGTGGTAGCCCTCCCGTGGCGGACTCGATCGGGAGAAGGTCGATGTCATTTGATGGCGCACCAGGGGCTTTGTCCTTCGGCGAAAAGTCGAGAATACAGATGACGCCGAGGCGACGATCACTGCCGGCGACGTATTGCGCCTCCTGCTGCGAATAGGACCGCGCATCGTCGACGCTCAGCCCGCGTGTTCCCTCCGCCTTTAGTTCAAGCCGAATGCGCTGCAGTGAAAGGTCCGTGGTTCCTCCAGCTACGGCCGGGTGCTCCTCGAGGTCGGGATTTCCGGGGTCAGATCTTCGGCTTTCGGCCGATGCTACCGTTCATGGACCTTCCCATCAATCGTGGTGAGAAATCTACCGCTCGTAGAAAAGCGAAGACGCGACCCTAGAGGTTCCCCACATCAATCGTGGTGAAGCAATCTACCGGCCCGTAGAATCAGCCGAAAAGCGAAGAACTGACCCAAAGGTTCCTCTGAGCAGGTTGCCATTTGTCGAGATGGGGAGGACGGCACACAGGGCCGATTGTTCCGCCCCTCCCGGGGCTCCCGAAGATTCTGGTGACCCGCGACCCCGGGCCTACGCCCGGGGCTATACAAAGTGTCGCCCCTTCGGGGCTGGGCCAAGATCGTCGAAGACCGCCAGCGCGAGGTCCACTCTCCCCAGCGGTGCCGAGACCTGCACGCCCGCAACTCGATCCCGCACCACCGCCAGGGTCTCCCGGGCGATGGTCACCCCCTCCTGCCAGGCCGCCTCACGCCCCAGGTCACTCGCACGGCGCATCCGCTCGATGACCTCCTCCGGGACCGTGACTCCCGGCACCTCGTTATTCATGAACTGCGCATTGCGGTAGGAGAGAAGTGGCCAGATCCCCGCCACGACCGGCAGATGCATCGACTCGATCCGATCGAGGAAATGCTCCAGCTGCCTCGGATCGAACACCGGCTGGGTGATGGCATACTCCGCCCCCGCTTCGACCTTCCACTGAAGACGGCCCAACTCGTAATCGAGATCGAGGTGACCCGGGTTCACTCCGACGCCAATGGTGAATCGGGTCGGTGCTCCGAAGGGATTGCCACCGAGATCGAGACCCCGGTTCATCAGACCGACCATGTTGGTCAAACCGATCGAATCGATGTCGAACACCGCGGTCGCGTCGGGATAGGGTCCCATCTTCGGAGGATCACCGGTAATCAAGAGGAGATTGCGGATCCCCAGGGCGGCGCAACCGAGCAGATCGGAATGCATCCCCAGAAGGTTGCGGTCGCGACAGCAGTAATGGAGAACCGGCTCGATGCCCTGGCGGGCGATCAGTGTCGCAACCGCAATCGCTCCCATCCTGTTCTGAGCGCGAGGGCCGTCAGGGACATTGACCGCATCGACGCCGGCGTTTCGGATCTGCTCGACGTGCTCGAGCATGACGGCGGGATCCGCTCCCCGCGGGGGAACGATCTCCACCGTGGTGACGAACCGCCCGGCAGCCAGCTTTTCGCCCCAGCTCGACCGCTCCTTCAGCGGCACCGGCGTCTCACCGTGCGACTGCATCGATTCGTCCTCGACCTGTTTGAGGATCAGATGCTGACGTCTCGGCGAGAGCGGCCGGACGGCGTCGGCCATGGTTCGGACGTGTTCCGGAGTGGTCCCACAGCAACCGCCGATGAATTTGACCCCCTTCTGAATCAGACGCCGCGCGTACTTGCCCATGTAGTCGGGGGACGCCATGTACATCTGGCGTCCCTGAACCTGGCGGGGCAATCCCGCGTTCGGCTGACAGGAGATCTTCTTCGCGGTGACCGAGGCGATCTCTTCGACGACATCGAGCATGATGTCGGGACCGACCGAGCAGTTCACGCCGATGACATCCGCTCCGGCCTGATCGAGACGGCGTGCGAATGCGGCCGCACCGGTGCCGAACACGGTCTGCCGGTCGGTGCTCACGGTCATCTGGGCCATGATCGGCAACGAACAGATCTCCCGCACCGCAAGGATCGCCTGTTCGATCTCACTCACACTGGCGAAGGTCTCGAGGAGGAAAAGATCCACCCCCGCTTCCAGCAGCGCGGCAGCCTGCTCCCGAAAGAGCTCCCTCGCCTCTTCCAGCCCGGTCGGACCGTACGGCTCGATCCGAATCCCCAGTGGCCCCATGGCGCCGGCGACCCACCCGTTGTCTCCGGCGGCGTGACGGGCGAGCGATGCCCCCCTGAGGTTGATCTCCCTGAGTCGATCCTGAAGCCCGAACGCGGAGAGCTTGGGGCGGTTTGCGCCGTACGTATTGGTTTCGAGAATCTCCGCACCCGCCTTGCGGTATTCGCGATGCACCTGGAGCACCGCATCGGGCTCCTTGAGGTTCAGCTCTTCGTAGCACTTGTTGATGTAGAACCCGCGCGCGTAGAGCATCGTCCCCATCGCGCCATCGAAGAGATAGACGTGCGAGTCGGCCAGCGTCTGGATGAAATCCTGCATGATTCCTCCGGGCCTCAGCGCTGGCAAAAAAGAAAAACCCCACGTCCGTGGGGCCTCGTGATCCTGCCGGCGTGTTTAGCTTTTTTTATGCTGGTTGCAAGCGACCCCAAATCAATCCAGCCGGAACGCGTAAACGCCCTTCGTGTTTCATCACAACGGCCTCGGCTCGAAGGAAGATTCCCCCGGCCATTCCGCGGCTACTCGACATCCTGATAGAACGCCACCAGCCTCGGCGAGAAATAGTCGGGGCTGAGTTGCAGGTTGGGGTTCAGTCGTTTCGCCCGGCGCAAGGCATCCTTCGCCTCGGCCAGCTTTCCTGGATCCGACTGGCCGGCCAGATAGTAGTCGTAGTAGCGGGAGGCACCGAGGAACGCCCAGATCATCGCGTTGTTGCTCTGGTCGAGACTGAGCTGTGCGAACTGCCGCTCGGAGTCCCGGAAACGTCCGTCGAAGTAGGACTCCAGAGCATCGTGCAGCCGCGACTTGACCGCCTTGAGAATATCCTCACCGGCCCGTTGAGGGGTGTTGTTCACCGGAGGCCTGGACGGCGGGGTGACCGGAGGCTGATTTCGCTGGGAGAGCTCCGCGATCCTGAGCTGCGCGCTGGTGATCGAGGAGTCGAATGCTCGTGCCGCACGATCGGCCGTGGTCGCGACCTGACGGAACTCCGCGGTGGTGGTTGCAGAGACGTTCAGACTGTTCGCGCTCGAGAGCAGATCCGCGGCCTGGTTGAAATCCGAGGCCGCATGCAGCGGCGCCTTCTGCTTCTGCGCCTCGGCCATCCTGTTCCGCGCCGTCACCAGGGCGCGCTGTGCGGCTTCCTTCGCCTGCCCCAGAGCCGGATCGACCGTCGGCTGCTGAGGCTGAGACGGAGGCTGTACCGGGGGTTGAACCGGTGGCTGTTCGGGGGTCGGATTGCGAAGCTGCTGGGCGACCAGCTTCTGATTGGCATTGATCAGGAGCGTGTCCGGATCCCCCAGATTGACATCTCCCACGCCGTGGGTCTGTTTCAGATCGGCGATTGCCTTCTCCAGCTCGTTCCGATTCAGATAGGCGACGCCCCGATAGTAGTAGGGGTAGTACTTGATGAACGTGGTCCCGTAGGTTCGCTCCTTGTCGCCCTCTTTCGGCTTCTTCGCGATCGCCGCGTTCATCTTTTCGATCACCGTGTCCCAGTCCTTCGAACGGGCGGCCTTCAGACCGTCGTCGTAAAAGTCGTACCACTCCGCCGCGGTGGCAACCGTCGCGGAGAGCGAGAGGATGAAGAAGAGAAGGACGGTGAGTCTGCGAAGATTCATTGTTTGAGAATGTCGTCGACCATTCGATCGAGGTCGGGCTTTCGAAACTCGGTATGCACACGCGATACGTCACCCGCCTGAATGGTGGCGATCTCCTTCCTTTCGTTCCCATGGCGATCCGAAACCACGACCTCGTACTTTCCCGGATCGAGAGGAACCCGCAGCGGAACACTCCGGTCCTCGAGATCGGACAGAGTCACTGGCTGGTTGGTTTCCGTGTTCACGATCCTCTCGAGCTCGCCGTAGGGAGTCGAGGTGAGCAGAAGCGCACCCTGATTGGCCGTCATTCCGCCGGTCTCGCCGGGAGTCGGGGCGCCGACATCCACGACGGTTTCCGTCGGAACGGGCTCCACTGCGGCTTTCGGACGCATCGCGAACCAGACGCCGGCACTGATCGCCAGCACCAGAGCCGCGGCGAGACCGATCCACATCCCGGTCCTTTTCTTCGGCTCGGCCGGCGCGCCTCCCGGGAGTCGTTCCAGAACCGTGGCCGCCGCTTCTCCGGGCACCGCTCCTTTCCGCTCCACCACCGTGGCCTCGGCTCCGGCCATGGTTCCCTGGCGCTCCACCACGGTGGCTTCGGCCCCGCCACCCGCCTTTCGCTCCGCAACGGTCGGTTCGGCACCACCGATCGACTCCACCACGGTGGCAGAGTCCGCGCCCGCCGACTTGCCGGTCGGCTCGATCACGGTCGCGGCGCCGCCGGCGCCGCCGGCGCCCTTCTTTCCAGGAACCGTCCGCCCTGGACTGGTCCGTCCGGTGGTCCTTCCGGAGCTGGTCATCGGCGGGAAGTCCGCCATGGTCATCGCCTCGGACAGGGTCACCAGGTTCTCGCCCAGACCATACTTGGCGTCCGGCGCAATCTCCTCGCGAATGGCGGTCAGCTCGCGGATGAACTCACCCGCGCTGGGCTGACGCCGGTCGCGATCCTTTTCCAGCGAACGAAAGACGATCTCTTCCAGCCGGGCGGGGACCACCACGCCCGGGTTGATCTGAGCGATCGGCGCCGGCTTCTCCGTTGCGTGCTTGAGAATGTAGCTCTGGGGATTGGTCGCCATGAATGGCGCCCGTCCGGCGAGCATCTCGTAAAGCACGATGCCGAAGGAGTAGAGATCGCTTCGGGCGTCGAGCTTGTCTCCCTCCTTGAGGAAGCCGGCCTGCTCCGGAGAGGCGTATTTCAGTTTGCCCAGGAACATCCCCGTCTGGGTCAGCCCCTGGCCGCTCTCGCCCTCCGACAGCTGCTTGGCAATCCCGAAGTCGATGACCTTCGCAAGCAGCTTCTCCTGATAGTCCTGGGTGATCATGATGTTCTCGGGAGAGATATCCCGATGAATCACCCCCATCTGATGCAGGGCCTCGAGACCGGCCAGTGCCTGAATGGAGATTTCCAGGGCGACACGGGGAGGCATCGGTCCGTTCTTCGCGATCCACTTCTGAATGTTCGTCCCGTCGATGAACTCCCAGACCATGTAATAGGAGCCGTCATCGAGAGTCGCAAAGTCGTAGAGCATCGCCAGGTTGCGATGCTTGATCATGGTCGCGAGCCGCGCCTCGTGGAGAAACCGCTGGAGTGCTTCCTCATCGGTGGCGATATTCGAGCGCATGATCTTGACCACGCGCTGCTCGCCGAGATGGATGTGACGGACCTTGAAGATCTCGCCCATGCCACCGAGGCCGAGGCGGTCCAGGATCTGATACTTGCCGTCCAGAAGCCGTGAGGAGTAGGTTCTCTGGAAGTCGGTCACCCGCTCGCCGCAATGAGGACAGGCGTCCTCCGACTCGTCGAAGGCTTCCTTGCAGCGCAGGCAGTTCAGTTCACCCATGGGTCTTCCTTCCCGATCCGGACCAAACTCTCAATAACCCTCTTCGTTTCCCGCTGAATTTCAGGACCCCGATCGGATCACGAAGCTGCAGGCCGGATCCGCACCAAAGCGAACGACGTCTCCCGGCTTGAGATTCGCGGTCTGAATTCTCGCATTATTCACATAGGTTCCGTTGGCCGACTTCAGATCCTCCAGAAGCGGCGTGGAGCCCGACAGGGTAATTCGCGCATGGCGCCGGGACACGGCGGGATGCGTGATCACGATCGAGCAGGACCGGTCGCGCCCGATCAGCATGTTGTCGGCATCCAGAGCGTGTGCCTCCCCACCGTTGTCCCGCACCGGCTCGAGCCGCCATTGAAGCGGAACGGCCGGGACCGGGGGAGGTTCCGGATCACTGCGGAGGGCCGTCTGATCCTCGGCTTTCTCCTCCACCGGCTGCGGCGCGGGCATCGGGGACACCAGCATCGGTCGGGCCCCATACTCTTCCAGCGCTTCATAGAAGAGCCGGGCCGTCTGATACCGCTCTCCCTGACGTGGATGCATCCCCTTGAGCACGATTGCCTCGAGCTCCGCGTCGATCTCCGGGCGCAACTGACTGGGCGGTTGTTTTTCGCCTCGATACACCGCGTCGATCAGCTTCGGGAGAGAGCGACTGTTGAAGGGGAGCACGCCGGTCAGCATCTCATAGAGCACCACGGCTGTCGAATAGACGTCACTCTGGGCGCCGGCGTCTTTCGGCTCCCGGATCTGCTCGGGTGACATGTAGTGCGGCGTTCCGAGGAGAAACCCCGATTTCGTCAGCACGGTCTGCCCGCTGCCGCCACTTTCCTTCATCTTGGCGATCCCGAAATCGGTCACCTTCAGGCTTCCGCTGGGCAGCCGGATCAGGTTGGCCGGCTTGATGTCGCGGTGGATGATTCCCTTCCCGTGCGCGTAAACCAGCGCTTCCAGAAGCGACTGCGCGACGGCGATGGCCTCATCGACCGGGAGCGCCCCCTTCTTCCGGATCAGCTCGTCGACCGGATCTCCCTCGACGTACTCCATGACCAGTACGGCGTTGGTGTCGCTCGGGATGAACTCGAAGAAGCGGGTGATGTAACGATGACGCAGCTTCGCCAGGATCTGCGCTTCCTTGATGAACCGCTTCCGCGCGGTCTCCTCCCCGGCAAGCTCGTCGGACATGACCTTCAGGACCACCGGAAACGACTCGGGCAGGATGTGGCTTCGCTGAATGGTCGTCGCCAGATAGACGTGCGACATCCCCCCTTCACCGAGCTGCCGCTCGATCCGGTAGTTCCCGATGACCTTGTCTTTCATGTCCGTCATCTCAGCTCACCATGTTCATCCCAGTTCAATCCGAGCTCCGAGAGGGCGATGAACAGCATCCGGTGCGAACCGATCGTCACCACGTCCCGGCTCTGCAGATCCCGCCGTGGCTCGATCTCCACTCCATTGACATAGGTCCCGTTGGTCGAGTTGTGGTCCATCAGAATAAAACGTCGCTCCTCCGGACGATAGACCAGATCGGCGTGATGTGCGGAGGCCTGCTCATCCCCGACGCACACGTCCGAGCTGCGCGACCGGCCGAGAACATTCCTCCCGATCCGGACCGCCCACGCCTCACCCCGCGCCCCCCCGTTGAGGCCGACCAGCCAGCCCACCACGTAGCGCTTGTTCTGCAGCGCGGAGGCTTCCACCTTCGCCACCGCCACCGTCCGCGACGGCGCGCTGGCCGGGGAAGGACTGCCGCCGGCTCCCGTCCTCGGCACCACCGGCGGATCCACTTCCCTCGGATAGCCCGCCCGAGGCTTCACCACCTCGGGCTCCTGGGCCGCGCTCTCCGGGGGACAGTAGGGACAGATGTCCCACGACGCATCGATGAAGTGACCGTTCTCGCAACGTTTATCCGCCACGTCTGCCCTCACACATGAAACGCGACTGCGACCGCGTTTCTCCCGCCAAAGTAGATGATGTCCCCGTCACGCAGCCAGGTTCGATCGATTCGATGATCATTCACCCACGTTCCATTCGAGGAGCTCCGGTCGATCAGAAGAACCTGCCCGTCGATCTCCACCACCTCGGCCTGAAGCCGGGACACTTTCGGATGAGTCAGGACGATCTCGCAGAGCGCCGATTCCCGCCCGATCCGGATCCCCGAACCTCCGAGATTCAGATTCTGTCCCGCCCTCTCCCCATTGAGTATGGTAAATCGACCGAGAAACGGGCGAATTTCTCCCGCCCGCTCCGCCACCGGTTGCGGCCCTTCCTGACGGCCCCCAGGCCGGACGATCAACTCCGGCCCGTCCACGACGGCGAGCCTCCCCGGCCGACTCTGTGATCTGACCAGCACCGCACCGCCGATCCCGGCGATCAGCAGCACCACTGCGGCCATCATGAGCCCGGCGGTGGAGCCCACCCGCCATCCCGGCTGCGTCTCGATCTGCTGATCCGATTCCCGCAGGAACCGGATCAGGTCGGGAGAGCCCCGGAAGAGTGTATCCGCCTTCACCAGGTGCCCTCGCGCCGCCTTCCAGTCGCCGTCCGAGGCCTCGTCCAGGGCCATACGATAATAGCCGTTGAAGGCTCCCTCCACGTTCAGCGGAACCCCCGCCCGGGCCACGAACGCACGCGCGGTATTGATCGGAATCAGAAACCGGATCTGATCGGCGTCACTGTGTCCCCAGGTGGGAATCCCGATCACCTGGCCCAGGCGGTTGACCGCCGGCCCGCCGGAGTTGCCGTGGTAGACCGGCGCATCGGTCTGAAACACAGGAGCCTCCGAGCGGTCCTTCTTGATCGCGGTGATCGTTCCCGGATTGAACGTTGCCTCCAGGTCCGCGTCCTGCGAAAGCCAGCCCCCGATGATCTCATCGCCGGTACTGGCAACCGACGGATAGCCGGCGATCCAGATCGGCTCCTGAATCAAAATCCGGTCGGAATCCCCGATAGCCAGGGTGGGGAGATTCTTCCGGTTGACCCGGATCAGCGCCAGATCGGTTCCACCTTCCGCCATCGGGGGCGAAAACTCCCGGATCCGGAACGGCAGACGGTCGCCGTTGGAAAGTACCACCTCGTTGTGAACCTCGAGATCGGAGAGGGAGCCCGCGGCGGCGAGCCTTTCGACGATCGGGCGGAGCTGTCCACCTCGCGCGAGCGATCGAAGCGTGTCTCGCGGAAACACCTCCAGAAGAACCGCGATCACCCCGTTCTGCAGGAGATCCCTCCGGATCTGGTCTTCGTTGCGGGTCGGCTCCACCACGTGACCGCTGGTGAGAATCCAGCCATCCGGGTGGAGGATGAATCCGCTGCCGGACCCACCCGTCCCGGTTTCGACCACGCCATCCTCGGCCGGAAGCTGCCCCCGGTCCAGCGGGACTCCCTGTCCGGCCAGTCGTTCGGCGAGCTCGTTCACCGGCCGCGCCGGAAAATGGAATCGGGCCGTGGCAAAGGCGCTGACCCGAACGACCGCGGGCTTGACTCTGTAGGCCATCTTCTGTACCGGCTCCAGATGTGAAACCTCGGCGCGACAGGCTCCCGTCAGCGCGGCGGCAACCGCGAAGATCAGAGATGGCGACGCGAGTCGAAGCCGAATCCTCGCCATGGCCCCGGCCGGTTCAGTGGCCGATTCTCTCGATCAACGTGAGAATCGATCCCTCATTCCAGTAGAGAATCGCCGCCCCTGTCACCCCGAAGACCAGCAGCGCAATGATCAGCCAGAGCAGCATCCCACCTCCCCGGCGCGCCTTCTTCTTCCTTGCCGGACCCGCGGGAGCCACAAACGTCGTTTCGCCCGTCTCCGTGGTTGCCGAGAGCAGCGCGCTCGCCGGCGACGGTTCCTCCACGCTGGCCACGATCACGGTCACGTTGTCGTGGGCGCCGCGGTCCAGAGCCCGCTGGATGAACTCGTCCGCCGCATCCTGGACGTCCAGATTCATCACGATGTCCCGGATCTCATGATCCTTGACCAGCCCGTGAAGACCATCGCTGCAGAGGATGAATCGATCTCCTGGCTGAATCTGGAGGGGCTCGGACACATCCACTTCCACCTCACCGGCCACTCCCATCGAACGCTGAAGCACGTTCCGCCGGGGGTGAACTTCCGCTTCCTCCGGCGTGAGCAGACCTTCCCGAACCATCGATGCCACCAGGGAATGATCCTGAGTGAGCGGCTGAATCTGGCCGTCCCGGACCAGATAGATCCTGGAATCGCCGACGTGACCGAACCATGCGAACCCACCCCGGATCACCAGGGCGGAGCAGGTCGTGCCCATCCCCCGGAGATCCGGATTGGATTGAGCCTCGGCAAAGATCCTCGCGTTCGCATCCTCCAGCGCGGTGCGGAGAAGGACCGGAACGTCCGAAGTATTCTGCTCCATGAAATCGGTTTTGATGGTGGTTCCGGCGATGCGCGAAGCCGTGGCTCCGCCCCGATGGCCCCCCATCCCGTCCGCCACCACCATCAGATGTCCAAGAGAAGCCGCTTCTTCCGGCGTGGTGGCTGTGGCGAAGTCCTGGTTCTCGGTACGAACCCGCCCCACGTCGGTGCGCTGCACCACCTGGATCTCGAGTGCACTCGGCTGTTGTGTGGCGCTCGTTGGCGCTGAATGCTGTTCGGTCATCTGGACCAGCCCGGAGTCTGCATCGGAGAGTTCCTTCGCAGAAGACGATTCGATGGGATCAGAGACTCATTATACTCAATCCCGGATGGCACACCGGCACCAGGATTGCGGCACCGCTGGTTCCCGCATCCGCCCGCCGCTATAATCGGAGCTTCCGGATGGAACAGATTCAGCTTCACTTTGTCGATATGGGTTCACCCCGGGTCCATGACCTGAGGGAAGAGACCACCCTGGTCGGCCGGACCGAGGGGAACGATCTGGTCCTGAACCATCCCTCGGTGTCCCGTCGTCACGCGCGCTTCGAGATCCGCGACTCCGAGTGGTGGCTGGTGGATCTGAAGTCCACCAATGGCATCAAGATCAACGGCGAGCTGGTCAGCGAAGGCAGGGTGCGCGCCGGAGACAAGATCCTGATCGGTTCCGTGGCCATTGAAACGAAACCGATCACCGCGGTTGATTTCTCGGAGGACAGCCCCTTCGACAATCCCAGCGGGACGGTGATCCGCCGCCTGGCCGACTTCAACTCCGAATTCGGCCTGGAGGTGGGCGAAGCCGTTCCCGAAGGGCAGGCCGCCGCAACCGGAGTTCCCGTCGCCAGGGACGCGGTGACCCGCGAAAAAATTCTCTCGGTTCTGGTCCAGGTGGCAAAAGTCCTCCTTCAGTCGGAGGAGCTCAACTCGGTGCTCAACACCGTGATGGACATCATCTTCAAATACCTGCCGGTGGAGCGGGGACTTCTGATTCTGTTCGACGACAATGGCGACCCGGTACCGAAGCTCACCCGGTTCATCGAAGGCTCGGAAGGACAGGACATCCCGATCTCCCGGACGATCCTGAAGATGGTTGCGGAACAGAAGGTGGCCCTGCTCACCTCCAACGCCCTGGAAGATGCCCGTCTTCTCGGCGGAAAGTCGATCGCGATCCATGGCATCCGCTCGGCGATGTGCGTGCCGTTGTGGCACCGCGACCGGGTCATCGGGGCGGTGCAGGTCGACTCACCGATTCACATCGGCCGGTTCACCGAGGAGGATCTCGACCTGCTCACCGCCCTGGCAAATTTCGCCGCGGTCGCCATCGAACGGGCGCAACTCAACGAAAAGGTCGAGCAGGAGCGCAAGATCCGCGGGAAGCTGGAACGCTATCACTCCCCCGCGGTGATCGAGGAGATCGTCCGCCACGCCGGTGCCACCACCGGTCAGGCCGAGATCAAGAGTGCCGAAGTCTCCATCCTCTTCGCCGACATCTGCGGATTCACCAGTATCTCGGAAACCAAGGCTCCGGAGGAAGTCTCCGAGTTCCTGTCGAACTTTTTCTCCTGCGCGGTGGACGCGATCTTCTCCCAGGGAGGAACCCTCGACAAGTTCATCGGCGACGCGGTGCTGGCCTTCTTCGGCGCACCCATCGCACATGAGGACCACGCCTCCCGCGCGGTCCGAGCCGGGCTGCGCATGCAGCAACTGGTCGACGAATGGAACGAGGACCGCGAGAAGGAGAATCTTGCGCCCGTCCGGATCCGGGTGGGAATCAATACCGGCCCGGCGGTGGTGGGCAATGTCGGCACTGAAAAGAGAGTCGATTACACCGTCCTCGGCAGCTCGGTCAACATCGCCTCACGACTCGAAAGCGGAGTGGCCAAACCGGGTCAGGTGGTGATCTCCCAGAACACTCTGGCGTGGATCGGCGAACAGTTCCGGGTCGAGCCCCTCGGCGAGTTCCCCCTCAAGGGACTCCAACAGAAGATGCCGGTCTTCCAGGTCCTGGAGGATCTGGAGGTCCCGGAGTCGATGGGCGAGACCATGGTCCCATGAGCCCGCCGGGAGTGACGGCCTTTGTTGGGACCGTCGCCCGCGGCGGCAAGAGATCGCGCTCGATTCTCGAGACGGTTCCTTCGGTCATCCCGAGCGTCCCGAGAGGCTGTGCGGCGGGACGCAGAGGATCCTGTCTTCGTGAGGGTCAGGGGTACGAACGGCCCGCCAGAAGCGAACGTGGGTGCGGCACGCCCAGGGCCGCTCAGCCGCCGATTCGCGGATCCGGAGGCGATGGAACGGCTTGTGCTCTCGCCTCTGGGATTGCCGCCAGGATCGCATCCGGACGCAATGTCGAGGAGGCCGGCCGCGAGTCAGTCAGATCCGTTCACCCCACTGGTGCCACGGTTCAAAGCTCGAAGCAGCCGTTTTTGGACCTTTCCGAATCCGCCGGATCCGAAACCCGCGGGTGAGCTCATTCGTCCACTCCAACGGGACCACGATGTCGAAGAAACCCGCAGCCATCGAGACCATTCTCTTCACCGCCGTCGCGGCGCTCGTGATTCTACTGTTCGCTCGGGCGACCCTCTTTGCCGTCTTCGCCATTCCCTCCTCGTCGATGGCGCCGACCCTTCGCCCCGGTGACGAGATCCTGGTGACCCGCTTTCTTCCCGGCAACGGCCCGGCACGGGGCGATGTCGTGGTGTTTCATGCGCCCACCGGCGCGGATCAGTTTCTGGTCAAGCGGATCATCGCCGTCCCCGGCGACCACCTGGAGATTCGCGGCGGGATCCTCCGCCTCAACGGCAGGCCGCTGAATGAGCCCTACCTTGCCGATCGAGCCCGCATGGCGGACTATCCACCCGAAATCCTGCCCGGAGGGTTCTATTTCGCCATGGGAGACAACCGGGAGCACTCGATCGACAGCCGCTCCTGGGGACCGCTGGACCAGAGGCTGATCGTGGGACGGGCCCGCCTGATCTTCTGGTCCGAGGGGAACGGGTCCGACGCGATGGCAACCGCGGCGGCACGTTCCGATCGATCCGCCCCCGCGGCCGATGAGTCACGGGTTCACTGGAGCCGGGTTCTCCGGTCGATCCATTGACTTCGAAACCGGTCTCTTCTACCCTCAGCCCCGGAGGAATTCCCGATGCGTTTCCGTCGCCACTCAGAAGCAGGTGAAGGTCAGTTCGGCTGCATCATCGGACTGCTCATCCTCGCCGCCGCCTGCCTGATCGCCTACAAGATGATCCCGATCAAGGTGAAAGCATCCGACCTCCGCCAGGTGATCGTCGACAATGCCAAGTCCGCATCGATGCAGCGGGACAAACAGATCCGCGCCGACATCATGAACAAGGCTGCCGATCTCGAGCTCCCGCTGGAGGATGAAAACCTCACCATCAACCGCGCCCACGGTTCGATCCGGATCGAGGCCGACTACACGGTTCCGGTTGAATTCCCCGGCTACACCTACATGTGGCATTTCCATCACGAAGCCGAGAATCCTCTGTTCTAGGAATCTCCCCGGCAGCAGTACCCGTATGCGGAGCAGCCCATCCGGACTCCGGCCGGGGCCCGCTCGTCCCGTGCCTCGTGAATGCGGTCCCTTCTGACACGCGAGTTGCAGGGGACCCCGTCGAGAACTCGAAGAAAAGGAGATCCAATGGCGGTTCGAATCAGCATGAAGCCCAATGGCCCCTACATCGTGGACGGAGATTTCGTCATCGTCGACGATCAGGGCAACGAGATCACTCCACGAAAGAAGGCGCTCTGTCGCTGCGGAGGCTCGACCACTAAACCCTATTGTGACGGAACCCATTCGAAAATCGGGTTCCAGGGAGCGATGGCCGCGGTCGAGGACGAGAGCGGGACGTAACGAGCGTGAACCCGGGTCCGGTTGCGGGTCAGTGCCCCAGCGCGCGCGCAACCGTCTTCGGGTTCTTCTTTGCGACCCGGAGCAGCGCCAGGGCCGGACCGTCCGGCTGATGCCGGCCTTCCTCCCACGACTGGAGAGTCGCGAGACTGACCCCGATCATCTCGGCGAATTCGCTTTGCGACTGCATCAGACGATAGCGAATCTCCCGGACGTCGAGCGCCTTGGACTTCCGGGCACGAAGTCTTTCAACGCCGGCAGGAACCGTCGGTCGGGAAAGAGACTCGTTCTTCATCGCAGACCTCCCCAATCCCAATCTGGAACCTCCGCCCGGAGAATGCAAGCCGCGCCCGCGCGGAAACACTCCTCCGAGCCCCCCTGCGGACTTCCGTCACCTCTCGCTGAGCCCTGACCTCCGGCAGAACATCAGGAACTCGACGTTGCCCTCGGCGCCCTTCACCGGGCTTTCGATCACACCGGCGACCTCGAGCCCCTGACTGCCGGCGAAGCCGGTGATCGCCTCCACGACCTGACGGCGCTTTTCTTCATCACGGACGATTCCACCCTTCCCCACATCACGCTTTCCCACCTCGAATTGCGGTTTGATCAGCGCGACCAGCGATCCATCCGGCTTGAGAATCGTGAGCGAGGGGGGAAGGATCATCGTCAGCGAAATGAACGAGACGTCGATGGAGATGAAGTCCACCGGCTCGGGCAGATCCGAGTCTTCCATGTAGCGGACGTTGAAGCGCTCCATGTTCACCACCCGCGGATCCTCCCGGAGCTTCACGTCGAGCTGACCATGACCGACGTCGATGGCATAGACCCGGCGGGCGCCATGGAAAAGCATCACGTCGGTGAAACCGCCGGTCGAGGCTCCGAGATCCGCACAGATCAGCCCGGTCAGTTCGATCCCGAACTCCTCGATCGCTCTCGCGAGCTTCATCCCCCCGCGTCCCACCCATGGATGCTCCAGCTCGACCACCTCGATCTCGCTCTCGGCGTCGGTCCGCGTTCCGGCCTTGGTCTCGTACTCCCCATCCACCCGGACACGTCGGGCCATGATCAGCGCCTGAGCCTTCGACCGGCTCTCGACCAGACCCCGCTCGACCATGGCCATATCAAGTCGCGATTTGAGAGTCATGCTGCTTCTCCGGGAGACCGTTGAGGGTCGGATTCGCCGCAATGAGCTCGCGACAGAGCGTGATGAGCTCCTGGTCCTCCCGATACCAGGCTCGGAGATTCGCCTCCCCTTCTTCACTGAGGCTCCGGTCCAGGTGCGCCGGTGTGCGGTTTGCCTGCCGGTCTCCCGCCGGGAGCGCCGCACCGGGCGCCAGCACGAGCTTCGCCTTCAACCGCTCGAAGTCGTCCTGAAGGCTCTCCTGGAATCCGATGAAGAACAGATCGGAAAGCCGCGACCGCAGATAGCGCTCGCTGATCAGCCACTCCCGGTAGAGCGAACGGACATGGCGGATCGAGCGCATCGCTTCCTCGGCGAAGTCCCGCTCCGCCCGACTCGACGAGGAGAGGGCCGTGGCGAGCTGATCCGGAGTTCTGAAGTGCTCGAATACCCGCCTCTCGGCCACGCTCCAGGGGAAGTGGTAGGCGGGCGCCCCCTCGTAAAGCCGGCCAAAGAATGCGCTGGTGAACCGCGACACCGGATCGCGCAGGAAGAAGATCGCCCCCTCCCCCAACGGTACGTCAGTCAGAAGGAAGTCATGCTGGTGGAGCCGCAGCGCCCACGGGCCACGGATCCGCCCCGCTGACAGGGCGGATCGAAGTGCCGATCCGCCCGTCTTGCCGATGTGGAGAAAGTGAACCGGTCGGTGACCACGCATCCGTCGAAACCGATACCCGGCTGTGTGGACGGCTCGGCTCATCAGGAGCTCGACTCGAAGTTTGCGCATCGGACGGATCTCGTTCGCGGCGTCGACCGCGCGGTAGCCGATTGTATCCCGGCGATTGCGGTCTTCGAACCGAACTCCTGCGCGAGTGCGCGGTGGAGATCGCGATCATTGCTCCGGAAATGTAGAGCAGGACCCAACTCAGGCTCTTCCCCGCAGCTCAGCTCCGAATGCCCGTCAACGCCTCGCGAATTTCGTCCCCGGTCAGCCTCAGGCCGAAGACGTCGCGCACGAGGTCGACGACTTCCTCCGAGGACAGCTCCCGGCTCTGCTCCTCGTCCCCACGACGTTCGATGTAGTGGTGACCGCGCAGGATGTGGCGCACGTCATGCCGGGTGAGCTGGATCGTCAGTGTCTTCACGAAGGGAGAGTCCGGCCACGTCGAGGTGAAGTGATTCGCCACCATGTAGTCGACCGGGAGCGCGGGCGAGAGGGTGAAGGCGTACAGATCCTGCCATTGCTCCGCGAAGCGGCGGACAAGAACCACGGCACCATCCGGTTCGGGCTGCAGGCGGTACGCGGCGTCGTGGTCACTCGGACCAGGGTCGAAGGGCACCGGCTCGAGCGGCCCATCGCCACCGAAGCCCACATCGGCGAGCCACCGTCGACCATCGACATCCACCGCGAGAACCATGTGGGTACGGGGACGTGGCGTGGGAGTGGCCGGTGTCCGTACCCGGGCCTCCAGCGTGGCCAGGTCGAAGCCGAGGGTCCGAAGCGCCGCGGCAAACAGCGCATTCTGCTCGAAGCAGTAGCCACCGCGCCCACGACGGACGATCTTGTCCTCGAGCGAGGCGGGATCGAGACGGATCGGCCGACCCAGCCGAACGTCGATGTTCTCGAACGGAATCGCCGCGAGATGCGCCCGGTGAAGCGCCCGCAGCGAAGCGAGATCGGCGTGAGGAGACCCATCGAACCCGATCCGGCTGAGGTAGCCGGCAAGATCGAACCGCCAGTCGCCGGAGTGTGCCGCCCGTTGCTCCATGAAGTCGGAGTATAGCGCGGCACGACGGCCCCCCGATCCTTCCGTCGATCGTCCCCGGTATAATCCAGCCATGGTCGCCGTGAGGAAGAGCCCGGTGCTTCGCGGGAGCCCGCTTCATCTCGATCGGCCTCCGGGTCCGCGCGTCGGAGAGTCGCTGACATGAAACGAAGATGGCACTCCCGAAAACCCGCCATCACGGCGATCGCACTGCTTGCGATATCGACTCTTGCTGCCGTCCTCGTGCTGTGGTCACCGCTTCCGCTGCCGGACTTCATGGTCCGGTCCCTGGCCCTGCACAATACGGATTGGATTCTCGCGAACTATCGTGCCGACCGAAGCAGGTCCCGGATGACACAGATCGGGCGGGATCTTTTCGCGGCGTGGCTGGAACACAACCTGGTCCTCGACCTGGAACGCAACGACCAGGAGGTACCCGGCACGACCGACGATGCCGAGCGGCTTCGGATCGAGCTGGAGCCTCTGCAGACTCTCTTCGTCGCTCCGGACGCCGTGGGGGCGGCCGCCTCCAGAAGTCCCGCAATCCTCCGGGGAACCGGATATTGCGATCAGATCAATGGCTTCGCAGCACACCGGCTCGCCCGGAGCTTTCCCCACGCCCAGGCCTGGGCACTGGTCGATCCCGAAACCGGAATCTCGCCGCACACCATCGGACGGGTCTGGTCGGATCAGCGGAACGAATGGCTCTATTTCGATACGTTCTTTCAAGGGGTGACCATCTTCCGCCGCAACCATGGGACTACCGAATCCCTGCACGAGGGGGCGGCGCTCGACGATCGATCGTTGCGTCCACGGGATTACCCTTTGGAGCAGTGGTACGGGCAGATGGTGGATTCCGGCTACGTTCTCGTCGAGTACGGGCCATCGTTTGCGGGTGATCTCTGGTTCAAGACACACAAAAGCCCACGTCCCCGGGTGACCTCCTCGGGGCGGGAGAGGCCGCGTAACGGCGTCTCGACCCGCCCCCCGTCGGAGCTTGGAGGCTCTCGGGTCGCACGAAGCTATCTCCAGGCACGCATGATCCACCTTCTCGACGGGATCGAGCCGGCAGCCACCGCCTATCGCCGCACCGCGGCACTGCGGCCGTCCAATCCGGAAGAGGCCATGCTCGTTCGTTCCGCTGCGCATTTCGCGCAGCGGGCAGGACACGTGCTCGACGTTGAGGTCCTTCCCTCCACCACCCTCTCCTCTACACAATCTGGGAGAGCGGAAGTAGCCTGCTCTCCTAGGCTGATTAGGAGAACCAAATGACCAAACCGGGAGACCTCCTCCAGGGCACGCTCGATATGTTCGTTAACATCAAGGCCATCTCTTGGCCCGCTTCACGGATACGGGATTCTTCTCCGGATTCAGCAGCTTTCCGGTGAGGCTCTCCAGGTACCGCAGGGCTCCCTCTATCCCGCGCTCTACCGGCTGGAGAGTCAGGCCCTGGTCAGTTTCGAATGGGGAGAGAGCGAGAACCGCCGGCGTGCGAAGTTCTACCGTCTCACCCGCGCCGGGCGGCGACGGCTCCGGGACGAAGAGACGCAGTGGGACCGACTGCGAGACGGCATCGTCGCCGTCATGACGGCGGCCCCGGAAGAGGTGTGAGATGTTGCGCCGCTTCCGCTCCATGATTCTGATGTGGTTCCGACCCGACCGGTTCGAGGCGGAGCTCGGGGGTGAAATCCGGGACCATCTCGACCGTGCCGTGGAGGATCTGGTTTCGCGGGGAGTGCCCCGGGAGGTCGCGGAACGGCAGGCACGACTGAGCTTCGGCACGATCGGTTCGATCAAGGAGGACTGTCGGGATGCCACCGCGCTTTCGTCAGTCCACGCATTCGGCAGGGACCTCCGCCGCGGGTTTCGCCTTCTGCGACGCAACCCGCTGTTCGCGGCGGTTGCCATCACCACGCTGGCGCTCTGCATCGGCGCGAACTCTGCGGTCTTCAGTCTGGTGGACAGCGTGCTGTTCCGGCCGCTGCCGTATCCGCAGCCGGACCGCCTTGCCCAGGTGGTGCGTCGAGATGAACGCGGCGGACAGCGGGACCTGCAGAGCGGAGCGGATGGTCGCGAGTGGGGAATTGTCCGGGACGGTCTCCGGGAGCTGAATCCGGCGATCTTCAGCGACTGGACCACTGGGGTGAATCTCGCCTCTGGGGACCATCTCGCTTACGTCCAGCAGCAGAAGGTCTCCGCGGGATTCTTCCGGGTTCTCGGAGTGTCTCCGAAACTCGGTCGCGGATTCCTCCCCCGGGAGGACACGGCGGGCGGCCCCTCGGTAACGGTCATCTCCGAAGGGCTCCGGAGCCGACTGTTCGGGAACAGCTCCGAGGTGATCGGCCGAAGAGTTTTCCTTCGGGGGGAACCCTATGTCGTGGTCGGGGTGATGCCGCCCGGTTTCAGGTCGACGGCAAATGCTGATCTCTGGACACCGCTACGAGCGCCCACCGAAGGAGATGGGAGAAACTACGCGATCCTCCTGCGGATCCCGGAGGGAATGAACTGGACCGCGGCGGAAGGTCGGGTCTCGGTTCTCTCCGCCGAATATCTGAGCGGACAGGATTTGCCGCCCGACCTGACCGCGAGGCTCGGACTCCTCCCTCTCGATCAGATCGGCAGTAGGCAAATGCGGGTTCCCCTGCAGATTCTCTGGGGCGCGGTGGGGATGGTGCTTCTGATCGGCTGCGTCAACCTCGCCGGACTGCTCCTCGCCCGCACATCGTCGCGGACCCGGGAGATTGCCACCCGGATGGCGATCGGAGGTGGCCGCCTTCCGATCGTCCGCCAGCTGATGGCCGAGGGTCTGGCTCTGTCGCTCTGCGGCGGCGCGATCGGACTCGCTCTGGCAGCGGCAGCAATTCGGGCCCTGGAGGCGATGGTCACGGCCGATCTCGGACTGGTCCGCCCCCTCCATCTCGATCTGCGGGTGGTCGCCTTCACGGTGGTCGTCAGCGTCGGGTCGACGCTGCTGTTTGCGCTCTACCCGGCGTGGCGGATGAGTCGTACCGAGATCCGCGCCGTGCTCGCCGAGGGGGGATCCCGGGGTTCCTCCGGCAGCCTCCGTCACTGGCCCCGGCGCGGCCTGATCGTCGCCGAGATCTCACTGGGCGTGCTTCTCCTGATCTCCGCGGTGCTGCTCATCCGTTCGTTCGGTCACCTTCGCGGAACCGCTCCCGGATTCGATCCGGAAGGACTGCTCGCCGCCACCGTCTCACTCGAGGACGCGCGGTACGAAACCACGGCACCGGTCAGCCGGTTGTTCGAACAGACGCTGGCACAGATCCGTACGGGTCCGGGAATCACCGCCGCGGCGGCCTCTCTCACACTTCCCTACGAAAGGGCGTTGAATCTCGGCTTCGTCTTTCCTTCGGCACCGGATGATCCGCGCACGACGAACGTAATTTACGTGACCCCCGGTTACTTCGAGACACTGCGGGTCCCGCTGATTCAGGGACGGCGGTTGACGTCGGAAGACCGACCGGGGACCGTCCCAGTGGCCGTGGTGAACCGCAGTTTCGTCCGCTATGCGCTCGGCAGCCGGCCCGTGCTCGGCACTCGGATCGCGTTCGGCGGCATGGATTGGGAGATCGTGGGTGTCGTCGGAGACGTGGTTCAGAAGGCGAGCTTCGGACACTACGAACCACTCGCCGCGATCCCCGCCGTCTACGTTCCGGTCGCGCAGTTCCCCGACGAGAGGATTCCGATGATCCATGGCTGGGTTCTCCCCGAGCTGGATTGTTCGCAGCGACGCGCGCACGGATGCGGTGGCGACCATTCGGAACGCGGTCCACCAGGTCGACCCCCTCCTCCCGATCGCGAAGATCCGCAGCGTCGATCAGCTCGCCGGAGAGGCCCTCAGATTTTCAGAGGTTCCAGGCGCTGCTGATGGGGACCATGGCGCTGCTTGCACTTCTGCTCGCAGGAGTCGGACTGGGCGGATTTATCGCCAGCACCGTCTCCGAACGGCGCCGTGAGATCGGCATTCGGCTCGCTCTCGGCGCACCACGCGCCGGCACCGTGCTGCGCATCGGAATGACCGGGATTCTGCTCACCACCACCGGCCTCGCCCTCGGCGTTCTGCTCACGCCACTGGTCGTGCGGGCGCTCAGAGGGATGGTGTGGGGGATCGAGCCTTCGGATCCGGTGACCATTCTCTGGCTGGTGGGAAGCCTGATGTCCGTCGCGGTCGTCTCCAGCGTCGTCCCTGCTCTCCGCATCGTCCGACTCGATCCCTCCCGAACTCTTCGGGAGCCCTGAGCTCCGTGCCGCCCGTCATCCAGCACCCGCCATGAACGGCGTGAGAGAATCGTTTCGGGAGATCCGTGATGGACGTCATCCTCGCACTCGACCAGGGAACGACCAGTTCCCGCGCCATTCTTTTCGACACCACTGGCGAACCGATTGCCGTCGCACAGAAAGAGTTCCGCCAGATCTTTCCGCAACCCGGCTGGGTGGAGCACGATCCGAGCGAGATCTGGAAGAGCCAGATCGACGTTGCGGCCGAGGTGATCGCTTCCGTCCCGGGATCGCATGTGCTCGGCATCGGAATCACCAATCAGCGCGAGACCACCATCCTCTGGGACCGCACGACGGGAGAACCGGTCTCGAACGCCATCGTCTGGCAGGACCGGCGCACCGCGTCGTTTTGCGACGAGCTGCGCGCGGCCGGGCACGAGGATCTCATTCGAAAGAAGACCGGACTGATCATCGATCCCTACTTTTCCGGGACGAAACTGCGGTGGATGCTCGACCACCTCGACGGTGTCCGGCCTCGCGCGGAAGCCGGCGAGCTTGCCTTCGGAACGGTGGACAGCTGGCTGGTCTGGAATCTCACCGGCGGTGCCTGTCACCTCACCGACGCCTCCAACGCCTCCCGCACCCTTCTGCTCGACATCCACGACGGAACCTGGGACCCCGAGCTGCTCGATCTGTTCGGCATCCCCGCGGCTGTTCTGCCCGAGGTTCGTTCCTCGAGCGAAGTCTACGGAGCCACGACGGCTGGGCTGCCCATCCCTTCGGGAATCCCGATTGCGGGGATTGCCGGCGATCAGCAGGCATCGCTGTTCGGCCAGCGGAGCGTGAAGCCCGGGATGGCCAAGAACACCTACGGAACCGGATCGTTCGTGGTGATGAACACGGGCCAGGAGCTGGTCAGCTCTCGAGAGGGAGCGCTCTCGACGATTGCCTGGAAGGTGAATGGAGTGATCACCTATGCCCTGGAAGGAAGCGTCTTCATCACCGGCGCCGCCGTACAGTGGCTTCGGGACGGGCTGAAGATCATCGCGTCCGCCTCCGAGAGCGAAGCGCTGGCAGGCTCGGTTCCCGACAGCGGCGGAGTGGTCTTCGTTCCGGCGTTCACCGGATTGGGAACGCCCCACTGGGATCCCTGGGCGCGGGGCTCGATGTTCGGAATCACCCGGGGCACCACCGCGGCCCACATTGCCCGCGCAACCCTCGAATCCATCGCTCTTCAGTGCGCCGACGTTCTGGAGATGATGCAACGGGAATCCGGGATCGCCATCCAGGAGCTGCGCGTGGACGGCGGTGCGTCCCGGAACGATCTGCTGATGCAGATCCAGGCCGACCTCGCCGGCATTCCGGTGGTGCGGACTCGTGTGCCGGAGACCACGGCACTCGGTGCCGCCTATCTCGCCGGACTGGCGATCGGATTCTGGGCCTCCGGGACGGAGATCGATGCGAACTGGAAGGCCGACCGGATCTTCCATCCTCGGGATCGCGAGACCAGAGACGCGATGAGATGCTCCGATCCCTGGCGACGAGCGATCGAGCGGACGAAAGGCTGGGCAAAGGAGGAACGCCCGGAGCCTGCACGGCCGTTCCGTTCAGAGGCATCGGAAAACCCCTCTGTGTCCGGCTAAGCCAAGTGTCGTGTCTCGTAAATTCGGTGCATTTTGTTGCGACCAAAAGTCGTCGATTCGCGCGGAGCGACGACGAAGCGATGTGGTTCATCGTGGAGGAGTCGCTCCTTGATCTCGACTCGCAAGCACCACCAGCAAAATGTACCGAATTTACGAGACACTACACTAGTGGTGCCGTCGCACTCGCAAGCCGATCCACCCTCGATTCCTGCACAGCCTCCGAGGATTGTTCGAGCGCCCCGGCACGGGTGGTGCCGGGACGTCCCCGAACCTCTCAGTTGAGCTGCAGCGACTGCACGAGAATCTGATCGCCCTTCTGTTCGCCGACCACGGTGACCCGGAGATGGTCTTTCGCGTTCGACGATTCGAGCGCCGCGACCGCGAGATCGTTACCCTTTGCATCGAACGGGAGCCACGTGCCGTCGGAGGTGATGATGCCGAATCCGCGCCTCTCACATTTCAGAGCACAGGCCCGGGTGTGTGCGTCGGCGTCCCGGGTGAATTTTCCATGGCAGTTCGTGTCGACCAGGGAGACGTTCTTCCAGGTCGCCGGTCCCGCGGTGAGGGCCATCGGAACAAGCGCGACGATCAGGAACAGTGCAATCAGGATGGAACGGGTCTTCATGAATCTCATGGAGCTCTCCTCCTTTTGTTGTGAATCAACTCAGGCGGCGCCCATCGCCGCGCCTGCTGTTCGGGACCCTGCGGATGTCTGCTCGGCGCGCACCTCGCTGAGCCTCGCGAGCGCGAACGCCGAGAGCGCGATCTCGACGTCCCGCACGGCCAGGTCGTAGAACATCCCGGTGGTCAGAAGATTGGCGGCGATCGCGAGGAGCCAGACCATCGCGACCCAGCCACCGATACGAGTGAACCCCGCGAGAATCGCGACCCCGACCACCATCTCGACCACCCCGACCACACGCATGAAGACTTCCGGCGGCACCGGGATGACCTTCGTGGCAAGTGGACTCAGGTACAGATCCCACTGCGCGAGAATGTTGAAAAACTTGTCGAGCCCTGCGAGGAAGGGACCGAGCCCCAGACCGATGCGCAGAACCCACCAGACCGTGTTAAGTTTCGAATTCATCGAATGACCTCCTCTGTCTGCTCAGAGTCCCGGCCCCCGGAATCGGTGACAGTCACCGACTGAACCCGACCTTCCTGTCACCGATCCGCGGGAAGTCCACTCTGAAGAAGAGGGAGGACCCCATGAGTGAGATGCAGCCATTCCCAACGCCGCCACCGGCCACTCTCTCCGACGAGGAGGTGGTCCGGGAAATCCTCTCGGGCAAGCCCCAGCTGTTCGAGATTCTGATGCGGCGGAACAATCAGAGGATCTATCGGGCCGTACGTGCGATTCTCCGCAACGAAGCGGAAGCCGAGGACGTGATGCAACAGGCCTACATCAATGCCTTCACCCACCTCGCCCAGTTCGGTGAGCGGGCGAGGTTCTCGACCTGGATGACGCGGATCGCGATCCATGAGGCACTCGCAAAGCTCCGACGCGGGAGTCGCGACCCTCTTCAGGCACCCCTGGAATCCGAAAGCGAGGATGCGATGCCACCCGTCGAGTCACCCTACCCAGATCCGGAGGCGAGAGCGATGGCCAGTGATGTCCGAAGACTGCTGGAGGAAGCAATCGATTCGCTCGCGGAGCACTATCGAACGGTCCTGATGCTCCGCGAGGTCGAGGGTCTTTCCACTGGCGAGACCGCGGCATGTCTCGGGGTGACCGAGG
This sequence comes from uncultured Acidobacteriota bacterium, assembly GCA_963741905.1. GTDB lineage: Bacteria > Acidobacteriota > Thermoanaerobaculia > Gp7-AA8 > CAVUJZ01 > CAVUJZ01. The sequence goes on along the minus strand of CAVUJZ010000003.1, from coordinate 25,778 downwards.
ATGTCATCAAGACGCGCCTCCACCGCGCCCGCGGCCTGGTGCGTGATCACCTGTTCGAGCGGGGAGGTCTGACGTTCGAGCAGCTCTTCAGTTTCGAAGCGCCCCGCTGCGACCGCATCGTCGCCGGCGTCTTCGAGGCGATCCGCAGGATGGATGAGGAACCGGCCAACTGACCGGCCGACAACGAACCGCCCCGGTGTGGGATGGGTCTCCCGACCCGTCTCCCGGGCGCCGTCGCGACATTGCGCGAATCCGGCGGTCGCGATCGGGGCGCGGCGTCATAGCGACATTCTCTTCACGGCGATCTTTTCGGGTATGGAGATCATCTGGGACCGGCAGTTCGGATTTCTCAAGGAGATGCTCGTCGCGCCGATCTCGCCTCTTTCGATCATATTGGGCCGGGCGCTCGGCGGCGCCGCCGTTGTCACCGTCCAGGGGCTGGTCGTCTTCGTGATCGCGCTGTTCTTCGGCTTCCGGCCGACGCATCTCACTCGGCTCCCTGGGCGCTGCTGATCATGCTCGTGATCGCCCTGCTTTTCACCGCTCTCGGCACCGCGATCGCGTCGGTGGTCGAGGGTTTCCAGGGCCTTCAGCTCATCAGCGCTGGGCGATCCAGACCAGATAGCGCGAGCCACCGCGACCGTGACCGCGCACCGGAACCTCTTCGACGTCGAAGCCGACCTGCCGCAGCCGCTCGGTGAACTCCGCGTCACCGGCGGATGACCAGATCCCCAGCACTCCACCCGGACGCAGCGCTGAATACGCCGCCCGAAGACCACTCGGGGTGTAGATCCGGTCGTTCTTCTTCGCCGTCAGCGCCGCGGGTCCATTGTCGACGTCGAGCAGAATCGCGTCCCATGCGTCCGCCCCTCCCCGGATCACCGCGCCGACATCCGCAACCCGCACCGTCACGCGGCGATCTTCCAGTGCAGCGCCATTGACCTCGGCCATCTCGACACGGTTCCACCCGACGACCTCCGGAACCAGTTCCGCCACCACCACCTCGGCCCGTGGGCCGACCTCCGAGAGGACCGCGGCCAGCGTGAAGCCCATTCCCAGCCCGCCGATCAGAACCCGCGCACGATCACGATTCGTCAGCCGACCACACCCCACCTCCGCAAGCGCAACCTCGGAGCCATACGAACGGCTCGTCATCAGTTCGTAGTTCTCCACCCGAATGGAGAACTCCTCGTCACGGCGATAGAGACGCATCGTCTCTCCATCGCCGGGAACGGCGGCCTCTCCCAATAGCACCCAGGGCTTCATACCCACGCATGCTAACGGATTCGTGGCATCGCGGGGTGACATCTCACTCCGGCGAGCCGCCTCGGTTCCGCCGGTTCACTCCTCCCGGAGAATTTCGCCCGGCGCCATCCGCATCGCGGAGCGTGCCGGAATCCAGGTGGCGAGCAGAGATACGGCGATCAGAGCCAGTGACGTCGCAACGAGAACGACCGGTCCCGGACTGGCGACACCAACCAGCACGGCTCGAAGAAGGGGGCCGAGAGCCAGCGCTCCCCCCATGCCGAAAACGACTCCCACCAGTGACAGGCGAAGTCCCCGTTTGAGAACCAGACGAAGCAGGCCCTGACGACTCGCACCCAGCGCCATCCGCACCCCCAGCTCCTTTCGCTGCTGCGTCACGAAGAACAGCATCAAACCGTAGAGTCCGACCGCGGCGAGAGCCAGAGCACCCAGACCGAGCACGCCGATCGAGATCGAAAGGCTCGCCTGCGGGAGCAACGACTCGGTGACCACCGAATCGATCGTTCGGACCTCCGAGATCGGAAGATGCGGGTCGACCTTCCAGATGGCGGCACGCGCATCCGATGCCCGGCTCAGCGGATCGCTCCCCATCTCGATGAGCAGCCGGAGGTAGCGCCCGGGAAACTGCAACTGCGACACGAAGATCTGCGGGTGGACTTCCGCCAGATCCCATTGCCGGGTGTTCGCCGCGACACCGACGATGGTGAAAGGATCGTCGAAACCATCGAGACGAAGGGTCCGTCCGATCGGCTCTCGACCGGCGAGAAAACGATCGGCCAGCGCCGCGCTGATCACCGCAACCGGAGGGTGTTCCTCGTCATCCGCGGCGTTGAAATCACGGCCCCGAATCATCGGGATGTCCAGCGTGTCGAAGTAGCCGGGGGAGACGCGGAACATCCGCACGCTTCTCTCACTGCCGGCGGATCCGGGAAGATCCGAATCGAGAATTTCGACCGGATATGCCTCGTGATTAAGGGGGAGGAAGTTCGTCGTCGCCACCGCACGCGCTCCAGGGATTTGCCGTGCGCGGGCCAGCACCTGACGGTGAAACGTTGCGACCTGCCGAGACTCATCGTAAACGTCTCGGGGAAGGACGACGCGGAGGGTCAGGACGTCGTGGCCGTCCAGGCCGGAATCGGTCTGGCGCAGGGCATTGAAGCTCTGCAGGATCAGCAGCGTGCTGATCAGCAGCGTGACGGCGAGGGCGATCTGGATGATCACGAACGCGCTCTGCAGGCGGCGCGTCCGGCGGGAGGCACTGAGCGCCGATGCCGATTCCCGGAGGAGTCGCGCGACGCCGACCCCGGAGGCCCGAAACGCGGGGACCAGGCCGAACAGAACAGACGCGAGAAGTGCGAGAGCAAAGGTGAACGCCACACCCGCCGGATCGAGCCCCAGATCTCCCACCCGGTAGAGGTCGCCGGGAATCACCCTCCTCAGGATTCGTAAAATGGCCCAGGCGACACCCAGACCGGCGGCACCACCAATCACCGCCAGAACCGCGCTTTCGGTCATGAGCTGTGCGATCACCCGCCTCCGGGAGGCTCCCATCGCCGTCCGGATCGCCATCTCCCGACCCCGCCCGAGGGAACGGGCCAGAAGCACTCCGGCGATGTTCGCGCAGGCGATCAGCAGGACCAGCAGATGACCCGCCATCAGAACCAGCGCCATGCTCCGGAAGATCCTGTCGGCGAAATTCAGAGCTCCCCGAAGATCGGTGACATTGACGCCTCGGTGCTCATTGGTCTCGGGATGGCGCTCCGCGAGCGTTGAAGCGATCCGGTTCATCTCCTGCTGTGCCTGCGCGGCGGTCACTCCCGGTGCCAGGCGGCCGACGACCTGCAGACGCTGAGTTGCCCGGCTCTCGCCCGCGGGGTCGATCTCGTAGGGAATCCACAGGCGGGTCGTCGGAAGCGGAAATACGAAGTCCGCCGGCATCACTCCGATGATCGTGAACCGCTTCCGGTTGATCTCCAGAGAACGTCCCAGGACCGCCGGGTCGCCATGAAATCGATCCTCCCAGAAGCCATGGCTCAGGACCACGACCGGTTCGGCCCCGGCCCGATCCTCTCCCGGCATGAACCCCCGGCCGAGCTGGGGCTGACGGCCGAGGGCGTGTCGAACAGGTTCGCCGTCGCGCGTCCGGCGGAAATCTGCTCCGGGGGATCGAGGGCCGTCAGATCTTCCCCGGTGTAATTGAACGCCGCCAGATCGCTGAACGAGCGACTCTCCTGTTTCCAGTCCAGAAAGTCGCTCAACGCCACCCGCTGCTGATCGGCCCCCTGCCGCTGATTGGTGGACCAGAGGTGCACCAGACGGTCCGGCTGGGAGAAGGGAAGCGGCCGAAGGAGGTAGGCCTCGATGATGCTGAACGTCGGGGTGGTCGTGCCAATCGCCAGAGCGAGAATCACGATGCTCACGAAGGAAAAAGCGGGACTACGGCCGAGAAGGCGGATCACCTGACGAAGTTCCCGACTTAGCGTATTCATCGTTCATTCTCCCAGGACGGTGACCGGATGCGAAACGAAGGCGATTCGCCCCGGTTCATGCCGGACCGTCCCCTTCACGATTCCCTCAGAATGGTCGATGGATCGGATCGGACCGCTCGAATCATCGGGATCAGGCTCGCGGCAATCATCACCGCCACGAGCGTTCCCAGGGCCGACGTGACGATTGGAACGTTCCACGGCTCCACCCGATAAAGAAGGCCTTCCAGAAATCGAGAGACCCACCAGGATGCGATCAGACCGACCACCGCTCCGGTCAATGCGAGCCGAGCGCTCTGCCGGCTGACCAGAGCCAGGATGGCGAGCGGATCGGCACCGAGTGCCATCCGGATTCCGAGCTCTCGACGCCTGCGGAGAAGCTCGTGGGTGAGGAGACTGTAGAGGCCGAGCGCGGCGAGAACGGTCGCCAGAGCGCTGAGAGCGATGCCGATCCGTGCCGCGAGCTGCGCCGTCGAGCGGGTGTGGGCCACGATCGAGGTCATCGGCCGGACCGCACTCACCGGCACTTCCGGATCGAGCGTGGCAATCACCCTGCGTACGGCCGGCGCGATCCGATCCGGATCGCCACCCGTTCTGACCACACCGAAGAGAGTCGAGAACGGCCGCTGGGCATCGACGAAGTAGAGCTCCGGTCGCGACTCCGCCCTCACCCCATAGTTCTTCACGTGCCGGACGACTCCAATGATCGTGATCTCGTCGAAGCCCCATCCCTCCACATGCCGCCCGATCGCGCTCTTTCCCGGCCAGAAGCGCGATGCGAATCGCTCATCCGCCACCGCGACCGCCGGTCCCGAAGGTTGATCGCTCTCACGAAACAGCCGCCCCTCGAGCAGTTCCACTCCGATCGATTCGAAGTATCCCGGGGTGACCACCGCGACGTCGGATGAAAACGGCTCCACGTCCGGACGATCCGTTCGACGGATCCCCGCCTGACGACCAGCACCGCTGAACGGGAGCGGTGAGATCATCCCTGCCGAGCGAACTCCGGGCATGGTCCGGAGCTGTTCGAGCAGGCGCGTGTGAAACCGGCGGATGGCATCGTCGTCGAAACGCGTCTCCGGAAGATCGATCTTGAACGTCAGAACGCCCTCGGGACGGATCCCGCCCCGGTCCCGGCGCAGTTCGAACAGGGTGCGCGCCAGGAGGACCGACGAGCTCAGCAGGACCAGCGCGAGGGCAACCTGCAGAACCAGAAGGCCCGCGCGGAGAGGTCCGTCCGGACGGCCTTCGCCGCCTCTCGATCCGAGCGCGCCTTCTCCCGACCGACCGGCGAGCCGCCAGCAGGGAATCAATCCCGCCAGCATGGATGAAACGAGCGCGAGGCACAGCGCGAACAGCATCACTACGGGATCGAGGGAGATCTGCTCGAGACGCGGGAGTCCCTCGAGCAGGGAGGCGCTCGAATGAATTGCTGCCCAGGCCACCGCCCAGGCGGCCATGAATGACAGCGCGCCAACGATCACCGATTCGGAGAGAAGCAGGCGGACAATCCGGCCGCGGCGGGCACCGAGCGCCGAGCGAACGGCAATCTCGTGTCCACGACCGAGAACGCGCGCGGCAGCCAGTCCGGATACGTTCGCGATCGCGATCAGCAACACCGCCCCGACACCGAAAAACAGGATCTCGAGCGTGGAAGGGAAGTCGCCGACGACCTCCTCCAGCGCCGGCCTGAGCAGGACACCGGTGTGTCCATTCGATTCCGGATAGGAGCGACCGAGCGACTCGGCAATGGAGGAGAGATCGCGACGGGCCTGATCGATCGTCACTCCCCGACGCATTCGTCCGATCGCATAGATCCCGGGGTGATCGTCGCGTTCCTGCCAGGATTCGTCGGTCGTGGACGGCCCCGCCGGCAGATAGAAATCAGACGCCCCGAGAAACACGCCATCCGGAAACCGGAAACCGGGCGGCATCACGCCGATCACTCGATACGGCTGCCCGTCGAGGCGAACCGAGCGCTCCAGGATGTTCGGATCCGCACCATAGCGTCTTTGCCACAGCTCGTGCGTCAGGACCACCTCGGACCGGGCGCCGGCCCGATCCGCATCCGGCGCGAAGCCGCGGCCGATCTCCGGTGCGACCCCGAGCGTGCCGAACAGATTCGAGGTCACCGCCAGACCCCGCACCTGTTCCGCATCCCCGTCCACGGTCAGGACCATGTTCCGACGCCAGTAGGCAGCGAGATCCGAGAAACTCCGATTGGCCCGCTGCCAGTCCAGGAAGTCGAACCAGGCCATCGACCTCTCCTCGCCATCGCGCGTGCTGGTGACCGCGACCAGTTGCGCCGCGTTACGGTACGGCAGGGGCTCGAGGAGCACCTGATGGATCAGCGCAAAAATCGCCGTGTTCAGCCCCACTCCGAGAGCGAGCGTCACGACGGTCGCAATCAGAAACCCCGGCGACCGGAGCAGCCGACGCCATCCGTAACGGAGATCCGTGGCGATCGATCGAATCATCAGAGCATCCTCCATCGAAGGTCAGGGCCGCTCGGAGCGACCGAAACATTCATCCGTCGACCCGCACATTCGAAGCGGGATCGATCCGCGAGGCGCGCACTCCCGGGATCAGGGATGCCACCACGCCCCCGGCAATCAAAGCGCCGGCCACCCCCGCGTACGTCGCGGGATCGAGCGGCGAAATGCCGAACACGAGCGTCTCCAGTCCCCGGGACATCAGCAGCGCTCCAGCCAGTCCGATCGGGATCCCCGCCAGCACGGGACCGAGTCCTTTTCGGAGAATGAAGACCAGAATCGTGCCGGTGGAGGCCCCGACCACCATACGGATGCCGATCTCCCGCGTTCGGGAGCTGACCTGATAAGAGACGACGGCAAAGGTGCCCGCAACGGCCAGAGTCAGAGCCAGCAGTCCGAAGCCCCCCAGCAGAGCGGCCGTCAGTCGCCGGGTGGCAAGGGAATCCCGAAGGAGAGTTCCCGCCGCGGCGACATCGAATACCGGAAGCGTCGGATCCAGCCGGCGGAGCTCGTCCCGAACGACATCCACAACCGCTCCTTCTTCCCCCCGTGCCGAGGCGATGGACACGAACAGCGACGATGCGGGTCGCTGACGAAATGGCACATAGATCTCCAGTCCCGGGGCAACCGAGAGATCCATGGATCGCACGTCACCGGCAATCCCGACGATCGTCAGCCAGCGGGGGTCGCTTCCGATGTCGTCGAACGTGATTCTCTTCCCGATCGCGTTCTCGTCGCGCCAGTACCGTCGGGCCATCGCCCGGCTGATGACCGCCACCGGAAGAGCTCCGTCGTCACTCCGTTGGAAGGCTCGCCCCTGAAGGATCGGGATGCCCAGGGTGCGGAAAAAATCTTCCGACACGATTCTGGTCATCACCGTCGGCTCGCGCCGGGCAAAGGAGGGGTCACTCCCTTCGATGAAGAAACTCCGATCGTCACCTTCGCCACTGAATGGCACGGCGTCGGAGACCGCCACCGACTCGACGATCGCCGCCGATCGAAGAGGCTCGAGCAAGCGATCCACGAAGCCGACTTTCTGCTCCGCGCTTCCATATCGGCTCGAGGGCAACTGGACTCGCATCGTGGTCCGATGATCCATTCGCCACCCCGGCTGGACCGCCGTCAGATGCCGGTAGCTGCGAACAGTCAGACCGGCTCCTGTCAGAATCACCGTCGCGAGAGCCACCTCCACCACCACCACAGCCGATCGCCTCCTGCCGGGCGTCTCGTTTCCGCTGCCCCGGGAGCCCAGGAAGGCACCGAAGCGATGGCGAGAGACGACCAGAGCAGGACCGATGAAGAGTGACAGCACCACCACGACGAGACTGACGACTCCGAATGCCACTGTCCTGGCAGACACGACCTCCGTCACTGCGCGTGGCAGAATCACGGATCCCTCGCCCGCGAACCACCGGGCGAGCCGAAGGCCCGCGAACAGTCCGGGAGCCATCCCGGCCACCACGATGACCAGAACTTCCGTGAGCACGGAGACGGCGATTCGGCGGCGGCTCGCCCCGAGCGCCATCCGAACGGAAAGCTCCCGACGCCGTTGCAGCGTCCGGGAGGTCATCAGATTCGTGGCGGTGAGACAGACCAGCAGAAGTAACACACCGACGGCAGCGAAGGTCAACAGCAGACGGGGCCGGATCGCGCCGAGAACCTCGTCGCCGAGCGCGACCACCTCAAAGCGGTGATTCCGGTTCATCTCCGGATAGCGCCGTTCGAGCCGATCCGCAAGCAGGTTCATCTCTCCCTGCACGATCCGGGGATCGACGTCGGGGGCCATCCGTCCGACGACCCGGAGATAGTGATCGCCGCGCTCGGCGTCCGAAAAGTCGTCTTCCGTCAGCCGGAGAGGTACCCATACGTCGGCCTCGTGGATCGCCTTGAACTCCGGCCCCATCACTCCGGCCACCACGTACGGCCGCTCATTGAGCGAGATGTTCTTCCCCAGAATCGACCGATCCGCCGCGAACCGGCTCCGCCAGAGCGAGTCGCTGAGAATGACCCTCCGCGTCTCCCCCGACTGCTGATCCGCGGGGACGAACGTTCCTCCGATCTCCGGCGTCACGCCCAGGGTCTCGAACAGACCGTCCGTGACCCAGGTGGCCCGCACCCGCAACGGCTCGTCTCCGGAGATCAGATTCATGTTCCCCGAAACGAACCCGGCCACGCGCTCGAGGGATCCCCCCGTCATTCGAATGTCCCGGAACTCCGGAGGCGACACCGACAGGTGGCTCAGCCCCTGGTCGGTGAAGCCGGTCCAGATCATCACCAGCCGGTCGGGACGGGAAAACGGCAACGGACTCAGAATCTCCGCATCGAGAATTCCGAAGACTCCGGCGGCAGCGCCGGAGCCGAGCGCGATGAGGAGCGCAATTCCGAGGGTGAAACGCCAGGACCTCCGGGCGGAGCGAGCTCCATATCGGAGATCGGCCACCCATCCGGCGACGACTTCTCGACCTCTGCGCCTTCCTCGTTCCATCACTCTCTCCTTCACTCGGTGCGGAGGATCGTGGCGGGATCCACCCCTGCAGCCCGGCGGGCCGGAAGCCAGCTCGCGACGATTGCGAATCCGAACACCATCCCGACGACGACACCGTAGGTCACCGGATCGGTCGTGGACATGCCGAACAAAAAGCTCCGGAGCAGGCGGTTCGCCGCAATCGATCCCGCCAGACCGACGGCCAATCCCATTCCGGCAAGAGTGAGCGCGCTCCGAACGGCGCTGGCGACGATCTGCTCGCGACGTGCGCCCAGAGCCATCCGGATCCCGATGTCCTTTCGCGACTGCCGGACATCCCACGCCACCAGAGAATAGAGACCGAGGATCGCCAGAAGACCTGCCGAACCGGCGAAAACCAGCATGACCACCACCCGAACCCGGGGGGTCGCCGCAGCTTGATGAACCACATCCTCGATCGGCCCGACGTTGAAAAAGGCCAGATCCGGGTCCACCGACCAGATCGCTTCCTGGACGCTTCGAGTCAGTGATGCGACCGGCGCTTTCGAACGGACCAGAACGCTGAACTCGGACATCGGGAGCTGGCGGAGAGAGGGGTAGATCGCGGGCTGAACCGGCTCGCCGAGACCGGCGAACTGAACGTTTCCGACCACACCCACGATCCTCCGCGGGGAGCCCCAGAAGATCACCGAGTGCACCAGGGGATCCTCGTGCGGGAGATATCGGTCGACGAAGGCCTGGTTGACCACTACGACCGGCGGCTGCCCATCGACGTCGGAAGCCTCGATCGGCCGTCCTAGCAGCACCGGAATTCCGGCCGTCCGGAAATATCCCTCGGTCACCATCCGCATCCGGGTCTCCTCGGTCGGACCCGGCGGCTGCGGCTGCCCTTCGACGCGCGCCTGGGAAGTCCATCCTCGCTTGTAGGGATGGTTGATTGCGATGGAGGCCGATTCGACACCGGGAATGGCGGAGACCCTCTCCAGGACGCGGGGATAAAAGCTGCTGACTTGCGGCCAGTGGGGGTAGTCTTCCCGCGCCGGCTCCGGATATCGGGATTGAGGGAGCGAGACGTCGAGAGAAACGAGATTCTCGGGATCGAATCCCGGATCGACCTCGAGCGTTTGGTTCAGAGCTCGCGCGAGCAACAGCGCTCCGGTCACCAGAACGACCGCCAGAGCGATCTCTCCGCTGACCAGGAGATTCCGCGACAGGGTTCGACGACGGGTGAATCCTCGCCCCTGGCTCTGCATCACCGAAGCGAGCGAGAACCGCGACACCTGAAGCGCTGGAAGGAGACCGAAGAGGAGGGCGGAGAGGAGCGAGATCAGAAGGGCGGTGACCATCACCGCCGGATCGAGCTCAATGTTCCCGATTCGTGGAAAGGTTTCGGGAAGAAGAGCGCGTAACCCCCGGATCACCGCGCCGGCGAGTCCGATTCCGACCGCGCCGCCCAGCAGAGCGAGAACGAGATTCTCGGTAAGGATCTGCATGACCAGCCGGGATCGGGAGGCTCCCATGCTGGCGCGCACCGACAGTTCCTTCCGGCGGTCGACCCCGCGTGCCATCAGCAGGCCGGCCACGTCCGCGCAGGCAATCAGGAGAATCAGACCGACCGACAGCATCAGCACCATCAGCGTCGGCGAGGTTTCTCCCACGAACGCATGGAGCAGCGGCTCGAGCCGCGCTCCCCGCCCCTCGTTGTCTCCGGGATACTCTCGCGCCAGCCGCGCTGCGATCGACTCCATCTCCGACTGAGCCGCGCCGATCTCGACCCCCTCAGCCAATCTGCCCACGATCAGCACGCCATGCACTCCCCGGCTGTCCTGAAAATTTCCCAGAGCGGGTGCCAGCGGCAACCAGATGGTGGTGTCCCGGTCGGGAAACCGGAAGGATCCCGGAACGACGCCGACGATCTCCGCGGACGCACCATCCACGTCCAGAGTCTTTCCCAGCACGTTCGGGCTGGCCGCATAGCGACCGCGCCAGAGCTCCTCGCTGATCATCACCACCGGAGCCGCACCGCCACGGTCCTCATCCTCCTGGAACGTCCGCCCGAGCAGGGGGTCGACGCGGAGGACGTCGAACAGGTTGTGAGAGACCGCCGCCGCGGTCACCCGGATCGGATGCTGATCGGCGCCGCCCAGATTGCGGGAATCCGTCTGAAAGCCGGCGAGCCCGGCGAACGAACGGGCCTCGCTCTGGAAGTCCCGAAGGTCCGGGTAGGACGCCGCCTCGTCGGCATGATGAACCGGCTCGGTCTGCCAGACCATCACCAGCCGGTCCGCATCGGGAAACGGCAATGGCTCGAGCAGGACACCGTGGACGACGCTGTAGACCAGGGTGACCAGAGCGATGCCGAGAGCGAGGATCGCGGTGACGGCGAGTGAGAACCAGGGGTCCCGGATCAAAACCCGGAACGCGTAACGAAGATCCTGACGAAGCCTGCTCATCTGATGCCTCCCTGGCTGATTTCGCGGCTCGCAGGCCGCAGGGATCAGGAGGTATGCTCCGGAGCCGCCGGCGAGGGCACGTCATGCTCCGGAACCTCGAACCCGCTTTCCCGGAGCTCCTGCTCCGCGGCGGGGACATACTCGTCTTCCACGATTCGTCCGTCGAACAGATGAACCGTCCGATCGGCGTGACGGGCGTAACGCGGATCGTGTGTCACCATGCAGATGGTGGCGCCCTCCCGGTGGAGTTCCCGGAGAAGATCCATCACGATCTCGCCGTTGCGCGAATCGAGGTTTCCGGTCGGTTCGTCGGCCAGGATGATCGATGGCTCCCCGACGATCGCGCGGGCGACGGCCACACGCTGCTGTTGGCCCCCCGAAAGCTGGGCCGGATAATGCCGGGTCCGGTGCGACATTCCCACTCGTTCCAGCGCCTCGTGGACCCGCGTCTTCCGTTCCGCCGCAGGAAGGTTCCGATAGGTCAGCGGCAGCTCGACATTCTCGTAGACGGTCAGATCCCCGATCAGATTGAAGCTCTGGAAAATGAAACCGATCTCACGGTTCCGGATCCTGGCTCGCCGCGAAGCGCGAGTGTCTCCACCGGCTCCCCGTTGAGCGCAGTAGCGTCCCCCGGTCGGCGAATCCAGCAGCCCGAGAATCGACAGCAGCGTCGACTTCCCGCACCCGGAGGGTCCGGCAATCGAGATGTAGTCTCCCTTCCGGATGTCGAGATGGATCTCGGAGAGGGCGTGGGTCTCGACCTCGTCCGTGAAGAAGACCTTTTTCAGTGCTTCGAGCTCGATCAGCGCTGTCCGTTCATTCTGCATTTCATCCACCATCAGTTCAGCTTCACTCGATCGTAGTCGTCCCACACGGACATGTCGGAGAGAATGACCTCATCGCCCTCGTTCAATCCGCTTTGAATTTCAATGGTGCTGACCGATGTCCGTCCGACCTTCACGTTGACCCGCCGGGCCATTCCGTCCACCACCCGGAACAGCCCGATGGTCGAGTCGTCCGTGGCGTGAACAGGACGGCCGACGTAGAGAACATCCTCGAGTCGTTCGAGCTCGATCGTGCCGTCGACGGTCAGGTCCGGACGGGCGCCGCGGGGCAGCGCACCCCGAAGGGATACGTCGACGGTGACGGTCCCACCCTGCGCTGCCGGGTCGATCCTCGCGACCCGTCCATCGACCTTTCCATTCCGGGTGTCGATCACCGCCTTCTGACCGACCTGGATGTCACGCGCCTGAGTCTCCGCAACGCGAAGCTCGGCCTTGAGGTGCTTCGGATCGATGATCTTCGCCAGAGTCGCTCCCGGCGTCACCCGCTGGCCAACCTCCACCGAGACCTGTTGCAGGACCCCTTCGATCCCGGCCCGAACGCGCAGGGAGTTGCGCTGATCCCGTTGGAATTCGTCCATCGTCCGGAGTTGCTCGATGGTCGCGCGCTGTGATGCGAGCTGCGCCCGGCTCGATTCCTTCAGAGCTTCGAGCCGTTGTGTCTCGAACTCCGCCCGACGCTTCAGTTCCTCCGCGGTAGCCCGGGAGACCTTTCTCGGCAGCTCCCCGAGCAGACCCTCCTTCGCGAGCTCTTCGTCCGCTTCGCTCCGGAGTTGCGCCTGGTCGGCTTCGGCACGAATTCGATTGGCCGCGGATTCCTGTTCCAGGCGCTGGGCATCCAGTCTCGCCTTGAGGCTCTCGTAGTCGGCCTGCGCGGAGCGCAGCCGCCACGAGGCTTCCAGAGTCCCCTGCACCAGTTGGGGGTCGCTGAGCTCCATCAGCACGGTATCCGGATGAACCGCTTCGCCGGGCTGAACGTGAATCTGCTCGACCCGACCCTCCGTCGCCGCGGGAATCCACCGCATCTGCTCAGGCACCAGCGTTCCGGTTCCACGGACCTCCCGGAGCATCGCCCCACGCTCCACCTTGCCGATCCAGACCGTATCCTTCTCGACCGAAGGGGCAGCTGGCTGCAACTGCGACAGGCCGGCAGTGAGCGCGACCGCCGCCCCGAGGATGACGGTTCCGAACATCAGCCGGCGTCGCTTTTTCGCTTTCGCGAGATCCTGTCGTTCGATATCCATGTGTCTTCCTGGCTCTGGCTCATGCGCAACGGTGATGCCACGCCCTGCCCTGACATCAACCTACTGACGAAACGTGACTTAGGCTGAACAGGCACCTGCGGCCAGCTTACCCGAAGTGTCCGGATCCGGGACGCAGGCGACCGGAACCGCGGCACCGATCAACGGTCGAGCGGGACGGTCAGTTGAGCAATGCATCCCGTCCTGTCGGAGCGATTCTCGAGTGTCAGCGTTCCTCGGTGTGCTTCCGCAATCTGGCGGCTCAGCACCAGGCCGATCCCCGTGCCCCCCGGCTTGGTGGTGAAAAACGGGACGAACAGATTGGAGCTGCCGGAGATCCCCGGGCCCTCATCCTGCACGAAGATCGAGACCGACCTGCCGGAGCGCTCCCATCCGACGACCACCTCGCCTCCCGATTCGGCGGAGGCATCGACCGCGTTCTTGAGCAGATTGATCAACGCCTGTTCGAGTTGGGGAGCGTCGGCCTGGACCACCAGATCCGGGCCCGGCAGAATCCGCACCGGACGTCGCCGCTCGAGGGCCGCGGTCCGCTGAATCAGAGCCGCGATCTCGACCGGCGCACGACGCGGCCGGGGCAGCCGGGCGAGACGACTGTACGCCTCCATGAAACGGCGCAGTCCCTCGGCTCGCGACGAGATGATCGCCAGACCACGACGAAGCTCCTCATGGAAGTCCGCGGGAACCGGATCCCGCGCCGCGAAACCGTCCAGCGATGACGCAATCGAGATGATGGGCGCCAGCGAGTTGTTCAGCTCGTGCCCGATCACCCGAAGCAATCGTTGCCACGCCTGACGTTCCTCTTCTCGAAGAGCGCGACTGACGTCCGTCACCACCAGAAGGTCATGTCGTCGTCCGGTATCGCGAAAGGTCGACCGGTGGACGCTCCACCGTCCGGATGAGCCTGCAAACGTCCGCTCGATCGTCGCCGGCTCACTGATCTCCAGAAGATCGGAAAGCCCGAGGTCGTGAACCGTGTGGCCGGTCAGCTCGTCCGGCGGACGGGCGAGAAGCGATGCACCCGAACGATTCACCAGCCTGAGACGCTGCTCACTGTCGAAGGTGAAGATCGCCGAATCCAGCTCGTTGATCACCTTCCGGACCAGGGCCGTCGCCTCCCGGGCGCCCAGACGCTGCTCCCGCAGATTGGCACCCAGCTCATTGATCTCCTGGAGGACCTCACCGAGAGCGTCATCCGAGCCTGCCCCCCTCGCGCGGAACGAATAGTCCTCCTCTCGGAGCGAGGCCACCAGGTTCGAAAGCGTGCGGAGGGGGTAGGCCAGATGCGACCGCAGAAGTCCTACCGCGATGCCCGTCCAGATCAGAGAGAGGATGAGCAGAATGGTGGCGAGATCGCCGGGAGGATGGACTCGAAGGAAGAAGACGGCCAGCAGGATCCAGGGGAACGCGGCGACCAGAGCAAAGACGAGAATTCTCGTTTCGTACGAGAGCGTGGGACGCCTGCGCCGCCGGTCAAAGTCCATACTTCTGCAATCGTCGGTAAAGAGCACTCCGGCTGAGTCCGAGATCCTCGGCAGCGCGGCTCACATTTCCGTCGTTGCGGGCCAGGGCCTTCCGAATCAGCACGTACTCCACCTCTTCGATGCTCATGTCTTCGATCCGGGCCACCGGATCCGCATTCCCGCGGAGGGCCAGATCACTGGTCCGGATCGACCGCGAGGTGGACATCAGAACGGCACGCTCGACGGCATGATCCAGCTCGCGGACGTTTCCCGGCCAATGGTATTCGATCAGCGACTTCATCGCGTTGGCCTCGAACCCATCGATTGATTTTCGATACCGCTTCGCGTGCTGCCGGAGGAAGTGCCCGGCGAGCAGAGCGACGTCCTCCCGCCGTTCCCGCAACGGCGGCAGGTCGATCTCGATCGTGTTCAGCCGGAACAGGAGGTCCTCCCGGAACCGCCCCTCCCCCACTTCCGCGCGAAGGTTCGAATTCGTGGCGGAGATCAGCCGGACGTTCACCCGTCGGGTCTGCGACGAGCCCACCCGTTCCAGCTCTCCCGTCTCGATCACTCGCAGCAGCTTCGCCTGCTGGCTCATCGCGATGTTCGCAATCTCGTCGAGAAACAGCGTCCCTCCATCCGCCAGTTCGAAACGGCCCACCCGGTCTGCCTTCGCGTCGGTGAAGGCCCCCCGCACGTGGCCGAACAGCTCACTCTCGAAGACCCCCTCCGACAACCCGCCCACATTGACCGAAACCATCGGACGCGCCGAGCGCAGCGAGACTGCATGCAGCGCCTGCGCAACCAGACCCTTGCCCGTCCCGTTCTCGCCGGTGATCAGAATGTTGGCGTCCGACGGTCCGACCCGTTCAATGATCTCCAGAACCGGTTTCATCGCCCGCGACTGCGCAATCAGACGAGGGTACTTTTCGTCGCGGAGAATGCGGTTTTCGGTCTCCAGACGCTGTCCACGCCGCAGCGCCCGGCCGAGCTCCACCTGTGTGCGCAGCACCGTGAGCAGCCGCGCGTTGTCCCACGGCTTCTGGATGAAGTCGCGCGCCCCGCGCTGCATCGCGTCGACGACCAGTTCGATCGATCCCCAGGCGGTCATCACGATGATCGGCAGCGTCCCGTCGAACCCATGAAGCTGCGAGAGAAGATCCAGACCTTCCTGCCCCGAGGTGGTATCGCGGCTGTAATTGAGGTCGACCAGCAGAACGTCGAACTCTTTCGCCTCGACCGCCCGCAGGACCGCTGTCGGTGAGTTCGCCGTCTCGATCGCAAACCCTTCGGGCTGGAGAAACATCCGGAGTGCCTGAAGCACATCCGGCTGGTCGTCGGCGAGCAGGACCGAGGGCTTCTGATCCCGTGAATCGCTCCCCGCTGCGGCCTTCTGCTCTGGAGTGGACATGACGGTCATCTTCTACCAGTTTCTCCGTTCCTGTCACGCAACCCGCGATCATCAGGATCGGGTTCCGCGTCGTATGAATTCTCAGTCGATGATCCAGCCGTCGCTCATCCGTACGATCCGCTGACCATATCCGGCGAGCTCCTCCGAGTGCGTCACCTGCACGATCGTCGTTCCCTCGTCGTGAAGCCGGCAGAACAGTTTCATGATCTCCCGCCCCTGATCCGAGTGGAGATTGCCCGTCGGCTCGTCCGCCAGAATCACTCTCGGACCGGCAATCACCGCCCGCGCCACCGCCACGAGCTGTTGCTGCCCTCCCGAAAGCTGCGACGGAAAAAGGTCCTTCTTTCCCACGATGCGGAATCGATCGAGCGTATCCGCCACCAGCGCTTCGCGCTCCTTCTTCGGGATGTTCCGATACGAAAGCGGAACCTCGAGATTCTCGGAGACGGTCAGGTCGTCGATCAGGTGATAGCTCTGAAACACGAAGCCGATCGATCGCCGTTGAAGATCCGCCCGCTGCTTCCGTCCGAGGGCGTGAACCGGCGCCCCGAACAGATGGTATTCCCCCGAAAAGTCCGTGTCGTACATTCCGAGGATATGGAGGAGCGTCGACTTGCCCGCACCCGAGGGCCCCATGATCGACAGAAACTCTCCCTCCTCAATCTCCAGATCGATCCGTCGAAGCACGAACGTCTCACCGCCCCCATGGCGGTACGACTTGTTCATCGACCGGACGGCAATCCGAGTCTCCGGCGCTCCACCGTTGGCAACCTCGACGAGCGGCTCACGTTTCCGTGCAAACATCCTTTCCCCCTTGTGCTTCTGCTGCATCGGCCATCGCAACCTCGCTGCCAGCGATTTCTACCCGAAATCGGCCCGTGGCCGACAGAAATCTGTCCGGAAATGGGATGAGGCGTACACGAAATCGGTGAGCTCGGGAGACGCAGACGTCCCGTCGCAGCAGAGATCGTTTCGGAATCCCCATTCGATCCCACCGGTCCGGAACGTCAGGTTTCCGAATGGGAAGGGGAGGGAAGACCGTCGCGGAACAGTGAAGGATTGGAGACCGGACGGCGGCGGCCTGCCTGGGGGGAAGAGGCTGATTCCGCGAGGGTCGAGCAGCGCACCGGCGGGTGAGATCCTCGCTCCACAAATCTCTTCCGACTGTGACCGTGTTCGTTGATCCAGCCAGGACGCCAGGGAGCTGGTGCCATCGAAGGAGACGGATGGGTGGTAACACTCGAGAACGCCTCACCTACAGGCAGGCCGACACGGCGGATTCTCCGCCAACCACAATGAAGGGTGGTGAAGCCTCCGCCGAGGGCAAAACGCTTCTGTCGAGGCGGTGCGGCGGGGCCACCGACATCAACTCAGACCGCGAAGGAACTTCCACACTGCAACGAAGCTGCTGGTAAGCTCGAAACCACCCGGAACCGCGCCGCCTCCGGATTCGACAATCCGATCGATCACGGGCACCTCCACCGGAACCAGCCGCTCCACCTCGGACGTATGGATCTCGGGGGAAAGATCCAGAACCGCTGTGTAGACCAGGGTCCGGCCGACACAGATCCGCTCTCCCGTTCGCACCACCGCCTCCACCTCACCCCGAAACTCAACCACCTCGGGCGCAAGCGAGACACCGAGCTCCTCCTCCGCCTCCCGGACCGTGACCCGAGCCCCCGTCGCAGCCAACCCCTTATCGAGAAGATCGGAGGGGTTCACATGCCCGGATACCGTGCTGTCCAGCAGGCCGGGACTGATGTCCACATTCCGGGAGCGCTGCTGCAGATAGACGATTCCATCCCCGGCGCCGAAGACGACCAGATGGACGCAATAGTGCGGAATCCCCTCTCGATGCGCACGCTCCCGCGGCACCATTCCGTCGACCGTAACCACCAGTTCACTCACCCGGCTCTCTCCTTTCGGTCCGCCAAATTCATCATGCAGCAAACGCCTCGTCTCCGGGAGACCCGCATCGTGTCGACGAGGGCCAGCGCCGACGATCGGACTCGACACCGCATCGCCGGGATCCATGCCGGATTTCCCCACAGGGTGTCGGGTTCGACAACACCTGGACCCTTTTCAGCTTCGCCTCTCCTTTCATAACCATCACGATCAACATCGCTTAGCCCGACCCGCATCGATGGCATGCCGTGTGGAGTGACCGTCTCCGGAAGTTCCCGTCCCCACTGGTTGCCGCGGAGGATTCATGTTCGATCTGTTCGACCCTCGTACCTTCTGGCTCAACCTCACCAACATCGCCCTTGGCCTGATCACTCTCGTCTGCCTCGGCGCCGTCGTCCGTGCGGTCGCCATCGAGATTCTGGAGCTTCTCCGCACCCGACGAGACGCCGTCGCCGAACCGCCGCTCGAGCAGGTTTCGGCGGAGGACGACCACGCCTTCCTCGAGCCGGGCCTGGGATGGACGATGGCGGATGGAGGCCGAACTTACGAGGAAGAGCCGATGGACGACTACTCCACCGAGTGAGCTCCGGGGAAATACCGCATCTCCACCGCGGCCCGGAGGATGTCGGCCAGAACACCGGCCGCGGTCACCTCCGGGCCAGCGCCCGGTCCCGCGATGGTCAGCGGTGTCTCGCCGTAGCGTTCGGTCCGGCAGACCACAACGTTCTCGCTCCCCCGGGTCACCGCCAGAGGACTCGCGGCCGGGACGGACGCCAGTCCCACCCGCGCATGACCGTCATGAAATCGAGCGAGATAGATCAGCCGCTCTCCCCGATGGACCGACCGCGCCACTCGCCACGCCAGATCCTCGTCCATCGCCGCCACTGCTGAGACGAAGCGATCGGAGTCACCATCGAACGTCAAACCCGGAGGCAGCAGCGCCTCGAGAGACACGTCGCCCCGCTCGATCGATTGCCCACAGGCGCGCGCAAGAATGACCACCTTCTTCGCCACATCTTCCCCCCCCAGATCAATGCACGGATCCGGTTCGGTGAAGCCCCTGACGATTGCCTCCCGGACCGCTTCCGAAAAGGCGATCCCGGCACTGAGCCGGGACAGCACGAACGAGAGAGTGCCCGACAGCACCGCATCGAACTCTCGAATCTCGTCTCCGGTCTCGCGAAGGCTTTCGATGGAACGGAGAATCGGCAGCGCCGCTCCGACGGTGGTCTCGGCAAGCAACGGAAGTCGGCAATCCCGTGAGACGGCGTGCAGTCGCAGGTATTGCTCGAGCGGCCCCGCACCGGCGATCTTGTTCGCCGTGACGACCGCGGAGCCCCCTTCGAGGAACCGGCCGTAGAGGTTCGCCACCTCCTGGCTTGCGGTGCAGTCGACGATCACCCGGGGCCCCGGCATCGCCCGGAACTGCTCGACCAGAACCGGCCATTCGGGTCTCGGATCGCTCAACTCGGCCCCGCAGCCACCCTCGCCATTCCGCTGCTCGAACCGGCTGTTGATCAGCCCGACCACGTGAAGATCGACTCCCGTGGAGCGGAGCAGAAGGTCCCGCCGGGAGTCGATCTGGCGCCGCAGCGCGCTGCCCACCCGCCCCGTCGCTCCGACGATGATCAGATTCACTCTGCAGCGACGGATTGCCGGTCGAGTTGCACTGGAGCCACCGTGTCGCGACGGCTCCTCAGAGATACGAAGAGATGCTGAGCCGATGCTCTTCATCGGTTTCCCCTTTCCGATCGCGCTCGACGCGATCCTCCGCTGCAACGCGGAATGCATGGACCAGATCGTTCAGCGCCTCCGCTTCGATCAGGAATCCGTCATGACCGTGCTCCGAGTCCAGCCACGCGAGATGAGCACCCGGCATGGCGGCTGCCAGCACCTCCTGCTCGGCAGGCGGATAGAGAATGTCGGACCGGATCGCGACCACCAGAGCCGCCTGGCGAATCGACCACAGAACCTCCTCGATCTCGCCTCGGTCCCGCCCCAGATCATGGGTATCCATCGCGCGGGTCAGGGTCAGGTAGCTGTTCGCGTCGAACCTCTCGACCAGCCTGGTTCCCTGGTGATGGAGATAGCTCTCCACCTCCCACTGGTGGTCCTCCCGGCGCTGGCGCCCGAAACGGCGCTCGAAACTCTCCCGGCTGCGATAGGTGCACATCGCGATCATTCGCGCCACCGCAAGCCCCTGCGCCGGCGGCTGGACGTACCTGCCGCCACTCCACGAAGGATCGCCGGTGATCGCCTGCCGCTGTGCCTCGCTTAGCCCAATGCACCAGGCGGAGTGCCGAGCCGATGTCGCGATCGGAGCGATCCTCGAGACCAGCTCGGGAAACATCACGGCCCACTCGAGAACCTGCATCCCGCCGAGCGAGCCTCCGATCGCGAGACCGATGCGCCGGATGCCCAGCGCACGGATCAGACGCTCCTGCGCACGAACCATGTCGCGAATGGTGAGCGCCGGAAAGCGCGGCCCCCATGGCTCGCCGTCGGACGCCGCCGAGGCCGGACCGCTGGTGCCGTAGCAGCTCCCGAGAACATTGCTGCAGACGATGAAATCCTTCCGGGGATCGAGCGCTCGACCGGGACCGAACAACCCTTTCCACCAGACATCCGCATCGGCCGAACCGGTCAACCCGTGACAGACCAGCACCGCGTTGGAGCCGGCGATGTTCAGCCGGCCCCAGGTGCGATAGACGATGGTGACCTCCGGGAGTGCTTCCCCACTTTCCAGCACCAGAGGCGAAGAGAGCCGGAACGACTCGCATCTCGTCTTTCCGCTCATGCGACGGCCCTCGCTTTCGTCCGTGCGAAGGCGTCGTCGAAATCGTTCCGGATGTCGTCGATGTGCTCGATGCCTACCGACACGCGGATCAGATCCGGAGTCACTCCAGCCGAGATCTGCTCCCGGGTGGAGAGCTGCTGGTGGGTAGTCGATGCGGGATGGATCACCAGAGTCTTGGCGTCCCCGACGTTCGCCAGATGGCTGGCGAGCCGGACGCTGTCGATGAACCGCTTCCCGGCCTCGAGGCCCCCGCGGATTCCGAACGTCAGGACCCCACCGAAACCATGACGGAGGTACTTCTTCGCAAGTTCGTGCGCGGGGTGACTCTCGAGCCCTGGATAGCTGACCCAGGCGACCTCCGGATGAACGCTGAGCCAGCGGGCGAGCTCGAGCGCGTTGTCCACGTGCCGCTGCACCCGGAGCGAGAGCGTCTCCAGGCCCTGCAGCAGGAGAAAGGCATTGAACGGGCTGAGAGCGGGTCCGAAATCGCGGAGCCCTTCCACCCGCGCCCGGACGATGAACGCGATGTTGCCGAAGGGGCTGTCGGGCCCGAAGGTCTGGTGGAATCGGATTCCGTGATAGCCGGGCGCCGGCTCGGTGAACCCGGGAAAGCGTCCGCTCGACCAGTCGAAATTTCCGGAGTCGACGATCACGCCACCGATCGAGGTTCCGTGACCTCCGATCCATTTGGTCGCCGAGGCGACCACGATGTCCGCGCCGTGCTCGATCGGCCTGCAGAGATAGCCGGCCGCACCGAAGGTATTGTCCACGATCAGCGGAAGCCGGTGCTCGTGAGCGACCCTCGCCAGCGCCTCCAGATCGGGGACGTTGAACCGCGGATTTCCGATGGTCTCGACATACAGCGCCCGCGTTCGGTCATCGATCCGGCGGGCGAACTCGCCGGGATCATCACCCTCGACGAAGCGAGTCTCCACACCAAGCCGGGGCAGCGTCACCTTCAACTGGTTGTAGGTTCCGCCGTAGAGATAGCTGGTGGCCACGATGTTGTCGCCCGCTTCGGCGAGCGTGCTGATGGCCAGGAACTGTGCCGCCTGACCGCTCGCGGTGGCCAGCGCCCCGGCGCCCCCCTCCAGCGCGGCGATCCGCTTCTCGAACACGTCCGTCGTCGGATTCATGATGCGCGTGTAGATGTTGCCCAGCTCCTCGAGCGCGAACAGACGAGCTCCGTGATCGGAATTCTCGAAGGTGTAGGAGGTGGTCTGATAGATGGGAACCGCCCGGGCATGGGTTCCCGGTGCCGGCTCCTGTCCGGCGTGAACCTGCAGTGTCTCGAAGTGAAGGGACTGTTCCGAACTGCGCATCGTGTTCTCCTTTCGTTGCGGCGACATTCGAGCCGCGGTTGGAAGTTCCTGAAACGCGAAGACCCATCGTCCGAACCGGTGGAAAGGCCGGGACGATGGGTCAGAATCAGGTTCTTCTCGTGTGCTGCGCTCGCCGGGAAAACAGGGGGACCGGGAAGGCGGAACTGCTGGCGAGGATGGAGGAGAACGAGGCGCGACGCACCGCTCCGGCCCGTGAACCGGGGGTGCAGTCGCGTGCGAAGCGGCTACACCCGCTCGTTACACGAGCAGGCCTGCATTCGCATGCAACACATTGAACGATGAACCGTGCGCCTCATGATTGAGCGCGAAACGCTACAGCAAAGCCCGGGGAACTGTCAACCACCATGTGGGCGGACTTTGTCTGCTTCGGCACGCCCCAACCTCCCAACCCACGCCGCCGGCACCCGCCGAAGCAGACAAGTTCGGCAACCCGAAACCTCGGCAATCTACCTCTGTCCTCTTTGCCTCCCGCACCCCTGTGGGCGGACTTTGTCTGCTTCGGCACGCCCCAACCGCCCAACCTCCGCCGCCGGCACCCGCCGGAGCAGACAAGTTCGGCAACCCGAAACGTCGGCCATCTCCCTCCGCCCACTTTGTCTCCCTCACCCCTGTGGGCGGACTTTGTCTGCTTCGGCTCGCCCCAACCTTCCAACCCTCGCCGCCGGCACCCGCCGGAGCAGACAAGTTTGGCACCCGAAACCTCGGCCATCTCCCATCCCCTGGGCCGCAGCGCGCTTGAGTTTCCGGACTCCGAGGTATCCTCGGCTCGTGCTGAGTGACGGTTTTTTCGATCGGGACAAACCCGTAACGGTCAGGTGGGGGGATCTTCCACACTGGCGGCAGGATGGGGCACTCTACTTCGTGACCTTTCGGCTTGCTGACTCGCTGGCCCAGGCACGACTAACGAGTGGCGCGACGAACGCGACACGTGGCGCGCGGCGCATCCCCGACCTTCGCGCGAGGAGATCCAGGAGTTCACGGAGGCGCACCGACGGCGCGTAGAGCGATGGCTGGACCAGGGATACGGATCCTGCATCCTTCGTGATCCCGCCGCTGAAGGTATTGTGCAGTCGGCCGTCCGCTTTTTTGAAAACGTCCGCTACGAGCTCGGAGAGGTCGCCGTCGCGGCAAATCACGTGCATGCGCTCGTCAGAACCGCGCACGGCGTCGACCTTTCCAGCGTTCTGGGCTCCTGGAAGCGCCACTCCTCGACGGAACTGAGAAGACTGGAAAGCGTGCGAAACCTGTTCCCGAAGGGAACGCATCTCTGGCAGGCCGAGTCCTTTGACAACATCGTACAGAAACATCGAAAGCTCGAGAGATACTCGAATTACATCCGATCGCACGACAAGCAGTAAGCCTTCCGCACCCCTGTGGGCGGACTTTGTCTGCTTCGGCACGCCCAACCTTCCAACCCTCGCCGCCGGCACCCGCCGAAGCAGACAAGTTCGGCACCCCGAAACGTCGGCCATCTACCTCTGCCCTCTTTGCCTCCCGCACCCCTGTGGGCGGACTTTGTCTGCTTCGGCACGCCCCAACCGCCCAACCCACGCCGCCGGCACCCGCCGGAGCAACAAGTTGGGCACCCGAAACCTCGGCCATCTCCCTCTGCCCTCTTTGCCTCCCGCACCCCTGTGGGCGAACTTCGTCTGCTTCGGCACGCCCCAACCTTCCAACCCACGCCGCCGGCACCCGCCGGAGCAGACAAGTTCGGCACCCGAAACCTCGGCCATCTACCTCTGCCCTCTTTGTCTCCCGCACCCCTGTGGGCGGACTTTGTCTGCTTCGGCACGCCCAACCTTCCAACCCACGCCGCCGGCACCCGCCGGAGCAGACAAGTTCGGCAACCCGAAACCTCGGCCATCCCACATCCCCTGGCCCGCACTCTCCGGTGCCGAACTTGTCCCGGATCCGCTTCACCTCTTCCCACATTCCCAACCTTCACACCGGCGCATCCGAGACAAAGTCCGCCCACTTTGCCTCCCGTTCCCGCCGGAGCAGACAAGTTGGGCAACCCGAAACCTCGGCCAATCCCACATCCCCTGAGCCGCAGCGCGCTTGATGTTCCGGACTCCGAGGTATCCTCGGCTCGTGCTGAGTGACGGTTTTTTCGACCGGGACAAACCCGTAACGGTCAGGTGGGGGATCTTCCACACTGGCGGCAGGATGGGGCACTCTACTTGTGACCTTTCGGCTTGCTGACTCGCTGCCCCAGGCACGACTGAACGAGTGGCGCGACGAACGCGACACGTGGCGCGCGGCGCATCCCCGACCTTCGCGCGAGGAGATCCAGGAGTTCACGGAGGCGCACCGACGAGCGCGTAGAGCGATGGCTGGACCAGGGATACGGATCCTGCATCCTTCGTGATCCCGCCGCTGAAGGTATTGTGCAGTCGGCCGTCCGCTTTTTTGAAAACGTCCGCTACGAGCTCGGAGAGGTCGCCGTCGCGGCAAATCACGTTGCATGCGCTCGTCAGAACCGCGCACGGCGTCGACCTTTCCAGCGTTCTGGGCTCCTGGAAGCGCCACTCCTCGACGGAACTGAGAAGACTGGAAAGCGTGCGAAACCTGTTCCCGAAGGGAACGCATCTCCGGCAGGCCGCCAAGTCCTTGACAAACATCGTCAGAAACAATCGAAAGCTCGAGAGATACTCGAATTACATCCGATCGCACGACAAGCAGTAAGCCTTCCGCACCCCTGTGGGCGGACTTTGTCTGCTTCGGCACGCCCCAACCTTCCAACCCACGCCGCCGGCACCCGCCGAAGCAGACAAGTTCGGCAACCCGAAACGTCGGCCAATCCCACATCCCCTGGGCATCACTCTCCGGTGCCGAACTTGTCCCGGATGCGCTTCACCTCTTCCCCGCATCATCAACCTCACCCGGCGCATCCGAGACAAAGTCCGCCCATTTTGCCTCCCGCACCCCTGTGGGCGGACTTTGTCTGCTTCGGCACCCCCCAACCGCCCAACGCTCGCCGCCGGCACCCGCCGGAGCAGACAGTTCGGCACCCCGAAACCTCGGCCAATCCCACATCCCCTGAGCCGCAGACGCATATTGAGTTTCCGGACTCCGAGGGTATCCTCGGCTCGTGCTGAGTGACGGTTTCTTCGATCGGGACAAACCCGTAACGGTCAGGTGGGGGGATCTTCCACACTGGCGGCAGGATGGGGCACTCTTACTTCGTGACCTTTCGGCTTGCTGACTCGCTGGCCCAGGCACGACTGAACGAGTGGCGCGACGAACGCGACACGTGGCGCGCGGCGCATCCCCGACCTTCGCGCGCAGGAGATCAGGGAGCTCACGGAGGCGCACCGACGGCGCGTAGAGCGATGGCTGGACCAGATTCGGATCCGTCGCGTGATCCCGCCGCTGAAGGTATTGTGCAGTCGGCCGTCCGCTTTTTGAAAACGTCCGCTACGAGCTCGGAGAGGTCGCCGTTGCGGCAAATCACCGTGCATGCGCTCGTCAGAACCGCGCACGGCGTCGACCTTTCCAGCGTTCTGGGCTCCTGGAAGCCGCGCGCTTTCCTCGACGGAACTGAGAAGACTGGAAAGCGTGCGAAACCTGTTCCCGAAGGGAACGCATCTCTGGCAT
>CAVUJZ010000002.1:0-265841 GCA_963741905.1 uncultured Acidobacteriota bacterium | reverse complement strand
AAAATGGTCTCCGTTTGAAAGGATATGCGCTCCCCATTTAGAATAAGTTCCGTATTGACCGAGATAACCTTTTGCACCAGGGAGTACTGTAGCAACCTATTATAAACCCCATCCGCCTTTTTCTGCCGGTAGACATTATCGACAGTACTATCTCCCAACCATAAGGCCGTTTCAAGATTTCTTTCATAGTTACTTTCATCGATTCCATAGAAATAGTTGTGGAATAAATCGAGATGGGAAAGCGCCTCGACTTCCATATTTTCCTTTTGCGAAACCAATTTCAAGGGAATTATGGAACCATCCGTGTTTACGGCAAAGGTGCTGTTCAGCATACGCTGATTGAAACGATAGACCGTTACCATTGCAAAAATGCTGGTCAATAGACAGGCCAATACGACAGCCAAAACGATGTAGCGATTCAGTTTCAAAACGCTATAGATATTTTTATAGGGTGTTAGTTTATTTTTCATGATGTTTAGATTACTCGACAAATAGCCTTAAGGTGAAACTGGTAGCGCGCTTATAAAGTTTGAACTTCAACAGAATGAATGAACCCCACCCCTGCCAATTCAATGACCGGGGCAAATAGTTCACTACCGAAATCGGTACCAAAGAGGTTGGGCCAAAAGTTTTCGATGATTTCTTGATAGAGCTCGTTTACAAAAACATTGACCAAAAAGAATGCGGGTACTATCATATAAACAGCTGCGTACAGCTTAAAAAAGCGATAGCCCATTGGCCTGAACTTTTCAAAAACGGCCATGCTGATGACCAATGGAAAAAAGCCTGCATGATTCCCAATAGAAAGTAGCGTTCCGCCAAAAACAAGGGATATATGAACAGGTCCAACACCCAAAGAAAAACTCGCTAACGCTAGGGCAATCATGCGTATTCCCAAGAAAGAGGTAGTAAGCCATTCATACAGAATACCCATCGCTTTAGTTGTTGCATCCAGAAGGCCCAAATCCTCTTCCACCTCAATATCCTGTAGTTCCAAGGGTAGTAGTACTGGGGCCGTCCCTCTATACTGACCTTCTATAGCCACTAAAATGGAGTCAAAGGCATCCAATACTTCCGTAGAGAAAATAACAACCAGGACTACCGCAAAGTTTTTTATCAACTCAGTTGGGGTCAATCCCCATGTAGCCCCTTGGATGGTGGCCCCTCCTTCATAGTACTTTTTCAGAATATTGGTGACAAAAACAAAACGGCCAGCACTTTCATTCCACCGACACATAGGATGCAAAATCACTATCCTTAATGGTCTGAAAAACAGAATCGACATATTCCAACCCGATGGACAACAACATGCTATAGCCTTTTAATAGTTGGTTTCACGATTATTGATTCTGTCCTGCATCTCTCGAAAGGAAATGATGAGCTTATACCTCTTATTCTTTAAGGTGATGTCCGCTATCATTTTTTGAGAATCGTCCCTGTGTGCTTCCAATATTTCCAATCGCTCGGCATCGTTGCGTTTTAAAAAGTCATTGGAGAGCACTTGGTTCATAAATTCCAGATTTCGAAGTAAACCATCAATGATGGTATTAAAAGCGTTGGAAACGGCATCTATTTCGTCAGGGTGGATGTAGGGGGAAGTTACAGAATACCCCTCAAATCGTTTCGGACCATATTGACCAAAGCTTCATTGTTTTCGTTGATTTTCCTTGACGGCCTCATATTGCGCCACCGCACTATTTACTTTTTCTATCGTCTCTTTGGCTTGTTTGAGAAACTTGACTGTTTTGATCATTTCGCTGGTCTGTTTGGCGGATTCAAACAACTGCTTGATCAGCGATAGAAAATTGGTGTTGTCATAAACTGGGATACCCTGCGCTTTCGTTTGACCTGTACTGGCTATAACCAAGAATACCGATAGGATGATGGTTTTAATTGTAATTTTCATGATGTTATTTTTTTAAGTGTGTGAATATGATTTTTGAAATTTCTGTGTTACAAATTCCATGATGGCCGTTTCCATATCATTGGTTTTATCATAAATGGCCATTATGGTTTCGTTCTCCGAGCCGTCAGTGAGATAGGCCGCATAAACCTCGGGTGGCACCTCCAAACGAAAGATGTTGCTCTCCTTCCCTATCTTAATAAGAGAAACTTAGGTGTACTTCCGCTGCCCCTTCAAGTCGTTCTTGATGGATTTCAACTGGTTTAGGTCATGACTAGAAAGGCTTAGTCTTTTGACCAATTCGGTGTACCCCTTTTCATTTCGAAGGCTATAGATGACCTGGGTATTCTCCAGGATACTTGCAGAAGTAGAATTACTCGGCAATTGGTTGATGGACTGAAGTATAATCCCGATCGCCCCATTTTGCTTTCGTATGGCCTGATAGTAGAATTCGACACTTTCCAGTACGTTTTCAAACTTCAATTGCTTTGCGAACTCATCGAACAGGATAATCCCCTTTTCGGCACGGTTGCGCCAGATGGTCCGCTGAATGGCAGATTTGATAAGCTTCAACATTACGGAAAGGACTTCCTTGTTATCCTTCACTTCATCCAGTTCAAAAACGATAAGGCGTTTGTCCTCTATTTTATAAGACTGGTCTTCACTTACCTCGAATAAAAAACTGTAGAGTCCGTCCCCAACATACTCCGACATGATGTGCAGAAAGTTTGTGGTATTGAAATAGGCCGTATCGATGCCCAAATCATCCAATAGGGTTTCTTTGTTCTGCTGGACGAAATTGTAAAAGGCTTCCAACGAATTATGTTTCATTGGTGTTGTGCTTATAGTAATGTTGAAGAATCTTCTTCAATGCAACTTCTTGCGCTTTGGCGACCTTAAGACCCGAAGCAAAGAGCTCCAAAAGGAAGACGGTAAGGTCTTCCAACCGCTCCGGGTCATCTGGTGCTGGAATCGGATTCAATCAACAGGAGGCGGTGATCGCAATCGCGGCGAGGAGGGCTGGAGCACGCCCCGGTTCCGCGACGATCTCGCAGCAATCCCGAGAGTGGTCGTCCTTTCGCGATGCTCTCCGGGCGGACCCAACCCCCCCAATCAGGAGGACCGATGAGCGAACAAACTGAGCCCTGTCTGTTCTGCAGGATCCACCGGGGCGAGATCCCGGCGAAGAAGGTTTTCGAGGATGACGAGATCCTCGCCTTCGAGGACATCCATCCCCAGGCACCGACTCATGTTCTGTCATTCCGAGGCGGCATATCCCCACGACCGATGCGATCGATTCCGGGAACGAGGCGCTGATCGGGAAAGTGGTCGCGCGTGCGGCTGCCATCGCCCGGGAGCGTCACCTCGCTGCCGGCGGCTACCGGCTGGTGATCAACTGCGGGCCGGCTGCCGGGCAGACGGTGTTTCACATTCACGTTCACCTTCTGGGTGGGCGGACTTCGGCTGGCCTCCCGGGTGAGCCGGGATCGAAATGCGGGAATCCGGTGATGGGGTGCGCGGCCTCTCTGCTGCGGTGCGGCAGGTCCGCTACGGCTCGCCGTCCGTTTCGCGATAGACGGTGATCTCGGCGCGCTCGACCCGACGAAGGATCTTTTCCAGAGAATCGAGATCTGTCCCAGAGACTCCTCGATGTGCTCGAGGCGCTGATCGAAATCACCACTCTCGAGATCCTCGATCAGGTCACGGAAATTCGGGTCGACGGCCTTTTCGGCAACCCGAGCGCGATTGTTTCGTCGTCTTCCCCCGTCTCGGGTAGATCCGCTCGATCACCTTTCCGATCGAGCTTTCCGGCGCGATCAGTGGAATCACCGTCATCCCACTGGCCTGCTCCAGCCGATTGAGCTGGGAGATGTCGGTGGGATCGACCATCGCCACTTCCAGCTGGTCGTCGTGAACCCGAACCGGAACCGCATGGCACTCGCGGGCAATCGAGGGAGAAATCCTCCGGGCGACCTTGCGGGGGATGTCGATGTTGAGAAGGCTGATGCAGGGGATGTCGATCTGTTTGGAGAGGAACGCAGCGAGAACGTTTTCGTCGATGAACTTCAGATCGACCAGCGTGGAGCCGAATCGATGGCCGGTGGAGGCCTGCTCCGCCAGCGCGATCTTCATCTGGACCTCATCGATGAGGTTGGCCGCTACGAGCATCTGTCCGAGTGTTTGTCTGACCACGATTCACGCCTCATCCGGGCCCTTCACTCGCTCAGTCTACAAAAAAGAAGCCCCGCCGGGTGGCGGGGCTGTGTTGCATTGGTGAAATTCAGGTTCAGTGTCGGAGCGTGGCCCGGAATCCACCGATCAGCCCGATCGGGCCTTCCAGCCACTTCAGTCCGCGGCGCCTGGCGGCGCGACGCGCGATGATGCGCCCGATCCGGAACCGGATGCGATTGCGTAGTCTTTTCAACATGGAAGTTCCCTCCTTTGCTCCTCGGAATCGCTGCAACCCCTGAGCCAGTCGAAAGGCCACAACAGGCTCGTCTCCCCGGAGGAGCGTCAAAGGGGATGAGCTCCCGGCCCGGATTTCTCACACCATCTCTGCTGCGGAGGCGGATCGCGGCCTGGCTGCAGTTGCGCACAGCTTCGGCTCCTCAGCATAGTCACCACGATGCCTGGGTCGCCGAAGCCGCGCGCGCCTTGCATCCAGGCCACTCACCGCCTCCTCGCGACGAGACGGTGTGAGAAATCCGGGCTAGATCTCCGCTTCCGACTTGAGGGAGCGGGTCATCAGTCGCGTCAGCGCTTCCCGCGGTGAATCACCCTCGTAGAGCACCCGGTCATCTCGGCGGTGATGGGCATTTCCACCCCGTGACGCTCCGCAAGGCTCTTCGCGGACCGGCACGTCTTCACCCCTTCCGCAACGAACTTCGTGTCGTCGAGAATCTCCTCGAGTTTTCGACCCTGGCCCAGCGCCACTCCGACGCCGCGATTGCGTGAGAGGGATCCGGTGCAGGTCAGAACCAGATCGCCCAGTCCGGCAAGCCCGGCGAAGGTCTCCGGCCTTCCGCCAAGCGCGATCCCCAGACGGCGCATCTCGTGCAGCCCGCGGGTCACCAGTGCGGCCATGGTGTTCGAGCCCAGCCCGAGCCCTTCGAGCACCCCCGAAGCGATGGCGATGACGTTCTTCAGAGATCCGCCGATCTCCACCCCGGTCACGTCGTCCGAGCTGTAGAGACGGAATGATTCGCACGAGAGCGCCTGCTGCATTTCCTCGGCAAAGTCCGGATCGGTCGAGGCGATCACCGCGGTGGTGGGATCCCCTCTCGAAGTTTCGAAGGCGAAGGTCGGGCCGGACAGCGTTGCGAAGTGTTCCAGCCGCTCGCCGAGCACCTTACTGCTGATCTCCGAGATGCGGGAAAGGGACTCGTTCTCGATTCCTTTGGTCCCGGAGACGATTCGTACCGGGGCGGACATCGACGTGGCCAGCTCGGAAAGGACTCCCCGGTAGTAGTGACTGGGAGTCACCATGAGAATGGTGCGGCTCCAGGCGGCGATCTCTTCGAGCGAGTTGGTCACCGAGACTTCCGGGCCGAACCGCGCACTGGGAAGGTACGCCGGATTGCTGCGGGTTTCCCGGATCGCCTGCACGGTCTCCGGGTCGTGGGCCCACAGAAGGACCTCGTGGCCACAACGGACGGCGACTTCTGTCAGGGCCGAGCCCCATGAACCCGCACCGACGACGGCGATCTTCATCAGTTGTCCTTTTCTCCGAGTTTTCTCTCCGTCCCTTCCACCAGACGGGAGATGTTTTCGTGGTGCTTGAGGATCACCATCAGCACGATGACGATGGTGAACACGACGGTCCAGAATGGTGCTCCCACCCCAAATCTCATGATCAGAGGAAGAGCCGCCGCCGCCGACATCGAGGCCACCGAGACGTATCGCGTGGTGAACACAACCCCGAAGAAAACCAGAAGGGCGAAAGCGATGGAAAGCGGAGCGATGGCGAGAAAGGCCCCGGTGGCGGTCGCCACACCCTTGCCCCCTCGAAAGCCGAGCCAGATCGGGTAGAGGTGGCCGAGAACGGCCAGGCTCGCGGCCAGTCCGATCCAGAGGCTCTCGGATTCCATCGGTCGTTTGCCCACCAGAGCCCAGGGCCAGCGGTCCGACTGCAGAATCACCGCCGCAATCCAGACCGCTCCGTAGCCCTTGGCCAGATCGAGGGCGAGGGCCAGCAGACCTGCTCCCTTTCCGGCATTCCGGAGCACATTGGTCGCCCCCACGTTTCCGCTTCCCAGGTTGCGTACATCCTGCCGGGTCAGGATCCTGGTGACCAGGAAGCTGAATGGAATCGACCCGATCAGATAGGCAAGGACGATCAGAAGTGCCGGAGCCGGTGACATAGGCGGCTATTGTAGCGAAGGTGCGAGCCGGGATGATTCGCCCGGACCGGAAACGGCGGTTCTGGTTGCACCCGGAACGTTCAAATCTGTTCGAAGGCGGTCTCCAGATCCGCGATGAGGTCCTCGAGGTCCTCGATTCCGACGGAAATCCGGACCAGTCCGGGCGTGATTCCGAGCCGCTGACGGATCTCGGGGGGAACCGAAGCGTGGGTCATGGTCTCGGGATGCGAGATCAGGGTTTCCACCCCGCCGAGAGACTCGCCGAGCGAACAGAGCCGCACGGCGTTGAGGAACGCTTCAGCATGCTGGCCGGAGCCGAGCTCGAAAGAGATCATCGAGCCGAACCCGGACATCTGCCGTTTCGCCAGCTCATGCTGTGGATGGCTGGGCAGCCCGGGATAGTTCACCTTCCGGACCTTCGAGTGGTTCGCCAGATACTCGGCGATGGCCATGCCGTTCGCGTTATGACGCTCCATGCGGACGGCGAGGGTCTTGATCCCCCGCATCACCAGGAACGAGTCGAACGGCGAGAGAATCGCGCCGGCGGCGTTCTGCAGAAATCCGATCCTCTCTCCCAGTTCGTCGGTACTGGAGATGACCGCCCCGCCGACCGAATCGGAATGGCCGTTGATGAACTTGGTGGTGGAGTGAACCACCAGATCCGCACCGAGGGTCAGTGGCTGCTGAAAGAACGGGGAGGAGAACGTATTGTCGACGACGACCAGAATCCCGTGCTGATGAGCCAGCTCACTGCAGGCCCGGACGTCGGTGATGGTCATCATCGGATTGGTCGGCGTCTCCAGAAAGAGCATCCGTGTCTTCGGTGTGATGGCGGCCGCAACCGCGTCGACACTGGAAGTGTCGACGTAGCTGAACTCCAGGCCGAACCGCTCCAGAACGTGGTGGAACAGCCGGAAGGTGCCGCCATACATGTTCTCCGCGGCGACCACATGATCACCCCCGGAGAGAAGTTTCAGGACGGTATCGGTCGCGGCCATCCCCGATGCGAAGCAGTGACCGTGGCTGCCCTTCTCGAGCACCGCGAGATTCTTCTCCAGCGCAGCACGCGTGGGATTTCCGGTGCGGGCGTACTCGTAGCCCTTGTGCTGGCCGAATCTCGGCTGCACGAAGGTGGATGTCTGGTAGATCGGAACCGCGACGGCTCCGGTCGTCGGTTCGGGCTCCTGGCCCGCATGAATGCAGTCAGTCGAGAATCCCATCAGAAAGCTCCCTTCGCCGTCTCAGCGCCAGTTCGAGTAGATCCCCTTGGACATGTACCGTTCGGAGCTGTCGGGGATGATGGTGACAATGCGTTTTCCCGGTCCGAGTCGCTGTGCGAGCAGGAGTGCCGCATGAACATTGGCTCCTGAAGACGAGCCACAGAGCAGCCCTTCCTCCCGGGCCAGCCGGCCGACCATCGCAAAGGCCGGAGGGTCGGGAACGGTGATGACCTCGTCCGCGAGCGAGAGATCCAGAACTTCCGGGATGAACGAGGAGCCGATGCCTTCGACCTTGTGGGATCCGGGCTCTCCTCCGCGGAAGACACTCCCCTGGGGCTCGACCACGACCGCGACGAGGTCGGGGTTCTGCTCTTTCAGGTAGCGCGCCACGCCGGTGAATGTCCCCCCGGTGCCGGCTCCGGCGACATATCCGTCGACGAGGCCTTCCATCTGTTCCCAGATTTCCGGGCCGGTGGTGGCGTAGTGAATCCCGCTGTTGCCCGGGTTGGCGAACTGCTGGGGAACGTAGCCGCCCGGAATCTCTGCCGCGAGGGCGTGCGCTTTGTCGATCGCGCCCTGCATTCCGTCGGATTCGGGAGTGAGCACGACCTCGCCGCCCAGAGCCTTCATCAGCTCTCGTTTTTCCACCGAAAAGTGTTCGGGGACGACGAGGATGACGCGATAGCCGAGCTGGACGCCTGCCAGAGCCAGGCCGATTCCGGTGTTGCCGGCGGTGGGCTCGACCAGAGTCCCTCCGGGACGGAGGTGACCTTCCTGCTCTGCGTTGCGGATCAATCCAATCCCGAGGCGGTCCTTGACCGAGCCGCCGGGATTCATCACTTCCAGTTTTCCGAAAATGCGGGCGCTTCCCTCCGGGACGACCCGGCTCAGTTCGAGCATCGGGGTGCCGCCGACGAGATCGAGGATGGACGAGACGGGTTTTGCGGGTTTGGTCAGCAAGACGGCGCCATTCTAGGGTTCCGGCGAAGGAGGTTCAAGCCGGAGACAAAAAAGGGGCGGATGACCTGCATCCGCCCTCATTCGGTTGCGGGAGCTGGGGGTTGCCCTGCTCAGGCGAACTGCGGGCGGGCATGTCCCCCCCGCCTGTCGTTGTAGCAGTCACGGCAATAGACCGGCTTGCCGGTCACCGGGGTGAACGGAACCTCGGTGGTCACGCCGCAGTTGTCGCACTGCACGCTCACCATGACCCGTTCGCGACTTCCACCGCCGCCGTCCCGGGACTGCTTGCGTTTGTCGCGGCAGGTTTTGCATCGTTTCGGTTCGTTGGTGAAGCCTCGTTCGGCGTAAAAGGCCTGCTCGTTACTCGAGAAGATGAAATCCGACCCACAGTCGGCACATTGCAGATTCTTGTCCGTGAAGTCCATGAAACCAGATCTCCTAAAACTGCTTTGAAAAAAGGGTCATTGAAGCGCCGCTCAACAGCCGTGACGGGATGCGGCATGACTCCCCGCACGATGGCTCCCTCGATGTCGTGGAGAAATGATCAGCCCCCCTTCGGAGCAAACGAGACAGGATGGAATCCGTGACCTTTCTGTATCGATACTCTGTTGACGATGAAGATTTTGTAGCATAGAAGTCACCCCAAATCAATGAAAACTCGGAACTTTCGCCTCGCGAAGTATCCGAATAAAATTGCCTGATGAGCGATCTGCTTCTGCCTCTCGACACCACCCCGGTGGCTCCCTCGATCCGGGTCGGCCCGGCGGGCTGGAGCTATCGCGACTGGGAGGGGCCGGTTTACCCGCCACACGGATCGCGGTTCGACCCGCTTTCCTGGCTCGCCCGCTGGTTCGACACCATCGAGGTGAACTCGTCGTTCTATCGGATTCCTCCTCCGCAGCATGCGAAGAGTTGGGCCCGGCGCGTGGCCGCCAATCCCGATTTCAGATTCGCGGTCAAGCTCTACCGGGGCTTCACTCACGAGCCGGAGGGAGCCAGCTCGGCGGAGGTCGACGAGTTTCGCCGCTTTCTCGACCCTCTCCTCGAGAGCGGTCGGTTCGGTGCGCTGCTCATGCAGTTTCCGTGGAGCTTCAAACGAGAGGACGACGCGGACCGGCGCCTCGCTCGCCTGTTTCGGGCCTTTCCCGATGTGCCCTCGGTTGTCGAGGTGCGCCATGGCAGCTTTCAGCAGGAGGATTTCTACCGCTTCCTCGACGATGAACGGATCGGTTTTGCGAATATCGATCAGCCGGTGTTCGGCGACTCGATCCGTCCGAGCGGAGTGGTCACCGGTCCGGTCGGCTACATCCGCCTGCACGGCCGCAACTATCAGAAGTGGTTCGCGCATGAAGAGGCGTGGGAACGGTACGACTATCTCTACAGCCGTGAGGAGCTGCAACCGTGGGTCGAGCGAGCCCGGGAGATGAGCCGGAAGAAGGAAGTCATGGTGATCACGAATAACCACTTCCGCGGGAAGGCGGTGGTCAACGCGCTGGAGATGAAACAGGAACTGGGACAGACGGTGGAGATCCCGCGGACGATCGCCGAGGCGTATCCCGGACGGTTCCCGGCGAGGTGAGTTGACCCAGGCCACCTGCCGAGTGGACCGGGTGTTCCTACGCCCGGCCGGGGGGACAGGTCGATCTCGGGAGAACAGGGATCCAGGCGAAGCCGATGGACCCGCGGAGATCATCTGCACGGCAAGCGCGAAGCGCGCGGCGTGATGAGGATACGGATTGATCCGAGCCGGCGCGCGCTTCGCGCTTGCCTGCGGCGAGTCATGTGGATCGACGGGTCAGGCCTGAATCCTCGTCGTTCCGAGAGCGACCGGGATGCCTGCCCGGGCCAGGGAAGGCCCACTTGCCGAGTGGGCCGGGTGTTCCTACGCCCGGCCGGGGGGACAGGTCGATCTCGGGAGAACAGGGATCCAGGCGAAGCCGATGGACCCGCGGAGATCATCTGCACGGCAAGCGCGAAGCGCGCGGCGTGATGAGGATACGGATTGATCCGAGCCGGCGCGCGCTTCGCGCTTGCCTGCGGCGAGTCATGTGGATCGACGGGTCAGGCCTGAATCCTCGTCGTTCCGAGAGCGACCGGGATGCCTGCCCGGGCCAGGGAAGGCCCGACTTGCCGAGTGGGCCGGGTGTTCCTACGCCCGGCCCGGCGGACAGGTCGATCTCGGGAGAACAGGGATCCAGGCGAAGCCGATGGAACAGCGGAGATCATCTGCACGGCAAGCGCGAAGCGCGCGGGCGTGATGAGGATACGGATTGATCCGAGCCGGCGCGCGCTTCGCGCTTGCCTGCGGCGAGTCATGTGGATCGACGGGTCAGGTCTGAATCCTCGTCGTCCCGAGAGCGACCGGCATGCCTGCCCGGGCCAGGGAAGGCCCAGGCCACTTGCCGAGTGG
This sequence comes from uncultured Acidobacteriota bacterium, assembly GCA_963741905.1. Taxonomy (GTDB): domain Bacteria; phylum Acidobacteriota; class Thermoanaerobaculia; order Gp7-AA8; family CAVUJZ01; genus CAVUJZ01. Next base: position 254,987 of record CAVUJZ010000002.1, on the reverse strand, counting down.
GCCGGGTGTTCCTACGCCCGGCCTGGGGACAGGTCGATCTCGGGAGAACAGGGATCCAGGCGAAGCCGATGGACCCGCGGAGATCATCTGCACGGCAAGCGCGAAGCGCGCGGCGTGATGAGGATACGGATTGATCCGAGCCGGCGCGCGCTTCGCGCTTGCCTGCGGCGAGTCATGTGGATCGACGGGTCAGGCCTGAATCCTCGTCGTTCCGAGAGCGACCGGCATGCCTGCCCGGGCCAGGGAAGACCCAGGCCACCTGCCGAGTGGGCCGGTGTGAGAAATGCGGGTTAAGATGCCGGGCGTCGCTATGGAACGGAAACGAAGAATCGTCGGAACCGCGGGGCACATCGATCATGGGAAGACTGCGCTGGTTCAGGCCCTGACCGGGGTCGACTGCGACCGGCTGCCGGAAGAGAAGCGCCGCGGAATCACCATCGATCTCGGGTTTGCGAACTGGAACACCGATCAGTTCCAGATCGGGTTCATCGATGTTCCGGGGCATGAGCGGTTCGTCAAGAACATGCTCGCCGGGGTGGGTGGAATCGACAGCGTTCTGCTGGTGGTCGCAGCCGACGAGTCGATCAAACCGCAAACGCGCGAGCATTTCGCCATCTGCCGGCTGCTGGGCATTCAGGCGGGACTGGTGGCGATCACCAAGAGCGATCTCGTCGAGGACGACATCGTGCAGCTGGTCCGGCTGGAGATCGAGGATCTGGTGCGTGGAAGTTTCCTCGAGCACAAACCGGTGATTGCGGTCAGCGCGGTGACCGGGGAGGGAATCGAGGCGTTGCGCGAGGCGCTCGTCGAGTCGGTTCAGGGGGTCGAGGAGCGGGATGTTCTGCACCGCCCTTTCCGGCTTCCGATCGATCGCTCCTTCACGATGAAGGGTTTCGGCTCGATCGTGACCGGCACCTCTCTGTCGGGAAGCGTCACGAGCGATTCCGAGATCGAGGTTCTCCCCTCGGGGGTGGTCAGCCGCGCGCGCAACGTCCAGGTCCACGGCTCCCCGCGGGAGGAGGCCTTCGCCGGCGAGCGGACTTCGATCAATCTCTCGGACGTATCGCTGGACCGGTTGCATCGTGGTGAGCAGGTGGTCAGTGCGGGAGTGTTCCGGCCCTCGTCGGTTCTGACCGTCGAGCTGCGTCTTCTCGAAGATGCGCCGGCTCTGAAGGATCAGACACGGGTCCGGTTTCATCTCTACTCCGCCGAGCGGATCGGCTCGATCCGGATTCTCTCCGGTCAGGATCGAACCGTCGCGCCGGGAGGCAGGGTTCGGGCGCAGGTTCGACTGGATGTTCCGGTCGTGGCGGTCGCCGGAGACCGGTTCGTGATCCGCCGCTATTCGCCGGCGATCACCATGGGGGGTGGTGTGGTGCTCGATCCGCACCTTCCGCGGCTGTCGCGAACGACCCGTGACGAGGTGCTGGACGCCCTGACCAGCCCCGATTTCGGCCAGCGAGTGGAACAGCTGACCCGCTTCGCCGGCCTGCAGGGCCTGTCGATGCGTGATCTCGAGAGCCGAACCGGAATTCTGGCCGAGGAGCTTCGTCGTCGATTGGCGAACGCCCCGGCGCACGACCTGCTGACGATCTCCGGCTCGAATGAGGTCTGGCTTCATCGGGCGCACGTGAAGGAGTTCCGTGCGGCGGCGATGAACTTCCTCCAGGACTATTTCGAGCAGAACCGGATGACCACCGGCGTTTCCAAGGGGGAGTTCATTCAGAAGCTCATTCCGGGACAGACGGATGCCCGGATCGTCGAGTTTCTTCTGTCTGACCTGGTGAGTGAGTCGATCATCGTGATCCAGGGGGATCGGATCGATGTACCGGGCCGGTCGAAAGAACTGGGTGGACAGGAGGGAGAGCTGGCCCGTCTGCTGGAAAAGCGCTTCCTCGAAGCGGGTCTGAAGGCGCCGTCGGTGACCGAACTGGTGCAGACCATTCCCCGGAAGCCGAAGGTGATCGAAGGGCTGGTCCCGTATCTGGTGAAGACGGGAGTCCTGGTCCGTCTCGCCGAAGGTCTGTTCGTCCACCGCGACGTCCTCGAAGAGGCGCGCCGCCGTCTTGCCGAGCACTCCGGAGAGACGATCGATGTCGCCTGGTTCAAGAACTTCTTCGACTTGACCCGGAAGGTCGCCATTCCTCTGCTGGAGTACTTCGATCAGTCCGGAGTCACGCGCCGGGTCGGAGACAGCCGCCGGATTCTCTGATCAGCGCGCGGACTGAGCCGGAGTGGAGCCTCCACCCGGTTCGGTGAATCCGGGAGGAATCTCGAACCAGCTCGCGGCGACGTCGGAGGTCCCGATCGAAACCAGCTTCCGTTCGAACACCAGGCGTGTCTTGCCGTAGCGGACCTCGCTCCGGTCGACCAGCGGGAACCCCTGCAGCGCGGTGAGTGGATCCCACGCGGTGCGGAGGGCCGGCGCCCCGGCGGGTTGCATCCGGTCGGTCGCCAGCTTCACGGCGAGGAACCGCGATGAGATCAGGGGCTGGTCCGAGATCCAGAGGTCCCGGATGTATGTCCCCAGCCGGATCCGGTAGCGCTTTGCCGGGTAGCCGAGGATGGTGTCCTCGTCGCCGGTGGGTTCGAATGTCGCAGCCGGCAACTGCGGGCGGTCGGCCGAGATCAACGCTTCGCGCCGCGCCAGAACGGTCTCGAATGATTCGGTGCGATAGGTGTGAGAGATCTCGTTTACGGTGGTCAGGGTCGAGTTCCGGAAATCGAACAGGCGCCACTGGTCGAGCTCGTCATCCAGGCGTACCTTGCCGTCGAACAGAAGAATCCTGCTGGTCAGGGTGGTTTTCTGATCGGGAATTGAAGTCCGGATGGTGAGAATCCGGGCCCGAACCTGATTCCGGCCTGCCGGTGGGGGAGGGGGAGGCGGCTGACGGCATGACGTGATCAGCAGCAGGGCCACGATGATCCCTGCCCCGACTGCCCTTTCTGTCATTCCTTCGCGTCGTACCAAGTCCGGCCCCAGTGCATCTCCACCGACAGTGGGACGGCCAGGGGGTAGATGGTCTCCATCGTTCTGGAGACGATCTCCCGAACCGGCTCGATCCTGCTCTCGGGGAGCTCGATCACGATCTCGTCATGTACCGTCAGAAGCATCGCCGCATCCGGCTCGGCTTCACGCAGCTCCCGGTCCACGGCGATCATGGCGAGCTTCAGCAAGTCCGCTGCCGTCCCCTGGATCGGTGCGTTGGTCGCCATCCTTTCGGCATTTCCGCGGATGGTGAACGAGCGGTTATGGATCTCCGGAATGTACCGGACACGTCCGAACAGGGTGCTGACCCGGCCGGTCTCACGAGCCTGTGCGAGCGTGCTGTCGAGCAGGTTCCGGATCGTGGGATAGCGGGCGAAGTAAGCCTCGATGAATTCCTTCGCCTCACCGGTGGAAATCCCCAGCTCGTTTCCGAGACGAAACGCGGACATTCCGTAGAGGACGCCGAAGTTGATGGTCTTGGATGCGCGTCTCTGGTCGGGCGTGACCAGCGCCTCGTTGACCCCGAAGATCTTCGCCGCGGTGGCGCGATGGATGTCGACGTTCCGGCGGAACGCGTCGATCAGATCGGAGTCGTTCGACATATGAGCGAGCACCCGGAGCTCGATCTGCGAATAATCCGCGGAAAGCAGGAGCGAGCCTTCTTCCGCGACGAAGGCTTTGCGGATCTGGCGTCCCTGTTCGGTGCGCACCGGAATGTTCTGCAGATTGGGATCCGAAGAGGAGAGTCTGCCGGTGGCCGCGACCGCCTGGTTGAAGGAGGTGTGGATCCGGTCGTTGGGATCGGTCAGCAATGGAAGAGCGTCAACGTAGGTGGATTTGAGCTTGTGCAGTTCGCGATGCTCGAGAATCAGCCGCGGCACCGCGAATCCACGGCCGGCGAGCTCGCTGAGTACCTCCACGCCGGTGGAGTAGCTCTTCGTCTTCGCGGTCTTCTTCAGCACCGGGTACTGCAGTTTCTCGAAGAGAATCGTTCCGAGCTGCGAGGGCGAGTTGATGTTGAACTCCTGGCCCGCCTCGAGGTAAATCTCCGCCTCCAGAGTTTCGATCTGGCGCCCCATCTCCTCGGACATCTGGTTCAGCAGAGCGCGATCGATCCGAATCCCTCTCCGTTCCATCCGGGCGAGTACCGGCACCAGGGGCATCTCGAGCTCATCGTAGATTCTCCGAAGCGACGGATCCGCGGAGAGCTCCGCATCGAGTGAGTCGAACAGGGCGAGTGTGAGCTCGGCGCGCTCCCCGAGATATTCGACGCAGGGGCCGCTCAGATCGAAGAAGGGAACTGCCTTGTCGAGGTCCTTCCGGGCGATGCAGTCGCGGCCGATCCTGCCGCGGGAGAGATTCTCGATCGCATGTCCGTACAGCCCCGGCTGAAGCACGTAGGAGATGATCATGGTGTCGTCACAGTTCGCCGGCACGGGCCATCCGCCTGCTTCGAGCTTCTCGATCGCCGACTTCAGATCGTGGACGACGAGATGCCGTTCGGAGCCGAGCAGTGATCGAATCGCGGCTCGCAATCCATCCGAGGCGCCCAGCTCGCCGCTCAGGGGAACGATGAACGAGATCCCCGGCTCGGGGGAGAGGGCCATGGCGGCGGGCGCTTCATTTCCTCCGGTGGTGGACTCGAAGTGCAGCGCGATGCGGCTTGCGCCGTCGAGGACACGCTCGAGCTCCTCGGAATCGGTGATCACCCGATCCTCGCGCTCGTGAACCACGTCCGGCATGAACTCCTGCATCAGAGACTGGAATTCGAGCTCGGCGAACAATGCATGGAGCTTTTCCCGGTCGGGCTTGCCGAGGCGGAATCGCTCGATGTCGAAGTCGACCTCGAGATCGCAGTGGATGCGGGCGAGATCGCGGGACATCAGCGCCTGGTCCCGGAACTGCTCGAGCTTCTCTCGCTGGCCCTTTCGCTTCACCTCGTCCACTCGGTCGAGGAGCGCGTCGAGCGACCCGAACTCCTGAATGAGCTGCTTGGCGCCCTTTTCGCCGATGCCCGGAACGCCCGGGATGTTGTCGATGGCATCGCCCCAGATCGCCATGACATCGACCACCTTTTCGGGAGGAAGCCCGAACGCCTGTTCCACACCGCTGGCGTCGTACAGCACGTCGCGGCCGGTGTGGTAGAACTCGATCCCGGGGCCGACGAGCTGGAAGAAGTCCTTGTCGGAGGTCGCCAGCACCGCGCGATAGCCCGCATCGCGCGCCTTGCAGGCCAGCGAGCCGATCATGTCATCCGCTTCGTACCCGACCATCTCGATGATTGGAATTCCGAAGCCCTCGCAGACCGCGCGGACGTAGGGAACCTGCGCGGCGAGATCGTCCGGCATCGGCTTGCGATCCTTCTTGTAGTCCTCGTACTGCTCGTGCCGGAAGGTCGGCCCTTTCAGGTCGAAGGCGACGGCCACCGCATCCGGCTGGTGATCCTTCAGCAGCTTTCGCAGCATCTGGGTGAAGCCGTAGACGGCGTTGGTGGCCATCCCGGAAGAACTGCTCAGGCCGCGGATCGCATAGTACGAACGGTAGAGATTATTCGAGCCATCGATGATGAAGATCGTTTCCATGGGTGAGGATGACAATACTCGATTGCGACGGGGATTGACGAGTGGTGGGTGCCGGGCCGGGAGCTCCCCCCCGGGGGGAGCGGGTTCCGATGAGAGTGAAGCGATGGACCGCTGCGGCAGGTCAAGTGAGGGTTCAAGAGGGAAGATCGAAGAATGAATCGTCCAAATCGGTCCAATTTTGAGAAGGGACCGCAGCGGTCACTGTGCGCGGACAATCAGGTTGGATCCGCGCGATGGCTTCACGTTCCAGAAACCATTTCATCGTACTCTCGCCAGGTGCAAGTCTCGAGCCACTTTTTCCGAGCGGATCCGGCCGCTCGAGGGTGGACGGGCCGGTCCAGAACGTGACGGCGAGCGGCGGATTCGTCGCCTCCGGCCGCGGTGGCGGTCAGGGGGGTCGGCCCGGCCTGCTTCGAGCCTGCCGCGCTCCCCTATAGAATAGGCACCGCAATGAAGGTACGTCTGCTTCTTTTCGCCGCTCTGCGGGACCTCGTCGGGTTCGACGAGCAGGACGTGGAGCTTCCCGCCGGGGCGACCGCCCTCGATCTGTGGGAGTTGCTGCGGCGCGAGCACGAGGGGCTTCTGCCGTTCCGAAAACCCCCGATGACCGCGGTGAATCAGCGCTACGTTCCCGCCGAGACCTCGCTGTCCGAGGGAGACGAGGTTGCGTTCATCCCTCCGGTTTCGGGAGGACATTGATGGTGGATTCCCCCGCGCAGTATCTCACCGATCAGCCGCTGGACCGGGACGGAATGGTCGACGCGGTGACCCGGACGTCGGATGGGGCGGTGGTGGTGTTCGAGGGCGTGGTCCGAAATCATCATCAGGGACGTGCGGTGGAGTCGATCCTCTATGAGGCCTATCGTCCGATGGCGGAAAAGGAGATGCGGGCCATCGTGTCGGACGTTCTGGCGCGGTTTCCGGATGTGAGGCTGGAGGTGAGCCACCGCCTGGGTCTTCTGAAGGTAGGGGATGCGTCGATCGTGATCGTCTGCGCGTCTCCTCATCGTGCGGAAGCATTCGAGGCCTGTCGTGAGATGATCGAGCGGATCAAGCAGACGGTGCCGATCTGGAAGAAGGAAAGGAGTCCGGAAGGAGAGAGCTGGGTCGGCTGGCAGGGGCGGAGTTGAACACTCGCACCTTCGTCGCCGGAGATCTCCCCACCCATCATGCCTGACGTACGAGACGACCAGATTCCCGCCGGAGCCGGGTCGGCCGGCGAAGAAGTGTTTCCCGTCGCCTCCGCGAGCGTGATCGTTCTTCGCGGGGACCCGTTCGAGGTTCTGTTGCTCCGCCGGCACGAGCGTGCCGGATTCGTTCCCGGCAGCTGGGTGTTTCCGGGCGGAATCGCGGAGGAGGGAGATCGGGAGCTCGCCGGTCACCTCGGTCCCGGCGACCGATTGACGGAGATGCGGGTCTGTGCCGCTCGCGAACTGTTCGAGGAGACCGGCGTCTGGATCGGCAGTCCTTTTCCCGATGCCCTGGAGTGCCGGCGGCGTCTTCTCGACGGATCCTCGACATTCGAGGAGCTGATGGAGCGTTGTCGCCCCGAGCTCGACCGTCTGGTGTGGACCGCCCGGTGGATTACGCCGGTGGGGATACCCCGGCGCTACGATACCTGGTTTTTTCTCACCACCGTCTCGGAGGATGTGGAGGGGACTCCCGAGTACCGGGAGGGGACCGAGATCGTCTGGCTGCGGCCGGAAGAGGCGCTCGCGCGCCACGAGGCGGGGGATCTGCCGCTGGTCTTCCCCACCATCCGCACCCTCCAGGACCTCACGAAATGGAGCTCCGCCGAGGAGCTGCTCCGCTCGCGGCGCGGCGCGGAGATTCCCACCACCCGGCCCGGTTCTGGTCATCGATGGATCGCGGAAGCGGATCGTTCTTCCGGAGGAGCCATGACGATCCGTGTACTGCTCGCCGCGAACCCGGGGCCCTACACGCTCGACGGAACCCGGACTTATCTTGTCGGAGACGACACGGTGATTGATCCGGGTCCGGCGATGGAGGAGCACGTCTCCGCCATTCTCGCCAACCTTCCCGGACTGGCCACCATTCTGCTCACCCATCGTCACGCCGACCACGCCGGTGCCGCGCCCATGCTGAAGGCGCGCAGCGGAGCGCGACTGCTCACTCCCTCCGGTGTTCTCGACGACCTCGCCGACGAACATCTCACCGACGGAGAGGTGCTCGAAGTGGGAGACGTCCGCCTCGAGGTCATCGCCACTCCCGGACACACCGCGGAGCATGTCTGCTTTCTCACGGCCGACGGTGAGCTGTTCACCGGAGACACCATTCTGGGGCAGGGAACCACGACCATTTTTCCTCCGGATGGCGACATGGGTGCTTACCTTCAGTCTCTGGAGCGTCTGCTGTCGAGAAGGCCGGTGCGAATCTATCCCGGGCACGGGCCGGTCCGGCACGATGCCGAACCGCTGATCGACGAGTACCTTTATCACCGCAGGATGCGCGAACAGGAAGTGGTCGAGGCGCTGAAAGCGGGAGTGGGAACCGTGCGGGAAATGCGCCGCAGAATCTATCCGAACCTCGATCCCCGACTGGAAGAAGCGTCGGAGTTGCAGATTCGCGCCCATCTCGATCTACTGAGGCAGAACGGCCGCGTCCGGGAGGACGAGGCCGGCCGATATCAGCTCGTCTGAGAGCTGAAATTCAAGAAGGAGAATCGTCCCTTGCGGAATCACAAGGATTTCATTTCCATCCACGACTGGAATGCAGACGAAGTTGCGGAGATCTTCTCGATCGCCGCCGAGATGAAGAAGAACCCGCAGAAATTTCACGACGGGCTGCGGGGCCAGACTCTCGGAATGATTTTCGAGAAGTCGTCCACCCGAACCCGGGTGTCGTTCGAAGTGGGGATGTTCCAGCTCGGCGGACACGCACTGTTCCTCTCGTCGCGGGACATCCAGCTCGGGCGGGGAGAGACCATCGACGACACCGCGAAGGTCCTGTCCCGCTACGTCGACGGAATCATGGCGCGCACGTTCGCCCATCGCACCGTGACCGATCTCGCCGAGCATGCATCCGTTCCGGTGATCAACGGTCTCACCGATCTTCTCCACCCCTGCCAGGGGATGACCGACTACTTCACCGCGAGCGAGAAGCTCGGCGATCTGAAGGGCCGGACCATTGCCTATGTCGGCGACGGCAACAACATGGCGCACTCTCTGCTCTACGGAGCGCCGAAAGTCGGGATGAACATCGTGATCGCGACGCCCGAAGGATTCGAGCCGAACGCCGAGGTCGTGGCCACGGCGCGGAAAGACGCCGAGGCTGCCGGCACCACGGTGACTCTGACCCACTCTCTCGAAGAAGCTGCCCGAGAGGTCGATGTGATCGAGACTGACGTCTGGGTCTCGATGGGCCAGGAGGAGGAGAAGGCGAGACGGGAACGTGCCTTCCACGGCTGGATGGTCGATGCAAAGCTGATGGGGCTCGCGAAGAAAGAGGCAATCTTCATGCATTGCCTTCCGGCCCACCGTGGTGAAGAGGTCGCCGCCGAGGTGGCCGACTCCCCGCAGTCGGTAATCTTCGATGAAGCGGAGAACCGGCTCCATGTCCAGAAAGCGATCATGTACCTGTTGATGAAAGACCGCCACACCTCATGAAATCGCCGTTGCGGACCGAAAACGCCAGACGGGGAATGCTGCTGATCACCGTCCTGGCCATCGTCTTCTTTTCGCTGCTGGTTCTCCTGGTGCTGTTCTGGCCCCGGGAGGCCAGCCGCGAGACGGAACCGAGCTCCACGACCCGGGCCTGGGTGTTGCCTTCGGAGCTGAAGCTCCACACCCGGCCCAACGGGAAAGCTCCGGTGGTGGCCCGACTCGAGCGCGGCGCCGAGGTGACGCTGGTCGAGACCCGGGGCTCATGGGCGCATGTCCAGGCCTCGGGAGGAAACGAGGGCTGGGCCGAGCGGAACGCGCTGGAGGGACCGGATGAGCATCAGCGCCGTCTCGTTCGCGCGGACGAGATCCGCAAGCTTCCGCCTCTCGATGCGCAGGTGGAAAAGTCCACCTCCCTCTACGCCGGACCGGCCTTCTACTATCCGGTGGTGGGCGAGATCGGCCGTGGAGAAAAGGTCAGGGTCTACACCCGCGACCACGAGTTCTATGCCATCGATGCGGGGGGGCGGATCGCCTACGCGGATGTCGACGCGATCGATCTTTCCGTGGGAGGTCCGCAGTTCCGCATCGCCGCTCGAAGCGATCGCGAGGAAGAGCCGCAGTTCGCGCCCCAGTCTCCGATCGAGGCTCCCCCCGGGCCCCCGAAGACCGCTCCACCCCCGGTCGAGCCCCCGCCGGAGACCTCGCGGCCGCTGCAGACGCCGGGCGGTGTCTATGGTTCGGTTCCTCCGGGAGGGACGCCTCCCGAGCCGGTCCGGCAGGTTCAGCCGCGTTATCCCTACACCGCCCGTCGAGCGGGGATCGAGGGACCGGTGATTCTCCGCGGGATCGTCCGGAAGGACGGAAGCTTCGAGCAGGTCCAGATTCTCCGGGATCTGCCTCTGGGGCTCGGCGATGCGGCACGAGAAGCGGTCGAGCACTGGCGCTTCCGCCCGGCGACCTGGCAGGGACAGCCGATCGACGTCTACTACACGGTCACGGTGAATTTCCAGATCACCCAGTAGAAGGCGGACCTCCTGTCGGCGGTCGTTCCGCTCCGGTTCGGAATCCGCGGCGCTGAAAATTGTTCGACAGGCCGATGCCGAAGACCAGGAAGATCTCTGTCCGCCCATCCTCCCGTTTCGCCTTTCCGGATGCTCCCGGCGACCTGCTCGGCGCACACGTCTCGACGAAGGGAGGCGTTCACAACATCTTCGAGCGGGGAGCGGAGATCGGCGCCGGAGCTCTCGCCTTTTTTTCGAAGAACTCGAATCAGTGGAAGGCGAGGCCTCTGACCGACGGCGACTGCGATCAGTTCATCGACCTTCGGGGGCAGGCGGGGATGCAGCCGGTGGTGATTCATGCAGCGTACCTGATCAATCTCGCCGCGGTGAATGAGGAGTTTCTGCGGAAATCGATCGAGACCATGATCGTGGAACTGGAGCGGGCGGATCGACTCGGGGTCCATGCCGTCGTCCTCCATCCGGGTGCGCATATGGGAGCCGGCGTCGAGGCGGGGCTGGACAGCATCGCCCGGTCTCTCGACGAGGTTCACGCCGCTCTGCCGCAGGCTCGCGCCGTCACTCTGCTGGAGACGTCGGCAGGTCAGGGGTCCTCGCTCGGGTGTTCGTTCGCGGAGCTGGGTGCGATCCTGCGACGGGTCGACGATCCTTCCCGGCTGGGCATCTGTTTTGATACCTGTCACGCATTCAGTGCAGGTTACGATCTTCGAACCCGGGACGGTTACGAGCGTGTGATGGACGAGCTCGAGCGCGAGGTGGGCGCGGAGCATGTCGGAGCATTCCACCTCAACGACTCGAAACGGGATCTGGGTGCCCGGGTGGACCGGCACGAACACATCGGAAAGGGTTTCCTGGGACTGGATGCCTTCGGACTCCTGGTGAACGACCGCCGTTTCGCTGGAATCCCGAAGCTGATCGAGACTCCGAAGACCACACCGATCGAGTCCGACCGGGAGAATCTCGCGACGCTCCGCTCGCTGCTCGGTTGAGTCGTCGCGATGAGTTTCCGGCCGGTTTCGCCGCACCCGGAAAAGTGTTGTAGAGTGCCATCTTCCGGATTTTCAGGCGGCACAGCCTGCGACGACGCAGGCGAAGCGTTGCCTCTTGGGAGGTCTCTTCTGAATCCGGGGAGCAATCATCGGAGAGATGGCTGGCGAAAGGATCAAGATGAAGTTCGGACGCTTTGGAGAGGCGCCGGAAGGCGGCGTCATCGAATACCGCGAGGGACGGATGGTCATTCCTTCCGATCCCATTATCCCCTTCGTCGAGGGCGACGGAATCGGTCCCGACATCTGGCGGGCGACCCGGCACGTTCTGGACGGTGCGGTCCGGAAAGTCTACGAAGGGAAGAAGAAGCTGGTGTGGTTCGAGGTGTATGCCGGTCAGAAGGCATACGACCGGTTCGGCGAATGGCTGCCGGTGGAAACGCTGGATGCCGTTCGTCACTATCACATCGCGATCAAAGGCCCTCTGACTACACCGGTGGGTGGCGGCATCCGATCGCTGAACGTGGCTCTCCGCCAGAAACTCGACCTGTACGCCTGTGTCCGCCCAGTTCGTTGTTCAAAGGCGTTCCTTCCCCGGTGAAAGAACCAGAAAACTCGACATGGTGATCTTCCGCGAAAACACCGAAGATATTTATGCAGGGATCGAATTCACAGAAGGCACGGCAGAGGCCAGCCAATTTTCGTCGCTGCTAAAAACCATTGCGATAACGAAAGTCCGGTTTCGACCATTCCGGATCGGGATCAAGCCCGTTTCGAAATAAGGACCGAAAGGCTGGTGCGGACGGCCATCGAATACGCCATCGCCAGCACAACCCCGATTCGGTGACGTTGGTGCACAAAGGCAACATCATGAAGTTCACCGAAGGCGCATTCAAGGATTGGGGGTACGAGGTGGCGCGGGAGGAGTTCGGTGAGGTCACCATCAGTGAGGCGGACCTCTGGGAGAGCCATGACGGGAAGCTTCCGGAGGGAAAGATCCTCATCCGGGACCGGATCGCCGACGCCATGTTCCAGCAGGTCCTGCTTCGGCCGGCTGAATATGAAGTGCTGGCCACTCCGAACCTCAACGGCGATTTCATTTCCGATGCCCTGGCCGCCCAGGTGGGGGGATTGGGCATGGCTCCAGGCTCGAACGAGTCGGATGAGATTGCCTTCTTCGAAGCGACCCATGGGACCGCTCCGAAGTACGCGGGCCAGGACAAGGTCAATCCCGGATCGCTGATCCTGTCCGGGGTGATGATGCTTCGTCATCTCGGATGGCGCGAAGCAGCCGACGCGATCGAGGGCGCCATTGCGAAGACGATCCAGCAGAAGAGGGTGACCTACGACCTGGAGCGGCAGATGGAAGGAGCAACGCTGCTGAAGAGCTCGGAGTTCGCCAGCGCGATCGTCGACAACATCGACTGAGCGGCGCGCCGCCTCTCACCGCCGGTCTTTCGGGAGGGCGATCAGCCGGGGATGATTCCGGTCGGCGTCGAGAAGCCATAATCGCCGATCGGCGAAATACTGCTTCAGCCGGCGGTTCTGCGCCGGTCCCTCGTCCCGGGCCCAGACGATCTCGGCGTGGTCGATGTCGGCACGGTTGTAGACCCATTCGAAATGGGCGAAATGATCGGCGCCATACCGGACGATGACCAGATCCTGCCCCGGCAGGTCTCGGAGCTTCTGGACGATGCGTTGCTTTTCGACCGCGGGCCGCCATATGGGGGGGAGCGGACGACTCATCTGCCACAGCGTGGCTGGGAACACGACGATCCAGACGAGCACCAACGCTCGCTGGGCCAGACGGCCGACGCGCCAGCCCCGGAAAGTCACCCCGATCAGGCGTAGAAGCTGAATCCAGAGCAGCGCAAACAACGGCACGGCCGGCGAAAGATAGTGAGGGAGAAGCGACACCGAGAGAATCGCCGCGACGAAAAAGACGATCGAGCCGATCAGCGCGAGGATTGCTGGCCAGCCGGCGCGGCGAATCCAGAGAAGCGCGGGAAGCGGGATCAGAAGCGGCCAGACGCGGAAGGGTTCCTGTCGGGGCAGCCGGACGGTCATCCTCAGGTAGTCCCGTGCAATCGGCTCCACCTTCCTGGCGAGCGCCGCGAACCGGGTCGCCGGATCGTGCTGGTGCTGCCAGATGCCGTATTCCTCTTCGCGGTGGAACCGCTCCATCGCGGCCGGAGCCTCCTCCAGACGCGCCGGAGCAAACCCCGCGGAGCTCTGGGTGATGAAGTAAGGTGCCCCGATGTACTCCTGCTGGTAGAGCGCATGAGGCATCAGCAGCGGGTGCCCGGTGACCCGAAGGTTGATCCATCCGGTGATCACTCCGACCAGCAGACCGGCGACCACGACCGCTGCGGACAGTGCGCGGAAAGCCGGACCGCGAACATTTCTTCTCGCCAGGACTGCTCCGCAGGTCAGCAGCGTCATCGCCGAGAGCACCAGTCCTTCGTACGGGCGGCTGGTGGCGAGCAGGACAAGGCCGGCGACGATTCCAGCGCCGCCCGGCGCAAGCGGCCCGCGGATCAGCCGCCTCGCTCCTCCCAGAATCATCGCCCCGCCCGCCATGGCGATGCACCCGCCCCACCAGCTCTGGCTCCACCCCAGCACCACCGGATGGAGTGCGAGCAGTGCGGCGCCTCCGAACGCCCAGCGCCTGGGCACCCAGGCCATGAGCATCCATCCCACCGCAGCTATCGACAGCGCGAACGAGAGCCAGATACCGAAGATCGGCAAGCCGGTCAGCAGAAGTCCGAGCGCGATCACCGCCCCCTGTGCCGGCGGGTATTTCGACATGTAGGTCGGAACCTGGAGAACGTGAAACGTCTCGAAGGAGCGCCACATCGGGTGGGTCGGATTCGTGAGCCGACCGTGAAGATAGGTATCCGCGGCCAACAGATAGCTGAACTCGTCGTGAATCTTCGGGATCGGCTCCCGGATCTCCAGGGAGACCCACGCTGCGAGAGCGAAAGACCCGATGAAGAGCAGAAGAAGAAGGAGAGATCTCTGCTCGAGCAGACGGCGGAACCACCGCCAGCCGGGGAGCGGCCGGCGGCGGATCCAGGCGAAGAGAACCCCGGCCGATCCCAACAGCAGGAGGACGCCGGAGCAGAGCGCTGATAACCGCTCCGGATCCATCGATTGCAGCGATCCGATCACCTTGTCTCGACCGACCCCGCTTCCGTTCCACCCTCGGCTCTCGAGCGGAACCGGCTGCACGCGTGGTTCCCGCGACGGCCGGCGAAAGAGTAACCCGCTGATTGATCTTGTCGAGACACTCGCACGAATCCCATCACTTCTCCCCCGGCCACAGAGGCCGCGGCCCCGATCTTATGAATTCCAATCGGAAAAGTAAATCAGAATTTCAATATAAAGATAAAGTGCATAAATATCACGTATAAATATCGTATGCGTGGATGGGCGGTCCGGACGACTCGCTGCATGGACGGATCCGACGGATCCAGCCGTCCGCTTTCGAACGGTTGCGCTCGAAAGCGTACGGAATGCGATGGGGGCGGAGATTCTAAGTCACTGAGAACAAAGGAGCTGCCTGGTGGCAGGATCCTTGTCTCTGTCAAGGGTATGGATCGGGAGATTGATCTCACAGTTCGACGGCAGCGACGGGCTCGCCAGATCGCGGTCGGCGCAGGGAGCCTTGTGGCCTTTCTGCTGGTGGCCGTCTTCGCCATCCGCTGGCTTCGTCCCTCGGTAGACCGCAGTGCAATCCGCACGGCCCGGGTGGATCGGGGACGCGTTTCGGATGTCATCGAGGCTTCCGGGACCGCGGTCCCGGCCTCGGAGAAAGTGATTCCGAGCCCGATTCGATGCCCGCGTCATCGAGATTTTGCGGCGCCCCGGAGCGATGGTGAAGCGAGGTGAGGAGATCCTTGTGCTCGACACCGCATCGTCGAGCCTCGCTCTGGAGCAGCTCGAGGAGAAGCTCTCGCAGAAGGCGAACGAACAGCATCAGCGTGAGCTGGAGACCCGCAAGGAGCTCGATTCACTGCAGAGCCGGATCGAGCAGAAGAAGCTGGACGCCGAGATACTGGGCTACAGAGCTGAGCAGAACCGGACTCTGAATCGACAGGGCCTGGCGTCCGAGGAGGCTGCCCGGGCCGCGGAGGTCGAGGCGAAGAAGGCGACGATCGAGCTGGAGCAGCTCCGCCGGGAGGTCGAAGCGACCCGGAAGACCGCGGGATCTCAGCTCGAAGGGATCAGCATGGCGCTCCGGATTCTTCGCCGGGAACGTGATGAAGCAAGGCGCCAGCTCGAGCTGGCGCGGGCCCGGGTGGATCGAGATGGGGTGTTGACGTGGGTGACGCCTGAAGTCGGAGCGATGGTTCGGACGGGCGATGTGATCGCGCGGATTGCGGACCTCGACTCGTTCCGGATCGAGGCGACGACCTCGGATATCCATGCTTCGAAGCTGGCCGAGGGCATGCCGGTGCGCGTTCGGGTCGGTCGACGACCGAATCGGCGGTCGGATCTCATCGATCGATCCCACGATCGAAAAGGAGTGGTGCGATTCGACGTCGCTCTGGATCACCCGGACGATTCCCGGATCCGGAACAACCTTCGGGTCGACGTCGAGGTGATTGCGGGCGCGAGTCCTGCAATGTCCTCCGCTTACCGAGGGCCGATTTCGATGGGCGGAAAGCAGCAGGAGATGTTCGTGGTCCGGGGGATGTGGCGATGAAGGTTTCGGTGGAGATCGGGATGGTCGGGGCGGAGGAAGTGGAAATCATCTCGGGTCTCGAGCCGCAGGACACGGTGATCGTGTCGAACATGAGCGAGTACGACGGATTCAGCGAGATCCGCATCAAGTGAGCCCCGGCCGGGGTGACGGAGGACGAATGATTCAGCTCAGGGATGTCAGCAAGGTGTACCAGACCGACCGGATCGAGACCCTTGCATTGCAGCATGTGAATCTGGAGATCGAGCCGGGAGAGTTCGTTTCGGTGATGGGACCCTCGGGTTGCGGAAAGAGCACACTGCTCAATCTGATCGGATTGCTGGATGCGCCCTCGGAAGGCGAGGTCATGCTGGATGGGGAGCCGGTTCGGAGCTATCGGGACCGGGCGCTGGCGCGGACTCGAAATCAGAAGCTGGGATTCATCTTCCAGAGCTTTCATCTGATCCCGGATCTGAGCGTGGTGGACAACGTGGAGATTCCGCTTCTCTATCGGAGGATGTCCGGATCGGATCGGAAGCGGAAGGCCATGGCTGCTCTCGATCGGGTCGGGTTGGCGTCGCGGACCGGGCACTATCCGGGACAGCTCTCGGGAGGGCAGCAGCAGCGGGTGGCGATTGCGCGGGCGATCGTGGGAGAGCCCCGGATCCTGCTCGCCGACGAGCCGACCGGAAACCTCGACAGCCAGATGGGCGACGAGGTGCTGGAGATTCTCCATCAGCTCAATCGCGACGGAGCGACCATCGTGATGGTGACGCACGACTCGCGTCTGGCCGAGGGCACGCGCAGGATTGTCCGGCTGTTCGACGGCCGGCAGGTGGATTGAGGTCGGCCATGCTGAAGAACTATCTCAAGCTCGCGCTCAAGGTGCTGATGCGCCGCAAGTTTTTCACCGCGGTCAGCCTGTTCGGGATCTGTTTCACTCTGGTGGTTCTGATGGTCGCCACCGCCCTGCTGGACCATGTGTTTGCGGCGCATTACCCGGAGACGCACCTGGACCGGACGCTGGGGGTTTACAACCTGGTGATGGCGGGGCCCCACTCACGCAGCACCACACCTCCCGGGTACCGGCTGCTGGAGGAGACGTTGCCCGGCCTGGAAGGGGCCGAACGGGTGACCATGATCGAGATCCAGAGTGGAGTGACCACTTTCCGCGACGGCCACGCCGTCGATCTCTATCTGAAGCGGACGGATGCAGAGTTCTGGAACGTGATGCAGTTCGACTTCCTGGAGGGCGAGCCGTTCACCACCGATGACGAGAAAAACGCCCGTCAGGTGGCGGTGATCAACCAGTCGACGAGCCGGAAACTCTTCGGCGAGGAGTCGGCCATCGGTCGCACCATCGAGATCGACGATCAGAATTTCCGGGTGAGCGGCGTGGTGCGCGACGTCCCATTCATCCGGCTGGTGCCGTTCGCCGACGTCTGGGTACCACTCAGCACGAACAAATCCACCCAGTGGCGAGAGGATGTCGGCGGTGGATTCTTCGGGCTGGTCGTCGCCGGGAGCCGGAAGGATTTTCCTCGGTTGAAGGATCAATTCCAGGACCGTCTCTCACGCGTGTCGCCCACGCCCGGGAGCGGGTACGAAACGCTGACCGCGCATCTCAATACGGTACCGGAGATGATCGCCACGGAGATGTTCAACCTCGGGTCGGTTCTGTGGCTTCGGGTCATTCCGATCGTGGTTGCGATTCTGTTCATGCTCCTTCCCGCGGTGAATCTGATCAACCTGAACCTCAGCCGCATTCTGGAGCGGGCTTCGGAGATCGGGGTGCGGAAGTCGTTCGGGGCGACCCGCCGTGAGCTGCTCGCGCAGTTCGTGGTGGAGAACGTGATTCTGACCTTGATCGGCGGCGCCCTCGGGCTGGTGGTCTCCGGGCTGATTCTGATGGAACTGAATCGCTCCGGCCTCATCCCCTACACCCATTTCAGTCTCAATTTCCGGATCTTCGCCTGGGGGATGGCCTTCGCGCTCCTGTTCGGCTTCATTTCCGGAGTCTGGCCCGCGTGGCGGATGTCCCGCCTTCATCCGGCCAACGCACTGAGAGGAAACCTCCGATGATCCGACACCTGCTCAAGCTCGTCTGGAACATGAAGCGCACGCACGCCCTGGTGATCGTGGAGATCTTTTTCTCTTTTCTGGTCCTGGCCGCGGTGCTGACCGCGACGCTGTTCTTCATCGACAATTACCGTCGGCCTCTCGGCTACGACTACCAGAACGTCTGGACTGTCGAGATCGACATGAAGCGTCCCTCGGACGACAGCTGGACCCCGGAGATGACCGGCCGCTTCGCCAATCTCCTGCGCGAGATCACGGCGATGCCGGAGGTGGAGGCAGCCGCCGGTGTGCAGTATCCGCCCTACTCCGCTGGCAACACCGTGTGGGCCACCGAAAAGATTCCGGCGCTCAATTTCGACGAGGCAACGGACGACCTGCCGGCCGTTCTTCATCTCGACCTGATTGCGGGCCGCTGGTTTCGTGCCTCCGATGATGCGGTGGACTGGGTTCCGGTGGTGATCGATCAGGATGCGGCGCGTGCGGTGTTCGGATCGAAGGATCCGATCGGCCAGCGGATCGACCTCTCGTCGGATCGCGATCCAGGAGCTGCGCCACCGCCGGATTTCCGGGTGGTCGGACTGCTCTCGGATTTCCGGAAAGGTGGAGAGTTTTCAACCCGCACCAACTTCGTCTTCCGGCGGGTGAACGTGGGCGATCCGAAGAGCCGGCCGCCGCGAGAGATCGCCATCCGCGTCGCTCCGGGAACTCCCGCATCCTTCGAAGAACCATTGATCCGGCGTCTTCAGCCGCTTGCCCCCGACTGGTCGTTCCAGGTTTCCACTCTGGTCAAGCGGCGGGATCTGGCGCTTCGACTGGAGCTGGCCCCGTTGATCATTGCCGGGGTGATTGCCGGATCGCTGATTCTGATGGTGGCCCTGGGCTTGACGGGGGTCGTGTGGCAGAACGTGACCCGGCGGACACGGGAGCTCGGTCTCCGTCGCGCGCTCGGTGCGAGCGGCCGGTCGGTCCACCTCCAGATTCTGGCGGAGGTGATGATCGTTTCGTCGATCGGGCTGATCCTCGGGCTTGCGGTGGGTGTGCAGTTTCCGCTGATGGGAGCGTTGGGGTTTCTTGAAGAGGGAGTCTTCGCGGCAGCGCTCGCGCTCGCCGCGGTGCTGATTCTTCTTCTCAGTGCGGCCTGCGCTCTCTATCCGGCATGGCTGGCGTCGCGGGTTCAGCCGGCCGAGGCACTGCACTACGAGTAAACCGGTGCGACGGACGTACAATCCCGATGACCATGATTCTCATCGCAGACGATGACCCTTCGGTGACCGCATCGCTCGGGCTGCTCCTCAAGCAGAACGGGTATCAGTCGGTCGAAGCGCGTTCCCCGGAACAGGTGCTTTCGCTGGTGCAGGCTGGGAATGTCGATCTGGTCCTGCAGGACATGAACTTCAGCCGCAGCACCAGCGGCGAAGAAGGGCTCGAACTGCTGGAGCGGATCGGAGTGAACCGCCCACGACTCCCGGTCATTCTGATCACCGCGTGGGGCTCGATCGGACTTGCGGTCGAAGGGATGAAACGGGGTGCGGCGGACTTCATCACCAAGCCGTGGTCGAACGCGAGGATTCTGAACGCGGTGCAGACCGCCCTGAGCCTCGCGCAGTCCGCCGAGTCCTCGACGGAGCGGCCGGCGGCGCGGGAGGATCTCGACAGTTCGAACGACTTCGGCGGGATCGTGGGTCGGGATCCGAAGCTGCTCCGGGTGCTCGAACTGGTGGCGCGGGTCGCCCCGACCGACGCCTCCGTTCTGATCGGAGGAGAGAGCGGCACCGGGAAGGAACTGATCGCGGAGGCGATCCATCGCAACAGTCACCGCCGGAATGCCCCCTTCGTGAAAGTGAATCTGGGTGGGATTTCCTCGACCTTGTTCGAAAGTGAGATGTTCGGTCATCTTCGAGGTGCATTCACCGACGCCCGCGAAACCCGGAAGGGCCGGTTCGAGATCGCGGATGGAGGGACAATCTTCCTCGACGAGATCGGCGAGGTCGACCTCAGTTCGCAGGTGAAGCTGCTGCGGGTTCTTCAGGACCGGACCTACGAAACTCTCGGCTCCAGCCGGAGCCGGACGGTGGACGTTCGCGTCGTCTCGGCGACGAACCGTTCGCTCCCGGAGATGGTCGGGCGAGGCGAGTTTCGAGAGGATCTCCTCTACCGGCTGAATCTGATCACCATCCAGATTCCGTCCCTCCGTGAGCGGCGAGGAGACATCCCGCTTCTTGCGGAGCACTTTCTCCGGCTCTGTGCCCGTTCCTATCGGCGTGAGCAGGTGACCCTCTCTCCCCGTGCCGTGGACTGGCTGGGCGCGCAGGTGTGGCCGGGCAACATCCGGCAACTCCGGCAGGCGATCGAACGGGCGATTCTGATCAGTGATCGGGACCGTCTCGAGGTTTCTGATTTCATGACCGTGAGTGAAATTGACCGGCGTGAGGCAGGGCAGGCCGATCTCCCACCTGCCGGGGCGATGACCCTCGATCAGATGGAAAAGGCGATGATCGAAAAGTGTCTTCACCACTATGACGGGAACCTCACCCGGGTGGCGGAAGCGCTGGGACTGAGCCGGGCGGCGCTCTACCGCCGCCTCGAAAAATTCGACCTCGACGTGCCGCGCCCATGACCATCCGACGGAAAATCGTCCTCTATCTCGTCGGAATCCATCTGGTGTTCGCGCTGCTCGCGATTCTGGTTCTCCGGGAGAACCGCCTCTGGCTCTTTGCGGTCGAGGCGCTCTTCGCGCTCTCGGTGATTCTGGGTGTGCGGCTGATTCGAACCTTTCTGGTGCCACTCGATCTGATTCGCACCGGCGCCGAGCTGATCCGGGAAGGAGATTTTTCCTCGCATTTCCTGCAGGTCGGACAGGGTGAGCTCGATGATCTGATCGCGGTCTACAACCGGATGATCGACCGGCTTCGGGAGGAGCGAATCCGGCTCCAGGAGCAACAGTTTCTCCTCGGCCGACTGATCGAGGCCTCTCCCTCCGGGATTGTGGTCTGCGACTTCGATGGACGGATTACCCAGGTGAATCGAAGCGCGGAAAAGCTGATGGAGCGAAGTGCCGCGGATCTCGAGATGAAGATGCTGCGGGAGATCGATCATCCTCTCGCCCGGGCGCTGGCAGGACTGGATCGAGGCGCCTTCACCCTGATCGCGCTACGGAATCGGATGAGGCTGCGATGCCGCCGCGCCGAGTTCATGGACCGCGGTGCTCCTCGAAGCTTCTATCTCATCGACGAGCTCACCGAAGTCATTCGTGCCTCGGAGCGTTCCGCCTACGAAAAGCTGATCCGGATGATCTCCCACGAGGTCAACAACTCCGTCGGAGCGGTCGGATCGATGCTCGAGTCGTTGGACCACTATCGTCGCGGGTTGAATGGAGAGGACGCCGAGGACTTCGCCAAGGCCGTGGCCGTCTCCATTTCCCGACTGCGCAACCTCGACCGGTTCGTGAACGCATTCGCCGACGTCGTGCGGCTCCCAGCCCCGGAGCAGAGGCCTTCTTCGCCCTCAGCTCTGGTCCGGGACATCGTCACGCTGATGAAAGCGGATCTCGATGCGCGCAACATCGTGCTGGACTGCCGGGTTGCTTCAGCGATCCCCGAGGTCCTGATGGACAAGAACCAGATCGAACAGGTCGTGGTCAATGCGATGAAAAATGCGATCGAGGCGGTGCAGCAGAATGGATCGATCCGGGTGGAGCTCAGCGCGCCGGCCGGCCGCTGCCGTCTGTCGATCCGCGATTCCGGCCCGGGCATTCCGCCGGAACTGCTCCCCGAGCTGTTCACCCCGTTTTTCACCACCAAAAAACTCGGTCAGGGGATCGGTCTCACGGTGATTCAGGAGATTCTGACTCAGCATGGATTCGACTTCTTCCTGCAGAATCATCCTGAAGGCGGAGCGGAGTTCCGGATCGATTTCTGAGCAGCGAAGTGCCGGCCGCTCCTTCTCAGTTCCTCTCTCCGCTCTCCCGAAGCGCGAGATGAATCACCTCTGCGAGATGCATCGCATCCCGGCCGCCGAGCTGGCGGATCTGTTCGCGGCAACTGAATCCATCGGTGATCACGAGCTCGTCGGGCCCCGCGGCCCGCACCGCGGGAAGCAGGACCCGCTCTCCTGCAGCCACCGAGACATCGTAGTGCTCCTGCTCGAAGCCGAAGGCTCCGGCCATGCCGCAGCAGCCCGAGTCGAGCAGGGTGGCGTCGATCCCCATCTTCCCCAGCACCCGCATCTCCGCGTCCATCCCCAGCAGCGCCTTCTGATGACAGTGGCCGTGCACGGTCGCTTTGCGGGGGAGCAACGGCAAGGTCCATCCGGCAGCATGCTGTTCGAGGAATGCGGCAAGGGTGAAGACCTGCTTCGAGAGCTTCTGCGCCCGGTCGTCCCGTGGAAAGAACGCGAGAAGCTCGTCGTGGAAGACCGCCGCGCAGCTCGGCTCGAGGACGACGATCGGCGTGCCCCGTTCGATCGACTCGCTCATCGCCACGAGAATCTGAAGAAGTTGCCGGCGCGCCTGATCGAGAAACCCGAAGTCGTAGAGCGGGCGGCCGCAGCACAGGCCCCGCGGCGGCAGCGTGACATTCCAGCCCGCCGCGGTGAGCACCTCCGCGGCGGCCCCGGCGGTGGCGGAGTGAAACCGGTCGTTGAACGTGTCGGTCCAGAGAATCACCGTGGGCCGGTCCGGGTCTTCTCTCCCTGACTGGAAGCTCTTCCGGAAAGGAACCGCCGAGAATCTCGGCAACTCCCGCTCAGGCGCGATCCCGAGGATCCGCTTCATCAGTGCGCTGACGCCGGGGGCGTGCAGCGCCAGATTGGCCAGACGGGGGGCGAAGGACGCGAGCGTCGACCAGCGGCGGATCCAGCCCATCGCATACGCGGCCGCCGGTCGTCTGCGCCGCTCGTAGTAGTGCGAGAGAAACTCCGCCTTCCAGGTCGCCATGTCCACGTGCACCGGACACTCGCTCTTGCACGCCTTGCAGGAAAAGCAGAGATCCAGCGCCTCTTTGACCTCCTCGCTCTGCCAACCGTCGCTGACCACCTCGCCCTGAAGCATCTCCCAGAAAAGGCGTGCGCGTCCCCGCGTGGAGTGCATCTCCTCACGCGTGGCACGATAGCTGGGGCACATGGTTCCGCTGTCGAGCTTGCGACAGGCACCGACCCCGACACAACGCTGCGTGGCCCAGGCGAGGCTGCCCTCGTCCTCGGGGAATGCAAAGCGGGTCGGCGGGTCCCAGGGATCATAGTCGGGGCCGAGCCGGAGATTTTCGTCGACGCGATACGGATCGACGACCTTCCCCGGGTTCATCTTCCACTCCGGATCCCAGATCGCCTTGAACTCCTGGAACGCGTGCATCATCTCCTCGCCGAACATGATCGGCAGCAGCTCCGCCCGCGCCTGCCCGTCGCCGTGCTCTCCGGAGAGTGACCCGCCGTGCCGGACCACCAGATGGGCCGCATCATGAACGAAGGCGCGGAACTTCTCGATCCCCTCGGCCGACTCGAGGTCGAAATCGATCCGGGTATGGACGCATCCATCGCCGAAGTGACCATAGAGGTTCCCGCGGTAGCCGTACTGATCGAACAAGCCGGTCAGTTCCCGAAGGTACCGTCCAAGCCGGTCGGGACGGACTGCCGCATCCTCCCACCCTTCCCATGCGTGGGGCTGGCCCGGAACCACGGCCGTCGCTCCGAGAGCCGACTCGCGAACCTGCCAGACCTTCTTCGCCATCTTCGGGTCTTCCATCACCCGAACCGATGGCGCGCCGGACCCGGCGCGGAGGGCGTCGACCATCCTGGCCGCAGCCGCGCGCGCCGCATCGAGACTGTCGGCACCGAACTCCACCAGCAACCAGCCGGAGCCGTCCGGAAGCAGAGCCACACCGTCCTCGTGGAGGTGCTTGCGCCGCATGTCGGCGACCAGCTTGTCGTCGAAGCCTTCCAGACCGATCGGGCCGAACTCCAGAATGCGAGGGACCGCATCGGCGGCAGCGAAGACATCCTCATAGCCGAGCACGACCAGGTGCCGGACGGGTGGGCTCGGAATCAGCTTGAGCGTGGCTTCGAGCACCAGGACACAGGTCGACTCCGTCCCCACCAGCGCTCGTGCAACGTGAAATCCGTTCGGCTCGAGAAGCTGCTCGAGGTTGTATCCGGAGACATTGCGCGGGATCTTCGGGATCCGTGTGCCGAATCAGCTCGGCGTAGTGATCCCGAAGCGACTGGA
Organism: uncultured Acidobacteriota bacterium; assembly: GCA_963741905.1. GTDB lineage: Bacteria > Acidobacteriota > Thermoanaerobaculia > Gp7-AA8 > CAVUJZ01 > CAVUJZ01. Next base: position 230,808 of record CAVUJZ010000002.1, on the reverse strand, counting down.
GCTGCTCGTAGATCGCCGCCCGGCGCCCTCCGGACGAAATGATCTGGCGGAGTTGGTCGGCACTGGTGGCACCGACGCGGAAGCGCGCGCCATCCCAGGTGAGAATCTCCAGTTCCTCCACGTTGACGTCGGTCTTCCCGGACATGATCGAGTGGACGCCACAGGAGTTGTTGCCGATCATTCCGCCGAGGGTGCAGCGGCTATGGGTCGCGGGATCCGGGCCGAAAGTCAGTCCGTGCTGCTCGGCGGCGTCGCGCAACGTGTCGAGGACGACGCCCGGTTCCACCCGCGCAATCCGCCGCTCCGGATCGATCTCCAGAATCCGGTTCATGTACTTCGACGTGTCGATGACCACCGCAACGTTGCAGCACTGCCCGGCGAGAGAGGTTCCCGCACCACGTCCCAGAATCGGAGCACCGTGCCGTCGTGCGAGCTCGACCGTTCGAACGATGTCCTCCGCGTCGCGAGGAACGACCACGCCGATCGGAACCTGGCGATAGTTCGAGGAGTCGGTGGCGTAGAGTGCGCGACTCGCTGAATCGAAGCGGACTTCGCCGCGGATTGCCTCCCGCAGGTCGCGTTCCAGGGCCGAAGCATCACCGGCAAATCCTCTCGGGTGGCTGGAATTCATGCCGCCACTCTACTTCAGGATTCGGGCCGGAGAGAGCGAGTTCCAGCCCGGATTTCTCACACCATCTCTGCTGCGGAGGCAGATAGGGACCTGTCTGCTGCGTTGCGCACGGCTTCGGCTCCTCCTGATCCGATATTTTTGCCCGGGTATTATTGACATCGTCTTTTTATCCGGGTATAAAGCTTCGGGCTCAGGGAGGAGCCTTTCGATGACTGAACAGGAAACCACTCGCTATACCGCATTCAACGGAAGCCGGCGCTTCGTCTCGGGCGAGCTTGGAGACGTCGCCGCGCAGGTCAAGGATCTGCTGGACCGGGACACCGAGGCTTCGGTGCTGATCTTCGACGACCGGACGGCGAGACTCGGCCGAAGTGAATTTTCAAGGGGACGAAAGAAGACGTGCTTGCGCGGCTGGCTCGGCCCGCGCCCTCGGAGTCGGGAGAGACTCGGCGTCGAGGAAGGCCGAAGCTCGGCGTGGTCGGGCGGGAAGTGACACTGCTCCCGCGGCACTGGGAGTGGCTGAATGAGCAGCCGGGAGGTGCTTCGGTGGCGCTTCGGAGGCTGGTCGACGAAGCGCGCCGCACGAATCGTGGCCGGGACGAGCTTCGGCAGGCGCGCGAGGCCGCCTACCGCTTCATGTCGGCGATGGCGGGTGATCTTCCGGGATTCGAGGAGGCGAGCCGGGCGTTGTTCGCCGGGAACCGGGAACGCTTCGAGCAGGAGATTTCGGACTGGCCGAAGGACCTGGCCGACTATCTCCGTGGACTTTCGAAGGCTGGATTCGAGTCCGGAGACTGAGGTCGAAGGCGTCCTGGCGGGGGTCAGGCGCCTTTTTCTTCACCGGAGAGCGAGTTTTCGGTAGGATGAACAGACCATGACGATCCGTGAGTGTCATCGCCGCGACCGGCTGTTTCATCGCGCCGGTCCGGGTGGCTAACGCCGACTTCATCGGAAACGATTTCCGGGAGGCGGACGGGCGGGAGTTCGGGAAGCCGAATCCTCAGATCCTCGAGCAGTTCGAGGCGATCACCGGCATCCGCGAGCGCCGGTACATTTCGGAGGATATGGTGACCTCCGACATGGCCACGGAAGCCGCGAGGAACGCTCTCGACTCGTCCGAGATCGATCGGGAGAGCCTGGACGCGATTCTGGTGGCGCACAATTTCGGAGACGTGCGGCCGGGCAGTTCCCGAGGCGAGCAGGTGCCGTCACTTGCCGCAAGGGTCAAACATAAACTCGGCATCCGGCGTCCCTCCACGGCGGCCTGGGATCTGATTTTCGGGTGTCCGGGATGGTTGCAGGGAGTGATCGTCGCGGATGGAATGATCCGGGCAGGCGATGCGAAGCGGGTGATGGTGATCGGCGCGGAGAGTCTCTCTCGCGTTTCGGACCCCCACGACCGCGACAGCCTGATCTATGCGGACGGCGCGGGGGCGACGATTCTCGAAGCTGCCGACACGGACGATGCAGGGTTCCTTTCGCACGGGACCCGCTCCGACACGGGCGAGCATCTGGACATGCTGTTCATGGCGCGATCCAACCGACCGGATCTGCTCGGGGACGAGTTGTACCTCAAGATGGAGGGACGCAAGCTCTATCGCTATGCGCTCCAGACCGTGGCCGGTGCGATTCACGACTGCCTGGACAGGGCAGGTGTCGCGCTTGCTCAGGTCAGGAAGGTCCTTCTGCACCAGGCGAACGAAAAGATGGACGAGGCGATCCTCGCCGCGGTGTTCGATCAGGCCGACATCCCCGCTCCCGCCGACATCATGCCGATGACCATCGGGACTCTCGGCAACAGCTCGGTCGCAACCATTCCCACTATGCTCGACCTGATCCTCCGCGGCCAGCTTCCACCGCATCGAATCGAGTCCGGCGACACGATCGTCTTTGCCTCCGTCGGTGCCGGCATGCACATCAACGCCGCCGTCTATCGTCAGCCGTGAATCTCGCGCAGCACGCCCGCTTTTCCAGGCCCGTGATCAGGAGGAAGCAATGCCGGAGAAAATCGTCAAGGTCAGGATCATTCACGATCAATCGATGTCCGCGATCCCCGTCCCCTTCGATCCAAAGGCTGCGTTCGGCAAGGTGCGCGCTCCGGTTCGGGTGACGCTCAACGGGTACAGCTTTCGGAGCACCATCGCCTCGATGGGAGGCGAGCTGTTCATTCCGTTGCGGCGGAGCAACCGTGAAGCCGCCGGGGTGGAGGGAGGAGAAACCGTGGAGGTGACCATCGCGCTCGACACCGAGGCGCGTGTGGTCAGGCCGCCTCAGGATCTCGCCTCGGCGTTGAAGGCATCTCCGCCCGCCTGGGATCGCTGGAGGGAGCTCAGCTTCACCCATCAACGGGAGTATGCGGAGTCGGTCGAAGACGCGAAAAAGCCGGAGACGAGAATGCGGCGGATCGAGAGTGCCGTGCAGAAGATCGCGGCGCGCCCTGCAAAGGCCAGGCGCTGATCGTTCTCGCAGTGGGAGCCCGGCGCCCGGTCCCGCGTTTGCTTTCCTCCCTCGGGCGCGACCATGAAGCCTGAATCCGCGTCCTGTGCGCGGGAGCACATCCGGAATCCACCGGGGAAAGTGAGAATCAGCCGATGACGAGCGAGGACTCGACCTCCAGAGCGCCGCTGGCGTTTCTCCCGACCTTCATCCGTGGCCTGATCTCGATGACGGTTCTCGCGCTCAACACTCTTGGGGGTTGTCTCGCGCTGCTTCCTCTGGCGCTGGTCAAGCTGATCCTTCCGGTCCGGGCGGTCCGCCGGAAGATCGATCCGATGCTGCACGGAATCGCGCGGATCTGGATCGCAATCAATGGAGTGTGGATCCGTCTGGTTCACGACATGCGATGGACCGTGCGGGGCGTCGAGGGGCTTCGCCGGGACGGCTGGTACCTGGTCGAGGCCAATCACCAGAGCTGGGCGGACATCTTCGTGATGCAACGGGTCTTCAACGACCGGATTCCGCTGCTGAAGTTCTCACTGAAGCGGGAGCTGATCTGGGTGCCCCTGATCGGCCTCGCCTGGTGGGCTCTCGACTTTCCGTTCATGAGCCGATATTCGGAGGCATACCTCCGCAAGCGGCCGGAGCGGCGGGGAAAGGATCTCGAAGCGATCCGGAAAGCCTGCGAGAAGTTCCGCATGGTCCCGACTTCGGTGATGAACTTTCTCGAGGGAACCCGCTTCACGCCGGCCAAACAGCGAGCCGAGGGCTCCCCCTACCGACACCTTCTCCGTCCAAAGACCGGAGGAATTGCGCTGGCACTCGACGCGATGGGTGAGCGCTTCCAGTCTCTGCTCGACGTCACGCTTTTCTATCCGGCGGGTCCCCCCAGCTTCTTCGGATTTCTCGCGGGAGGCACCGGATCGGTCGTGGTCCTGGTGGAGGAGCGTCCCATTCCCGAAATCCTGATCAGCGGCGACTACTCCAATGATCCCGACCATCGTTCCCGGATCCGCGCCTGGGTCGATAGTCTCTGGCAGGAGAAGGACCGGACGCTGGAAGAGCTTCAGCGGCGAGGGGAGACGGTGAGACGGTGAGACGGTGAGAAGTGAGATGGTGAGACGGTGAGAAGTGAGATGGTGAGACGGTGAGAAGTGAGATGGTGAGATGGTGAGAAGTGAGATGGTGAGAGGTGAGAAGTGAGATGGTGAGATGGTGAGAAGTGAGATGGTGAGACGGTGAGAAGTGAGATGGTGAGATGGTGAGAAGTGAGATGGTGAGATGGTGAGACGGTGAGAGGAGGTGAGATGGTGAGACGGTGAGACGGTGAGAAGTGAGATGGTGAGACGGTGAGAAGTGAGATGGTGAGACGGGATGGTGGGAGGCACCTTTGGTGGGGGTTGGGCCTCTGGCCCGATCCCCGGGCGGCCTCTGGCCCCCGAGGGTGCGTTCCACTGGCGAGACTGCCGATCCCTTCGCAGAAACGGCCGCCCTTGTCGTCCCGAGCGGGAGGGCGGAGGGGCAGGCGAGGGACCTCCCCCGATGCGAAAAGGATGGTTTTACTGGAGAACCATCCACTCGACGCCTCTGCGCCTGGACGTTCTTCCCGTATCGGAAGCCTGGCACCTCCGAGACTTCGAAAAACTCCGAGGTCGCGCGGATGCCACAGCCCCAGCGTCTCACCTCTCACCGTCTCACCATCTCACCATCTCACCATCTCACCTCTCACCATCTCACCTCTCACCATCTCACCTCTCACCGTCTCACCTCTCACCGTCTCACCTCTCACCATCTCACCATCTCACCGTCTCACCTCTCACCGTCTCACCCTCTCACTGAGCTTCCGCTATGGATCCCGGTGAGATTGCGCGATACTGGATGGATGAGCCCGGAGCTCTCCAGTGAGTTCATCGGCACCATTCCGCTGACCGTGCTTCTCGTGGTCTCGGTGGTCGTTTCCACGTCGCACTGGCACCTTCCGAGGGACGAGCGGCTCCGGAACCGGCTCTTTGGATTTGCGGTTCTGGCCATCTCGGCCCAGGGACTTCATTTCCTCGAAGAGCTCTCGACGGGGTTCTTTCTGCGGTTCCCGGCGGAGCTCGGACTCTCTTCCTGGAGTCGCGGATTCTTCATCGGATTCAATGGGGTGTGGCTGGCGATCTGGATCGTTGCCGCGCTGGGAGTGCGAGTGGGGGTGAAGGTCGCTCTGGTGCCGCTCTGGTTTCTGGCTCTTGCCTTGATCGTCAACGGAGTGGCCCACCCGATCCTCGCCCTTCGCGCCGGAGGCTACTTCCCCGGACTGGTCACCTCACCCGTCGTCGGCATCGCTGGAGCGCTGCTTGCGATCCAACTGCTCCGGCTCACCGAGGTGCCGGTCCCCGCCTGATCCAGACCCCGCATCGCCATTCGGCCTCTCGGGGGTTGGACCTCTGGTCCGATCCCCGGTGGCGTCCCGCCGCCGAGGGCTCGCGCCACGAAGCGCCGCAGCCCCACTCTCGCGAAGAACCCCAACAGGGAGTGAGCAGCAACGACGAATGAGGGGCACGATCCCATCACCACACACCGGTTCGGGCGGAGACTCTGAAGTGCGTTGCAACGCACCGCTTTTCTTCAACGCCCCTCGAAGCGCCGCCTATCCCCCCCGCGCAGAACTCCCGCATCGCCCTCCGGCCTCTCGGGGGTTGGACCTCTGGTCCGATCCCCGGTGGCGTCCCGCCGCCGAGGGCTCGCGCCACGAAGCGCCGCAGCCCCACTCTCGCGAAGAACCCCAACAGGGAGTGAGCAGCAACGACGAATGAGGGGCACGATCCCATCACCACACACCGGTTCGGGCGGAGACTCTGGAGTGCGTTGCAACGCACCGCTTTTCTTCAACGCCCCTCGAAGCGCCGCCCATCCCCCCCGCGCAGAACTCCCGCATCGCCCTCCGGCCTCTCGGGACCAGATGCGTATACACATCTTCGGTTGTTGGTTTGTCTACGGTACGTAGAGGCGAATCGCGAAAATGTGGAGAACGGCTACAGCTTCAGGGGTTTCAATCGAAGATGTCACCCTCTCGCTCAAGAAGGCGCGTCGCCTGCCTCGGGCTTGGCCGGTGATCGGGCCGGACGAAAGACTGACAGGACGATCTCCAGCACCCCATGTGGACCGGTGGCTGCGTTTCGCTTGCCACCGGCGAATCTCCATGGTCCCCTCCGGGCTGGCCGGGGGGCGTTCCCCGGCTCCGCGAGTGGAGAGCGGCGAATCAGGTGTGGCCGGGGGGATCGATTCCGAGGTCGTGGCAGATCTTCCTGACGAGCGATTCCGAAATCTCGGAATGGCGTGGAACAGCAGACCGCCGGTTCATCTCAGAGTTGATGAACCAGGAATGGCGGCTGCCCTCGCGCTGGAGCTCACATCCGTGGTCGTTGAGCCAGCGCTGGAATGCGCGCCGTTTCATACGGCGATACGAATCTCCTCGAACCCCGCAGCCGCGGAGTTCCGCGCTTCGGTCCGATTCGCTTCGAGCGCCTCGAGAAGGGTGATCCGGAGGGTCTCCAGAAGCTCCTCCCGTGTCGGCTCCTGGCAGTTCACACCAGGGACCTCCTCAATCCAGCCGATCCACCAGTCGCCCTCGCGCTGGATGACCGCAGTGTATTCGCTCATGCCCTCCATCCTAACAGGGGCGATTCGAGAAAGCATTTCCTCGAGAAACAGGCGTGAGGCCGTTGGGCACCTGGACAATGGAATACAGCGAGGCCGCTTCGGGCAGACCAGAGGGGGCGAGAAGGGTCAGCGGGGGCGAGGAGGGGCACATCTTCGCTTCGCACTCGGGGTTTCGAACGCCGTGCGGAGGATGGTAAGGTGGCGTTCACCTGAATTCGACCTGTCCGGGTCCGGAGGCCTGATGAAATCTCTCTTGTTTTTGTGGATGCTTGCCTGTTTCCCGCTCGCGGCGTTTGCTCAGACTCCCGCGACGGACCCCTCACCGGAGGACGATGACCATCGTGCTTCGGCACAACCGGCAGAACAGAGCCAGCCCGTGGTCAATACGACGATCGTCGTGACCGCGACTCGCAGTCCGAGAGAGCTCGACGACGTGCCGGTCAGTACGACGGTGATCGGCGAGGAGGAGATCGAGGCCAGCCCCGCGCCGACGGTCGACGATCTTCTGCGGACGGTGCCGGGCGTGCACATGCCGCTGAGCAGCTCTCTGGTGACCCAGCCCTCGGGACAGCGGTTCTCGATGAGAGGCCTCGGTGGCAGCCGTGCGCTCGTGCTCCTCGACGGCGTGCCGATCCATGATCCCTACCACGGCACCATCGAATGGGACAAGGTGCCGCTCGAGTCGATCCAGCAGATCGAGATCATCCGCGGCGGGAGCGCAAGCCTGTTCGGCAACTACGCCATGGGAGGCGCGGTCAACATCATCACGAAGCCGGTCGAGTCGCGCAGCATCTCGCTGATCTGGCGGGAGGATCGTTCGACACCACCAGAGCGGCTCTGACCCTCGATTACGAGGTCGGACCGCGACTCGGCCTTCGCTTCACCTACTTCCGGCTCGACTCCGACGGTTACCAGCACGCGGTCGATCCCGGGCCGGTCGACATTCCGGTCTGGGCTCGGACCGACATCGCGATGATTCGATCGGACTTCGTGCTTTCGCCCCGGACGACCGGGTTCCTGCGAACGAGCTGGTCCGACATCAAGACCGGCGATGGCCGCCCACTGACCCGGGTCGACCACCGGCTGGTCGACGTCGCATCATCGCTGCATCATTCGATCGGCGACCACGCGCTGATCTCGGCGACTCTGTTCCACCGCGACATCGATTCCCGGGACATCACCTCGGCCTATACCGAGGACGGCCGGTCGGCCTATCTGACGGACGACAGTCTGATTCCCGCGACGGTGAGCGGGGATCGCTCGAGTGGCAGACGAGTCTGGATGGCGCGCTCGCGTTTCTTTCGGCCGGGGTCGACATTCAGGAGCTGGATGCCACCGAGCACCAGAAGTCCTTCAACCGGGACGGCTCACTGAGTGAGGAGCAGATCGTCGTCGGTCACCAGAGGTTCGGAGGACTGTTCGGTCAGGCGAGCTGGCGTCCGAGTGATCGTCTGGAGGTCCTGACGAGCGCACGGGTCGACTACTACAAGAACGCGGACGGATCCGAAACGCTGCTCGGGGGGAGACGACCTCGTTCCCGGAGACGTCGACGACCGAGCTGAGTCCCCGGATCTCGGCCCGCTGGGAGATCGACGACCGCTCGGCCTTCCGCGCCGCGGTGTACCGGGCCTTCAACGCGCCGAAGATGCGCGAGCTCTACCGCAACAGCCATCCGGGGAACACCATCATCCTCGGCAATCCGTTCCTCGAACCCGAAACTCTGGTCGGAGGCGAGATCGGATACGACCGCGTTCTGCCCCGGGGCCGGCTGATGATCAATCTCTACAGGAACGAGATCGAGGGGATCATCATCCGCGGTCCGGTCGAAGGTCAACCCGACAATGTGATTCAGTACGCGAACCTCGGGGACGCGCGCAGCCAGGGGGTCGAGCTGATGGTGGAGCACGCGCTTTCCCGTCGGTGGGGGGCGACGCTCGGATACACATGGGCGGACTCGACCATGATTTCCGTGCCGGCCGATCCCTCGCTCGAAGGAAACCAGATCCCGGAGGTGGTTCCGCACATCGGGACCCTCGGCCTGCGGTACCGGGGCGATGGCGGACTCGCCGCCAATGCGAGACTGCGGGTGCTGAGCAAGTCGTACGGGGAGCCGGTGAACCTGCGTGCGGCGCCCGCCCACGAAGTGCTCGACCTCAGCGCGTCATATCCGGTGACCTCGTGGATGGACGCCTACGTCGAGGCGACCAATGTCTTCGACGAGAGGGTACTTTTTCGTGCTCTCCGCGCGGACCGACCGCGCGGCGGAGCCAAGGAATGTCGCCGGAGGAGTGCGGGTCCGGCTCGAGGACATCTTCCCGGGGGGCTCGCATTGAGCCTGGCTCGACACGGCCTTCTGCTCGCGCTCGCGGCCGTGTGGGTCTTCGGCTGCTCGGGTCCGGAGTCGCCAGCTCCGGCCGCGCAATCCGGACCCCGGCTCGAAACGGTGAGAATGAGCCTGCTGCCGACCATGACCTGGGCGCCGGCGATGATCGCGGAGGCTGAGGGCTATTTCGAAGAGGAGGGGGTCGAGATCGAGTTCGTCCGGATCGATGCGAACTCCTCGCTGCTGGCACTCGCTTCCGGATCGGTCGACGTGGTCGGAAATCCGATCCGGTCGGGCCTGTTCAATCTGATTCTTCGCGATGTGCCGTTTCAAATCGTGGCGGACAGCGGCCATTTCGATTCGGGACCGTGCGCCTCGCACGGTTTTACCGCTCCACCGGCTCTCGCGGCCCGGGTGCGGGAAGAGGGGCTTCGCGGCCAGCGGGTGGCGACGATCAAGGGAGGGATCACCGAATACATGGTGAACCAGCTTCTCGCCTCGCAGGGGCTCACGGTCGACGACGTCGAGCTCGTCGAGTACCCACCCGGGGAGAGCATGACGGGAGAGTTCCGGGTGATGGAAGCAGTCCGCTTCAATCTGGAGCCGAATCTGACGGTGCAGAAACAGCAGGGATTGATCGAGATGGTCTTCTCCGCGAACGAGGTGGCTCCCGGGTTTCAGAAGAATGTTCTGGGCTATGGTGATCGGCTGATCCACGAGAACCCGGAGCTTCGGAACGAAATTCATGAGGGGATGGTTGCGTGGCGTCCGTCGATACAACGAAGGCAAGACCGAGCGGAATGTCGAGATCATCAGCCGGTATACGGAGCTTCCGCCCGCGCTGATTCGTCAGGTCTGCTGGCCCTACATCGCAAGCGACGGCCGGATCGACCCCGAGGCGGTCCAGCCATTGCTGGACTGGACGAGAGAGCAGGGTTACCTCGAGGGCGACATTGCGGTCTCGCAGTGGTGGAATCCGCGCTTTATCGAGGAAGCGAATCGGGATCTGTCGGATCGCAGGGGGAAACGGAATTAGCCCCGATGGCCCGAACTACTTAAGGGCATGGATCCTGTGCTTCGGAACGCCGTCACCCTGACGGCCAGGCCGCCGGCGTCCCAGGTCCCACCGGTCACATCGCCATGCACGCTCCGGGAAGCCGGCTGGAAGGCGGCGTTCCGATTGCCCATTTGGCGGGCATCGGCCCCTTGAGTTCGGGCCATTGGGGCTGATTCCAACTCCCGTTCCTTGCGCCTCGCCGTTGGTCTCCTGCCTTCCGGAGTATGGTAGTATTGCCATAGTATGGCAAAGGTCAAAGTGACATTCACGCTCGATCAGTCGAGCGTTGAGCTGCTCGAGCGAACCGCGGAGCTGGTCGGCAAACCGAAAAGTCAGGTGGTGCGCGAGGCGATTCACGATTATCACGCCCGCGCCGGACGGCTCTCGGAGAGGGAGCGACGGCACATGCTGAAGACCTATGATGCGATCACGGAGAGAATTCCGCGTCGCTCCGCGCGCGCCGTCGACGAGGAACTGGAACAGATCCGCGCTGCCCGACGATCGGGGGGGCGGGGATCCGAGAGGTCCCGATCCCGATGATTGCGATCGACACGTCTGCGCTCATCGACAGTCTGACGGGGCCGCGCCGATCGGGCCCGACCCTCCGGGTGTTGATCGAAAAGGGAGAGCGGTTGGTCATTCCGTCGCTGGTGCTCTACGAATGGTGGAGAGGTCCCCGTCTTCCGGAGGAACTGGAGGCGCAGGAGGCGCTCTTCCCTTCGGAAAATGCTCTTTCTTTCGGTGGCGACGAGGCGGCGCTCGCCGCCGAGCTCTACCAGGGGCTGACACGGGCCCGGGGACGCGAAATCGACATCGCCATTGCGGCAATTGCCATCACGAATGAGGCATCCCTGTGGACTCTCAATCCGAAAGACTTCCAGGGTCTGCCCGGATTGATCCTCGTCTGATCCCAACCCCGCATTTCTCACACCGTCTCTGATGCGGAGACGAATGCCGGGGGAGGAGGGCCACATCTTCGGTCGTCGGAATCCCTCGAGCGCGGAGCGCGAGAACCGCCCCCTCTCCCCGCCGCGGACGATGCCACGCCAGCGGAAAGGGCGAAGCGGGGAGAGGGCCGGGGTGAGGGGCAGGCTCGAGATCCCACCACGAATCGGTTACCAGAGGGAGAGGGTCCAAGCCGAACCGGCGCGCGAGGGATACCTCTTTGATTGTCGGAATCCCTGGCTGTGGCTATTCATTCTCCCCACTCTCGTCGCTCCGCTCTACGTACGGTAGACAAACCGACAATCGAAGATGTGACCCTCGCGCGGCGTTTGTGACCCTCGCGCGGCGACCGGTTCAGGATGGGGGGAGTGCGCCCGCGCGGCATCTCCGTTGGACGTCGCTGTCGATGCGCGATGCGGTGGTGGCTCGCTGACCTCGCAACTACCGGCTCCCCCGGGGTTGCCCCGCCGGGGCAGGCTCTTCGGCTCAGAGTCCGGTCGTATGGCTGCAGCCTGGCAAAGGGTCGACTCAGAACGACACGCGGTACTCCTCCGCATCCTCATATTTGAACTCGAGACCGAGTCCCGGTCGGGAACGGTCGGGGACGAGGTGCCCGTCCTCCGGTTGAAGGACGCCGTCGAAGAGCATGTTCTCGATCCGGACGTGATCGAAGAAGTATTCGATGTCTTTCATCTTGAACACCGAGCAGGCCGGATGGGCGTGAAGCGACGGCGCACAGTGCGCGGACAATGGCAGCAGGAAGGCGTTGCTCACGGTGCCCGCCTCGAGAAATCCGGTGATCCCTCCGCAACGGCTGGCGTCGGCCTGAAGCACGTCGACCGCGCCGGCCTCGAGCATCCGGCGAAAATACCAGACGTCATATCCATACTCACCGGCGGCGATATTCATCCCGGCAGGAGCGCGGTCACGAATCAGGCGCAGACCCTCGAGATCGTCCGACGAGACCGGCTCTTCGAACCAGGTCACGCCGAGATCGGAGAATGCTTCCGCGAACCAGAGCGCCTGCTTCCGGGTGTATGCGCCATTCGCGTCGACGTAGAGAGCCGGCGCGTCGCCGATCTCCTTCCGCACCGCCCGAACCCGCTCGACATCGCGGTCGGGATCGGTGCCGACTTTCATCTTGACCCGATTGATTCCGCGGGCGACCCAGCCTCCGAGCTGCTCCCGCAGTTGTTCGATCGTGTAGGAGGTGAATCCGCCACTTCCGTAGATGGCCACCCGGTCGCGGGCTGGGCCGAGAAGTGACAGCAGCGAGACGTCGAGCAACCGCGCCTTCAGGTCCCACAGAGCGGAGTCGACCGCGGACATTGCCATCCGCACCACGCCGGGGCGGCCGTGGTTGCGGATCTTGTTCTGCATCCGCCAGAAGACCGCCGGAATCTGCATCGCATCACATCCCTCGGCCTCGGAGGCCAGCACGTCCTGGATGAATCGTGCCGTGGCGGTGTCGGCATAGCTGTAGCCGATTCCCCGCTTTGCCGCGGCACGGGCTTCCACCAGGACAAGTGTGGTCGAGCTCCATTCTGCCGTTCCGTCGGACTCACGACTGGCAGTCGGGATGGTGTAGGCGGAGACTTCGATTTTGTCGATGCAGATCCGTTCTCTGAGCATCCAACAGGCTCTTGCACAGGGGATGCACGGATGCCTCGGACCCGGTGAACCCGCGGTGAAGTCTCACTGCCAGCGGAAAATCCGGAGCGCGAGGAGAAAACTGACCAGGCCCCAGGCGATCAGAACGACGATCTCCGAGGAGATCTGAGCGAGCGGCTTTCCGTCGATCATCACGGCACGAAGTGCATCATTCAGCGCGGTCAGCGGCAATGCGCGGATCAGTGGCTGAGTCACGTCGGGAAATCGCTCCGACGAAAAGAAGATCCCGGACAGGATCCACATCGGGATCATCACGACATTCAGCAGGCCGCTCACTCCCTCGATGGTGCGTGCGCGGGAGGCCACCAGCAGACCGAGCCCGCTGAACGTCAACGCTCCGAGAAGACAGATGAAGGCGAGCAGAAGAATCGATCCGTGGACGCCAACGTCGAAGACGATCCATCCGAAGCTCACCAGGACCACCACTTCCAGCGCCAGGAAGAACAGGCGTGAAACCATGTGGGAGAGCAGGTAATCGCTCTTTCGCATCGGTGTCGCGACCAGTCGTTTGATCAGATTCTGAGTCCGTGCCGTCGCGATGGAAAATCCGACCGACCACATTCCTGTGCCCATCAGATTCATCCCCAGAAGACCGGGAATGAGAAAGTCGATGTAACGCGAGCCTTTCTCTTCGACCGGCTGGAGACCGATAGGGACGCGGTCGCGCCGGCCCGCGGCGGTCTGGATCGCATCGGATGCCTCCAGCCGTGCCGTCCGGGAGTCGGGTCGGGTGGGATCGAATCGGAAGACCGGCCCGTCGTTCCACTCCACCAGAAGCGAGATCTTCCCGGTCCTCAACGCCCGTCTCCCTTCCGCTTCCGAGTAGGTCCGGACCCGCAGTGTCGGTGACTGTTCAAGCGCGGCAGTCACGGCAGAAGCCGGTCCGCGGACCACCCCCACGGGGATGCGGTCCGGCCCTTTCGACCGGAAGGCGAAGCCCAGCGCCAGAGCGAGGAGGAGCGGGAAGGCGAAGACCCAGAACATTGCCTCCGGCTGTCGGAGGGTGTCGAGGTTCCGCGCTCTGGTCAGCTCCCACAACGGAGAATAGCGTTGACGGCCGGCCATCTCACTCCTCCCGCAGTTCGCGCCCGGTGAGAGCGACGAACACATCTTCGAGCGTGGCGCGATGGGTCGAGAGGTGCAGCAGCTTCGCCTCCCGCCGCTCGATCTCCCCAAGGATGCCAGGAACCGTGGAGGCGAGCGTATCCACCGTCAGAGCCCAGTGAGGATCTCTCGAATGGACATTCTGAACCCCGGGGATCGCCTGGAGGGTCGATTCGTCCAGACGCGGTTCCGTATCGATTTCCACCACATTCGATCCCTGGAGCATGGCGATCAATTCGGACGGGGTGCCCAGAGCGATCACCTTTCCATGATCGACGATGGCGATGCGATCGCAGAGGCGCTCGGCTTCATCCATGTAATGGGTAGTGAGCAGGATCGTCCCACCTTCGGCCCGGAATGCCGTGATCTGACGCCAGAGCTCGAGCCGGCTCTGCGGATCGAGACCCGTGGTCGGCTCGTCGAGAAAGAGGATGTCCGGCTTTCCGATCAACGCGCAGGCGACGGCCAGCCGCTGACGTTGCCCTCCGGAGAGCTTTCCGGTACGCGCATTCCGCTTCTCGGTCAGGGAGAGTTGCTGGAGGATCTCGTCTGGATCATGACCCTCGCGATAGAAGGAGCGGAACATCCGGACGCTCTCGTAGACGGTCAGGCGTTCGTTCAGCTTCGTCTCCTGGAGCGAGATCCCCATCCGCTCCCGGAGCTCCCGCTCGTTTCGATCCCAGCTCATGCCGAAGATCCGGACCTCCCCGGCGTCGGGGCGAATCAGCCCTTCCAGAATTTCGATCGTGGTGGTTTTCCCCGCACCGTTCGGCCCCAGCAGGCCGAAGCACTCTCCGCCTCGGATCTCCAGATCGAGTCCGTCGACCGCGACCACGCCGGGCCAGCTCTTCCGCAGACCCCGGCAGGAGACCGCCAGAGCCGGGTCGGGCGCAAGGCCACGCCGCTCGTTCACCTCCTGGGACGAATGCATCGCGCCATTCTACAGAGGGAAGGGGGAAGGCAGAAGAAGGAGGGAGTCGACGACAGGAGGGCGGAGAGGGAGGACGCCACGCGGCCTCCCTCTCCCGATCTTGATTCAGGATGACGCTTTGAGCTCGGAGACGATTTCCTGAAGGGCTTTCTTCGCGTCGGCGAAGACCATCATGGTGTTCGGGTACTCGAACAGCTCATTCTTGATGTTCGCAAACCCGGGGCTGAGGGAGCGTTTGATCACGATGACGCTCCGGGCGTTCCAGACCTCGAGCACCGGCATGCCGTGAATCGGACTGCCGGGAGTCTTTTCCGCGGCCGGATTCACCACGTCGTTCGCGCCGACGATGACCGCCACGTCGGTGTTCTTGAACTGGCTGTTTGCCTGATCCATCTCCAGGAGCTTCTCGTAGGGAACGTCGGCCTCAGCGAGCAGAACGTTCATATGTCCCGGCATCCGGCCGGCGACGGGGTGGATGGCGTACTCGACGGTTGCCCCCCTGGACTCGAGGAGGTCGCCCATTTCCCGGACGATGTGCTGAGCCTGAGCGACGGCCAGGCCGTAGCCTGGAACGATCATCACATGCTCGGCGGCCTCGAGGAGCATCGCTGCCTCCTCGCCGCCACCCGAGCGCACCGGACCGTAATCGCTGGCGGGACCCCCCGCGGGAGCTTCCTCGATCGCACCGAATCCCCCGAAGACCACGTTGATCAGCGAGCGGTTCATCGCATCGCACATGATCTGGGTGAGGATCAGTCCGGAGGCTCCGACCAGGGCACCGGCGACGATCAGCATCGCGTTGTTGATCACGAACCCGGTGGTTGCGGCGGCGAGACCGGAGTAGGAGTTCAGCAGGGAGATCACCACCGGCATGTCTGCGCCGCCGATCGGGATGACCAGCAGGATGCCGAGCAGAAGCGACATGGCGAGCAGAATCCAGGCGATCAGGATCAGCTCGGACATCGGCATCGCGGAGAAGGCGAACCAGAGTCCGATGGCGATGGAGCCGAGAAAAAGGACCGCGTTGATCGCGTGGCGGGCGGGGAGCAGGATCGGCTCACCGCGCATCGAGCCGGCGAGCTTCATGTAGGCCACGACGCTTCCGCTGAAGGTGACGCCGCCGATCAGGATGGAAAGGAACACGGTCACCGCGGACGCGCCGCCAATCATTGCCGCGATGCTTCCCTTGTGGCCGGTCTCGACCACCAGAAGATAGAACGTCGAGATGGCGACCAGGGCTGATGCCGCGCCGCCGCAGCCATTGAACAGCGCGACCATCTCCGGCATCGAGGTCATCTTCACCTTGACCGCAGCGATCCCGCCGATGAGGCTTCCGACGACCAGTCCGAGCAGAATCCACCGGTAGTCGACGATGCCGATCTCCAGCAGCGTGCCGATGATGGCCAGAAGCATGGCCACCGCGGCCAGCCCGTCGCCCCGCCTCGCGGAGCGCACTTTGGTCATCCCTTTCAGGCCGACGATGAACAGAATGGCACTGATCAGGTACAGCAGGGGAACGACCGTGTGAGTAATGGTCTGAGTCAGCGTGGCATTCATGATTTCTTCCGCCCGAACATCTTCAGCATCCGGTCAGTGACCATGAAGCCACCGACTACGTTGATCATGGCGAAGATGATCGCGATGCATCCGAGAATGTTGCTCCAGGTGACCGAGCCGCCGTGGGCGGCGATCAGCGCACCCACGATGGTGATGCCGGAGATCGCATTCGCGCCCGACATCAGAGGGGTGTGGAGTGTCGGAGGAATCTTCGTGATGATCTCGAACCCGACGAACATCGCCAGGACGAACAGATAGATTCCGATCAGCAGTGGACCCATCAGCGGCCTCCCTTCAGAAGCTCGGCAGTCGGAGCGTGCCGGACCTCGCCCGCGTGCGTCAGGAGCGAGCCCGCGGTGATCTCGTCCTCGAGGTCGATCTTCGGCTGCCCCTCATCGAGAAGGTTTCCGACCAGTGCGTGGACGTTCCGGGAGTAGAGCAGGCTGGCATCCTCGGCGGTGGTCGCCGGAAGCGAAGAGGCTCCGATGATCGTCACTCCCTGATGCAACACGTCGATCCCCGGCTCGCTCAGCTCGCAGTTCCCGCCGGAATCGACCGCCATGTCGATGATGATCGCTCCGGCACGCATCCCCTCGACCATCTCCCGGGTGACCAGCATCGGTGCTTTCTTTCCGGGGATCTGCGCGGTGGTGATCACCACGTCGGCCGCGGCCACGTGGCGCGCGACGATCTCCCGCTGCTTGCGGAGAAACTCCGGAGTCATTTCTTTGGCGTAGCCTCCGGTCCCTTCGCCGGTCTCTTCCATCGGAAGCTCGATGAACCGTCCT
The DNA here is from genome assembly GCA_963741905.1 of uncultured Acidobacteriota bacterium. Classification (GTDB taxonomy): domain Bacteria; phylum Acidobacteriota; class Thermoanaerobaculia; order Gp7-AA8; family CAVUJZ01; genus CAVUJZ01. The sequence continues at coordinate 213,720 of CAVUJZ010000002.1, read as the reverse complement.
CCGAGGGACTCGACCTGTTCCTTGACGGCGGGACGGATGTCGGAGACCTCCACAATCGCGCCCAGCTTGCGGGCGGTGGCGACGGCCTGGAGTCCGGCGACCCCGGCGCCCATGATCACCACCCGGGCAGGCTTGATCGTTCCGGCCGCGGTCATCAGCAGCGGAAAGTACTTCTGGAGACGCCAGGCGGCGAGAAGAACCGCCTTGTAGCCGGCGATGCTCGCCTGCGACGACAGCGCATCCATGCTCTGAGCGCGGGTCACGCGGGGGATGAGCTCCATCGCGAGGGAGGTGATTTTCCTCTCCGCCATGGCCCGGACCAGGTCGAGGTTCTGATGAGGGGCGAGGAAGGCGATCAGGATCGCTCCTTCCCGCATCTGGCGGACCTGTTCGATCGACGGGGGCGCGACCTTCACCACCAGGTCCGCGGTCGACCATCCCTGCGCGGCATCGCCGGTCACGGTTGCGCCCGCCTCCTCCCAGGCGGAATCGCTCACGTGCGCGTGCATTCCGGCTCCGGCCTCGACGCTGACGTCGAGCCCTTCCTTCCGGAAATGCTTCACCGTCTCCGGCGTCGCTGCGACTCTGGTTTCACCTTCGGCTGTTTCTCTGGGAACAAATAGGTTGGGCATGCGGGCTCATTCTATCGAACCGGGAGAGGAGGGCAAGTCGGGCCGGTCAGATCGGGTCCGGTCTGGACGCGCTGGGAACCATTCGGATAAATGGGTATAGTTCCAGCTTCTCTCCGGGGCCAGTGATGAAAACGGACGCAAAGACCAGACAACCCGAGGTGATTCCAGTCTTCGACGCCGAGTCGATGCGGGAGGCGACGACGCGGGTACTCGATCAGGCGCGAGCGCAGATCGCGGAGATGGAGAATCTCCCGATCGAGCAGGTCGGCCCGGATCTGCTCGACGCATGGGACCGCCGATCCGTCCTTCTGGAGGACGTGATCGGACCGGTCGCTTTGCTCAACAGCGTTCACCCGGATCGGACCGTCCGGGACGAAGCCGACCGATGCCTGCTGGAGGTCTCCAGTTTCACCACCGAGCTGTTCCAGAGCGAGCCGCTCTACCAGCGAGTGCGTGCGGTGAGGCCGGAAACTCCGGCGCAGGAGAAGTTCCAGAGGGATCTTCTTGAGTCCTTTGAGGACTATGGTGTGGCGCTGCCCCCGGATCGCCGCGCCCGATTCAAGGAGATCAATGATCGCCTGGTCGAGCTCGACCAGGAGTTCGAGCGAAATATCCGCGACAACGAAACCCGCCTCGAGTTCGGCCCCTCGGAGATCACCGGTCTGCCGGATTCCTACCTGGAGCGGGTTCCCCGAACAGCAGACGGCGGCATCCGGATCGGCTTCGACTACCCCGAGTTCAACCCCTTCATGGCTAACGCCGCGAACGAAGAGGCGCGACGCCGCTACTACACCGGCTACATGCGGCGCGGAACCGGACGCAACCTCGAGATCCTCGAGGAGATCGGGCGGCTGCGGATGGAGATCGCGGAGCTCTACGACCTTCCGAGCTATGCCCACTACGTCACCAGGCGCCGGATGGTCGAAACTCCCGAAACCGTTCATCGCTTCCTCGACGAGGTTCGTTCCGTCGTGCTCGATGTCGAGCGGCGCGAGCTCGAGGAGCTCCGCGAGGTCAAGGCCGCCCATCTCGGGCTGCCGCCCGACCAGGTCGAGGTTCACGCGTGGGACCTCTCATGGTGTCGGGAACGGGTCCGGGAACGCCGCTTCGCCATCGATCAGGAGAAGCTCCGGAAGTACTTTCCCACCGACGCCTCGGTGGAGTGGGTGCTGGAGATCGCCTCACGGCTCTACGGCATCGAGTTTCACTCCGCGGCCGTGCCCCTGTGGCATCCCGACGTGACCTGCTACGACGTCATCGACTCGGAGAGCGGAGCCTCCATCGGCGGCATTTATCTCGATCTCTTTCCCCGCGACGGAAAGTACAAGCACGCGGCAGCGTGGCCGGTTCGTGGCGTCAGCACCAGGCTCGGCCGCAAGCCGATCAGCGTTCTGGTGACGAACTTCGATCGGAAGGGGCTCACTCACGGCGAACTGGAGACGCTCCTCCACGAGATGGGTCATGTCTTTCACGGTGTTCTTTCCTCGACCGAGTACCTGGAGCACGCCGGGACGAGCGTGGAGCGCGATTTCGTCGAGGCTCCCTCCCAGATGTTCGAGGAGTGGGGGCACCGGATCGAGAGTCTGGCGCTGTTCCGGGAAGTCTGCCCGAGCTGCCCGGCCGTCGATGCCGAACTGGTGGCCCGGCTCGACGCCGCCCGCCGTTTCGGCAAAGGCATTCACTACGCACGGCAGCACCTCTACGCCAGCTTCGACATGGCTCAGGTCGGCCCGGAACTGCGTCCCCCGCTCGAGATATGGCGCGAGCTCGAGGAGGCCACCCCGACCGGCCATCCTCCCGACACCGAGTTTCCCGGGACGTTCAGCCATATCGCCGGCAGCTATGCCTCCGGCTACTACGGCTACATGTGGTCGGAGGTGCTTGCTCTCGACATGCTCTCGGCCTTCGATGGGGAGATCATGAACCCCGAGGTGGGGCGGCGTTTCCGGGAAGAGATTCTGGCGCGCGGCAGCGAAGAGCCGGCAAAGGTGATCGTCGAGCGGTTTCTCGGAAGGCCGTCGGATCCAACCGCCTTCTTCGCCGAGATCTCCGGCACCCGCGAGTGAGCCGGAAGGAGCTCTGAAGTTCTGAAGTTCTGGAGTTCTCGAGTTCTGAAGTTGTGGATTGGTGGATTTCTGAATTCTGAGGATGCCCCATGCCGCGATTCCATCGCGAGGACGTTGGTCCTTGTCGTCCCGAGCGGGCGTGTGGAAGGGCAGGCGAGGGACCTCCCCCGATGCGAAGAAGACTGTTTTGCTCAACGGCCGTGCCCCGGGAAGCTTCTGCGTCCTGAAGGTTCCTTCTCGGATCGGGAGAGATGTCTCGCATGCCCGGCCGCCCACCCCTCGACATGACACTGGCGGTCAGCTTGTCGAGCTTCAGAGCTCCAGAGCATTCTCTGCTCCGGAACTACAGATTTCGCATCTTCGATTCGCTGAGTTTTTCCTCGAGATCGCGGCGGGTCGAGCCGAAACGCGACCCCCGGATCCGGCTCCATGCATCCCGGGCGGCATCGCGGATCTCGCGCCACGCCGCTTCCGCGGGGCCGCGATCGTCCTCCCATTCCTTGCCCAGATCCGGTTCGATGTCATCGAAATCGCGGCCGATGAACCTGGGAGAATGGGCCGCTTCCCAACCGAAACGATAGGCGGGGAGAACGTCGTCGAACTCCCGTGATTCCTGCGCGTAGGGCCGCGACGGATACTCGCGGCGCCAGTACTCCTCTTCGTCGGCAGGATTGACCTTCGGGGAATCCGGTGAGGATGATTCGTCGGACTGATTCGTGCCGGCCATGGGTCAACCTTTCTTTCCGAGATGGCTGGTGGGGCTGATCTTCTTTCCTTTCCCCTTCATCTCTTCCGGATAGCCGGTCGGTTCGGTGGTCATACTGCCGTCGCTCATCTCCATCGGGCCAACCCCGCCGCCGGTCTGGCGACGCCAGCGTCCGATCAGTGCCATCAGGACGACGACGAAGAAGAAGAGCACGAGAAGCCCGATCAGCAATCCGGTCATGACCGAAGAATGGCATCAGGGAACGTGCCAACGCGATCTTTCGAAGGAGTCAGGGATTGAGAGCTCGGCGGAGACTCTCCGGCACGCGCTCCCGATCGAGCGGCGCCAGTGGCACTTCCCACTCGAGCGGGATCTCGGCCGGGGGCTCACACACCGACTCGCTGCAGAGCTGGAATCCGAGGGTCGTCCGGAGGAACAGGGTGGGAGAATCTCCCTCGAACAGCGCATTGACGTCCCTGCCGGTATCCACCCGAATCTCCTGAACCATTCGAAAGCGACCCCGAAATACCGGGACGGTCTCGTCCAGGGGCTCGAAGCGGAAAGGGCTCGGTTCCGGCAGGTCGATGTTCAGCACGTCGATCAGCGGGTTCTCCTCGAATCGCAGCGACAGTCCCCGGTAGGAATGATCTCCCGGGGCGTACATGTGCCAGCCGGGCGCGACCTCGAAATCGAGCGTCAGGGCGATGGCCTGTCCCGGAAACGCCGGCTGATCGCTGATCCCCTGCCGGAGGGTGAAGTGAGCGGTGCGTACGATGTTGCCGCCCGATCCAGTCGCGCCGGTTTTCGCCAGGATTGTTCCGATCGCGACGCGCTCCTGGTAGAGCGGCTCGAAATGCTTTTCGAGGATTCGACCCGACGCATCGGTGATGAAAAATCCAGGGTACGGAACGCCGGCATACGGCGGCTTCTCGATCGATTCGTTCAACAGGCCGAAGCGCCGGATGATGGTGGAATCGGGGTCCGAAAGAAGTGGAAATGAGATCTTCCGGCGACTCGAGAACGCAGCGAGCACCGGGACCGAATCGTAGGAGATGGCGGCGATTCCCAGCCCCTGTTTTCGAAGCTCCGCGGCTTTCGATTCCAGCTCCACGAGCTGGCTTTTGCAGTACGGTCACCAGTCCGCGGAGCGAAAAAACAGGAGGAGCAGTCCCTTTTCTCCGCTGAGCTGGTCGGAACTGAGGCGATGTCCCTTCTGATCGGTGGCCTCGAAGGAGGGCATTGGCGTGCCGATCGCGGGACCGGGATCGAAATCCGAACCAGAGGCCGCCGAAGAGATCATCAGCAGACCGAGCAGGAGTGCGGCGATCCTCGGCATCCAGCGAGATTAGCGGCATCCGAGGCGGAGCACAACTTCCGCCGCAATCTCCGGTCATCGGTGCACTGCGCGTCGTCGGCTCGGGCCGAACTCCTCTTTTCGCCCCACGCGGATCGCGTCGTTCACCATGTCGGCGACATAGATCGTGCCATCGGCGGCAACGGCAATCCCGAAAGGATAGTTGAACCTCACCGCCCTGCCGGTTCCGTCGCGGTCGCCCCTCTGTCCGGCCAGACCGGCCAGAGTGGTGACCTCGCCTTCCGGATCGATCTGCCGGATGGTGTGGCTGTCGGAGTCCACCACCAGGAGGTTCCCGTCGGGATCGAACGCCAGCCCCGAAGGGCGGGTGAAGCGGGCCGTGCCGGCATCGCCGTCCGCCGAGCCGCGATCATTCCGGTCGCCGAATGCGGTACTGACGAAGCCATCGGGTGCGATCCTGCGGATGGTGTGATTGTCGCTGTCGGCCACCCAGAAGTTTCCGGCCTGATCCCGGGCAATACCGAACGGAAAGGTGAAGTGGGCGCGGTGGCCATAGCCGTCGCTGGTTCCCGGGACACCCGGCTCACCGGCGATCGTCGTGAGATGCCGCTGCGTGTCCACCTTGCGAATGGTGTGGAATCGTCCGTCCGTCACGTAGAGATTCCCGAACGGATCCAGTGCGATTCCGATTGGCAGGCCCAGACGTCCTCCATCAGGGTTCTCGGGGGTCGTGTCTCCCGATCCCGACTCCCCCGGTCGTCCCGCCCAGGTGGTGACCATTCCGTCGGGGCTGATTCGACGGATCGTGCTGTTTGCACTGTCGGCGACGTAGAGGTCTCCGTTGATGTCGATCGCGAGACCATAAGGAAAATCGAACCGTGCCGTGTGGCCGGGACCATCGGCGGAGCCCGGTTCACCGATGCGGCCGGCGAACACGCTCATCGCCCCGTCCGGCGTCACTTTCCGGATGACGTGGTTCGCCGTATCGGAGATGTAGAGGACTCCCGACGGGTCGACAGCAACGGCGGTGGGGTGAAGGAGGCCGTCATCGGACGCGGCCATGAAGGATTCTGTTTCGAGGTGAGTGATGCGAAGCGTCTCGGCAGAGAGCTTCGGGGTGAGGCTCGTCAGAAGGCTCAACAGGGCGAAGATCATCAGCCCGGGAGCCCGTTTCCGAGGGTGTCTCATGTTTGGATTCAGTGCGAATGAGGTACCAGGTTTGCCCGGTGGATCCGGCGCGGCGGTGACGTTCCTGTCCCGAACCCGGGAATCTGCTCTTGATCCTCCGGGTGTGGCGTCTTAGAGTGTGCTCGACAGGCGAAGAGGAGGTCCGATGATGTCGAACGAGCTGAATCGAGAGCGGCGATATCCCCGCATTCCATCGACCAACACCGTGCTGGTCCGGGAAATGGGCGAGAGTCCGCAGGAAGGGTTCGGCCGGACCCGGACCGTAAGCCTCGGCGGCTGCAGCTTCTTCAGCGATGAGGAGCTGGCCGAGGGATCGATCATCGAGGTTCTGATCTCGGTGGGAGCGTCGGTGGTTCGCGCGAAGGCGCGGGTGGTGTACCGGACGGCTCGCGATGGCGACCGTCCCGAGGTCGGCGTCGAATTTCTCGAAATGAATGACGACGACCGGCAGATCATTACCGATCTCTGCGCTCGATAGCCTCGATCATTCAGGAGGACGTCGAGATCATCGTTCGGGTCTGGCTCCCCGTTCGCCCGCGGCCCAGGGCTGGCCGGGATCGAGATCGATGACCACCCGGTGAGGCTCCAGAATGGAGTCTTCGAGCTCGCATCGCCATCGCTCACCATGGCTGAGCCCCTGGACCGAATCCCCGCCCCGAATTACCGGTCCCTGTTCGAACAGGTAGAGCGCTGTATTGAACAGCACATGCCCCACTCCATCGGGAGAGAGCTGTCGGAAGTGGCACTGTAGATCATCCAGCCCCACTGCCGAGAGTCCGAGGGTATCCATGATGAACTCCTCGGGCTCGAGCGGAGTGCCGTCCTCCCGTTCATGGATCCGGAAGAGCCTGACATTCAGTGCTCCCTGGAGTGTGGACGGTCCTTCCGTGGCGAACGCGGTCGCGAAATCAGCGGGCGAAACGATCTGGCGCGTCGGGATCCAGTGGATTGCAGCCGGTGATGTTGCCGCGCTCATTGTGGCGACGAACGTGTTGAGCAGCGCGACCCGCTCCCGGAAGTCGATCTGTCCACCCCCGGTCTCCGTGAGAGTGAGTGCAAACCGCGCGGCCCCCACAGCTTCCCCAGCGTCGGAGAAACTCCAGGACTGATTCACCGCCGGCTGAAGGCTCTGACCAACCACCGGGCGGGGAATGGGATCGATCACCCATCGAGGAGACCCTTCCGCACCGGCGCGGGTGAAGGCGATCACCGTGGTCGCGTCGGTCCGGATGGCATCCGGGAGCTGCTCGGTCAGACGGGACAGAAGTGCCGGGGTATCGAGCTCCGGCTCGCGCTCGTAGAGAAGCTCGAGTGGATAGGGATCGACAAATCCTTCTCGCGTGGTCATCGCCATGCAGTCTATCCAAGTTCCGGGAGCCTGTGCGAGTGGGCGAAGCCGGTTGCCGATCGAGCCTCCTCCGCCGTTGACAGCTCATCGAGGATCTGCTTTTCTTGACCTCACTCCAGAGGAGACCGGAATGAACGACGAACAACGTGCGCCGGAGGAGGGTCCGGGGCGTTTCTCCCGGGGACGGGTCGGGCTGGTGGCTGGTCCGCTGGTGTTTGCGGCGATGCTTCTGTCTTCCCCGCCCTCAGGAATGAGAGGGGTGGGCTGGCACACCGCGGCCATGGGCGTGCTCATGGCGGTGTGGTGGGTGACCGAGGCGATGCCGATCGCGGCGACCGCACTGGTCCCGCTGGCGGCGCTTCCTCTGCTCGGGGTCTCGTCAGTCGAAGAAGCCGCCGCACCATACGCGAACCCGATCATCTTTCTCTTCCTCGGTGGCTTCGTGCTCGCCGCGGCCCTGCAGCGAAGCGGACTTCACCGCCGGATCGCCCTTTCGATCGTATCGCGGGTCGGGACCGGTCCCAGGAATCTGGTCGGCGGCTTCATGCTGGCCACCGCGCTGTTGAGCATGTGGGTGAGCAACACGGCGACGGTGGCGATGATGTATCCGATCGCCCTCTCGGTGATCCTGATGAGCGAGGACGGCTCCGAGGCGGAAAACCGCCGCTTTGCCGTGGCTCTTCTGCTCGGGACGGCTTATGCAGCCAGTCTCGGGGGGCTTGGAACCCTCATCGGCACTCCGCCGAACGCCTTGCTGGCAGGGTTCATGGCGGAGAACTACGGCTTCCACATCAGCTTCGTGCAGTGGATGCTGGTGGGGGTGCCGCTGGTGGTGGTTTCGCTTCCTCTCTGCTGGTTCCTTCTGGTTCGGGTTCTCCACCCTCTGCCGAACCGAGGCAGCGCCGAGCGGCGCGAGCTGATCCGTGAGCAGATCCGAAACCTGGGAGCGATCAGCCGGAGGGAGGCGATGGTCGCATCCATCGCGGTGCTCGTGGCGCTCGCCTGGATGTTCCGGCCACTCCTGGCAAAGGTGGTCCCCGGCCTCTCCGACGCCGGGATCGCGATGATCGGATCGCTGCTGCTGTTCCTGATTCCGGTCGACTGGAGGAAGCTTCATTTCTCCCTTCAGTGGAGCGACGTGGAAGCGCTTCCGTGGGGCGTGCTGATTCTCTTCGGCGGTGGACTGTCTCTGGCCAAAGCGATCCAGAGCACCGGGCTGGCCGAGTGGATCGGCACCGGAATGGAGCGTCTGGGAGGCATGCCGATCGTGGTGGTGGCGATCGCCGTGACCACGGTGGTCATTTTTCTGACCGAGCTGACCAGCAACACCGCAACGGCGGCGGCCTTCCTTCCGGTGGTGGCGTCCCTGGCCACCGGGATCGGCTCGCACCCGTTCGTTCTCGCGACCGGGGCGGCACTCGCCGCGAGTTGTGCGTTCATGATGCCGGTGGCCACACCTCCGAATGCGATTGTCTATGCCAGTGGCCACCTGACCATCCCGGAGATGGCGAAAACCGGTCTGTGGCTCAATCTTCTGATGATCGTCCTGATCAATCTCGCGGTGTTCCTGCTGGCGATCCCGGTCTTCGGAATCTGAGGTGACTCCTTCCGCCGCAGAGCTCTGTGCAGAAATCCGGCTACAGCCAATGGCCCGAACTGAAGGACATGGTTCTCCTGTGCTTCGGGACGCCGTCACTCTGACGCCCGGGCCGCGGCGTCTCAAGCCCCACCGGTCGAGTGGCCATGCACGCTCCGGGAAGCCGGCTGGAAGCCGGCGTTCCGATTGCCCGCTTCGCGGGTCAGACCGTGAAGTTCGGGCCATTTGGGCCAGGGCTACAGGACGCTGCGGTACCAGGCGAGGCGGCCTTCGAGGGGAAAGATCTCGCGGCACTGTTTCTCCACCTTGCCGGACTGGATCATTTCCCCCTGTCGTTCGAGGGTCTGCTCGAGGCCATTGCAGGCGATCCGCAGCCACGGCATCCCCTCCAGAGCCTTGCGGAACCGAGCCTCGGCGACGTCGAACCGTCCACGCTGAAAAGCGGCAGCGGCGGCTGAGACCTGGTGGTAGGGCGAATCGGGAGGCGGCAGCGTGATCGCTACCGGGCGGTCTTTGCGGACGAACAGAATCGACGCGTAGTCCTGATAGAGCACCTGCCAGTCGGGCGATCGGGCGATCACCTGAAGGGTTCGACGCTCGTTCTTCGGCCAGAGGATGAACCGAGCGCCCGATTCGTCGATGATCCGCATGGTCTGGCCACTTGCCGAGAGTACCTTCAGGTAGTCGAGGTAGGTCTCGTCGCTGAACAGGGCGCTGGCGCGTCCGTCGATGAAGACCTTCATCTCTCCGGCGGTCCGCAGATGGACGTATCCGCCCCAGTTGAAGTAGGAGAACAGCTTTCCCTCGAGATGATTCGTCTCCACGAAGTCCATCGTGTCGACCGGGAAGGTGTACTCCGCGGTCATGTAGAGGAAGCTGTGGGAAGAGAGCGGATAGGGGAGGATCAGGATTGCGCCGAAGAGAATTGCGGCCGCGGGGGCGAGCCATGGGGGTGCGATGGCGCGCCGTCTCCAGCGGAACCGGGACAGAAGGGGGCCCACCAGCAGAGGGAACGTCATGCCGAAGATCGGCACGAACCGGCGGCTGGTCAGCGACATCAGCAGAGTGATCATTCCGATGGCCACGGCGGGCCAGGTGGACCGTGGCCGGTCGTCTTCCTTCGGGATCGAGACGAAGATCATGAAGCCGAGAATGAACGCGGCGATTCCGACCGGATAAAGAGGAGACTGGATTCCGCCGGGCTTGAACGGCGGGAGCCATTCGCCGATGGTGTGGAAGGGAGAGTCGGTCTGGAGCGCGTAGAGAATCGGCTGGGTAAACACTGCGAGACCGTTGGGATTGATCAGGCAGACTCCGACCGAGAGGACGAAAAGAATGATCGTCCGGCGTCGCTGCTCCGGGGCGAAGAACGAGGGAGCGAGAAGAAAGGGGAGGACCAGCAGTCCGAGAGTAAAGCCGGCGTGGAGGTTCACCCAGACCAGAAACAGCGGAACGACTCCCCAGGAGGGGCGCTCGCGTCCGACCACCAGCCAGAGAAGGACTGCATAGCAGAGCATTGAAACGATGTTCGGACGGATGTCGAGGAAGGGAGCTGCGACGGCGCCCCCGAGCACGCAGGCGAGATAACCGCCGAGCCATCGTCCGCCGCTGACGCGGCGCACCACCAGAAGGACGATCAGGAATGTGGCGACGATCACTCCCCACTTCCACCAGACGAGGGTGGCCATGCCGAACCATCGCGACCAGACGTAGAACACGAGATCGGAGAGCCATGCGTCGACCACCCATCGCTTGCCGAGCGCGGTGTAGGAGAACGGATCGGTCAGAGGGACCGTGTGATGGGTGAAGGTCCACCGGCCACTGGCGATATGCCACCAGAGGTCTGAGCCCCGCATCACGGTGAAGCCGAACCCCCAGAAGGTGACGACCGCCCCCGCGATCCAGAGCGCGTGGCTCCAGACCGTCTCATTCACCGGGGGGGAGCTGCTGCGGTCCGCTCTGGTCTCCCCGCTCCGTCCCTTCTTCCGTTTTGCCATCGGGCGGAGATTATAGAGGTTCGTCTTCGAGATGACGGTCGAGCCGGGCGAGGAGGACGTCGATGTCCTCCCGTTCGGTTCGGAAACTGGTGACGCAGGCGCGCAGAGCGGGCGTGGTTTCTCCGAGCGTCGTCGGCGAGATCCAGACCGTACCTTCTCGCTGCACCCGGTGTGCGAATGCAGCGAGCGCGGCATGGTCGGGGAGGCGCGGATGGGAAAAGCAGACCACGGCGAGCGGGCTGTCATTGAGAATGGTCCATCCCCGTGCCACGAGCGCTCTACGGAGCTCGTCTGCCATCTCGATCTGATGCTCGATCATCCTCTCGTATCCCTCCCGGCCGATGGTGGCGAGCGAGAAAAACAACTTCATCCCGATCGAGCGGCGGGACCATTGAACCGTGCTGGCGTATGGGTCGATCGTGCCCTCTTCGCCGGCGGGCATGTACGCGGTGGAAAGGGCGAATGCGTCACGGACGGCTTCAGGACGCCGGCAGAAGAACATCCCCGCCCCCATCGGGACGGAGAGCCACTTGTGCGCATCCCAGGTCAGTGAGTCGGCATCCTCGATACCGACAAACAGAGGGCGGAGACGGGGAACCAGCATGGCCGAGCCGCCCCATGCGGCGTCGACGTGCAACCAGAGGCCCTGACGACGGCAGATCTCCGCCACGCCCGCGATCGGATCGATCACTCCCGCGCTCGTCGTGCCCGCCGTGGCCACTCCCATGAGCGGAAGCATTCCCTTTTCGCGATCCTCTTCGATCGCGCGCTCGAGCTCCTCCGGAATCATCTTCAGATCCGCGTCGACCGGAATGGTACGGATCGCGCGACCCCCGAGACCGCACATCACCGCCGTCTTGTGAAAGGAGTGGTGGGCCTCGGCCGAGACGTAGATGCGCGGTTGGAGCTCTCCCGTACCCCGCTCCGCAAAGCCGTCGATCGTGGCGGAGAGCGCCACAACCACGGCGGTGAAATTCGCTTCCGCGCCGCCGCTGGTGAAGTTCGCCTGGACCTCGTTCGGATCCATCCCGAGTTGCCGCGCGAGGAAACGAAGGGTGTGACGCTCCAGCTCGTTCGCCACCGGAGAGTGGGACCAGACCGCCAGTTGGGGGTTGTAGACCGCCGCGAGTGAATCGCCGATCACCGAAGGGAGGGTGACGCTCGGATTGAACAATCCGAAGTAGCGGGGGTGGGTGACCTGGGTGTGCCATTGACGGAACATTGCGGTCACCTCGTCGAGAACCGCATCGGCGGAATGAGCCCGTTCGAGATCCCAGGCGGTGTCGAGATGGGTGCGAATCTCCTCGGGATCGACGGCAGGAGCCACGGGAAGATCCCGGATGTGCTTCTGGAACTGCTCGATCTCTTCAGCCAGTCGGAGGAGGAGCGGATTCATAGGACCGACCTTTCATTCCGGATTCGATGAGCGCTTATCGTATGCTGAAAGACGATGGAGTCCGTCTGGGTCTGTCCCTTCTGTCACCGGTCTCTGACGGCCTCGCCTGGCGAGCTCCACTGCACCTCCTGCGGGCGGAGTTTTCCGGTGGAGGATGAGATCGCCGATTTTGCCGAGGGGCGATACTACGATCAGTTCGACGAGCATTCGGCGATCGACCCGCAACACGAGATCGGGCTTCGCAACGAGGAAGAGGGGACGGTCCGCAGGATCCGGGATTACTACCTTCCGCGGCTGCTCGGTCTCCCGCGTCCGGCCCGGGCGTTCCGGGTCCTGGACTGCGGATGTGGAAACGGCATTTCGGTCGATCTGCTGAATGACGAAGGCATTGCCGCCTGGGGCAACGATCTGTCTCAGCTTCGGCGATGGCAATGGAAGCGGCGGCGCCTCCGCCGTCGGCTGGTGGTGGCCGGAGGCGAACGGCTGCCGTTTCCGGATCGGTTCTTCGGCGCGATCATCTGCTCGGGAGTGATGGAACATCTCGGCGTGAATGAGACGGCAGTTGGCGGCTACCGGGTCGAAGCCCGTCCGGACCGGGACGAACTGCGAAAGGGATTTCTCCGAGAGCTTCTTCGGGTGACCGGACCGGGTGGGGTGATCTGGCTGGATTTTCCGAATGGCCGGTTTCCGATCGACTTCTGGCACGGCACGACCACCGGAGGCGCCCGACGGCATGCACGCAACGAAGGATTTCTACCGAGCTTTCAGGAAATCGAGGCCTATCTCCGGGAGCTCGATCCAGAGGCGCAGATCACTGCGCTGAGCCCGTACCGAAGACTGGGATTCTGGCAGGTGGGTCGCCACTGGTATGGCCGGCTGCTCCGGATTCCGGCCCTGATCTTTCTCTGGTTGATGACTCTGCCGGGAGGAAGGTGGGTGGCTGCGTCGGGAATCAATCCGTTTCTGGTGATCGAGATCCGGAAGCCGTAGGCGAGATGCATCTCCGGCTCAGTGGCAGTATGCTTGTCATTTACGGGGGCCCGACGCGCCCTGTGGATCGTTGCAGTTCCGGGACGGACCGGCGCTGGTTCCCTGACAGCCGGACACATCCGTAGGTCCGGATCTGGCATCCGCCCACGAATGGAGGATTGAACCGATGAGACAGTACAAAGGGATGGTCGTTCTTCTGGGGCTGGCGATGCTGCTTTCCTCCTGTGCGACGACTGGAGCGAAGACTGGAGCGAAGACGGCTGCGATCGAGCCGACGATCCAGCTTGCGCAGCTCGGCGGTAACGAGTTCCAGATGCAGTACGCCGGACCGCTGGTGGTCAGTTATCAGGTCCGCATCACCAATCCGTCCGACACGCCGATCACACTGCGCAGCCTCGATCTTCAGACCGTCGGGGAGTCGCCGTACACCATCCGGAAGGAGCCGCTGTATTACAAACAGGAGATTCCGGCGAAAAGCTCGACGGATCTCACGATCTCGGTCAGCGCCTATTCGGCTGGAGGCCGTTTTGCGCCATCCGAGCCGGTGATGCTGCGGGGGATCGCTCACTTCGACGGGCCGGACGGTTCCTTCCAGACCGTGTTCACTCAGAGGATCCGGCAGCCGCAGGCCTGACACAGGCGCCCCTCTGATTCGGTCCCAACGGCCTTCGGCGCGGGATCGAATCAGCTTGCGGCGATCTCACCGACTGCGGCCATGAGCCGATCCACCTCCTCGGGCAGGTTGTACATCGAGAAGCCGGTCCGAAGAATCCCTCCACGCTCGGCCAGTCCCAGCACCTCGACCGCGCGGCGGGCATAGAAATCACCGGACCAGACCGCGATCGCCCGCTTTGCCAGGAGGCCGGCGACTTCGTCCGCGGGGAGGCTCTCCATGCTGATGGAGACGGTCGGTGCCCGAAGGGATTCTTCGAATCCCGGACCGTGGACGGTGACCCCGGAGATGGCTGACACGCCCTCGTGGTAGCGCCGGGCGAGGGAGTGCTCCCATGCGGCGATCTTTTCCATCGCATCGACGATGCGAGCCCGGAGATCGTCGCCCTCGCCCCATGAGGCGATGTAGTGAATCGCCGCCCGGACTCCGGCGAGGGCAGCATGGTTGAGGGTGCCGGTCTCGATCCGCCAGGGAGCCCGAGAGTCGGAAGTGATCAGATGATCGGTCTCGAGCTCGTCCAGCAGTCCCGGACGGCTGTAGAGAATTCCGACGTGCGGACCGTAAAACTTGTACGCCGAGCAGAGCAGGAAGTCGGCTTCCAGCGCGTGGACATCCAAGGGGAAGTGAGCGGCGTAATGGACGGCGTCCAGCAGCAGCCACGCTCCCACCCGTCGGGACAGCTCGCTCGCGAGGCGGACGTCGTTGACCGTCCCGACGGCGTTCGACGCCATTCCGACGGCAACCAGCCTCGTGCGGGAGTTGATCTTCCTCTCCATGTCTTCGGGATCGAGCGTTCCATCCGGCCGCATCGCGACCTCTCGAACCACCACCCCCCTGTCACGGAGACCGAGCCAGGGTCCGCGGTTCGCTTCGTGATCGAGCTCGGTGATCACGATCTCGTCTCCTTCGTGCATGGTCCGGCCGAGTGCTCGAGCCAGGGCGAAGGTCAGTGTCGTCATGTTCTGACCGAAGGAGACCGTTCTCCATGAGTGTGCACCGAGAAAGGTGGCTGTGGCTTCCCGCACCTCCTGAAGCAGCCAGTCGGTCTCCCGGGAGGTGAGAAATGCCCCTCCCGTGTTGGCGTTTGAGCGGCTGTAGTAGCTGGTGATGGCCTCCATCACCGCGGTGGGAACCTGAGTGCCTGCGGGGCCGTCCAGGAAGGTGAGCGGGGTCCCGTCGACGGTCAGCTCAAGCGATGGAAAATCCTCGCGGCATCGGCGAGCCTCGACTTCCGTGAACATGGTGCGTCTCTCCTTTCAGTGCGGAACGGTCGGGATCTACGAAACCACCGAGGTGCCGTTGTAGTCCCGGATCAGCTCGAGAATGATCGGGAGATCCTCCGGTGGGAGCAGGCAGTACAGACGGAAGCTGAACCTGGGATTGGGCTTCCAGTTCAGGTCGGCAGCGATCCCGGACATCTCCTCTTTCGTGCGATTGATCGGAGTCACCGAATACTGCCAGGAGCGGGGTTCTTTTCCTCCGCCGAAGATCCGGCGGAAGAGGCTCTCTCCCTCCGGCACATAGCGGGCCATGAGATTGAGAAGCGATTCCGCGTCATCGCTCGACGCAAACTCCACCCAGACCTGGCGCCTCTTCGAGTCGAAACCTGACCGGGACGCGACGATGTCGGCTTTCGCCAGTTCCTCGATCAGATCGGAGGTTTCAACCTGCACGGGACGAACTATAGGAGTGTCAGGCGAAGAAAGTCCAGAGAGGGGTTCCCTGAGAGGGTTTCCGCGGGTGCCGGAGCGAGGATCCAGATCATCACTCCGTACAGCAGTGTGGCTCCGATGATGGAAAACCAGATCACCCGAACCGCGCGGAGGTCCGGAAGGGGTTGCGAGGCCGCAGGGTTCATGCAGCGAACATAGCGCCACGAACCGATGGTGTCATCCGGCAGCGGCCCAACCCCCACGTGGGGGTCGGCCGGCCCGGCCGATCCCCGGCGGCATCCTGCCGCCGAGGGCGCGCTCGACGAAGCGCGAAAGGTGAGATCTCGGCTGCGGTAGGATTCCCAGTTGGCCACTCGACGGGAGTGGCGCGGTTCGAGACGAGTGAGAATGGGACTTTGCGGGTTGGGTGCGTGAGTCGGTCAGGAGCGGGCGCTCGGGGGCGAGGCCGCCCCCGGCGATCGGGCCAGCGGCCCAACCCCCACGGCGGGGTTGGCCGATCTCTGTGCCCGGCCGGGCGAAGGGCGCCCTTCCGGACGCCCTTCGGTCCAGCTTCTGCGACTACTGACCACTCACGAAGACCGGATCGCCGGAGTGGTTGTCCACGACCGATCCGTAGGCGAGCAGCGTGGGGACCGAGCTCTGAGCCCGGAGGGTGAACGCACCGGCTGCGGCGAGGTTCACCCCGGGAAAGAGTTGAGACGCCGATCCCTGCGTCTGGGATCGCGGAAGTAGTCCCAATGTCCTGACGCCCAGAGCTCGTCCCGTCGAGTCGAGCAGAGTCAGGGTCAGCGTCATCGGATTGTCTCCGGCATTCACGAATCCGACGTTGGTTCGGAAGGCGGTGTTCCAGGAGAGACCTGGAATCACCGAGGTCGACCCGGTCTCGCCGGAGTTGGAAGCGCGAATGGCCTGGCCGAGCGTACCGATGTCTCCGTTCCGCGTGGTGTAGGTGCGGCTGCTGACCAGCGGACCTTCGGAGCCCCCGCTCCAGATCAGCTCGAGCGCACCGCTGTTCTCACCGCCGCCGAGCCAGGTGACCACATCCTGGATGGTCCGGGTATTGTGCGGCCCCAGGGCGATCGAGCGGCTCCCGGTGAAGCGGTTGTCCTGACCCGCTCGGAGGAACCTCAGTGTGACCGAGATGCTCGAGGAGCCCGGATTGAAGAGGGTCACGTCGCTCCTCCAATAGGTGCCCTCGGCTCCGCCGGTGCGGCCCACGGCAGGAACGAACAGATCGTGATCAGTTTCAACCCCCCGCGCGGAGAGATAGACAGGATCCTGACTGACGTTGTCGATGATCGATGCGTACGCGGTCACCGCGTTGGCGGATGAGGACTGCAGCTGGATCGACATCTGCGAGTGGGAGCCGCTCCCCAGAATCGGGAAGAGCGAGGGTGCAGACTGCTGCTGGAAACTGTTGGGAGGAAGCGTGAGGGTGGTCTGGCCGAGAACGCCTCCGCTGGAGGCGTAAAGCGTCAGCGTGGTCGTGATGAACTGGCTGCTCCGATTGACCAGACCGATGTTGGTGCGGAATCGGGTGGACCATTCGACCCCGGTCAGCAGCAGCCGTGCGGGAGTGCTCTCGCCTGGTACCGACTCCACGAACTGCCCGTAGGTGCCGTCCGGACCGTCGGTGTAGGTTCGGCTGGCGACCCGCAGATCCGGGATTCCGCTCGCGCTGTCGGACTCGATGCGCAAGGCGCCGGCCCCGTCCGCCAGACCAAAGAGGGAGGCCAGGATGTTCTGCCAGGAGATCGATCGGCCGGCCGCCAGGCTGATTGTTCTGGACTGTGCGGATCCCCCGTAACCGGGAATGAAGAGAACTCGAACCGACACACCGAAGCTGCCGGCGTTGTGAATGGTCAGGTCGGTCCGCCATGATGTGCCACCGGCTCCGGTGACCTGTGTGGACACCGGAATCAGGCCATGGAACGTCTGCGCCGGGGCGTCGACCACCACCGTTCGCGATGCGGAAGAGGACGAGCCGGACCGGCTGGCGGTCAGCGTGACGGTGAAACTGCCGGACCGGGAGTAGCGATGGGTCGGGCTCCGGGTCGAGGATGTGTAGCCGTCGCCGAAGCTCCAGCGCCACGACGTCGGATTGCCGCTGGACCGGTCCTCGAAGCTGACCAGCTCGTTGACGCCCGGGGTGGAGGTCGAGAGGGTGAAGTCGGCATTGACCGGATCGACTGCCGGGGACGAGCTCACGCTGATGTTCCGTGAGGTGGTGGATTGACCCTGCGTGTTCTTCACGGTCAGAGTGACGGTGAATACGCCTGCTGAATCGAACCGGTGGGAGGGATGCTGGGTGGTGGAGGTCCAGCCATCGCCGAACGTCCAGAGCCAGGAGGTCGGCGATCCGGTCGAGCGGTCGGTGAACTGGATGCTCTGACCTTCGGTGATGGAGCTCGAAGAGAGGTCGAATGCGGCAGAAAGGGCGGGGCCGGAGGAGGTCACGGTGACCGCGTGCGAGGCAGAGGACTGCTGGCTGCCACCGTTGTAGACGGTGAGCGTCACCGAGTAGGTCCCGGGGCTGTTGTAGATGTGGGTCGGGTTGGTCGAGCCGGAGCTGGATCCATCGCCGAATGACCAGTTTCTGGAGACGACCGAACCGGTGGACTGATCGGTGAACGAGAATCGTGTCACCCCGGCGACACCGCTGGACGGTGAGACGGAGAATGCGGCGGTCACAGTGCCTCCCGGCAGAGTCACCGATGCGGTGTTCGACACGCCCGACTCACCGGTCGAGTTGGAGGCGGTCACCCGGAACGAGTAGGTCTGGCTCGGGGACAGGCCGGTGAGATTGGAAGACGTGGCATTCGCCCCGACGTCGCCCCAGCGGATGAACCCTCCGCTTCCGGTCGCGTAGTAGATCGTCTGTTTCGTTTCGTCCGAAGCATTATCGCGCCAGGTCAGCCGGACGGATGTCGAGCTGGTCGCGGACGCGGCCAGTGAGGAAGGAGCCGGGGGCACCAGCGGCCCGCCGTTGCCATTCGGGTAGAGCCACCGGGCAGCCGATTGATCATCGGTGCGAAGGCTCGCTCCGCGTCCGGAGACGGATGGATACATCAGTGCCGTCCCGTCGGCGGAATGGCCGAACCCGAGGGTATGGCCGAACTCGTGTGCGAGGATTTCCGCCAGCACCGAGCTGCTGATGCCGCGGGCCGGAGAGACCCCGTCCTGAATCGTCAGATTCCCTTCGGTGATGTTCCACGCCGACCAGGTCTGGGCCGGATGACTGGAATCGGCGCTGAATGGCGAGTTCCATGAGCGGGGACCATTGACGTTGTTGAACCCACCCTGCCCGACCACTCCCGAGCTTCCGGTCCAGCTGCCGGCAATCTCGTCGAGCGGATCGTTGAACATCACTTCGTTGATCCCGTTCGGTACGTTCAGTCCGCCGGGAGAGGCGCTGGTCAGGCCGCCCCACGTGTAGTTGATCTTCGCGGAGCTGTAGGAGGTCCATGCGGCCATGCCGGTCTTCGCCTCGCTCACCCCGCCGTCGCTGTAGCCGGGCTGGGTGCCTTCTCCCTTCCAGACCACCGACCCGCCGCTGTCGAACGTGAACCACCGGTAGATCGTCGGTTCGGAGATCATGGTGAAGTTTTCGCTGAGGGACCACATCATGTCGGGATTCGCCACGCCGTAGCCGGCATCGCCGGCTCTCCCCGCAGCCCGTTCCCGGATGAAGCTCTCGAATCGCGATGCGTCGCGTTGCACCGAGACGGCATCGATCCGCTCGAGGTTGTGATTGAGCAGGACCGTGCGGGGCGCTTCGTCGTTCCGGTACCAGAGACGTTCTCCGGCGAGAGTGAAACGTTCGGTGAATTTTCCGACGAAGAGATCCATCGTCTGGTAGTCACCCCGGCGGGTGGGCCAGAGGAAGACCAGGACACGTTCCCCGACGGCGTACTCCGGAGAGCCGAAGATCACGGTCTGATCGGTCCCGATCTTCCCGCCGACTTCGCGGATGGTGGCAGTAGGGCCGGGATTGGTGCCCTTGAGCACCTGGTCGACGTTGAGGATCGTTTCGGTCCAGATGGCGCCGTTTCGCTCGACGGGTGCCATACTCTCGACCGTGCCCGAGAGGACCACCGGAGACTTGGCGATCAGCTCCTCGTCGGTCGGCATGACGATGGTCGTGGCGCGTGCAGAGAACGCAGCCAGCAGCGCCAGAAAAAAGAGACACGGAATCCTGTACACCGGGTTTGATGTCATGAGGGGTCACCTTTTGTTTCGTGGAGTTACCAGCCACAACGATGACCCGGAAAATACTTATTTCACGTGATGGGGGTCACGTTTTCAAAACGTAACACTTTGAAAACGAAGGTGATCCCACGGTTCATGGCATCCTGAGCTGTTGAATAACGCCCGTGGGGGTCGGACGTCTCGTCCGATCCCCGGGGGCGTCCTCGCCCCCGAGGGCCCGCTCCACTGGGATACAGGTCCGGATTCGGCGATTCGGTGGGCGCCAGGGGAGCAGAGATGAATCCCGGGGTTCATTGAAGCTGTTGAATGACGGCGCTTTGCCTCGCCAGTGGAGTGCGAATGTATCCCTGTATTTTCCCCGGTGCGGGGGCGCCTTCGGAGCTCAGTCTTGTTCGTCATGTTCTCCGCAGGGACAGGCCCTTCGAAGGTTTTCGAACGTCCAGATTCCCCACGCGTGTCCGTCGGCCCAGTTGAGCTGAAGACCGTAATTTCCGGAGCGCTCCACTGAGAGGAGCTCGAATGAGCGCGGAGTCAATTCCTGCTCGGGACCGCGTTGAATCCGGCCGAACAGGTCGGGCTCGCCGGAGCAGACCGCGCAGGGGCATTGCCGCCGGAGGGTCTCGAGAGCGTAGTAGGATTCGTGGCCGTCGCTCCAGACCACCACGAGCTCGTTGCCGATCACTTCATGGAACTTGGGTATCATCGGGCGGAATGATAATCGAACTCCGGGATGATGGCGTCGCGGAACCGCCAGCGGTGGGGCGCCGCCCGACCCCGGATCCGGGCCGAAAAGGGGACTGATGAACGAGGACCAGATCGTCGAGCTGATTCGGAATCTTTTCCCCTCGGACCGGTCGGAGGTCGGAATCGGGGATGACGCTGCGGTCGTTCGATTCGACCGGCCTCAGGTGATCACCACCGATACGCTGTTCGAGGGGATTGATTTTCTCCCGACCATTCCAGTGGAGCTGATGGCTCGCAAGAGTCTCTCGGCGAACCTCTCCGACGTGGCGGCGATGGGGGCGATTCCCCGGCTGTTTCTGCTCACGATGGGGTTGAGCGAGAGCGACCAGCCACGCGTGGAGCCACTTCTCCGGAGTCTGGCTGATCACGCGAACCGGTACGGCGTCCAGTTGATCGGAGGCGATCTTTCCTCCGCCGATCGACTGATGATCTCGATCACCATGTTCGGCGATCTGGTCCGGCCTGAACGTCCGTTGTTGAGATCCGGGGCACGACCGGGAGATCGGATTTTCGTCAGCCGTCCCCTGGGCGCTGCCGAAGCCGGTCTGCGGCTGCTTCTGTCCGGCTGGAATGTCGGGCCCGATCTCGGCGTATCGCCCCCTGAAGGGCGGGAGCACGCATTCGGCTACGGCCATCGGGAGTTCGCCGCATCGGCTATTCTCAGGCATGTCGATCCTGAGCCGGAAGTCGCCCTCGGATGCCGGCTCGCGGAGCTCGACAGCACCACGGCCTGCATCGACATCTCCGATGGGCTGTCGACCGATCTTGCCCGGCTATGCCGGGCGTCAGAGGTGGGAGCCGAGATCGAGTGGGAAAGGATTCCGATGTTTCCGGACCTCGGGAGGGTCGGCGGTGCGTTCGGCATCGATGCGGATCGGGCCATGCTTCATGGCGGCGAGGAGTTCGCGCTCCTGTTCACCGCTGCGGCTCAGGAGGCCGAGCTGAGTCGTCTCCTCAGCCGACCGGTCTACCGCATCGGGACGGTCCGGAGCGAACCGGGTGTCGTGCTCCGGCGTCAGGGGAATGCACAGCCGCTCGAGCCGAAAGGTTTCGACCACTTCGACGGCTGAATCCCGGTCAGGGATTCGCCTTCTGGTAGGCGCTGGCGGCCGCGGCGCAGAGGAATGATCCCAGCCCGAGGACCCGCCGGGCCAGATGAGTGCGATTCCAGCTCTGCGCCAGGGAGTAGGATTCTTCGCTCGCGTAGTCCACCGGCTGGTCCTGATCGAGTTTCCGGTTGATGCGGACCGTGCCGAGTGTGGTCATCGCGATCACCCCTGCAGAGCCGACGGTGGAGAGCAGATCCAGAACACGGCCGGATGCGGTGGTCCGGCTCGATCCGATCGTCAGGGCGATCGAGGAGATCACCGCGATCGGTCCGATCGAGTCGAGATAGCCGATTTCCTTGACCCGCGCATCGAACAGCTTTCCCGGCGGCAATTCGCCCTGCCATCCAGGAACCAGCGGAGACCGCCCGAATCCCAGCGATCCGGCGACCATCCCGGTCGTAGCCAGATTGACGAAACGAAGTGCCGATTCGATGGTCCGTTTCATCTCGTTCCTCGCGACAGATTCATTTGGATGCAAGACTACACTGTCCGGAGCCGATCGGAAAGCCCCGAGGGCGGGACCGGTTCAGCCCGCCACGTCCTCGAGTTGCCGGATGCGCTCGACCACGTCCCGATAGTTGGAGTTCACCCCGTAGATCTCGATGAACGCTTTGTGTGCCGCGGTGGTATCCCCCACTTCGAGGTGCGCCGAAGCCAGCTCGTAGAGCAGCCCGAGGTGCTCGTCCTCGGTGACCTCCGGCATCTCGATGCCCTTTCGGTACCACTTGATCGCCAGCTGGGGCATTCCCTTCTCCAGGAAACAGAGACCGAGCATGGAACAGCATTCCACCGCACGCTTGGGATCCTTCGACGCCAGCTGGAACTCACCGATCGCCTCGTCGATCAGTCCCATCTCCTTGTAGGCGATTCCGAGGTTGTAGTGCGTGTCGTAGTCCTCGCTGTCGAGCTGCTGCTCGACACCCTTCTTGAACTCGCGGAAGACATCCTCCAGGGACTGTTCCTCTTCGGAGAGGGAAATCTCCTCATCTCCGTCACCCAATTCGTCTTCCAGTTCGGCGGCGAGGTCGAAGAAGTCGTCCTCGTCCGCGAACAGACTGGCCTCTCCGGATGGGGCGGATTGGCTGCCGCTGTTCTCCTGCGAGCCGATGATGGTTCCGAAGTCGTCGTCATCGGGGATCGCCGAGAGCAGCTCGTTCTCGATGTCGGCGGCGGAGAGCCCCGAGGTTCCTGCCGTGGCGGCGGGTTTCTCGGTGACCTCCTCGGGAGGAGCGAGAGGTTCGGGAACTTCCTCGGGTACGGCGTTTCGGGCCTCTTCGATGCGGGTCCGGCGCAGCTGCAGCTCCGGCTGGTCGGGCGCAGCCTCCAGCAGTGGCTCCAACCGCTGGAGTGCATCGTCGAACAGCTCCTGCTCGATATAGAAATCGATCTCGGCGAGATCTTCGGCGCTCGCACCGGGCGCAGTTTCGGCCTCGATTCCGAAAAAGGGCTCCGAGGTCTCCTCCCTCGCAGGCGGAATCTCCTCTTCGAGTGAAAGCTCTTCCTCGCTGCCGAGCTCTTCTTCCAGGGAAAGCTCCTGCTTCTCCGAGCTCTCCGGTTCGAGGGAGAGCTCTGCTCCTCCGAGCTCTCCGGTTCGAAGGAGAGCTCCTCTTTTTCCCGGACTTCCGGCTCGAACGAGAAGCTCTCTTCCTCGCTCTCTTCCTCCGGACTCCCCGGTTCGAACGAGACGGTCTCCTCCTTCGGAGTTTCCGGTTCAAACGAGAAGGTCTCTTCCTCCGGTGCCTGCTCGACCTCGAGAGGAGTCTCCTCGTCGAACCGCAGTTCCTCTTCCTCGGCTGTTTCCTCCGGCTCCTCGATCTCGACCTCGACCTCCGGCTCTTCGCCGACGGGCTCGATCGGGATCTCGAATTCGATCTCCTCGACAGGAGGCTCGGCGGGAGAACCGAGGTCGAATCCCTCCTCGGGTGGGGCTTCGGGTGCGGCGGCTCCGGGTGGCGTACTGGCTGGGGATTCGAGTGAGATTCCGCGGGCGGCGAGCTCGTTCTCGACCAGTTCGACAGTCGAGAGGTCACCGCTCTCGCGCAGTGCGGAGATGTATCGCTGCCCCACGTCGCGGATCCGGCTGTGGACGCCCTCCTCGAGGAGCAGCTGAAACAGGCGCTCGTAGGCAGGAAGGTGCCGGGGCGAACGATCGATGACCGTGGTGAGGTGGTCCACCGCCTTGTCGGTCAGACCGTATTTCGCGAATACCTCGGCTTCGGTCATGTGCTCGGTGATGAAGTCGAGATCCTCCTCCTCTTCCGGCTCCGGTTGCGAAGGGGGCTGCGTGAGGTCAGAGGGGGGAGGAGGCGCCATCGGCCCGGTATCCATTCCGAGATCGAGGTCGAGCCCCGGTGTCGAGTCCAGATCGAGAGTGAAGTCGTCCTCGCTCTCGACCGGCTCCGGAGGGGGTGCCGGTTGGACCCGCGAGGGCTCCGGGGCGGCCGTCGCCGGGGCGGCGGACGCGGGCTCGCCGGCTCCCGAGCCCATCTTCTGTCGTACGAAGGCGAGCTTTTCCCGATGCTGGGAGTTTTCCGGCTCACGGCGGATGAGATCCTCGAGGACCCGAGCCGCCTCCTCGAATGCCTGGTTGGCGATGTGGGCTTCCGCCAGGCTGTTCATGGAGGCGAGGATGTTGGTCTCCTCGTGCAGCGCCGTATAGACGGCGACGGTCTTTTCCAGGGCGGGAACGAACCCGGAGTCGACCTGGAGAATGCGGTTCATCAGGTCGATGGCCTTGCGGCCCTGGCCGACCTTCTGAAGCTCTTCAATGCGGGGAGAGAGCAGCTCGAATGCCCGATCGGCGGCGCCCTGTTTGAGGGCGAGCTCCGCGAGGGTCTCGCCGAGCTGGGGATTCTCCGGATGAGAGGCCCAGGCCTGCTCCAGCACGGTTTCGGCCGCGGCCGGATCCCCCTTCGCGATGTAGGCCCGTCCGAGCAGCGAAACCAGGATGGCGTTGTCCGGGTTGTTCTCCAGGGCCGCCTCGAGGAGCTTGACTGCGTTGTCGTGGTCCCTGGCCTCGAGCAGAGCACCCACCAGAGACTCCACCAGCTCGACGTTCTGGGAGTCGATCTTCAGTGCCTTGCGGAAGACCTGGACGGCTTCGTCGAGCATGCCCCGCTTCAGCAGCAGCCGGCCGACCCTGTCGTACTCCTTGAGCGCCTCGTCGGTCTGGTTGTTCTGGTGGTAGAGATCGGCGAGTTTGACGTGAACGTTGATCGAGTTGGGATCGAGCTCGGCGATCTTCTTGTAGGTTGCGAGAGCGTTTCGGGGATCCCCCTGCTTCAGGTGGTAGTCGGCGAGAACCAGGTACTGGCTCTTCGCCTCCATCGCCAGGCCCTGTTTGGCGTAGAGCTCGGCGAGACTGGAGTAGATGTCCAGGCGGGAAGGGTCCAGTTTGTTGATTTTCTTGTAGATGGCGATGGCCTTGAGGAAAAAACCATCGCGGGAGTAGTGGTCGGCGATGCGGGTGAACACACGGACAGCCTCATCCTGCCGGTTGATCCGAACCCACAGATCTCCGATCCGGTTGAGCGTGTTGACGTCGTTGGGGTTGTCGTCGAGAAGGCGCTCGTATTCCTTGATCGCATTCTCGATCTTTCCCTTCGCAACGAGCTTCTCAGCGCTCGCGATGATCTTGTCGCGTGAAGCCATCTCTCCGCCCTGCAGCCCCCCCTTTTACTCGAACAGCCTCGGTTCGCTCAACCCTTCGAACGACATTCGATGGATCGGAGTCGGTCCGAACTTCTTCAGAGCCGCCCAGTGATTCTCTGTGCCATATCCGCGATTGTGGACGAAATCATACTGCGGATAGCAAGCATGATACGACTCCATCAGCTGATCGCGATAGACCTTTGCCACGACCGAAGCTGCTGCGACCGAGACGCTGCGACGGTCTCCCTCGATCAGAGGGAGCTGCGGCATCTCCAGACGATCGATGCAGATGGCGTCCACCAGAAGGACCTCGGGGCGGACGAAAAGCTGCACCACGGCCTGCTGAATGGCGAGCTTGCTGGCCTGAAGAATGTTGATCTCGTCGATGATTCTCGGTTCGACGATTCCGATCGCCGCGGCTCGGGCGTGGCGGAGAATCGTCCGGCAGACGGCCAGACGGTGGGGCGGGGAGAGGAGTTTGGAGTCGCGGACGCCGGGGATGGTGGCGTCGCCGTCGAGAATCACCGCGGCGGCAACGACCGGACCCGCCAGGCAGCCCCGGCCCACCTCGTCCGCCCCGGCGATGATCCGGAACCCCAGCTCCCGGAGTCTCCGTTCCACCAGAGACATTTCGGCGAGTCGGGCGAGCTCCTTGAAGATCGCCTCGACCCGCCGGTCGACTGCCGGCTTCTGCCGGTCAGCGGGGGCGCTTTTCTTCGATGCGTGCCGCTTTGCCCCGGAGGTTGCGGAGGTAGTAGAGCTTCGCGCGGCGGACTTTTCCATGGCGGGCCACCTCGATCCGGTCGATGATCGGCGAGTAGAGGGGGAACATCCGCTCCACTCCGACGCCACCGGAGACCTTCCGGACCGTGAACATTTCGCGGGTGCCGCCGCCTCGGCGGGAGATCACGATTCCCTGGAAAATCTGGATTCGCTCTTTCTCGCCCTCTTTGACTTTGACGTGAACTTTCACCGTGTCGCCCGGGGCAAACGAAGGCATTTCCTTCTGCGTCTGGGCGGATTCGACTTGAGACATGATGTCGGGCATGACGTTCTCACTTTCCTCGAGCTCGCCGACCGTGTCGGCAAACCCTAAGCATCCCTGATTTTTTCCTGCGGATCAACGGTGGCATCTCCACCTCCGTCGCCCCGCGATTCCTCGTTCGGATTTCCGCTGCTCGCTCGATCGAGCTCCCGAAGCATCTGTTCCGCTTCCCCGTCGAGCTCCGCAGTCTCCAGAAGGTCGGGACGTTTCTGCTTCGTCGCACGAAGCGCTTCCCTCTTCCGCCACTGCCGGATTCGTTCCGCATGACCCGAAAGCAGGACCTCCGGAACCCGCATTCCCCGGAATTCTGCTGGCCGGGTGTAGTGCGGATGATCGAGCAGACCGTAGTAAAACGAATCTGCTTCCACCGAATTCCTTCGGCCCACAACCCCTTCGACCATCCGGCCGACGGCATCGATCAGCATCATCGCCGGGAGCTCACCCCCGGAGACCACGAAATCTCCGACCGAGATCTCCTCATCGACCAGGGCCTCCCGGACCCGCTCATCGATTCCCTCGTAGCGGCCGCACAGCAGAATGAGCCAGTCCAGGTCCGCCAGCTCCCGCGCCCCGGCCTGCTTCAGCGGCTGTCCCTGGGGCGAGAGCATCACCACCCGGGGGTGTGACTCCGGCGTCGGGCCCGGTCCGGACCGCAGCATCTCGAGGCAGCGAAAGATCGGTTCCGCCAGCATCACCATCCCCGCTCCGCCCCCGTAGGGCTCGTCGTCCGTGGACCGGTGCCGGTCCGTGGTGAAGTCCCGCAGATCGTGGACCCTGAGCTCGAGGATGTTCTCCCGGATGGCCCGGGCCAGAACTCCCTCATCGAGAAGGATCTCGAACATCCCGGGGAAAATGGTGATCACGTCGATCCGGAGCGACGGAGCCTCTCTCCGTTCCGGTTCGGAGGGGGGCGTGGGCTCGCTCTTCGGTGCTTCGGGGACGATCTCGGCCTGCTCCAGGTCGACGAGCCCTTCGGGCAGCTCGACCACCAGGCGGCGGTTGTCCAGATCGATCTCGAGGCAGAACTCACGCACGAAAGGGAGCTCGAAGGCTCCACCGCCCGGCTGCCGGACCTCCAGGAGGATTCCGCCTCCGCCCGTGGACGCGCCGGTGGTGCGGCCGAGCTCGATGCCCGCCGGATCGAAGAGCTGAAGCCCGATCAGATCGTGAATGAAGTACTCGTCCTGATCCAGTGGCCGTGCTTCCGCGGGATCGATCTCGAGGGTCCAGTTCTGGATCTCCCGGACCCGTTCCGGGCTCTCGATGCCCTCGAATCGCACCAGGATGCGGTCGTGGTGAGCTCGGGAGCTGAGGATCCGCGTTTGGAGGGTCTGATCGCCCTCGGGGGAGACCAGGACGAGGTGGTCGGTTTCGGAGAAGCGGTCCGGCTCGTCGGTCCAGGGCTCGATACTGGCTTCGCCCCGGACACCATGGGGACGGCGGATGACGCCAATGGCGATACGGTCGGACTCATCCGGAGGACTGGATGGCATGTCGCTGCTCGGGCCGTCAGTCGATGATCTCGAGGATATAGCGCTGGCGGGAGCGTCCACCGCCGGCCGCCGAAAGGATGCTGCGCATCGCCCGGGCGGTCCGCCCCTGGCGTCCGATGACCTTTCCCAGATCGTCGGGCGCCACCCGGAGCTCCAGGAGCGTCGAGCCTTGCCGCTGGACTTCCGTCACCCGGACCTGGTCGGGGGCATCGACCAGGGATTTGGCGAGGAATTCGACCAGCTCTTTCATCGGACAGGGGGATCGAAAACGGGCTACTGAGACTGAGACTTCTTCAGGAGCGACTTGACCGTGGGCGAGAGCTGCGCGCCCTGGCTGACCCAGTAGTCGATGCGCTCGCGATTGAGCTCCAGCCGCATCGGCTGCGCGGTCGGGTCGTAGTATCCGATCTGCTCGACATTCGAGGCCCGCGGCGTATTGCGCGAGTCGGACACGACGATACGGTAGAACGGTGCGTGGGTCGCGCCACCACGGCGCATGCGGATCTTCAGCATCGATTGCTCCTTGTTCCTGTTTCCCTCTGATCTCCGGTGCGCGACTGCGTCAGCGCCGCCGCCGGGACGGCTCGCGACCGAACCCAGAGAGTTCGAAACTCGCGATCCTGACCAAACCCTGTTTTCACCGAAACAATTCCGGAGGCAGACCCTTTGCCGCTTTCGAGAACTTCCGCGGGCCGAACCCTTTGGAGAAGGCCTTCATCATTTTTTTCATCGCCAGATACTGCTTCATCAACCGGTTGATCTCCTGCACTGAGGTGCCGGATCCCCGGGCGATGCGCTTCTTTCGCGATCCGTTGATCAGCTGCGGGTGCTCCCGCTCCCGGAGAGTCATGGAGTCGAGAATGGCCTGCATCCGGACGATGGCCTTCTCGTCGATGTCCTCCTCCCGGACTTTCATCCCGCCCATGTTCGGCATCATCTGGGCGATCTGGGAGAGGGGCCCCATCTTCCGGACCTGCTGGAGCTGGCTGCGGAGGTCCTCGAGGGTGAACTTGTCCTTCGCGACGCGGCGGGCGAGCCGTTCGGCTTCCTTCTGATCGACCTCCGCCTCGACCTTCTCGATCAGGGAGAGGACGTCGCCCATTCCGAGGATGCGCTGGGCCATCCGGTCGGGGAAGAACATGTCGAGATCGGCGTATTTTTCGCCGACACCGACCAGCTTGATCGGGCGGTTGACCACCGATTTGATCGACAGCGCCGCGCCGCCGCGGGCGTCACCGTCGAGCTTGGTCAGCACGATTCCGGTCACTCCGAGACGGCCATCGAATTCGCTGGCTGATTTGACCGCATCCTGACCGGTCATCGCATCCGCCACGAACAGGATCTCGGAAGGGTTGACCGTCTCCTTCATCCGTCCCAGTTCGCTCATCAGCTCCTCGTCGATGTGGAGCCGACCGGCAGTATCGAGAATCACCGTGTCGTAGAGGAGCGTACGTGCCTCCTTCAGGGCGTTGCGGGCGATCGAGATCGGATCCCGGTCGTCCCCGATCTCGAAGAAGGGGACCTTCACATCGTTCGCCACCACCCGGAGCTGCTCGATCGCGGCCGGGCGATAGACGTCGCAGGGCACCAGAAACGGGCGGCGTCCGCGATTCTTGAGGTGCAGCGCCAGTTTTCCGGAGGTGGTTGTTTTTCCGGATCCCTGAAGACCGGTCATCATCACCACGGCCGGCTCGCCCACCAGGGCGAGTCCCACCTGGCTGCCGCCGAGAAGCTCCTGGAGCTCGTCGCGAACGATTCTGGTGACCTGCTGGGCGGGAGAAAAAGCGGTGAGCACTTCCTCGCCGGTGGCCTTCTCCCGGACCCGGTTGGTGAATTCGCGGACGACCTTGAAATTCACGTCCGCCTCGAGCAGCGCCATCCGGATCTCCTTGAGAGCCGTGTCGATGTGCCACTCGTTGAGTTTCGCTTCGCCTCGCAGGGTCTTGAAGACCCGATCCATACGATCCTGAAGGTTGTCGAACATAGCGGTGGTACTCAACGACCGGGGCCGGACAAAAATTTTCGGTCTTCGCCGATCGCCCTGCAGGGCTGGCTCCTCCACGTTCCCGTCGCCGGACGAGCCGGTTCTGTCCGGCTCCGGTGATGCTATCGTGTTGCCGCACCGTGGCCCACGTCGATGGACCCGCTGGTGAGGCCTCCGATGATTCATCTGATCGATGCCAGTCCCTACGTCTTCCGGGCGTACTTTTCCCTTCCGGATTCCATCCGGGATCGGAAGGGACGACCGGCGAATGCCGTCTACGGCTTCGCGTCCTTCCTGCTCAGGTACGTTCAGGACGAACAGCCGGCCTTTGCCGGCGTGGCGTTCGATCAGAGCCTGACGACCAGTTTTCGCAACGAGATCTATCCTCAGTACAAAGCGCAGCGTGTGCTGCCGCCCCCGGAGCTCGAGGCACAGCTCGAGGACTGCCGTGCCTTCGCCGCTGCGTTCGGATTGAGAACCTGGGCGGATGCGCAGTTCGAAGCCGACGATTTCATCGCCACGGCCATCCACCGGTTCGCCGGGGAGCAGTTCGTGATCGTCACCTCGGACAAGGACCTGGCTCAGCTGGTCAGTCCGCAGATCTCGCTCTATGACTTCGCGAAGCAGGAGCGCTCCGGTCCGGAGGAAGTACGGGCGAAGTTCGGCGTGGCTCCCGAGCAGATGACGGACCTGCTCGGACTGGCCGGCGATGCGGTGGACAACATCCCCGGGGTGCGGGGGATCGGCCCGAAGACCGCGGTTGCTCTGCTCGACTCGTTCGGAAGCCTCGAGCAGCTTTACGATCGTCTGGACGAGGTTGCCCGCCTGCCGATCCGCGGTGCGATGGGGGTTCAGCAGAAGCTGCGGGATGCACGGGAGATCGCGCTGCTTTCGAAGCAACTGGCGACCGTCTCGGTGGAGGCTCCGGTGACCGAGAATCTCGAAGACCTGCGCTACCGGGGTCCGGACCGTGAGGCTCTCGAGCAGCTGATGGACCGACTGGGATTCGGCACGCTGCGGGAACGAGTGCTGGAGAGTCGATCCTGACCGTCACCGGCCCCGCGAGAAGGCCGCGCACCTCCATGCGGCCGGTTGTCGCGTTTCCATGCACGCGGCTCATTCTTCCCGGAGTTCGACGGACCAGTAGGCCTCATCCAGGAAGTTCTTCCATGCATCGGGGAACTGACGGCCCTGGAACCGGTGGAGCGGGTGCCAGCGGGGACGGACCGGCTTGCGGATCAGGGCGATGCCGCACTCGTCCG
Source organism: uncultured Acidobacteriota bacterium (assembly GCA_963741905.1). Lineage (GTDB taxonomy): Bacteria > Acidobacteriota > Thermoanaerobaculia > Gp7-AA8 > CAVUJZ01 > CAVUJZ01. The sequence continues at coordinate 182,642 of CAVUJZ010000002.1, read as the reverse complement.
GGAGCCGGTTGCCCTTTCTCACGTTGCAGGGCAGACACGCACAGACGACGTTTTCCCAGGTGGATCGTCCCCCTCGGGACATCGGAATGACGTGATCCAGCGAAAGCTCGGCAGATGGAAATTTTCTGCCGCAATACTGGCAGCGGTTCTGATCGCGGATGTAGATGTTTCCGCGGGAGAATTTCACCTCCTGGCGCGGAACCTTTTCGAATCGGAGAAGCTGGATGACCAGGGGGACGAGAATGCGCCGGTTGGGGGTGGCGATGGCCAGATCGGCAGGCTGGACCGGAATGTCCTGCCAGTTCTCGAAATCATAGGTCGTGTAGTCGGAAGCGACGGCCCTGACCTGACCCTTGTAGAGGAGGCTCAACGCGCGTCGCACCGACGTCACCTGGATCGCCTGGAAAAAGCGATTCAAGACCAGAACCTGACCGTCCAGCATGGCACCCTTTCCGCGGAAACCCGCACGCAACAACGCAACTACTTGAAAAAGAATTCGCTTTCGGCCATAGTTTACCGTACAACTCGAACGAGCGAGTGTCGGGTGATGAGATGAGTCTGCCAACGCAGCTCGGGTTCCCGCGGAGTCGATGAGCACATCCGTCGGGGACTGAACGGCTCTAGGGGTGGTTTTTGGGAGGATATATGCGCTCACTGTCTCGGGTCTCAATTCTGATTCTGGTTCTGGCCGGTTTGGTGCCGATGGCCCGAGCCGACCATTACGTCGCTGACTGTCCGCTGAGCTACGTCGGCTCGACGACGCCGACGACGTCGTTTTCGATCTCTCCGCATGGAGCATTCCGGAATGGATCGGTCATCTATCTGCTGCGTGGTCAGACGCTGACCACCCTGAACATGACCGACAGCGGTGAGGTGGACGTCGCCCGCGAGGACTTCATGACCAGTCTCGCCGCGCAGGAGAAGGACGGCGGGGTGGCCTACAGCAACGGCTATCTCTTCATCAGCAGCGGCGAAGGTCTCGAGATCTACGATCTCCGGAATGTTCATGGAGGCGCGGGTGGAACCGCCCCCGTCAGGATTTCCCGGACCACCGGCATGCACTACCGCAGGCTCGCCGTGAGCGGAAACGTTCTGGTGGGCGTCTATCCGGCCCGGGATCTGCCGTGCAACGTGTACAGTCCTTCCTGTGGCAACTCCATCGACATCTGGTCGATCACCAACCTGAGCGCGCCGACCCTGGTCTACAGGATTTCCTCCGATTCCGACTCCGCCTATCTCGGCTTCGAGGATGTCGCGTTCGCCAACGGTTATCTCTATGCCACCGGCCAGGGGGGCACCTTCGCGTTCGACGTCTCCAACCCTGCCGCGCCGGTCCGCGTGCGGGTGTACCCGCAGACCGGTCATTACCTGGAAACCAATGGCACGGGCCTGCTGGCAATCGGTCAGGAAAAGCAGATCGGGGTGATGAGCGTCGGGCCCGGCCCGGATCTCGCCCTCTACAAGATCTTCACCCCTCCGACGATTTTCAATCGGGCGAACGACCTGGTGTTTCATCCGCAGGCCTGGATCGACAACGATCGGCTGGTGACCATGATCGACGAGAAGGATCCTCAGACCGGTCAGCCCGCCCGGACCATCGCGTTCGACGCATTCGACTTCTCCATTCCTCAGTTCGACGGCTCCGACGATCGGGTCTACGAAAACGTCTCGATGACTTTCCCGGATGAAGTGAAGTACGACCCGGTGATGGTCGGACCGTTCGTCTACGTCACGGGAGAGGTCAGCGGCGGACAGGTCTGGGGCGCCTGTGGCCAGATGTCCGGCCGCCTCGAGCTCGATCGGGTCACCGCGCTTCCCTGTGGGGGTGCGGCGCTTCACGGCTGGGTTACCGGACAGCATCGGGTCACCCAGGTGGAGCTCTTCCTCGACAAGAGCTCACTCGGGTTCGCCACCCTCGGTGGGGAGCGCAATGACATCAGTTCCCGGACTCTGGTCCGGAGCTGGCGGATCAGCGTCAACCTCGACGAGGTGAGTCAGGGACAGCACGTGATCCGAGTGGTCGCCACCGACGTCGACGGCAACCGGCGCCAGATCGCGAGTCAGACACTCTACTTCCCCGGCCCGGGCGACAACTGCACCGCCCGCCGGCGTGGATTGAGACGCTGAGATCAACCACCAATCGCAGCTGAGGCAAGGGCGAGCCGCAGGGCTCGCCCTTTTGCGCTCGAATGGTCAGTCGGCTCAGGTCGCGGCCGGCAGCTCGTCCGAGGCCATCTGGCGGACGATTCCGATGGCGGCTTGTCGAGGATCGGCGGCGTCGGTGATCGGGCGGCCCACGACGATGTAATCCGCCCCGGCCTCGATCGCCTGGTGCGGCGTCATGGTCCGCTTCTGATCTCCCGGGGCGCTTCCAGACGGACGGATTCCGGGGGTCACGATCACCAGGTCGCGGCCGAGCTCACGCCGGAGAATCGCGATCTCCTCGGGCGAGGCGACCACCCCGCGCAGGCCGGACGACCGGGCCAGCTTCGCCAGCCGGACCACGGATGCGGAGGTGGAGTCACGGTAGCCGATCCGTTCGATCGCCCGATCGTCGAGACTGGTCAGGATGGTGACTCCGAGGACCAGCAGCCCGGAGGAGGCCGGCGCTTCGCGGGCGCAGGCTTTGAGCATCGCACTCCCGCCGGAGCAGTGGACCGTGACCATCGACGCCCCGAGATCGTGAGCCGCTTCGATCGCGTGTTTCGCGGTGTTGGGGATGTCGTGGATCTTCAGGTCGAGAAACACCCGCTGGCCTCGATCGATCACTTCGTGAACGATGCGCGGTCCCAGAGCGATGAATGCCTGCAGGCCGATCTTGAACACTCCCACGGTCCCGTGGAGGTCGTCGATCAGATCGAGGATCTCTCCCCGCGTTCCGCGGTCGAGCGCGACGATCAGCCTGTCCCGTGGATGCATCTCCGCCATTGTCGACAGCGAGTGCGATCGATGCAAGCGTCCGGGTTCGCAGCAATGGCCCGACCCTGAGGAGATGGTTCTCCTCTGCTTCGGAACGCCGTCACCCTCACGCCCGGGCCGCCGGCGTCCCAGGCCCCACCGTCACATCGCCATGCACGCTCCGGAAAGCCGGCTGGAAGCCGGCGGCCCGGTCGCCTGGAAGGCGGCGTTCCGATTGCCCGCCTCGCGTGGCGGGGAGGTGGAATCCGTTTGGCAGTAGGATACGAGCCATGCAGAAAGCGGAGGTCGCGCGTGCGCTCGAGGAGATCGCACAGTATCTGGAGCTTCAGGAGCCGTCGAATCCTTTCCGGGCCCTGGCGTATCGGAAGGCTGCCGGTGTGGTCGAGGAACTGGAGCAGAACCTGGACGAGCTGGTGGCCTCGCATCAGCTCGGTCGCATCGCCGGCATCGGAAAGGCCACCGGCAGCGCGATCGAAGAGCTGATCGCGACCGGACGAAGTTCATTCCTGGAGGAGCTTCGCTCGGAGTTTCCGGCGGGGATTCTCGAACTGATCCGGGTGCCCGGACTGGGAATGAAGAAGATTGCGACCCTGCATGAAGAGCTGGGAATCGCATCGATCGACGAGCTCGAAGCGGCGCTGGAACAGGGCGAGCTCGAGTCCGTTTCCGGTTTCGGTCCGAAGACCCGCGAGAAACTGAAGGAGTCGATCGAACACCTCCGGCAGGCCGGAGGAAAGCTGCTGCTGCCACAGGCGAAGGCGATCGCGGACCGGCTGGCGGAGCGGATGGGGGCTCTCGATGGCGTGGACGAGGTGATCGTCACGGGTCAGATCCGGCGCCGGATCGAGGTGGTCGACAGGATCGAGATTCTGGTGGTCACGGGCTCGATCGCTCGGGTCGCGAAGGCGATCACGGCTCTCGATGTGCCCGAAGCCCTTCGCGCCGAGGGAAAGGATCGGCTGGTCGGAACGGGGCGGAGCGACATTCCGGTGGAGGTGCGGCTGGTCGGAACCGCGGCGGTCTCCACGACGCTGTTCTTCTCGACGGGCAGTGAGGATTTCGTCGAGGCGGCGAGGAGACGGGCGGAGAAAAAAGGCCTGCGGCTGGAGGTGTCCGGGATTCGGGACGAGTCGGGCAGGGATCAGCCGGTGACGACCGAGCGGGAAATTTTCCGGTTGATCGGACGTCCGTTCGTCGAGCCGGAGCTCCGCGAGGATGATGGATGGCTCTCGAAACGCCCGCCGAAGATCCTCAGCCGCGCCGACCTTCAGGGAACGTTCCACGTTCATTCCACCTGGTCCGACGGAAAGAACACTCTGGCCGAGATGGTCGCGGCCGCGGAGGCGGAAGGCTTCCAGTTCGTCGGTCTCTCCGATCACTCGAAGACCGCGTCGTATGCTGGTGGGCTGACCGAAGCACGGGTCGATCAGCAGCACGCCGAGATCGAATCTCTCACCCCGCGAATGCAGGGAATCCGGATGTTCCGGGGAACCGAGTGCGACATTCTCCCCGACGGAACGATGGACTACGACGCGCGGACGCTCGCGAAGTTCGACTTTGTGATCGCTTCGGTTCACTCCCGGTTCCGGATGAGTCAGGAGGAGATGACCGAAAGGATGGTGCGGGCTCTGCGCAATCCGTTCGTCACGTTCCTCGGGCATCTGACCGGGCGCCTGCTGCTCCGCCGGAAGGGTTATGCAATCGATTTCGACCGGATCTTCGACGTGGCCGCGGAGGAGGGAGTGATCATCGAGATCAATGCGAATCCGCGCCGGGCGGAGCTCGACTGGCGGCTGATTCGCCGGGCGGTGGATCGGGGCGTGACGTTCAGCATCAATCCCGATGCCCACTCCGTGGCAGAGCTGGCGCGGATGGAGAGCGGCGTCTGGGTGGCAAGAAAAGGTGGCTTGCCCCGGGACCGGGTGTTCAACACCCGCCCGGTCGACGAGGTGGCGGAGTTGCTGAGAGAGCGTCGCTCGCGGGCGCTCGGAAAGATCGACAGGTGAGGCCGCCGTGGTCACCGGCCGCTCGAAAGACGGGTCCTCACCTGCACGCTTGGTAGCCGGGGACATTGCGGCCGAGATGAATGTCGCGGATCACGACGAGGCTGCCATCAGACATGCGGCGTGGATTCGCCAGGCCGGAGCCGCCGCGACCGGGTTGCCTCCTTCGCTCCTCCGCGGTCAGCCGTGGATCGTCGGAGAAATGGATCGAATCGACGTAGTAGGTGCAGCGTCCAGGCTCGATGACATGCATGTGAACATGCTCCGGAACCTCTCGGCCGGGATAGGCGCCTGGACGGATCGTCTGGAAGGAATAGTGACCGGAGGTGTCGGTTTTCGCCCAGCCTCGAAGACGTCCGTGGCGGGTGCTGCCCTCCGGATACACGCCGCCCGCGTTGGTGTGGTAGGCGTAGACGATGATTCCGGAAGCCGGATTTCCGTTGGAGTGGTAGACCGTTCCCTCGATCCGGAGGGGCTCGCCTGGTTCGTCGATCGGAGCGATCCGCGCGTCGGGGCCGAGGTCCTGTGGCATGCCCTGGAAGACGAGCTCGCATCCTTCACATGGAGTTCCGACGATCCTTTCGGTTCCGGGATCAGCCGGAACCGGGGCGGCGGCGATTGATCCCGGAGATTCGCATCCGACAAGCAGTGCCAGCGAAGCGATGGTAACGAGAGTGAGCATCCGCGGGAGTCGTTTCCTCACCGTTTCCGGCGACGGGGGGCTCGGAGAAAAGGGATTCATGAGGCAATCTTAATCGTCTCTGGCCGGATTCGCTGTTGTACTTGTGCGCGGCGGGCTTGTTGCCGTGCACTGACGGGTGCGCGATCAGACGCGCCGGCGGGCCTTTTCGAGTGCGGAGGTGAAATCGGGGGCGAACTGTTCACGTCCGATCAACTCGAACAGAGCGGATCGAACCACCGTGTGCCGCGGTCGGGCACTGAGCTCGGAGAGGATCAGCTCGGAACCTTCGGCCCGGCACTTCCGGGTGAATTGTTCCAGCGCGTGCAGACCCGTCGCATCGATCGACGGAACGTTCCGCATCCGGAGGATGAAGACTTTCGGCCGCTTCGCCACTTCCCCGATCACGTCCTTCAGCTTGTCCGCCGCGCCGAAGAAGAACGGGCCGTTCACCTCGAAGACCTGAACTCCGGCCGGAATGCCGCTCCGGTCCTCGATGGCTTCGCCATTTTCGTCCTGGTCGGTCACACCCGCGATCGAGGTCACCTCCGACATCCGCTTCATGAACAGGAGGGCCGCCAGCACCACGCCCACCTGAACCGCGACGGTCAAATCGACGAATACGGTCAGACCGAACGTGGCGATCAGCACGGCGATGTCGCTCTTCGGGGCAGAGAGAAGATTCCGAAATGATCGCCACTCGCTCATGTGCCACGAGACGATCACCAGAATCGCCGCGAGCGAGGCGAGTGGAATCATTGAAGCCCAGCGACCGGCAAAGACCAGAATCAGAAGTAGAGTGATCGAGTGGACGATGCCGGCAAGAGGCGTCCGTCCGCCGCTTTTGATGTTCGTTGCGGTGCGCGCGATCGCTCCGGTCGCCGGAATTCCGCCGAACAGAACCGAACCGAGGTTTGCGATCCCCTGGGCGATCAGCTCCACATTCGACCGGTGCTTTCCTCCGGTCATGCCGTCCGCGACCACCGCGGAGAGCAGCGATTCGATCGACGCGAGCAGGGCGATGGTCACTCCGGGTGAGACGAGCTCCCGCATCCGGGACCAGGGGATCTCCGGCAGATGCGGCATTGGCAGGGAGGACGGAACCGCCCCGAATCGAGATCCAATGGTCTCCACCGGAAGGTGGAGGACCTGCACGGCGACCGTTGCGAGCACCATTGCGACGAAAGGTGCCGGGATCCGATGAGTGAGCTTCGGCCAGACGAGCAGAATTGCCAGAGTTCCCGCGGCGACCGCGCCGGTTGCGACGCTCGTGGACGGAAGCGCCTGGACGTAGGCGATCCACTTGTCGGCGAAATCGACCGGAACGGCACCCATCTTCAGGCCGAGCAGGTCCTTGATCTGCGACGAGAAGATGATCACCGCAATTCCTGAGGTGAACCCGGTAACCACCGGATAGGGGATGAATTTCAGCAGAGTGCCGAACCGTGCGAGACCCATCGCGATCAGGGTCACCCCGGCGATCAGAGTACAGATCACCAGACCGCCGTAGCCGAATTGGGTGACGATTCCGTAGACGATGACGACGAACGCTCCGGTGGGACCGCCGATCTGAACGCGGCTGCCGCCGAGCAGCGAGATCAGCAGTCCGGCGACGATGGCGGTGTAGAGACCACGTTCCGGAGAGACGCCCGAGGCGATGGCGAAGGCGAGAGAGAGGGGAAGCGCAACGATTCCCACCACGAGCCCGGCGAGCAGGTCACGGGTCAGGGTCTCGCGGGTGTAGCCCTCGCGGAGGCAGACGATGAATTTCGGGGTGAATGACGACAGGTGCGACAACGCTGGAACTGGACACTCCTCGAACTGCATCAGAATTCGCCGCCGGCCTCTTCTATTTCGGAAGCCGATCGGATTCACCGTCCGGTCACAGATGCTGGTTCATGGTAAAACGGACCGCCATGGGAACCAGACTCCGCTACCTCGACGAGATGGATCGGCTCGAACTGGAGTCGATCGTGGGTTCAGTCACCGGAAGTGACGAACGGGTCCAGCTCGCGCTGGAGGAGACGGTGTTCTACCCCCAGGGAGGTGGACAGCCGTACGACCAGGGATGGATCGTGGCACCTTCCGGCCGTTTTCGCGTCGAGGAAGTGCGCATGGTTGAGGGTCAGGTTCTCCACTTCGGCCGGTTCGAGTCGGGCGGACTGGCACCGGGAGATCACGTTTCCCTGCAGGTCGACCCTGAACGTCGACGGCTGCATACCCGGATTCATTCGGGAGGACATCTGGTGGACATGGCAGTCACGGCGCTCGGGCTCGGATGGATTCCGGGGAAGGGCTATCACTTTCCCCAGGGGCCGTATGTCGAGTACTCCGGTGTGGAGGGACAGCCGGACCGGGAGTTGCTGAAGAATCAGATCGAGGACACGGCGAACGAGCTGGTCCGGTCGGATGCGACGACCGAGGTGCGATGGCTTTCCCGGGAGCAGATCGCGGGGATCTGCGCCCACGTTCCGGATTACGTTTCTGGAGACGGTCTTTCCCGAGTGGTGTTTTATGGGGAATTCGGAGTGCCCTGTGGTGGAACGCACGTGGCTCGACTGAGCGAGGTGGGCCGCATCGTCATCCGAAAGATCAAGCCCGGAGGCGAAGGGCTTCGCGTCTCGTACGCGGTGGCGTGAGTCCGGCTGGTCGACTCAGTCCTTGATGGTGGCCCGGGTGATTAGCGCGGCGGCGATGGCAAAGGCGGTCACTCCCACGGCCACGTAGCCGAGATTGTGTTTGGCATTGTGTCCCGCCTGCTTCGCTTTCTTTCGGGTGCGGACGACCGCGGAGTGCTGAATGTCGTCGATCCGGTCGTCGATCCGGTCGAGCATCTTCCGGGCCTTCGGCTGTTCCAGCAGCTTCGAGACGACCCAGATCGCCCCGACCGAAGCTGCCCGTGCAATCATTTCGCGACTTTCGAAATCTCCCATCAATGAACCTCCTGACGGCTCAGCTCCCTGCAACGGCGCTGCCATGGCGGAGCTCACGACAGCAGTCAGTACAGTAGCACCGCGTGCCACGGATGGGATAGGGGGAAGTTCCGGAGCCCATTGGAGGTTGCCCTGCGACCGGGGTTGCGTTGCAGTGGCCTCTGATCCCATGATTACCACCCGGAGGGCCGGTGCAGAAAAAGACGGTTATCGAAATTCTCGAGGCAACGGCGGAGCGCCTTCCCGACGAGCCCGCTCTGAAGGCCCACGACGGCGCCGGATGGAACACGATCACCTGGGGTCAGTACCTCGACGGTGTCCGCGCGGTGGCTCGGGGCCTGATGCGACTCGGTCTGGAACCGGGGAATGGGGTTGCCATCATCGGCTCGAACCGTCCGGAGTGGTTCATCGGAAACCTCGGTGCGATCGCGGCAGGTGGTGTGCCTGCGGGAATCTACACCACCAGCTCGCCGGAGCAGATCGCCTGGATCACCTCACATGCCGAGGCGCCGATCGCCCTGGTGGAGACGCCCGAGCTTCTGGAGAAGTTCCTCGAGGCGCGGGATTCGATGCCTGGCCTCCGGACCATCGTTCTGATGGAAGGGGAGTCGAACGATCCGTCCGTGATCCCATGGGAGCAGCTTCTCACGACTGGCGGCGAGGTGCCCGAAGCGGAACTGGAAGCGCGGATCCGGGGACTCGATCCCGACAGTCTCTGCACTCTGATCTACACCTCGGGAACCACCGGAAAGCCGAAGGCGGTCATGCTCAGCCACACCAATCTGGTGTGGACTTCAGCATCGGCGGCGGAAGCCCTTTCCGCCACCGACGAGGATCAGTTTCTCAGCTACCTCCCGTTGAGTCACATCGCCGAACAGATCGCCACCTACTACACGCCCCTTCATGCCGGAGCCTGTACCTGGTTCGCCAGCAGCGTCGAGCAGCTCGGGGAGCGTCTGCGGGAAGTGCGGCCCACCGTTTTTCTGGGAGTGCCGCGGGTCTGGGAGAAGATGCAGGCGGCGATTCAGGCGATCGGTGAGCGCCGGCCGCCGCTGGCGAAGCGGATCGCCGCCTGGGCGCGGCGGATCGGCCTGCAAGGCGGTTACGCCGATCAGAACCGACAGCCCCTCCCCTGGCTGTATCCGTTGGCCGACGCACTGGTGTTCCGGAAGGTCCGGCAGAAGATCGGTCTCGATCGCGCCCGGTTCTGTCTCACCTCGGCGGCTCCCATCTCCGTCGACACCCTGGAGTTTTTTCTCAGTCTCGGGATCCCGATTCTCGAGGTCTATGGCATGAGTGAGTGCACCGGACCAGCCACCGTTTCCCGTCCCGAGAAATACCGCACCGGAAAGGCCGGTCGTCCTGCACCCGGGAGCGAGATCCGGATCGCGGAGGACGGCGAGGTACTGATCCGAGGACCGCACGTGTTCCTCGGGTACTACAAGGACCCGGAAGCAACCCGGGCCACGGTGGATGAGGAAGGGTGGATTCACTCCGGCGATATCGGGACTCTCGACGAGGAGGAATTTCTCGCGATCACCGACCGGAAGAAAGAGATCCTGATCACCGCCGGCGGAAAGAATGTCGGGCCGCAGATGATCGAATCGAGGCTGAAGTCGATTCCGGTCGTGGCACAGGCGGTGGTGATCGGAGACCGCCGCCCGTTCCTGACCGCGCTGCTCACGCTCGACCCCGACAAGGTCCGCGCGGAGGCCGCGCGCGCCGGAAGCCCGGCCACGGACGTCGCCTCGGCGGCGCGTTGCGAGATTTTCCGAGCTCACCTCCGCCAGCAGATCGATCGGATCGACCGTACCCTCGCCAGGCACGAGACGATCAAGAAGTTCGTCATCGTCGACGAGGACTTCTCCGTCGACACCGGCGAGCTCACCCCCACGATGAAGCTCAAGCGGCGGGTGATCCACGAGAAATACCGTTCGCTGATCGAGTCCATGTACGGTTCGTGAGGGGAAATCCCGCCTGCATCCTTTTTGTTATTACGAACATCATGAAGAGAAAGTGTCGGAAGGCCCTCCGGGCGTACGCGGTCGTGGTGTATCTGCTGCTGCCGCTGACTCTTGGAGCGGGAGTCCTGCAGTCGGCGGAGGTGGGAGGGGCCAGCGCCCCCGAGGAGACCGGCCCTCTGACCGAGACGGTTTCGGTCAATTACGTGATGATCCCCTTCGTCGCCTTCGGTCAGCACGGCCGGCCGGTCAACGACCTCCGTTCCTCGGACGTCAAGCTGTTCATCGATGACGATCGGGTCGAGCCCGACATGTTCGAGAGGGCAAACCGGGCGCCGGTCTCCTTCACCATTCTGCTGGACGGTTCCGGATCGATGGCCCTCGCCGGAAAGCTCCGGGGGGCTCGCCAGGCTCTGGAAACCCTGATTCAGAATCGCCTTCCCCGCGACGACTACGCCCTCTATGTCTTTGCGCAGGGAGACGTGAGGAACGTGGTGCCGTTCACCACTGACGGAACCAGGATCCTCAGCGCCGTCGACCAGGTGAAGCCCTGGGGGAAGACGGCGCTGTTCGACGCCCTGATGAAGATGCCCGATCAGACCATTCTCGGGAGTAACGGATCCCGGGCGATCATCCTCCTGACTGACGGGCTGGACAATGCATCCGCGCTGAGCCGGCAGGAGCTGGCGAGGGTGTTCGAGGGGGTGGACGTGCCGGTCTACCCTCTCGGGCTGCGGACGAAGGAATCCGCTCTGGTGAGCAACCCGAAGGACAATCGGGAGTCGATCATCAATGCCGCCGTTCTCGCTGGTCTGGCGGGAATGTCGGGCGGGAGAATGGCCATCGCCAGTGAAAAGAGTGAGCTCGCCAGCGAGGTCCGGCGAATTCTGAAGGAGCTGCGAGCCCAGTACCTGATCGGCTTTGCCCCGAGCGGCAGGGGTGAAGTAAGATACCGGCGCATTTCGCTCAGGTTCGTCCGGCCCGTGCAGTCAGTGCGGGTGAGAGGCGGCTACAAGGGAACGGAACCCCCGGCCTCCGGACGGAAAGCAAAACGTTGAGAAGGAGTTGTTCATGAGGAAAACGAGGTCAATTTTCATTGCGTGTCTCGCCGGCAGTCTTGGTCTGTTCGGCTGTGCCACCAATTCCTCGATCGATCAGAAGATCGCGGAATCCCAGGCGCGGACCGACCAGAAGATCGAGAGTGTCGAGCAGCAGGTCGAGTCTCTTCAGCAGAAGCAGCAGCAGACGGACGAGCAGCTGGCCAAGGTCAGCCGCGAGGCTGCGGATGCTCTGGAGCGGGCGAATCAGGCCGGTGTCCTGGCCAAGGGCAAGGTCGTCTTCGAGCAGACGCTCAAGGACAACGTGCAGTTCAAGCTCGAGTCGGATGATGTCAGCGACGAGGCGAAAGCCGCGCTCGACGAGTTCGCCGCTCGGGTCAAGGCTCTCGACCACCCCTATTTCATCGAGATCCAGGGTCACACCGATTCGACCGGCAGCACCAGCTACAACCAGAAGCTCGGTGAGAAGCGGGCCGAAGCGGTGCGGCGGTATCTCAACCAGAGCCAGGGCATTCCCCTGCTCCGGATGTCGACCATCTCCTATGGCGAGTCGCTTCCGGCCGCGGACAACAGCACCCGCGACGGGCGGAAGGAAAATCGCCGCGTGGTCCTGGTCGTTCTCGAGTAGTTCACCGACTCAGAGTTTTGGAAAAGGCACCCGCTGCGGCGGGTGCTTTTTTTATGGGCGCGGATTCGCCTGCGGTAGGATTCCATGATGCTCTGGACCGGGCCGGCTTCCGCCGAATGCGTCGTTCTGCTCGCTCACGGCGCAGGTGCGCCGATGGACTCTCCGTTCATGGAATCGATCTCCGAGGGACTGGCGGCCGGTGGCGTCCGGGTGGGGCGATTCGAATTTCCCTACATGCAGGCCCGTCGCGAGGGCAGCCGTCGTCCGCCTGATCGGGAGCCGGTGTTACGACAGGCGTGGCTCGACGCGATCTCCGAGGCCGGCAGTCCGGACGTGATGGTCATCGGCGGAAAGTCCCTCGGAGGCCGGATTGCCAGCATGATTGCCGACGAGGCCGAGGTCGATGGTCTGATCTGCCTGGGCTATCCCTTTCACCCTCCCGGTCAGCCTGCGAAGAAACGGACGGCGCACCTGGAGAGCCTCCGGACTCCTGCCCTGATCCTCCAGGGGACCCGCGATCCGTTCGGGTTGCCGGAGGAGGTGCTCAGCTATCCCCTCGCACCTTCCATCCGCATCCAGTGGGTCGAGGATGGCGACCACTCGTTCAAGCCGCGAAAGAGCTCGCGACGCACGCTGGAGCAGAACCTCGCCGGTGCGGTCGAAGCGGTGCTGGAGTTCGTCAGACAGCGTTGAGGCGGTCTGCTTCGAGGTGATTTGCAATCGCCCGGTCGATCGGGTTAGATGAGCTTCATGGTGCAGATCATCGAAGTTCACGAGGCACTGAAGCTCTCCGATTACGAAGCCTACGCCTTTCTCGCCCCGGCGGTGTCGGAGCTGAGGCGGGAAGCGGAGACCCTCGTTCCCGAGCTGAAGGGGCGCACCGTCTGGATGGTCAACTCGACCGCCCAGGGAGGTGGAGTCGCCGAGATGCTCCCCAAGATGGTGACGATGATGCGGGAGCTCGGCATCGACGTCCGCTGGGAGGTGATCGGGTCGAGCCGCCCGGAGTTCTTCGTCCTGACCAAGCGGCTCCACAACCTCATTCACGGGGTGGGAGATCCGAATCTCGGCGAAGAGGACCGGGCGCTCTATGACGCGGTCAGCCGCGAGAATGCGCAGCAGCTCCGGGCTCTGGTCAAGCCGCGGGACGTTCTGGTGATCCATGATCCGCAACCGCTCGGCGCCGGCGCCCTGGTTCGCGAGGAGATGGCGGTGCCGTCGATCTGGCGGTGTCACATCGGACTCGACCAGAAGAATGCTGCCACTCGGGCGGCCTGGTCGTTTCTTGAACCGTGGCTCTCCGGGTTCGACCTGGCGATATTCTCCGCTCCCGAATACATCCCTGATTTTCTGGCGGGACAGGCGCGAGTCATCCATCCGGCGATCGATCCGCTGAGCCACAAGAATCGGGACCTTTCGCCGCACAAGCTTCAGGGCATTCTCTGCAACAGCCGCCTGGCCGTCGAGAATGCGCCGGTCCTCACCGCCCCATTCGCGCACATGGCGCGGCGCCTGTCGCCGGACGGAGCCTGGCTGCCGGCCACCGAGCCGGAAGGACTCGGCCTGCTCTACCGTCCCACGATCGTTCAGATTTCCCGCTGGGATCGGCTGAAGGGGTTTGGTCCTCTGCTCGACGGGTTCGTCCGGCTGAAACAGAAAGCCGATCAGCCGGGAGTCTCCGAGGTTCACCGGCGCCGTTTGAAGATTCTGAGGCTGATTCTCGCCGGGCCCGATCCCAGCTCGGTCGCCGACGATCCGGAAGGACTCGAGGTGATCGGGGAGCTCACCGCGAAGTACCAGGCTCTGGATCCCGAGATGCAGGCGGACGTGGCCATGATCAGCCTTCCGATGGAATCGCGGAAGGAGAACGCATTGATGGTGAACGCCCTGCAGCGCTGCGCCACCATCGTCGTCCAGAACTCCATTCAGGAGGGATTCGGTCTGACCGTCAGCGAGGCGATGTGGAAGCGGAGCCCGGTGCTGGGCTCGAGCGCCTGCGGGATTCGCCAGCAGATTCGCGACGGCATCGACGGCCGGCTGATTCACGACCCGACGGACCCGGAGGAGATCGCCTCAACCCTCGACGAGATGCTGATCGACCCGGGAGCCCGGGAGATGTTCGCCAGCCACGCGCAGCGCCGGGTTCACGCCGAATTCCTGATCTTCAGCCAGCTTCGGGCCTGGATCCGGACTCTGGTCGAGGTGGTCGCGAGCAGGCAATGAAGAGCGGTGAGAGGTGAGAGGTGAGAGGTGAGAGGTAAGAAGTGATCGTGGAGGCACCCTTGGTGGGGGTTGGGGACGGCCATTTAGTTTTAGTGGGCGGACTTTGTCTGATCCGGCCCGCCGGAGCGATTGCCCCCGCGGCGGAGGTTGCCGGCCGGAGCAGACAAGTTCGGCTCCCGGCAGTCCCCCACCGGAGACAACCCTGTTTCCAAGCGCCACACCCCGGGTCGGGCGGCGGCTCTGAAGTGTGGTGCAACGCACCGCTTTCCTTCAACGTCCCTCGAAGCGCCACCCACGCCTCTCGCGCAGAACCCTCCCATTACCTCACGAGCGCCCCGCGCGAGAACCGCCCCCCTCTCCCCGCATCGAATGGCGAGACGCAGCGAGAACGGTCGAGCGGGGAGAGGGCCGGGGTGAGGGGCAAACCCGCGGTAAAGACCGGGTACCTTCTCGACTCGAAACCGGGAACTTCCTTTACACGACAATACGGCATCGGGGGTGGCATCAGATGCCGTGGAAGGAAGCGACGAACGTGGACGAGAGAAAGAGAATGATGATTTTGGCGACAGCGAGCTCTTCGCCAAACCGACCCATCGTCCCGCTCCCCCGCCCCGAAGGAGCCGAATAAGGTAGCCGGTGGTCGCCGCGCAGCGGCCAGCGCTTAGTGGGCGGACTTTGTCTGATCCGGCCCGCCGGAGCGATTGCCCCCGCGGCCGAGGTTGCCGGCCGGAGCAGACAAGTTCGGCTCCCGGCAGTCCCCCACTGGAGACAACCCCCGGTTCCAAGCGCCACACCCCGGGTCGGGCGGCGGCTCTGAAGTGCGGTGCAACGCACCGCTTTCCTTCAACGTCCCTCGAAGCGCCACCCACGCCTCTCGCGCAGAACCCTCCCATTACCTCACGAGCGCCCCGCGCGAGAACCGCCCCCCTCTCCCCGCATCGAATGGTGAGCCGGAGCGAGAACGGTCGAGCGGGGAGAGGGCCGGGGTGAGGGGCAAACCCGCGGTAAAGACCGGGTACCTTCTGGACTCGAAACCGGGAACTTCCTTTACACGACAATACGGCATCGGGGGTGGCATCAGATGCCGTGGAAGGAAGCGACGAACGTGGACGAGAGAAAGAGAATGATGATTGTGGCGACAGCGAGCTCTTCGCCAAACCGACCCATCGTCCCGCTCCCCTGGCCCGGAGGGGCCGAATAAGGTAGCCGGTGGTCGCCGCGCAGCGGCCAGCGCTTAGTTCTGAAGTTCCTTCCCTGCCGAGAGGCTTAACTCCTTGTATTTTGCGAAAGATAGCCTTATTCTGACGTTCATAATGTAGCCATGTAATGGCAGGATCGCTGTGTTGACAGGCAAGGCGTATGTGCATATAGTGTAGCCATGCACATCGACATCGTGCCCAACCGCAACTCCCGGCCCGCCGTGCTGCTGCGCGAGTCCTATCGCGAGGGGAAACGGGTCCGCAAGCGCACCCTGGCCAATCTGTCCGCCTTGCCGGCCGATCAGATCGACGCCATTCGAAGGATCCTGCGGGGCGAGCAGCTGGCGTCGGTCGGCGAGATGTTCGAGATCACCAACTCGGCCCACCACGGCCATGTCGAGGCCGTGCGGATCGCGATGAGACGACTCGGCTTCGACTCGCTCGTGGCGTCGCGGCCGTGCCCGGAGCGGGACCGGGTCCTGGCGATGGTCGCCGCGCGGATCATCGCCCCTCAGAGCAAACTTGCCACGGCGCGGTCCTGGACCACCTCGACGATCCCCGATCTGTTCGGAGTGGGCGAGGCGGACGAGGATGACCTGTATGCGGCCCTCGATTGGCTGGTCGAACGACAGAGCGCGATCGAGAAGAAGCTTGCCGCACGGCACCTTCGCCCCGGTGGGATCGCGCTGTATGACTTGAGCTCGAGCTACTTCGAAGGAGCCACCTGTCCGCTGGCAGCGCTCGGCCACAACCGGGACGGCAAGAAAAACAAGCTTCAGGTCAACTACGGGTTGCTCACTGACGCGGAGGGCCGCCCCGTTGCCATCTCGGTCTTCGAGGGGAGCACGGGGGATCCGAAGACGGTGATGCCTCAAATCCAGAAGTTGAAGAAGACCTTCGCCCTGGACGAGTTCGTCCTGATCGGCGATCGGGGCATGATCTCGCAGAAACAGATCGATCAACTGACCGCGGATCAAGGCATTGACTGGATCACGGCGCTGCGAAGCGGCAGCATTCGGAAGCTGATCGAGGGCGGCCACATTCAACTCGGGCTATTCGATGAGCGGAATCTGTTCGAGTTGGTCCACCCGGATTACCCCGGGGAACGCCTGGTGGCATGTCGCAATCCTGAGCTTGCCCGTTCGCGCGCGTACAAACGCGAATCGCTTCTTCAGGCCACCCTCAAAGAGCTGGCCAAAGTGCAGGCAATGGTCCGTCGCGGCAGGATCCAAGGCAAAGACGAGATCGGGGTTCGCGTCGGGAAGGTCATCAACAAGTACAAAGTCTCCAAACACATCATCCTCGAGATCGGCGAGGACCAGTTCGAGTTCCATCGTGATGAGACCAGCATCAGCCGGGAGGCGTTGCTCGACGGCATCTACGTGGTCAGGACCAGCATCGCGGACGCCGTGATGGGGACCGAAGATGTCGTTCGGAGCTATAAGCTGCTCGGGCGGGTCGAGCGAGCCTTTCGCTCGATCAAGACCATGGATCTGGAGATCCGACCGATCCGGCATCGCCTGGAGTCCCGGGTGCGGGGCCACATCTTCCTCTGCATGCTGGCCTACTATGTGAGCTGGCATATGACCGAGGCATGGCGTCCGCTTCTATTCTGTGACGAAGATCAGAGCTCGAAAAAGGATCGCGATCCGGTCGCCCCGGCTCAGCGATCGAAGGCCGCTCTCGCCAAGGTTCATTCGAGGCGGCTCGATGACGGAACTCCTGTACACAGCTTTCAGACCCTGCTCCAGGACCTGAGCACCATCGTTCGCAACCGCTGCCGCCGCCCGGATGCACCTGCTGAGGAACCCACCTTTGATCTCTTCACCCGCCCCACCCCCCAACAGCAGCGTGCCTACGACCTGCTCGACACGATCCGCCTGTAGACAGAGACCACACACCACTCCAGCACTCAAGCCACACAACCTACGCACCTTAGCGTTCGCTTACGTCAGGAACTTCAGCTTAGTGGGCGGACTTTGTCTGATCCGGCCCGCCGGAGCGATTGCCCCCGCGGCCGAGGTTTCCGGCCGGAGCAGACAAGTTCGGCTCCCGGCACTCTCCCACTGGAGAGAACCCCCGGTTCCAAGCGCCACACCCCGGGTCGGGCGGCGGCTCTGAAGTGCGGTGCAACGCACCGCTTTCCTTCAACGTCCCTCGAAGCGCCACCCACGCCTCTCGCGCAGAACCCTCCCATTACCTCACGAGCGCCCCGCGCGAGAACCGCCCCCCTCTCCCCGCATCGAATGGTGAGCCGGAGCGAGAACGGTCGAGCGGGGAGAGGGCCGGGGTGAGGGGCAAACCCGCGGTAAAGACCGGGTACCTTCTTGACTCGAAACCGGGAACTTCCTTTACACGACAATACGGCATCGGGGGTGGCATCAGATGCCGTGGAAGGAAGCGACGAACGTGGACGAGAGAAAGAGAATGATGATTTTGGAGAACAGCGAGCTCTGCGCCAAACCGACCCATCGTCGCGCTCACCCGCCCCGAAGGAGCCGAATAAGGTAGCCGGTGGTCGCCGCGCAGCGGCCAGCGCTTAGTGGGCGGACTTTGTCTGATCCGGCCCGCCGGAGCGATTGCCCCCGCGGCCGAGGTTGCCGGCCGGAGCAGACAAGTTCGGCTCCCGGCAGTCCCCCACTGGAGACAACCCCCGGTTCCAAGCGCCACACCCCGGGTCGGGCGGCGGCTCTGAAGTGCGGTGCAACGCACCGCTTTCATTCAACGTCCCTCGAAGCGCCACCCACGCCTCTCGCGCAGAACCCTCCCATTACCTCACGAGCGCCCCGCGCGAGAACCGCCCCCCTCTCCCCGCATCGAATGGTGAGCCGGAGCGAGAACGGTCGAGCGGGGAGAGGGCCGGGGTGAGGGGCAAAGCCGCGGTAAAGACCGGGTACCTTCTGGACTCGAAACCGGGAACTTCCTTTACACGACAATACGGCATCGGGGGTGGCATCAGATGCCGTGGAAGGAAGCGACGAACGTGGACGAGAGAAAGAGAATGATGATTTTTGAGAACAGCGAGCTCTGCGCCAAACCGACCCATCGTCGCGCTCACCCGCCCCGAAGGAGCCGAATAAGGTAGCCGGTGGTCGCCGCGCAGCGGCCAGCGCTTAGTGGGCGGACTTTGTCTGATCCGGCCCGCCGGAGCGATTGCCCCCGCGGCCGAGGTTGCCGGCCGGAGCAGACAAGTTCGGCTCCCGGCAGTCCCCCACTGGAGACAACCCTGGTTAGCGGGCAGAACCCCCGCATCGACGACGGTGATCGATGACTTTTTCCCAAACGGCGGATTCGTGACGACCACGTCGGCACGCTCGCCCATACCCGGCTCGTCGCGCAGCGCGTCGTCGATCCTGCTCCCCGCTCGCGAGGTGAGGAAGGGGACTCCGACCGTCAGACGCTCACGTACAACCGCCCCGACTTCTGGACGACGACCTCGAACAAGCAGCTCAATTTCGTCCAGCACGTGAAGTCGCTGCTCAAGATCCACGGTCGCGCCGCCGTCGTCGTCCCCGACAACGTCCTCTTCGAAGGAGGTGCCGGCGAGACCGTCCGCAGGAACCTCCTGAAAGAGTGCGACGTCCACACACTCCTCCGCCTCCCCACCGGCATCTTCTACGCGCAGGGAGTGAAGGCGAACGTCCTCTTCTTCGACCGCAAGCCCGGCGCGCCGGACGCGTGGACAGAGACCGTCTGGGTCTACGACCTCCGCACGAACCAGCACTTCACCCTCAAGACGAAGCGCATGACCCGCACCGACCTCGACGAGTTCGTCGCCTGCTACCGCCCCGGCGACCGCCACAACCGTAAACCCACCTGGTCCGAGGACACCCCCGACGGCCACCGGCTACCCTGGGTTGCCCCTCCGGGGCAGGGGCTTCGGGTGATCACCCAGTCGGTCTTGTAGACCGGCTCGGGGTAGGGCGTCGGCGCGTCCCAATGGTCGGACCAGTTGAGCGTTCGAGCATCGCCAGGAGGCGGAGATGGGAGGCTCGATCAGTCGTCCGCGCCGGCAGACGCGCTCGGGGGCGCCGATGATACGATCATGCGTTCTGGATTCCTGGATTACGAACTCGAGGCGGAAGGACTGCGGGATGTTGAGAGGATTGACTCGGAGGCTGAGCCAAGTGCTGCTGATCATGATGGGTAGTGTTCTACTCATCGGTGCGATCGGAGGGAACGGCTCCTACCAGCTCGACCCGAACTATTCTCGACAGGTGTCCGATGCGGTCGAGCAGGTGACGGGGCGGCAGGTCGCGTCGATCGAATGTCCTCCGGCCTCGTCGCTCCACGTCGATCAGGAGATCTCGTGCAGAGGCACGTTCGGGGACGGTGAGGAGCTCGTCGCCGATCTGCGAACCGAGGGTACCGGACAGGTGAACCTCCACACGATCAACGGGGAATACGTCAGAGAGATCGAGCTCCACAGATCGCTTTCGGAGCGGGGTATCGAGATACACGATGAGGATTATGAGAGGGTCAGCAGCATGGCGGCGCCGGCTCTGGTTGCGATCGGTGCAATACTGCTGATCATTGGAGTGGCGGCTCTCGTCGGTTTCATCCGTCTGCAGAGGAGCCAGTACGTGACGAGCCTCCTGCCGGCAATTCCGAACCAGGACGTGTTTTTCGACCGTCCCGGCTCGTACACGCTCTACATGCGAGGCTCGCGAAAATTGTTATGGGAGCTTCGGTCGGTCGACGCGGGGCTGTGGGACCCAGTAGGACAGACCTATGTACAGTCCTACGACACGAGTATCCTGTCGTTCCAGTCCTCCGGCATCCGGAAGGTGCAGCGCTCGTGGAAGGCCTTTACCGTGCCACGAGCTGGTTCCTACATACTCGTGCTCGACGGCCTCGATCCGACACGTCGATACGACGACCGCCTGATCTTCGGCAAGGCTAGCATCTTCAAGCTGATGGGACTCCTGGGGGCTGCGATCCTGTGCATCATCCTCGGGGTATTTCCGCTAATGGCCGGGATCAGCATGATCGCGCAATAGAGCCGTGTTGACGGATCGTCGCCTCGGGATATGGGTACCGGTCGCCGCGGGCTCCCGGGACAGCATCAAGAGAACTTGCAATCCGCAGCCCGGTTCACGTCGTCGGCCTTCTCGGTTCGTCTACGGTACGTAGAGGCGAACGACGAGAACGGGGTGAATGGCGACAGATCCAGGGATTCCGACGATCGATGATGTCGCCCTCGCACGGCGACCGTGGGAGGCGATTGGCTGGGCTCGGCGGCGGCCGTTTCGCGGTTTCTTGATCTCGACCCTGACGAAGGCAAGATCCTTCGCGACCCACCGCATCGGCTTCGACACGGTGGTCGGCGCTCAGGATGGCAGGAGCGCTCTTTGTTTCACGTTGAAGGAAAGCGGTGTGTTGCGCCGCACTCCAAAGCCTGCCGCCCGCCCGAAGGGGTTCGGCTTCTGCGAAATGCCGCGCTGCCCCTCACCCCTGCCCTCCCCCGCGTTCGACTTTCGCTTGCATCAACATCCGCGGCGGGGAGAGGGGGATTGTTCTCGCGCTCCGCGCTCGTGATGATAAATCGTAGTGGATTCATTGCGGCGTATAATATTGAGTATTTACGCGTATATTTCCTGGCTGTATTTTCTGGCGCTCTACGCCCCAGGCTGGCTCAGAAGCGTTGCGATGCTCTCCCGGAACGGGGGGCGGGCGACGCCGCGGTCGGTGATGATCGCGGTGATCAATCGGGCCGGGGTGACGTCGAACGCGGGATGGCGGGCGGCAACACCTCGCGGGGCGATGCTGACCCTCCGGTAGGTGCCGCCGTCGTCCCAGCCGCTGGCGTGGGTCACTTCGTCCGCGGAGCGTTCCTCGATCGGAATGCTGGATCCTTCCTCACAGCCCGCATCGATGGTCGAGAGGGGAGCCGCGACATAGAAGGGGACGTCGTGCGCGTGGGCCAGAACGGCAACCATGTAGGTTCCGATCTTGTTCGCGGTGTCGCCATTGGCGGCGATCCGATCCGCCCCGACGAGGACCGCGTCCACCATCCCCTTCTGAAACAGGTGGCCGGACATGTTGTCGGTGATCAGCGTGACGTCGATGCCGTCCTGTTGGAGCTCCCAGGCAGTCAGACGCGCGCCCTGCAGGAAGGGTCGGGTTTCATCCGCGAAGACGGCAATCTTCTTTCCGGCGTCGTGTGCGGCCCGGACCACGCCGAGCGCGGTCCCGTATCCGGCGGTGGCGAGCGCGCCGGCGTTGCAGTGCGTCAGCACCCGCGAGCTGGCGCCGAGCAGCTCGGCTCCGTATCGCCCGATCCGGCGATTCGCATCGAGATCCTCCTGCATGATCGCCATGGCTTCCTGTTCCATCCGTGGGAGTCGGTCCGCGGCGGGATGGTCGGAGAGGGACTGGTAACAGCGCAGCATGCGGTCGATCGCCCATCCGAGATTCACCGCGGTGGGGCGGGCTTGTCGAAGCATTGTCGCGGCGCGTGCTACTGCTTCGGGTGTGGGATCACTCGCGACGGCGAGTACCATTCCGAACGCCGCGGTCACACCGATGGCGGGTGCTCCCCGAACCACCATCGACCGAATGGCCTCGGCCACCTCGGTCGCGGTGTGGTACTCGAGATGAATCACATCGTGGGGAAGGCGTGTCTGGTCGAGGAGAATCAGAGCTCCGTCGCGCCACTGAATCGGTCGAACTTCGCTGGTCATGCGCCGCATGGTACTGCATCGGATTCCGGGGCCGGTGAGCATCGGGGCATGCCGCGTCAGGTGAGGGACAGGGAAGGGGGAGGGATCTGACGTAGAATCGACTCCATGACCCGATCGCAGACCCGACTGCTCGGCCTGATGCTGGCGTTGCCTCTGCTGGTGCTCTTCTCGGCTCTGCTCTACATGCAGGGGATGGCGCGGCTGGAGGGCTCGCCCCGGGATCTCTGGAGCGCGATCGAGTTCACGGCCGAGACTCTCACCACCACCGGCTACGGAGCCGACGCGAGCTGGAGCCATCCTCTGATGGTGGTCTTCGTGGTCACCCTTCAGTTCATCGGGGTGTTCTTCGTCTTTCTGATCTTTCCCATCTATCTCGTTCCGTTTCTGGAAGAGCGATTCGAGGAGAGATTGCCGCGGAAGGCGCGTCCCGACCTTCGCAATCATGTGATCGTGTACCGCTACGGCCCGGCGGTGGAGATGCTTCTCGATCAGCTTGCCCGGCAGTCGATGCCGATCCTGGTCGTGGAGACTGACGAGCCGTTGGTGCGAAGCCTGGTGGAGCGGGAGATCCCGGCGGTCTTCAGCCGAGGGGGCGATGACGTGCTGCGGATCTGCAATCTGGAGCACGGCCGGGCGCTGATCGCCAATGCCCGCGACGAGGAGAATGCCGCATTCATTCTGCGAGCGAGGCAGCTCGGCTTTTCGGGTGACGTCTACGCCCTGGTCGAGGAGCCGGTGCATCGCCGGCCGATGGAGCTGGCCGGCGCCAACTATGTCTATACGCCGCGACACATCCTCGCCGCCGCGCTCGCCGCACGCGCCAGTGACCGGATCAGTCCCCGCATCTCCGGGATCCAGCAGCTCGGCGATCGCCTTCAGTTGCGCGAACTGCGGATCCATCCCGGGAGTGAACTGGCCGGACGCCGCCTGGTGGAGACGGGGATCGGAGCGCGAACCGGCGTGACGGTCATCGGCCAGTGGGTCGGAGGCCGGCTGCTGACTCAGCCTCACGCCGAAACCAGACTCGAGCCGCGCAGCATTCTGATCGTGGTGGGAAGTCCGGAAGGGCTGACGCGGCTGGCGACGATGGTTCAGGGAGCGACGCCGCTGCGACGGGAGGGCCCCTTCGTCGTCGCCGGTTTCGGTGAGGTTGGTCAGAAGGTGCACCAGTTGCTGACCGACGCGGGAGAAGAAGTCCGTTCGATCGACCGGGTGGCCCACCCCGGGGTCGACCAGGTCGGCAACGTGCTCGATCCGTCCGTCCTGGAACAGGCAGGCATCGATCGGGCCCAGGCGGTGGTGCTCGCGCTCGACAGCGATGACTCCACTCTGTTCGCGACGGTGATCGCGCGCGATCTTTCCGCCGAAGTGCCGCTGATTGCCCGGGTCAACGAGGCTTCCAATGTGGAGAATATCCACCGTGCCGGAGCTGATTTTGCGCTGTCGATCTCGCAGGTCTCCGGTCAGATGCTCTCGCATCGGTTGCTCGGGCAGGAATCGCTGACCGTGGATACCCAGCTTCGAGTGCTGAAGGTCGCCGGAGAGTCGCTCCAGGGACGGCATCCTTCCGACCTCGCGATCCGCCAGCGGACGCTCTGTTCCGTGGTCGCGGTGGAACGGGGAAAGGAACTGCTCGTCGAGATCGATCCGGGCTTCGAATTCGAAGCGACCGATTCGATCTATGTCTGTGGCAGCGACGCGGGGTTGCGAACATTTCTCGAGCAGTATCCGGCCGAGCCGCGAGGCTGATCCCCATCGACCGCAGGACCATTCCCTGCCACGGAGACTCCTCGAATCTGCGATGTCTCGGCCGGCAAAGCTCTTCTGACACGATTCTTGCGTCCCGATCTCCCCGTTTGCCGGAATTTTCGGTGGGACGAAAATCATGTTGAAGGTGATCCGACGGCTCCGCGGTCGTTCGCGGAGAGAGCTTTCCCTGGTGCGCGAGCGGATGCGGACGCAGTATGCGGTCTCCGTGGAGCTGGCAGGCGCAACGGACCTCGGCGAGGTGGCGGGTGCGGTCCTCCGGATCATTGCGGAGACAAGCGGGTGGGATCTCGGCGTGTTCTGGCGCGCCGGTGGGACGAGCGATGGCCTGGTCCCTCTGGAGTTCTGGAGCCGCGCTCCGCTCTCGACGACCAGGTTCGAGAAGATCACCCGGGATCTCCATCCGGACCAGAGTGTGGTTCTTCCCTTCCGCGCGGCGATTTCGGCCGAGCCGCAATGGGTGAACGACATCCGGAGAGCATCGGCAGATCCACGCGCGGCCGCGGCTGCCGAGCTGGGTCTGCATGGTGCGGCAGCGTTCCCGATCGTTCTGCAGGAGCAGGTGTTGGGAGTTCTCGAGTTCCATGGCCGCTCCCCGGTGGCGCCGGATGCGGAGCTTCTCGAGATGCTCGAGCTTCTGACCCGTCAGCTCGCGCTCTTCATGCAGCGAATCCAGGCCGAGTCCGCACTTCGCGCGAGTGAGCACAGCTCCCGTGCCATCGTGGAGAGCGTTCCCGGCATCGTATGGGAGGCGTGGGGAGAGCCGGACAGCGCGAACCAGCGGATCGATTTCGTCAGCGACCATGTCGAGACCATGCTCGGCTACACGGTCGAGGAGTGGGTCTCGACCCCGAACTTCTGGTTGAGCATCGTCCATCCGGAGGATCGGGAGCGTGCCGCACGGGAGGCCGTGGCCATCTTCGAGCGAGGATCCGGTAGCAGCGAGTTCCGCTGGATCACCCGGGATGGAAACGCACTGTGGGTGGAGGCCCAGTCGGTGGCGATCTGGGACGAAGCGGGGCGTTCGGTCGGGATGCGGGGTGTCACCATGGACATCACCGCCCGGAAGAAGATCGAGGAGCGGCAGTCATTCATGGCAGAGGCCGGAGCGTTGCTGACCTCGTCTCTGGACTACCGACGGACCCTGGCGAACGTCGCCCGGCTGGCGGTTCCGCGTCTGGCGGACTGGTGCGCGGTGGATATCGTGGACGAGGAAGACGGCTCCATTCAGCGAATCGCGGTCGAGCATCAGGATCCGGGCATGGTCGAGCTTGCACGGGAGATGAAGCGGAGATACCCGCCCCCGGCGGGTTCCGGGGAGGGCGTGGCAGAAGTGATCCGCTCGGGTGAGCCGATCCTGCTCCGCGAAATTCCGGAGACTCTGATCGATCGCGCGGAGATTCCGGATGAGCAGCGGCGCGTTCTCCGCGAACTGGGTCTTCGCTCGGCGATGATCGTTCCTCTGATCGCCAGGGAACGGACGTTCGGTGCCATTACCTTCGTCATGGCAGAGACCGAGGATCTCTACGACGGGGACGACCTCGTTCTGGCCCAGGATCTTGCCCGCCGGGCGGCGATGGCAATCGACAACTCCCGTCTCTATCAGGAGGCGAAAATCGCCACGCGTGCCCGGGATGAATTTCTCGCGACCCTTTCTCACGAGCTGCGAACGCCGATGACCGCGATTCTCGGCTGGGCCAGAATGCTCTCTCTCGGTGAGCTTGAACCGGGCGAAGCGGACGACGCGATCCAGACGATCCTCCGCAGCGCGGAAGCCCAGGCGCGGCTGATCGACGACGTCCTCGACGTTTCCCGGATCATCACCGGAAAAATGAAGATCTCCATGAAGAAGGTGGACCTCGCCTCGGTGGCCGAGGATGCCCTGCGGACGATCGAGCCGGCCGCTGAAGTGAAGAGCATCCGGCTGGAACGGGAGATCCAGCCGGTCCCCGAAACCCGCGGCGATCCCGCCCGGATCGGACAGATTCTCTGGAATCTGCTCTCCAATGCGGTGAAGTTCACACCGAAGGGTGGCCGGGTGACTCTTCGGCTCCGGCAGGTGGAGTCGATGGTGAAGATTCAGGTGGAAGACAGTGGGGAAGGAATCGATCCCGAGTTCATGGCGCATGCCTTCGACCGGTTCCGGCAGGCCGAGGGATCGACCGTCAGGAGCCATGGCGGTCTCGGGCTGGGGCTTGCCATCGTGCGTCACCTGACCGAGATGCATGGCGGCGAAGTCCATGCGGTGAGCAAGGGGCGCGGCGAGGGCTCGATCTTCACCGTGGATCTTCCCATCGCCGCGGTCGAGCCGCTGGATCGGGAGACCGCCGAGGTGGGGGAGGACACGGCGACCCGCCGTCGGCGTCTCGGGCAGCTTCCGGATCTCGATGGCGTGCGCGTGCTGATCGTGGACGACGAAGCCGATGCGCGTGATCTGGTGCGCTCGGTTCTGGAGAGTTGTCACGCCGAGGTGGAGACGTCCTCCTCGGCCGGAGAAGCGCTGGCCCTGGTCGAGCGGGAACATCCGGACCTGATCATCAGCGACATCGGAATGCCGGAGATGGATGGTTTCGAGCTCGCGCGCCGGCTGCGGGAAGGCAACGGGCATCAACCGAATCCGGTTCCGCTGGTCGCGCTGACCGCCTATGGCCGGGAGGAAGATCGTGAGCGGATCCTCTGTTCGGGATTCCAGGCGTACGTCAGGAAGCCGGCAGATCCAATCGATCTTGCGGGCACAGTTCGACGGGTTCTCGACGAAACCCCGACTGTCTGAGGCCATGCCTCCTCGGTGTGACGGGTGTCATAAGGCTGTCGTGCAACCCGGGATACACTTCCCCCTGGATCCTTCTGGTCAAATGTCATTCTGGAGATTCTGATGCCTTCAAACTCGAAGCAGGCGTTGATGCTGATCACCATGCTCCTTGTTCCCGTCGGCCTGATGGCCAAGTCGGGCAGTGTGGTCCAACGGAAAGCGGCCCCGATGCAGTCGATGCATGCAGCGGCTGTCTCGGCCGGCGTGGTGTGGAACCAGGGTAGTGTAGACGTCGCCAACAGCGACGACATCAGCGGCGAGGTCACCGCGAACGACTTCACCCTTTCCGATCCGGCCACGCTGACCAGCCTCGATGCCTGGCTCACCGACGACACGGTCAACGACAACGGGGTGCTCGACGACTTCAGCGGAACGCTCGGTTGGGCGATCTATGCCGACGCCGGCGACGTTCCCGGGACGCTGCTCTACAGCGGCCAGGACGCGTCCGCCCAGGTGACCGACACTGGCCTTCAGGATGATTTCGACTGCGACATCGGCCTGGTCCACGCGACGCTGGGAGCGGGGATTCAGCTTCAGCCGGGCACCTACTGGCTGGCGCTTCACGAGGGCGCGTGGGGATCGGCGGCCGATGGCAGCACCCTCTGGTGGCAGTGGAGCGACTCGAGGATCGGTGCCGCAAACATCGCGGACACTGACGAGGAGTCGCCGGGTACCTGGGATGATCCCCTGGCGGGCGAGCCGGACAACGCCTTCATTCTCTATGGTGCGCTCGAGTCGGTGCCGGCCGTCTCCCCGGTCGGAATGGCGGTCTTCGTGCTTCTGCTCGCATCCGCTGGCGCGTTGACTCTCCGTCGGATCGGATGATCGCCGGAGCGTTGTGATCGAGCACGGGTGATACACTGCCCTGCAGGATGCGCTGGATCTCCGCATCGCTCTGTCTGCTCTCGATCCTCCTTCCGATTTCGGCCGCGGCCGCCCCGTCGGAAGACGGTTCCCGTACGCTGATCGTCGGAACCAAACAGGCCATCCCTTTCGCGTTCAAGGGGCCCGATGGCAGATGGACCGGAATCAGTATCGATCTGTGGCGCGCGATCGCCGCGGATGAAGGGTGGGAGTACGAATTCCGGGAGCGACCGCTTCAGGGTCTGCTTCAAGGGGTGGAAGACGGTGATCTCGACGTTGCAGTGGCCGCCCTCACCGTGACCTCGGAGCGTGAAACCCGCCTGGATTTCACCCATCCCTTCTACACCACCGGCTTCGCCATCGCCGTCCGGAAGCAGGAGGCCGGGTGGCTCGGCTTCGCCGAACATCTCTTCTCGCGACAGTTTTTCACCATCATCGGAGGCCTCGCTCTCCTTCTGCTGATCGTCGGCGCGATCGTCTGGCTGGTGGAACGGAGGCACAATCCGGAGCAGTTCGGCGGAAGTGCGATTCACGGTCTCGGGTCGGGCTTCTGGTGGTCGGCCGTGACCATGACGACGGTCGGGTATGGGGACAAGGCGCCGGTGTCGCCGGTTGGACGGATCGTTGCGCTGGTCTGGATGTTCGCCAGTCTCGTCGCCATCTCGACATTCACCGCGGCCATTGCATCCATCCTCACGGTCAGTCAGCTTCAGTCCGTGGTGAAGGGCCCCCAGGACCTGCCGAAGGTGGTGGTCGGTACCGTCCCCTCCTCGACCAGCGCGGCCTACCTGGAACAGCGGGGGATCAGCGTGCAGACCTACCCGGATCTGCCTGAGGCGCTCGATGCACTGGCGAAGGACCAGGTGGGCGCGGTGGTCTACGACGCTCCGATCCTGAAGTACCTGATCAAGGAGCGATATCGCTCGACCACTACTCTGCTGCCCGGGACATTCCGCCGTCAGGATTACGCCATTGCCCTTCCGGAGGGGAGTCCTCTTCGCGAGACGATCAATCGCGCCATGCTCGAGAAGCTCAAGGAGCCGCTCTGGGATTCGATCGTAACCCGCTATCTCGGCACCAACGAGTAGCGATGATCTGATCAGGGACTGCGAGCTCCGGATCCTCCCCTTCTGGCGCAGCCCTCTCGTTTTCTGCACAATGCGGGCGTGTCCGAAACGATTGCAGGAACGGTGGAGCGGGTGACCTTCCACAACCCGGAGAACGGATTTTCGGTTCTCCAGGTCTCGATGCGAGGTGCGGGAGCAAGGGTGACGATCGTCGGGAATCTTCCTGCCGTTTCTCCCGGCGAGAAGGTGGAGGCGACGGGAGAGTGGCGGCAGGATCGGGTCCACGGGCGCCAGTTCCAGGCCGAGACCCTGGCCATTTCGCTGCCGACGGGCAAGGAGGGAATCGAGCGTTATCTCGGCTCGGGGATGATTCGCGGGGTCGGCGAACATCTGGCGAAGATGATCGTCCGCGAATTCGGCTCGCGCACTCTCGAGGTGATCGAGAAGACTCCTCGTCAGCTCGAGCGAGTCAGCGGGATCGGTCCGAAACGAGCGGCACAGATCGCCTCGAGCTGGCAGAGCCAGAAGTCGGTTCGGGACCTGATGCTGTTTCTGCATTCTCACGGAATCGGGAGCGGCACCGCGTGGCGGATCCATCGCCACTGGGGCGCGAACGCCATCGGGATGATCCGTGAGAATCCCTATCGGCTCGCCGATGAAGTACGCGGGATCGGCTTTCGAAGCGCCGACTCGATTGCGCTCGGCCTCGGATTCGAGAAGAGCTCCCCCTTCCGTGCACGTGCCGGCGTCTCATGGGCTTTGTCCGAGGCGAGTGGCGCCGCGGGTCATTGCGGGCTACCCGAGGGTGAGCTGATCGAGACGGCGACGCGCCTGCTGGAAATCGGTCCGGAGATCGTGCGTGAGGCGATCGATGCGGAGATCGCCGCGGGGAGCCTGGTCAGGGACACGGTGCGGGAGGTTCCGGTCGTCTTTTCCCGTCGGTTGCATCGGGCGGAGCAGGAGATCGCGGAGGCGATTCTGCGCCTTCAGAAGGGAGTAACACCGTGGCCGGCGATCGACGTTTCGAAGGCGATCGGCTGGGTGGAGAAACGTCTGGGAATCGAGCTCGCGGGCGGACAGCGTCAGGCGCTCCAGACCGTCCTGGGCTCGAGGGTGACGGTGGTCACCGGGGGGCCTGGCGTAGGCAAGACCACGCTGATCAATTCGATCATTTCGATCCTCGCGGTCAAAGGAGTGGAAATCGAGCTGGCCGCGCCGACCGGTCGCGCGGCGAAGCGGCTGTTCGAGAGCACCGGTCGCTCCGCTCGAACCATCCACCGCCTCCTGGAGGTCAATGCGAAGACGCTCCAGTTCACCCGGAACGAGGACAATCCGCTCGATTGCGATCTGCTGGTGGTCGATGAAACCTCGATGATCGACGTGCCGCTGATGCAGTCTCTGGTGCGGGCGATTCCGGCACGGGCCGCGTTGATTCTCGTGGGGGATGCCGAGCAGCTTCCCTCCGTGGGACCGGGCCAGGTACTCACGGACCTGATCACATCGGGTGCCGTTCCGGTGGCGCGCCTGACCGAGATCTTCCGGCAGGCCGCCCGCAGCCGGATCGTGGTCAACGCCCATCGAATCAATCAGGGACTGATGCCCGAGCTCGAGTCTCCGGAGGAGCTTTCCGACTTCTACTTCGTGAGGGCCGATGAGCCGGAAGTCGCGGTTCAACGGGTTCTTCAGGTGGTCAGTGACCGGATTCCCCGGCGCTTCGGGCTGGACCCGCGACGCGACATTCAGGTTCTTGCGCCGATGAATCGCGGAATCGCCGGGGTCCGCGGGCTGAATCAGGAACTGCAGAAACTGCTCAATCCGGACGGTCTCACCTCCGGACGCTGCATCGAGCGCTTCGGGACGATCTACGCACCCGGAGACAAGGTGATGCAGATCGAGAACGACTACGACCGCGAAGTGTTCAACGGGGACATCGGTCTGATCCGCAGTCTCGACACCGAGGAAGAGATCGTGACGGTCGAATTCGAGGGTCGTCCCGTGGAGTACGGATTGGATGATCTCGATCAGTTGGTTCTCGCCTACGCAACGACGATCCACAAGTCCCAGGGCTCGGAGTATCCCGCGGTCGTGATTCCCCTGCTCAACCAGCATCACATCATGCTCCAGCGCAATCTCCTTTACACCGCAATGACGAGGGGAAAGAAGCTGGTAGTGCTGGTGGGTCAGAAGCAGGCGATCGGGATCGCGGTCCGGAATGCGCGCGGACGCGTCCGCTGGTCGCGGCTCCGCGAGTGGCTGGTCGAAGGCGCGCGTGGGGCTCTCTAACCCGGATTTCTCACACCATCTCTGCTGCGGAGGCGGATCGCGGCCTGTCTGCTACGTTGCGCACAGCTTCGGCTCCTCAACATAGTCACCACGATGCCTACGTCGCCGAAGCCGCGCGCGCCTTGCATCCAGGCCACTCTCCGCCTCCTCGCGACGACACGGTGTAAGAAATCCGGGCTAACCCAGATTTAAGGGTCTGTTGCCCGCGAAGCGGGCAATCGGAACGCCGCCTTCCAGGCGGCCGGGCCGCCGGCTTCCAGCCGGCTTCCCGGATCGTGCATCGCGGTGTGACCGGTGGATTTCAGGGACACCGTCGGCCCGGGTGGCAGGGTGGCGATTTTGCCCGCGGGAACTTATGTTGAGAAGACGGAAAGGAGGTGTCGCGATGATCAATGAATGGCCGTTGACTCCGGTGGAACGCGCCGTCGCGCAGGGTGTGATGCGCGGAGAGACGCAGCATCAGACCTGCGAGCGTCTCGGCATCACCCGAAGCCGGTACCGGACTCACATCCGGCACATGATGGACAAAACCCGCGCCGGGTCACAGATCGATCTGATCGAGCATCTTCGCCGGCCTCGGCGCGAATCCGTCCTTCTCTGAAGCGCCTCCCGGTCCGTTCAGGCCTGGCGCTGCTTTTTCTCGACCGTCTGCTCCAGGTACAGGCGGATCCTGTCCCGCGCTTCGGGCGATCGCCAGATCCGGCTCGTCTCCGTCTCGGCGGCGCGGCCGAGACGCTCATAGCGGTCCATGGCGGACTGGCGCAGCAGCGCCTTCGTCGCGGCGAAGGTCTCCGCGGGGATCGCTGCCAGCCTCGACGCCGTCTCCATCGCGGTATCCAGGAGTGCCTCCGCCGGCTCCACGGCGTCGATCATTCCGAACTGCAGCGCCTCGGTCGATCGTACCGTCGCTCCGCTCATCATCAGCTGCTGCAGGGACGGGGTCGGGATGGCAAACCGGAGGATCTCCATCGCGAGCGGAGGAAATGGGACACCCACCAGGAGCTCCGGAAAGCCGATGCGTCCACTTCCATCCGCCATCAGCCTCCGGTCGGCACACTGGGCGAGAATCGCACCGCCGGCGATTGCATGACCGTTGAGCGCGGCCACCATCGGGTGGGGGTGCTCGAACAACAGCCGAAGGACCCGGCTCAACTCAGGGAGGAAGTCATCCACATACTCCAGCCCTCCTTCGACGATCCGGTAGAGATCCACTCCGGCGGAAAAGATCGAGCCGGTTCCGGTGAGAACCAGCGCCCTGGCCCGATCCCCGCGCGTCGCGTCGATCTCACTGGCCAGGGCACGCAGAAGTTCGACGTCGAGCGCGCTCGCCTTGCCGTGGCAGAGGCGAAGAACGGTGATCCCTTCCACATCCTCGCGATGAATCACGGTGACTCCTTTCCATGGTGATCGGGCGGGTCGTCCAGCCCGAGAAACCGGTAGATCTCCGTTTCGTCCTCGTTCACGGTCCGGAACTGATGAACCGCGTATCGTTCGGCGACTTCCTCGTCGGAGAGGCTGTCGACCCGGAACAGCCCGTGATCCGACAGATCCTTTTCCACGCCGCGCAGCTCGTAGCCGACCCACATGGTGAAGTTCCGTTCCTCGCTCGGGCCCAGGGCCATCCCCACTCGTCGCCTGAACTGCTTCACATAGCGGCCCATCTTCACAGAGAGATGACGCTGATGGTCGGAATGCTCTGCTGGGGGTCCTGATGGAACCCGGAGACGCGCAGGACGTATTCACCCGGATTGCCCAGATCGAAGTCGCGGACCAGTTGGCGGACCATCGCGTTCGGCCGGACGAGCTCCCGTTCGTCCACGCAGATGGGGACCACGCCCCAGAGCAGATTCATGGTGCGACAGGAGGCGAAGCTGGGCGAGACCGCCAGAAGAGGCGAAGCGGGTCTCGCGGCGCTGACCATGCGCGCCGTGGTGCCGCCCTCCGAGATGATCAGAATGGCGCGAACCAGCAGGTCCCGCGAGAGCTGTGCCGTGGCCCGCGCAATGGCACGGCTCAGCGGAGTCGGTTCCCGGATCTCGAACGGAGAGCCTCCTCCGCCCGATTCATCGAAAAACGATCCGAAGGCGCTCCGTCTCCAGATCACTCCCTCGGTCTCGCGCGCGATCCGGTCCATGGTCTCGACGGCGCGAACCGGGAACGCCCCCGCAGCGGTCTCGGCGGAGAGCATCACCGCGTCCGCTCCGCTCATCACCGCGGTGGAGACGTCCGACACTTCCGCCCGGGTCGGCCGTGCGTTGGCGATCATCGACTCGAGCATCTGGGTGGCGACGATGACCGGTCGAGCCCGCGACCGCGCCAGGTCCACGAGCTGGCTCTGGATACTCGGAATCTTTTCGGCTGGAAGCTCGACTCCCAGGTCGCCACGCGCGACCATCACGCCATCCGACGCCTCCAGAATCCCCTCGATCTCTTCCAGCGCCTCCGGCTTCTCGATCTTCGAAATGATCGAGACACTCTTGCCTGATTCGTGAACCAGTTCCCGCAGCTCGACGACGTCCGAAGTCCGGCGAACGAACGAGAGGGCGAGGTACTCGACCCCGAGGTCCAGGGCGAATCGGGCATCCACGCGGTCCTTCTCCGTCAGCGAAGGTGCGGAGACTCGGACTCCCGGAAGATTCATCCCCTTCCGGTTTTTCAGGATCCCGCCATGGATCACGGTTGCGGTGATCTCGGTCTGGTCCACCTGGTCGACGTGAAGCTCCAGATTGCCGTCATCGAGGAGGATCGGGTCGCCTGGAGAGACGTCGGTCGCGAGCGCTTCGTACTGGGACGGAATCAGGCCGTCGTGGCCCTCGACGTCCCGAGTGGTCACCGTCACGGTCTGCCCATCCTCAAGTTCGATCTGACCTTTCTCGAACATCCCGCAACGGATTTTCGGGCCGGAGAGGTCGGCGAGGATGGCAATTGGGAGTCCACGCTTTGCGGCGGCTTCACGGATCCAGGTGAACGAGCGGCGATGGGTGTCGTGATCGCCATGGGACATGTTCAGACGGAACACGTCGACCCCGGCATCGATCATGGCATCGATGATCGCGGGATCGGATGAGGCGGGACCGATGGTCGCGACGATTTTCGTGCGGCGACGCTTGAGCGTCTGTCCTGCGGTGGTAATCGGCATGAGTCTCTCCGGTGGCTCCAGCTTATCGCATGCCGGAGGGTGAGGCGAGGGTCGGCCGAGGTCAGAGCAAGGGGGCCACGGACTTGGCCAGGAGCTCCTTCAACCTCGCTCCACGGGATCTCCTGCGATGCTCTTCCAGGGTCACCTCGTCGGCCAGTTCGAGATCACGCTCGAAGATCTCTTTCATCTGCTGCCCGAGATGGTCATCCCGGGCCACCATCGCGACCTCGTCGTTGAGGTTCATCGAGCGGTTGTCGAAGTTCATGGTGCCGATGCAGCACCAGGTTTCGTCGACCACCATGGTCTTCGCGTGCACCATGGTCGGGCGGTACTCGAAGATACGGACCCCGCCTTCGAGCAGAACGTCGTAGTGGAGCCTCGCCGCGTACCAGGTCGACTTCCGGTCGGTGTTTGCGCCGGGCGAGAGGACCCGCACGTCCACGCCGCGTGCGGCAGCGTCGGTCAGTGCTTTTCGCAGGTGATGGCTCGGCAGGAAATAGGCGTTGGTGATGTAGAGATGCTTCCGTGCACCGGCGATGGAGAGCATGAAAAACCGTTCGGCGTTGGTGCTTCCGAGGGTGGGTGCGGTGTGCATGACGCCAGCGTCGGTTTGTCCCACCTCCCTGTTGTCCGGGTGATACATCAGGCTTCCGACCAGAAGCTCGCCGGTGGCTTCCGCCCAGTTCGTGGCGAACGCCGCCTGCAACTGGTCGACGATCGGCCCGTGTACCCGCACGTTGGTATCGCGCCACTGACCCGGATGA
The DNA here is from genome assembly GCA_963741905.1 of uncultured Acidobacteriota bacterium. Lineage (GTDB taxonomy): Bacteria > Acidobacteriota > Thermoanaerobaculia > Gp7-AA8 > CAVUJZ01 > CAVUJZ01. The sequence continues at coordinate 147,660 of CAVUJZ010000002.1, read as the reverse complement.
CGGCCGTCCCCCTTCCATCGATCGTCGATGCCGAACCCTCCGGTGAAGCCGACCTTTCGATCGATCACCACCGCCCGCATGTGCAGGCGCGCCTGAATTTTGTAGAGCCCGCTCCATCTCGGCGGCCGGAACATCGAGACCTCCACGCCGGCCTTCCGGAGCGATTCGATGTAGTCGTCTCCGATTCCGTGCGCTCCGATCCAGTCGAGCAGCATCAGGACGGTCACGCCCGCCCGCGCCCGCTCGCAGAGGATCTCGTGGAGGTCGTCGGAGAGTTGTCCGGGCTTGTGCCAGAACACGTGCCAGGTGATCAGCTCCCGAGCCTGCTTCAACTCGTCGAGCAGTGCCGGGTAGGTCTGTTCGCCATTGAGCAGGATCTCCAGATCATTGCCGGGGTACATGACGGTGTAGGTCAGCAGCTTGAAGTCCTCGACGAAGTGCCGGTCGCCGGCGTCGAGCTGCCGGTCCTGGATTCCCATCAGCCGGACACTCTGAACGTCGTTGCCACGCATCAGATAACGGAGGAACACGGCGGCGATGAAGCCGAGGATCAGGACGCTGACGATCAGCAGAGCGACGAACAGGTGAGTCATTCTCCGTCAGGAACCTCTCCGAGGGTGACCTCGTCTTCGATCTCCAGCTTGAGCCGGAGGAATGTCATCAGATCCTTCAGGCTGATCACTCCCACCAGCGCTCCCCCCTCGACCACCATCAGCCGCGAATTGTTGGTACGCATCATCTGGCTCAGGGCGTCCATCGCATCCGTGTCAGGCGCGACCGAGTTTTCGCCATTGCACGCGGAAGCGAGAACCCCGACGCTTTGCCGGGCCCACTCTTCGCGTGGAACCTGCCGGATCTGACGGGTGGTGACGCAGCCGACGAGCCGGTCATCGTCCAGGACCGGAAACATTTTGAAGTGATGGCGATAGACGTAGTTCTCGACCAGATCCTCGATCGAGATCGAGCGCTGAACGGTGATCGGATCGGAGTTCATGAACCGGGTGACCCGCTCGCCCTGGAGCGCCGAACGCAGCAGGATCTGTTTGTAGGACATCTGCGCCGCATTGCGGAGGAACAATCCGATCAGGAACCACCAGATCCCCCCGATGTAGTTACCGAAGAAGACGCTGACCAGGCCGACGCCGACCAGGATGAATCCAAAGGCCGAGCCGATCCATGAAGCGATGCGGGTGGCCCTTCGGACGTTTCCATCCCACATCCAGAGAAAGGCACGGAGCACCCTCCCGCCATCGAGTGGGAAGGCGGGAAGCATGTTGAAGACCACCAGAACGACATTGATCAGCGCCAGGTAGCCCACCACCCCGGTGATCTCGACCGGCCACTCCCCGGAGCTGGCGAAAAGAAAAGCGATGCCGAAGATCGCGGCCAGGATCAGGCTCATGGCCGGTCCGGCGAGCGCCATCAGCAGCTCCGCATTCGGACTGGGGGGCTCGTCATCCATTTCGGCCACGCCGCCGAACAGGAACAGGGTGATCCCTTTCATCGGAATGCCGTAGCGGCGTGCGATCAGCGAGTGGGCGAATTCATGGACCACGATGGAGAGGAACAGGATGATCGCTCCCGCCACCCCCATGCCCCAGTACCGTGCCGCGGAGAGATCGGGGTACATGGAAGGGAAGATGCCGTCGGCCAGAGACCAGGCGACCAGCGTGCCGACGATCAGCCAGCTCAGATCCACCCGTACCGCAAAACCGAACAGTCGAAACAGGGTGATGCTCCGGCCAAACATGTCTGCCTCGCTTCCTTGCAGGATCGGGACCCGTCGAACTCAACCATTCCAGGAGCGATGGGGCGGGGTGTGAGGAAGAGGACGAAGGCGACCGGACGTCGGGCACAGAAAGCTCCGGATCCGTGTTTTCATCAGTGTGGACCGGGTGCCGCGCTCCTCTTTCCGCCGTCGTGATGATTCACCCCGGCTCGTCCTGGTGGTGTTCATCACCGGTGCGCTCTGTCTGATCCAGCTTCTGATCGGCTGGCTCGACTACATCACCGGCGACTACGCCCTCTCGCTGTTCTATCTCCTTCCTATTCTGGTGGGAACCTGGATCGCCGGCCGCGTTGTGGGAGTGGTGACCGCGCTGGTGGCCTCCGGATGCTGGTTCGCCGCCGAGCTGGTGCTTCACGAGGGTTTGAACCTCGAGCTCACCGTCTGGAACTCGGTCAGCCGGCTGGCCGTCTTCCTGCTCCTCGCGGTATTCGTCGACCGGCTCCGGCGGAACGAGAGAATCCTCGCGGAAGCGAATCAGAAGCTGCAGCGGAGGCTGATCGAGGAGCGCTCGGTGGCACGGACCGATTTCCTCACGGATCTTCCCAACTCGCGCGCTCTGCTGGAGCATCTGAGCAGCCTTCCGTCCGAGCTCCCCCTTGCCGTCGCGTATCTCGATCTCGACGAATTCAAGTCGGTCAACGACACCTACGGTCATCCTGCCGGTGACGATCTGCTGCGAAGGGTTGCAGAGGTCATCCGTTCCTCCATCCGCAGGGATGACTTCGCGGCCCGGATTGGCGGAGACGAGTTCGTCATCGCGTTTGCGGGAGCCGACCGCGGATCGGCCGAGACCATCTGCAGACGGATTCTGGAGCGGGTTCGGAGTCTTGCCGCTGAACATCCCCGGAGCCGGCTGGGCCTGACCGCGGGGATTGCCTTCGCCACCCCTGCCGACCGCGATCCGGAATCGATCATCCGTCGCGCGGATGCGGCGATGTACCGTCGGAAGTCCCGGGAGAAGGGATCCATGGGGTTCGAGGACTGAATCCGAAGGGCCTCGATCGATCTCAGCCCCTCAGCGTGCGGCGCGTGCCTGTCTGGAGCCGTGGACCTCGAGAACCTGCTCCGCGGCGCGCCGGCCGGTTTCCAGTGCTCCCTCCACCGTACCGGAGTAGTCGGCGGACAACGCCTCTCCCGCAAAGAAGAGCGTCTCCTCGATCGGGTTGAGGAGCAGTTTGCGCGCCTCCGTTCCCCCCACGCCGGGGTAGGAGTAGGCGCCCCGGCTCCATGGATCGGAGGACCAGTCATGGTGATGAGAGCTGACCAGTTGCTGCTCCAGGGCCGATCGGCTGGTTCCGAGAATTTCCGCAAGAGTCTCGACTGCCAGTGAGACCTGATCCCGCATCGAGTGGCGGTTCAGCTCGGGAGTGCCCGGTCCCCCCGTCCAGGCGACCAGCACCGGCGCCTCGGAGGGTGCCATCGTCCACCAGGTCGGAAACGGCGCTCCGGGGGCATGAACGAAGCTGCCGCTGAGCCGGTCCTTCCAGAACGGCTCGTGAAATCGGAGAAGCAGCTTTGCCACATGTCCCGTGTGCAGACGGCGGCAGATCTCCTCGAGCGCCGGGATTGAAGGATCGAAGCGGATCATTCCTTCGTCCAGGATCGACAGGGGAACGGTCACGATCAGGCTGGAACACTCCAGCTCGCCCGGAACCACATCTTCTCCGAGCAGGCGGAGGCGCACTCTTCGCGGAGTCCATTCGACGGTGCGGACGGCGGTAGAGAGCCGGATGGCCACCCGTGAGCGGAACTGCGTCTCGAGCCGTTGCAGCAGGAGATCGTAACCTGCTCGCGGCCGCGACTGCCGACCCTCCTCTTCGCCGTCCGAAAGGGCCAGGCTGGTGAGCTTCGACGGATCCGCAGCATGGAAGCCTTCCACGAACATGCGGATGATCGACTCGAGATGCGGATCATTCGCGCGGATCGAGTCGAGCAGATCGCTCACCGGCCTCTCCTCGGCGCCCTGCTGCGCCGCGGCTTCAGTGATCGTTTCGAAGAGATCTCCCATCGGATGCAGCCCGCCGTGATCGAACACGAGGTGATCGTTCGGGACGTCGTCGATCTCCGACGGATCGAGCAGGGCGCGAGTCTCAGGGCAGTCCCCGTGGATCAACTCCGCACCGAGGTCGAGAGGGGCCGGTGAATCCGGCTCGTGAAGGGTGAGAACGCGTCCGCCCAGGCGCGGTCGTGCCTCCAGCAGGGCGACCCGAAGCGGCTGTTCTGCCAGCACCGCCGCCGCCTGCAGCCCGGCCGCTCCTCCTCCGATGATCACCACGTCCGGCCGATTCTCGTGCAGGGATCCAGTCATGGATAGATTCCGATTCCTCAACCATGCCATCTCCGCTCCGGGTCCCGAGACGTTGTGGAGCGCAGTCTGCAGGGATTAACGCCAATGGCCCGAACTCTTCAGGACATGGCTTCGTCGGAACGCCGTCAGGGTGGCGGCGTTCCGATTGCCCGCTTCGCGGGCGTCAGACCCTGAAGTTCAGGGCCATTGGGATTAACCCGGGTTAAGATCGTGAGGCGACGCTGAGTCCGCGGTTCAGGAAGCGTCGCAGGAAGGAGAGACCATGAGCCTGCCGTTCCTGATCCTCATCGCTGTCGCGGTCCCGTTCCTGGTACTCGCCGCGCTTCTCTCGTTCAATCGGGGGATGCTCTGGATGGCGCCGCGACCTCATGCCCGCGGATGGATCTTCATCTCGATCGGAATCCTCTGCATTGGCCTCGGAGCCTGGGACGTCGCTCTTTCGGGCTGGCAGTGGCGCTTTTCGTCGGTGACACAGATCATTCTCGATCTCTTTTTCATCGCGTACGGGGTGTACGACTACCGGCGCGGTGAGGTTCAGTCCTTCGATTGAGGGCTCCGGAGCGGTGGGCCTTCGTGCGATGGTCGTCGGGTTCCGGTGAAGTTCAGGCACTGTAGAGAGGAGAGAGACGATGAAGATCGGAGTACTCGGTTCAGGGGTGGTCGCGCAGACGCTTGCGGAAGGATTTCTGAAGCACGGTCACGAGGTGACTCTCGGAACCCGGACGGCCTCGAAACTCGCGGACTGGCTGGCCGCCCACGCGGGGGCACGGATCGGCAGCTTCGCGGATGCTGCGGAGTTCGGCGAGGTTCTGGTATTGGCGGTGAAGGGAGCAGTTGCCGCCGACGTGCTGCGATCAGCCGGAAACGCGAACATCGCGGGGAAGGTGGTCATCGATCCGACCAATCCGATCGCGGACTCTCCTCCGGATGGCGGCGTGCTGCACTTTTTCACGGATCTCGAAGAGTCGCTCATGGAACGGGTCCAACAGGAGTTTCCGGAGGTCAGACTGGTCAAGGCATTCAATTCGGTCGGGAGTGCCCGGATGGTCGATCCGCAGTTCAAAGGTGGCAGGCCGACCATGTTCATTTGTGGCAACGATCCCGAGGCGAAGGAGACGGTGACGGGAATCCTCCACCAGTTCGGTTGGGAAACAGCCGACATGGGTGGCGCGGCGGCCGCCCGGGCGATCGAGCCACTGTGCATTCTCTGGTGCATCCCCGGCTTCCTTCGCAACGAGTGGACCCATGCCTTCAAACTACTGAAGGAGTGAGCGGACCACTCCGCTCACTCCTTCGGTTCAGCGCATCCCGAACAGGCGCACCATGGCCCGGCCCCGGGCGCGCGCGGGCGTGTGATACCAGAAGGTGACCTTGTCGATCACCCGACCGTTTCCCTTCAGATCGATCACCCGCGATTCTCCACCTGCGGCGATGAGCGCCCTGATCTGGACGTCCTCGGTCGTTCCGTTCGCGTAGTGCACTTTGAGGTCACGGATCTCGACCGCCGTCTCTTTCACCCGGATCTGGATCTTCGCGAAGTGCCCATCCTTCACGCCTACCTGAATCTCATCGTGATCCCCGCCTTTGGCGGCGACCCGCTCGCCGAGGAACACCCATCCGGCGGGTGAGGCGCTGGCGCAGCCGACGAACAGTGCCAGAGTCAGAACGATTGCTGCGATTTTTCTGCTTCGAATCATCCGTTTCTCCTTTCGATCATTCTCGCGATTGTTGGACGTCATTCGCCGCCCCGGCGTTTACCGGCTTTCCTGCGGCGTTGGTGATCCCTGCAGAAACAGGTGGTCCGCCCAGCCACGACGCTACGGGCGAGGGTTCCACCACATCGGGGGCAGCGGCCTCCCTCGATCCGCTGCTCGATCAGCCAGGTGCGGGGATAGGGCTGCCCCCGATCCTGGCGTTCAACCGCCGACGCGAGAATCCGTCGCATCGTCGTGAACATCAACCGTTTCGTTCTGGCGGAGAGGTCGCAGCCGAGGGTTCGGGGATGGACGGAAGTCTGAAAGAGAATCTCATCCACCCAGAGGTTTCCGAGTCCGGCAATGTTGTCCTGGTTCATCAGAATGGCCTTGACCCCGGCCTTGCGATCGAGCACCCGGGTCATCGCATCGGCATCGAACTCTGCCGAGGTCGGGTCCGGACCGAGATGGTGCTCGCGGAGGAACTGGTCGGGATCCCGCACCACGCCGACTCGTCCGAACAGCCGCATGTCCTCGAATGCCGCCAGACCCCCGTCGGCGAACCTGAGGATCAGCCGTGAAAACCGGGGTGGATCGACGTCGTAGTGAAGGTCACCGCTCATCCCGAAATGGAGGTACAGCCAGGCAGGACCATCCGTGCCGGCGAAGAAGTGTTTTCCGTGTCGGGCGGTGGTGCGGAAGGTGCGGTTCGAGAGTCCCTGCCGAAGGGCTGCGATGCTGGTGTGATGGAGGATTCTCCGGTCGGTGAGCTCGATGGAGACGACGGTCCGACCGAGCGCGTTGCGCTCGAAACCGCGGCGATACACCTCGACCTCCGGAAGTTCTGGCATCGAGAAGGAAATGGTACCACTCCGCGAGCCGAGTCCGTCTCAATCGAGCTCCGGCTTCTTCCGACCGCTCGGGCCGGACCCTGGCAATTCGAATTCCGATCCATCGGACGCGCCGGAGGATTTCCAGCCCGCCTCGGTGAGGATCCGGTCGGCGATCGCACGGTACTTTCCCGCGAAGTGGTGCCCGCCCTGCACGGAGATCACGGTGGCCGTTCCTGCGGGGACGGCTGGGCAGACAGCCTCGTGATCGCTCGTGCCGTGGATGCACAACACCGGTTCTTCGCTCAGCGCCTCGATCTCGGGCAGAATCGCATATCGGGGTGCCCGGGAACGGAACAGCCAGTGGAACCATCGGTGGTAGAGCGCAGCGGAACGGCTCGGCGCCAGCAGCGCGACGATGACGATCCGCCGCCGAAGCGACGGAGGAAGGCGGTTGATCATGATCGGCAGGGCGTCTGCGCCACGGGAGTAGCCGACGAGGAGAAACCGGACTGCACCCTGGTCGATGGAGTGCCGCATCACCCGGGCGAGATCCTCCGCCACCTCCTCGGGGCTTCGTTGTCGCGAGAGATAGCCCGACATGTTCCAGCCGACGATCGGGATTCCCCGCTCCTCGATCCGGGCGGCGATTGCGCGGTCGATGCGGCGCCATCCTCCGTCGCCGGACAGGATCAGAGCGACATCGGGTGACCGGATCGGATCACGTTCGATCACCGAAAGGCCGGCGATGGAGTCGGGCTCGCGAGCGCCGGAGAGTTTCGGCGCGGTCGCACAGCCGACCACGCAGGCCAGCAGGAGCATCGCAATCAGAAGACGGTTCGAGATGGTCACCGGATTCATTTCGTGCGGAAATCCCGCGCGTCCGAATCTTACAGCTTCTGTGCCCGGTTGCTCGCGATCGTGGACCGACGGATTTCCGTCCTCCCGAAAAGCGGTCGGCATGGTTCCGGCGCGGGTTCTGCACAGTTTGCCCGACGGCGCATTCGGCGCCATCAACGCCCCGACTGATGGAGGAGGAGACATGGGTGGATTGCTCTGGACCATTGCCGTCGTTCTGATTGTCTTGTGGATTCTCGGATGGCTCGTGTTTCACGTCGCCGGAGGACTGATCCATATTCTGGTCGTGATTGCGGTCATTCTGGTGATCTGGGCGATCGTCAAGCGCGCCGTGTGAATGGGGCCCGTCCCGGACCCTCTGAAGAACCCTCCGGGACGGGCGCAGAAATGGTTTCCCGTGGCCGGAATCCCGGTCCGCAGAAATCGCCGGAATCACCGACCGACCCTCCTGGAGCCGGTTCCCGCACCGACGAGGAGCCGGAAATACCACTTTCGACAGATAGACGCTTGACGTGCATCCTCCAATAATGTGCCGCACCCGGCCCTGAAGGAAGGATCACGTCCATGTCGACACTGCTTTCCGCCGCCGCTCTGCGGCGCATGATCGTCCCGTTTTCACTACTTCTCCTGATGTCTGGCCTTCTCGTCCTGCCGGCGCTCGCCGGCGGGTCCCAGCGATGGGATCTGGAGGCATCTCCCGAGGTGGAGCTCCGGGACGTCCTGTCCGGTTTCGACCAGGCACTTCGGACGGACGATGGCCGGATTCAGGTGATGGTCGAGTTGATCGATCCACCAGCCTCGGTCGTCTTTGCCGAGGCGATGAAAGGGGCTGCTCCCTCGGATCAGGCCGCGCGAAGGCACGCCGGCGCGCTGAGTCGTGCCCGGGTGGTCCGGATCGAAGCGGCGCAGCGCAACGTCGCGGCCGCGATCACCGGTCCGCGAGTCGGCGCACGTGAGATCTTCCGCGTATCGAAGGCGCTCAACGCCATCGCGGTTGCCGTCTCACCCGACAAGGTGCGCGAGCTGATGAAGACGCCAGGCGTGAAACGGGTGATTCCGATCTATCCCGAGTACCCGACGAACTCCACCAGCGTTCCGTTCATCGGGACCCCGAACGTCTGGGCGAATACCATCGGACTGCCGTCCGGCGTTCTCGGATCGGGAGTCCGGATCGGGGTCATCGACACCGGGATCGACTACATGCACGCCGACTTCGGGGGCACCGGTGTTCTCGCCGACTACCAGACCGAGTCGACCGACAGCGCGAATTCACCACGACGGGCGGGTTGTTTCCGACGGTCAAGGTGGCCGGCGGAGTCGACCTCGCAGGCGACGCGTACACCGGCTCGAATGCGCCCGTGCCCGACGCGAATCCGATGGACTGCAACGGTCACGGCAGCCACGTGTCGGGCTCCGCGGCCGGATACGGCGTCACCGCCGCCGGGGCGACGTTCCCCGGACCGTACGACGCCAGCAGTTCAACCTACAGCGGGCTCCGCATCGGGCCCGGTACGGCGCCCCAGGCGACCCTGTTCGGTATTCGCGTTTTCGGTTGCACCGGCAGCACCGGTTTGAGCGTTCAGGGAATCGACTGGGCGATGGATCCGGATGGCGATCTCGATCTGTCGGACCATCTCGACGTCATCAACATGTCCCTCGGCTCGCAATACGGTGCCGCCCTGACCGCCTCTTCGATCGCGGCGGACAACGCGGCCGCTGCCGGAGTCATCGTGGTGACCTCGGCCGGGAACTCCGGCGACACGTTCTTCATCGCCGGAAGCCCGGGCGTGGCTTCGCGCGCCATCGCCACGGCAGCGTCGGTCGACGACGGCGAGACGGCACCGTTCGTCCAGGTGAACGCCCCCGCCGGAATCGCCGGAAACTATCTGGCTGGCGCGGCGCAGTTCGGACCCGCTCCGATGGCCTCGGGAACGCCGCCAGGACCCCATAACGTGGTGATCGGGCTCGATCCCGCGGACGGCTCGGGACCTTTGACCACGGACGCATGCAGCGCTCTGACCAATGCGGGAGCCGTGGCCGGCAACTTCGCACTCGTCGACCGGGGAACCTGTGCATTCACCATCAAGGTGAAGAACTGCCAGGACGCGGGAGCCGTCGGGGTCATCATTGCCGACAACGCCGGAGGGAACCCGCCCGGGGGCATGAGCGGAGCGGACGCGACGATCACCATTCCGTCGGTCCGTGTCACCCTCGCCGATGGAAACACTCTCAAGGCCAACATCGCGACGTTGAATGTGACTCTCTTCGGGCCGGATGCCGGGGATACGCTCGCATCCTTTTCCTCGCGCGGACCGCGTCGGATCTACGGCTCTCCGGTCCGGCTCAAGCCCGACATCGCGGCCCCGGGCCTGAATATCACTTCGGTTCAGACCGGCCATACCTGCACCACTCCGACCGGCTGCACCGGGCTGTCCGATCCTTCCGGCTACCAGGCCGGCAACCAGACGCTGACGATCTCCGGAACCTCGATGGCCAGCCCCCACATGGCGGGCGTGATGGCGCTCCTTCGGGAGATCCACCCCGACTGGCAGGTCGAGGAGCTCAAGGCCCTGGCGATGAACTACGCCACTCATGACGTGAGCCTCGTCGCCGACGGCGCACCGAAGTTCGGTCCCTCGCGGATCGGTGCCGGAAGGGTCGATCCAGCACAGTCGGCGGTCGGAAGCGTGGTGGCCATGAATGCCGAGGATGTGGGGGTGGTGAGCGTGACGTTCGATCCGGAGGTTCAGGGAGTGGTCACCCGGTCGAAGAAAGTGCGGGTGGTCAACCACGGAGCGACGGCGCAGACCTACACTCTCGGGATTCAGACCATCCTCGACGCGCCCGGAGTGGCCTTCTCTCTTCCCGGTGGATCGTCGATCACCGTCGGCGCGGGGCAGACCGAGGAGTTCACGGTACAGATGAGTGCGGATGCCTCGCAGATGAAGCACGCCCGCGATGCCTCGCTCTTCCCTCTTCAGTACGTGCAGGCGAACTACGGCGACCAGGCCCGGAACTTCCTGGCCGAGGAGGGTGGGTACGTCACCTTCAGCCAGGGGGCCACGCTGAAGTTCCGACTCCCGGTCTACATGGCTGAACGACCCGCGTCCACCATGTCGGCGCCCCCGCTGATCGCCACCGGCGGAGCGGGAACGGGCTCCACCACGATTCCCCTCTCGGGGACCGGTCTCTGCACCGGAACCCTGGCCGCCGGCCCGACCTGTCTCGGGAGCTGGCCCCTCGACGTGGAGTCGCTGGTGTCGCCGTTCGAGCTCCAGGTGGTCTCGCCGCTCGATCCCACCCGCTCGACCGACTACGCGGACATCCAGTACGTTGGGGTGGCCTATTACCAGGCCGGAGGGAGCCTCAGTGTCAGTAACGATCTGATCATGTTCGGCGTGTCGAGCTGGGGCGACTGGTCGACTCCCAACGACGTCACCTACGACGTCTGCGTGGACAACAACAACGATGGCTTCTACGACAAGATCGTCTACAACAGCAATCCCTCGATCTTCGTGTCGGGTGCCAGCCCGAACGACAACTTCGTGCGGATCATTCGCGACACGGTTACGAATGGCAACACCATTCTCGGTCTGGGTTCTCCGGTGAATCTCGTGGGCCCGGATGTTGTCGATTCGGCTCTGCATCTGAACAACGTCATGATTCTCGCCGCGACGCCCTCGCAGCTCGGCATCGGCTCGACGGCCACGACAACCATCCGCTACAAAGTGGTGACCTGTCCGGGCTCGAATCCCGGCTGCGCGAGGACCACCACCGGTAACCGCTGCAATCCGTCGTCGAATGTCTACTACGATCAGGCCGCGGGGCCGTACTTCTACGACTGGGCCAACCAGGGTCTCAACTTCGGCGGCGACTTCCTCGATGAAGATCTGAATGGCAAGGCGATTCCGGTGACCTGGAACACCGCGAACATGGCGACCAACGGGTCTCTCGGCGCGCTGTTGCTTCATCACCAGAATGCCTCCGGAACCCGGGCCGAGGTCGTGCTGCTCGAGGGAACCCCGCAGGCGAACCTGGCCATTGCCAACTCGGCGAGTGTTCCCTCCCCCAACCACGGGACGAATGTAACGTTCACCATCACCGTCACGAACAACGGTCCCGATCCGGTCTCCGGGGTCGTGGTGTACGACTACCTTCCGGACGGACTGGAATGGTCGTCGGACACGGGCGGCGGCGCGTACGACCCCTCCACCGGTTTCTGGACCGTGCCGGGCTCGATCACGAACGGAGGAAACGCTTCGATCCAGATCACCGCAACCGTCTCTCTTTCCGGACAGATCTGCAACATGGCGCAGATCGTCAGCGGTACCCCGTTGGATCCCAGCCCTGCGGACAACCAGGCGACGGTTTGTATCAATGTGCCGCGCACCGCCGATCTCGCGATCGTGACCTCGGCCAATACTCCCACCATCCTCGCCGGCGGTTCCGTGGCCTATACGGTGACGGTGACCAACTACGGCGACGACCCGGCCTATGGCCTCAACACGACCCAGGTGTTCGTTCCGGCGAACGTACCGCCCGGAAACTACAGCGGCGTGACCGCCTCTCAGGGCGTTTTCGATTCCTCCACCGGCCTCTGGAACGTCGCCAGTCTTGGCGCCGGAGCCACGGCGACGCTGCAGTTCTCGATCACGGCACCGAACATGGCCGGGATCCTGACCAGCAGCGTGTCGACGCTGTCGACGAAATCGGGACGGCTGCGCTCCATGGCGTTCGACCCGAACAACGCCGACAATTCCGCAAGCTTCGATCTTCAGGTACTCTCGCCGGCGAACGTGTCGGCGACCAAGACCGTCTCCGGCGACTTCCACGAAGGGGGAACGGTGACCTACACCGTCGTTCTCTCCAACAGCAGCGACTATCGATCAGCAGAACAATCCGGGGCACGAGCTGACCGATGTGCTGCCTCCACAGGTCATCCTGGTGAGTACGACGGCGAGCTCCGGGATCGCGGTCGCGACGGTGGGAACCAATACCGTGACCTGGGATGGTGTCGTGCCGGCTCACGGCTCGGTCACCGTGACCATGACCGCGACGATCCGGGTCCATACGGTCGGACAGACCGTGGTCAATCAGGCCACCATCAACTATGACTCGGACGGTGACGGGACGAACGAGAGCTCCAGGGTTTCGGACGATCCGGGTGTCGGTGGCAGCGGAGACGCGACGAGCTTCGACATCGACCAGGTCGCCGGCATTCCCACGCTCTCCGAGATTCCTCTGAGTGTTCTCGCGCTGTTGCTCGCGACGTTTGGTGTCGTGGTGCTGGGACGCCGAAGGATGTGATGCTGTTCCAGCTCTGACGGAAATCAGGCGGGCGGCTCCGAAGGGAGCCGCCCGTTTCGTCTGATCGTCGTTTCCGTCGGAATCAACCCGCACGCTCGAGGACGATCTCCGCGTCCACGACCAGCAAGAAACGGCCCCGCCCCGAGGAGTCGATGCGAATCTCCGGGCAGTGATTCTCGAGGCGCCGGCGGAGCAGGATCAGGCGGCTCTCCAGGTTGTCCTTGACCGCGGGAAGACCGAGATCGCCGTCCATCCTGAGCTCCCGGTTGGTGAATTCCGACCGCGCGTTCGCCTTCCATTCCGAGAGCAGCTTCCAGAGAATCTTTGCGGGGACGCTCCGGGTGAGGTACTCGCCATCGACAAAGATCGATTCGGCCTCAGGATACCAGGTGAAGGTGAGTCGTCTGTGAGCCGTTGCGGCTCCGGCTGACGCCGTTCCCGGACTCTCCTCGCCGGTGCCGGCGATCCCCATCGCGATCTGATTCGCGAGCAGCTCGAGGTACGCCTCATGCCAGTCACCGAACGCCATCGGATCCTGACTCTCCGCGGCGAGTGCACCGATCAGCCGGTCCCGGGTCCAGAGCGGAATGATCAGCGCACACTGCGTGTCCGGGAGTCCCGGAAGGGGGATCTCTTCCGATGTCTGACCACCGGAGCGCTGCACCTCTGTCCGGGCGGCCCTCCCGTACCGGAGATCCTCTCCGAGTCCGGTCATTCTCAATACCTGTCGTTCGCGTGCAGCGGTTCCGATCATTCCGTCGCCAATCCGGATCTCTGCGCCGATCCCGCTCTGCGGGTAGCCGCGGCTGGCGACGGTGACGAGAAGGTCTCCGCGGCGAAGAAGCAGCATGGTGTGCTCCAGGCCGAGCTCGTCATCGAGAGACTCGAGGATCCATCGGGACAGCGAATCGCGGTCGCCGGCACGATTGATCCCATCGGAGATCACCTGCAGCGCCCGGATCTCGCTTCGGTCCCCGCAGAACCGCGCGTCCACCATGTCGGCCTGGACCGGCTCCTCGTCGAGGAAGCCGTCCACCCGCTCCGCACTCTCCACCTCGAACACGTCGGCAGCGGTCAGCCGGAAGATTCCGGCCATTCCGGTGTGGGACGCGATCGCCTCGATCCGGAGAGCCATCGATTCGAACAGAGGGCCCTCCGTTTCAGAGCGGAGAAAACGGAGTCGCAGACGGTACGCCTGCAGCGTGAGTGGATCGAGCGTCTCGACGAAGGCGCGCCCGGTCTCGTCCAGATTCCGACTGGTCTTGTTGAAAAACTGGCGCGAGATGGCAACGTGCTGCTCATCGACGTACCGAACCTGGCTGACCAGAGTCACGTTCGGAATTCCATGACTGTCCACGGTCGCCAGCGTGCTCGGAATCACCCCCTGGAAGCAGCGGCTGATGCTGGAGAGCGCGACCGCGACACTCATGAAAGGGCGCTCCCCGCCTTCGGGCCGGGCGTCTGATCGTAGATGACCTCCAGGCTCATCTCCACCGCATACGCGGGCAACCGATTGATCTTCCCGGTGACCGCGGGCGGCACTCCCAGGGTGGTCACGACCTCCGCGAATCGACTGGCCTGAGCGCGGATCAACTCCGCCTCTTCCGGGGAGGCCAGACGGACCGCCAGACTCCATCCCTTGAATTGAACCGTGGCGTGGTCTGGAGGGGAGGAAGCGACCACCGCGAGCCGGCGGGTGGTGGCGATGTTTGCGACCGTCTGCTGGGCCGTGGCCACCGGGAGGAAGACGGTCAGGCGTGTGAAGTCCTGGTTTCCCTGCAACGCCGAAGCACGACAGCAGGCGGGGAACCCGTCGGCGTCGACGGTCCCGACCATGATCGTAAGCCCGCGTCGTGTGAACCTCTGCAGTTCCTCCGGCGTCATTTGCAGGAGAGAATAACCGGTTTTTAGGAAACGGATAAGATTTTTCGGCCCCCGCCGGAGGGTTCTGTAACGCACCTGCGGCGTGCGTGTCACCGGGAGGTCACGGAGCTCCGGCAGAAATCAGATCAGCGTAGTCGAAGATTAGGAAACGGGCCGGAGTGGACGACGTAAATTGCCTTTCGAGAACAGATCGACTGACGTCGAAACGAAAGGAGTCACGATGACACGCATTGATCTCTACCGCCCGGTTCACAAGGGAATCCGACGCCTCATGCTCGACCTGGTGTCGGTGGCGGGACGCACCGACTTCACCAGCGAGACCGAGCTCGCCGCGTTGCGCGAGGCCGACCACGAACTGCTTCGACCTGCTGGAGGGCCATGCGCACCACGAAAACGAGTTCACCGCACCGCTGGTTCTGCGCCACGCAACGGAGCTCGCCCGATCTGGTCGAGCCGGCGCACGACGACCAGGGAAAGCACCTGCAAGACCTCCAGGCGCAGCTCTGGGCCGTGGATCCGTCCGCACCGGATGCCGCGGCCGAGGGCCATGCATTTCTGGTCGCGCTGTCCGCCTTCTTCGGCGATCTCCTGATCCACATGTCGGACGAGGAGCTCCGGATCATGCCCGCGCTCTGGCGGACGATGAGCGACGCCGAGTTGGAGGAGGTCGAGCAGCGTCTGATCGCCAGCATTCCGCCGGAGCGGATGGCCCGCTTCCTCCGCTGGATGATTCCCGGCTCTGAACCACCCGGAGCGGGTGGAGATGCTTTCGGGAATGCGGACCTCGGCCCCGCCCCCGGTCTACGGTTCGATCCGGGATCTGGCGCGGTCGGTTCTGTCACCGGAGGACGATGCTGCACTGGAAGCCGCCCTGGCCGGCGAGCGCGCCGCCTGAGGAAGCGGCGGGGCCGGCGAAATCGTCGCCGGTCCCGCCGTCGGATCATCCGCGGGTGAATCGGCTGATCGCAACCACTCCCGTCGCCGCCAGTGCGAGCATCAGCAGCAGGAATCCGAGAGGATCAACCATCGGTACGGGCAGCCTCTCGCCGGGGTGCACGCACATCGGAATGCAACCTGCAGCCTTCCATTCGGATGCTTCGGACTTCCCTGCACAGTTTCGTCAGCCTGCTCTGTATCTTTGCGCTGTTCGCCTGTGGCGAACCGGCCGCGCCACCCCCGGTGACCAGAGACCTCGACCGGATCCTTCAGGGAGGGAGACTCGACGCGCTGGTCACGTTCAACTCGACCGGCTATTTCATTTATCGAGGCGAGCCGATGGGGTACGAATACGAGCTGCTGCAGCACTTCGCGAAAGATCATCACCTGGAGCTTCGGGTGAAGGTCATCCGGGACCGGTCGGAGCTCTGGCCGAAGCTCAATCGAGGGGAGGGCGATGTGGCAGCCGCGCGGCTGCTTCGGACCCTGGTGGACGAAAAGGAGGTGCGCTTCACTCGCCCTCTCTATCAGACGAAAACCGCGGTCGTGCAGCGGACGGGGCCTCCGTCGAAGGTGAAGGTTCCCGAGATCGCCGAAGAGGCGATGGATCTGCCGGAGGAAGCGACCCGGCCGGTGAAGGTGCAGGCGAAGCTGGTCGAGCGTCCTGCCGATCTCGCGGGCAAGAAGGTCTATCTCCCGAACAGGTCGCCGCTCCGTCAGACGCTGGTCGAGGTGGAGGACCAGGTCTCCGGGGACATCGAGGTCATCGAGGTGAAGAACGTCGCATCGGTCGAGCCCCTGATTCGCCGGGTCGCGCGAGGCGAGATTCGACTGACGGTCGCCCCGCAGAACGTCGCCGAGCTGAAGGAAGAATACTTTTCCAATCTGACCGTCGAGCCGGCGCTCGGTCCGCCCGAGTCGGTGGTCTGGGCGGTGCGGCGGAATGCACCTCAACTGCTCCGGAAACTCGACGAATGGATCCAGGATCCGGAGAACCGCCCTCTCTTCCAGGAGTTGTATCAGAAGTACTTCGAGGATCGGGAGACCTACCGCGAGCGGATGAGCGACGAATACCTCAGCTCCGAAACCGGCAAGCTTTCGGAGTACGACAACCTGTTTCGCTCCTACGCGAAGGAGCTTCACTGGGACTGGCGGCTGCTGGCCTCGCAGTCCTTCCAGGAATCGAAGTTCGACCCGGATGCGAAATCCTGGGCAGGGGCCCGGGGTCTGCTGCAGCTCATGCCCCGGACCGCGAAGGAAGTGGGGGTGCACGACCTCGGCGACCCGGAGCAGAACATCGCGGGAGCCACCCGCTACCTGCAGAAGCTCGACGAGGCATGGGCGCCGGAGATTCCGGATCCGGATGAACGTCTGAAATTCGTCTTCGCCTCCTACAACGCCGGACGGGGTCATGTGCAGGACGCGCAGCGTCTGGCTGAGAAGAACGGGAATGATCCGAAGAAATGGGATGACGTGGCCTACTGGCTCCTGCAGTTGTCGAAACGACGCTACTACGAAGATCCGGTGGTGCAGTATGGATTCGTTCGAGGTCTGGAGCCGGTCACCTACGTCGAGGTGATCCTTGAACGCTTCGATCACTACCGTCAGTTTGTGCAGGAGCAGCCGGAAGGTACCGGATGATGACCGGCTGAATCCACCGTCAGAACTCGCGCAGTGCTTTGCCCGGCTCGATTCGTGTGGCCCGGCGCGCCGGGATTCCGCAGGCGACCGCCGTGACCAGAAGAATGGCTCCGGTAATCGTCAGCCAGGTGAGCGGGTCGAGAGGCGAGACTCCGAACAGCAGCGAGCCCAGGAACCGGGTCAGAGCGATCGCGGTGATTGCACCGGCCGTGACGCCGAGGACCGCCAGGAGCATTCCCCGTCCAAGAACATGCCGAAGAATCCATCCCGGTGTCGCCCCCAGCGCGAGGCGGACTCCGAGCTCACGCGTCCGCTGCGATACCAGCGAAGACACCACCCCGTAGATTCCGATCGCCGCGAGTACCAGCGCCAGCGCGGAAAAGAGGCTCAGCAACGACAGGTTCAGTTTCGGAGCCGCCAGAGACTCGTCGATGATCCCTTTCATCGCCTGTCCGGCATAGACCGCCTGCTGCGGATCGATTTCCCGGCTGACCTCGCCGATCGTTGCGGCGGAAACTCCTGGCCCCCGCACGACGATCGACATGGATCTCTGGCCCAGTTGATCGAGCGGGAAGTAGAGAATGGGGGGCGGCTCCGATCCGAGCCCGAAATGACGAACATCCCCGACCACTCCGACGACCGTGCGCCAGGGCCCTTCCGCGTCGAGGCCCCACAGGCGGATGCGTCGGCCGATCGGCTCCGCGCCGGGCCAGTACTTGCGTGCCAGCGATTCACTCACCACCACCACGGCCGGCGACTCGGCCGTATCCCCCTGATCGAACGTCCGTCCACGCCGGAGCGGAATGCGCAGTGTCTGGAAGTAGCCCGGAGTGACCACCCGGGCCTGCTCATCCGGCTGGGCCCCCGGAGTCGGGGCCTCCCACCCCTCCACTCCGAATCCGAAGTCGGTATCGGTTCCCGTGAGAGGAAGGAGGGATGCGGCTCCGGCGTGCTCGATTCGGGCATCGGACTGGAGGCGGGTGAACAGCCGGTCGAAGAACTGTGTTCTCGCGACCTCGTCGGGGTATCGCTGGCGGGACAGGCTGATGCGAGCCGTCATCACCTGGTCCGGGTCCAGGCCCGGCTCGACGGTGATCAGATTCACGAATGTTCGCACCAGCAGACCGCAGCCGACGAGCAGAAGAAAGGCCAGTCCGACCTCCGCCACGATCAGCACCTGGCGGGTGCCGAGCGATCGGATGACCCGGGCTCCGGAATCCCGTTGGCCGGTGGCTCGCGGAATGGCGGCACTGCTGACCAGCCCGAAGATCATGGCGACCATCACCGCGGTACCGAACGCGAAGGTCTGGACCCTCCAGTCGATCGCGACGGTGCCGATCTGGTCCAGCGACGATGGCGCCACTGCCAGGAGCGCAGGACGAAGCACTCCGGTCAGTGCCAGGCCGGCGGCCCCACCGAGACCTCCGAGGAGTACGCTCTCGGTGAGGATCTGACGGACCAGCCGTGATCGTGGGGCGCCGAGAGCCCCGCGGGTGAGCATCTCACCATGCCGCCGGGAAAGCTGCGCAAGCATCAGATTCGTGACGTTTGCACAAGCGATCAGAAGCAGCACCGCCACCGCCGCCATCAGCACCAGCAGCGGGGTCCGCATGTCTCCGACGAGCAGATCGCGGAGGGAGAGAACGCTGATGCCCCACCCGCTGGCCTTCGGATAATCTTCGGGATGTTCCCGGGCCAGGGTTTTCGCCATCGCGTTCATCTCGCGGCGGGCCTGCTCGATCGAGATCGCCGGTGCGAGGCGTGCGAAGACATTGCGATTGTGTGCGCTGCGGTTCCCGGGATCCGCCGGATCGATCCGCAATGGCATCCAGAGCGAGATGCCGGAGGGAAACCGAACCGACGTCGGCATGATCCCGATCACCACGGGGGTCTCGCCGTCGACCTCGATCCTCGATCCGAGAATCGCCGGATTGCTCCCGAATCGTCGAGCCCAGAGATCGTGGCTGAGGATCACCACCGGTTCCGCTCCGGGCCGCTCTTCCCTCGCCGCGAACCACCGTCCGATGCGGACCTCGAGCCCGAGAACGTCCAGAAAGCCCGCCGTGACCAGAGCCGACTGGACATTTTCCGGATCGCCGGTGCCGGCATCGAGGTTCACGCTGGTCTGACGCCAGGCTGCCATGGCCTCGAACGAGTGAGTCCGAGTGCTGTAGTCGAGATACTCCGGGATTGAAACGCTGGAGTGATCGAATCCGCCTGACCACTGGCTACCGATCGAAACGATCCTCTCCTCCTGGGGGTACCCGAGCGGTCGGAGAAGCGCCGTGTCGACCAATGCGAAGATGGCGGCCTGCACGCCAATTCCGAGCGCGAGCGTGAGGATGATCACGACCGCGAAAAGGGGTCGCCGCCGGATTCCTCGCAATGCGAACCGCATGTCCAGCCAGACGTCGTGCATCACAGTCCTCCTTCCGGGGGAGTCGAAGCAGTTCGAGCGCCATCGTCTCACGAGCTCCAGATCATCCGCGATGCCAATGATTTACCCGCGGGCCGCGCCTGGTTGCCGGCTTTGGGTTTCGTGCGTGGACGGTCACTCGCGTCCCAGCTCCGGACACCGCCGCGTGGTGCGAAGCTGCCAAAGTTGTGGCGTTGTGGTGACTGAAAGGATCGGCCACTTCGACCTCCCCGCCTGCGGTGCTAGGGTATTCATCGAGCTCCAACGGGAGGTGGCCACCTGTGCCGAAACGAACGATCCACGTCAATGGGTCGCGCCGGACTCTCGAGGCGGATGACCGGATGCCGCTCCTCTGGGTGCTCCGCGACCTGCTCGGCCTGACCGGAACGAAGTATGGCTGTGGCGAAGGCATCTGTGGTGCCTGTACCGTGCTCGAGGACGGACGCGCCGTCCGTTCCTGCCAGACCACCTTCGCTGATGCCGCGAAACACGAATATGTGACCATCGAAGGTCTTTCGCCGGCTGGAGACGACCCCTGTCAGCGCGCCTGGATCGAGGAGGATGTTGCGCAGTGTGGCTATTGTCAGCCGGGGATGATTCTCGAGGTCCGGGCTCTGCTCGATCGTAAGTCGCATCCCGGGGACGCAGACATCGACTCCGCTCTTTCCGATCACATCTGTCGTTGCGGGTCCTATCCGCGAATTCGCAGGGCGGTGCACCGTGCGGCGCTGGAGGTGAAGAAATGACCTCGAGCCGGCGGGATTTTCTTCGCCTGATGGCCCTCTCTGGTGGGGCCCTGGTTGTGGGGATACGCCTCACTGCCTCCGCGGAGCCGGGCGAGGGAGAGAGTTTCCGTCCCGACGCATGGCTCCGCATCGAGCCGGACGGCTCGGTCGTGGTGCAGATCGGTAAGAGTGAGATGGGCCAGGGAGTCCGGACCTCTCTGCCGATGCTCGTCGCGGAGGAGCTGGACGTCGATGTCGAATCCGTGCGAATCGAGCAGGCCTCGCCGGGGCCCGACTTCGATGATCTCGGGACGGGAGGAAGCTCCAGTCATCAGGACCTCTGGGACCCGCTTCGCAAGGCGGGCGCAGCGGCTCGGACGATGCTGGTTGCCGCCGCCGCGGCTCGCTGGGCTGTCGCTGCCGAGACCTGCCGGACCGAAGGGGGCTCGGTCATCCACGGCTCCCAGCGTCTTCCCTATGCGTCGCTGCTGAAAGATGCTGCGATGCGCCCGGTCCCGGAGAATCCGACCACTCGCACGCCCGACTCGTTCCGGGTGATCGGAACCTCCCGCAAGCGCATCGATGCGCCGAAGATCGTGACCGGGAAGGCGACCTACGGCCTCGATGTCCGTCTGCCGGGCATGCTCTACGCGGTGGTGGCACGCCCTCCGGCCTTCGGTCGGAAGATGAAGAGCTTCGACGCCGCGAAAGCGCGGAAGTTCGCCGGGGTCAGGCACGTCCTGGAAATTCCTTCCGGTGTGGCCGTGGTGGCGGAAAACTCCTGGGCGGCGATTCGCGGACGGGACGCTCTGGAGGTTGTCTGGAGCGAGTCGGCAGAGTCCTCGTTCAGCAGCGAAGACCATCTGAAGAAGCTGGCGGCGGCGACGGAGGAACCAGGCGTGACCATTCGGAGGGATGGGCGCGGCCGGGACGGCTTTTCCGGAGCGGCGAAGACTCTGGAAGCTCTCTACCTCTATCCGTTTGCCGCCCACGCCGCGGTCGAGCCGGTGAACTGTACTGCCCGGGTCACCGACGACGACTGCGAGATCTGGTCGCCGACGCAGACGCCGAACGTCGTGCAGCTCGTCGGGTCGCGGGTGCTGGGGATCCCGGAATCGGCGGTCACCGTTCACGTGACCCTCCTCGGAGGGGGGTTCGGCCGCCGGCTCTGGTGGGACTTCGATCGGGAGGCGATCGAGATTGCGAAGCAGATCAAGGGAACGCCGGTTCATCTCTTCTGGACCCGCGACGACGATATGCGCCATGGCTATTTCCAGGCCGCGGCGGCTCATCGCCTGCGCGCGGGCCTCGATGCGAACGGCAGGGTGATCGCCTGGGAGCAGCGGAAGGCATCGACGCCGCACAACGCGCGCCGTCCGTACACCGAGGCGCAGACGACGGATGCGGATTGGGTGCGGAGCTCCGCCTGGGGCGTCTACGACTCCCCCTATGCGATCCGCGACTCGGAGATGACATATCGCGTGGTCGACGCACCGGTTCCGATCGGTCCCTGGCGGGCGGTGTTTGCCCCGTCGTCGGTGTTCGCCCGGGAGTCGTTCCTCGACGAGATCGCAGTGGCGGTCGGGCGGGATCCGATCCAGCTTCGTCTCGCGCTCCTGGGCGAAGGAGACGAGACCATCGCTCCGACATTGCAGATCGGCCGGGAGACGATCGACCGGCCACGTCTCCGCAAAGTGATCGAGACGGTGGCGGCGAAGTCCGGCTGGGGAGATCCGGTGCCGCGTGGCGTGGCGCGTGGCGTGGCATGCGACGTCTTCCACAACGGGACCCTGGTTGCTTACGTGGTCGATGTTTCGCTCCGCTCGCGGCCCTCGGCCTGGTCCCTGCCGTTCGTCGTCGAGCGGGTGGTCTGCGCGATCGACTGCGGTGTCCCGATCAACCCGAATGGAATCGCTCAGCAGGTGGAGAGCGGGGTGATCTGGTCTCTTTCGAACATGAAGGGAGAGATCACCTTCGAAGACGGGCAGGCGCGGGAGTCGAACTACGACGGGTTTTCGGTCGTGACTCAGGACGAGACACCAGGAGCGATCGAGATCCACATCGTGGAGAGTGGCGATTCGCGGCCGCACGGAGTGGGCGAGCCTACAGTTTCACCGTTCGCTCCGGCTGCAGCCAGTGCGCTGTCGCGCCTGACCGGCAGGCGGATTCGACGCCTTCCGGTCAGGCCCTCCGATCTGGTGATCTCGGAGTGACCGCGGAGGGCGTCAGCTTCCCGGGCGGGCCAGATACCACCGGCCGTTCTCCCGGACCAGGCCGATGTCCTGGTCGCCGATCCTTGCCGACGCGTGATCGCCATTCGTGGTGATCTTCCCCACCTCGCCCGGAGGCATCAGCGACTGACCCGCCATCTGTGGAGTGGTCAGCAGCAGCGCGGTCAGCTCCGCGGTGTACCCGGCGACGTCGACCGTGCCGTACAGCTCCCGCGCTCTCTTTTCGATGTGAGCATCCATCTCTTCCTCGGTGGTGTTCTCATCGACATGGAGGGGGGTTTCCGCCTCCTTCATGACCACGCCGTACTTCTTGCGCAGCGCTTCCAGTTTGCCGGTCAGATCCTTGCCGGCCTCGCCTTCGGTCGTGGCAGCCAGCATGTCGGCGGCCATGTCCGTCTGCAGCGCCAGGACGTTGAGCTGCGAGGGTGCGATCAGATGAATCAGCGCCGGCACATCGTTGGCTCCCGCTGCCTTCTTCATTGCCGCCACCACGGCCTCGGGACTGTCCGCTCCATGCTGTGCGAGCGCGGTGGCTGCGACGAGCAACGCGAACATTGCGATCGCCGCGCATTTCCAGATTGAACGACTCGTCGGAATCCGGGGGTGACCTTCACCGCTTCGAAGCATCTCTCCTCCTTTCGGGGTGTTTTCGGGCACTCACAACCGCTCGCCTGATGCCACCAGTCGAGACGGTGCCGCGGAGCCCTTCGGACCCCCATCTGGCTCGTTCCGGAGACCAGAACCATGAATTCGTTGGAAGACAAAACATAGCACGGGACGGCTCGGACAGATCGAGAAATTCTGCCCCCCCGAAGGCCCATTCCGAAGCCGCCGGGTTGCCTCCACTCGGACCGAAGCGGACAATGGACTCTCCAACCACAACCGAGGAGGTCCCGATGAGAGGAATCGTCTGTGCCGTGTTGTTCGCAATGATGTGCGTGGTCCCCGCAGTCGCCCAGGAACATCCGGAGCATCCCACCCATGGAAAGAACGCCGGAAAAGCGAAGCCGGTCGATGTCGACGCGCTGGAGACCGCGATTCAGAAGATCGTCGCCGACCAGTCGAAAGACGGGTGGTACGCGGTTCAGGATGATCGGACCGGCAAGACCCGCAATCTTCAGCTCGTAAAGGTCCACAAGGAACGTCTCAGCCGGGTCGCGCCGAAGACCTACTTCGCCTGCGTGGACATGAAGCAGGATGACGGGACGGTGGTCGACGTCGACTTCTTCCTCGATGAGACCAGCGACGGACTGAAGATGAAGGATCAGACCGTCCACAAGATCGACGGGAAAGCCCGTTACAACTGGCGGGAAGGTGACGACGGGATCTGGAAGAGGGTTCCGGTCGAACAGGAGTAGCGCCTGCGCGGCGGAAGAAGGTGATCCGATTGGGCAGCCCGGATCCTCGTCGCGAGTCCATCACTCCGCACGGATCAACGCGGACGCACCTTGAGCTCGCTCTCGCGGCTGGGGGAGAATGAGGGCGGAGGTGTTGGATGCGTCGTCTGCTGAATGTTCTGTTTCTGATCTCCACGGTGATGGTGGCCAGCTCCGCACTCGCTGCAGAACCGGAAGCCTCGAATGTGCTGTTGCGGCCCGCGCGCGTCTTCGATGCGACCAGCGAGAACGTCCACGAGGGCTGGGTCGTCCTGGTCAGCGGCGAGCATATTGCCGCCGCCGGGCCTTCCGCTTCGGTGAACGTTCCCGCGGGCACGAAGATCGTCGATCTGCCGGGAATGACGCTCCTGCCGGGACTGATCGACGCACACTCCCACATCTTTCTCCACCCGTACAACGAGACGCTCTGGAACGACCAGGTGCTCAAGGAGGCGCTGGCCTACCGGACGATCGAGGCGACGCTCCATTCGAAGGCGACGCTGATGGCGGGATTCACCACCCTCCGGGACCTCGGAACGGAAGGCGCCGGCTACGCCGATCTCTCGGTGAAGCAGGCGATCGATCAGGGCCTGATTCCGGGACCGCGGCTGTTCGTCGCGACTCGTGCGATCGTGGCGACCGGCAGCTACGGCCCCGGGCCTCGCGGATTCGCTCCGGAGTTCGTTCCGCCGAAAGGGGCGGAGGAAGCCAGCGGAACGGCCGAGATCCTCCGCGCGGTGCGGGAACAGGTGGGCCACGGGGCCGACTGGGTGAAGGTCTATGCCGACTATCGGCGGGGACCGGGAGGAACCGCCGCACCGACATTCTCGCTCGACGAACTGAAGACGCTGGTCGACGAAGCCCACAGCGCCGGACGTCCGGTGGCCGCGCATGCCACGACTCCCGAGGGAATGCGACGGGCGGTACTCGCCGGGGTCGACACCATCGAGCACGGCTATGGCGGAACGGCGGAGGTCTTCCGGCTGATGGCCGAGCACGGGGTCGCGTTCTTCCCGACGCTGACCGCGGAAGAGGCCTATGGTGAGTACTTTCAGGGCTACAAGCGGGGGACGAAGCCATTGACCGAGGACATGCAGCAGGCGCTGCGGGCATTCAGGCTGGCGATGGAGAACGGCGTCACCGTCGGATGTGGCAGCGATGTCGGCGTCTTCACACACGGCGAGAACTATCGCGAGCTGGAGTGGATGGTGAAGGGTGGAATGACGCCGGCTCAGGCGCTCCTCGCCGCGACCGCGGTGGACGCGAAGGTGCTCGGTCGGGACGATCGCTTCGGCCGGATCGTTCCCGGCCTGCTCGCCGATCTGATCGCCGTTCCAGGAGACCCGACCCGGGACATCGCGGCGATCGAGATGGTTCCGTTCGTGATGAAGGGCGGAGTCGTAGTCAAGCAGCCCTGAGCCGCCGCCGATCCGAAGCCCTGTGCGATGATTGGCTTTGACCCTCGATCTCTCCGGAGAGAGGGAGAATCCGGGCGTTGGAGGTCTCTGCATGAGCGACGACGAAGGGCGGCATGAAGGAAGAGAGGGAAGTCTTTGCCTTTCCCTTCGGGGCGCAGCATCCAAGATCTCCGATCCGGCTGGAAATCCGTTCGTGGAGCTGTTCGAGCACGGCAGTCTCGCCGTCGAACTGTATTCACCCCGGGGCGAGGATCTCCAGCAGCCGCACACTCGCGACGAGGTCTACGTCGTGGCTCGAGGCCATGGCGAATTCGTTCATGGGGAGCGGCGCGACCCGTTCGGTCCGGGCGACCTTCTCTTCGTTCCCGCCGGCCTCGAGCACCGCTTCGTCGACTTCTCCGAGGACCTTCTGGTCTGGGTGATGTTCTACGGACCGGAGGGAGGCGAGCAGCCTTCCTCCTCGAGCTGAGCCTTCCATTGCGTCGTGAGGCGGTAGCGGATTCCAGCGTTACGCGGCTCCGTTCGAAGTGCGGCGCCAATGCGCCGCTTTGGTTGAAGGTAGCCATCGCGCTTCGGGTGGCGTTGAATGAAAGCGGTGCGATGCACCGCACTCCAAGGCCCCCGCCCGCCCGCGGAAATTCGGATTACCGGCTCTCCCGCCATGCCTCCCACTGACGCTCGAGCGTGTCGAAAAAGGTCTCCGAGGCGGGGGCCCAGTCGAGGCGCCGTCGGGTTTCGCGGCTGGAGATTTTCTGGTCGACCGCCAGCGCGTCGGCGAAGAGTCCCATGCTCGCGCGGGCTTCCTCCAGGGGAATGTGGCGGATCTCGCTTCCCTTGCCGGCAGTCTCGGCAATCGCCTTTGCGATCTCGTTCATCGTCGCATGAGTGTCATCGATGGCGTGAAAAATCCCGGAAGCACCTTCTTCGGCGACCTTGAGATAGCAGTCGGCCACATCGTCGATGTCGATCATCGCCCAGTGGTTCTCGCCGTCTCCGACGATCTCCAGAGGCTCCCCCTTCTCCGCTGCCTCGAACATCGGGGCGAGCAGTCCCTGCTTTCCGCCGTAGACGCAGCCGGGGCGGATGACCGCGGTCTGGAATTCGGCCCGCGAGGAGCGGAGCACGATCTGTTCGTGAGGGATCCGCCAGCTCGAGATCTCCAGCGGATCCGGCGTGGTCGACTCATCGACCTGCCGGTCCCCGGTGTTGGAGAAGGACCAGCAGCCGGAGGTGTAGATCATCTCGCCTCGGCGGGGTCCGGTGGACACCAGAATATCAATGGCCTCGCGGTCCAGCGTGGCAGCGTCAGGGCCGCTGCTCTTCGCCGCGTGGATCCAGACGTCGTGATCCGCGATGTCGCGCTGGATCGCCTTGAGCCGGCCCAGATCACCTTCCAGTCTGCGCACCGAGAGAGAGTCGATCTCCAGGGCGCTGGCGGACGGGCGGGCGAGGATGGTCACCTCGTGGCCCGCATGAACGAAAGCCCGGGTGACCGCGGAACCGATGTAACCGGTTGCTCCGGTGATGAATACTTTCATGATATCTGGTCCTCCATGCACGACTGATGCGAGGAAGAGCCCGGCGGCGGCTCAACCCGCGTTTTCGGCCTCGACGCTCCCGTCCCGGATCAGACGCCCCTCGGACCAGCGCCAGAGCTTGTCTGGGGTGAGGTGCACCCCTCCGAGCCAGCGATCGATTCCGCGCATCGCGACGGCGTCGGTGCCCCCGCCGAGGACTCGAACCCCCGGCTCTGTGATCCGGACCTTTGCCTGTTCGGGCCTTCCCTCCTCGCCGGCCTCGATCGTGATCAGCGGCTCCGGGTCCGATGCCAGGGCGGCAAGGCGGCTCCACACCTGTGCGTCTCCCAGTCCATAGCCGGGCTCCTCGTTCGAAAAGCGGACGAAGAGATCTCCAAAGTTGTCCGGTGCGTCGGCGGAATCGAGGATCTCGAGCAACCGCTGGTCCGGCTGTCCAAGGCCGTTCAGAGCCGAGGGGAACCGCTTTCGATGAAGCTCGATCGCCCCTCTCAACGCTTCCGAAAGGTCTCCCTCGAGGACCTGCTCCATCGCCGCCGGATCCTCCGAGCCCCAGGCCTTCCATGCGCGGGCATAGGTCTCCTGCTCTTCCGGAGAGAGATGGCGGATCGAGTGGTCGAGAGATTCCTCGTCACCGTGGTGGGATTCGACGAGTGTCAGCGAAGCCTGGCAGCCGTCCTCGAAGAGCCGGGCGACGATGAACATCAGGTTCACCTGGCAGAACAGGTCCTGATCGAACCAGAGCAGAAGCTCTTCCTCGTCGCACACGTCCTCGAGCATCGCCAGCTCTTCAGTCAGGAACTCTCGGATCTGGTCGCGGTCCTCGCCGTAGGTCCCGGCCAGATGAGCGGTCCGGATCTCGATCCACTGCTCGTCGTCGAGGCCGGCAGGGGTCGGACCGTCGACCAGTGCCTCCCGAAATGCGAAGTGATCCCCTTCGACGCCCGCCCGCTTCGCCGCTTCCATGGACATGTCACCACTGTGAATATGAATCATGAGAAGAGTGTATACGCGCCCATTCCCCGTGCGCGAGTGGGCGCCAGCGTCCGATCCTCAATGACCAACGGTGTGTCGAGACGCGCGTGCCGGCGGGATCGATCGAGCGAGAGTGCTCACTCCCTCGCCGAGAGGGCCGCCCTTGTCGTCCCGAGCGGGAGGGCGGAGGGGCAGGCGAGGGACCTCCCCCGATGCGAAGACGATCGTTTTGCTGGACGACCGCCCCGTCGCGCGTCCACGCCTGGAGGTTCCTTGTCGCATCGGATGAGATGTTTCGCATGCCCCGGTGCCGGCTCGCTCACCGGCTCGCGACTGGTTGGTGATTTCTGACGGCCCGCGGCCGCCCACTGTAAACTGTCGCGATAGACTATCCCCCGCATGGAGCCATTCACCGCTGCAGCTCATGAAGATGTTCTCCGGCTGGTCCTGGAGGTTGCGATCCTTCTGTTCGCGGCCCGGGCCATGGGAGAGGTCGCGCGTCGCCTCGGGCAGCCGTCGGTGGTCGGTGAGATTGCGGCCGGGATTCTGCTCGGCCCGTCGTTGCTGAGCGGTTTCGTTCCCGCCCTGGGACACTGGATCGTTCCACAGACGGCGGTGCAGGGTTATCTGCTCGAGGTGATCAGCCTCATCGGCGCGATGTTCATGATGCTGATCACCGGTTTCGAGACCGATCTGGGACTGATCCGGCGTCATGCGCGAACGGCCGTGGGTGTCTCGCTCTGCGGCATCGCCGCCACCTTCACGACCGGCTACTTCCTCGGGCGGACGCTCCCCGACTTCCTGATGTCGAGTCCGAACGAGCGGATGGTCTTCGCCCTCTTCCTCGGAACGGCCATGGCGATCTCGGCCATCGCGGTGATCGCGAAAGTGATCATGGATCTGGGGTTGATGCGCCGGGACATCGGTCAGACGCTGATCGCCGCGGGGATGAGTGACGACACGGTGGGCTGGATCATTCTCTCGATGGTGGCGGGTCTCGCCGGGGGGGGAGTGGTCAGCGCCGGGACGCTGGTGAAGAACGGTCTGAGCGTGATCGTCTTCATCGTGCTGAGTGTGACCGTCGGCGGCTGGCTGATGCGGCGGCTGGTGGATTTCGTCCTCGACCGGGTGGGGGGACAGCATCGGTTCCTGACCCTGGTGATGGTCGGGATGTTCACCTGGGGCGCAATCGCGCAGAGCATCCATCTCGAGGCGGTTCTCGGCGCGTTCGTGATCGGCATCGTCTTCGGCGAGATCCGTCGTCTCCCCGACGAAACTGCCGACAGCGTGGAGGGTGTGGCACTGGGCATCTTCGCTCCGGTGTTTTTCGCCGTTGCGGGCCTGAAGGTGAACCTCCGCCACCTGTTCGAGCCCCGCCTGATCGGGGTCGCTCTCCTGGTGATCGGAGCGACCGCCCTCGCCAAAGGGGTGGGAACGTATACCGGTGCGCGACTGATCGGACGGAAGGACCATTGGACTTCCCTCTCCTTCAGCGCCGGACTCAATACCCGCGGTGCGATGGACATCATCATCGCCACGATCGGCCTGGAACTGAGCGTGTTCTCCCAGGACATGTTCTCCATCCTGGTGCTGATGGCGATGACCAACGCGCTGCTTGCGCCGACCGTGCTGCGCTGGGTGCTGGGCAAGGTCAATCCGAGCGAGGAAGAGCTCAAGCGGCTGGAGGACGAGGAGCGGGCAGAGGATAGTCTGGTGGCTGGAATTCACCGGGTTCTGCTCCCGATTCGACTCCGCGACACCACTCACAACAGCTATCGGATCGAATCGGCCCTGATCGAGAGGATGGCGCGGAAGAGCCCGATCGCACTGACGCTGCTGACGGTGACCCGCCCCGGCGAGAAGGAAAAAGGTCAGGCGTTTCTCGACCGCGTCAGCGAGCTTTTTCCCCAGAAAGAGTTGCGCAAAAAGGTAGTGGTGGGCTCCTCCCCGTCCGAGCTCATTCTCGACGAGGCGGAGAAAGAGTACGACCTGCTCGTGCTGGGAGCCACTGAAGCGAGCAGTCAGCGGGTGCTGTTCAACCCGATGGTGGATTACCTGATCCGGGTCTCCCCATGCCCGACCATGATCGTGAAGAGTCCTCCGCAGCTCGACGACTGGGCCCCTCACACCGTGCTGGTTCCGACCAACGGAACCCACGCTGCGCGGCTGGCCGCGGAGATCGCCTTTTCTCTCGCCACCGGCGAACAGGATCGGGTCATCGCCCTCACGGTCGTCGGAACCGAAAGCGGCCCGGCACACCTCGACGTGGACGGGCGAATGTATCGCCGCCAGCTCGGCAGCGCGCGGCAGATCGTGCGCGAGCTTCGCGAGCTGGGTGAAGCCCAGGGCGTACAGACCGACGACGAGGTTCTCGGTGGCGCTGATGCGGAAAGCCTCATCCTGGGGTTCGCCCGTTCCGAGGAGGTCGATCTGATCATTCTCGGAACCGACCTCCGGCCCGGATCACAAAGACTCTTCCTTGGTCCGAAGGTCGAGCGTATCCTGACCAACGCACCCTGTCCGGTCATCGTGTTCAACGCCAGTTGAGCGGGATGATCGGCGGCTCCGGCTGCCGATCGTTCGACTCAATCGAGCATCCGTGGATTCAGTGGCCCGGATGGAGAAAAGAAGGAGGAGAGATGGTTCAATCCAGGTGGGATCACGAAGTTCGTCTGTTCATCAGCGGGATGATCGGGCTCGCGATCGCATTGCTGCTGGTCGGCTGCGGTGGCCCGAAGAAGACGGCGCAGTCGCATGAAGGTCGAGCGCGGCGGAGCGAACGCGCGGCAGGCCAGACCAACCGGGAAGATCCGACCACCAGGGGGCAGTATCTGGTGATGGTCGGAGGATGCGGCGATTGCCACACTCCGATGAAGATGGGGCCGGAAGGACCTCAACCCGACACCAGCCGGCTGCTCTCGGGACATCCTTCGGACCTCCAGGTGACCGCGGCTCCCCAGCTTGCCGAGCCCTGGGGCTGGGCGGGGACCTCCACGCTCACCGCCTTCGGTGGTCCATGGGGTGTGAGCTTCGCGGCGAACCTCACTCCGGATCCGGAGACGGGAATCGGTTCCTGGACCGAAGAGGATTTCGTCCAGGCGATGAAGACCGGGAAACACCACGGTTCCGACCGGCAGATTCTTCCTCCGATGCCGTGGCAGAATCTGGCCCAGATGCGGGATCGGGATCTGGCGGCGATCTTCCGCTACCTCAAATCGATTCCGCCGATCCAGAACCGGGTCCCGGAGGCGATCCTCGCCTCTCCTCCTCCCGCGCAGTGAATTCGATTTGAGGATCGTGACAGTCGGGTCCGGCGATCCTGCCGGACCCGGGATCTTCTCAGCTCTCCGGCACCGTCCACCCGGGCGATTCCCTCGGCGGCGGAGCTCCCTGCAGGGCCGCGAGGATCCGCTCCACATGAATGTGGCTGGTCTCGATGAAGTGCCGCACTCCGCCAATCTGCGTTCCGGCGACGGCGGTTCCGGCGACGAACACTCCTGCGACGTTCGTCTCCATGGTCTGCTCGTCGAAGTGCGGACGCCGCTCCTCTCCCTCCAGAACGATTCCCGCCCGCTCGAACAGTGTCGGATCCTGCACGTAGCCGGTCAGGAGAAGGACCGCATCCACCGGAACCTCCGACGTCTCTGCCGTCACCTCGTCCTCGTCGGTGGCAGCCGGCTCGAGCCGCACCCGGTCGGGCAGGATCTCCCGCAATCGCGTATGAGTGAGAAACGTGACTCTGCCGTCGCGGACCAGGGCCCGGATCTCCGGAAGGAGCCAGGCCTTGACCCGATCGGAGTCGAATCCCTCGCCGCGGTGCACCAGGGTGACCTTCGCCCCCACCCGGGCGCAGCGGATCGCCGCTTCCACCGCCGAGTTCTTTCCGCCCACGATCACGACCCGCTTGCGGAAGTAGAGATGAGGATCGGCGAAGTAATGACTGACGTGAGGCAGGTCCTCTCCTGGAACGCCGATCAGCCGGGGATAGTGCATGTCGCCGATCGCCAGAACGACCCGCTTCGCGGACCACTGGTGATCTCCGGCAACCGAGGTGCTGGTGACGACGAAAGACTGATCGCCCTGCCGCTCGATCGCGGTCACCCGGTGGCCGGTCTCGACCTGCAGGTCGTACTGGGCCACCACGCCGCGGAGATAGTTCAGATACTCCTCCCGGGTCGCCTTCGACTGATCGAGTGTCTGCAGAGGCACGCCCGCGATCGCAATTCGCTCGGGAGAAGAGAAGAAGTGAGTCTGGGGCGGATACCAGAAGATGGTCGCGCCGATCTGCTTTGCCTCGAGCTGACAGTAGGGGATGCCGGCGCGTTTGAGACCCGCGGCAAGTTCGAGTCCGATCGGTCCCGCCCCGACGATGAGAACTTCGACGGAAGCGTCGTTACGTATCGATTCCATAGACCGCCAGTCTACCGATTTCGCCCCTGTGGGCGAACATTCCGATGTTCGGCCAACGCCCGGAGCAGGAAAGATCGAGCCTCGGGTTTACAGAGGGAGATACCCCGCCGAGGCCGCCCCCTTGCGGCGGTACGTTGAACGAAAGCGGTGCGCTGCCCCGCACTTCAAAGCCGCCACCCGCCCGGAGCAGGAAAGATCGAATCCCGGGATTACGGTGGGAGATACCCCGCCGAGGCCGCCCCCTTGCGGCGGTGGGACGTTGAACGAAAGCGGTGCGCTGCCCCGCACTCCAAAGCCGCCACCCGCCCCCGCGCACGTCTGCGGATCATCTCAACCCGGCCAGTTCGGGGATGAGGTAATCCGGTTCCTCCAGTGCAAGAGGCGGCTCCCCGTTCCGCAGCCAGGCGAGGCTGCGCCGCAGCGAATCGAAATGGTTCACCACGTGGTCGCAGGCATGTGCGACCGCCGGAGTGAGCGGGCCCGACGCGGACGTCTTCATCTCGATTCCGATCAGTCCCAGTGGCGGGGTCCGGCGCCCGAGGTTCGCGGCCAGATCGAGCACCGCGGCCAGATCCCATCCGTGAGTGGAGATCCGGTCGAGATTGCGGCTGCAGAGCCGCGTGGAGGGAAGCAGGCTGAGATAGATGGTTCCGGGCCTGCCCCCGGCACTCACTGCATCGATGAAGAGGACCGCATCCGCGTCCCCCATCCGTTCGAGCAGGTCGAGCATGTCATGACCGATCGCCCGGAAACGGCACCTGGGAACCTCCTGCTTCCGCAGATGCTGAACGATCTCCACCCCGGCGGCATCGTCGCCGAGCTCCGGCGTTCCGCAACCGAGAACCAGAGTGGTTCCGTTGATCACCCAGTCGCTGGTCTGTGAAGGTACCCGAGTCTCCAGTGTGCTCATCATGGACCTCCCTCCGGCCGGCCCGGTCTTCCTTCAGGTGCGTTGGAGATCGAGCCGGATGAAATGAGTCGAGCAGGAAATGCATGGATCGTAGGTCCGGATCAGGTGCTCGCACCCGTTTCGGATTGCGGTGTCGTCGAGGGGGAGGAGGCGAGGCAGCCACGCGCGCAGGTCCTCTTCCATTCGGTGGAGATTCTGCGCCGTGGGGGGCACGATGCGGGCGCTCTCGACCAGCCCCGAGCTGCTGATGCGGTAGTGATGATAGAGAATCCCGCGCGGAGCCTCGGTCACCGCACATCCATGTGACGCGCCCGGCACCACCGGGACCCGACTGATCGCCGGCTGTTCGTAGTCGTCCACGATCAGCCATGCCTCTTCACAGGCCTGCACCAGCTCGACCGCACGGGCGATGATGCCGAGGAATGGATTCCTGCAGGGCGGCGTCAGCGGCGACTTCTCCAGGGCCGCGGCGGCGTGGGGCAGCAGTTGCGCGGCTGTTGAGATTGATCCGGGCCAGCGGGCCGACGAAGTAGGCTCGCGCCCGGAGGAGGCGCGAACGGAGTGGAGCGCCGTCGAATGTTCCACGTGCTCCTCCAGAAACTCGTCCTCGTAACGGTCGACCGGGATGCGCAGCCCGCGCGAAGAAACGATCTCTCCCTCGTTGAGTGCGTATTCGTCCGGATGGGAGAGAGCGACCATCTCGTAGTCCTGCTCGAAGTCGGGGAACTGCAGCGACGAGACGATCTCTACCGTTTCTTCCGCGGCGGAGATGGCCCACTCCAGGTCGGGGAGAATAGCCTGCAGATCCTTCCGGCGCGGGGAGCGGGTGAAGCCGCCGACGCAGGGCGAGACCGGGTGGCTGGGGCGTCCCCCCAGAATCTCCAGCAGCCGATTCCCGATCTTCTTCAGGCGTAGACCCTTCTCCACCAGCTCGGGATGGTCCCGGGCCAGGGTCAGGGCGCTTTCGTACCCGAGAAAATCGGGCGCATTGAGCAGGTAGATGTGCAGGGCGTGGCTCTCGATCCACTCCGCGCAGTAGAGCAGACGGCGGAGAGTCCGGATCTCCGGCGTGATCTCGACACCGAAGGCGGCCTCCAGGGCGTGGATCGAGCTCATCTGATACGCCACCGGACAGATCCCGCAGATTCGCGCGGTGATGTCCGGGACCTCGGAGTAGTGACGGTGCTCGAGAAACGCCTCGAACAGGCGGGGCGGTTCGAAAATCGTGACCTTCACATCCGTCACCTGGTCGTCTTCCACCCGCACCGAAAGTCCTCCCTCTCCTTCCACCCGGGTGAGGCATTCGACCGTGATCTTTCTGCTGGTGTCTCGTGGCGTCTCGGTCGTGGTCATCGCGTGCCGACCTCCAGTTTCTCGCTCGTCTCCCTCAGTTGAGGCGCATAGCCGGTGAACAGCCGGAGCATGCGCACGACCTCGGCGTGTTCCATCCCTTTCTGCCGGAGATAATTCGCCAGAACGTCGGGACGGGACTTCTCCCAGGGGCCGAAGCAGCCGTAGCAGCCGCGCCCGAAGGAGGGGCAGAGGGCTCCACAGCCGGCGTGGGTGATCGGCCCGAGGCAGGCCTGTCCTTCCGCCACCATCACGCAGACATTTCCCTGCCGCTTGCACTCGATGCACAGCGCGTAGGTGGGAATCTGAGGCTTTCGTCCGAGCAGGAGCGAAGCGATCAGCTCGACGATCTGGCGCTTGTCCACCGGACAGCCGTGAAGCTCGAAGTCGACGTGCACGTGACTGGAGACCGGGGTCGACTTTTCCAGGGTGTGGATGAATTCGGGCGAGGCGTAGACCGCTCGCACAAAGGCATCCACGCGAGCCCAGTTGCGAAGGGCCTGAATGCCTCCCGTCGTTGCGCAGGCACCGAGGGAAACGAGATACGTCGACTCCTTCCGGATCCTCTGGATCCGATGGACATCCTCCTCGGTGGTGATCGACCCTTCCACCAGAGCGATGTCGTACGGCCCATCCTGCATTCGACTGCGGGCCTCGGGGAAAAATGCGAGATCCACGGCCTCCGCCAGCGCGAGAATTTCGTCTTCCAGATTGAGGATGGCGAGCTGACAGCCATCACACGATGCGAATTTGAAGACCCCCACCTTCGGGCGAACCGGTGGCTTCATCAGAACTCCTCCTTGAGGAAGAACGGCTCGATCCGGGGAAAAGCCAGCACCGGCCCTTCCCGGCAGATGAACTGCGGCCCGAACTGGCAATGACCGCAGAAGCCGATCCCGCACTTCATGTTCCGCTCGAGCGAGACCCAGATGTCCTCGCGGTCGATGCGACGGGCGATCGACTCGTAGATCACGAAACGCATCATCACTTCCGGACCGCAGGTCATCACCACCGTGTTCTTCTCCTCCAGCCGGATCCGATAGAACAGGAGCGGGACGACGCCGACGTGTCCCTTCCACGTCTCGTCGGCGCGATCCACCGTCACATGGACCTCGATCTCGTGCGTCTTCCACTCCTCCAGTTCGTCGCTGTAGAGCAGGTCGGCGGGGGTTCGCGCTCCATAGAGAAGGATCACGCGACGGAACGAGCCGCGATTCTGCATCACCGTGTAGAGCACCGGACGAAGAGGCGCCAGGCCGATGCCTCCGGCGACGATCAGCAGATCTCTTTCGGTGGCCTTCGTCACCGGCCAGGAGCTCCCGAACGGTCCGCGCAGCCCGATCATGTCCCCCGGTTCCAGACGCGCGAGGGCGCGGGTGACGCTGCCGGCGAACCGGATGGTGTGATCGATCCGTTGCGGGGTTGCAGGATCCGAGCTGATGGAGATGGCCGATTCCCCGTACGAGGGGAGATAGATCATGTTGAACTGACCCGGCGAAAAGGAGAACGCCTCCCGGTCCTGCTGATGGAGAAACTCCACGGAGAAGGTGGAGATGCCGTAGGCCTCGGGACGAATCTCCCGGATCACCGCTGGACGCGGGATCATCGGATCGCTCAGGGCCGGACGTTCGGTTTCAGCGATCAGAATGCTCATTTGACCCTCTGATTGCGCAGAGCGTTGATGTCGTCGGTGATGTCGATTCCCACCGGGCACCAGGTGAAGCATCGGCCGCAGCCGACGCAACCGAACATTCCGAACTGCTCTTTCCAGGAGCCCAGTTTGTGGGTGATCCACTGCCGATGGCGGGAGCGGATGGTGGGGCGGATGTTTCCTCCGTGGACATGGGAGAAATCGGCGTTGTAGCAGGAATCCCACACCCGGGTCCGTTCGGTGGTCGAGCCGTCGAGAGTGATGTCATCTTCGACGGTGGTGCAGAAGCAGGTCGGACAGACCATGGTGCAGTTGCCGCATCCGAGGCACCGCTCGGCGACCTCCTTCCAGTGGGGATGATCGAGGTTGTCGAGCACCAGATCGGGGAGATCGTCGGTGCGCATCTCCCTTCGGAGCTCCTGCCGGGCGAGCTGGTGAACCTGATTGGCGCGGCCGAGATCGAATGCCGTGGCCGAGGCCCACCCGGTCTCCCGGAGCGCCTGCGATCCCGCCTCCGATCCCACCTCGAGCACGAACAGGTCCGGGAGCTCGGTCAGGGCGAGGTCGAACCCGGAGGTCACCCGCGGTCCGGTGCCCATCGAGGCGCAGAAGCAGTGCTGGCCGGCGTGAGAGCAGTTCACCGCCAGAACGAATGCCTCTTCGCGCCGCCGCCGATACGACGGGTCCGCAAACGTGCCGCCCATGAAGACCCGGTCATGGATCGCCATCGCGGCGAGGTCACACCCTCGTGCGCCGATCAGCGCGTACCGCGGGCTCGGCTCCGGATCGGCATCGATCACGAACCGGCCTTCGTCCCTCTGCGTCCGGAACAGTCGTTGCCGGGGAGGGTAGAGATAGCGTTTCCAGGAATGTGGCCCGACGGTGAACCCGAACCAGGCGTCCTCGTCGTTGGTTTCGAGCTTGTAGCGGCTCGGATACTGGGTCTCGCTCCAGCCCCGGGGAAGCTCCGAGACATGCTCGATCGATTCGAGGACGATCGCTCCATCGCGGACCGTCGGCCCGATCAACGCGTAGCCGGACGCGCGCAGATTGTCGAACACCTGCTGGAGTGCCACACGAAGCACCGTGACCGTGGCTGAAATCCTCGGAATCATGGAGCGTCCTCTCTGCTCCCGCCGTAGAGGTCGAGAAGCTGAAGCCTCGTGGCCAGCAGACGGCGGGCGATGGTGACGGCCAGCGAGCGGTAGATCTCGAATCCGAGCTCGTGATCCTCGCGACAGAGGTCCATCAGCGCACCGCCGCGGATGGCCAGGGTCTCGGTATCGAGCAGAGCGCGGGCCGTGGCGGTCTCCACCCGCGGCTCGATCATGGCCGACCAGCCGAACCACTCTCCTGCCTCCACCGTCGTCACGGTCTGGGCGCCGCGGGTGGGGTCGTGAAGATCGAGCGAGACTTCCCCCTCGGTCACCAGGTAGAGGTTGAGTGAGTGATCCCCTTCTCGGAAGATGGTGTCGCCTTCCTGGTAGCGCCGGATCTGCGCCAGGGCGATCAGCTTGTCGCGCGAGCGGGGAGAGATATCGAGAAGAATCAGGCTTTCCAGATTGGCTTCCATGCAATGGGCTCCTTCTGCGGAAGTGGACCAGCCGGGCCGCGTCTGGTGCTAATGTGACCCTTCGGAGGCTCGCAACCGGTGATCCGTCTCACCCGGAACCGTACGGCGGCACACGTGGACCGATGACTGGTCCGAACGCCGTCATCGAGCCCACGATTCTGGAAATGGAAGGAGGAAAAACGCGATGAACAATCAACGTGAATACACCGTGGAGGGTCGTTCGACCGACAGGTTTGGTCGGGTCCTCTGCAGTGCACGGAACCACCACAGCATCATCGACGGGCCGGAGCAGAACGGCTGTCCCGGCGAGGAGATCACCCCGGTGGAAGTGTTTCTCGAAGGGGTGGCGGCCTGTGGTGTCGAACTGGTGCACGTCCTGGCGAAGGAACGGGAACTGGCGCTGGATGGGGTGCACCTGACGATCTCGGGGATGGTGGATCGGGATCATCCGGTACGGACGGACCTGACGGTCTTCAACCGGGTGCGTCTGGATTTCGAGTTGCGCGGTGTGAGTCGGCCTGATGCCGAGGCGCTGGTGGAAGGATTCAAAGGCCGCTGACCGCTCTACGGCACGGTCGCAGTTGCGACCGCCGAGATGGAAGTGACGATCCGGGTGATCGGATAGGGGCTGGAGACTGGAGCTGCCCGGTGACAGAGCCCCGAGGCGGTTGGGCGGCGGCTATGGAGTGCGGTGCAGGCGCACCGCTTTCATTGAAGGTGCAACCGACGCGGGGGATGACCTCGACGTGGTGCCTGCCGCCGGATCCGCGACCTCTCATCGAAAATCCGGGGCGGTGAAGGGGTGGTTCGCGGAAGGTCTGGCACGGGTCCGCCCTTTTCGGAGCAGGCGAGCGAATCCAAGCGAATTGTTGGGCCGCGAGCCAGGGATTCGGGTTAAGATTCCATTCATATTTTCGAAACCCATCATCCATGGAGGTTCAACCGATGCGCCGTGTTCTTCTGTTCGTTCTGGTTGCCGTTCTCTCCCTTCCCGCTCTGAATGCAGCCGAGTTGGCCGGGGTCACCATGCCCCCCACCACGACCGTGTCCGGAAAGCAGCTCACGCTCAACGGCATGGGGTTGCGCACGAAGTTCTTCTTCAAGGTGTATGTGGCAGCACTCTATCTCGAGCGGGTGGACCACGATGCCGCCGGGGTGATCAGCTCGGATCAGATGAAGCGAATCGACATGGTGATGCTTCGCGACCTGGATCGAGGGAAGATCATCGAGGCGGTCGAGGAGGGCTTTCGCAAGAACAACGAGAGCCGGATGCCGGCCCTGCGCGAGCGGCTGGACCGCTTCAACAAGGGAATCGTCGATCTGGAAAAGGGCGATCACCTCACCATCACCTACATCCCCGGTCAGGGGACGCGGCTGGAAGGGAAGGGGAGTGAGCCTCTGGTGATCGAAGGGAAGGATTTCGCCGAAGCGCTCTTCTCCGTCTGGTTCGGCACCCATCCGGTGGATGGGGATCTGAAGAACGGGATGCTCGGTTCCTGACGGACCACGTGGAGGTGTCGGGCGGTGGCTGCTCCCGGGCGATGACCGAACACCGGAATGTCCGTCCACAGGGTGATGCGGTCGGGCGGCTTTTGGAGTGCGGTGCAGACGCACCGCTTTCATTGAAGGTGCAGCCGAGGCGGGGGGATGACCTCGACATGGCGTCTGCCGCCGGATCCGGTGGATTGCTTCGATTCTGCTCCGGGCGTTGGAATGTCCGCCAATCACTGCGGGCCTGCGACCGGCCGGCTCATGCCCCGCCTGGGCGTCGAACGTGAGCCGCACCACGTCCCCTCGGTCGGGGACGTAGGGTCCGCCGGCTCGGATCAGGGCGAATCGCGGGCTAGTCGGGCGTGTGCCAGCCGGTGATGACCGAGAGGGGACGCGAGTCTGCCGAGGACTCCTGCACCAGTGCAATGAACCGGCTGGTGTCGGCGCTGACGTCGAAGTCCTTCCACCAGGCGCTGCGGCGGAGGTGGAACAGCGGCTGGGGAATTTCGGCGCGGAATTGTGGCCGCGTCTGGACCGCCACCACGTTCATCGTGCCGTCGGGAGCGAGGAAATAGATCTCCCTCCGTTCCGGGCCCATTGAAGCCGCACCGCGCCCGACTGGGAAAGTCGTACCCGCTCCCCGATGCGGCCCACGAGAGCGAGGTAGGCTTCTACGCGGCCGGACTCGTTCGAGAGCCACGCCATCGAGCTTCCGTCGGGCGAGAAGCGGATGTTGTCCTGGCTGAACTGGCCCAACGACTGCGGGCGGTGTTCTCCGGTGAGATTCATCGTCCAGCCGCGGAAGCGGCCTGCGGAGGGCTGCTCGACGTAGGCGAGCGTGACGCCGTCGCGGCTGATGTCGTTGGCGACCTGGAACCGACCATTGGGCAGAAGCGGTTCTTCGCGACCGGTGGCGAGATCCCGCCGGACGAGATAGGGCACCTCGCCATGGACGACGGAATAGATGATGCTTCGTCCGTCGGGAGCCCAGACTCCGCCGAACTCGGTGTCGGGATCGGAGGTGACGGGCGTCTCCACACCGCGATCGAGATCGGACATCCAGACGTCGTAGCTGCCGAGGTCGGGTCGAGCGCGGTCGAAGAGGAGTCTGTGACCATCGGGAGAGAGTGCGAGACCGAGAATGTCTCCCGGGTCGGCCACGGTGCCGGTTCGCTCTCCCGCACGGTCGAACCAGGCGATCTGACTGACGTCGCGCTCGCTGGCCCATACCAGGGTCCCGGCCGGAGAGGCTGCAAAGTTGGCCTGCGCGGTCGAGATGAAATAGCGCACCTTCGGTGCGATGGCCCTGGTGGCGCCGATCATCCGCGCCGAGCGCAGGTCGATCTTCTGCACAACCAGTTGACCATCGCGCGAGAAGACGATCGAGTCCGCAGAGATGAACTCGACCCGCGAGGTCAGGGGTCCGATCGTGCGCGCCGGGTGCCCTGGCTCGGCGAGCATCAGCGTTCCTTCCAGTTCCTTTCCCCTCGCCAGATAGAGAAACCGCCGGCCGTCACTGAGATAGACGGGCCATCCGACGCGCGTCACGCCGTGTGCCCGGTCGATTCGCACCACCGTCTCGACCTCGCCCCCCACCGCTGGCACGAGATAGATCGCCGTTCCCTGCACCGGTGCGAAGAGGAGGTTTCCCGAGGTGCTCCAGCTCAACGCATAGCCGATTCCGGGCGACACATCGCAGATTGGTACGGGCGATTCGGAGTCGAGATCGGCGCGCTTGAGTTTTCCCCCGGCCACCAGAGCCAGAGCCCGACCGTCCGGCGACCACGTCAGCGACTCGGCGCCCTCCGTTCCGGCAACGGGTGTCGACTCCAGAGCTGAGAGCTTTCGTAGCCAGACCCGCGCC
The DNA here is from genome assembly GCA_963741905.1 of uncultured Acidobacteriota bacterium. GTDB lineage: Bacteria > Acidobacteriota > Thermoanaerobaculia > Gp7-AA8 > CAVUJZ01 > CAVUJZ01. Next base: position 106,488 of record CAVUJZ010000002.1, on the reverse strand, counting down.
GGATCGCTGCCCGACCTGGCGATGAAGGCGATCGACCTCCCGTCGGGAGAAACGGCGAGGGTCGGAGCTTCGACGTTGGCGATGAATTCTCCACCTGCCGGGGGAGAGAGTGCGAATCGCACTTCAGGTGCCTGCGGGAGCGGCCGACCTCCACGATTCAGCCAGCGACCGATCCCCCCCAGCAGGAGGAGTGCCGCCACAACCGCGACGAACGATGCCGCGATGCGGCGGGGGCTCCAGCCTCCTCTCTGGTGCGCATCGAGAACCGGGTTCTCCATGCCTTCGAGTTGAAGCCGAATATCCCGCGCGCTCTGCCAGCGATCGTCGGGGTTTTTCGCGAGGCAGGTGCGGATGAGCCGATCCAGCGCGGCAGGGCTTCGCGGTTCGAGGTTTGATACCGGGTCGGGCTCTCCTGCCATGATGGCAGTGATCAGGGCCGACTCGCTCGATCCGGTGAAAGGCCGGCGTCCGGTGGTCATCTCGTAGAGCAGGCATCCGAACGCCCAGATGTCGGTGCGCCCATCCAGAGGTCCGCGCTCCAACTGCTCCGGTGCCATGTAGTGGAGCGTTCCCACGGTGGAGCCTTCGGCGGTGAGAGGCTCCTCGAGGCGGGCCGCCGTCGTCTCCCACTCGATTGACGGGCCCGACGGGGCACCGCGATCGCTTCGCATCCTGGCCAGGCCGAAGTCGAGGAGCTTCGCCCCGCCGGTGGCGAGCATGATGTTTCCTGGCTTGAGGTCGCGGTGCACGATGCGGTTCCGGTGCGCGACTTCGAGTGCTTCCGCGATCTGACTCCCGAGACGAATCACCTGCTGAAGTGGAAGCCGCCCTCTCCGCAGCCGCTCCGCCAGCGACTCCCCCTCGAGATACTCCATCACCAGGAAGTCGACACCCGCCTCGAATCCGACGTCGAAAATCGCGCAGATGTTCGGATGCGAGAGTGTGGCGATGGTGCGGGCCTCGCGGTGAAATCGCGCTCGGATATCGGCCCGGCCGGCAAGGTGCTCGGAGATGACTTTCACGGCAACGACCCGATCGAGTCGTGTGTCACGGCCTTTGAAGACCTGACCCATCCCGCCCGCGCCGAGTGGGCTGAGGATCTCGTAGACTCCGAGACGGCTGCCGGTGCCAGTCTTCATCGCGCCTCGATCCAATGCGTGAACAGGGGGTGGCCGGACCTCCGCACCTCCGCACCTCCGCCCGACCGAAGCGACGGGGCGACGAGCCGGAAACCTTCAAGGAGGGGCTGTGGATACTCTAGGATCCTGCGTGACAGAAAGCAATCATTACGTCTGGAAACCCGGAAGTCGTGGGTCACATCTCCGATGGTTGGTCCCGGCCCGCCGAAGATCGAAGATCTGGCCCCGATTCTGGTGCGGCGCGAAGCGCGACGCGTCCCCCACGGTTCCTGATCCGTACCACTGCCAGGAAGCCTTTCCGGCCGACTTCGCCGCACCACGGTCGGGTCGAGGATTTTCAGCCCGAAGGGCGACACTCTGTTTAGCCGGGGGCGTCAGCCCCCGGATGCCTGCGGGAGCTTTGGGAGCCCCTGAAAGGGGCGGCACTTCGAGGCGATCCATCGTGGTATGCCGCCTTCGGGTTCGCGCCCCGTGGCAGCTGCCTCTCGATGCTTCCGGCAGCGGTGGCCGTATCTGGGGGAGGGCACATCCTGGATTCTCTCCGGCGCCCCTTCGGGGCGGGGGCGATGAATCGCAAGAATGTGGAGAAGGGTTGCCGGTAGAGGGGCTGCGAAGAGAGAAGCGGTACGACTCTGTTTTCGAGATTGCCACTGCGGCGCTTTGCATTTTGCGCTGCCCCTCACCCCGGCCCGATCCCCGCTTCGCCTTATCCGCTGGCGTGGAATCGTCCGCGGCGGGGAGAGGGGGCGTTTCTCGCGCTGCGCCCTCACACGTTTCCGGCGGTCATTCGCCGTCGTTCCGCGCAGCCCGTTCGCAGCCGGCCGTCGGCCCGCAGGAGCGCGTCCGGAAAGCTGTCGAGGAGATCGCCGACCCTCGGTGGCTCGATCGGAGGGTTCGATCACCGCTCCCGTCAGCACGTTCGTCCACTGATGCGGAGCTTCCTCGCGGAAGCGAATCGCCGTCGCTCTCCAGGTCGCCGGACCGACCGGGAATTGCCCCGGCGAGGTGAGCTGCGTGGTCCAGCGGGGGGCGACGATCAGAGCCCATCGGTTCTTCAGCCGTCGAAGGAACGCGATCACGTTTCCGGAATGCTCGCCCGAATTCTCGAGAGGAACCACCTCGCCCTGGTGGAACAGCTCCGGATCGGTCCGCCGCGCCTGGAGCAGCTTCCAGGTGAGCCAGAGCTTGATCCGCCCGTCTTCCCAGTGCCTGAGGAGATCGTTGATCAACACCGCGGAGCTTGGGTTCTCCTCTTCATCCATCAGCTTTTCGAGAAGGGATCGCCTTCGGTCGAAGTCGACCGCGCGCCGGTTGTCGGGATCGACCAGGCTGAAGTCCCACAGCTCGTTTCCCTGGTAGAAGTCGGGGATTCCCGGCGAGGCCACTTTGAGAAGGACCTGACCCAGCGAGTTGAGCGCGCCGTGAAAGGCGATCTTCCGCTGGAACGTCTGGAGGCTTTCGAGGAACTCGGGGCTGCGGTCCGGATCGAGGATCGCGTCGACGAACTCCATCACCGCGGTTTCCCACCGTTGCTCGATCCGGGTCCAGCGGGTGTTGACCTTCGCCTCCCGCATCGACTTGGTCATCGCGGCCTGAATCCTCGGCTTCAGCTCAGGAAGCTCCCCAGGATCGAGCGGCCAGGCGCCGAGAAGGCTCTGATAGAGAAAGATCTCCTCGTTCGCGTCCGGGGCGAAGTGCTCTCCGACGCTGGTCCGGAACGACTGGTTCAGCGACATCCACTTCCGCAGGTGTGCCTCCCATTCGCCGGGAATCTCGGAGAGTACATTGAGCCGCGCGCGTACGTCTTCACTCCGCTTGGTGTCATGTGTCGAGGTGGCGTTGAGCGTGTCCGGGGACCGCGTCGCCACCCGCTCGATGTGCTGGAGAAAGCTCTCCCGCGCCGGACGACGGAGCACCGGCTCGCAGCCGACCTCGTTGAGGGAAAGCAGAGGATTGAAAATATAAAGAGCGGTGTCCTCGATCCCCTTCGCGGTCACCGGACTGGTCAACTGCTGCCATCGGCGCACGAACTCCAGCCGGGGAGTGATCCTCCGGGGGCCGTGCGCGGGTTGTTCGAGCAGGAGGACCTCCCGCAGGAAATCGAACGCGGTCTTCCCCGGCGTCTCCTCGGAATGACCCGACCTGGCTCGGTCGATGACCCTCTCGAGAAGGCGGCGATCGCGGGGAGAGACTCTCCGGTCGCGGATATAGGTCCGGTAGACCGGCATCAGTGCCATCACCTCGATCAGGGCCCCTCTGAGCTCGGACATCGGAACGTCGCGTGCCCTCCGGTCGCGGGAGGCGAGGCGGGTCAGCCGCGTCCCGAAGCTCCGGATCTCTCCGGCGAAGAGGTCCCAGATCACCTGGATCCTGGATCGTCGTCCGATCTCCTCGAACGAATCCTCGATGCCGGTCAGGCGGGCGAACCCGGCACGCAGCGCCTCGAACCCGGATGGCTCGACGAAGAGTTTCTCGAGGTGCGCCAGAAACTCGTAACCCGTGGTTCCCCTGACGACGAACTCGCCGGGAACTTCTTCGTCTTCGCCCAGGATCTTCTCCATGACGATCAGCGGATTGCTCCGGCGTCCGGGCCGTGCGGAATGCTGGCGGGTGGCGTCGCGGAGCCGGCGGAGATAGCCGGCCGGATCGTAGAGACCGTCGATGTGGTCGATGCGGAGTGCAGTGACCACCCCGTCGCGAACGAGCTCGAGGATCTTGGCGTGGGTGGTTTCGAACACCCTCGAGTCACCGACTCGAACGCTGATCAGATCGCTGATGTCGAAAAAGCGCCGGTAGTTGATCTCCTCCGCGGCCATCTTCCAGAACGCCAGCCGGTAGGCCTGGTTCTCCAGAATCCGGTCCAGCGGATCGAAACTGCGAGGGTCGCTCTTGTGGCCGTTGAGCCGCTCGACGACCGCATCGAGCGCTCCGGCAACCTCCGGATGCTCCTGGCGCAGAGCCTCGATCGTGGCGTGAATCGCGCGAAGATCGCGACGGCTCGGCGCTTCACCGGAAGGGCTGGCGAGCTCGGTCTCGACCCGCTGCAGAAGTGCATCCAGTGGTCCCTCGCCGTTCGAGCCTGGCGATGCCTCGTGCAGTTCCCGGACGCTGTCGCGGAGGATCTCGCCGTATGCCTCGAGGTTCAGCGGCAGCTTCCGTTCCCAGTAGCGGATGAAGAAGCCACCATTCTCGATGGCCAGCCGGATCTCTCCATCCTCCAGCACGTCGCCGTACGGACGCCCGAGGACGGGAAGGAGAATCCGATGCTCCATCGCGCCGGTGCCCGATTCCCAGTTCACGTCGAAGAAGCCGGCGAACGGTGACGACGAGCCGTTGCGAAGCACGTCCATCCACCAGCCGTTTTCGCTGCGCGCGGCCATGTGGTTCGGGACGATGTCCATCATCAGCCCCATACCGCGGCTGCGCAGATCCGCCGACAAGGATCGCAACTCCTCCTCGGAGCCGATCTCCGGGTTGATCATCAGCGGATCGACCACGTCGTAGCCGTGCGTGCTGCCCGGCATCGCGCGGAGGAGCGGCGAGGTGTAGAGAATGGTGATTCCCAGTTCCTGCAGGTAGTCCACGATCTCCCTGACATCGGCCAGGCGGAAATCCGCATGGAGCTGAATTCTGTAGGTCGCCATGGGCTGATTCTGAAGCTGCTCGGCTGCCGTCGGCTCAGGGGAGGCCGACTGGGGCTCGACCGGCCTCGCCGTCAATGATCCTGTTCCCCGTTTCGCTCCCCGCCTTCCCAGTGCTCTCCGAAGACATTCAGACGGTCTCCGAGGGTGAGAATCTGCTCGATCCAGCTTTTCGCACGCTGATCGCCTTCCGACGCACGCTGCCGCATCGAGGGGAGCTGCTCGCTGGCGAGTCGATACACCACGTTCTGGATCTGCCAGAGATCCGGGTCGAAGGGAAGCTCGTCGATGAGCTCCAGCATCCGGTTGGTCTTCTGCAGGAGGAAGGGAGACTCGGGAGCTTCGCCGAGCTCGATGACCATTTCATCGACGCGCCTCTGCAGCGGTCGGGAGAGGGTCTCCTGGTCGACTTTCAGATCCCCGATCTCAAGATCGCGAAGCAGCATCCGGATCCGCCAGCCGTCAGGCTCTTCCTTCTCGATCTCCCCGAGCAGGTGCATGTTGACGGCGAACTCCGCCGCCTGGCGAAGGACGGCCGGAAGCGGGATTCCGAGCTCGGCCTGGAAGCGCATCAGCGGGACGTACCGGTCGTAGAGCTGCCGGTAAATTCCCTCGGCTTCGTAGAGGGTCTGCTTCCAGATGAGGTTGAGCACGCGGCGCTGTTCGTCGCGGAACAACGACTGAATGGAGAAGGTCAGCGATCCGAGTTTGCGATCGAGCAGGCGGATCACCGCGGAGAAGTCCGACTGACCGAACGGTTCGGTCAGCTCCTCACGAAGCGTCTCGTAGGCATCGTCGCCCTGGAACGGTCGGACACCGCCGGTGAGGTTGAGGTCGCCGAGGTAGAGGACGCCGAAGGTGAGCTCGGCGGACTCGCGGGTGATCTCGGAGGTGACCTCTGCCTGTCCGATGGCGACGCGTGAACGGCCGGCGTCGTTTTCACCATAGTCCAGTCGCCGGACCCGGTAGCAGTAGATCGAGTTCTCCTCCTCGAACGGCTGAAACAGGGAGGCCACCGCGTAGTGGGCGGCGACCCGAGGGAGATCGATCATCGTCGGCTGGACCTGGCGTTCGAAGATCTGGCGCCCATCGCCCATCTCGGGGATGTTGCTCTTCGCCTTCGCCAGGCGTTCGAGAAAACCCCGGCGGATGGAGCGGCGGAAGCGCTTCTCCGCGAGCTGAACGACCCGGCCGGCGTACTGGATGATCTGCACCGTCTCGATGCCGGAGAGCTCGTTGAAGAACCAGCCGCAACTGGTGTACATCAGCATTGCGTAGCGCTGCAACTCCAGAAGCTCGAGCGCGTGGACGATCTGATGCTCGTTGAGGCTCTTTACGGCGTGCTTTTCGAAGAATTGTTCGACTGTGCTGTCGGAGCGATCCAGCACGAGCTGGACGTAGTCGTCGCGCGCCTGCCAGGGATCGTGCAACAGCTCGGAGGCCGCCTTCTCGTAGAGCGGCGCCACGGTGTCGCGCAGCCAGTCGAGAGCAGCCCGCAGAGGGCCACGCCATTTCTGGGTCCATCCCGCCTCGCCTCCGGTGGAACATCCGCAGTCGCTCGCCCACCGCTCGATTCCATGCGCACAGCTCCACGAGGTGCGCTCCACGATCTCGACCTCGTACTCCGGTGGATGAGTCTCGAGGTACTCGCCGTAGATGGTGACCTTCAGGTCCGGATTGCGGTCGATGTACTCCAGCGCATAGGCCAGGGCCATGTCGCCGAAGCGGTGGTGGTGACCGTAGGTCTCGCCGTCGGTGGCGATGTGGACGAGCTGATCCCATTCCCGTTCACCGTTGAACGCCCCGGTCAGCCGGTCGGCCAGCTTTTCTCCTCGTTCCAGAAGATTCTCGAACGCGACCGCCCGTGAGATCGGTCCATCGTAGAAGAAGAGCGCGATCGACTTTCCTGAGGGAAGATTCGCCCGGTAGACGCGGGTGGGATCGATCTTCCCCCCGGAGACGTCGATCCAGTCGGCATCTCCGATCCGGCGCATCCGCCCGGCCTGGGACGGCTCGAGAATGGTGAAGAGGATGCCGTGATCGGCGAGGACTTCCAGCGTCTCCACGTCCACGCCGGTCTCGGGAAGCCACATTCCCTCCGGTTCACGCCGGAAGCGGTGGACGAAGTCGGCGATGCCCCAGCGGACCTGGGTCACTTTGTCCCGCAGGTTCGCGTGGGGCATGATCATGTGGTTGTAGGCCTGGGCGATGGCTGAGCCGTGGCCGGAGAAGATCTCCTGACTCTTCCGGTCGGCGTCGAGGACGCGCTGATAGGTTACGGGAGCTTCCTCTTCCATCCAGGCGAGCAGCGTCGGCCCGAAGTTGAAGCTCATCCGGGTGTAGTTGTTGACGATCTTCACGATGCGGCCCTGCGCGTCGAGAATGCGGGACGCGCTGTTTGGCCGGTAGGACTCCGCGGTGACCCGTTCGTTCCAGTCGTGATACGGGTAGGCCGATTCCTGGAACTCGACCGACTCGAGCCATGGGTTCTCCCGTGGCGGCTGATAGAAGTGGCCGTGGATGCACAGATACCGCTGCATGGTCTGTCTGGACTCCCGCTCTTCCGTTTCGGAGGCGGTGGCAATCATAGTGTCATCTGTCGTCATGGTTCAAAAGTCGAGGCCGCCTGGGATTCGGCCCCGGGGCCTCGGTCCCTGAAGGGAACCTCCTCGAACGATTTCGAGGCCTGTCAGTTGCAAGTTCCGGTGCAGGGGGGATGAGAGGTGAGAGGTGAGAGGTGAGAGGTGAGAGGTGAGAGGTGAGAGGTGAGAGGTGAGAGGTGAGAGTGGAGAGGTGAGAGGTGAGAGGTGAGAGGTGAGGAGGTGAGAGGTGAGAGGTGAGAGGTGAGAGCTCGGTTCCTCGCGGGAACGGTCGTGAATGCCGTGCCGAGCCTGTGGCTAGGCGTACCAGGGAGGGACCTCACGCAATGCGAGGGCGATCCTGGCGAGCACGACCCGTGGCGGGTCGCATTCGGAACAAAGTCCACCCACTTGACGCTATGGCTCGAGCAGAAGGACGCCCCATGGCGCGATCCGGAGTCGCGCTCCCTCGACCTGGCTGCCACCGCTGCCGCTCCATTCGGCGGCACCCGAATCGAGAAGGAGCCTTTGCGGCTCGAGTTTCAGCGTCACCGTGGCGGGTGCGTCGTCGAAGTTCATCACCAGCAGCAGCGACGCCTCGCCATTCGTACGTCGGACCGTCAATACCCGGGACTCTTCCGCAGGGTTCACCGTCGTCCCTTCGCGGGTCGGGGACTGCAGCGCAGGGTGGTCCTGTCGTAGCCACAGCAGTTCGCGATACCAGCTCCGCAGCACGGCGTGATGTCCCTCGTGCGCGAGATGGTGATTCAGCTTCGACTGCTCGAAAGTCTTCGGATCGGCGGGGTCGGAAGGCTCCCCCTGCCAGCGAAACGCGGAGAACTCGCTCCGGCGCCCGTTGCGGACCGCTTCGATCAGGTCAGCATCCGCATGGTCCACGAAGTAGAGAAATGGCGCAGTCTCGCCGTACTCCTCGCCCATGAACAGCAGCGGAAGAGAGGGCGACAGAATCACTGCCGCCGCCGCGAGCTTCAGCCCGTCGAAGCTGATCAGATTCGCCAGCCGCTCGCCCTTCATCCGATTGCCCACCTGATCGTGGTTCTGGCTGCACACCACGAATTTCGACGGCGGCAGATCGACCGTCGGAGCCCCGTATCGCCGCTGCCGATGCTGCGAATACCGTCCGGCGTAGACGAACGATTCGCGAAATGCCGTGGCGAGATCCTCCAGCGTCCCGAAGTCCTCGTAGTAGCCCTGTCGTTCGCCGGTCAGCAGGGTGTGCAGAGCATGATGAAAGTCATCGCTCCACTGCCCATCGAGACCGTACCCGCCACGGGACGGTTCGCGGATCAGGCGGGGATCGTTCAGATCGCTCTCCGCGATCAGCCAGACCGGGCGGCCGAGCTCCTCCGATCTGCGATGAACCGCCGTCGCGAGCTCCTGAAGAAACGGGATGGCCGATGGGTCGGGAATGGCGTGCACCGCATCGAGCCGCAGGGCATCGAAGTGAAAATCCGTCACCCACTGCAGCGCGTTCTCGATGAAGTACGTTCGCACCTCGTCACTGTGCGGACCATCGAAGTTGATCGCGTCGCCCCAGGGCGTGCGGTAGCGATCGGTGAAGTAGGGTCCGAACTGGCCAAGGTAGTTGCCCTCCGGACCGAGATGGTTGTAGACGACGTCGAGAACGGCGACGAGTCCATGGGCATGGCAGGCATCGACCAGCCGCTGCAGACCGGCCGGTCCTCCCCACGAGCTCTGGACGGCGAAGGGATAGACCCCGTCGTAACCCCAGTTCCGGGTTCCCGGAAACTGAGCCACCGGCATGATCTCAATGGCGGTGACGCCCAGGTCCGCGAGCTCCTGGAGATGAGGAATGACCGCATCGAACGTCCCTTCCTTCGTGAAGGTCCCGACGTGCAGCTCGTAGAAAACGAACTGTTCGAGCAGCAGGCCTCTCCATGCGCCGTCGGTCCAGGGAAATCGCAGATCCACCACCTGCGATGCCTGATGCACGCCCTCGGGCTGGAGGCGCGATGCCGGATCGGGGAAGCGCCCGGTCCTCGCCGAACCGGTAGCGGTAGCGCGTACCGGCGGAGGCATCTTCCCGGATGGTCGAGAACCAGCCGCGATCCTCCCGGTGCATGGGCACGGCCCGATCGTCTCCGAGCACCAGCTCGAGCGACTGCGCGAAGGGGCCCAGACCCGGAACCGGGTCCGGCCATCATCCAGTACCTGTGCGCCGATCATGGAGGTCCGGTTCACTCGCGATCGGGCACCAGCATGATGCATCCGAGGGGTGGAAGGGTGAGGCTCAGGCCACTGCGGCGGCCGTGAACCCGTACCGGGGCCGATTCGACCCGGCCCATGTTGCCCACGCCGCTTCCGCCGTATTCGCCCGCGTCGCTGTTGAAGATCTCCTTCCAGAAGCCGCCTTCCGGCACGCCGACCATGTAGTTCGGCCGGGGCACGGGAGTGAGGTTGAAGGCGACCAGGACGGGATTGCCGTCGCGGTCGCGGCGGAGGTAGGTCACCACGCTCTGCATCGCGTCGTTGGCGTCGATCCACTCGAATCCCGCCGGATCGAAATCCATCTCGTGCAGTGCCGGAACGTTGCGGTAAATCCGGTTGAGATCACTGACCAGATTCTGCAGACCCCGGTGACTCTCGTTCTCGGTGAGATGCCACTCCAGGCTGGATTCGTGATTCCATTCCTTCCACTGCCCGAATTCGCCGCCCATGAACAGGAGCTTCTTCCCGGGCTGGCTCCACATGTAGGAGTAGAGCAGGCGGAGGTTCGCGAACTTCTGCCAGTCGTCTCCCGGCATCTTGTTGAGCAGCGAGCCTTTTCCATGGACTACCTCATCGTGGGAGAGCGGCAGGACGAAGTTTTCGTTGAAGGCGTAGATCATCCGGAAGGTGAGTTGCCCGTGGTGGTGCGCTCGATGGATCGGATCCTTTTCGAAGTAGGCAAGGGTGTCGTGCATCCATCCCATGTCCCACTTCATGCCGAAGCCGAGCCCTCCCAGATAGGTCGGACGCGACACCATCGGCCAGGCGGTGGATTCCTCGGCGTAGGTCTGAATTCCGTCGTGCTCCCGGTAGGCGTCGCTGTTGAGCTGGCGGAGGAATTCGATCGCTTCGAGATTCTCGCGGCCGCCGTACTTGTTCGGGATCCACTCGCCCTGCTTTCTCGAGTAGTCGAGATAGAGCATGGAGGCGACGGCGTCCACCCGAAGGCCATCGGCGTGGAACTTGTCGAGCCAGAACATCCCGCTGCTGAGCAGAAAGCTGCGCACCTCGTTGCGCCCATAGTTGAAGATGTAGCTGTTCCAGTCGGGATGGAAGCCCTGACGCGGATCCGAATGCTCGAACAGATGGGTCCCGTCGAAGTAGGCGAGACCATGCTCGTCGGAGGGGAAGTGTGAAGGTACCCAGTCGAGGATCACGCCGATGCCCTTCTGATGGAGGTAGTCGATGAGGTACATGAAATCCTGAGGGGATCCGTAGCGGCGGGTCGGCGCGAAATAGCCGGTGGTCTGGTAGCCCCATGATCCGTAGAAGGGGTGCTCCATCAGCGGCATCATCTCGACGTGGGTGAACCCCATCTTCTCGACGTAATCCCCGAGCTCCGGAGCCATCTCCCGATAGGTGAGCGGGCGGTTGCCCTGTTCCGGCACGCGCCGCCACGAGCCGAAATGCAACTCGTAAATCGACGTGGGGGTGTCCAGCCGGTTGCGCTCGTGACGATGCTGCATCCACTCCTGATCGCCCCACTCGTAGTCGAGATCCGCGATCAGCGACGCGGTATTGGGCGGCTCCTGATGGCTGAACCCGAACGGATCCGCCTTGTCCACGCGATACCCGTTGAAGCGAGACACGATGTGGAATTTGTAGCAGGCGCCGGGACCGATCCCCTCGAGGAACGCCTCCCACAGACCGGACCCTCCACGCGCGAACATCCGGTGGCTGCCCTTGTCCCAGCCGTTGAAGTCTCCAATGATGAAGATCTCTTCCGCGTCCGGAGCCCAGACCGCGAAATAGGTTCCTTCCTTCCCCTGAAGAGTCATCGGATGGGCACCGAGCTTCTCGTAGAGGCGGTAGTGACGCCCTTCATTGAACAGATGGAGATCGTCCTCTGTCAGCGGAGACTGCCATGGCGTCTCCTCGGCGGAAACCGTGGCAGGCGGCTCTGCGCCGGGCGTGACCTCGGGGACGGCTTTCGCCTTCCGTGCACCGGAGCCCGGTGACTTCGATGGGCGTGGCGCCTTCGCACCGACGGGAGTGCTCTTTCGTGAGCCGCCGGCCTTCCTCGACCCGGCTGATTTCTTCGCCGCCGGCTTCTTTTCGCCGGCCGCGCGGCCTGGTTTACGGGCCGGTTTCGATGGTTCCTGCTCTCGTTCGTTCGGATCGCGTTTCATTTCATCCATGGTCTTCCTTCATGCAAGGAGCCTGCGGGCTTCATCGCAGACCCAACAGCTGCAGGATTCCGCCGAGCGGGATTCCGACCCAGTCGGGCCGATTGTTCAGCTCGTAGCCAACTTCATAGAGAGCTTTCTCGAGCAGATAGGCCTCCAGCAGCGTCGACAGTTCCTGGTCTTTCCGCGGCAGCAGATCCCCGTCCTGGGCGGTTTCCAGGTACGCCTTGAGAAATGCCGTGCTGATCCAGCGATGCCAGAATCGCGCGGCGGTCCGCAGCGTGTTGAGATCCTCGGGTCTCGGCGTGAAGGAGGCCTCCTGTCCGAGCAGCACGGCGTGCGGTGCGTAGTGAAATGACCGGAGCATTCCGGCCACGTCCCGCAGGGGAGACCGCTTGATGCGGCGCTCGCTGACCGGCCGTGCCGGCTCGCCTTCGAAGTCGATGATGATGAAGTCGTTCCCGGTGTAGAGCACCTGACCCAGGTGAAAGTCCCCGTGGGTCCGGATGCGAAGGCCGGAGATCCGCGACCGCCGGACATCATCGAACCGCTGCTCGATCTCCTTCTGATGATCGAGGACGCGACGGGCGCGCTTGCGGAGGTCCGGCTGCAGCTTCGGGGTCTTCTTTCTGAGCATGTCCAGGCTGCGGATCCCGTGGGAGCGCATGTGCTGGTAGATCGACTGCTGATAGTGCGAGGTGAATCGCTCGGGGGCGAACGCCGGATCATCCGGTTCCGAGGCGAGGGCCTGGTGCATTTCGGCGGTACGCTGGCCGAGGAGCTCGGCATGCGGGATATAGCCTCCGAGGAGTGCGGTGACCAGTTCGGGGAAGGCCTTCCGGGTCAGCGCAACCAGCGGATCGTTCGGAAGGTAACGTCCGATCTTCCGGATGGTCTCGGCATCGCCCAGCACCCGTTCGTAGAATCGCCCGATCGCATCGAGGGAATACTGCCAGGCGTCACCGCCGCTGGGGATGAACCGCGTCATCAGGGCGATGGTCGTCGGCTCGGCTTTGCCCCGGGTGTACTCCAGCGCGCCGGCCAGCGGCGCGGTGTGATCGAACCGGTTCTTCTCGGTGAGGAACCGGGAGATCTCCAGGTCGGGATTCAGGCCGCTCTCGATCTTCCGGATCAGTTTGAGCAGGAACGCCTGGTCGTAGCGGACCGCGGTATTGCTCTGCTCGACTCTGGGGATGGTCGGCTCGAGGGGATCGGTCGTTTCGCGGAGGACGTCACGATAGATTTTCGTTTGCGAGCCCCGCAGAACTCCCCTGGTTCCCTTGAAGCTCTTCTTCTTTCCGATGGCATTCAGAAGAGTGCGGCCGAACTCGCGATCCCAGATGGCCTCGGAGAGCATCAGCTCGATTCCGTCCGGCTTGCCGAGCCTGGCCACGGCACGCTGTCCTGCTTCGATCGCCGCTTCCGGAAGCGCCTCGCCGATGCGGAGCGGAATCACGTACGTCTCGGGATCACCCTCTGCGTAGTCCACCCGGAAGAGCAGGATCGTGGTGGCCGGATCGGGCAGCGGAATCGAGTCCTCGATCGAGCCACCCTTGACCTCCCGTGCCTTTCCGCCGAACCAGCGGCGGGAGGGCGCCCAGCTCAGAATCGCCTCGGTGAGCTGAGAGCGGGCGCGGGCACGGAGCAGGTCCTTCCAGTTCTCCCCCTTGATCACCGGCACCTCGACCTCCGTCAGCGCCGGGGTCGCTTTTTCCTGTTCCAGGCTGAACCAGAAGAAGTCGTGCGGTCCCAGGGTCAACGGATACGGATTGGTTCCGACTTTTGGGAAGCGGGCCCGGCCGAACAGCTCCACCGGGGTGGAGCCCTGAAACCGCCCGAGATCGAGCTCGGCGAACTGGACGAAGCGCGAGAGGTTTGCAATGACCAGGATGGTCTCGTCCTCGAAGCGCCGGACGAAGGTGAGGATCTTGCTGTTCTCCGGGTGGAGGAATTCGATCGTACCCCGCCCGAACGCCTTGAACTGGCGGCGCAGCGTGATCATCCGCTTCATCCACCAGAGCAGCGAGCTGGGGTTGTTCTGCTGGGCCTCGACGTTGACCGATTCGAAGTGGTACTCCGGATCGATGATCACCGGAAAGTAGAGCCGCTGAGGATTGGCGCGGGAAAAGCCGGCGTTGCGGTCGGAGCTCCACTGCATCGGGGTGCGCACGCCGTTGCGATCGCCGAGATAGATGTTGTCTCCCATCCCGATCTCGTCGCCGTAGTAGATGATCGGGGTGCCGGGCGAGGAGAAGAGCAGCCCGTTGAGCAGCTCGATTCTGCGGCGGTGATTCCCCAGCAGCGGCGCGAGCCGGCGGCGGATGCCGAGATTGATCCGGGCCTGGCGGTCCGCGGCGTACATCCGCCACATGAAGTCGCGGTCCTCGTCGGTGACCATCTCCAGGGTCAGTTCGTCATGGTTGCGGAGAAACACCGCCCACTGTGAATCCTCCGGGATGTCCGGGGTCTGCTGCATGATGTCGATGATCGGGAAGCGGTCTTCCATCGCCACCGACATGAACAGGCGCGGCATCAGCGGGAAGTGAAAGGCCATCTGACACTCGTCGTCGTCGCCGAAATAGGGACGCGAGTCCTCCGGCCACTGATTCGCCTCGGCGAGAAGCATCCGGTTGCGATACCTGCGGTCGACGTGCGCGCGCAGCTTCTTGAGGAACTGGTGGGTCTCCGGGAGGTTCTCGCAGTTGGTTCCCTCGCGCTCGTAGAGATAGGGAATGGCATCGAGACGGAGCCCGTCCACGCCCATCTCCATCCAGAAATCGAGAGCCTTGAACACCGCCTTCTGGACCTCGGGGTTGTCGAAGTTGAGATCCGGCTGATGGGAATAGAAGCGGTGCCAGTAGTAGGCCTTCGCCACCGGATCCCAGCTCCAGTTCGACGTCTCGAAGTCCTTGAAAATGATCCGGGCTTCCTGGTAACGGTCGGCCGTGTCGCTCCAGACGTAGAAATCCCGCCACTTCGTCCCCGGTTTCGCCCGACGCGACTTCTGAAACCAGGGATGCTGATCGGAAGTGTGATTAATCACCAGCTCGGTGATCACCCGAAGACCGAGGCGATGCGCCTCGTCGAGAAAGCGGCGAAAGTCGTCGAGAGTTCCGTAAGAGGGATTGACGTCGTTGTACTCGGCGATGTCGTAGCCGTCATCCCGCAGAGGCGAGGGATAGAACGGCAGCAGCCAGACCGCGGTCACCCCGAGATCGGCGAGATAGGGAAGTTTCTCGGTCAGCCCGGGGAGGTCCCCGATCCCGTCCGCATCACTGTCGTGATAGGCACGGACGTGAAGCTGGTAGATGATCGCGTCCTTGTACCAGAGAGGATCATCTTCGAGTTGCGGCGTCTCCTTCGCACGTCTCGCCATCGGTCTCCTTTCGCGGCTCCGCTGTAGTTACGTGTAGTAGGGAAAGTCCTGCTCGCTCAGCACGCGCCGGCGCAATCGGAACAGGTGCGCCGGAATCACATGGGGATTCAGCTCGACGTAGTTGCGCGCGCCCTGCCAGAGATAGCGCGAGCCGGTCAGCAGGTCGTGCGCCTCGTACTGGTGCTGCGGGTCGATCCCCAACTCCTCGAGGTCCAGCTCGATGAATCCCGACTGGGTGAAGTGGTGGTCCATGTTCACCACCATCAGAAACACGTTGCCACGGTCCTCGGTGCGTTTGCTGTAGCAGAGGAGTTGTTCGTTGTCGGAGTGATGGAACCGGAGGCCGTCATTCCGGTGAAACGCCGGATTGTCCCGGCGGATCCGGTTGATCCGGCCGATCAGCTCCGCGAGTGAATCGGGATCCTCCAGGTTCCACTGACGGATCTGATACTTCTCCGAATCGAGATACTCCTCGCTGCCCGGGCTCCCGTGGCGTATGTTCCAGCAGTTCGTAGGCGGGGCCGTAGATACCGTAGTTGGAGCCGAGAGTCGCGGCGAGGATGAATCGTCCGACGAAGGCGGGGCGACCGCCATGCTGGAGCGTCTCGTGAAGAATGTCAGGCGTATTCGGCCAGAAGTTCGGCGCGGAAGAAGTCCTTCATCTTCGTCCGGGTCAGCTCGTCATGTACTCCCGGAGCTCCCAGGCGGTGTTGCGCCAGGTGAAGTAGGTGTAGGACTGGGTGAAGCCCGATTTCGCCAGGTAGTTCATCACCTTCGGCCGGGTGAAGGCTTCGGCGAGGAAGATCACGTCGGGATGTTGCGCCTTGATCTCGCCGATCGCCCATTCCCAGAAACCGAAGGCCTTGGTGTGCGGGTTGTCGACCCGGAAGATGCGGACTCCCTGTTCGATCCAGTAGAGGATGATGCTCTTCAGCTCCTCCCAGAGCCCCCGCCAGTCCTCGGTCTCGAAATCGAAGGGATAGATGTCCTGGTATTTCTTCGGCGGATTCTCGGCGTACTGGATGGTGCCGTCGGGAAGCTGCCGGAACCATTCGGGGTGTTCCTTCACCAAGGGGTGATCGGGCGAGGCACTGGAACGCGATGTCGATCGCGATCTCCATCCCATGCTCTCCGGCCGCGCGGATCAGCGATCTGAAGTCGTCGAGCGTTCCGAGCTCGGGATGAATCGCCCGGTGCCCTCCCTCCTCGGAGCCGATCGCCCACGGGCTCCCGACATCGTCGTCCTCCGGAGTGAGACTGTTGTTCTTTCCCTTGCGGAAAGTCGTTCCGATCGGATGAATCGGCGGAAGATAGAGGACGTCGAAGCCGAGCCTCTCGACGTAGGGGAGGTGTTTTTCGACATCGGCGAACGTTCCGTGGCGGCCGCCTGGCCCGGTCGACCGGGGGAAGAGCTCGTACCACGCGCTGAATCCCGCCTTCTCCCGGTCGACGATGACCGGCAGCTCGCGGTGGTAGCGATTGGCGAACCGGCGATCCGGGTATCGGCGCATCAGGGATTCGAGCTCGCCGTCGAACAGGTCCTCCGTCTTTTCGTCGGCGGAACGATCACTTGCCAGGAGCTGGGTCCAGAGGTTCAGCCGCCCGATGTCTTCGGCGGGGGCGTTCTGGTTCCGGGCCCGTTCGAGCGCGGTGCCGATCAGAAGGGCCCCTTCCTCGAAATGGATCCCCGGATCCTGTCCGGCATCCACCCGCTTGCGCATGGCGCGGTACCAGGTGAGAAAGTCGTCGACCCAGGCTTCGAGGGTGAAGCGGTATCGTCCGATGTTCGCGAGAGGGAAGTGCCCCTCCCAACGATCATTGATCAGCGGCGACATCGGCACTTCGTGCCACTCGGCGTCGGACTCCTGTTTCCAGAGCAGCGTCGCCGAGAGGGAGTCGTGGCCGTCGGTGAACAGATCGGCCTCGACCGTCATCCGGTCGCCGACGATTCGTTTTGCGGGGAACCGACCACAGTCGATCTCCGGCTCCACCCCTTCGATCACGACACGTTTCCTACCGTCCTGCATACACCTCCCGGGAAGAACTCTTCATGTTATTGATCCGTGCGTACGACCGCAAACGAAGCAAGCACAGCGCGTTCCAGCGGGAGGTGAGAGGTGAGAGGGTGAGAAGTGAGAGGTGAGAGGTGAGAGGTGAGAGGTGAGAGGTGAGAGGTGAGAGGTGAGAGGTGAGAGGTGAGAGGTGAGAGGTGAGAGGTGAGAAGTGAGAAGTGAGAGGTGAGAGGTGAGAGGTGAGAGGGTGAGAGGCGAGAGGTGAGAGGTGAGAGGGCGAGAAGTGAGAGGGTGAGAGGGTGAGAGGTGAGAGGGTGAGAGGTGAGAGGGTGAGAGGTGAGAGGTGAGAGGTGAGAGGCTGAGAGGTGAGAAGTGAGAGGTGAGAAGTGAGAGGTGAGAAGTGAGAGGTGAGAGGTGAGAGGTGAGAGGTGAGAGGTGAGAAGTGAGAGGTGAGAGGTGAGAGGTGAGAGGTGAGAGGTGAGAGGTGAGAGGTGAGAAGTGAGAAGTGAGAGGTGAGAAGCTGCTTCGTTCCGAGGCCGGTGGAGGAACCGTCATCCTGAGCGCCGGCGTGGGCGGCAGAGGCGGGAACGGTGATCGCGAAGGATCCTGCTTTCTGGCGGGTCGGAAGTGCGAGCCGGGCATCTCGACCTCCTCGAAAGCAGGATCCTTCACGAGTACCCGCATTGGCTTCGACACAGTGACCGGCGCTCAGGATGACTTCCGCGACGCCTCTCGCCGAGGACCTCCGACCTCTAACCTAACCTCCGACCTCGACTCCAACCTCCACCTCTAACCTCCAACCTCTCACTTCTCACCTCTCACCTCTCACCTCTCACCTCTCACCTCTAACCTCTAACCTCTAACCTATAACCTATAATCACCGGATGTCCTCGCTTCGCTCCGTACCCCGCGCATCGTGGAAGGCTCTGTTCGCCGGGCAGATCGGCTGGATGCTCGATGCGATGGATTTCATGCTGTTCACCTTTGCGCTGCGGGCGATCCAGAAGGAGTTCGGGCTGGAGAGCTACGTGATGGGGCTGCTGATCACCGTGGCCCTGGTGGCGGGGGCGGCGGGAGGGATCTTCTTCGGACGGCTGGCGGATCGGATCGGCCGGGTCCGCGCGCTGACCTGGAGCATTCTGATCTACGCCGGGGCGACCGCGGGACTGGCGACCTCCTCGGCGGTGTGGCAGCTCGTCGCGTGGCGGGTTGCCGTCGGCATCGGGATGGGGGGCGAATGGTCCTGCGGTTCGGTGCTGGTAGCCGAGACGTGGCCCGCGGAGCACCGGGCGAAGGCGATCGGGTTCATGCAGTCGGGCTGGGCGATCGGCGCGCTGATCGCCGCCGGTCTGTCGGCGCTGGTGCTCGAGCCTTCGGCTGGCGCGCGCTGTTTCTGTTCGGTGCATTCCCGGCACTCGCCGCGGTGGCGATCCGGCGCACCGTCGAAGAGCCGGAGATCTGGCGCGAACAGCAGAGCGGGGGACGGAAGAGCGCTCCGTTCGGCGATCTGTTCCGGAAGGCTCTGGTGAAACGAACCCTCTTCGGGTCGCTGGTGGCGAGCTCGGTGCTGATCGCCTACTGGGGGCTGTTCTCCTGGCTCCCGAGCTTTCTCGCGACGCCGGTGGATCAGGGAGGAGCCGGTCTCACCCTGACGAAATCCGCCGGCTGGATGATTGCGGTGCAGATCGGTGCATTCCTCGGGTACGTCTCGTTCGGCTGGTTCGCGGACCGTCTTGGCCGACGTCCGGCGTTCACGCTGTTCATGATCGCGGCTTCGATCGTGGTTCCGATCTACGCGAACATTCGAGGAGAGACCATCCTGATCTTCGTCGGGCCGCTGGTCGGGTTCTTCGGCTCGGGCTACTTCTCGCTTTTCGGAGCCGTTTCTCGCGGAGTTGTTCCCACGCGCGCTGCGTGCCACCGCGCAGGGTTTCTGCTACAACATCGGGCGGCTGGCCGCATCGGCCGCTCCCTGGCTGATCGGCGTGGCCGCGGATCGCCAGGGCCTCGCCGCGGGACTGACGGTGAACGCCATGTTCTTCGCCCTGGCCGCGATCCTGGTCTGGTTTCTCCCGGAGACGCGGGGCACGGATCTGCACCGGGCCGGCGAGGTGTCGCCTGAGTGGGCGGACTTTGTCTGATTCGGCCCTGGGACGACGGCGGCATTCGGTTGAGGTTTAGAAAGCCGAAGCAGACAAGTTCGGCTCGGTGAAGATGAAAGCTGGCGACGCTCCGGTGTCACAGCGTATCCTGTTATGATCTCCAGTGGGGGCGCCTCGGCTGAATGGCCGTCCGCCGACGGCGGTGAAGTCCATTTTCACAGCTACGTTTCTGGGAATCCGCGCGATTTTCTTCGTGCTGGTGTTCCCCGGCACCGTGGCCATCTACGTTCCCTTCCGGATTCTGCGCGCCACTGATCGCTGGAACATTCCGACAACGACGCTCTCGTCGCTTGCTGCGCTGGGCCTCGTCAGTCTCGGAGCCGGCGTGCTTCTTTCGTGCGTCTGGCAGTTCGCGACCGTAGGCCAGGGCACGCTTCGCCCGTCGATCCGCCGCGGGAACTGGTCATTCGTGGACCGTACCGGCTCACCCGCAATCCGATGTACCACGGAGTCGTGCTCCTGCTCGTTGGCGAGGCCTGGCTCTTCTCCAGCCTCAAGATCGCTCAGTATTCGGCAGCCGTATTCGCACTGTTCCATCTGATCGTCGTGGTTTATGAGGAACCGGCGCTTCGCTCTCGTCAGTTCGGCGAGTCGTATACCATTTACCGTGGTCGGGTTCCGAGGTGGGGGTTCACACTTCATCCGCCACCGGTCGGCGGTCGGCGCAAACCGTTCGAGCTGACGCTTAGAGTCGACCCTGGTCCAGCCGCCCGGCGCTGGTTCACGCCAAGCCGGGATTCCCATGCATCCGCGCATGTGAGACGATGACTCTCAGGTCCCCTGCGAATGCGTCGAAAGCTCATCAGGAGGGGGGGCGGCGGTACTGGCGCTCCTTACCGGAATCGTGACGGTCGTCCTCATCGGCTCGACCGCGTGGACAGCATCGTTCGGTGGCAAGGTGACCGGAGCGCGGCTCGCTCGCGCGGAGCGGTCGCCGGAATGGATCGAGGGGCGCTTTCACAACCGCGAGAAGAGGAATGCCCCTCCCACCTCCAACCGCGAAATGCTCCGTCACCAGATCTTCGGCGAGGAGCAGCGGAAACCGCTCGGTCCCGTTCCGGTCGTACGGCGGACCGCCGGCGATTATGCGGAGCCGCCCTCCACGGGACTGCGGGCAACCTGGATCGGTTGGTCGACCGTGCTCGTCGAGATCGATGGACGAAAGGTGCTGACGGATCCGATCTGGAGCGAGCGCTGCTCCCCGTCCACGGTCATCGGGCCGAAGCGCTTTCACCCGCCACCGATCTCCCTCGACGATCTGCCGAGGATCGACGTCGTGGTGATCTCGCACGACCACTACGACCATTTCGACATGTCCGACGATCCGATTCCTCTCCGTGCGTGGCGCGGAGTTCGTCGTCCCCCTCGGTATCGGTGCTCACCTCGAACGATGGGCGTTCCGGCGGCCCGGATTCACGAGCTAGACTGGGCCGAGAGCGCGGAGATCGGCAGCCTGGTGTTCACTGCGACGCCGGCGCGGCACTACAGCGGACGCCTTCCCGGCCGCGCGAACGGGACGCTCTGGGCCTCATGGGTGATTCGCGGTCCCCGCCATCGCGTCTTCTTCAGTGGAGACAGCGGGTATTCGACCGCGTTCCGCGAGATCGGCAGGAGGTTCGGGACCGTTCGATCTGGCACTCCTCAAGATCGGCGCATCCGACCCCGCCTGGGAGGAGATTCACATGACACCGGAGCAGGCTGTCGAGGTCGACCGCGACATCGGAGGACGGGTCATGCTGCCGGTCCACTGGGCGACGTTCAATCTTGCCTTCCACGCGTGGACCGACCCGCCGGATTGAGCAGTCGCCGCCGCGAAGAAAGCCGGAATTGCCATCGTCGTTCCCAGGCCCGGTGAGCTCATCGAACCGGAAGCGTTCGCCCCGGCCCTCCAGCGTCGGACCCGTGGTGGCACCTGGAGCCAAAGCTTGTCCCGGATGCGCTCAGCCGGTCTGCTGAGAATGTTCGGAGTCGCGCCGCATCCGGGACAAAGTCCGCCCACATGGTGGCATATCCATCTCGATCCACCGGTGGCCATTGTCATGTCGAGTGGTCGCCGGGCATGCGAGCATCTCTCCCGATGCGACAAGAAGCGTTCAAGCGCAAAGCGTGCGGGACGGTGGTCCAGCAGAACGATCGTTTTCGCATCGGGGGAGGTCCCTCGCTTGCCCGCCCACCCTCCCGCTCGGGACGACAATGGCGAGTGTCAGCGCGAGGGAATCAGCAGGCTCGCTCCCTCGGCCCGCCGGTATGAAAGCTGGCGACGGTCCGCTGGGATCAGGGTGAGTAGAGGTTGCCGGGGCGAACAGGGCGCGTCGCTGTGGGACCTGCCGGAGGCCGAACTTGTTGCCCCGGATGCGCTGAGCCGGTCTGCTGAGAATGTTCGGAGTCGCGTCGCATCCGGGATAAAGTCCGCCACTTTGGGTTGTCCGACCAGTCCGACGTTTCCCTCCTGCCCCCCGAGCCGCTATGCTTGAACCTCCGTGAAGCCCTTCGATCTCAGTTGCGATCTCGGCGAAGCCTCCACCCGGGAAGAGCAGGCCGTCGAAGATGCGCTCTGGCCGCTGATCGGTGCCGGGAACGTCGCGTGCGGCGGACATGCAGGCGACGAGGAGACGATGACGCACGCCGTCCTGCAGGCGAAGCAGTTCGGTGTCGTCCTCGGTGCGCATCCCTCCTATCCCGACCGGGAGCACTTCGGCCGGAGGAGCATGGAGATTGCGCCGGAGGACCTGAAGGTCGCGTTGACGCTGCAGCTCCGAACACTCCAGGAGATCGCTCTGGCCGAGGGGCTGAGGCTCGGGCGAGTCAAACCCCATGGCGCGCTCTACAACGACCTGCACGCCAATCAGGGTATGGCGCATGCGGTGGTCGAAGCAATCCGCGACGTGGGCGAAGGCATCGCGGTGGTTGCCACTGCGTCGTCGGCTTTCGCGGAGGCTGCGAGGAGCTTCGGGCTTCCGGTGATCCCGGAGGCGTTCGCGGACCGTCGGTACCGAGGCGACGGCTCACTGGTTCCTCGCGGCGAAGAGGGCTCGCTGCTCCTCGACGTCGACGAGGCCGCGGATCAGGCGGTCCGTCTGGCGCGGGATGGCAAAGCCATGGCCGCGGACGGAAGAGAGATCGAAGTCCCGTTCTCCACGCTCTGCATCCACGGCGACATGCCGGATGCGGTGCCGCGGGTTCGACGAATTCTCACTCGACTGGAAGAGGAAGGGCTGGGACCTTCCAGGATGCGCAACTGAAAGCAGTTCAACCACTGACAGGAGAGGGCCATGAAATTCATTCTCAAGATCGACATTCCGATGGAAGCGGGAAACCGGGCATTGAAGGATCCGAAGTTCGGTGAAACGATGCAGGGACTCCTGAGCGAGATCGGCGCCGAGGCCGCGTACTTCACGGCGATCGACGGCCGGCGGGGTGCGCTGATCGTGGTGGACATCAATGACTCCTCGGAGATCCCGTCGAAGGCCGAGCCGTTCTTCCTCTGGTTGGGCGCCACGGTCGAGCCACTGGCGGTGATGACTCCGGAGGATCTGGCGAAAGCCGGTCCGGCGATCGGCGCCGCCGTGCAGAAGTGGGGCTCGTGAAAGCGGTGAGAAGTGAGAGGTGAGAAGTGAGCGGTGAGAAGTGAGAAGTGAGAAGTGAGAGGTGAGAGGTGAGAGGTGAGAGGGGAGAGGGGAGAGGGGAGAGGTGAGAAGTGAGAAGTGAGAGGTGAGAGGTGAGAGGTGAGAGGTGAGAGGTGAGAGGTGAGAGGTGAGAGGTGAGAGGTGAGAGGTGAGAGGTGAGAGGTGAGAGGTGAGAGGTGAGAGGTGAGAAGTGAGAGGTGAGAGGGGAGAGGGGAACCCGGCCCCACGCCGCGGGCCGGGTCAGTTCCGGGACGCGGACTCGAGCTCGTCGATCCGGCGCTGAAGCTCGGCGACCCTGCCTCTCAGATCCTGAAGCTCCTGCTGAATCGACGGCTTGTCGTGCTCCGAATCGGCCGAGCCCAGCCGGCGCTCGATCCGCTCGACGGCTGCTCGCAGCGCGACGTATTCGGACTCCAGCCGATCCAGACGCTGGTAGACCCCGTCGAAGAGAGTGTTCATCTCTCCGCGGATTCGTCGCTCGGAATCCTGAACCGTCGACTGACGATCCGTTCCACGTCAGGGAGCACGACCTCCCGGTGGAAACGGGCGAGCACGGAAAAGAGGTCATCGGCCATGAACAGGATTCTACCTCGGCGATCCGGAAATGCCGAGGGGCCGTCCAACCTTTCGGATGTTGCCCACCTCGTGGCCGAATCATTCCGATGTTCGGCCATCGATCCACTTGGGAAACAGCTTGAATCCCCCGCGCGAGGATCGCCCGCAGCGAGAGCAAGGGCCCGGGCTGCGAGAAGTCGTCAAGCCGAGTGCCACGCTCAATGTCCGTGGCACCGTGGCCAACCATCGGAATGTTTGCCCACATGGCCTGGCAACTATCAGGATGATGCCCACCTCGTGGCCCAATCATTCCGATGTTCGGCCATCGATCCACTTGGGAAACAGCTCGAATCCCCCGCGCGAGGATCGCCCGCAGCGAGAGCAAGGAGCCCGGGCTGCGAGGAGTCGTCAAGCCGAGTGCCACGCTCAATGTCCGTGGCACCGTGGCCAACCATCAGAATGTTTGCCCACATGGCCTGGCAACTATCAGGATGATGCCCACCTCGTGGCCGAATCATTCCGATGTTCGGCCATCGATCCACTTGAGAAGCAGCTCGAGTCTCCCGCGCGAGGATCGCCCGCAGCGAGAGCAAGGAGACGGGCTGCGAGGAGTCGTCAAGCCGAGTGCCATGCTCAATGTCCAATGTCCTTGGCACCGTGGCCAAACATCAGAATGTTTGCCCACATGAGTCTGGCAACCGACCAGGATGATTGCCCACCTCGTGGCCGAATCATTCCGATGTTCGGCCATCGATCCACTTGGAAAGCAGCTCGAGTCTCCCGCGCGAGGATCGCACGCAGCGAACAAGGAACACGGGCTGCGTGGAAGTCATCACGCCGAGTGCCATGCTCAATGTCCGTGGCACCGATGGCCGAACATCGGAATGTCCGCCCACAAGGGGCGAAGGGCAGACACCCGGGTGTCTGCCCTCCCTGCTCGGCCGCGTCTATTGTGGCGTGATCAGCGAGACCTGTTGTGTCTCATTGTTCGTCACCGAAACGAAAGCCCAGAGCCGCAACCCCGGCGTGACCGGCTCGATCTCGAGCCGGATCCGGTCGTACGCCACGATCTGGGGGAAGAGCGTCAGAAGATCGAGTTGCACCATGGGAGGGTTCGGGGGGAATTCAGGATTGAACGGGTCCGGCATGAATCCCCCTTCTCCCATGGAGAGTGCGACCGTGGTCTGGCCGAGCAACGTGTCGCCCTGCAGCGGAAAGACCCGGACTCGAACGAGCGTCCCCTCGACGCCGCTTGACTCGTAGATGCGCAACGTGCTTCTGAACCGGTCGGCCACGGGAATGTTCAGGAGTGGGAACGCGCCGTCCAGAAATTCGCTCTCGCGGACGACGGGAAGCTCCGTACCCCACGTGTCTGCCTCGCGTGAAACGTCCCAGACGCGGGCCTGAAAATGAATCTCATCATTGTGAGGTCGCGCCACGTAGACGAAAGCACCCCCGTGGGGGAACGCCCCGAGGACGAGACCCGCGGTGGAACGGGCCTCGAGAATGGGTTGAGGGCAGACCGCAAGGATGCAGTCCTCGCCGGGTCTCTGTTCCACGGCAACGAATCCCGATCCGTCGTTCCTCGCGAAAACCTCGGTCAGCCATATCGACCCGAAACGGCCGGAGGCATCCTCGGAATGCGCGAGAGGAATCATCACCCGCTCGAAAGCGTCCCGCATGGGCACATCCTGAGGAGCGGTTGCCGCCTGGAGCGCTCCGGCCATACCCAAGAAAACGACAAGCACAATCAGCCTTCGCATGTCAGCTCCATCAGTAGCAGTCACTCATGTTGAGAATCGGAAGATAGCGGCCATCGCCATTGTCGATCAGGATTCCGTTGCCCGTTGCCGCCTCGGAAGAAAGGAAGCTCATTGCATCAGATCGAGTTGCACTTGGGTTCCCCTCAAGGTAGCGGGCCACGACCCCGGCAACCATGGGAGACGAGAACGAAGTACCAGAGACACATCCGTCGTAGTACCCGCCGTTCCAACAGGACGTGAGTTTGCTTCGGTACTTGCCGCTCAGGAGAAATGTTCTGGACTCGACGTACTGCGCGGGGGCGAACAGGTCGACGGATCGTCCGTAGTTGGACTGGGTCCATCGCGTATCGGAATCTGCATTCAGGCCAGCTACGGTGATGTCCCAGTCGGAGCTAGCGGGGTCGTAGGAGTAAGCACTAGCAGCGAAGTTTCCGGCAGCGGAGATCACCAGGATGTTGTGCGTCGATACCAATGTTGCGACGGATCGATTCAGAATTCCTTCGAGACAGACGTGGTTGCGGCAATGTCTGGCCGTCGGCACCGTGAAGCTCATGTTTACTACTGCGCGATGTCCCGGCAGATCTGGGTCGGTGGGAATCCAATCCAGGACTTGCGCAATAGACGCTGTGTCGCCGGTTCCATAGCACCCCAACGCCCGCGCATCAACAATCGCGACATTGCGGGCAACCCCCGACTGGGCACCCCCGAGCACTGAAGCTACAGAGGTGCCGTGGTGGGCTTCGGGCACGGCGTCATAGTACCCCCCCACCCAGCATGGATCGATTCCAATTACGTCCGGCATTCCGAGTGAAATGCCGCTCACGACCCTCCCGCCGAATTCGGAGACTTCCGGTCGGATGCCCGTGTCTACGACATAGGCCCGGACGCCGGCTCCAGTCGAGCAGTAGTAGAAATTTCCGTCGAGCCGAGGTTGGGTCGACGTCGCTTGATCGATGCGATCGAGACCCCAATAGCTCGCGGGCGCCTGGCCAGGGGCGAAAGGACTGATCAGCTCCCCCGGAGGCCACACGAATGATTGCGTTCTCCTCGACCGTCTCCACCAGGGGATGCCGGCTCAGCGCAAGGGCCTGCTCTTCGGTCATTTCCACGGAGAATCCGCGCACGAGGTTCTGGTAGAGGTGCCGTGCCTGCCCGTGAAACTGGCTGCTCAAAGCCTGGGCGACCGCGGCCACCGGTGTCGCGTCCGGCCTCAGAATGACGATGTACTGATTCTTCACTGGCTCAGCGGCTCGAAGGAAATCGCCAGACAGCAAAAAGGCCGGGGGTGAGAAAGGACGTGATCAGCGCGAGACAGAAAAACAGAGAAGCTCGGGGGGGGGTATGCATCGTTAGTCTCTCCTTGATCGGAGATCGGGACGGTAAGAGGCTACGCCGAACCAGGGGCTTATGCAAGAGAATCCTTCGATGGGTTGGGCCGTTCACGCCCAACCCATCTCCCCGAATTCGTCGCTTCGTAGCCGCTTTCGGACGGGGAGAGGGGGGCGGGCAGGAGGGGCGTTCGTGGCGAGGTCGGGTCCTCACGCTTCGGGCGATGGCCGAACATTGGAATGTCGGCCCACAAGGGGCCGAACATCGGAATGGTCGGCCACAGGGTCAGACGGCTTTTGTGCGGGGAATCTCCTGCTCCTTGAGCTCGCGGACCTTGTTGTGCTCGTCGACGAAGACCAGCTTCGCCTTGTGGTTGAGAATCTGGCCGTCGTGGAGCAGCCCGTAAGCGCAGATGATCACCTTGTCGCCCGGCTCGACCATGTGGGCGGCCGCGCCGTTGAGGCCGATGTCCCCGCTGCCCGGCTCCCCTTCAATCACGTAGGTCGCAAACCGGTTGCCGTTGGTGACGTTGTAGATCTCGACCTTTTCGAACACCTCGAGGTCGGCCGCGTTCATCAGGTGCCGGTCGATGGTGATCGAGCCCTCGTAGTCGACGTTCGCGTGGGTCACCGTCGCGCGGTGAATTTTCGATCGCAGCAGAGTTCGCATCATGGTCTTTCCTCCAGGGATCGGGGATCAGGGGTCAGGGGTCAGGGGTCGGTCACCGCGACCTCTAACCTCTC
Organism: uncultured Acidobacteriota bacterium; assembly: GCA_963741905.1. Taxonomy (GTDB): domain Bacteria; phylum Acidobacteriota; class Thermoanaerobaculia; order Gp7-AA8; family CAVUJZ01; genus CAVUJZ01. Next base: position 79,187 of record CAVUJZ010000002.1, on the reverse strand, counting down.
ACCTCTAACCTCTCACCTCTCACCTCTCACCTCTCACCTCTCACCTCTCACCTCTCACCTCTAACCTCTAACCTCTTCACCAGTTCGTTATCGATCAGTCTCGTCTTGCCGAGCCGGATCGCTCCCACCAGCAGGAGATCGCGATCCAGGTCCTCCGGCGGACAGAACGTTTCCGGATCGACCAGCCGCAGGTAGTCGATCTCGATCATCGGTTCGTTTCGGGCAAGCCGTTCCATGGCTGACTCGGTCTCGTTCGTGGTTGCGCCGTCGGCCAGTGCCTCTCGTCCCGCGCCCAGTGCGTGGTGCAGCGTGATCGCCACCTTCCGTTCTTCTCGCGAGAGATAGGCGTTGCGGGAGGACATCGCCAGACCATCGGGTTCACGAATGATCTCGCTGATGACGATCTGCACCGTGAGATCGAGGTCCCGCACCATCCGCCGGATCACGGCGCACTGTTGCGCGTCCTTCTGGCCGAAGACGGCGAGATCCGGCCGGACGATGTTGAAGAGCTTGAGTACCACGGTTGCCACGCCGGCGAAATGCCCCGGCCTCCGCTCGCCTTCGAGCGGCCCGGCGACCCCGGCGAGCTGGACGCTCGTGGTGAAACCGGCGGGATAGATCACCCGCGGATCAGGCGGAGCGAAGAGGAGATCGACGTTCCGGCTCTCCAGAAGCTGACGGTCGCGCGCCTGGTCCCGCGGGTAAGTGCCGAAGTCCTCGTTCGGGCCGAACTGGGTCGGATTGACGAAGATCGAGACGACGACGAAGCCGGCGCCCTCTTCCCGCGCCTTGTCGATGAGCGAGAGGTGACCCTCGTGAAGAAAGCCCATGGTCGGGACGAAACCGACCCTGGTTCCCGCGGCGCGCGCGCGACCGACCGTCTCCCGGACCTCCTCCACCGTTCGTGCCGTGATCATCGTTCCAGTTCGACTTCGGCATAGAGCCGTTTCAGCTCGTCGGCGCTGCTCACATGGAAGGATTCCGTCTCGATGTCGGGGAAGCGCCCTTCGCGGACATCCTCCACGTATCTCTGGAGTGCTTCGCGCATGACCGTTCCGGCTTCGGCGTACCGCCGGACGAACTTCGGGGCGAGGTCGTCGTACAGCCCGAGCAGATCGTGGTAGACGAGCACCTGTCCATCGCAGGCCGGACCGGCTCCGATTCCGATCGTCGGGATGGAGACCTTCTCGCTGATGAACGCGGCGAGCTCCGCCGGAACACACTCGAGGACGAGAGAAAAGCAGCCGGCCTCGTCCAGCGCCACGGCCTGATCGATCAGCCGTTTCGCCGCCTCCGCTCCCTTCCCCTGGACCTTGAATCCTCCGAAGGCATTGACCGACTGGGGAGTCAGCCCGATGTGGCCCATCACCGGAATCTCGCAGTCGAGGATGGCCTCGACCATCCGGATGCGGCTCGGTTTGCCGCCCTCGAGTTTCACGGCGGTCGCGCCGGCGCGGATGAAACGGCCGGCATTCTCGATGGTCTGATCCACCGAGACGTGGTAGGAGAGCCAGGGCATGTCACCGACCAGCAGCGCGTGTTTGGTGCCGCGGGCCGCGGCGCGGGTGTGGTGGACCATCTCGTCGACGGTGACGCTGAGGGTATCGGGATAGCCGAGGACGACCATTCCGAGGGAGTCGCCGACCAGGATGACGTCGGCGCCCGCGGCGTCGGCGAGCCGTGCGGTGGGGTAATCGTAGGCGGTGAGCACGGCGACCCGGGATTTCCCCTTCATCGCGCGCACGGCTGGGGCGGTGATTCGCTTTCCGTGTTCCGGCATCTCGTCTCCTCGGCCGGATCTCCGGACAGGGAGAGGACAGGAAGGACGTGCCGATCGATGCCGCGCGGGCGGTCACCGTCGTTCAGCGTGACGGCGGGTGCCGTGAAACTGAAGGTGAACTGTCTTTCCCGTCCCGGTCCTGTTCAGGATCCAAGCGGTACGTAGTACTGGGTTCCCTTCTGAGCGTTTCGGATCTGGTCGACCAGAGCCTCGAAATGCTCCGTGTTGTGAACAAAGTCGATCTCGTTCGTATTCACCACCAGAAGTGGGGTGTCGTCGTAGCGGTAGAAGTAGTGGGAGTAGGCCTCGCTGACCTCCTTCAGGTAGGACGCCGATGCAGCCTTTTCGGCGGCTTTCGACTTCTTCCGGATCCGCTTCATGATCGTCTCGATCGACCCCTGCAGATAGATGACCAGGTCCGGCCTGGGCACGCTCTCGGTGAGGACGTCGTAGAGGCGGTTGTAGATCATCAGCTCGGAGTCGTCGAGGTTGAGGTAGGCGAAGATCTTGTCTTTCGCGAAGGTGTAGTCGGCGATGACCAGATCGCTGAACAGGTCCCGCTGGCTCAGGCGCCGCTGCTGGTCGTAGCGGGAAAGAAGAAAGAAGAGCTGGCAGCGGAACGCGGCTCCGCGCTTGTCCCGGTAGAACTCCTCGAGGAACGGGTTGTCCACGTCCTCGAGCACCCGGGTGCCGCGGAACCGTCGCGCCAGAAGGTTGACCAGCGACGTCTTTCCAACGCCGATCGGCCCTTCGACCGCAATGTGCCGGAATGGCAGTGATTCACTCATGCAGTGTCGACAACGCAGGAAACGAGATCACCCCGTGGTTGGGCGTGGCTCCATTCTACATGAGGGAGTTCTGGAGTTCTGAAGTTCTGAAAGTTGTGGGGAACGGGAGGACGTGCCGGGCGATTGGATCGATCGACGCCGTGATTTTCCGGCGCGGAGGGTCGCCCGTGTCGTCCCGAGCGGGAGGGCGGAGGGGCAAGCGAGGGACCTCCCCCGATGCGATCACGGACCGTTTTGCTGGACGCACCGCCCCACGCGACGCTTCTTCGCCTGGACAGTCCTTTTCGCATCGAGAGAGATGTCTCGCATGCCCGGCCGCCCTCCCGCTCGACATGACCATGGCTCTCGGCGCCTCGAGAGCGCTCGACTTCGAGCTTAGAACTCCGGAACTCCGGAACTACCGCACGAGAATGTCCCAGGCGCCGAAGACGAAGAGGACGATGGAGAGCACGCCGTTGGCGGTGAAGAAGGCGGCATTGATCCGGGAGATGTCCTCGGCGGAGACGATCGAGTGCTGCCAGGCGAGCAGAGCGACCGCGCAGGCGTAGCCGATCCAGAAGAGCGTGCCGAAGGCCGTAGACGCACCCCGAACGTGGCGAGCGAGGCGAGCGTGATGAGGTGAAACATCCGCGCGATGCGCAGGCCCCACACCGGTCCGACCCTCACCGGGATCGAATAGAGCCCCGCCTGGCGGTCGAACTCCAGATCCTGGAGTGAATAGAGAACGTCGAACCCGCCGGTCCAGAAGAGCACCGCGCCGGCGAGGAGGAACATGCGCGGATCGAGCGTCGCGGTCACCGCGATCGCCGCACCCACCGGCGCGATCGCCAGCGAGAGGCCGAGAAACAGGTGGCTCAGCGCGGTGAACCGCTTGGTCAGCGAGTATCCCGAGCACGATCATCAGCGCGAGCGGCGAGAGATACGAACGCCAGCGGGTTCAGTCCCATGCGGCGAAGACGAACAGCGCCGCGGACGATCAGGGTGAACGCGAGACGAACCCGCGGGACACCTGGCCCGCGGGCAACGCGCGCGAGGCGGTGCGTGGATTCCGCGCGTCGATCTCGACGTCGACCAGCCGGTTGAACGCCATGGCGGCCGACCGCGCTCCCACCATGGCAACGAGGATCCAGAGGATCTGTCGTCCGGTTGGGACGCCCTGTGCCGCGGTGAACGCACCGAGAAAGGCGAAAGGCAGGGCGAACACGCGTGTGCTGGAACTTGATCATTTCCAGCGTGACGGTGATGGGGCGGAACAGCGAGGTCCGGGTCATCGCGCCGGGATTGTAACGGAGGAGAGGTGAGAGGTGAGAGGTGAGAGGTGAGAGGTGAGAGGTGAGAGGTGAGAGGTGAGAGGTGAGAGGTGAGAGGCGAGAGGGAGGCGAGAGGTGAGAGGTGAGAGGGTGAGAGGTGAGAGGGGGTCATGGGAGGGATTCAGCTCCGGCTGCCGGTCGGTTCGCTGGTGCTTTTCTTCCAACTGCGCACGAATCGTGATAGTGAGTGTCGACGGGCGTGGAGCGAGGCGGCTCCGCCCGCATTTTCAGCACAACGAGAGGGGGCGAATGCAGATCGAATCCTGGCAACTCGACAACGGGCTCCGGGTGGTCTTCAACCAGGACCACACCGCGCCGCTGGTCGCGGTCAATCTCTGGTATCACGTCGGCTCGAAGAACGAGCGGGAAGGCCGGACCGGCTTTGCGCATCTGTTCGAGCACATGCTGTTTTCCGGCTCGGAGCACGTGGGGAACAACGAACATTTCTGGTACGTCCAGTCGGTCGGAGGCGTGCTCAACGGCACGACCTTTTTCGACCGGACCAACTATTACGAGACGCTTCCGTCGAACTATCTTTCCCTCGCGCTCTGGCTCGAGTCGGACCGGATGGGCTTCTTCCTTCCGGCATTGACCCAGGAGAAGCTGGACATCCAGAAGCAGGTGGTGAAGGAAGAGCGCCGGATGCGCTACGACAATGCTCCTTACGGCACCTGGTTCGAGGAGCTGCTGGGGCTGGGCTTCAATCGCGGAGTTTCCCTACCACTGGCCGACGATCGGCTCGATGGACGACATCGGCGCCGCCTCGCTCGAGGACGTCAAGGACTTCTTCCGGACGCACTACCTTCCGCGGAATGCCGTGCTGACCCTGGTGGGAGATTTCGAGCCGGGAGAGGCGCGGGCTCTGGTCGAGCAGTACTTCGGCGGGATTCCGGCGGGCGAGGCACCTCCACCGGTCTCGGCGACCCCGGGCAGGCTGGGGGGCGAGAAGCGGAAGACGATCGAGTCGCCGGTGCAGCTTCCTCGGGTTTACCGGCTCTACCACGTTCCGAAGATGGGCGAAGATGGCTGGTTCGCCGCGGATCTGCTCGGCGGAGTTCTGGCCGGTGGAAAAGCGAGCCGGCTGGATCGGACGCTCGTCTACGACCAGAAGATCGCGCAGGACGTCTCCGCCTTCGTCCTTCCCACCGAGGCAGCAGGGATGTTGATCATCGCGGCGACGGCCAAGGAACGGGTCTCTGCCGGACAACTGGAGGCCGCTCTGGACAAGGAGATCGAAACCCTGTTCGAGGAAGGGGTGACCGACGAGGAAATGATCCGGGTCCGGAATCAGACCGAGACGGACTTCGCTCATCAGATCGAACAGCTCGAATCGCGGGCCGATCTGATCGGAATGTTCACCACGTTCTTCGGGGATGCGACGCTGGTGGATCGCTGGATGGATCGCTACCACGCGGTTCGAGCGAACGATGTGGCGGAGATGGCCCGGAAAAGCATGGTTGCTGAAGAACGGGTCACGGTGCAGTTCGTCCCGGCGGCCAAAGGAGGCAATGCTCATGAGTGAGAACTTCAGGGAGCAGGCTCCGAAGCCGACTTCCCCGCGTCCGTACCATTTTCCCGACGTGGTCCGGCGGACCCTCGACAACGGTCTGCAGGTGCTGGTGGCTCGATCCGAGAGCGCGCCGCTGATCTCCGCGCGGGCGGTGGTTCATTTCGGCTCGGATGCGGATCCCGCGGGACGGGAAGGGCTGGCGTCGATTACCGCCGGACTGCTGGACGAAGGCGCCGGCGAGCTCGATGCTCTCGGGCTGGCCGAAGCGGTCGGAACACTCGGAGCGTTTCTCGGGGCCGGATCGGACTGGGACGCCTCCTATGTCTGGATCGACGTCCTCAGCCGGAACCTCGACGAGGGGATGAATCTGTTCGCCGACGTCGTCCGGCGTCCCCGTTTCGAGGAGAAGGAGTTTGCGCGGATCCGCGATGACCGGCTGACCTCCATCCTCCAGCAGCGTGATCAGGCTTCGGCCATCGCGGCGAATCGGTTCTCGCAGTTCGTCTTCGGTCCGAACCGTTACGGCAATCCGCTGGTGGGAACGGCGGAGACGGTCGGAGGCCTCTCCCGGGAAGACGTCCTCGGGTTCTACCGCTCTCATTACCTGCCGAATCACACCTCGCTGATCGTCGCCGGCGACGTCGACGTGGACAGCATGGTGGCGAGAGCCGAAGAGGTCTTCGGAGACTGGGAGCGGGGCGAGGCGGTGATCCGTGGCTCGATCGAGGGACGCGACCTGGACGAGGCTCGGATCTATCTCGTCGATCGCCCGGAATCGGTGCAGTCGGAGATCCGGGTCGGTCACATCGGTGTTCCCCGAAGCAGTGAGGACTACATCCCGATCACGGTGATGAATGCGATTCTGGGGGAGATCTTCAACTCGCGGATCATGCTGAATCTGCGGGAGCAGGAACGGTTTCACCTACGGCGCCCGCTCGGCATTCGTGTTTCGCCGGCATGCAGGACCCTTCGTGGTGAGCACGGCGGTGAGGAACGAGGTGACCATGGAGTCGGTCCGGGAAATCCTCGCCGAGCTGGAGCGGATCCGGTCGGGAGATGTCACCGAGGATGAGCTGGCCACGGCCAAGAACTATCTGATGGGGGTGTTTCCGGCGACGGTTCAGACCGCGAATGATCTCGCGAATCGGATCCAGGAGATGGAGCTTCACGGTCTGCCCACCGACTACTTCGATCACTATCGGGAATGGATTGCGGCAGTCACCGCCGACGACGTGGCGCGGGTGGCGCAGAAATACGTCAGTCCGGGATCGGTCGGCGATCGTGGTGGTGGGAAAGGCCAGTGAGATCAGCGAGCCGCTGTCGACGCTCGGGCCGTCCGATGGGCCTTTACGATCTCGACGGGATGCCGGTGCACCCCGAGGGCTGAGGAGCTCCGAGGCGAGCGCGGCGTGGAGCCGCCGACCTGTGGCCGCAGGCGGGCATCGGAGGGCAGGAAGGGAGCCGGAGCGGCAGGCCTGGCTCCCGTTCTTCGTTCCCGGCAATCTCTGATAGATTTCGCCTGTCAGGCAGTGTGCCTCTCACGATTGAACAGATCTTGCAGCGGGTTGCCCGCCGGAGGAATGATGAATGGTACACGTAGGAATCAACGAGATTCGGCCGAATCGGACGCAATGTGCTCCGGGCCGCCCTTCATGACAATACTCAGGATGTCGAGTTCGTCGCCGTCAACGATCTGACGGATCCGGCAACGCTCGCCTACCTGCTGAAGTACGACTCGGTCCATGGGACGCTGCCCAACGAGGTCTCCAGCGGTGAGGGAAAGATCACTGTCGACGGGAAAGACATCAAGGTCTATGCCTCGCCCGATCCCGCGAAGATTCCCTGGGAGGATCTGGGGCGGAGATCGTGGTGGAGTCCACCGGGCGGTTCACGCCAGCGGGACAAGGCCGCGGCGCATCTGCACGGCACCGTGGAACAGGTGATCGATCTCCGCGCCCGGAAAGAGGTCGATCTCACCGTCTGCATGGGGGTGAACGAGAAGGACTTCGACCCTTCGAAGCACCAGGTGATCTCGAACGCTTCGTGCACCACGAACTGTCTCGCACCGATGGCCCGGGTGCTTCACGAGAACTTCACCATCACCCGCGGCATCATGACCACGATCCACTCGTACACCAACGATCAGGTCATCCTCGACCTGCCTCACAAGGACCTGCGGCGAGCCCGTGCGGCGGGCCTCTCGATGATTCCGACCACCACCGGTGCGGCAAAGGCGGTGGGTCTGGTGCTTCCCGAGCTGAAGGGGAAGTTCGACGGAATCTCGGTGCGCGTCCCGACGCCGAACGTCTCGCTGGTGGATCTGGTGTTCAACACCGAGAAGGAAACCAGCGCGGAGGAGATCAACGACGCTCTCCGGAAGGCTGCAGACGGCGACCTGAAGGGCATCCTCACCTGCTCGGAGGAGCAGCTGGTGTCGATCGATTTCAACAACAGCCCCTATTCATCGATCGTCGATACCACCTTCACCCGCTCGGTCGACCCGAAGATGCACAAGGTTCTGTCGTGGTACGACAACGAGTATGGGTATTCGAACCGGGTGGTGGACCTGATCCGCTACATCGCAAAGGTCAAGAGCTGAGAGCTCGGCTCGACCAGCCGCGACAGAATCGACGGGAGCCGGCGAGTCCGGCTCCCGCTGTCATTCCGGAGGAACCGATCATGATCAAGCTGCCTGGTCTCGATGCCCTCTCGTTCGAGGGGAAGAGGGTTTTCTATCGGGTGGACTACAACGTGCCACTGGACGGCGGGGCCATCAGTGATGCCAGCCGGATCGAGGCCACCCTGCCGACGCTTCGCCGGCTGCGTGAGGCAGGCGCCCGGATCATCGCCGCCAGCCATATGGGCCGTCCGAAAGGGACGGTCAACCCGAAGTACTCGCTGGCTCCGGTCCGTGAGCGTCTTTCCGAGCTTCTCGGAACAGAGGTGCGGTGGGCGTCCGACTGCGTCGGTCCGGAGGCGGCCGAACAGGCCGATGCACTGCAGAACGGTGAGGTGCTCCTCCTCGAGAACCTCCGTTTTCACGCTGGGGAGGAAGCCAACGATCCGGAGTTCGCCCGGCAGCTCGCCTCCCTCGCAGAGCTCTACGTGAACGATGCATTCGGCGCGAGCCACCGTGCCCATGCCTCGATCGTGGGGGTGCCGGAGATCTTCGGCGCCGGAAAGGTGGCCGCCGGACTGCTGCTCTCTCGTGAAGTGGAGTTTCTGCAGAAGGTCACCACGGTGAGCGACGAGAACCGGCCGTTCGTGGCGATCCTCGGCGGGGCGAAGATCAAGGGAAAGATCGAGCCGCTGGAAGCGATGGTCCGGCTCGCCGATCACGTGCTGATCGGTGGGGGGATGGCCAACACGTTCCTGGCAGCCGGTGGAACCTCGATGGGTGCCTCGCTCGTGGACCAGGATTCCCTGGAGGTGGCGAGGCGGATCTCCGCCGGTTCCGAACGGGCCGATCTGGTTCTTCCGGTGGATCTCGTCGTGACCGATTCGCTGGACAACCCGACCCGCGTCCACACGGTCGACGTCGAAGCCGGTGTCGATCCCGGCGGCATGGCGGTCGACATCGGAACCCGTACGGTGATGAAGTACGTGGAAATCCTCGCGGACGCGAGGACGATCTTCTGGAACGGCCCGATGGGCGTGTTCGAAAAGGAGCCGTTCGCCGCGGGAACGCGTGCGGTGGCCAAGGCGGTTGCCGACAGCGCAGCCACCTCCATCGTCGGGGGCGGAGAGTCGGTCGAAGCGGTCCATCAGTCGGGGATGGCGGATGCCATCACTCACATTTCGACTGGAGGCGGCGCGTCGCTGGAGTTCATTTCCGGCGAGCAGCTTCCGGGCGTAGAGGTTCTGCGGAAGGCGCATGGCTCAGGAGATTGAGATCAAGTTTCCCCTCCACGACCGGCAGGAGCTGATGGGACAGCTTCGCGCCGAGGGGGCGGAGCGTCTCTATCCGGAGACGTTCGAGGACAACATCGTGCTGGATCGGCGTGGCGAGCTCCGGACCCGAGGCTGCATGCTTCGACTGCGGAGGTTCGGCCGCTTCGTGCTGGTGACCTACAAGGGTCCGGTGAGCTACGAGGGCGGCGTCAAATCCCGCGAAGAGATCCAGACCGGCGTGGAGAGTCTGGAGCAGGCCATCCAGCTTTTCGAAGCCCTCGGATTCAAATCGGTCTTCCGCTATCAGAAGCTGCGGGAGGTATGGCGCTTCCGCGGCGCGGAGGTGGTCGTCGACCGGACTCCGATCGGCGATTACTTCGAGATCGAAGGACCGATGGACCAGATTCAGACGATCGTTCAGGAGCTCGGTCTGGACATGAACCAGGCGGTGCGGGCGAGCTACATGGAGCTTTACCGCCAGCAGCGGCGCCTCCGCGGCGATCTTCCGGAGCACATGGTGTTCCGGGCCGAGGATCTCCCCTCGATATGAGGGCGATGATTCTCGCGGCGGGCTTCGGCACGCGCTTCCGCCCGGCCACGAGCCACCTGCCGAAGCCGATGATTCCGCTGTTGAACCGGCCGTTGCTCGGCTGGGCTCTCGAGCGCCTGATCGAGTCGGGCATCCGAGAGATCGTCGTCAATCTCCACCATCAGCCTGATCCGATCCGCGACTATCTGTCCGGCTTCAGGGATCGCTGCGACGTCCAGACAACATACGAGCCGGAGATTCTGGGGACGGGAGGGGGAATCCGCAACGCCAGGGCTTTTCTGGGTGACGACGACTTCTGCGTCACCAACGCCGACACCGTACAGTGGCCCCCGCTGCGCGAGCTCGAGCGGACCCGGAGGGCGAGCGGTGCCGTGGCGGTGCTCCTGCTGCGGCATCCGCCGGAGGGTGAGCGGTTCACCGTGGTCGGCCTCCAGGGGGGCCGGGTCAGCGGGTTCGGAGATGAGGCGCGAGGCGAGCCGCTGATGTTTGCCGGCTGTCACGTGCTCAGTCCGGCAGTGTTCGACCTGCTTCCTCCGGAGGGCTTTTCGGGAATCACCGAGGACGTCTACATCCCCCTGACCCGGAGGATCGGTCCAGGTCTGGCCGGGGTGGTTGACGACGGGCTCTGGTTCGACATCGGGACGCCTGCCCGGTATATGGCGGCAAGCGATGCGATGCGTCGGCGGATGCTGTCGGGGGAGCTGGAGCTGCCGGAAGGATCGCTCGTCCGGGGAAGCTCCGTCCTGCATCGGACGGTCGAGGCTGGTGGCGAGCCGGACGATTCGGTTCTTGGATCGGAGAGTGTTCTCGGGCCGGGGAGCCGGGTGCGAGGCTCGGTCCTCTGGGACCGTGCTCGAGTGGGAAGTGGTTCGACGGTGGAAGATTCGATCGTCGCGCAGGACGTCGTGGTGCCCGCGGGGAGCCGCCTGTTGAACTGTCTGATCACCGCCGCGGCCGACGGTTCCGAGGAGGCAATCGAGAGGGTGGGAAACTGGTCGGCGCGGCGCATCCGTCCCGATCGGCCCTGGTTGGTCGAGGCTGGTTGAGCTCTTGCAGGAGGTCAGCGGCTGAAGGAGGGCATCGCAGGATGGCAGTCCAGACAGAACACCCACCCGCCGGCGGGATTGTGCTCGAGAGGCAGGACCTGCTGCAACTGTTCAGCGTCCTGTCGCATGATCTGAAATCGCCGATCTTCGCAATCGACGGATTCAGCGATCTTCTCCTGTCGGAGTACGGCGAAAAGCTCGACGAAGAAGGGCGCGACTTCCTGGAGCGGGTTCGCTCCAGTGTCGGGCAGTTGAAACGGACCCTGGAGGAGATGAGCCGACTGGTGAAGCTTCTCGGCCGGCCGGCGCATCCGGAGCGGCTCGATCTCGGCGAGTTGATCGACGAGGTCCGGCTCAAATCGAGCGCGATGCTCGGTGAGGGACAGCTCGAGGTGAGCGGTTCGGTCCCCTCTGTCTGGGGAGACGCCGAAAGGATCCGGGAAGTGCTCAGCATCCTGGTCAGCAACGCGCTCACGTTCAATGAGCGGCCGGAGTCGGAGCGTCGCGTCGAGATCAAAACTGCCGAGGAGGATGGGGAGGTTCGAGTCTGCGTCGAAGACAATGGCGTCGGTGTCGATCCCCGTTTTCACGATCAGATCTTCGAGATGGGTCTGAAGCTGGACAAGTCGGTGGGCGAGGGTCCGGGCTATGGGCTCTGGGTCGCGCGCCGGATCGTCGAGGACTCCGGAGGACGGATCGAGGTGCGGTCTTCGCCGGATGAAGGCAGCCGCTTCTGTTTCGTCATTCCGCGGAACGCACAGCCACACTGAGATGCTGTGCAGGAATCCCGAGCGTCCCGTCTTGCGGCGGGACGACGCCATCTGCTTCGTTGCGGCTCCTCCGCGATGAGCCCGCATCGCCTCGTCGCCGCGCCTCGCGTCTGCTGCCGTCGCGCTCGCAAGCCGATCCACCCTCGATTTCTGCACAGCCTCCGAGGTCTCATTCCCCTTCGCTCTCGCGAATGATCGTGATCTCCACCCTCCGGTCGCGGGCGCGATCGACCCCGATGGTCCGAGCGGCCGCTCGGGACAGGTCGATCTCGAATCCGCCGGTAAAGGGTCCGCGATCATTGATCCGGACGCGAACCGACCTTCCGGTCGCAACCGAGCGCACCTCGACGATGGTTCCGAGTGGAAGGGTGCGGTGCGCTGCCGTCAGATCCTTCTGGCGGAAGATCTCGCCGCTCGCGGTCGGCCGTCCCTCGAGCGAATCGCTGTAGTAGGACGCCCGGCCTCGCAGCACGGTCGCCGGCTCGGTCGGCACCTCTGGTTCCGGCACCAGGGAAAGCGGGGAAAGCGGGTGTTCGGGACTGATCCGCTTGCAGTCGAACGGTCTCGACACCACCACATCCGGAAGCTCGCAGGGATGGGTCGTGGCTGCTGAGCTGCTCTGCAGCAGCAGAATCGCGCTCAATAAAGTCCCCACCATGCCCATATTTTCGCAGGTTTTCCGTTGTGACACCAGGAACCGACGCGATGTCACCAGAAGGGGACACTCGCCCAGTTCTGGCACGCTTTATCACGTGATCGGATACGTACGTATCTCATTGACCCAGAACGTTGTTATAGGACAGGGGCATGAAAGCGAATAAGGGATTGTTTCGAAGGGTCCATTGGAGTGATGCTTGCAAATAACTAAGGCAGCAATTGGAAACCGAGAAAGAAATATCGAACGATAAAAATGAGTCGTAAAACCAGGACGACAATTTTGCCTGGTAATTAGTGCTAAAATTCGGGCTGATCATCTGGTTGGCTCGCATCGACTCGGAGAGGGAGATCGAATGACCGAACCAGAAGCACGCCGCTCTTTCCAGCAGAGGCTTCTCGACGGAGTGGATCGATCCAGGATCCGCGAGGAGGCCCTCCGCGTCAGGAGCAAACGATTCCGCGCGCTCAAGAAGCGGTACGGGACGATCCTCCTCGGTGCATCACTGGCCGTGGGAGGAATCGGAATCCCGCTGCGGGCGCAGAGGATGAACCCGACCGACCGCGTTGGCACCCCTGCCGAGGCGGTGAAGACGGTGCATGGGGTGACCAGTGAGTTCGCCTCACTGGCCGGCGATGTGACCTCCCCGCTCGATCCCGCTCAGGCTGAGCGGCAGATGACCCTGATCTCCGAGCAGGCGAAAAAGGATTTCTTCGAGACCCAGGTGCCGTTCGGCAACATCATCTACAAGGAAGCGAAGAAGAACGATCTTCCGCCGGAACTGGTCGCGGCGGTGGTGCAGCAGGAATCGAGGTTCAAGCCGACGGCTCAGTCTCATCGCGGAGCGAAGGGGCTGATGCAGCTGATGCCTCGGACCGGTCGCTGGATGGGTGCGAAGAATCTGCTCAATCCAGCCGACAATGTCCGTGCGGGCGCCAAGTATCTGAAGTATCTCCACGAGCGATTCGATGGTGATGAGACCAAGGTCATCGCCGCCTACAACGGTGGGGAAGGAAACGTCCGGAAGTACGACGGCGTGCCCCCGTTCGGCGAGACGCGTCACTACGTGAAGAACGTCAAGGAATTCAAGAAGGAGTACGAGGAGAAGGTGGCGGGCAGGGTGGCCGCGACCATCGAGCAGCAGGCTCCCTCGGTTGCCGTCCGCTGAGGGGGCACCTCTACACTACAATAGTCCGATGACAGGGAAACGGCTCGTGGTCGGGGCGGTCGCCATGGGGGTGATCGTGCCGTCCATTCTCTTTTTTCTCCTTCCGCTCCAGAGTCCGCGACAGATCCTCGTCGTCTCGGTGACCTGTTTTCTCACCTGGGGTGTGGCCGACCTGGTCGCGCTGATTCTCTCCCGGCCCCGCCTGGAAAACCGCTCTCCCTCGGATGCGTTACGTAGCTGGGAGCCCCAGCAACGGCCTCAGGTCGAGCAGGATGCAGAGGTTCTCGCGGACCGGATGAGTGGGCAGGATTCCGGCGCCTGATCCGGGGTGAAAGCTACTGCCGGGAGTTGCGCGGTTCTTCCCAGGGGCGGAGCCAGCGACGGGGATCGGCATCGAGTCGCGGCAGGTCCACCTGCTCGCCACGCCGGTCGAGAAGCTGCAGTTCCCAGGCCTTCGCGTACTTCAGGAAGGTGTAGTAGGTGTGCATCCCGACCACCACCAGCCCGCGGATCCCGTCGAGAAAGCCGAGATTCATGAAGTAGTCGCGAAAGAAACGCCAGAGAGGATGAAGGACCACGTCGAGCGGGGAGATCCGCCGTTTGTCCAGATACATCTGTGCCGCCGCCCAGATGCCGTAGCGGGTCATCTTCTCGGCCATGTGGTCGAAGCTCCGGATGTAGTGGTGGAGGAGCTTGTCCCGGAGGGGGCCGACCGACCCTTCCACGATCATCTCGGCGTGAACCCGGCGGTTCGGGTACCGTGCATGTTCCCGGTTGAAGAACCGGATTACCCGGTCCCGTTGCAGTCCCGAATGGCGGACTTCGCGGCCGAGGATGAAGTTCCGGCGACCAATGGAGTAGCCCCAGTGATCCGGCTCGCCCTCCAGCAGAGCGAGGATTTCGTCGCGCAGCTCGGGGGTGACCCGTTCATCGGCGTCCACGACGAGCATCCAGTCGTGGGAAACCCGTTCCATTCCATAGTTCTTCTGGGCGGCAGATCCGAGCGATTCCCTCTGCTCGACGACCACCTCGGGGAACTTCTCCCGGACCAGCTCCGGAGTTCCGTCGGAGGAAAAGGAATCGAGTAGATAGATCTCGTCGGCCCAGGCGACTGATCGGATGCACTCCTCGATCAGGTCGACCTCATTCAACGTATGGATGAGAACGGATATCGGTTTACGAGGCATTGGACGAAATCAGCTCCACGGGAGATACGGATCCCGGAGGGAAACCGTTGGGGACGGGTGGAAAAAAGAATCCCGGCTCAGAAGGTGTACTGCTTTTCGACCAGGATCCGAGCGCGCCGGTCACGGATGTTGCGGATTTCCGACTCGATCTTCCGCTCGTAGGGGAGTTTTCGATGGCTTGCATAGACCGGTGCGTCCGCTTTGATCTTCTTCAGTTCCTGCTCGAGGGTCTGAGGAGTCAGGTGGCCGCTGTTGGTCGCGAGCTCCTGATAATCATTGGGGAAGGAGGCTTCGGTGATCACCGCGGCCACTCCCTGAATCCGGTTGACCCGTTTCCAGATTTCCGAGGTCGGTCCGGTGTCGCCGGTGAAGACGATGGACTGGGACTCGATCTGGATGATCGCTCCCGCCGCCGCAACGGTATGGGTGACGGGGACGACTGTGTAGCCAACGCCGTTGACCACCGATTTCTTTCCGGCGGGAAGGGCGCGGTAGTGCAGAGCGTGTTTTCCGGTCTCGGGAGAGATGATCTCCTGGAAGTCCGGCCAGACGTTGCCGTTGAAGTAGTAGGTCATCAGCTCGTGCATCACATCCTCCGAGGCGAGGATGGTCAGCGGGGGCGCGTTCTGATGGAACCGGTTGAGGATCAGGTGGGGAAGGTCGCGGGTATGGTCGGCGTGAGCGTGGGTAATGTAGACGGTCTCGATCCGCGCCTGCTGTGCAAGCGTGAGCTTGGATGACAACGTCCCCGCATCAACTGCGATCCGATCATCGAGCAGATAACCGGTCAGGTTGTGCGTTGCGTCGGTACACCCGTATGCCCCCAGAACTTTCACACGCATCGGCGTTGTTTCCCACTCACAGTATCTTCCGACGCCCACTATTCTTGCAATCGAAGTGCGGGATGTCCAGCCTCGGGACGAAAATCACCCGGATCAGGACACTCCCGCGGTCGTCGATCTCCGGCGGAAGGTGACTCCTCAGTCGATGGAATCGCTTGCAGCATTTCATGCACCGACCCGGCGTTGGTTCGCCGACTCGTTCGGTCAGCCGACACGGGCTCAGAGTCTCGGCTGGCCGGCCATTTCGACCGGCGAGTCCACTCTCATCCTCGCTCCCACCGGGAGCGGGAAGACGCTCGCCGCCTTCCTCTGGTGCATCGACCGCCTGATGTTCGCACCCGTTCCGGAGCGCTCGCGGCGTTGCCGGGCGATCTACGTCTCGCCTCTCAAGGCGCTCGCCGTCGATGTCGAGAGGAACCTCCGAGCCCCTCTGCAGGGCATTGCCCATGTCGCCGGGGAGCAGGATGTTCCGTTTCATTTCCCGGACGTCTGGATCCGGACCGGAGACACCCCCGCCGCCGAACGGGCTCGATTCGCGCGGAACCCGGCGGACATCCTGATCACCACTCCGGAGTCGTTGTATCTGCTGCTGACCTCACGGGCCCGGGAGGTGCTCCGCTCGGTGGAGACGGTGATCATCGACGAGATCCACGCCCTGGTTCCGACCAAGCGCGGCTCGCATCTGGCCCTCTCTCTGGAGCGCCTGGAGGCGCTCTGTGAGCGCTCGCCCCAGCGGATCGGCCTGTCGGCCACCCAGCGGCCGCTCGATGAAGTTGCCCGGTTCCTCGGTGGCGCCTTCAGAACGGACTGCGCTCTCGAGCCGGCCCGGGAAGGCGATTCCGAGCACCACATCGACTCGGCCGAGGTGGAGAGCTCGATAGGCGCGGCGGAGCCCGCTCCGGTGTTCCGACCGGTGACCATCGTCGATACGGGGGAGGCGAGGCGGCTGGAGATCTCGGTGGAAGTGCCGGTCGAGGACATGGCCCGGATCGGCGAGGTGGAGGAGATTCCGAGCGGACCCGCGGCACAGCCGGAAGTCCGGCATTCGATCTGGCCGGCGATTCATCCGCGGCTGCTGGCCCTGGTGCGAGAGCACCGTTCCACGCTGGTCTTCGTCAACAGCCGGCGTCTTGCGGAGCGGCTCGCGGCAGCGCTCAACGAGCTTGCGGGAGAGCCGGTCGCTCGTGCGCACCACGGGTCTCTGGCGCGCGAACAGAGGGTGGAGATCGAGGACGCGTTGAAGTCGGGACGATTACCCGCCCTGATCGCCACCTCGTCGCTCGAGCTTGGAATCGACATGGGGGCGATCGATCTGGTGATCCAGATCGAGGCACCTCCGTCCATCGCTGCTGGAATGCAGCGGATCGGGCGTGCCAGTCACCAGGTCGGAGCGGTCAGCGGTGGCGTCATCATTCCGAAGTACCGGGGCGATCTGGTGGCCTGCGCCGCGGTGAGCGACGCCATGCTCTCCGGAAGAATCGAGGCCAGCCGCTATCCCCGCAATCCTCTCGACGTCCTCGCCCAGCAGGTCGTCGCGATGGTCGCCATGGAGCCGTGGGCGGTCGACGAGTTGTTCGCCACCATCCGGCAGGCCGCGCCCTTCGCCGAGCTCCGACGGTCGATGTTCGATGCCGTTCTCGACATGCTCTCCGGCGTCTATCCGTCGGATGACTTCTCGGAGCTCCGGCCCCGGATCAACTGGGACCGCATCGGCGGGATGGTCGAGGCGAGGGCGGGGGCACAACGTCTTGCGGTGATCAACGGGGGCACCATTCCGGATCGTGGGCTGTATGGAGTCTTCCTGGCCGGAGGCGAAGGCCGCAGTGCCCGGGTCGGAGAGCTCGACGAGGAGATGGTATTCGAGTCCCGCGAGGGGGAAACGTTCGTCCTGGGCGCATCCACCTGGCGGATCGAGGAGATCGACTGGAATCGTGTGATGGTCTCTCCGGCGCCGGGAGAGCGTGGAAAGATGCCCTTCTGGAAGGGGGAGGCGGCCGAACGGCCGGCGGAGTTCGGTCGGGAGATCGGCGGCCTTCTTCGTGAGCTTCAGGAGCAGCCTCCGGCCGATGCGCAACGGCGTCTGCGGGAACGGCACCGCCTCGATGACCTGGCGAGCGCCAACCTCCTGCAGTATCTCCGGGACCAGAAGCAATCCGGAAGCGCAATTCCGGATGATCGGACCCTCGTGATCGAACGCTGTCCCGACGACCTGGGGGACTGGCGGATCTGTGTCCTTTCCCCGTTCGGAGGGAAGGTCCATGCACCATGGGCAATGGCGGTGGTGGCGCGGGTCCGGGAGGAGCGGGGGCTCGATGTCGAGGTGATGTGGAGTGACGACGGTTTCATCGTGCGATTTCCGGAGAGCGAGACGATGCCCGATGCGGACCTGGTCATTCCGGATCCGGAGACGATCCGCGACCTGGTGGTTCGGCAGCTCGCTTCGAGCTCGCTCTTCGCGGCCCGGTTTCGGGAAAACGCCGGCCGGGCGCTGCTGCTGCCGAAGCGGCGTCCAGGCTCGAGGACTCCTCTGTGGCAGCAGCGCAAGCGGGCCGCGGACCTGCTGCAGGCGGCCTCGAAATTCAGCGGTTTCCCCATCCTTCTGGAAACCTACCGCGAATGCCTGGTGGATGTGTTCGACCTGCCCGCGCTGGTCGACCTGGCGGTTCGGATCCGCGAACGCGCCGTGCGTGTGGAGATCGTCGAAACTGCCACGCCGTCCCCGTTCGCCGGTTCTCTCCTGTTCCGCTACGTCGCGAACTACATCTACGACGGGGATGCTCCGCTGGCGGAACGTCGGGCTCAGGCTCTGGCCATCGATCCGGCTCAGCTTCGCGAGTTGATGGGCGATGTCGAGCTTCGGGAGCTTCTGGAAACGGAGGTGATCGAACAGGTCGAGGGCGAGATTCAGTGGCGCGGAGAGCGCAGGATCCGTCATCTGGACGACCTGCACGACCTGCTTCTGCATCTGGGGGATCTGTCACTCGACGAGATCCGGGAGCGGGGAGAGGCCGGGATCGACGCGATCGTGGCGGATCTGCTGGAGAGCCGCCGGGCAATCGAGATCCGTCTGGGAGGCGAAACCCGGATCATCGCCGCAGAAGATGCGGCGCGGTATCGCGACGGCCTCGGTGTGCCCCTTCCACAGGGACTCCCCGAGCGTTTGCTCGAGCCGGTGCAGGATCCTCTCGGCGATCTGATCTTGCGGTACGCGCGGACCCATGGTCCGTTCGAGGCGCGATCGGTGGCCTCCCGCTTCCGGCTCGGTGCTCGGGTGGTCGAGCAGATCCTCGAGCGACTGAGTCTTGCAGGCAGGCTCATCGAAGGTGAATTCCGGCCGGATGGAACCCAGCGGGAATGGTGCGAAAGATCGGTTCTGGCGAGAATTCGTCGACGATCGCTCGCCCGGCTGCGGCATCAGATCGAGCCGGCCGAGCCGGAGGTGTTCGGACGATTTCTGGCGGGATGGCAGGGGATTGGCCGCCCGCGGACAGGCCTGAATGCACTTCTCGACGTTGTGGAGAACCTCCAGGGATGTCCGCTGCCTGCATCCGATCTGGAGACGGTGATTCTTCCTTCCAGACTGGGCTCGTATCGACCCTCCGACCTCGACACGCTGATGTCCGCGGGAGAGATCGCCTGGGCCGGCATCGCGCCGATCGGCGAGAGGGACGGCCGGGTCGCGCTCTATCTCGCGGACGATCTCCCCCGGCTGTTCCAGCCCCCGGACCCGGAACTGGCCTTCAGCGACCTGGAATCCCGCGTTCTCGATTTCCTCTCCGAAGAGGGGGCGTCGTTCTTCAGTGCCATTCTGGCCGGGATCGGGGGCGGGTTCCCGGACGAGGTGACTGATGCGGTGTGGAGTCTCGTCTGGCGGGGCATGGTCACCAACGATTCGTTTCACCCGGTCCGCTCGCGGGTCCGGCCAGCTCGCCGGCAGCGCACCACGGGTGTGGGATTCCGGTCGAGACGCCGGCTGCCTCCAACCCTGGAGGGACGGTGGAGTCTCGTGCCGGTTCTGGAGATGAGCGCTGCGGAGCGGGGCACTGCCTGGTCGCAGCAGCTTCTGTCGCGCTATGGGGTCCTGGCTCGGGAGTCGGGGGATGCGGAGGGGCTGCGGGGTGGCTTCCGAACGATTTATCCTGTTCTGAGGGCGATGGAGGAGAGCGGGCGAATCCGGCGCGGGTACTTTCTCGCGGGCGTGGCGGCGATGCAGTTCGCGTTGCCGGGTGCGGTGGATCGCCTTCGGGCCTGTCGTAACTCGGAGGGCGACCCGGAGGTGTTCTCCCTCGCTTCGACGGATCCGGCGAACCCCTGGGGCTCGATTTTTCGGTGGCCCGACCTGCCAGGCTCTCCCAGCCGTTCGGCCGGATCCCGGGTGGTGCTGGTGGATGGACGACTCAGCGCATGGATCTCGAGAGGAGAACGCCAGGTGCTGGTCGATCTGCCCGAGGCCGAGCCGGAACGCTCGAAGACGGCGGTCGCGCTGGCTCGGGAGTTTCAGCGACTGGTCGAGGAGGGCGAGCGCCGTGCACTCCTGATCGGCGAGATCAACGGGATGCCGGTTGCGGAGCATCCCCTGGGCGAGGAGCTTCGCCGCGTCGGCTTCCGGCCCGGGGTCAAAGGCTATCTGCTGCGCCGGACCGGGGACCGCTCTCATGCCTGAGGGAGACACGATTTTCCGCAGCGCCCGTGCTCTGAACCGCGCCCTCGCCGGGCGAAGAGTGACCCGGTTCGAAACCGTCCTGGCTCAGCTCGCCCGGGTCGACGATCAGAGTCCGATCGCCGGGCGGGAAGTGCTGCGGGTGACCGCATCCGGAAAGCACCTTCTGATGGAGCTCGAAGGGCCTCTCGTGCTTCGAACGCACCTGCGAATGAATGGGAGCTGGCACATCTACCGTCCGGACGAGCGCTGGCGGCGACGCCGCGACGACATGCGTATCGTGATCGGAAACGAGGAGTACGTCGCGGTGGGCTTCGCCATTCCGGTAGCGGAGTTCCACGCGGGAGGTGCGGCCATCGAGGCGGTCGAGCGGCTCGGCCCCGATCCCCTTGGCGAACGGTTTGATTCGGCCGAGGTGGTTCGACGGATCGAGAAGCACGGTGATGAACAGATCGGCGTGACACTGCTCCGCCAGTCGGTCATGGCTGGTGTCGGGAACGTATTCAAGTCGGAGGCTCTGTTTCTGGCCGGGATCAATCCGCTCTCCCCGGTGGCGGAGATCTCCGTGGAGAGACTGGAAGCGCTGGTCGATCTCGCCGCGGCTCTTCTGCGGAAGAATGTGCGCGAGGTGCGGGATCCGCTTGCGCCGAGGGATCATCGGCGAACCACGGGGACGGCTGATCCCCGGGGCCGGTTGTGGGTTTACGGTCGGGGCGGGCAGGCCTGCCGGCGGTGCGGCACCCCGATCGAGGCGGCTCGTCTGGGAGAGGATGCGCGGCTCACCTGGTGGTGTCCGCGGTGTCAGCCATCGGGATGCGGGCTTGAAAGTGCGAAGCCTGGTCGGTCACACTAGCGGAGTGCGTCGTCAATACGGTCCATTCTGCCTCGCCCTACGGTTGAGGCGTGAAGGTACCGCGGGCCCCGTTGCGAGCTCCTCGCAGATGAACCACGTCGACTCGTCGCCGCGCCTTGCGATCGGCACTATCGTGCCCAACAAACCTGTTTGCAACGTACTACACGAGGCGGCCAGATCGAGACGAGTTCCGATTGCTGGGCGTGCAGGAGGAGAAGCATGAAGTTGCCTGCCGGGCTGAAGCCCGAGGAGATCCGGGTTCTGCAGGAGTATCGGCGAGTTGGCCAGACCGAGCTGGAGGTCGGGCAGCTCCGGGCGATCCGGCATCCGGTCGACCGCGGCGACGAACCGCTTCGGGGGCTGGTGGCGAAGGGGTTTCTGACTGCGGACGGTGGAGGCGAGCGGTTCGTGCTGACCGAACGGGGGAAAGCCCTTCTGGCGAACAGCCCTGAACCGTGAATGGGGCGCGGAGGCTGGAATCGGTCCGAAATCCGGCGAATCTGTCGGATCTGCCGGGTCAACCGACCAGATTTGTGTACCGATCGGACGCGGATCGCTTATAATGATGTATAATTTCATGTACAAAAAGACGTCAGGGTTAGGCAATCGACCAGACGCAATCGCAAAATCATCTCTGGAGGACTCTCGGTAACCCAAGCTGAGTGAGTGAGTTGGATCTCTACGATTGCAGCGAGGCTCGAGATGAACGATGGCCAGAAACGAGAGAAAAAAGCAAGCCCCAGCAGCAAAGCCGGCAGCCGGAAAAAGCCCAGCAAAAAGAGCAGTAAAAAAAGCAGCAGCAAAAAAGTCTCCGGCGGCAAAGCCAGCGGCAAAAAAAGCAGCGGCAAAAAAGTCGCAGCCCGGGAAAGCCGCAACCAAGGCGTCAGCAAGAAAGGCGTCAGCAAAAAAGTCACCGGCAAAAAAGGTGTCAGCAAAAAAGTCGTCGCCAGCAAAAAAGCCAGCGGCAAAAAAGCCGGCGCACTAAAAAGGCCGGCGGCCCCAAAGGCGTCGTCCGGAAAGGCCGCAAGGAAGACGCCGGCAAAAAAACCATCAGCAAAAAAAGCATCAGCAAAAAAGGCATCGCCAGCAAAAAAGCCAGCGGCAAAAAAGTCGGCGGTAAAAAAGTCGGCGGTAAAAAAGCCGGCAGTCCAGAAGGCGTCGCCTCCAAAAGGCGCAAAGAAGGCGCCGGCAAGAAAACCAGCGGTAAAAAGTCCGGCAGCAAAGCCGGCAGCAAAAAGTCCGGCAGCAAAGCGGAGTCGAAAGAAAGCCGGAAAGGGCGGCTCCAATTCAGCAATCCCCGGGTCGCCTCCGCCTTCAAGCGGGCTGTCCAGAAGTATCCTACAGCTCTCCGGCGGCTCAAGGACTGATCAGCGGCGGGTTCGCTATCTCACCATCGACGAGCTGATCGAGTTGCATCAGGCGGTCGCCGCGGAATTCGGTGGAACCCAGGCCCAGCCCGGAGAAGTCGATTCCGATTTCGCGCTGCGGAATGCAGTCGAGCGACCCCAGGCGACGATTTTCGGTCGTGATGCTTATCCCCGTTTCTTCGAAAAGGCGGCGGCGTTCTTTTTCGCTCTGGTCCAGAACCTGCCATTCCATTCGGCGAACCGAAGGTTGGCGGTCGCCGCTCTGGTGGCGTTCTGTGAGCTCAATGACCGGACCATCGATTTCCGCGCGCTCGACGAGAAGACCATCGAGCAGCTCACCAAGCGGGCCTCGACCTATCGGGAGAAGGGGGTTCCGGCCGAGGATGTATTCAGTGAGATTCGCGAAGTGATGTACTCGGCGATCTCTCCTCCGGTCTGATCTGTTGCCCGATCGAGGACGAAAAAAGGCGAGCCCGAGGGCTCGCCTTTCTTTCGTGAGGCGGGCTGCGACTGGAGCTCAGTGATTATGCACCCAGTCGGCGATCTCATCGAGCAGTTCCCACGCTGCGTCCGCAGGTTGGCCGCCTTCGCGGCCGGAGTGCCGGATCTTCGCAACCACTTTTCCGTTCTTGTCCTTGAAGATCATCTCGACGCCGATTCCGGCCTGGGCGAGATGGTCGCCGGCATAGGGGATCCAGCGCTTGGCGCTGTTTCCGCGCTCGGCCCAGAACACCGCATTCTCGGTGGTGAGGGTTCCCTTCTTCTCGCCCTTCTTTGCAGTGCGTTCGAAGGCCTTGGAGAGCCCGTCCTCGAGGGTCTCGAGCATCCGTGAGTCGTTGACCTTGGAGAGGTTCTGGAACTCACCGACGTCGATCCGGTAGTCGTGCAGGTTCACTCCAGGGGCAACCCACTGCCATTCGATCGGCTCACCGGGCTCCATATCGCTGTAATCCTCGATGATTCCCCGGCCGTATTCGTCGAGATTGTCCTTGTCGACCCCCTTCGCCAGCAGGGGAAGCGCGGTCGCGAGGATCAGAAGCAGTATCAGGAACAGTGAAAATTTTCGGGCCATGCATCCTCCACTCGATCAGAAATTCAGAATAACAAACATACCGAGTTCGGAGGAGGATCGCAACTGGTTGCCCCGAAATTTTCGGCTCGGGGCACAAAGGGGGCCCGGCGAAGCACGCGTCGCGTCCTCCGCCTGACCCGCTGTCGGGCGATGCCCTGACCTCAGTGGCGCAGTTCTTCGCGGGTTTCGGATTCGGACCTGCGCCGGGGGACGTCGATTCCCGCTCCCTGGCGGTACATCTCGGCGTTGATCCTGCCGAGAAGGATCCGGGAGACGCGGATGTCGTGCCCGAGATCGATCAGCAGCACGGCGATGTCGCCCGCGGCCCAGAGCAGACCGGCGGCAACGAACATTCGGGTGGCCTCACCCAGGAGCGTCATCACTGCCGCCTGGCCCTGCATCATCAGGCCGGTGACGATCTCGCCGACCAGCATGATCAGCATCAGCACGGCGAGGATCCGGAACAGCCGGGCGATATATCGCAGTGCGACGTACGGCTCCAGATCCGTGGTGCGAACTCCCGGCACCGGCGCCTCGACATCCTCCCTCCGGTCATCCACCGGCGGGGCTCCACAAGCTCTGCAGACCTCGCTGCTGTCCCGTTCCGATCCACAGTCGGGGCAGCTCGTCATTTCCTGTTGCACACGTAGCCTCCTGCCGTGGGTAATGCATGCTACCTGCCTGATTCCCGGACGCGGGCCGGCAGGGCGTGTGTCGCCCCCTCAGGGGTGGTAAGTCCAGCGGGCTTTGTACCCACGGACGTCGATGTGCGTCATCGGCCCGTGGCCGCAGCAACCGGGATAGATTCCGATCCCTCCGACCAGAGCGGGATAGCGACGTTCGACGGCTTCGGCCGCGCGTGCGACCACCTTCGAGTCCTCCGTCGTGATCTTGCCGTCCCCGTTGACGTCGTCGGTCCAGTTGTTCCGATCGTTGTCCACGAAGATGTCCGAGGCATCACCGTACATGTGGCGACTGAGGTTGGCCCGGCCCGTCGGATCTCCTCCGGAATGATTGTATCGGGGAGTACGGAACCCGCTCATGATCTTCACGTGCTTCACCTCGATCCCCTCCCTCTGAAGCTCATCGATAGTCAGCTCCAGCTTGTCGAGCAGGCGGGGGCTGAGCAGAAGGTACTTCGGCCAGACATCTCCCTGGCCGTGGGTCAGAAAATCCTTCAACTGGAAGTGCTCCGAGACCCAGAGATTCTGGTTCTGGGGCGTGACTTCAATGAAGCCTTCCGGGTCTTCGTAGGCCGGAGTTTTCGGCTTTCCTCCGGATTCGAACGGCCACTGACCGAGATAGTAGGGGCCGATCCGCCCCTCCTTCTTTTTGGAGAATGGGACGAGGGTGATGACCTGAAAGTCGTCGATTCCACGCTGGAGGCGGTTGAGCTCGAGGCCGAATTCCCAGAGTCCCGGCCGTTCAGGTGCATCGAACCCCGGGCTCTCCACCACCTCTCCCTTCGAACTGGTGAACCGTGCCCGCAGCCCTTCCTCGGCCGGTGGAGCCACGTCGAGATGAGAGCCGGGAGGGACGATCGCCGTGTTGATCTTGCCGCTGTACCCCCTCAACGGGTCAACCAGACGAAGGCTCGCTTCGTTGAGAAATGCCAGGGTAGGCGCATCGGCGTCGAGGACGCCCGAGGCCATCGGTGCGGAGATGGGAGCGCTCGGCGTGGCCGGAGCCGGCACCGGCCGATTCGCCTCGACCACCGCGATCACCCAGCCGAACACCATCAGCAGAACGAAGAGGATCGCGACCCAGTGAAAAAGCCTCTCCTGAGCGGGAGTCAACCCACGCGATCTCCATCGACGGGGCCGTGGCGGGGGCAACAGGGCCTGAGGGTCCGAGCTTCGAATGATCACTCCTCCGGCCGGTATACGTTCACATCACATGCCGCGAACCGTCGGGCCGGCTCGCACTGATCACCCTGTCCATGTCGCGACGGGGAGGGTGCCCCCGGCTGGGAGGCCACGGAATCGGCCAGGCCGCGGATCCGCTTCCGCCGCCGCTGCGATCTGCCGCGGACGCTGCGATCGAGATTCGGACTACGGAAAGTAACCGCGGGGAATCCGCGGCTCGAGTCCCCGAATGGAGCTTCGGATTCCGAGGGTATGCCACTGGTCATAGCCGGAGGTCTGAGCGTAGAAGCTGACCAGGTACTGCTGGCGGAGCTCATTGGCGATCGCAGCGTAGACGCCGCTGAGCTGGCGGGGATCCCGGATGATGAAGTAGGTTGCGCCCGACTCTTCCGCGATTTTCGCGAATCGGTTCGCCTCGAAAAAGGAGAGGCCGAATCGCATCAGACGGGAAAGCAGGGTGTTTCGGATGATCGGATAGACGGGAACGCCGGAGTAGCGTGCGTAGTGGATCACGTGATCGAGCTCGAAGGTTCCGCCCTCGTTCACTCCGTCCGACAGAACCACCAGGGCCCGCCGGCCCGGCTGTTTCTGGAGCTCGAACAGCATCTCGATCACCGCATCGTAGAGGTGGGTCTGACCCCGGGGCCGGATCTGATCGATCGCGCGATCGATCTCGTTCAGATCGGAGGTGAACGGAGTGAGCCAGAAGGTGCGCTGATGAAAGGCGACCACCGCGATCTCGTTCCTTCCATGGAGCATCGCCCGAGCGAACTCGCGGGCCGCTTTCTGCACGACCGGCAGTTCCTCGATCATGCTCTCGGAGGAGTCCAGCAGCAGGATCAGATGCAGAGGCTGGTCGGAGGCCGGGGTCAGCGACTCGATGGGGTGCGGGTCGCCGTTGTCCAGAAGGGTGATGTCGGACGCCTGAAGCGGCCGGTCAGGGAGCTGTCCCGCCAGAGAGAGCGGAATCTGCTGAAGCACGACCTCCACCTTGTCACTCGCGGCGGCACCGAAGAACTGGACATCATTCGCTTCTTCCCCGCCGGTGGTTCGCAGCACCGCGCGGGCGTAGATCGCATCCGGAACGGCGGAGGGATTCACGCTGATCGCAAATGGTGGCTCTCTGTCGGTCCCGATCTTCGTCTCACCGAGAAAGAAGTCCACCCCGTCGATTTCGGTCGATGGAGGAACGCTGACATTCGCCGAAAAAGTCACCTCTCCTGCGCCGTCCTCCGGGAGGTGGGGCGGAACCTGGAGTGAGATCCGAAACGGGGGCTGGGGATCGTTGATCATGATCTCGTCCTGCCCCACAACCTGATCCGCCAGGCCATAGCCGATCGCACGGATGCGAAGTCGGCGGAGGTAGCGCCCCACCGGAACGGTGAACACCGCGGCCCGCCCCTCTTTCTGATCGAACGGCACGTTGTTGATCCGCAGTTCGATCCGTTCGACCCGAGGATCCGCAAGCACCGGCACCCGGAGGTCGCCGTGGACCAGACTCGAAGGCTGGGCCATCGCAATGTGGACCGGAGGAACCTGCGGCTCGCCGGCCATCGCGAGACCGCTGCAGAGAACGAGAAGAGCGACCGCTGCAGTCCTGATCTTCACCGCGCACCAGGAACAGGGGGGCGGGAGCCAAAATTTTGAATGCCCGAGGAGTTTTCGAGGATGTTTCGAGGGAGGGAAGCCAGCGCTCTCACCGCTCCGGCATCGGAACGCTCTTCTGAACCTGCTTCATCGTGCACTGCTTCGGATTCTTCTCCGGTCGCCATCGGAGAAATTTCGTCGCATGGCGGAACCGCCCCTGGCTGAAATGATCGTAGCGAACTTCGCAGACCCGTTCCGCGCGGAGAGGATTCCATTCCGAGCTGCGCTCGGACGCCCAGCGGCTCGGACCTCCCGGAACCCGAACGGAGAAGGGGTTGTCTCCCCGCAGAGGCTCCAGGAGCGACTCCAGCTCGAGACGCTCGGTGGACGAGAAGGATGACGTATGGCCGACGAAATGGAGCCGGCCTTCGGAATCGAACAGACCGAGGAGAAGCGATCCCACGCCCTCACCGCGCGAGGATGTTCGATAACCTCCCACCACGCAATCGGCGGTGCGCAGGTTCTTGATCTTCACCATGCCCTCGCGATCGCCGGAGTGATAGGGCTCGTCGATCCGCTTGGCGATGATTCCGTCCAGCCCCTGGCTGCCGTAGTTGTCGAACCAGTCCCGGGCGATCCGCGGGTCTTCGGTGGCGGGAGAGAGCTTGAAGGAGGTGTCGTCGGGAATCGAACGGAAGAAGCGCTCGAGGCGCTTGCGCCGCTCGCGAAGAGGTCGTTCCGCGAGCACCGTCCCCGATCCGCGCTCGTGAAGCAGATCGAACACGAAGACTTCGGCTGGAATCTCGCGGGAGAGCTTCTCCACCCTGGATGCGGCGGGGTGGATCCTCAGCAGGAGGTCGTCGAATGAAAGTCGCCCCTCGACCGGCACGACGATCTCGCCGTCGATGACGAACGGGTCGGGCTTGAGCCGCCGGGCCGCATCGACGAGCTCAGGGAAATAGCGACCGAGCGGTTGCCCTGCCTTCGACTGGATCACCACCTCGTCGCCGGACCGGAAGATCACCGCGCGGAACCCGTCCCACTTCGGCTCGAAAAGCCACCCTTTACTCCCGGGGATCCGGTCGGCTCGCTTCGCTTCCATCGGCGGATAGGGGAGTGGCAGCGGGAGATCGAGACTGGGGAAGCCCCCTTCCTCGATCTGAGGAGCGCGAGAGGCCGGGGAGCGTGATTCAGTGCGTGTCATGGCAAAGAACCGAGCAAATCGCGCACCCGGGAGAGCCACCCGATCGCCCGCTCCGTCTCCGGAGCCTCCTCAGAGTGAGCCGACGATCTTGCGGAGATCGAAGCGGCGCTTTCCGAGGAGAGGTTTCCAGAGGTCGCCCCGCTCGCGGAGAAGACCTGGTGTGTTGAGAATGTTGAAGTCGGTGATGGCGACTCCGGCTTCGACCTCCTCCCAGTTCACCGGCATCGAGACGGTGGCTTCGGGGGTGGGGCGAACCGAGTAGACGCTGGCGAGGGTGCGGCCCCAGGCATTCTGGTTGTAGTCCACGTTGATCCGGCCTCGGGGACGTTTGGCCTTGCGGTACTCCGCGGTCACCAGCTTCGGATGACGTGCCTCGAGCTCCTTCGCAATCGCTTTGGCGATCGTCCAGACTTCCTTCTGGACCAGGTCGCGACGGATGGGGACGTAGACGTGAATGCCGCGTGAGCCTGTGGTTTTTGCCCAGGAGCGCATCCCGAGGGATTCGAGGGTGTCACGGACCAGCAGGGCGACCTCCCGGACGCGGCCGAAGTCGGCGCCGGGGACGGGATCGAGGTCGAAGTGGAGGTAGTCGGGCCGATCGACGTCGTCGCAGCGGCCATACCAGGGGTTCAGGTCGATGCAGCCGAGATTGATGATCCACATCAGGGTTGGCAGGTCCTGAACGACGGGGTAGTTGACCATGCCGGCATTTCGATGCCGGATGTCGCAGATCTGGATCCATTTCGGTCGGGGCGACGGTGCGCGTTTCATGAAGAAGTGCTTTCCCTCGGCACCGTTGGGATAACGCTTCATCACCATGGGGCGGTCGATCAGGTGGGGGAGAAGGAAGTGCGAGATCTCGAGGTAGTACTGGAGGAGGTCGCCCTTGGTCAGGGCGAGCTGTTTGA
Organism: uncultured Acidobacteriota bacterium; assembly: GCA_963741905.1. GTDB lineage: Bacteria > Acidobacteriota > Thermoanaerobaculia > Gp7-AA8 > CAVUJZ01 > CAVUJZ01. Next base: position 50,174 of record CAVUJZ010000002.1, on the reverse strand, counting down.
AGAAGGGTTTCTGGAGGTTGGTGAGATTGACCAGCCGGTCGGCGAGGCGGACACCGATGTGGTCCCGGTCGTCGGGGATGACGCGTTTGGCGGGCATGACGGGAGTCTACGCCTGCAGTGAGCAGGCCAGGGGGGAGGGGGGAATCGAAGAGTGGACAGGATGGTTGTGGGGGGTAGAATGCATTTGAGACTCAGTCTCAACGTAAAGGGCCTACCATGATTGTCTGTCTCTGCACCGGAACCTCCGATCGCGACATTCACGCCGCCATCGATCACGGCGCCTCCACCGTCCGGGACCTGCAGGCCTGTGGCATCGGAACCGGGTGCCGCTCCTGCCATCCGATGCTGCGCGCCATCCTCGAGGCGAGGGCTGCAGCGTCGGACGCTCTCTGCAGAGAGGCTGAGATCCTCTCTGCGATCACCCCGGATCGCGACCGCCACGCGGCCGGCATCATCGCTCCGTAGGAGCCTGCGATGCAGACGCGGATCCTGCCGCAACGGCCGATCGCCGATCGTCAGTCGTCGTCCCGGGCCTGATTGGCCAGGTAGTTCTCCAGTCCCATCTGCCTGATCTGGTCGTGCTGCGCCTCCAGCCAGTCGACGTGCTCTTCCTCTTCCGCCAGGATCTTCTCCAGCAGAATCCGGCTTCCATGGTCACCTTCCTTGCGGCACGTCTCGATCCCTGACGAAAGCCGGGGCAGGGCGTCCATCTCCAGGGCGAGGTCGACCTTCAGCTGCTCCTGGACGGTCTCGCCGATGTTGACCTTTCCGAGGCGCTGAACGTTGGGAACCCCGTCGAGGAACAGGACGCGCTCGATGACCTCCTCCGCGTGCTTCATCTCGCCGATCGAATGCTTCCGGATCGTCTCGTGAAGCCGCTGATAGCCCCAGTTCTCGCACATCTCCGAATGGACGAAGTACTGGTTGATCGCGGTCAGCTCGGCGGTGAGCACGTCATTGAGAATGTCGATGATCTCGCGTTTGCCCTTCATTGCTGTCCTCCTTGTTTTCGAACTGGAGAGCCTATCATTTTGCCGACTCACCGAAGCGCCCGCCCATCGAGATACCTGCCGATCCGCTCGATTCCGCTCCCGATGATCTCGTGCGGTGCCGCGTAGGAGATCCGGACGAAGCCTTCTCCCTGCTCGCCGAATGCCACCCCGGGGATGACGATCACCCCGGCATCGGTGGCGAGCTCGCGAGCAAGCTCCAGCGAGCGGCAGGCGGGGATTGGAACGAATGCGTAAAACGCCCCTTCCGGTGGGGAGATCCTGGTGTGAAGACGGTGCTCGATCCCGAACAGAGCCGTTTCCCGCTGGCCGCGGAACTGTGCGCGGACGCCGGCCAGCCAGCCTTCGTTCCACGGTCGATCGGAGAGTACCTGTTCGGCCAGCCTTTGTGATGCAACGGATGCACAGGTGGTGATGTACTGATGCGCCTTGATGATGCTCCGCATCAATGTTCCGGGCCCGAGGATCCACCCGATCCGCAATCCGGTCAGGCCATGGCTCTTGGAGAGTCCGGTGAGAACGATGGAGTTCCTGCCGAGCCCGAGCAGGGTCGGGGGCCGCTCTCCGTAGTGGATTTCCCGATACACCTCGTCGCTGATGAGGAGACAACCATGGCGGTCGGCGAGGTCCGCGATCTGCTCGAGGACGTGGCGCGAAAGGACGCCACCGGTCGGATTGGATGGTGAGTTGATCACGATCGCGCGGGTCCGGGAGCTCAGCCGCGACTCGATCTCGTCTGGATCCACCGTCCATGAGCCGGTCTCCAGCGGGTAGCCCACCGGCTCCCCGCCGGCGAGACGGACCAGGGCAGGATAGGAGAGAAAGCCTGGATCAGGCACCAGCACTTCATCGCCCGGATTGACGAAGGCGGTGATCACCGCGTGGAGCCCCTCCTGGGTCCCCGCGGTGACGCAGATTCCATCGGGAGGATCGGCCAGACCGCCATGCCAATCCGAGATGGCCTGCCGGAGAGAGAGGAATCCGGCGTTCGGCGAGTAGCTCCACGGCGTTTCGCGCGCGGCACGCTCGACCATCTCCATGAGCCGATCGTCGGGACGCAGATTCGGCTCGCCCAGTCCCAGATTGAGACTCAGCGGGGTGGCGAGCGCATTGATCTGCCGGATCAGCGAGACGTCCACCCCATCGAAACGTGATGCGGCCGGAGGGGTTCGCTGCTCGTCGGTCATCGAAGCGCTTCTTCGAGTGCGGTGGCGCTGTCGGTCTTGTCGTCGCGGTACTTGATGATCACCGGGCTGGCGATCTGCAGGCCGTGTTTCCTGCCGAAATCACTCGACAGGGGGCGCGATCCGGGAACCACCACCGCTCCGTACGGAATCTCCAGCGGTCGGTTCTTCTCGGCGCGGTAGACCTGATCCCGGACGGCGTCATAGACCGGGGTGGATGCGGTGATCACCACGCCCGCCCCGATGACCGCACGGGTGCGGACGATGGTGCCCTCGTAGATCCCGGCATTGCCGCCGACCACCACTTCGTCCTCCACCACGACCGGCACATTTCCGATCGGCTCGAGCACACCACCGATCTGTGCTGCGGCGCTGAGGTGAACCCGTTTTCCGATCTGAGCACAGGATCCGACGAGGGCATGGGAATCGATCATCGTCTCCTCGTCCACGAAAGCCCCGACATTGACGTATGCCGGAGGCATGATCACCACTCCCTGACCGAGATGAGCTCCCCTGCGGACCGCGGTTCCGCCGGGCACGATGCGGATGCCCTCGTCCTTGCGAAAGCGTCGCGGGGGAACGGTGTCCTTGTCCACAAACGACAGCGATCCGGAGGCGAAGTCGGTCAGCACCCCGAAGCGGAAGGCATGGAGGATGCCCTTCTTGACCCATTCATTGGCGTGCCATACGCCCATGTCGTCGCGCTCCGCGGATCGAACCGTTCCCTTCTCCAGTTCAGCCAGAAAGAGATTGAGAATCCGCACCGCTTCCATGCGGTCATGGGTGGTTTCCAGTCCGGCGATTCGAGATTCGATGGTTTCCATCATGACGGCTCCTGTTGGACAAACCCTACAACAAACAGAGGAAAGCGGGGACTGGCCCGGTCAGGCGAGCAATCCGCACTCCTCGAGGATGGTGCGCAAGCGCGAGCGGCTGGCGTCGGTCAGCGGTGCCAATGGGGACCGCAGCAGATCGTTCGGCAGAATGCCCATCATCTTCATTGCCGCTTTGGGGGGTCCGGGATTGGATTCCATGAAGTTTCCGGTCATCAGCGGGAGAATTTGTCGGTGAATGGCCCGAGCTGCCGGAAAATCGTTGTGCAGCGCTGCGGAGACCATCTGTTTCATCAGGGCCGGAACCTCGTTGGCTGCGACCGAGATCACTCCGTCGGCTCCGAGAGCGATCAGTGGGAGCGTCCAGGAGTCATCGCCGCTGAGCATCAGGAATCCGGGCGGGCGCTCCCGGAGAATCGTTGCCATCTGATCGTAATTCGCGGAGGCCTCCTTCACTCCGATCACGTTCGGCACGGTCCGGATGATTCGCTGAAGGGTGTCGGGAGTGATGTTGCAGCCGGTTCGTCCAGGGACGTTGTACACGATCATCGGAAAGCCGGAGGAAACCCCGTCCACTGCATCGCCCTGGGCCCCGAAATGCCGGAGCAATCCATCCGGAGTGGGCTTGTTGTAGTACGGCGTGATGGTCAGGATTCCGTCTGCCCCGAGCTCGATCGCCCCGAGGGCGAAGTCGATCGCTTTGGGCGTGGAGTTGCTCCCGGCACCGGCAAGTACCGGAGTCCGGCCATTGGCCCGCTTCACCGTCAGTTCGATCACCCGCAGATGCTCATCGAAGGTGAGTGCGGGATTCTCGCCGGTCGTACCACAGGGAACCAGAAAATCCGTTCCCTGTTCGATCTGCCAGTCGACGAACTTTTCGAACGTCGCCTCATCCAGGGAACCGTCGTCCTTGAACGGAGTGATCAGGGCGACTCCGACGCCCCGGAACCGGTCTGAACCAGTCTTGTCTGCCATGGGACCTCCTCTCGCGGATCAGAGCCCGATGAGCTCTTCGAAACTGAAAAAGCCGGTCCGATCCGCGATCAGCTCGGCTGCAATGACCGCGCCCCGGGCGAAGCCGTCGCGGCCGCGCGCACGGTGGCTCAGTTCTATCAGATCGTCTGGAGAATCGAAAAACAGCGTATGGAGGCCGAACTCGCTGCCCACGCGCGAGCTGACGATCGGAGCCTCGAGTCTTCCTTCACTGCCTCGGGAGACCTCGCTGGCGATCCGGATGGCGGTGCCGCTGGGAGCATCCTTCTTCTGGGCATGATGACGCTCCTCGATTCCGGCGGCGTATTCAAACTTCATCGCGAGCTCCGCCGCCCGGCGTGCGAGCGCGAAGAGAAGGTTCGCTCCCGGGGAAAAGTTGGCCGCGTGCACGACCGCGATTCCGGCGGCTGCACTCTTTTCCCGGATCTCCGCGAGCCGGTCGTTCCATCCGGTAGTTCCGGTCACGACGGGAACTCCGGCGGCCCAGGCTGCGCGAAAAACCTGATCGATGGCCGAGGCGTGGGAGAAATCGATGAGCACCTCGACTCCCTCGAGCTCCTGCTCCCGAGGTGGCTGGCTGCTGCTGAAGGTGACGGCGATCTGATGTCCCCGCTGTGCCGCCACTCTCTCGACGGCCTGTCCCATCTTCCCCTGCCCGCTGAGTGCGAGTTTCATCCAATCTCCTCCTGAGGAACGCGTTGCCCCGGCGCGGCCGTGGATCTGGCAGATGCGTGGCTACGCCGGGACCTGCTCGAAGATGGCGGCGTGAATCGATCGGAGCGCCCGGTCGGCGTCCGCCCCCCGCACGACGAGGCTGAGGTTCAATCCCGAGCTGCCGAGATCGATCATCGAGATCGGGATTTCCCGAAGAGCCTGAAACAGTGAGACACCCACCGCGTTGTCGCCCAGCACGTCGGTGCCGACGATGGCGATGATCGCCTGATCGCGCTCAATCCGCACGTCCGCCACCTGGTCGAGCTCCTGAACCAGTGCGTCGAGATGATCGTCCCGGTCGATCGTGAGCGAGACGGAAACCTCCGAGGTGGTGACCAGATCGACCGATGTTTCCCAGCGGTCGAAGACCTCGAAGATGGCGGCCAGGAATCCGTGCGCACCGAGCATCCGATCCGAGGTCAGATGGATCGCCGTGACTCCGCGCTTGACCGCGATCGCGCGAGCGCGTCGGCTGGAGGAATCCCCCTCGCGGGTGATTCGCGTACCGGGCGCTGCAGGGTTGTGGGTGTTGAGCACCCGGATCGGAATCGCCCGCTTCACCGCGGGCGCGATCGTGTTCGGGTGGAGCACCTTGGCTCCGAAGAAGGCCAGCTCTGCAGCTTCCACGTAGGAGATCTGATCGATGACCCGGGCGGCGGGAATCACTCTTGGATCCGAGGTCATCATGCCGTCGACGTCCGTCCAGATCTGAATCTCGTCCGCCTCGAGAACCGCACCGACGATGGCCGCGCTGTAGTCCGAGCCCCCGCGTCCCAGGGTCGTGGTCGCACCCTTCTGCGAGCGTCCGACGAACCCTCCCATCACCGGGATGTGGCCTCGGTCGAGCTCGGGAAGCAGGACCCGATGGGCGGCTTCCCGGGTCTGGTCCATCAGCGGAGTCGCTCGCCCGAACCGCTCGTCGGTCACGATCACTTCCTCGGAGTCCACATGGACCCCGGCGAGCATCTTCAGTCGCATGGTGTAGGCGAAGAGCACCGAGGAGAGCTTCTCACCGATCGCCGAGATCTTGTCGTGCGCGCGGGGCGTGACTTCTCCGACCAGAGCGATCCCTTCCAGGATGGCGGTGATCTGATTGATCTGGCGGGAGAGCTGCCGGTTGAACGCGTCGAGATAGTCCGATTTCTGCTGGACGAGCTCGAAGGCGATCTCCCGGTGGCGGCTTTCGATTTCCCGGACCTGGAGCCGCATCGCCTCGGCGTCGCCGGTGGCGGCCGCGGCCGAGGCGGCCTCGAGCTGGTTGGTGATGCCGGACAGAGCCGAGACGACCACCACCGGCCTCTGCTCGTGCCGCGCCGCAACGATCTCGATCGCCTGGCGCAGAGCGGAGGTCGAACCGACCGAGGTTCCTCCGAACTTGATGACAATCATCGATTCAACAGACCTTTTGACTTCAGCAGCTCGGCATTGAGCAGGGCCGCTCCCGCGGCGCCGCGAACCGTATTGTGGACCAGGGCGACCATCCGCACGTCGAGCACGGGACAGGGCCGGATTCGTCCGACCGAGACCGACATTCCCCGGTCGCGGTCCCGATCCAGCCGTGGCTGGGGCCGGTCCTCTTCGTCGAGAAGATGAATCGGATGGGACGGTGCGGAGGGAAGCGCGAGCCGCTGAGGCTCACCTGCCCATGAACGGAGGGCGTGACGTGCATCCTCGATCAGGGTCTCGACCGGAAAGTGCCGCTTGAGGTCCTCCCCATTCCGATAGGAAAAGGAGATACACATCAGATGGCCATCGATCACCGGAACGCGGTTTGCCTGGGCCGAGATCCGGATGCTGTTCTCCTCGAATCGCTCGCCGGTCCATCGTCCGAGAATCCGGTTCGGCTCCGATTCGATCTTCGACTCCTCTCCGGAGATCAGCGGGACGACGTTGTCCAGAATCGAATAGGAGGGGACGCCCGAATAGCCTGCTCCGGAGATCGCCTGCATCGTGGTGACCTGCAGCCGGTCGATACCGTGCTGAGATTCAATGGGAGCAATGGCCATGGCCAGTCCGATGGTGGAGCAGTTCGGATTGGTGACGATATAGCCCTTCCCGCCGCGCCGTGTCTGCTGGTGCTCGATGGCGGCCAGATGCGCGGGATTGATCTCCGGAATGAGTAGGGGAACGTCGGGATCCATCCGGTGGTTCTTCGAGTTCGAGACCACCACACAGCCCCGGTTCGCGTAGAGGTCCTCGGCCTCCCCGGCAACCGAGGAGTCGAGTGCGGAGAACAGCAGGGTGGATTCCAGCTCCTGGCCGAGCGGCTTGACCTCGAGCGCCGCGGCCTCCTCCGGAAGGAGCGTCGGTTGCCGCCATTCCGCCGCATCACCGAAGGAGCGGCCCGCGCTCCGATCGGAAGCGACCACTTCATGGAGGCGGAACCACGGGTGATGCTCGAGCAGCTGGACGAAGCGCTGGCCCACCGATCCGGTCGCACCGAGAACGGCGACCGGGATTCGATCGGAGAGGCTCTGCTGTGGCTGATTCTGATTCGATTCCGTACCCGTGACGACCTCCATGATGGCTTCCGCGGATGCAAAAAACGTGGCGCGCCCCCGGAAGAGAGAAAAGAATGAAGGATCGCCACCGAAAACTCAAGGCGCCTCGAGGTCGCGGTCAGTCGGCGAAACCCGGTCGATCCACTCACAACGGTGCCGGGAACTGCAATCGCCGGAGCACTGGCCGCGCCTCACCGCGTAGAATCGCGCCATGCACAGGAACCAGTCGAGCCGGTGGGCCACGGTCGGAGCCGCATTCCCGGGCGTGGGGCTGATGGTCCTCGCCCTGGCTGGCTGGATTCCGACGCTGCGCGACCTGACCAGCTATTTTCTTCCCCTTCGCGCTCGGCTCGCGGCGGTTCTGACGCATTCCGCCAGTCCCTTCTGGACGCCGGACGTGGGTTGCGGCGAGAGCTTCTTCGCGAACCCGCAGAGCGGTGTGCTGTATCCGCCGGCATGGTTTCCGGTTGTTTTTTCCCCCACGGTATCGCTGGGGCTGGAAATCGGGCTCCATCTGGCGATTCTCGGGGTGGGGATCGCGCTTCTTGCCCGGACCCTCCGATGTTCTCCATGGCTGCAACTGGCCGCCGGCTGGACCGTGGTTTTCGCAGGTCCGGTGATCACCTCGGCCGGGGTCCTGAATAATCTCGACACGCTCGCCTGGCTTCCGTGGATCTGGTGGAGCGCACTCCGCGGGAAGGTCGTTCCGGTTGCCGTTTTCGTGGCTCTGGCGTGGCTCGGTGGCGAGCCTCAGTTGGCAGCCATCGGCGTTCTGGTGGCGCTCACGCTGGTCCCTCGCAGAACCCTCGTCGTCGCCATCCTCCTCGGTGGCGGGATGGTGGCGGTTCAGGCGATTCCATTCATCGTCTGGGTTTCGCAGGGCGACCGAGGATCCCAATCGCCCGCGAGCGGTGTGAGCAGCGGTGCGCTGAGTGCAGCGGATCTTCTTCAGCTCGCCATTCCGGAGCAGGATGGCAGTACGAATGCGGATCGCTTCGTCACCGGGACGACGGTCGCGTTCTGGGCGCTGGTGTACGGGGTTGTGGCGCTGTTTCGTGGTCGGGGAGCAGAGCGGAAACTGGCGATCTGGGGCTGGCTGCTTCTTGCGGTCGGGGTGATTGCAGGGACCGGTGCCGGAGGGGCGGTCTGGCTCTGGCTCACTCATGGACTGGTCCGCTATCCCTCGCGATTGCTGTTCGTGGCGGTGGTTGCGCTGGCTCCAGCCGCTGCAGCGATGGCGACCCGGCACCGGTTGCGATGGCGCGTGATCGTTCCGCTGGTCGTGGCTCTGGTGATCGTGTCCGCGATCGTCCATCGCCGCGCGCCCGTGGAGTCGCTGGGGCAGGGAGTGACGTCGGCCCTGGTGATGGCGGGACCGTTGGCGGGGCCCGCTGCGGTGCTGGCGCCGCTGCTGCTGGCACCGCATGATGGTGTCGCGCTTCGGATGGAGCGACCTCCGTTGATCGGTGAGCCACTCTGCCTCGAGGCTCAGATCTCATCGGGCCGCGTCTATGTCGTGGAGGCGTCTGTGGATCAGTTTCGCTGGGCTCTCCGGCATCCGCGGACCGGCAAGACATCTCTCGGGTGGGGGTACACCCCACTGCTGGACTCCCGTCGGACGGTGCGGAGTTGGGCACCGCTCCAGTCTGCTCGACTGACCGAACATCTGGCGATGGCTGACGAGGGCCCGGCGCAGCGCTGGTGGTTGAATGCGCTCGGGGCGGATCGCGTCGTTGCGCCCCATCCTGTGCCCGGCTTCGAACCTGTGTGCAGCCGGGATGGCCTGAACGTCTATGGGAATCCTCAGGCCTGGCCGATCGCTGCCCTGGCCGCGGCGGTTCCGGCGGTTCATCGGCCGCCCCGGTGGACCGGCACGCTGACTCCGGTGCGTTTCGAGGGTCACGTCCGGGAATGGCACGCCGTTCTGCGTGAGCCGGGAGTGTTCCTCTGGCTGGAGACCCCTGATCCCGGCTGGGACGTGACCATTGACGGGCAGCCGGCCCGGCGGATCGCAGCTCCAGGGATCATTCAGGCCTTTCGGGTGGATGCGGGGACCCACACCATCGAGGCCCGTTACCAGCCCGCGGGATTTCTGGCTGGAGGCGGCATCTCGCTTCTGAGTCTGATCGCGGTGGTGCTGATGGTGCGCCGACGGATGGAAACGGGTCGGCCGCCAGCCGCCGGCGAGATCTGATCAGTACAGGCCGAGAAGGAAGCGGCCGCTGCGGGGAAGAAAGTAACGGGAGTGGTCGAGGGAGAACGCCACCCCGACGGCCTTTCCGACGATCAGGTGGCGGTCCACCGGACCGAAGTAGCGGCTGTCGAAGCTGTTGTCCCGGTTGTCGCCCATCACGAAGTACTGGTCGGGCTTGAGGCTGATGGTGGGAAAGGTCCGGATGGTCTGATTGGCCGGATTGCCCATGACCGCATGCTCCACCGATCCGAGCTTCTCTTCGGCAAAGATCGATTGCCGCCGTTCCGCCGCGTCGATCTGCTTCACCACGTTTTCATCGAGGGGATCGTATTCGGCGGCGACTCCGTTCACCAGCAGGACATTGTCATGGAGGCTGAGGTGGTCACCGGGGAGACCGACGACCCGCTTGACCAGCCGTTTGCCGTCTGCCGGCGAAAAGAAGACGATGACGTCACCCCGCTGCGGATTGTCCCAGGTGGCGATGTGCATCGTGGTGAATGGAACCTTCAGGTCGTAGGCGAGCTTGTTGACGAAAACACGGTCTCCTTCGAGGATCGTCGGTTTCATCGACCCGGTGGGGACGTCATTCCAGTCCGCGATGGCGGAGCGGACCGGCGCGATGATCGCGATGATGATGATCGCCGGAAGCAGCCACTCCTGCCAAAGCGATTTTCCCCACTGACGGATTTTCTGATTCACGTGACCCCTCCGGTGATCGTGACGATCGACGACGCAGGAAGGTTCTTCCAGCATCCCCACGGCTTCTACAACCGGACCGGGGCCAATTCTCATCCACCCGACCCGCGCATGTGGCCGGACGTTGTAGGTCCGGGCGGGGACCCTGGTGAACCAACCCGGCCGAGGAGACGGAGCGCTGCGGTTGCGAGTGGCCGGACGTTGTACGTCCGGGTGGGGACCCTGGTGACCCAACCCGGCTGAGGAGACAGAGCGCTGCGGTTGCGAGTGGCCGGACGTTGTACGTCCGGATGGGGACCCTGGTGAACCAACCCGGCCGAGGAGACAGAGCGCTGCGGTTGCGAGTGGCGGGACGTTGTACGTCCGGGTGGGGACCCTGGTGACCCAACCCGGCTGAGGAGACGGAGCGTTGCGGTTGCGAGTGGCCGGACGTTGTACGTCCGGGTGGGGACCCTGGTGAACCGACCCGGCCGAGGAGACAGAGCGCTGCGGTTGCGAGTGGCCGGACGTTGTACGTCCGGGTGGGGACCCTGGTGAACCAACCCGGCCGAGGAGACGGAGCGCTGCGGTTGCGAGTGGCCGGACGTTGTACGTCCGGGCGGGGACCCTGGTGAACCAACCCGGCCGAGGAGACGGAGCGCTGCGGTTGCGAGTGGCCGGACGTTGTACGTCCGGGTGGGGACCCTGGTGAACCAACCCGGCCGAGGAGACGGAGCGCTGCGGTTGCGAGTGGCCGGACGTTGTACGTCCGGGTGGGGACCCTGGTGACCCAACCCGGCTGAGGAGACAGAGCGCTGCGGTTGCGAGTGGCCGGACGTTGTACGTCCGGGTGGGGACCCTGCTGAACCGACCCGGCCGAGGAAACGGAGCGTTGCGGTTGCGAGTGGCCGGACGTTGTACGTCCGGGTGGGGACCCTGGTGAACCAACCCGGCTGAGGAGACGGAGCGCTGCGGTTGGAGCCGCGAGACGTGCAGGTGGTTGAGTCCCGGAGCGAGGGCAGTGATTCGACGCTCACTCCGAGTCTCCTCGGCGATCGTTCGCGACGGTTCAAGCCGACCCGAACGTCAAACGTTCGGCCACGTTGCCTCACGGTGCTGATTCACGACCCTGCTGAACCGACCCGGCCGAGGAAACGGAGCGCTGCGGGTGGTCCATCCCCGCCCACTCTTCCCGCAGCAACCCGTAGCAGCAGACGTCGTGGAAGATCTCGTCACGCCGGAGATGTCGTCGCCAGGTGCCCTCGATGGACATCCCGAGCTTGCGGAGCACCGAGCCGGAAGCCGGGTTGCAGGCGAAATGACGACCGTAAATCCGGACCAGTTCAAGGGACTCGAACCCGAAGCCCAGCAGAGCCCGGGAGGCTTCAGTCGCGTAGCCCCGGCCCCAGAAAGGTCTGCCGATCCAGTAGCCCAGCTCCGCGTGATGGTGCGCTGGCTCGAGCAGGAGGCCCCCGGCACCCACGACGCTCGCCTGTTCCCGGGACACGATCGCAAGAACCAGCTCCCGTCCCTCTTCCCATCGGGGGGCGTGGAGCGCGATCCACTGGCGCGCCATCTCCTCCGGATAGGGGTGAGGAATGGAGAGGGTCATGCGGGCGACGTCGGGGTCGCCAGCCAGCTCGCGCACGGGTGATGCATCGAGCTCCGAAAACGGTCGCAGGACCAGCCGACTGGTCTCGAGGACGGGACGCTCGCGCATGTCGAAGAGTATATTGTCGATTCGATCGGAAAGGAGTCTGGATGAAACTGGAAGGTGCGAAGGCACTGGTGACCGGCGGGAGCTCGGGCATCGGTCTGGGCATTGCGAAAGCGCTGAAGGATCGTGGCGCAGAGGTGGCGATCTCCGCGCGGGACGAAGCGCGACTGAAGAGGGCCGCGGAGACCATCGGTGCGCATCCCATTCCGGGAGATGTGTCGGTGGAAGCCGACGCGAAGAGAATGGTCGCAGGGGTGATCGAGGCGTTCGGCGATTATGACGTGCTGATCAACAACGCCGGGTTCGGTCGCTTTTCTCCGCTCAAGGATCTCGATATGGAAGACTTTCAGTCGATTCTGGCGACCAATGTTCTCGGGGCTGCGATGATGGCGCGGGAGTCGGCGCGGCATTTCGTCTCGCGTGGCGGGGGCAACATCGTCAACATCGGGTCGACCGCGGCGCATCGCGGCTTCGCCGGCGGATCCGCGTACGTCGCCAGCAAATTTGCGCTGACCGGACTGACCGAGTGCTGGAGAGCGGAATTGCGGAAGCACGACATCCGGGTGATGCAGGTGAATCCGAGTGAGGTGCTGACGGAGTTCTTTTCGGGCGCAGGGCGGGAACAACCCCCGAGCGAGCGAAAGCTGCGTCCGCAGGAGATTGCTCATGCGGTGGTCTCGATGCTGGAGATGGACGACCGCGGATTCATTACCGATTTGAGCGTCTGGGCGACCAATCCGGACTGATCGACGAGGGTGCCGCATGGATCAGGGAGAGCTCAGCGCGCCGTCGTTCGCAGCCGATGGCAAGTCCCTCATGCTGCTGATCGAGAACTCCCCCCTCGCGGTCGTCGGTGCGGACGTCGAAGGGCGGGTGACGATCTGGAATCCGGCGGCCGAAAGGATGTTCGGCTGGACCCGGGCGGAAGCGCTCGGTCACATCAATCCCACCGTTCCGGACGAGCTGAGGGATGAGTTTGCGGCGCTGCGAGGACGAGCCCTGGAAGGAGCCTTCTCCGGAGTCGAGACACAGCGGAAGCGCAGGGATGGCTCGACCCTCGAGGTCCGGATCTGGGCCTTTCCCCTTCGCCACGAGAAGGGTCGGGTGATCGGTGCCGCGGCCCTGGTCCAGGACATCACCGAGCAGAAACAGAATGAGGCCCGTCGCCGCGAGTCGGAAGAGCGTTTCGGGCGCGTCTACGATTCCAACATGCTGCCGATCTTCTTCTGGGAAGCCTCCGGGGAGATCGTGGATGCCAACGACGCGTTTCTGAGCGTTATCGGCTATGAGCGTTCCGATCTCGAACGGGGAAGCCTCACCTGGCCCGGCATCACACCGGAACAGTTCCACGAACTGGACCTCGTGGCGCTCGAGGAGATTCGGCGGAGCGGAGAATCCTCGCAGTTCGAGAAGGAGTTCGTTCGGAAGGACGGCTCCCGGGTGCCGGTCATTGTCGGCGGTGCGTCGGTGGGCGATCGCGAACGGGGCGTCGGATTCGTCCTCGACATCTCGGAACGGAGGGAGGCGGAGCAGACCCTCACCCGGAGATTCGAACAACAGGAGTTGGTCGCCGAGCTCGCCCGGCTGGCGCTCGAAGGGCGGGAGCTCGCCGCGCTGTTCGACGTTGCCGCTTCCAGCATCTGCCGTGGCACCCAGTGTGGGCGCTGCGCGGTTTACGAGTTGGATTCGAACCGCGGTGGATTGATCGATCACGGCACCTGTCGATCCGAAGCCGCCGAGGCAAATCTCATCGCGGTCGATCTCCCAAAGATCACGGAACTGATCCGCAGTCGGGATCGACTGGTTCTCGATCGGGATGACCCGCAGGCCGAGCCGTGGATGGACCCTCTCTTTCCCTCGACGGAGCTCCGCTGCGGGATCGCCGTTCCCGTTCGGGTGGGATTCCAGCCGTGGGGGCTGGTGGCTGCCTTCAATCGTGATCGCCGAAAGGTTCACGACGACGACTTCCGATTTCTGGAGGCCGTCGCGAATCTCCTTGCCATCGGCGTGGAACGGAAAGAGGCTGAACAACGGCTGCTGGAAAGCGAAGCGAGGCTTTCGATGCTCACCGAGCAGCTTCCGGCGATTCTCTGGTCGGTGGATCGGGATCTGGTCATCACGTCGTCTGTCGGGCAGGGACTGGAGCGGTTCGAGCTGGGTCCGAACGAGCTTCGCGGAAAGCGTCTTCAGGACGTGCAGGAGCCGGACGCGCCACTGATGAGAGCAGCGATCCGCGCGATGGAAGGATCCACGATCCGGATCGATACGAAAGGAGCGGGACGGAATTTCGAGACCGTGCTCACGCCGCTCCGGGACGCGGCAGGTGAGATTGCCGGAGTGGTTGCTCTCGGTCTGGACGTGACCGAGCAGCGGCGTGTCGAAAATGCACTGCGGGAGAGTGAGGCCCGCTTCCGCAACGTGGCCGACTCGGCGCCCGTCGGGATCTGGATGACCGATACGGCAGGCAACGGGATCTTTGCTAATCGTCAGTTCGTCGAGATGTCCGGACTGCCCAGGAAGCGGATCCTGGGCGATGGTTGGGTGGAAGTCGTTCATGAACAGGACCGTGAGCGGGTGGTCGAACTGTACCGTTCCGCCCGCCGCGACTGCCGCCCTGTCCGGATCGAGTTCAGGCTCTCTCAGTCGGACGGTGCCGAGCGCTGGGTGATCTCCAGCGGGGTCCCTCGAATCGATCCGGATGGATCCTTCGCCGGATTCATCGGATCCCTGGTGGAGGTCACCGAAGAACGGCAGGCTCACGAGCGGATGCGGCAGTCGCGTCAGCGTCTCCGCGAGTTGTCTTCCCGGGTGCTCGAGCTACAGGAACAGGAGCGGAAGATGATCGCCCGGGAGATTCACGACCGCCTGGGGCAGGTCCTTTCCGCGTTGAAATTCGAGACGAGCTGGCTGAGGAGCCGGGTGGGTGCTGATCTTCAGGAGAAGGTGGACTCGATGAGTCGCACGCTGGACGAGACCATCCAGGAGGTTCGAGAGTTTTCGGCTCAGCTCCGGCCGAAGGTCCTGGATGATTTCGGACTGGTTCCCGCGGTCGAGGACCTCCTCTCTCAGATGCAGGAGCGGACGGGGCTGGAGTGCGATCTCTCGATCCGGCCCGAGGACCTGGAACTGGATGGCCCCCGATCCACGACGGTGTTCCGAATCCTTCAGGAGGCGCTGACGAATGTAGCCCGGCACGCGGAGGCGACCCGGGTCGAGGTCCGCCTCCGGAGGCGGCCGGATCTGTTCTGGGTCGAGATTCGGGACGATGGCCGTGGAATTCGCGACGAGGAAGTGCAGGAGTCCGGATCGCTGGGAATTCTCGGAATGCGCGAACGGGCACAGCAGTGGGATGGCTCGCTCCACATCACCGGGATCGACGGCCGTGGAACCATTGTGGTCGTTGAGATGCCACTCGCTCCGGAGACTGCCGCGGGCGACGATGAGCTGTCATCAGCCCGTAAGCTCTTGTGATTTCGCGTCAGCGGGTTCCTAATGTCGGCCGGGAGACGCTGCAACTGATCTGCCATCGTCGGAGTGACCGATTCGGAGCGGATTCATCGCACGTGTCGCAAAGAGGCGGAAGCAACAGATGATCAGAATTCTCATTGCGGATGACCACGCCATCGTCCGCCAGGGGCTCAAACAGATCCTCGGCGATCAGGGCGACATGGCGGTTGTCGGCGAAGCCTCGACCGGTGCGGAAACTCTCGACCGGGTCCGGGAGGGAGGCTGGACGGTCGTCGTGCTCGATCTGTCTTTTCCGGACCGCAGCGGCCTGGAGATTCTCGAATCAGATCCGTAGCGAATTTCCCGGACTGGCGGTCCTTGTGCTCAGCATGCATCCGGAAGAGCAGTACGCGGTACGGGTGATGCGCGCCGGAGCGAATGGCTACCTGACCAAAGAGAGCGCGCCGGAACTTCTGGTGGAAGCGATCCGCAGAGTCGCCTCGGGAGGAAGATTCCTCAGCCCGACGTTGTCGGAAAAGCTCGCCGTCGACTTCATCACCGGTCCCGAGAGCAAACCTCACGAGCGGCTCTCGGACCGGGAGTTCCAGGTCTTCGAGAAGCTCGTGGCGGGACAGACGGTCACCGGGATCGCCGAGGAGCTCAACCTCAGCGTCAAGACCGTCAGCACGCATCGAAGCCGGCTCCTCCAGAAGATGGAGATGAACAACAACGCCGAATTGATCCGATACGCGATCCGGAACGGTCTGGTGCGTTGAATCTGCTGCTCCGGTGTTCCCGGGCGCTTGTCAGATGATTCCTACATCCGATTGCGCGGTTGACTGATTACTCTCTGTTCTCGTTTCGTGCATATTCGTCTCTGCGTTCCCGGATCGGGAGAAAAGCAGCAGCGAAAGGAACAGTGCGACAGGAAAAGTCCCGAATCCTCATCCTCGACGACGACGACATGAGCGTGATTGCCTTGAGCGAGTATCTGAAGCTCAAGGGATACCAGGTGGAGTGTGTCCGCGAGATCTCCGAGGAGACGAGGTCGGCTCTGGCGGGCGATTACGCTCTGGTCATCGCGGATCCTCATATGGGCGGAGCGAGCCCGGACGATGTGTTTGCTCTTCTCGGGGGGATGCAGACCGGAGAAGGAAAGCCTCGGCTGGTCGTTCTGACCGCCTACGCCTCGAGCGAGATCGAAGCGCGGGCCAGAATTCTCGGGGCGTCCGAGGTTCTGCACAAACCGGGTAGTGTTCGCCGGATCGCCGAGGCCGCTCTGGGACGGAGATCGAGATGGGATCAGCCGGATCCCGTTTCTCCCACGGAGCCTGGTGGAGTGATCGAGTGGTAGGTCCAGTGGTGCAAAGGCAGACCGTGGAGCGGGAACTCACTCGCCTCTCCCGCATTGCCGCCGGTCTGGTCGTGCTCATCGCCGGAGTGGTGCTGGCGGGGTGGACATTCCGGATCGAAGCACTCCAGAGCCTGGTCGCGAACCAGATCACGGTGAAGACGAATACCGCGATCTGCCTGTTTCTGCTGGGTGTGACCGAGTTGCTGACCACGGTTTCTGAAGATCGTCGGGTCAGGCACCTCGGCAATCTGGTGGCGTTCGTCGCGGGAGCGATCGGTCTGGTGACTCTCGGCGAATACCTCACGGGCGCGGGTCCGGGTTTCGATCAATGGCTGTTTTCGGAGCCGGTCAACAGCCTCGGAACATCCAGCCCCGGAAGGATGGCTCCGAACACGGCTTTCGCCATCGTGATGGCGGCTCTGGCGCTGTCTCTGATCCAGTCGCGGACTCGCTGGGTGCGTTCGGTTGCCCGCGCTCTGTTCATGCTGGTTTCATTTGCCGCTCTGGTAGGTTTGCTGGGATTTTTCTACGGCGAGCCGGGTGGCGGCACCTCGCCGCGATTCACCCACATGGCCATGCCGACCGCGCTGGCGTTTCTTCTTCTTTCCGCCGGCTTCTACCTGAGTCGTCGGGGGGAGGGGTGGATCGAGGTTCTGTTTTCAGAGAGCAGCGCCGGATCGGTCGCCCGGCTCCTGGTGCCGGCGGGATTCTTCGTCCCTCTGCTTTTCGGCTGGATCAGAATGACAGGGGAGAGGCTGGGGCTGTACGGAAGTGACTTCGGCTTGCAGCTCTCGATCGCCTTCACGATTGTGGCGTTGATGGGAGTCGCGGTCTGGGCAACCTCGACTCTGGAACGTGTCGAATGGCGCCGAAATGAGGCGGAGCGCGCCCGACGAAGCTTTTTCACTCTGTCGCTGGATCTGCTCTGCATCGCGGACAGCGAGGGTCGTTTCGTCGAACTGAACCCAGCCTGGGAGCGCGTTCTGGGCTATCCGGTGGGGGATCTGATCGGCCGACCGTTCCTCGATCTGGTTCATCCCGACGATCGGGCGAGGACTCTGGCGGAGGCGGAGAAGCTTCGATCCGGGGGGGAGACGGTTGCCTTCGAAGACCGCTACCGTGCGCATGACGGCACCTATCGAACGCTCCGCTGGTCGACGGCCGCCGACGCAGAGCGGGGGCTCCTGTATGCCGCGGCACACGACGTGACGGATCTCCGGGCATCGGAGCAGAAAGTGCGCGTGCTGAACCGAAGCCTCGAGGCGACGGTGCAGGCGAGAACCGAGGCGCTCGAGCGCACCGTGCGCGAGCTCGAGGCGTTCAGCTACTCCGTCTCGCACGACCTTCGGACTCCGCTTCGGAGTATCGATGGATTCAGCCGGGTCATCCTCGAAAAGTACGAGAACCAGCTCGACGAGCAGGGGCGCGATTACCTTGGGAGGATTCGCCGTGCCTCGCAGCGGATGGCCCACCTGATCGATGACATGCTCAAGCTCTCGCGGGTGATGCGCGGCGACCTCGATCGGCGACCTCTGAACCTGTCGGTCGAGGCCCGGGCCGTGGTCGAGGATCTGCGCAATGCCGAGCCGCAGCGACATGTCGACGTCCGGATCGCTGAAGGTCTCATCGTTCATGCGGACCGGCGGATGATCCAGGTGGTGCAGAATCTGATCGGGAACGCCTGGAAATTCACCGGGGCCCGGAAGCAGGCGGAAATCGAATTCGGGTCGATGGAGCAGAATGGAGAGATGGTGTACTTCGTCCGGGACAACGGGGCGGGCTTCGACATGAGATACGCCAACAAACTTTTCGGCGCGTTTCAGCGTCTCCACCGCACCGACGAATTCGAGGGGACGGGAATCGGTCTGGCTACGGTTCAACGGATCGTCCATCTCCACAACGGTCGGATCTGGGCCGAAGCCGAAGTCGACCGTGGCGCGACGTTCTACTTCACCGTTCCCGCGGCGTCGCCGGGGGACCAGACCGAGTCCGACCGTGCTGCGCAGGGATGGCTTTCCACCGAAGGGCCACAGAAAGGAATGGTGAATCAATGAGCAACGGAATGATTCTTCTGGTCGAGGACAACCCGGACGATGTTGAGCTGACGCTGATCGCGCTGCGGGAGAACAACATTGCCAATCAGGTCGTGGTTGCTTCCGATGGTGTCGAAGCCATCGAGTTGCTGTTCGGCGACGGAGAGAAGGAGGGAGTGTTGCCGGCGGTGGTCCTGCTGGACCTCAAGCTTCCGAGGGTGGATGGTCTGGAGGTGCTGAGGAGAATTCGGGAGAGCGAGCGCACGCGGCTGGTTCCGGTGGTGGTCCTGACCTCCTCCGATGAAGAGCAGGACATCGTCGAGAGCTACAAGCTCGGCGTGAACAGCTATGTGCGGAAGCCGGTGGATTTCAACGAGTTCATTCAGGCGGTCCGGACCCTCGGCATGTACTGGCTGCTGCTGAACCGATCGGCCCTCGACGTTCACGGTGGAAAATAGCAGTCCCGAAACGAGCTGACATGACCTCTGTTCGCACTCTGCTGATCGAGGACTCCGCCGACGACGCGGATCTTCTTCTGATGCATCTCCGCTCCGAGGGGTGGACTCTCGATGCCCATCGCGTGGACCGGGAGGATGACCTGCGTCAGGCGTTGAACCGGACCTGGGATGTTGTGATCAGCGATTACTCACTTCCGGGCTTCAGTGCAGAGGAAGCTGTTCAGATTGTCAGCGATTTCGATCCGGATCTCCCCCTCATCGTGGTGTCGGGCACGATCGGCGAGGCTCTGGCCGTGGAGGTGATGCGGCGAGGTGCGCGCGACTACATCATGAAGGGCGATCTGCGTCGCCTGGGGCCGGCGATTGAACGGGAGGTCAAGGAAGCGCAGGTGCGCCGGGAGAAGCGCTTCGCCGAAGAGGCGCTGCGGGAGAGTGAGCAGAGATTCCGGAGCGCATTCGAGCAGTCGGTGGTCGGCATCGTCCACGTCACCGCGGATGGCCGCATCCTGCGGGTCAACCCGAAATTCTGTGAGCTTCTCGGATTCAAGGCGGAAGAGTTGATCGCGCGGTCTTTCGAAGAGTTCACCCACCCGGAAGATGTCGCCCCAAGCCTGGAAATGCTGGAGCGAGTGGAAGCCGCAGCTGATGGCACTCACACCCTGGAGAAGCGTTACATTCGGAAGGATGGAACCGAGGTCTGGACCGAGGTCACGATCTCGCCGGTCCGGAACAGCCAGGGACGGATCGTCTACCTCTCGTCAGCGATTCAGGACATCACCGAGAGAAAGCAGGCGGACCAGGCGCTTCGCGAAAGCCTCCAGTTCAACCGGGCGGTTCTCGCGTCGCTTGCAGCGCATGTCGCCGTTCTCGAACGGAACGGCCGGATCGTCTCGGTCAATGAATCGTGGATCCGCTTTGCCGAGGCGAACGGCCAGGATCCGGATCGAGTGGGGTCGGGTGCCGACTACCTCGCGGTCACCCGCACCGCGGCCCGAGACGACGATGACGCGCGGCGCGCGCTCGAGGGGATCGAACAGGTCCTGGAAGGGCGCACCGAATCCTTCTGGATGACCTATCCGTGCCATTCCCCAGACCAGAAGCGGTGGTTCCTGCTGAGCGTCAAGCCTCTGTCGTCCGAATCGGGAGGCGCGGTCGTTTCCCATCTCGACATTTCTCAGAGAAAGCTGGCCGAGGAGCGGCTGGCGGAATCGGAGGCGCGGTATCGAAGTCTTTTCGAACGCAATCTCGCGGCGGTCTATCTCACCTCGGAAGATGGAGGCGTGATCGATTGCAACGAAGCGTGCGTACAGATGTTCGGATTCTCCAGCCGCGAGGAGTTGATGCGCCACAATGCGGCCGAGTTCTACGTCAATCCCTCCGACCGGAGCCAGTTGATCGGCAAACTGCGGCGGGAGGGTTCGGCAGTCAACATGGAGATGCGGCTCCGTCGCGCCGACGGCCGGGAAATCCGCGTGCTCGAGAACATCGCCCTGCTCGACGAGCCTGGCTCGGCGGTACTTCAGAAGACGATCATCGACATCACCGAGTGGAGGGAGTCCGAATCGGAACGGCTTCGCCTCGCCTCCGAGCTGAGCCTGATGCTCGACTCCACCATGGAGGGGTTCTGTGCGATTGATCTCGAGGGCCGTTGCACCCTGGTCAACCGTGCCGGCGCGGAGATGCTCGGCTACACCCCGGACGAGCTCGCCGGAGTCCGGATGCACGAGCTGGTGCACTCCCGCCGTCCGGACGGATCGCCCTATCCCTGGCAGGAGTGTGCAATCCACCGGGCGCTGGTCAACGGGACGCCCTCGAGAGTCCGTGACGAAGAGTTCCACACCGGCCGAGGAACTTCCTTTCCGGTGGAGTATTCCTGTTCGCCTCTCGTGCTGGATGGCGAGGTGATCGGTGGAGTGGTCACGTTCAGCGACATCTCCCAGCAGCTGCCTGATCGAGCAGCAACTGGAAAAGGCGAACCGGCTGAACAGCCTCGGCCGCGTGGCCGCGACCATCGCTCATGAGTTCAACAATGTGCTGATGGGAATCCAGCCATTCACGGAGCTTCTGAGCCGCTATACCGCCGGCGATCCGAAACTCGAGCGGCCTCTTTCCTATATCTCCAGTGCGGTCCAGCGGGGAAGCCGGATCACTCAGGAGATTCTCCGCTTCTCCCGGCCGGCCGAGCCCGATCTGCAATCGATCGCGGTCGACGAGTGGTTGGAATCGTTCGCGGCCGAGCTTCCCTCTCTGCTCGGGGGCAGCATCGCCGTGGAGATCTATGGGGAGCCGGGCCTGACCATCTGGGGAGATCCGGACCAGCTTCATCAGGTGATCATCAACTTCGCGGTGAATGCCCGGGACGCGATGGTCAAAGGGGGCCGGATCGAGGTCCAGGCGAAGCGCTGTTCCCCGGAGGGGGTCTTCTCGTACGGAGTGGTGGCCAATCCACAGTACAAAGTTCATCTTTCATTCCGGGACAACGGAAACGGGATGCCGCCGGAAGTGCTGAAGAACATTTTCGAGCCGCTCTTCACCACCAAGCGCAAGGGTACGGGGCTGGGGCTGGCCGTGGCTCATCAGATCATCGATCAGCATCACGGTGAGGTTTTCGCGGAGAGTATCGAGGGGAGCGGCACGACGTTTCATCTGTTTCTCCCGATTCCCCAGGCGGCCTTAGAGAGGGTGCCCGATGAGGAGCAGGTCTCCGGATCCGGACTTCCGGAACGGGTGCTGATCGTGGAGGACGACTTTTCGGTGGCCGAGGGGCTGCGGGAAATTCTCTCCAGTGAGGGCATCACCGTCTGCCTGGTCGACCACGGTGAGGCTGCCATGGTGGCTCTGGCCGAATTCGATCCTCAAGCGGTGGTCCTGGATGTCGGCCTGCCGGATATCGACGGGGTGGAGGTCTGCCGCAGAATCCGGAAAACCCGGCCTGATCTTCCGGTGATCTTCTCCACCGGGCACGGAGATCGGGCCTCGATCGTGGAGTTGCTCGGCTCCGGGACCACCGAGTTCCTGATGAAGCCGTACGACGTGGACGATCTGCTCGAAATCCTCGTCCGGATGCATCAGGGTCAGTCAGGTCGCGGCCCGCTCGGCGCCTGCGGCTCGTGAATGACTGCGGGGCCGAACCTCCCTCCGGAGCCGTTCCGGGCCGGGGCTGTATTTCTCACCGACCGTCCGCGACTGATGAGGTATGAATGGTGGAGACCTCTCTCTGATGCCTGATCAAGAACCGGTCAATCCGCCGGGCGGAATGGACTCCGAAGCGCAGTTCCGGTCCTTCATGGAACATCTTCCTGCGATTGCCTGCGTCAAGGATCCGAACCGACGGTTCCTCTGGGCCGAACCGGACGCTCCGGGACCGCCTCGGACTCTCGCAGGAGGAACTGTCCGGGAGGACTTCATTCGATCTGGAGGAGAGTCCGGTTGCCGCGGTCGTGGACGTGAGCGATCGGGATGCACTCGAGCGGGACGAGCCGCTGGAACTGGTCGAGCGGCTGCCGGATTCGCAGGGGCGCACGCATGTCTGGAAGAGCATCCGATTTCCCCTTCGAAGCGCGGAGGGACAGCGGCTGCTCGGGCTGGTTGCGATGGAACTGAGTGATGGCGTCGATGTGCCGGACTCGGGCGAGAACGAAAACGACGGTCACCTGCTGATGGAGCTCGCCTCCGACGGGATGTGCGTTGCCGATCAGCGGACCGGGCGGCATCTCGATGTGAATCAGATGATGTGCAGAATGCTCGGCTATTCCCGGGAGGAGCTTCTCTCGATGACCGTGGTCGACACCCTTCCGGAGGCGGATCGTCTGAGTCTGCCTCCGCGCCTGTCGGAGCTCCGGGAAGGACATACGCTTCGGACCGAACGGCACCTGCTGAGAAAGGATGGATCCACCGTGCCGGTGGAGATCAGTTCCCGGATGCTTCCCGACGGGCGGTATCACGCGATCATCCGGGACATCACCGAGAGAAGGAAGGGAGAGGAGGAGCTGCGCCACCGCCTCGAGGTGGAGGCGCTGACCGGTGAAGTCGCGGCAGCGCTGGTGGGCGCCGGCGGCGATTCGTTCGAGCCGACGTTGAGGGACGTTCTGGCACGGACCGGCAGATTTCTCGATGCCGACCGCTGCTTCATTCTTCAGGTGGAACACGGCCGGCTGCGTCAGATCGGCTGGTCCGCACCGGGTGCGGAGATCGACAACCGGACCTTCGAGGCGGTCAGCGGCCAGGGAGAGCAGTGGATCCGTGAGGCGATCGAGCGGGGCACCGAGATCATCGTTCCGGACGTGCACGTACCCGGAAGTGATCAGAGCGGCATCCTCCGGCGCCTCGGGGTGCGTTCCGCGGCCGCGGTGCCCATCACCTGCGGTGAGGAGACCCGGGGCGTATTCGGAATTCACCGGATGCGCACCGTCGGAGCCTGGAGCGAGGCTGACGTTCGCCAGTTGAAGGTGATCGCCGAGATCGTCGCCCAGGCGCTGGCGCGCGATGCTGCACAGCGGCGTCTGGCCGAGAGCGAACAGCAGTACCGTGCTCTGATCGAGCAGGCCTCGGATCCGATCTTCGTGGCGAACCGCGAGGGACAGATTCTGGAGGTGAACGAGGCTGGCTGCCGCGTTGCCGGGGCGCCGCGGGAGGCGCTGATCGGCCGGTCGATCTACGGGTTCACCCGCGAAGATCTCAGCGCATCGCTGATTTGGAGCACTCACGAGATCGTGCGTGGAGAGCGAACGTTTCTCCGCGCCGACGGAGCCGAGCGCGTGGCGGAGATCAGCGCGCGGCAGCTCCGGGACGGGCGGATCCAATGCATCCTCCGGGACGTCACCGAGCGCAAGCGCATCGAGCGGGAACAGGCGCGGCGACACGAGGTGGATCAGTTGCTCAATGAGCTCTCCCGCGATCTGGTGGGAGCCGACGCGGAAGGTTTCGATCCGGCCGTGAACCGGCTGTTGAGGCGGATGGGCGAGTGGGCCGGCGTCGATCGATGCTACCTGTTCCAGCTCTCGAACGATCGCCAGTCCCTGCGCAATACCCACGAGTGGTGCCGCGCAGGGATCGAGCCGCAGATCGAACAGCTGCAGGACGTCCCTGCCTCGGTCTGCCCCTGGTTCATGGAAAGACTGGAGCGACTCGAGCCGGTGATGGTTCGCAGTCTCGATGATCTTCCGGAAGAAGCTTCCGGGGAGCGGGACCTCCTGGCAGCCCTGGAAGTTCCGTCTCTCCTGCTGCTCCCGATCTCGAAGGATGGGTCGCTTTTCGGCTTCTTCGGGTTCGATTCGGTCCGCGACAAGCGGAGCTGGTTCGAGGAGGAAGTGGCGGGACTGCGGATGGCCTCCGAGCTGTTCATCCACACCTGGTCGAGGATCGAGGCAGAGCGGCGGGTGAGAGAGCGGGACGAGCGCTTTCGCCTCGCGGCTCAGGCGACACGGGATGCGATCTACGACTGGGACATCCGAGCCGACCAGACCGAGTGGACCGACGGACTGCAGTCGAGCTTCGGGTATCCGGCGGCTGGCGGCCTTCGCACGCTCGACTCGTGGATCGCATCGCTCCATCCCGAAGACCGGACAGCGACGGTCTCCAGTCTCGATCAGGCTCTCCGAAGCGATGCTCCTTCCTGGACGGGCGAGTATCGGATCCGACGTGGCAATGGGGAGTTCGCGTGGATCGTCGATCGCGGAATGATCGTGCGCAATGAAACCGGTGAGGCCATCCGGATGACCGGCGCCATCACCGACCTGACGATTCAGCACGAGGCGACCCGGCAGATCGAGCAGAGCGAACGCCATTTTCGAGCCTTGATCGAGAACTCGACCGACATCCTCTCGATCCTCGATCTCGACGGAACGATTCGCTACGAAAGCCCGAGCATGAAGTTCGTGCTGGGATTCGATCCGGAGGAGCTGACCGGCACGAATGCATTCGATCTGGTCCATCCGGACGACCTGCCCCAGGTTCGGAACATTTTCCTGGAGGCGATCGGCACCGGGCTGTTGAGCGATCGAGCCACCTTCCGGTCACGGCACAAGGATGGGAGCTGGCGTTTCGTGGAAGCGGTCGGTCAGGATCTGAGAAATGATCCCGCCATCGCTGGAATCGTCATCAACACCCGCGACGTGACCGATCGGGTGATCCTCGAGAAGCAGCTCGAGCTCTCGGAACGGCTCCAGGGGCTGGGGCATCTGGCTGCAACCATCGCCCACGAGTTCAACAACGTTCTGATGGGCATTCAGCCGTTCGCACAGATGATCAGCCGGCGAAGCGATGACCTGAAGATCCTCAAGTCGGTCGATCATATCCTTGTCTCCGTCGACCGCGGCCGTCGGGTGGCTCAGGAGATTCTCCGCTACACCCGGCCTTCGGATCCGGCTCTGGGGGAGGTTCGCGTGGCGGAGTGGCTGGAGAGTTTTGCCTCTCACGTGGAGCCGATGCTTCCGCCGGGAATCGCGATCCGCACCCAATGCGACTCACGGGAGATGGTGATGCTCGCGGACCCGGATCAGATGCATCAGGTGATGATGAATCTCGCTCTCAACGCCCGTGACGCGATGCCCGATGGAGGCCGGCTCGTCCTCAGGGCACAGCGGGAGCCGCGGGAGGCCAGCTATCCATGGGGACATGTCGAGCACCCTGAAGCGTTCGTCCACCTTTCGGTCGAGGACGACGGCAGAGGAATCGACCCGGCCGATCTCCGCCACATTTTCGATCCCCTGTTCACCACCCGGCGGACCGGGGCGACCGGGCTGGGGCTGGCCGTGGCCCATCAGATCGTCACCCGTCACGATGGCGCGATCTTCGTCGAGAGCAAAGTGAGCCGGGGAACCAGATTTCATCTGTTCATCCCGCTGGGCCAGGACAGCGACGACTCGAGCCGGGGCGCTGAGCAGCCAGCGATCGCCGTGCGCCCCCGCCGGCTGCTCCTGGTCGACGATGATGATCTGGTCGCCAGCGGGATCGGCGAACTTCTCGAACTGGATGGATGGGACTTTCGTTCCGTTTCGGCGGGACATCAGGCCATCGCCGCCGTGGAGGAATTCGGACCGGATCTCGTCCTGCTCGATGTTCACCTCCCGGATCTGGACGGAATCGAGGTCTTTCGCCGTTTGCGAAAGCGGTGGCCTGACCTGCCGATCATCTTCTCCAGCGGACACGTGGACCGGGATCGCCTCACCCAGGCAATGGAGGATCCCCGGGTGTTTCTTCTTCTCAAACCCTATGGGGTCGAGAGTCTCCAGGCGATCGCAGAAGAAGCGTTGCAGAGCAGCGCCGCTTCTGGACATTCCGTCCAGGTGAAGGCAGACTGACGGAATGTCCCTCGGAGGCGTCCTCCGTTATCTTTACCAGTCACTGATCCGAAAGGAGCACGGCATGCTGAAGCCTGGCGATTCCGCCCCCGATTTCGACCTTCAGGATCATCGGGGAGATCGGGTGCATCTCGCCGACCTTCGAGGTCGGAATGTGATTCTCTGGTTCTTTCCCAGGGCCGACACCCCCGGCTGAACCGCGGAAGGTTCCGGGTTCCGGGACCTCCACGACGACTTTTCCGCGCTGAACACGGTGATTCTCGGGTGCAGCTTCGACCCGCCCGAGGAACAGAGAAAATTCGCGGAGAAATACCACTTCCCCTTCTCTCTTCTGCCGGATGTGGACCACGCCATCGGACTCGCCTATGGCGCCTGCGAGTCTGCCTCCGACGAATACGCACAACGAATTGCGTACCTCATCGGAGAAGACCGGGAAGATCCGGGAAGCGCATGCCAGCGTGAATGCCCGGAGCTATCCCACCGAACAGCTCGAGCGCTTGAGGGACACGTTGAATCCGTCATCCTGAACCGTTCAACGGCGCCCGTATTGAAGCCTCTTCAGCACGTTGAGGCCCGCTTTGAAGTGCGGCGCCAGCGCGCCGCTTTCGTTGAATGTCGCCCTCGCGGCTCCGTGGCACCTTCAACGAAAGCGGTGCGATGCACCGCACGCCCCGCCCGCACCGCAGCCTCTTCAGCACGTTGCGGCTCCCTTTGGAAATGAGAATGAGAAGGCCAACCTCCCTGTCGCCGGCCGCCATGGGAGCAGACATGACCCCGGGGCGGCTGTGGCCGTGTTTCCGGACTGAAGCGTCTCCGGCCTGACGGCACGTCGCTCGCAAAGAACCGAGGTATGGGAAAGAAAAACAACGTCAACAAGGATCGTTACGAGCACTCTCACGGGCGGGAACGCCAGGGAGAGGAGATCGTCCAGTCCCAGCAGCGCGAAAGGCTTCGTGAGGACCAGAGGCGGGTCCGGCGTGAATTTCAGGACCAGCGGAAGGAAGGCCGGCAGAGCCCCGCTCCACCGGACAAGGTCTGAGGTTGCTGGAGCCGGGTTAGAGCAGCGCACGCAGTCTGCCGTAGCCGGTGCGGCTGATCGGCAGCCGGGTGCCATCCTTGAGGATCGCAATCCGGCTGTCTTTCGCGTAGAGCTCCACCCGGTCGAGGCGATCCACATTCAGAATGTAGGACCGGTGAATCCGGATGAAGCGGGAGGCGTCGAGCATCCGTTCGAGATCCCCGAGCGGCTGCTGCTTGCGCAGCCGCTTTTCGCCGGAGACCAGAACGACGCCGTCGTCCTGTGCCTCGACGTAGTCCAGCCGTGCGATCGGAAGGACCTCGATCTCACTCCCATCCCGAACCAGAATGCGCTGCAGCGGCCCGCTTCGCGCCTCGCGCGAGACCGCCTGCAGCGGCTGGGGCGTACGCGCCGCAAACCGCTCCCGAACGTGGTCGAGGACATCTCCGAATCGTTCCGAGCTGAACGGCTTGAGCAGGTAGTCGGCGGCATGAACCTCGAACGCGCGAATGGCGTACTCGTCGTAAGCCGTCACAAAGACGACAATCGGCTTCCGGTCGAGAAGCTCCAGGACTTCGAACCCGTCGAGTTTGGGCATCTGAATGTCCAGGAAGAGGAGATCGGGATCGTGATCGCTGACCGCCTTGACCGCCTCGAAGCCGTTCCGGCATTCCGCGATGATCTCGAAGTCCTCGTGAGCCTGAAGGAGCTCCCGGAGAATTCCGCGGGCGAGCTCCTCGTCGTCCACCAGAATGGCTCGGATCGTCCGTGCGCTGGCCTCATTCATCTGTCTCCACCCTCCGTGGCCTGATCGCAGGGAATGCGGAGCTCCACCCGAAACCTTCCGTCCTGCGGTTGAGCGAGAAAGACCGCTCGTTCGTCGAAGCTGGTCCTGAGTCGTCCGCGGACATTCTCCATTCCGATTCCCTCGCCCGTGGAGGAACGCTCCTCGGGATCATAGTCATTTTCCACCACCACGATCAGATGAGTGGCCGTCCGGCTCGCGGAGATGGACACCGTGCCCCCGTCGATCAGCGAGGCGATGCCGTGGCGCACCGCATTCTCCACGAGAGGCTGAAGGATCAGGGGGGGGACGGCACAGTCGGCGCACGAGGGATCGACGTCCTTCTCGACGCGCAGGCGCGAACCGAAGCGGACCTGTTCAATCGAGAGGTAGACATCCACCAGTTCGAGCTCTTCCGCAAGAGGGATCCGGTTTCTTCCTCCGAGCCGGAGACTGCTGCGGAGGAAGGAGGCAAGTCGCTGGGACATCGATCGCGCATCGGCGGGGCGAACGCCACAAAGTGCGCTGATCGAATTGAGGCTGTTGAAGAGGAAGTGGGGGTCGATCTGAGACTTGAATGCCTTCAGCTCCGCCTCGCGCGCGAGAATCCGGTATTCCAGTGCCCGCTCCTCCGCCTCCCGCGAGGCCTCGAACGCGAGGATCAGGTAGTGCACCGCCGACCGACAGAAGGTAAAGAAGAACGCCCAATGTAAAGAGGAACTGAAGCGCCACGCCCAGCGGCGGCAGTTCGTCCAGCCCCTGCAGTCCCCAGTGACGGAGCAGAGTCAGCCAGCCGCGCCAGATCACCAGCCAGAGTCCCGAAGCCACCGCGGCACCGAGCGCATGACTGGTGATGATCCGGGCAGGCGAGGTGGTCTCGAGAGGAAGCGATCTGCAGGAGTACCAGGTGGAAAGCCCCATCGGCGCAAACATCACAGTCGGCAGCAGGACCAGCAGGACCGCCGGCTGCAACTCGATGCTGCGGCTGATCATCAAGGCCCAGGTCAGGAGAGCCGCAACCAGCAGGATGAAGATCAGCCATGCAGCCAACCGATCACGTCGGGCGAGAATTGGATGCATCAGTTGCGAACCTCGATTCCTCCCATCACCGCGGTTCCCCGGATGATCAGCCGCTGACGAGGTACGGCGGGCGCCACGGACCGATCCTCGTATCCGCCCAGAACCGGCGTGACCCGTCCTTCCACGGTCCAGTCCGACGGCACCCGGATCTCGATCCCGCCCCAGAACGCGATCACGTCGATCACTGCTTCGCTCCCGGCAATGGTGGCGGAGCGAAGGTCGATCTCGCAGCCGCCCATGATCGCGGTGGCATCACCTCCGAGGAAATCGGACGAACTGCTGGTCCGCCGGTTCCCCGCCATCACCGCGACCGCATTGAACGTCTGTGCAGAATCGTTCCCCCGATTTCTCCGGTCCCCCGTGAGCGATTGAAAGACGAGAACCCCTCCGACCCAGCTGATCAGCAGTGGCCAGAAGGCCCACAGATCCCGGAATCCCAGCTCGGTCCAACCGAGGTTCCGCATCAGAAAGACGCCACCGATCGCCAGCCAGATGGCGCCACCGATCAGAGAGCCCCCCACCAGGTGACTCAGCCCGATCGCGATGAGAATGACCGGCCAGTAGTCGAACCAGTTCTCCGCGTGCAGCACGCCCATCTGATCGCCAAGGAACAGCAGACCGACGGTCAGAACAATCAGGCCGGTCACCACTCGCGAGGCGCGCGCTCGCGCGCTGTCAGCTCGTTTCCTCATCCGATCTCCGTCTGCGGGAACGGCCATCGCCGAACAGCCCGTCGATCACGATCGTGGCCCCGATCAACACCAGGAGCAACGGCCAGGACGAGCCGTAGTCCAGACCCCACAGCCCGAGCTCGTTGACCTGAAGCCAGCCTCCGATCGCAATCAGCCAGAGGCCCGAGCTCCAACGTCCCCGCCCGGCTCATCCGGCTGATCCCGATCGCGATCAGAATCAAAGGCCACCATTGCGAAACGGCCCGGCCGAAATCCATCTGATCGAGAAAGAACACGATGCCCAGAGCGATCAGAATCAGTCCGGCAATCAATCGTCCGGTCCGACCACGGTCTTCCTCGGGATCCCTCGACTCACCTTGCTGCAGATTCATTCGTCATCCTCCCTCTTCCCCGCCGTGCGGGCGTTCCGGACTTCGATTCCCCCCATCATCACTCCACCGCGAATGACCAGACGGTGCTCTTCCGAACGGTCCGACCGTGTCCGATCCACCACCGCTCCCATGAACGGGGTAACCCGATTGTCCACGGTCCATCCGCGCGGGACGACGATCTCGATCCCCCCCAGAACGCGACCACATCGATCGCGGCCTCCGTCGCGGTGGTCTCCAGGTCGATGCGGCAGCCGCCCAGAAAGGCCACCGCCGAGCCCCGGGCGGGAGAGCCGGTCCCGATCCGGTGACGCGGCCGGCTCAGGACTCCGAACATTCGAAACGGCTGGCCGCCGGAATCGTCCGCGGCAGCCCGCGGAGTCAGTGACTGAACAATCAGGAGTATCCCCGCCCCAACCAGAATGATCGGCCAGAGATCCCTCAGACCCCACGGAACCCAGCCGAGGTTCAGCGCCAGGATCCAGACACCGGCGACGATCCAGAAGATGCCCCAGAAACGGCCCGATTCGTGGGGAATCCTGAGAAGGCCGATGGCGATCAGCACCACGGACCAGTAGCGCAGAAAGGGCTCGGGATCGATCAGGCCCAGGTTTCCACCGGTCAGAAGCAGGCCGAGAACGGCCAGAAACGCCCCGATCAGAAGCTTCGGCGTGAGTTGGATATCCGTCATGCCGTTCCTCCCGGCCCGCGTCGCAGGGCGCTGAAGACCAGCCCGACCCCGATCACCATCAGAACCCAGGCCAGCCCGCTCAGCGCATCGGTGGAGAAAAGGACGTGGAGCAGAGCGCCCCCGCTTCCGACGGTAATCAGGATCGCTCCCTGATTGAGCGATCGTCTCCGACGGAACGATTCGAGGCCAAGGGTGATCAGTGCAATCGGCCAGAGCTCGACGACCGCATACATCCGGTGCGGATCGATCCTGCCACTCAGCACCAGCAGGGCGATGGTCGCGAGAGCGGCAGGCGCGACGATGGACAGCAACGGCATGTCGGGCCGGAACATCACGATTGCGGATCTGCGGTTCGTCATCACTTGAGCCACGATAGGGCCCGCGGGCCAGGAGGTCATCCGATTTCCGGCGAATTGCGGATCCGGACCGGTGAATGGCGGAGAGGCTTCGGGTGCGGGTCAGGCAGGGCTCGAGGCGATGAGAGAAATCCAGGCTCGGTTCCCTCACTGGTACTCTATCCCGATGTCGTCCTCGGTTGCATTCGAACAGGTCTCCGTCGAGGTGGATGGCGGACGCACCATTCTGAGGGACCTGAGTCTGCGAATCGATGCGGGAGAATCAGTCGCGCTGATCGGGCGCAGCGGTGCCGGAAAGACCACCGCGCTGCGTCTGGTCAACGGGCTGCAACGAGCCAGCCGCGGGGTGGTCCGGATCGATCGGGACGCGATGGCCGAGATCGATCTGATCGCGCTGCGAAGGCGGATCGGATACATCATTCAGGGCGTCGGTCTCTTTCCACACCGTACCGTGTTCGACAACGCCGCGATCGTTCCGCGGCTTCTCCGGTGGGACGAGACGAGGATTCGACGCGAAGCAGAGAGGCTGTTCCGCCTGGTAGGGCTGCCGATCGAGGAGTTCGGGGCGCGCTTTCCCCGGAGCCTTTCCGGAGGGGAACAGCAGCGTGTCGGCATTGTCCGGGCTCTGATCTTCGAGCCGGACATTCTACTCTGCGACGAACCGTTCGGCGCTCTCGATCCCCTGGTCCGTGGTGAGTTGCAGGAGACGTTCGTCCGGATCCGAGGAGAGCGGGGCACGACCATCCTCTTCGTCACGCACGATCTGCCGGAGGCCCTCCGGGTGGCGGGAAGGCTGGTCCTGATCGACGAAGGCGAAGTCCGGGTCGACGTTCCTGCATCGGAGTTTCTGCGTCACCCCGATCCGCTGGCACGCGCGCTGGTCTCGAGCGTGACACTGCTGCACGAGAGCTCACAGGAGGAGCAGGCATGAGCTTTCTTCGGGATCACGGTGCAGAGATTTTGGGAATGACTGCCGAACACCTCGAGATCGTGGCCATCTCCGTGGGGATCGCCGTGGTGCTCGGCATTCCGATCGGAATCTACTGCAGCCGTCATCGGACCCTGGGAAGGATCGTCCTCCGCGCGATCGACGGAATTCAGACCGTTCCCTCGCTGGCGCTGTTCGGTCTGCTCATCCCGCTGCCCTGGATCGGCGGGATCGGAATGAAGACGGCGATTCTCGCACTGGTGCTCTACTCGCTTCTGCCGATCGTGCGCAACACGGTGACCGGTCTGGAGGGAATCGACCCGCTGTTCCGGGAGACGGCAGTGGCTCTGGGTCTGACCTCCGGCCAGCGCCTTCGGCAGGTGGAGATTCCGTTGGCGATGCCCTCCATTGTCGGGGGTGTCCGCCTGGCCACGGTGATCGGGATCGGGGTCGCCACGATCGCCGCGGCCATTGGAGGAGGCGGGCTGGGGACGCTCATCTTCCGGGGCATCGCGATGGTCGACAGCCGGCTGCTGATCGCTGGCGCACTCCCTGCTGCATTGCTCGCCCTGCTGGCCGACGCCGGCCTGAGCTGGCTGGAGCGGAGGCTTGCTCGTGGACGTGGTGAGGCAAGGTGAAAGGAATCGATGTGAATGCGCCGAAGAGAATGCTCCTTCTGCTCATGCTTGCCTTGGCAGGACTGAGCTGTGGGGGACGTCGGCAGAACGTGATCACCGTGGGCTCGAAGAACTTCACCGAGTCGGTGATTCTGGGGGAGTTGATCGCCCGGAAGCTCGAGGATGCCGGCTGTCGGGTGGACCGGAAGCTGAACATGGGAGGTACCTTCGTCTGCGACACGGCGATCCGCTCCGGGGACCTGGACGCCTACGTGGAGTACTCCGGCACCGCTCTGACTGCGATCCTGGGCCGGCCGGTCAGCGGAGATCGCTCCGAGGTGGAGGAGACGGTGCGCCGTGCTTATGCGGACGCCGGTCTCCGGTGGGGGCCGGATCTCGGATTCGAGAACACTTTCGCGATGATCGTCCGCGGAGGGGACGCACGGCAACTGGGGCTGCAGACCATCTCGGATCTGCACCAGGTCGAGAATGATTTTCAACCGGGATTCGGCTACGAGTTCACTGAGCGGCCGGATGGATGGAAGGGCCTCCAGCGGGCGTACGGTCTCGACTTCGAGCGTGATCCGAAGACCATGGATCTGGGTCTGACCTACAAGGCGCTCGCATCGGGCCAGGTGGACCTGATCGCCGGAAACTCCACCGACGGTCTGATCGAGGCTCTGGATCTGGCGGTCCTGCGCGACGACCGGACCTTCTTCCCTCCCTACCAGGCCGCGGTGGTCAGTCGCCACAACCTCGGTGCGCGCTGCGCCGCGGCCCCGGCTGCCCTCCAGTCGCTCGCAGGCTCGATCGACGACGCCACGATGCGCCGGCTCAACTTCGAGGTCGACGGAAGGAAGCGCTCCCCTGCCACCGTAGTGCAGGAGTGGCTCGCGTCTCCTCGGATCGTCCGTCGGTCATCAGCCTTTCAAGGACGACAATCGCCCCTGGTTTCCCGGCTGCGGAACGGTTCTCCTGCGTGCCGGGAAGGCTCACATTTGTTCCGAATCGGAAAAAAGAATTTGAAGTTGAAATTTTCCTGATATAGAATCGCCCTCGTCCTGGACGTCAGTGAAGTCGAAGCCCGAAAATTCGAGCAGTCGCAGTTTTATGGTTCGTGGGTTGTGGGGCCCGAAATCGCAGTCTCTTGGCGGAGATGATTTCGGGAAGATGGAGCGGCTTGTGCGGCAGGTATCTCCTTCATTGGGCATCGCGTCGCCGGGCACTGCCCGAATTCGGGTGGACGTCCGGTCTCCCCGAGACGCGACGTCCCGGCACGCCAGGTTTTCACCTCGCAATTCCTGACTGGCCCGAGTTTTTTCGTGGGTTTCGGCTGAACGAAGAAACGAAGCAGGGAGACGAGGTGAGGCATGCGTTCCTTCCGTGAGCTTTCCGACGACAGCAGTTGTTCCGTAGAGCGGAGCCTCCGGTTCGGGGGTTCACGCGAGGACACGCTCTATCACCAGACCCGGCGAGGAGTCGACCGCAATGAAAGGATCCACTGTGAATACGATGATCGGACGTCTGATGATTGCCCTGATGGTTGTTCTGGCGCTTCTGCCTGCAGTACCGGCGGCCCAGGCCCAGAACGTGACGGCGAAGGTGGCCACGTCGGGATCTCCGTTCCCGATTGCCGTGGATCCGGTGACCAACCAGATCTACATCGCCGAATCCACCGGGAGGCAGTTGATCGTCCTGGATGGGGCGACCAACCGGACCGTACGGATTCCCGTCGGTCTTGCGCCGAATGCGATCGGGGTGAACGCGGCCACCGGCCGGGTCTATGTCGCCGATTCCGCGAGCGGCAGCGTGACCATGGTCGACCGCGAGATGAATACCGTCTCGATTCCGGTCGGTCAGCGGCCGAGCGCCATCGCGGTGGATTCGGTTGCGAACCGGATCTATGTCCTGAACCGTCCCGACGGTGCGCAGGGGTCGGTCTCGGTCATCGACGGTGTCGAGAGCCGGGTGATCGCCACCCTTCCGGTGGGGAATGATCCGTACGCGATTGCAGTCAATCCCGCGACCAGCCGCGTCTACGTGACCAATGGTGCCGACGGAACGGTCAGCGTCATCGCCGACGGGTCCGTCGCGGGAAGCATCGTCCTCGGCAGCTCCATGCGGCCGGGTGGAATGGCGATCAACGCCACGACCAACCGCCTCTACGTGGCGAATCGTGGCGGTGACACGGTTGCCGTCATCGACGGAGAATCGGATGACGTGATCGCCACCGTGGCTCTGCCGGCGGGAAGCTTCCCGGACCGGGTCGCGATTAACCCGGTGACCAACCGTCTCTATGTGGCGAACCGCGGGAGCAGCACCGTTTCGATCATCGACGGGGAGTCCAATGCGGTTCGCGCGAGCCTCGAGGTCGGATCCGATCCCGCGGGGATCTCGATCAATACCACCAATCAGCGGGTCTACGTCATCAACCACGGCAGCTCGTCGGTCAGCATCATCGACGGTGACTCCGATCGGGTGGTGGGGCAGTTCCAGGTCGGCGATGCGCCGCTTGGAATCACCATCAATCCGCTGACGAACAAACTCTACGTCGCAAACAGCTTCGGCAACAGCGTCACCGTCGTCGACGCGGCCACCAACGAGACCACCACGGTGGGCTCGGGTGTCCGTCCGCGGCGGTTCGCGTTCAATCCCTTCTCCAACAAGATGTATCTCGCCAATCGCGGGAGCAGCGAGATCACCGAGATCGACGGCGAGACGAACGCGACCCGCCCGATCCAGGTGGGGGCCGGCCAGAGCGGCATCGCGGTCAATCCGCGCACCAATCGAATCTACGCGACGACCAACGATGGATCCAATCTGCTCAAGGTGATCGATACCCGGGATGATTCGGTCACCGACCTGAGCGTCGGTATCGATCCGGTCGCGGTTGCGGTCAATCCGGTCATGAACAAGATCTATGTGGCCAACCGCGGCGACGGGACGGTCACCGAGATCGACGGGATCACTCACGAGCGACGCTCGTTCGAGGTCGGCATCCAGCCCGAGGCGCTTTCCGTGAACCCGGCGACCGACGAAGTCTGGGTGGCCCACTCCGGTGCATCCTTCGTTTCCGTCATCCAGGCCCGCGCGGGTGCCGTGCGCCAGATCGAGGTTGGCGACGGACAGACCGCCATCGAGGTCAACCCCCAGGCCGACGAGGTGTATGTCGCCCGGTCCGGCGGCATGGTCTCGATCATCGATGGCCAGACCGAGCAGGTCTCCACGATCAACGTGCGGGACAGCGCCAGCGACCTCGGATTCAATCCCTTCTCCGGCAGGATCTACGTCCTCCACACCGCCTCCGATCGGGTCAGCATCATTGAACGCGAGCCGGTCGATCCGGAGTATCAGGCCGGCAAGGGAGCCTCCGCGAACACCAGCGGTCGCCGCCATGCAGCACCCCGGCCGGCGCTGACCATCCCGACCGTGAGCGTCGGACACACGCCGGTGGCACTGAGCGTCAATCCGATCAACAACAAGGTCTACATCATCAACGCCGACGGGAATTCGGTGACCATTCTCGACGGCGCCACCGGAGCGGTCTCCACCACCCTGGATGCGGGTGTCAATCCGGCAGGCGTGGCCTTCAATCCGCTCAACGGCAAGCTCTACGTCGCCAACGCGGACAGCGGCAACGTCACCATCGTCGACCAGATCCATGCATCGAAGCGTCATCCTCTCACCATCGACGCCGTTCCCGACGAGGACCCGATGCAGACCTCCCTGTCGCCGTCGTTCACCTTTGCGGCGACGTCCACCCAGGAGAACACCCCCGCGGTTCAGAAGATCTACTACCAGGTCGACACCATGCAGGGGCGGTGGAAGGAAGCGGTCAGGGATGAGAATGGGGAGTGGAGAACCACTCTCGCCGGCATTCAGCCAGGCGTCCACATCCTCTTCGCCTGGGCCAATGATAATCAGGACACCCTCGGCGGCGGCCTTCCGGATGGCGGAGCGATCAGCCCGAACCCCGGCGACGTCTTCGGCTCGATCTTCCTGGCCACCTGCGTTGTCACCGTTCACGCCGCCGGTCCTCAGTGCCCTCGCCGACAATCCGCCTGCGATCGGCGGGACCGCGCAGTTCAATGTCACCTCGACCGGAGCCAACGAAGACGACCCCGAGCTCCCGGACGTACCAGTGGTACGCGACGATCGATCCGGCTTACCCCCGATCGCGACGAACGACGGCAGCGATGCGCAGTTCGATTGAAGTGGAGCGGTGCCCAGAGCTGCCACTCTTACTCTGAGCAACGTGGGGCTTAGTCGCTGACGGCTGGCAGTTCTATCATCGTGATCATGCCGACGAGTGCGGTACGTGACCTCGGACATCGCCACTCTGACGGTGAACCCGCAGCCCAGGTCAGTATCACTTCACGGAGAGCGCAGTCAGATCTGTGATGGCGAGGCGGTGAATCTGACGCTCGTGTTCCCGAGGGAACGGCACCATTTACTGTGACGTGGGATCCGGCGACGCAGGGAATCCCGGACGGGCTTCCGACGACCATACCGTCCGCCTGAACTACACGTTCAGTGTCACTCCGACGGCAACCGGTCTCCGTACCGCTCACAGCATCACCAAGATCGTGGATGCCGGCGGCTGCCAGCATGAACCGCCGGGTTCACCGACGCCGCCGCGACATCACGGTCAACCCAGTTCCGGCGACGCCTCAGATCACCGGGACCAGCAGCGTCTGCGAGGCGATTCGATCTCGCCTGACCGCCGCTCCCGAGCGGTACCTACTCTTAGGCCAGACCTACCAGTGGTACCTCGACGGAACCCCGGTGAGCGATGGCGACAGCAACGCGAATTACACGGCAACCTCGAGCGCGAGTAGCGAGGGAACCTACACCGTCGTCGTAACCGACGGCGGCTGTGCGTCGGCTGCGTCAGCAGGCTTCGCGGTGACGGTGAACGAGGCGCCGTCGATCACACGCAGATCCGGCCGGTCAGTCGGCTCCTGCGAGGGGGGGACGGTGGTCTTCACGGCGAGCGCGACCGATCCCGAATCGGCGAGCCTCAGTTATCAGTGGCTTCTGGTCGGGAGTGGTGCGATCTCCAACGGGCCCCAAATCTCGGGGGCCACGACGAATACGCTGACGCTGAGTAACGTCACTGCCGGAATGAGCGGCAACCAGTACCGTCTGCGGGTTCGCGATGCCTGCGGGTCCTCCACGCAGGCGGTCAGCGCCCCTGCGGAGCTGACGGTCAACGCCAACCCGACACCATCGATCACCCTCACCGCCGGAACCAACCCGGCCTGCCAGGGCAGCTCGATCACTCTCGACGCCGGGGTGTACTCCGGCTATGTGTGGGAGTCCTCGCCGGACAACGTCACCTTCACCCCGACCGGCGACACCGGTCAGACGATCACCAAAACACCCCTGACGCCCACCTACTATCGCGTAACCGTCACTAACGCTACTGGGTGTGTCGGAACCGACACGACGTTCATCGATGTCGATGCGACCCCGGCCGACACGATCGTGGCGGCCGACGTCTGCGAAGGAGCGACGGGTGCGACGGCGTCTCTGAATACCGGAGGTTGGTCGGTCATCGCCTGGACCATCACCTCGGGCGGGACGATCACCAGCGCGGCGAACGGGAACTCGATCACCTATGACGTGACCGGTTCCGGCGGTGGAACCGTCGACTTTTCGGTGAACATCACCAACGGCTCGGGCTGCACCACCACGGTGACTGCCAGTGCGAACATCAACGCCAATCCGAGCGATACGATCGTGGCGGCCGACGTCTGCGAAGGAGCGACGGGTGCGACGGCGTCTCTGAATACCGGAGGTTGGTCGGTCATCGCCTGGACCATCACCTCGGGCGGGACGATCACCGGCCCGACGAACGGTGACTCGATCACCTACGACGTGACCGGTTCCGGCGGTGGGACGGTCGACTTCTCGATCGACCTGACCAACGGGGCAGGCTGCATGGCTACCGTCACGGGAAGTGCGAACATCAACACCGCCCCGAGCGATACAATCGTGGCGGCGGATGTTTGCGAGGGTGCGACGGGCGCGATAGCGTCCCTCAATACGGGCGGATGGAGTGTCACCTCCTGGACGATCACTTCCGGCGGGACGATCACAGGTCCGACCAACGGTGATTCGATCACCTACGACGTGACCGGTTCCGGCGGTGGGACGGTCGACTTCTCGGTCGACGTGACCAACGCCGCGGGTTGCACCGCGACGATCCTCGGGAGTGCGAACATCAATGCCAATCCCGTCGACAGCATCGTTGCCTCCGACGTGTGTGTCGGAGCGACAGGCGCGACGGCGTCTCTCAATACCGGTGGCTGGAGTGTGATCTCCTGGACCATCACGTCGGGTGGCACGATCACCAGCGCCACCAATACCGACTCGATCACCTACGACGTGACCGGCTCGGCCGGTGGAACGGTCGATTTCTCGGCCGACATCACCAACGGCTCCGGCTGCACGGCCACCGTCACCGGCAGCGTGAACATCGTCGGACCGCCCAGCGACACGATCGTGGCGGCGGACGTCTGTGAAGGTGCGACGGGAGCGACGGCGTCTCTCAATACCGGTGGCTGGAGCGTGATCTCCTGGTCGATCACCTCGGGCGGCACGATCACCAGCGCGACTAACGCTGATTCGATCACCTATGACGTGACCGGCCTCGGTGGTGGCACGGTCGACTTTTCGGTCGACCTGACCAACGGATCCGGCTGCACCGCGACCATCACCGGAAGTGCGAACATCAATGCGAACCCGAGCGACACGGTCATTGCGGCGGATGTCTGCGAAGGCGCAATCGGAGCGACGGCATCGCTGAATACGGGTGGCTGGAGCGTGATCTCCTGGTCGATCACGTCGGCGCGGCACGATCACCAGCCCGACCAATGCCGACTCGATCACCTACGACGTGACCGGCTCGGGCGGCGGAACGGTCGACTTCTCGGTCGACGTCACCAACGGCTCGGGTTGCACCACCACGGTGACGGGAAGTGCGAACATCAATGTTAATCCCAGCGACACGATCGTGGCGGGGGACGTCTGTGAAAGTGCGACGGGAGCGACGGCATCGCTCAATACGGGCGGTTGGAGCGTGACCTCCTGGACCATCACCTCCGTGGCACGATCACCAGCCCCACCAACGGTGGCTCGATCACTTACGACGTCACCGCCGCGGCGGGTGGAACGGTCGACTTCTCGGTCGACATCACCAACGGCTCGGGCTGCACCAGCACGCTCACCCAGAGCGTGAACGTCAATCCGGTGCCAGCGGTCTCGGTGAGCGCGACTCCTGATCCGGTCTGCTCGGTCGGCAGCGTCAGCGTTACCGTCACCCGGACCGATTCGGGCTTGAATGGCGACTGGTCGGTCACGGTCACCGATGGCACTACACCTCAGACTGCAGCGAATGTCAGTGGCGCGTCCACGACGTTCACCTTCACCGCGCGGTCGGCCCGACGACGGTGAACTACACCGTGACCAGTCTGACCAACAACCTGACGGGTTGCGCCGGTACGCCAGGTGCGTCTGATTCCGTGACCGTGAACCCTCCGGTTTCCGCGGGCGTGACCACCAGCGTGTCCAACAGCCAGGTCTGCCCGCTGGCAAGCTTCACCGCCAGCGTTCCGCCGAGCCTCGGCGCGTCCTACACCTGGACGGTGACCGGGGGCACCATCACCGGCAGCAGCAACGGCGATGCGACCAGTGGCAGCCCCTCGACCTCGGCCAGCATCACCATTCAGGCCGATGACCAGCCGACCTCGAGCGTGATCATCAATGTCGACGTGGCGAATGGCGGATGCACGGCATCCGATTCGGCCACCGTCGACCTCGTCGATGACCCGGCCGTGGTGAGTGCGCCGGCGAATCAGACCTCCTGTGACGGCAGCACGGTCACCTACACCTATGACGTCCAGAGCGACGATCTGAACAACCCGTCCGGAACGACCTTCCTCTGGCGGCAGGACGGCACCAATATCGAGCCCTCGATGGGAGCCGGATCATCCAGTGGAAATCTCACCACCGGCGCGGCGTACACCATTACCAACACAGACAACGGAGGCGGCTCCTGGACCAGTGAGCTGGTTCTGACCGGGGTGACCCCTTCCGACAACGCGACGTTCCGGGCCGTGGCGATCGACGCCTGCAACTCCGGGACGGCGCCGGCGGTTCGCACCGCACGGGATGCGACGCTCACAGTCAACCCGCTGCCGTACGCCGAGGTCTCTTTCAATGATGGATCGTTCACGAAGACCGTCTGCGACAACACCGCAGTGACGCTTAAGGCCTCGATCTCCGGTGGCGCCGGCAGCTTCACCGAGATGCGCTGGTACGAGGATGACGGCGTCAATCCGCCGGTCGACCTCGGATCGCCACTCACCGGAGTCTTCCCGCCCGGAAGCTATACCCGCACGGTGACGCCGAGCGGTGTGAGCACCGGAGCTCGGACCCGCACCTACTTCGTGGTCCTGACCGACGCGAACGGCTGCGCCTTCACGTCCACGCTCAATGCGGTGGCCAGCATCAACGTGCCGACCGCGACGATGACCGGTGGCAGCTTCTGCCCCGACGCCACGGCACAGCTCACCTTCGCGCTGGATCCGACCCCGGGAGCCGACACCAGCAACTGGTCGGTGACCGTCAATGACGGCTCGACCAACACGACCTTCGGGCCGTTCGCGGCCAGCCCGGCCGTGGTCACGGCGCCCAACTCGGGAACCCCGGGAACGGTGACCTACAGCATCGTGAGCGTCACCTCGGGCTCCTGCACGAACACCTACGCCGGTCCGAGCGACGCGGTCACGGTGTTCGACGCACCGGACGCGACCGCGGACAACCTCACCATCTGTCAGAACGACGTCAACATGACGCTGACCTTCAACCTCGTGGCTGGTGACAGCACGAGCTGGAGCGTCGGCTTCACCGATGGCGTGAACAACTACAGCACCGGTCCGCTCGCCGGCTCGCCGGCCACCTACACGATGGCGGCGGTCGATGCGGATACCACATTCACCATCACCAGCGTCACCGACAACAATGGATGCACGGTGGCGAGCGACGGAAGCACCTTCACCGTCACCGTCAACGATCCCGATCCGACGCTTACCCTGACGACGAACGGCGTCGACCCGATCCCGAACATGGAGATCTGCCCCGCGAGCAGCTTCGTGGCTTCGGTGCCGGACCAGAGCGCATCGAGCGCGACCTACAACTGGACGGTTGTCGGCGGTTCGGTCACCGCTGGCGCGGGAACCAACAGCGTCACCATTACCCATGACGGCAGCTCGGCTTCGGTCGACGTCTCGGTTGACGTGACCATCGGCTCGTGCACCGAGAGCTCCGGCGTGACCTCGGTCGATGTGACCGATCCGACGCTCGCACATGTGCCGAATCTGACTGTCTGCCCGCTGCTGCCGGTGACGATCGGCGGGTCGACCAGTGGTGGCGACGACAACTCCGCTCCCCTCGGCTTCGGCTGGGAGTGGCGGCCGACCCCGGGAAGTGGAGCCTGGACGCCTCTGGCCGACGGAGTCCATCCGGGTGACGGTAGCGTCACTGTCAGCGGTGCGACCACCCTCAGTCTCGGACTCAGTCAGGCGACTCCCGGCGTGGGAGGCGACTACCGTCTGACCGTGACCGACGCCTGCGGCAATCTCGATCGCAACCGCGGCACCCTGACCGTGCTTCCGCTGCCCGACGGCACCCTGGAGGTCGGCCAGGATCCAAGTTATGGTGCGAGCACGTCGGTCTGCTCCGATGGCTCGACCGTCGACTTCCGGTTCAACGTTTCCGCGGGCTCGCAGCCGTACGTGGCGAAGCTCTACGAGGCCCTGGATCCAAACACTCCGTTCGATCCGAACGCTCCGGAAGCCGGGTCGGTATCCTCGACCAGCACGACCTTCTTCTTCTACAACATCGTCCCCACGTCCAATCCGGGGCCGGCTGACGTGACCCGCCAGTACTACGTGGTACTGACCGACAGCAGCGGCTGCATGAGCGCTCCGGTCGGCCCGGTGGACGTGGTGGTGAATCCGCTGCCGACCGTCTCGGTCGCGGGGAACACGGTCTGCGATGGCGAGGACGGTACTCTACCTTCACTCTGACGGCCGGAACCGCACCGTTCACAGTCGACTTCAACGGAACCGGCGGCCCCTTCACCGTGACCGACGGCGGTGTGGGTGACGACGATTCGACCGTGGATGGCACGATCATCTTCACCATGCCCGCTGCCAACCTGACGGTGGGAACCAATACCTACACCGTGACCGGACTGGTGGATGCGAACTGTACGCAGTCCTCCCCAGCCGGCAGCGCCGACATCACCGTCAATGAGCTGCCGGACCCGGTGATCACCGCGCCGAGTGCAGTCTGTGAGGACAGCACCAGCAACGCGATCTCGGTCGGCGTCACCACCGGTCTGGCCCCTTACACCTACGCCTGGTCGGTCACCAGCTCGACCGGAACCGCGGCGATCACCATTGATGACGACACCGCGGCGAGCACCTCGTTCGACGCCAGCGGCTACGGCTCGATCGATCTGACCGTGGTCGTGACGGATGACAACGGATGCTCCAACAGCGACACGGTGACCATCACCATCAATCCGAAACCCGACACCAACATCACCGGTGATCTGCGGGTCTGCGAGGGTGGCGGCGGCTACAGCTACTCCATCCCCGATCCGGCCGACAAGGGCATCACCAACTACACCATCGACTGGACCATCACCAGCGCGGCCTTCACCGGCGACTCGACGCCGACCGTGACCATCTCCAACGTCAACGGCGACGCCAACACCTCGCCGATGGTCGTGACCGTGGTGGTCACCGACACGGATACGGGC
The DNA here is from genome assembly GCA_963741905.1 of uncultured Acidobacteriota bacterium. GTDB lineage: Bacteria > Acidobacteriota > Thermoanaerobaculia > Gp7-AA8 > CAVUJZ01 > CAVUJZ01. Next base: position 6,392 of record CAVUJZ010000002.1, on the reverse strand, counting down.
TGCAGCTCGACCGGCACGCTCAATGTGCCGATCGATGCGGATCCGACCGTCACGATCAACGAGGTGGACAACGACGGCAGCGAGAACGCCACGACCTGTGAGAACACCTCCGGTCACTCCGCCACGGCGAACGTGACCTACGTGACCACCGGCCCGAACGTCCCGACGCCGAACGAGACCTACTTCTGGACGATCACCAACGGCACGATCGACACCGATCCAAATCTGCCCACGATCGACTTCACCACGGGTGACTACGACAACAACGGCGGCAAGACATCGCTCCAGGTCGTGGTGCAGAACAACGGCTCCTGCGAGACGATCCAGACCTTCGATGTCAATCTCTACGAGCCTCCCACCGGCAGCTTCACCGTTCCGGTCAACGTCTGCGAGCTGAGTACCGGCAACGCCGCCTCGTTCGCCCTGAGCAACAGCCCGGTCAACGTCACGAACTATCAGTGGACGGTGACCACCGGCAACGCCAGTATCGCCAGCGGCCAGGGTTCCAGCGCGATCACCTTCGACGCCGGCTCCTGGTCCGGACCCAATCCGGAGACCATCGGGTTCGACGTGGTGATCACCTACGGCGACGGCTGCACCAGCGAGACCTTCAGCGTGAACACCACGCGTCTCGACGAGCAGCCCTCGGCCACCATCACCGCACCGAGCTACGTTTGTGAGGACACTCCGGACGGCTCGCTCACTCCCTTCGGGATCACCATGCCGGACTACGCCGCGACCGTCGATCCGGGCCTGACCGACGCTTCCTACCTCCCGGCGACGTACGCCTGGTCGGTGGTCAGCGGTCCGGCCACGATCACCAGCGCAACCTCCGGTGACTTCTCGGCCAACCCGACCGGCGCCATCACCTTCCAGGTCGGCAGCCGCTCGGTGGCGACCACGATCGTTCTCGAGGTCACCGTGACCAACGGCTCCTGCAGCGACACCACGCAGGTGACCATCCCGGTCAACGACCGGCCCGAGACCACCGTGGAAGTCCAGCAGAAGGGTGGCGTGACCTTCCAGTCCAGCGAGACGTTCTGCGAGGGCGACAATGTCCGTCTGCAGGCGACGGTGAGTGGCGCGGCCAACTGGACGATCGACTGGTACTCGTCGTCCGACGGCGGAGCGAGCTGGAACCTGATGGTGGGAGCCACCACCACCGGAACCGGTTCGACTCCGACGCAACTGCTGCTCAACGACAGCCCGCACGCACGGCCTCTCGCCGGCACCACGCTCTACAGCGCGGTCATCACTGACAACGCCGGCTGCATGAAGCAGGCGGGCTCGGTGGCGACGGTCTACGTGCGCCAGCCGACCGCGGCGGTCTCCAGCGTGACCACGCCGATCTGCTACGGCGCGCCGGTCACCCTCGACTTCACCCTGAGCGACACCAACTTCCCGGCCTACCCCGGAACCTCGTGGAGTGTGACGTTCCACGACAACAACGGAGTGGATTCGAACAGTTACACCGCAACCTTCACCAGCGGCTCGGCGTCCGGCAGCTACACCTTCACTCCGGATATGGCCTCGCCGGCCTCGCCGACCAATCTCGACTTCGTGATCGACTCGGTGACCGACGGGCATGGCTGCACGAATTCAGCAATCAGCTCCGACGTCGTCATCACCGTCAACCCGGATACGGGAGCACCGACGGTGACCCCGCCGGCGAACATCACCATCTTCCAGTCGATGTGCGACGGATCGAATAATGCGGGAGCGAGTCCTGCCAGTGACGGCACCCTCAACGCGTTCGTCCTCGCGTCCTCGGCGGTCGATGACTGCGATGCGACGCCGACTCTGCTGGCTGCCCAGGTGGGTGGCGTGGATGTGACCGGTGCGACCTTCTTCCCGGTCGGCACCACCACGGTGACCTTCCGGTGGCAGGACGATGCCGGCAACATCGGCACCGCCACGGCGACGGTCACAGTGGAGGCGTATGGAGACCTCAACCTCGATGGCAACGTCGATTCCACCGATCTGGTGATCATGGCCAACTACCTGGCGCACAACCTGAGCTCGTTCGCGGCCGATCCGCAACTCGCCGACCTCAACGGTGACTCCGTGATCAACGTCGTCGACCAGGTGCTGCTCCAGAACTATCTCGTTCACAACATCAACTGCCTCCCGCAGGTGCCGTAGTCGGAGAGGGACAAAGGAGATCGAACCATGAAGATCCGAAATCTGTTGATCGTCGCCTCGATGGCTCTCCTCTGTGGCGGACTGTCCACAAGCAATGCGCTGGCGCAGCGCACACGCGCTGTCAAGGCGCCAACGCCGGCTGATCCATCCACGGTCACGGTTCCGGTGACGGTCGATCTCAATGGCGTGGTTCTCCAGGGCCAGCCGGCCCGACTGGGAGGCTACGTCGTCGAGGTCACCTTCGACCCGGCGACCACGATGTTCGTGAACGCGACGGCCGGTGCTGATTTCGACGTGGCACCGACCTTCACCAATCCCGACAAGGCGAATGCCGATGGTGTGGTGCGTCTCACCGCAGCCCGTCCCGGAGAGGATGGCCCCTCCGGCCTGGTTTCCCTCGCCGTGCTGACGTTCCGTCCGCTTCAGCCCGGCGGTTCGGTCGACGTGGGGACCCGCATCGAGAGCCTCGCCTCGTCACTGATGCGCGGCCCCGACGGCAATCTCGTCGCGGCCTCCATTCCGGTGGATCAACTTCAGCGGCCCGCCGAGCGCGACCGCGCAGACGACAACTAAAGGCAGGCGTTTGAAGAGCAATCGATCAAGGAGAGACTCGATGATCACTACCATGAAAACGAGGGGACTGAAACTTCAGGGACTGATCTGCGTGATGGCGATCGCCGCGAGTCTCTTCTCGGCGTCTTCACTGTTCGCACAGCAGAACATCGTCGGCGAACCGGTACCGCTGGTTCTGACCGCACAGAATTCCAGTCCCATTCTCGGCAATGCCGTCACCCTGAATCTGAGCGTCGACCTCCGCGGTGCGACCGGGCAGAACTGCTCGTCCACCAACAGCTCGGCGGTCCTCGGAGCCTATGCCATCCGCGTCGAGTTCGACCGGACCAGGCTGCAGTTGACTGACGTGAGCGGCGGAACCAGTGCCCACTACACCTCCACGCCGATCTTCACCAACCTGGGAACCGCAAACAGCAGCGGAGCGGTGGTGATCAACGCCACCAACGGTGGAAATCAGACTTCCCCGACCGGTCTGGTGCACGTGGCGTCGCTGACCTTCAACACGATTGCCGCAGGATCCACCTCGCCGCAGGCGATTGTGGAGTCGCTGTCCAGTGCGCTTCAGAACAGCGCCTTCTCATGCGGCTCCGACTGGGGGCCGGATGGCTTCAGCGGATCGCCCGATACGGCTGGACTGAACATCGCCCTTTCCCCTCCCGGTCCCGGAAACTTCAACCTTCTTTCGCCCCCTAATCATGCGATGGACCAGCCTCTGACCGTGACCTTTACATGGGAGCCCTCCTCCGGAGCAACCTCCTACAGCGTTTTTCTGGCGAAGTCGGGTGACGCGTTCGGGTCGATTGGCAGTACCGGGTCGACGTCCTTCACCTGGGGGCCCCTCGATCCCGGAACGGAATATGTTTGGATGGTGGTCGCCCGAACATCCCTCGGTGGGACTCGACAGAGCAGCATCAGGCATTTCACGACGCAGGGGCAACCTCCTTGCACGGAACCGGCTCCGCCGACTCTCACCGCTCCCGATGAAGTCAGCAGCGGCGAGAGCTTCGACTTGAGCTGGGATCCCGTGAACACCGCGACGGATTACCTGATCGAGGAGTCGCTGAACGCGAATTTCGCCTCGGTCACCATGTCGTCTGTGACCGGCGACGTCACTCAACTCAGTCTGACCAAGACAGTCGACCTGGATACTCGCTTTTACTATCGGATGAAGGCTCACCGGGGCGACGACTGCGATTTGAGTAGTGGATATTCTCCCGTGGTGTCGGTTCTCGTCACCGCGGCGCCGGTGAAAAAGGGAGTCATTTCTGTGGTCGGTTCCGTTACCGGCTTCCAGAACGCACCCTTCGGAACGACGATTCAGCTTTACAATCCTTACGACGTGGTCCTTTCGGGCTACCTCGTCTACCATCCGGAGGGAACTCCGGCGAGCGTGGATGATCCCAGTCAGCTCTACATCATTCCACCGGGAGAAACCTTGGTGTATCAGGACGTGCTCGAGTCCATGGGATTGGCCGGCGAGGGCATTGGAAGCCTCGACCTGATCACCGAGCCGAACGAAGAGCTTCCCTATGCCCTCGTCCGCATCTACACCGATGGCGGAGAGTCTGGAACCTCGGGAACAATCGAGCCGATGATCCTCCCGAGCCAGGCGCTGATGAAGGATGAGACAGGCCTGATCCTTGGGTCTCACGATGCCGCCGCCTACCGGCTCAATGTCGGTGTCCGGAGCCTTGCCGCGGGAGCGACGCTCCGCTTCGTGCTGCGAAACCAGGTCGGGGTCGAGATGGCATCCGTCACGAAGGCATTCGAACCCGATCTATTCATGCAATACAGCGCAGAGATGCTGTTCGGCGTCCCTCTCAACGACAGCGACGTCATTGAAGTGCATGTGGACGCCGGAAGCGCAATCGCTTACGGCACCATCAACGACAACATCAGCAACGATCCGGCTTTCGAGCTGTTTCAGAAGGTTGAGCTCCCCGCTGAGATGGATGGATCCGGTCTCTGAACCCTGTTCCCAGTCAGCAGGATGAAAAAGCGGTGGGCATGCCCACCGCTTTTTCTTTGGCGTTGCCGGCATGGGCGACGGCTTAGAGGTGAAAGGCCGCGACGGACTGGGGGCAGGCATCGTTGGTAGCGGAAAGCAAGGGCGTCGTCGCGAGGCGAGGTCTGAAGGAGGACGGGAGTAAAGCCGCAGCCCGAACCGCGAATCACAGAGAGGCGGAGCATGTGGTCCGGAAAAGTCGAAACCCAGGCAGCGCGGAGCGAACTGTGTTCATAACCGCGATCTGCCGTCGCGGCCAGTGGTACATCGCGGGTGGATCGGCGCTGTTCGGCGCGTTGTCGAACCGATGGCTCGTCTGAGCAGGGGCTGGTCAGCCGATGGAAGCAACTCGACCAGCTTCTCGACCCGCCGTGTGAGGGACCGCAGGCACGGTGTGTGAGATGCAGGCGGGGCCTGCGGGGCGGGCGCACGTCAGATTTGTGAGAAGGAGTCATGCGGCTGATCTGGCAGCGGCAGCACGTCGTTCCCAGAAGTCTTCGAATCGGCCGCTGAGCTTGGCGCAGCGAAGGGCGATGATGGAATTGGCGCCGCGGACGGTCCAGTGCATGCCGGCGCGTTTGAGTCGGGTACCGATGGCCAGCTTGCATCCGGCCTCGACGACACCGGTCGAGGTGCACAGGCCGGCGGCGTGGAACTCCGGATACCGCATGCGTTCGCGATTGCGTTCAATGTACTCGGCGCACTTCCGAGCCTCCTGGTTGTCTGGAGCATGCACGCGCAGGATGGCCAGCACCTGGTCGATCTCGCCTGCGTTGAGCTCCTCGTAGCGTTGACGTGCCCAGTGTCGTGCCAGATCACCCTGCGCGCCGTAAATGGCCTTGCTTGCATCGGAGAGATGTTCGTTGGCGTGGTAGCGGTCGACGATTTGGACCGCATCGGGGAACAGCTCGGAAGCGATGTTCCAGATCCAGAGGGCACCATCGCCAAGCACGACGCGGCGGGCGGCTTTGTCAAAGTCGCGTCGCATCGCTTCGCGCTCGACTCGCGCTGCGAACTCGCCTGGCAGAGAATCTGTACCTCGCTGGGCGGCGCTCTCGATGGCCGCGGTGTAACTGACCGACCCTGGATCACGCGTCGGTAAGCCAGTCTCGGAGTCACGTCCTTCAGCGCTCCAGACCGTACAGAGCTTGACCTCTCGAGTTTTCGCCGTACCGTCGGGTTGCTTGCCTGCCCGCCCGGTCAGTTCTTCCTTGCGCATGGGAATGCCCGTGCCGTCCATGCCCAGGTAGAGTGTCGAACGAGCATCCATCTGGGCGAGCGGTGCGGTGGAGCTCCGTTCATCGGTAGCGATCTCTCTGCCCAGAGCTTCGGCCGTCCGCTCGACTCGTTTGGGATCGACCGGGACCCCTGCCAGCTCCCGAACCAGTTCGCTGCCTTCCTCGAAGCTGACCATCGCTCCGACCAATCCAATCATGCGCGTGAGCGCCGGAGAGATCGAGACATTCACGATCCCGAGGGCGTGATCACGCGGGAACCATCCGGATCGGCAGTTGGGGCAATGGTAGTAAGCACGATCGAGCGTGATCTGTCCCAGCACGGTGTCGATCCTTTTTCGATGGCGACCGGCGTAGTTGGCGTCCTGGTGGCCGCATGAACAGACCCGAGCGGGGCCGGTGTAATCGGAGTGATCCTGGTTCAGCTGCCGCTCCAT
>CAVUJZ010000001.1:0-36899 GCA_963741905.1 uncultured Acidobacteriota bacterium | reverse complement strand
GCTCCAGACACCCCTCATCACAAGACTCGCCCTCCCCCTCCGTTGCACCGTGGCCAGACATGGGATGTTCCACACTGTGGGTGAACATTCCGATGTTCAGCCATCGCCCGCAGCAGCAACGGTCCAGTCTCGGGCCTCACGCTCCAGACACCCCTATCACAAGACTCGCCCTCCCCCCTCCGTTGCACCAGCCAGACATCAGAATGTCTGCCCACATGTGGGTGAACATTCCGATGTTCAGCCATCGCCCGCAGCAGAAACGGTCGGCCTCGACCTTTCGCGTTCCAGATTCCCCCCTCATCACAAGCTCGCCCTCCCCCTCCGTTGCACCATGGCCAGACATCAGAATGTCTGCCCACATGTGGGTGAACATTCCGATGTTCGGCCATCGCCCGCAGCAGCAACGGTTCAGTCTCGGGCCTCACGCTCCAGACACCCCTCATCACAAGACTCGCCCTCCCCCTCCGTTGCACCGTGGCCAGACATCAGAATGTCTGCCCACACTGTGGGTGAACATTCCGATGTTCAGCCATCGCCCGCAGCAGCAACGGTTCAGTCTCGGGCCTCACGCTCCAGATACCTCTCATCACCAAGCTTTCGCCCTCCCCCTCCGTTGCACCGTGGCCAGACATCAGAATGTCTGCCCACATGTGGGCGAACATTCCGATGTTCGGCCATCGCCCGGAGCGGTAACGGTCCAGTCTCGACCTTTCGCGTTCCAGATACCCTCATCACCAGACTGACCCTCTCCCCTCCGTTGCACCGTGGCCAGACATCAGAATGTCTGCCCACATGTGGGTGAACATTCCGATGTTCGGCCATCCCCCGCAGCAGCAACGGTTCAGTCTCGGGCCTCACGCTCCAGACACCCCTCATCACAAGACTCGCCCTCCCCCTCCGTTGCACCGTGGCCAGACATCAGAACGTCTGCCCACATGTGGGTGAACATTCCGATGTTCAGCCATCGCCCGCAGCAGCAACGGTTCAGTCTCGGGCCTCACGCTCCAGACACCCCTCATCACAAGACTCGCCCTCCCCCTCCGTTGCACCGTGGCCAGACATCAGAATGTCTGCCCACATGTGGGTGAACATTCCGATGTTCGGCCATCGACCGGAGCGGCAACGGTCCAGTCTCGGGCCTTCACGGTCCAGATGCCCCTCGTCGCAAGCTTCGCCCTCTCCCCCTCCGTTGCACCATGGCCAGACATCAGAATGTCTGCCCACACTGTCACTTCTCGTGCGATGCGATGTAGCCGTCAATCCTCTCGAGCTCGAGAAGGTTTCGTACGATGTGATCGAAGGACTCGGTCTGCCAGAGGTGCGGGACCCCGTTGAAGATCCTTCGAATCGGGTCGATCTTCTTCAACCGGCCCGACGTGAATCGCTTCCACGAGTAGAGGACCTCCGAGAGGTCGATGCCGACAGCAGTGCGTACCAGAACGTGAACGTGATTCGGCGCAACCGTGAACCGCCCCAACTCGTACCGCTCGTTTTCGAAGAACCGAATCGATGCCTCCACGATCTGACGAGCCTCGGGGATTCGTAGAACACACGACCCAGATCCCTGATCGAGCCACAGTTCGACCTTCCGGCGAAGCTTCAGGCTCCTCTCCATCAGATCGTCAGCGTCGGCCGAGCGACCCGATTCACGCCAGGCTCGCGCTTCGTGGCGAAGCTCGTCGAGTTTCACCTGCGGGAGCGAGTCGCTCAGACGGAAGGTCACGAAATACAGAGCTCCTTCCTGCCGCCAGTGTGGAAGATCGCCGCGGCGGACCCAGAACGGCTTGTCGGGATCAAAGAACCCGTCCTGCAGCATCCCGCAATCCTACCTCGGTTGCAGCATAGGCCCGACAGTCTCACCCACATGTGGGCGAACATTCCGATGTTCGGCCATCGACCGGAGCGGTAACGGTTCAGTCTCGGGGCTCACGCTCCAGACACCCCTCATCACAAGACTCGCCCTCCCCCTCCGTTGCACCGTGGCCAGACATCAGAATGTCTGCCCACATGTGGGTGAACATTCCGATGTTCGGCCATCGACCGGAGCGGCAACGGTCCACTCTCGGGCCTTCACGGTCCAGATGCCCCTCGTCGCAAGCTTCGCCCTCTCCCCCTCCGTTGCACCGTGGCCAGACATCAGAATGTCTGCCCACATGTGGGTGAACATTCCGATGTTCAGCCATCGCCCGCAGCGGTAACGGTCCAGTCTCGACCTTTCGCGTTCCAGATACCCTCATCACCAGACTGACCCTCTCCCCTCCGTTGCACCGTGGCCAGACATCAGAATGTCTGCCCACATGTGGGTGAACATTCCGATGTTCAGCCATCGCCCGCAGCGGTAACGGTCCAGTCTCGACCTTTCGCGTTCCAGATACCCTCATCACCAGACTGACCCTCTCCCCTCCGTTGCACCGTGGCCAGACATCAGAATGTCTGCCCACATGTGGGTGAACATTCCGATGTTCAGCCATCGCCCGCAGCAGCAACGGTTCAGTCTCGGGCCTCACGCTCCAGACACCCCTCATCACAAGACTCGCCCTCCCCCTCCGTTGCACCATGGCCAGACATCAGAATGTCTGCCCACATGTGGGCGAACATTCCGATGTTCGGCCATCGCCCGCAGCGGTAACGGTCCAGTCTCGGGCCTCACGCTCCAGACACCCCTCATCACAAGACTCGCCCTCCCCCTCCGTTGCACCGTGGCCAGACATCAGAATGTCTGCCCACATGTGGGCGAACATTCCGATGTTCGGCCATCGACCGCAGCAGCAACGGTCCAGTCTCGGGCCTCACGCTCCAGACACCCCTCATCACAAGACTCGCCCTCCCCCTCCGTTGCACCATGGCCAGACATCAGAATGTCTGCCCACATGTGGGCGAACATTCCGATGTTCGGCCATCGCCCGCAGCGGTAACGGTCCAGTCTCGGGCCTCACGCTCCAGACACCCCTCATCACAAGACTCGCCCTCCCCCTCCGTTGCACCATGGCCAGACATCAGAATGTCTGCCCACATGTGGGCGATCATTCCGATGTTCGGCCATCGCCCGCAGCGGTAACGGTCCAGTCTCGACCTTTCGCGTTCCAGATACCTCTCATCACCAAGCTTTCGCCCTCTCCCCTCCGTTGCACCGTGGCCAGACATCAGAATGTCTGCCCACAGGCACAGCTCACCCTCCGGGCTGGCGTTCCAAGATACCCCTCATCCCAAGCTTCGCCCTCTCCACTCCGTTGCACCGTGGCCAGACATCAGAATGTCTGCCCACAGGCACAGCTCACCCTCCGGGCTGGCGTTCCAAGTAACCCTCGTCCCAGGACTGACCCTCCCCCCTCCGTTGCACCGTGGCCAGACATCAGAATGTCTGCCCACAGGCACAGCTCACCCTCCGGGCTGGCGTTCCAGGTAACCCTCGTCCCAGGACTGACACTCTCCCCTCCGTTGCACCGTGGCCAGACATCAGAATGTCTGCCCACAGGCACAGCTCACCCTCCGGGCTGGCGTTCCAGGTAACCCTCGTCACCAGACTGACCCTCCCCCCTCCGTTGCACCGTGGCCAGACATCAGAATGTCTGCCCACAAAGTGAAGGGGCGGCCGGAGGGCCGCCCGGATCGGGATCGAGGCATCGGCACCGTGACTACGGATGCAGGGTTGCGGTCAGAATCGTCTGCAGCGATTCCCGCACGCCGTGGACCATTCCTTCGGGAAGGATCCCCAGAACGAGCGTGATCACAAAGCAGAGGATGATTGCGAACCGGAGGGAGTTCGACAGCGCCACCTCGGCTCCGCTCCCCTCCTTGATGTACATCGCGACCACCACCCGCAGGTAATAGAACATCGACACCGCGGACATCAGCACGGCGATCGCCGCCAGCCATGCATAGCCGGCCTGAATGGCCGCCGCGAAGAGGAAGTACTTGCCGATGAATCCACCGGTGGGAGGAATTCCTCCGAGGGACAGGAGGAAGATCACCATGGCGAAGGCCCAGAAGGGCGCCCGCCGGCTGAGTCCCTCGAAGTCCTGAATCGTCTCGCCCCCGTACTCGTGCCGGCGCAGCATCAGGATGGTGCCCCAGATCCCGAGATTGGCAAACATGTAGACGAGCATGTAGATGAGGACCGCATAGAGGCCCATCTCGTTCATCGCGATGATCCCCAGCAGGGCATAGCCACCATGGGCGATCGACGAGTAGGCCAGCATCCGCTTGATGTTGTCCTGGGTGATTGCGGCGAGATTGCCGATGACCATCGAGAGCAGCGAGATCACCGCCAGCACGATGCCCCAGTCGAGTTGGAAGCCGGCGAACGCGGTGTAGAAGATCCGGGCGAAGATGGCGAATGCCGCCGCCTTCGACGCGGTGGAGAGGAATGCCGTCACCGGCGTGGGCGCTCCGGTGTAGACGTCGGGAGTCCAGACGTGGAACGGGACCGCGGCAATCTTGAAGCAGAGGCCGGCGGCCAGCATCAGAACGCCGATCACCAGCGAGCGGTTCCCGATCTCTCCGGCCAGCGCCCGGCCGAGGTCGGCGAGATTGAGGGATCCGACACTGCCGAAGATGATCGAGACGCCGTAGAGAAGGATCGCGGAGCTGACCGCGCTGGTGATGAAGTACTTCATCGCCGCCTCGGTCGATTTGGTCTCCCGCTTGTAGTAGCCGGCGAGGATGTAGCTCGAGAGGGACAGCAACTCCAGGCCGATGTAGATCGAGATCAGATGCACCCCGGAGACCATGAAGAAGGTCCCGCAGAGAGCGAAGGCCATCAGCGCGTAGAACTCCCAGGTGGAGTAACGTCCCTCCTGCAGGTAGTCGGTGGAGAGAAGCACCACCACGGCGACCCCGGCGAGCAGAAGGAGTTTGAAGAAGATGGAGAAGCCATCCAGCACGAACATTCGCGCGAAGGAAGGTGTCTGGCTCAGACCGGCCACCGCACCGGAGGCGTAGAAGACCGCTCCGGCGGTCACCACCAGAAGCCCCAGCATCCACCAGCGTGCATCGTCTCCGGAGCGGGTCCGCCCGATCACCGGGAGAAGGAGCAGAAGGCAGGCGCCGGCCGTGAGAATGATCTCCGGCAGTAGAAACACGGTATCAGCCCAGGTCATCGGGATGCCTCGATGTGGAGCTCGGCCACATGCTCCGCCGCGGGGGATTCAAGGGCGGGCACAACCGGCTCGGTCAACTTGTCCTTCTCGTAGTAGGCCGGATCGACCTTCTGAACCACATAGTCGATCGGACGCTGAAGAATCTCGAAGAAAGGCTTCGGATAGAGTCCGATCCAGAGCATCAGGACGACCAGAGGCCAGAGCGTCAGCGCCTCCCGCCCGAAGAACTTCATGTCCACCAGCTTTTCGTTTTTCGGATTGTCCACCGGACCCCAGAAGACCCGCTGGTAGAGCCAGAGCAGATAGGCTGCACCGAGCACGATTCCGATCGCGGCGAAGACGGCCCACCACATGTTCCGGTTCGCGGCGCCCAGCAGGATGGTGAACTCCCCGATGAATCCGTTCAGCGCGGGCAGCCCCATCGAGGACAGCGCGGTGATCAGGAAGAACGTGGCGAAGATCGGCATCGGCTTGGCCAGCCCACCGTACTCGGAGATCTCCCGGGTGTGCCGCCGCTCGTAGATGATCCCGACCAGAAGGAACAACGCGCCGGTGGAGATGCCGTGATTGATCATCTGGATGACCGAGCCGTTCAGTCCCATCGGATTGAGCGCGAACATGCCGAGCATCACGAAGCCCATGTGAGAGACCGAAGAGTAGGCGATGAGCTTCTTCATGTCTTTCTGGACCAGAGTGACCAGCGCCCCGTAGACGATCCCGATGATGGCCAGGATGGCGATCGGCATCACCAGCTTCTGTGTAGCGTCCGGAAGAATCGGCAGTGAGAAGCGGACGAAGCCGTAGGTTCCCATCTTCAGCAGAACTGCCGCCAGGATGACCGAACCGGCAGTCGGGGCCTCGGTGTGAGCATCCGGCAACCAGGTGTGGAAGGGGAACATCGGGACTTTGATGGCGAACCCGAAGAACAGGCCGAGGAAGATCCAGAACTGCAGAGTGGGCGGAATCAGATGGCCGATCTGGTGGAACTGGAGCACGTCCAGACTGGGAGCGTTGCCCAGGCCTTCGATCCCGAAGAAGGGAATCCCGCTGCTGTTGTAGAAGTAGAGGGCGAGAATCGAGAGCAGCATCAGCAGTGAGCCTGCCAGGGTGTAGAGGAAGAACTTGATCGCCGCATAGAGCTTGCGGGACCCGCCCCAGATTCCGATCAGGAAGTACATCGGAACCAGCATCACTTCCCAGAAAACATAGAACAGGAAGAAGTCGAGGGCGCAGAAGGTGCCGAGCATGCCGGTCTCGAGCATCAGCAGCAGGGCGTAGTACTCCTTCTGCCGGTTCTCGATTGCGGTGAACGACGAGTAGATGGCGATGAAGCTCATCAACGTCGTCAGCAGGATCAGCAGCATGGAGATCCCGTCGATGGCGAAGTGGTACTCGACACCCAGCGAGGGAATCCAGGAGAACTTCTCCGTGAATTGGAACAGCGGCGCCGAGGCCGACGAATCGAACGCGAACCAGAGCGGAACCGACACCAGAAACGTCAGCCCCGCGACGATCGTCGCGAACGTCTTGATTGCCCCCGTCTTCTCCTTGTTGAAGAAGAAGATGATGATCAGCGCGCCGACCAGCGGGAGGTAGGTGATCAGCGAGAGAATCGGAAAACCTTCACCGTACATGTTCACTCCAGACCCTCGGGTTTCTGCTCCACCCGATCCATTTTCTTGAACCGCATCGACATTCGAGTCCCGTCTCCGTTCACAGTTGAATCAGAAGGTAGACGGCGACCAGCACCACCACTCCCCCGCCCATCACCAGCAGATAGTTCTGCACCATTCCGGTCTGAGCCCGGCGGATCAGAGTGGAGCTGTCTTTCGCTCCAGCCGCGATTCCGTTGACCGTGCCGTCGACCACGAAGCGGTCGAACAGCGACGAGCCATGCCCCAGAACGATGACGGTGAAATGGCGGACGAGATTGACCAGACCATCGACGATATTCGTGTCGATCCACGACATCACCCGCCCGAAGGCGATGGTGCCGGAGATGACCGTCTTCTGATACAGCTCGTCGACGTAGTACTTGTTGTAAACCACCCGGTAGAGCACCGGATAGCGTTTCGCGAACCGCTCCGGAATCGACCACCGTGGATCGAGTCCGTAGAACTTTCTCGCCAGCCAGATTCCGAAGACCGCGACCGCAACCGACAGCAGGGTCAGCGACCAGTCGAGCGACATCGAGGCATGGTGGAAGTGGAAGGGATGGCCTCCGATCGGCGCGAGAACCGGCTCGAGCCAGCGCTGGAACCAGGTCTCCCGCTCGATGCCCAGCAGGCCGAAGGGAATCCCGACCCAGCCTCCGATGATGGAAAGAACCGCGAGCACCGCGAGCACCCCGGTCATCGTCGCGGGCGATTCGTGCGGATGGGCCGCATGGCCGCCCGGGTGATCGGAGTGACCCTTGTCCGCGGAAACCGGCTTCAACCGCGTCTCATCGGCGATCACATCATGACCGGCATGCTCCGGCTCGGACTCCTGAAGGCCGGCCGCGGCGGCACCGCGATAGCTCCCCTCGAAGGTCATGTAGTAGAGCCGGAACATGTAGAACGCGGTGAGGATCGCCGCGGTGATTCCGAGACCCCAGAAAACCACCGGAGCATAACTCCAGGCGCCCGCCCAGACTCTCGAACCGCTTGACGAAGGCGCTGGCGAGAATCTCGTCCTTGGAAAAGAACGCCGCCAGGGGCGGAATCCCGGAGATGGCGATCGTGGCCACCAGGAAGGTCCACCAGGTCTTCGGCATGTGCTTGCGGAGCCCGCCCATCATCCGCATGTCCTGCTCGCCGTTGCAGCCGTGAATCACCGAACCGGCGCCGAGGAACAGGCAGGCCTTGAAGAATGCGTGGGTCATCACATGGAAGATGGCCGCGGTGAACGCTCCCACTCCGGCCGCGAGAAACATGTAGCCGAGCTGGGAGACGGTGGAGTAGGCCAGGACCTTCTTGATGTCGTTCTGGGCGAGACCGATCGTCGCGGCGAACAGCGCGGTGACCGCTCCGACCAGCGCCACCACCAGCATGGCGGCAGGCGAGAGCCGGAACAGAACGTTGGAGCGGACCACCATGTAGACGCCGGCGGTCACCATCGTCGCGGCGTGGATCAGGGCAGAGACCGGCGTCGGACCGGCCATCGCGTCAGGCAGCCAGACGTAGAGAGGGACCTGCGCCGACTTGCCGCAGGCGCCGACGAACAGCAACAGACAGATCAACGTTGCAATCCCGGCGTACTGTTCTCCTCCCGCGGCCGCCCGGGTGAAGACCTCACTGAAGTCGACGGTCCCGAAAGTGTTGAACAGCAGGAAGATCCCCAACAGGAATCCGAAATCGCCGATCCGGTTGGTGATGAAGGCCTTCTTGCCCGCATCCGCGGCGAACTTCTTGTCGTAGTAGAACCCGATGAGCAGATAGGAGCAGAGTCCCACCCCTTCCCAACCGACGAACATCACCATGTAGTTGTTGCCCAGGATGAGCAGCAACATCATGAACATGAAGAGGTTCAGGTAGGTGAAGAACCGGGTGTAGCCACTCTCGTGCGACATGTACCCGACGGAGTAGACGTGGATCAGAAACCCGACCCAGGTCACCACCATCATCATGGTGCAGGAGAGGGAATCGATCTGAAACCCGAACTGGACGGCGAAGTCGGCGATCGAAGAGCCGACATTTCCCCAACCCGCGGGAATCCAGGTGTAGTAGACCGCCTCGAACGCCTGGTGAATGCCGGAGCGGGACCAGGCCAGGACGATGAAGGTCGCGACGAGGGCGGACAGCGCCGTCGAACCGAGGGCGATGACATTGGTGATCGTCCGGTTCTTCGGTTCGGTGGGACGCTTCCAGGAACGGAAGCCGTTCGCCAGCGCTCCCGCCAGGGGGAGTACCGGAACGAGCCAGAGAATGGAGCCGAGGTTCATCGCCTCTCCTCCTGTTGCCGGTCGGTGTGGGACATGGTTGTGGACATGGTTCTGCCTCGTGGGACGGTGTCTGGCCTCAGCCCTGGAGCTCGGTGGCCTCGTCGAGATTCACGCTGCGCTTCAGCCGGTAGAGCTGAATCACGATCGCCAGTCCCACCGCGGCCTCCCCGGCCGCAACGGTGATGATGAAGATCGGAAAGATCTGCCCTTCCAGGGAGGACAGCCGGTGAGCAAAGGCCACCAGGTTGATATTCACGGCGTTGAGCATCAGTTCGATGCACATCAACACCACGATCATGTTTCGGCGAACGATCACCCCGATCAGTCCGATGGTGAAGATCGTTCCCGAGAGCATCAGGAATGCGCTTGTGCTAGGCACCGGTGGCCTCCTTGACTTCGCGCTCGGTACGAGCCCGGTTCAGAATGAAATCGGGGGTGAGATCCTCGTCTTCGCCCAGCAGTTCGCGCTTTCCGATGACGATCGCACCGATCATCGCAACCAGCAGGAAGACGGAGGCAACTTCGAAGGGAACCAGGTAGTCGCTGTAGAGGCTCATCCCGACCATCTCGGCATTGCTGCTCCGGACCTCCGAACGGGTCTCCACCACACTCTGCCCCTGGGCGTTGGTCACCCGTTGGGCCACATCGACCGAGGTCCGTCCAAACGCCGCCGGATTGTCGACCGGCACGGCATAGCGGCCGGTTCGAACCGCCGCGGCGAAGATCAGGAACATACCCAGGCCGACCACAAGGGCCGCCTGCCACCCCCGCGACATCATCCGTTCCTGTGGCAACTGCCGGACGTTGATCAGCATCACCACGAACAGGAACAGAACCATGATGCCGCCGGCGTAGACCAGAATCTGGACGGCTCCGACGAACTCGGCGCCCATCATGAAGAACAGGATCGCCACGCTGAGGAAGCTGGTGAGCAGAAACAGGGCGGAATGGACCGGGTTGCGCATCGCCACCACCAGGATGGACGAGGCCACGGCGATCGTTCCGACGAAGAAGAAGAGCATGAAGGCGGCATTCGAGCTGAGGAAGTCCATCACTTGCTCTCCCCCGGGAGCTGCGGCTGAGCGTATCCCGCCCGCTGCGCGCTCTCCTCGATGGTGCGGTACTCCGGAACATGATCCCAGTACTCCAGCTCCTGCATGTTGAAGTAGAGCTCGCCCCGGTCGTAGCTGGCCAGTTCGTAGGTCTTGGTGGTGAGCCAGATCGATTTCGGCTTTGTGGGGCAGGCGTCTTCGCAGAGTGCGCAGAACATGCACCGCTTCACGTCGATGTCGAACCGGTCGAGGACCTTCGTCTTCTTTTTCTTTCCGTCCTCTTCCTTCACCTCATCGTGGACATCGATGTAGATGATGTCGATGGGACAGGCCGCCGCGCACAATTTGCAGGCGATGCAGCGATCGTAGGAGAAGCGGAACATGCCGCGGAACCGGTCCGACGGCTCCATCCTCTCTTCCGGATATCGAATGGTGACTTTGGGTTTGAAAAACTCCCTCCAGGTCACCCGCAGCCCCTCGAACAGGTCGAGCAGCAACATCCGGTCAGTCCATTTCTCGAGCCAGCTCATGGTGTCATCCCCAGGGACATACCGGCCAGCATCAGCGTGCCGGTCAGTGCGATATTGATCAGGGCCAGCGGGATCATCCACTTCCACCCCAGCTCCATCAGCTGATCGAACCGGAATCGGGGGAAGGTGCCACGCAGCCACACGTAGAAGACCATGAAGGCCATCACCTTCACGACGAAAATCACGGTACCGAAAAGCGCACCCCAGATGCCCCAGCTCTGCAGCACCTGGGTGGTCAGTCCGTACCCGCCCATGCCCAGCGTCCACCCACCGAAGAAGAGGGTGACGATCAGCGCCGAGTTGACCAGCATCAGGGCGTACTCCGCGAGAAAGAAGAAGGCGAACTTCATCCCCGAGTACTCGGTGTGGAAGCCGGCCACCAGTTCCGACTCCGCCTCCGGCAGATCGAACGGCGCCCGGTTGTTCTCGGCCACCATCGCCACCAGGAAGATGAAACAGCCGATGATCTGCGGAATGAACATCCAGAGATGTTTTTCCTGGTACTCCACGATGCTCACCAGGTCGAGGTGGCCGACCAGCATCAGCACGCCGACGATCGACAGCGCGTAGGGAACTTCATAGGAGATCATCTGCGCGGCCGATCGGAGTCCTCCCGATCAGCGAGAACTTGTTGTTCGACGACCACCCTCCGAGGATGATGCCGAAGACGGCCATCGAGGTCAGGGCGAGGATCAGCAGCAGCCCCACGTTGACGTTGGTGATGACGAAGGTCGGCGGGGGACCGAATGGAATCAGGGCGAACACCACGAACGCGGGGATCACCGGAATCATCGGAGCGATGAAATAGGGAATCTTCTCCGCGGTGGAAGGAAAAATGTCTTCCTTGATCAGGAGCTTGATCGGATCGGCGATGATCTGAAACAGCCCGTGCGGTCCGACCCGGTTGGGTCCCAGACGGGCCTGCATGAATCCGAGCACGCGTCGCTCGATCAGAGTCATGGCAGCGACGATGAACGCAATCACCGCGAATGCGATGACGAACTTGATGGTGGGCCAGATGGCGTAGCGCATCAGCGCCGGAGAAATCGCCACGGCCAGGGATCCTGTGAGCGGATTCATCGATCCACCTCCCCAAGGACGATGTCGATGGTTCCGATCAGCGCCACCAGATCGGCGATGAAATGTCCCTTCGCCATCGTCGGCAGCGCCTGCAGGTTCACGAATGACGGCGGACGCACCTTGCAGCGATAGGCGTGGGTCGACTTGCCGTCGGAGATGATGTAGTAACCGAGCTCGCCCTTCGGCGCCTCGATCGAGTGGTAGACCTCCCCTTCCGGCGGACGGACCACCTTGGAGATCCTGGCTTTCAGGTCTCCCTCCGGGGTTTCCCTGATCTTCGGAATGGCCTGCTCCAGGATCCGTCGGGACTGGCGCATCTCTTCCATCCGGATGATGTACCGGTCGTAGGTGTCACCATTCTTTCCCAGGGGCACTTCGAAATCGAAGTCGTCGTAGCACTCGTAGGGGCGCACCTTGCGAAGATCCCAGTTGACCCCGGATCCGCGCAGCGGCGGACCGGTCAGGCCCCACTCGATCGCGTCTTCCGGTGAGATCACTCCGATCCCGACGGTCCGGCGCTTCCAGATCCGGTTGTTGGTCAGCAGCGACTCGTACTCGTTGATCGCCCCGTCGAACATTCCGACGAACGTCTCGAGCTTCTCCAGCCAGCCTTCCGGCAGGTCCTCCGGTTGTCCGCCGATCCTCATGCAGTTGAGGGTCAGACGCGCGCCGCAGTAGTCCTCGAACATGTCGAGGATCATTTCGCGCTCGCGGAACGTGTAGAAGAAGGGAGTCATCGCACCGATGTCGATGGCGTGGGTGGCCAGCCAGAGGAGATGCGAGGAAATCCGCTGCAGCTCCGACAGCATCACCCGGATCAACTGGGCGCGACGGGGAATCTGATCGGTGATCCCCAGGAGCTTCTCCACCGTCTCGACGAATCCGAGATTGTTGGTGGCCGAAGCGACGTAATCCATCCGGTCGGTGTGGGGGATACACTGCGGATAGGGCATGTTCTCGAACAGCTTTTCGGTTCCCCGATGGAGATAGCCGATGACCGGCTTCGCATCGATGATCCGTTCGCCGTCGATCTTCAGAATGACACGGAGCACTCCGTGGGTCGAAGGATGCTGGGGGCCGAAACTGACCTCCATCTCCTCGACGTTGATCGGAAGCTCTTCGGTAAGTGGCAGCTCGCTCAAAGCTTTCCTGCCTCCTTCAGAATCTCGTTGATCGCATCTTCAGTCTCGATCCCTCCCGTGGCGCAGAGGGATGTGTCTTTTTCCTCGCCCGAGGCCAGAGCGTTCGCGTAGCTCTGGCAGTCGTCGAACCCGCATGCCGAGCAGTCATCCTGCGACATCGCCGCTCGCAGTCGGTCCGCCAGCGGACGGCCCGCCGCCGCTGCGATCCGCTCCTCCACCGTCAGCGCCGGATCGGTCCACGGAACCTCGCCAGCGGCCGGTGCAGCGCTCTCAGCAGGTGCGGGCTCGGCCGGCGCCGGCGCCGGGGCCGCTTGCGCTTCCGGTGCAGGCTTCGCTTCCGCCACCGGAGCTGCCGGGGCCGGGGCCTGCACCCCGTCCTTCAGAATCTCGTTCAGCGCTTCCTCGGTCTCGAGCCCGCCGGTCGCGCACAGCGCGGTGTCGGTCTCCTCACCCGAGGCCAGGGCCTCCGCATAGCACTGGCAGTCGTCGAAACCGCACGCTGCGCAGTCGTCCTGCGACATCGCGGCTCGCAGTCGGTCCGCCAGCGGACGGCCCGCAGCCGCCGCAACCCTCTCCTCGATCGAGAGTGCCGGATCCGTCCACGGCACCTCACCCGCCGCCGGTGCCGCACTCGCGGCAGGTGCGGGCTCGGCTGGTTCCGGCGCAGGTGCCGGTTTCGCTTCCGGTGCAGGCTTCGCTTCCGCCACCCGAGCTGCCGGGGCCGGGGCCTGCACCCCGTCCTTCAGAATCTCGTTCAGCGCTTCCTCGGTCTCGAGCCCGCCGGTCGCGCACAGCGCGGTGTCGGTCTCCTCACCCGAGGCCAGGGCCTCCGCATAACACTGGCAGTCGTCGAAACCGCACGCTGCGCAGTCGTCCTGCGACATCGCGGCTCGCAGTCGGTCCGCCAGCGGACGGCCCGCAGCCGCCGCGACCCTCTCCTCGATCGAGAGTGCCGGATCCGTCCACGGCACCTCACCCGCCGCCGGTGCCGCACTCGCGGCAGGTGCGGGCTCGGCCGGGGCCGGCGCGGGTGCAGGCTTCGCTTCCGGTGCAGGCTTCGCTTCCTCCGCCGGAGCAGCCGGGGCCGGGGCCTGCACTCCGTCCTTCAGAATCTCGTTCAGCGCTTCCTCGGTCTCGAGCCCGCCGGTCGCGCACAGAGCGGTGTCCTTCTCCTCACCCGAGGCCAGGGCGTCCGCATAGCACTGGCAGTCGTCGAAACCGCACGCTGCGCAGTCGTCCTGCGACATCGCGCTCGCAGTCGGTCCGCCAGCGGACGGCCCGCAGCCGCCGCGACCCTCTCCTCGATCGAGAGTGCCGGATCGGTCCACGGCACTTCACCCGCGGCCGGAGCCGCGATCGCCGCGGGTGCGGGTTCGACAGGTGCCGCGGAGGGAGGTGTGACCGCATCTCTCAGTCCTCGCCTCGGAAGGTGCAGCCTTGCCTGTGGTGGTTCCGCTGGCGGCTCGCTCGACTCGCGTCCCGCCGGCTCGTCTCCGCGATCCTTCTCTTTTCCGGCAGGCGTCTCGCCTCCGGAGGGATCCTGAGGAGGTTCTTCGTCGTCCTCTTCGGCCGATTCCTCGACCTGAGGCCGGAGGGGCACCTGTGCCACGGGAGAGATGCCGTACTGGTTCCACTCACCCTGATAGAGATTCACGTCAGAGGGATCTTTTCCGGTGGAACCTTCTCTCGGTCCGCCCCCCTCGGGGAAGACTTCCGGATAGATGCGCGCCCCGGTGTCGATTCCGCGAAGGGGAAAGTCCTTTCGGAGGGGATGACCATTGAAGCCGTCCCACATCAGGATCCGCTCGAGGTTGGGATGCCCGGCAAAGACGATCCCGAACATGTCGAAGGTCTCGCGCTCGTGCCAGTTTGCGGTCAGCCAGACGCCGGTCACGGAGGGCACTCCCTGCCCGTCGGGGGTGAAGGCCTTCAGACGGAGACGTTCGTTCCGCGCGAACGAGTAGAGCTGGTAGACGACCGCGAAGCGTTCGCCGGTGTGCCCGGGATAGGTGGAGTAGTCCACACCACAGAGGTCGACAAGGTAGTCGAAGCCGTCCTGTTTGAAGGCCCTGCAGACGTCGGCGATCGAGTCGCGCGCGATCGTGAGGGTGGTCTCCCCGGCGAACTCCTTCGCGTCGAGAATCGCCTCTCGCCATGCGGCGGCGACATGCGCCACCAGCGGTCCGGCGCAGATCTCGTCCACGGTCTTCGCGGGCGGGGGAGCGTCTTTTGCGGGGGTTGGCTTTTGCGTTTGTTCTTCGGCCATCGCTCGCGACGGCTCGGTTTGATTCCGAGCGCCGTTTCCTTCCTGGAAGTTCCGGGCGGAACGGACCGTCCGGACAGTTCAGTTCAGCTACACCACGTCCTGCGATCCGTCACTCTGCGCGTTGGGGTTTGCGGCGGGAGGTGCTCCCAGAGCAGCCTGTTCCGAGCGGAGTGCCGGCCCTTCGTGAGCCGGACGGAGGTTTTCATCGCGAATCGCCTGACGGGCGAAATCGTAGGCTTCTCCCCCTTTTCGGAGGATGTGCATTTTCTGAATTTTCTTCTGCAGCTCGATCAGTCCCCACAGCAGCGCCTCGGGACGCGGCGGGCAACCGGGAACGTAGACATCGACCGGGATGAGCCGGTCCACTCCCTGGGTGACCGCGTAGGTGTCGTAGGGTCCGCCGCAGGTGGCGCAGGAGCCCATGGCGATCACCCACTTCGGCTCGGCCATCTGCTCGTACAGCCGCTTGACGATCGGAGCCATCTTCTCGGTCACCGTTCCGGCGACGATCATCAGATCGGCCTGCCGGGGCGTGGCGCGGAAGACTTCCGCTCCGAAACGAGCCATGTCGTAACGGGGGTCGAGCACAGCCATCATCTCGATCGCGCAGCAGGCCAGGCCGAACTGCATCGGCCAGAGCGAAGACTTGCGGGCCCAGTTGAAAAATTTGTCGACCGAGGTGGTCAGGATGTTCGGTTCGAATTTGCCCTCGATCAAACCCATGACAGAACCTTTCGCCTCCAGGCGTAGACATAGCCGACCACCAGAATGGCGAGAAAGACCACCATCTCGATCGCACCGAACCAGCCCAGTTGCCGGAGCCGGATCGCCCAGGGGAACAGGAAGATCGTCTCCACGTCAAAGATGATGAAGAGGACCGCGATGAGGTAGTACCGAACCGAGAACCGATAGTCGAACGCGTAGGTGCTCGGAGCGATCCCACACTCGTACGGCTCGAGCTTGACGCTCGATTCCCGGGAGGCCCTGATGATCGGGGTGATGACCAGAAGCGTCACCACCGGTAAAGACAAGACGATCAACGCCGCAATGAGAAGTACCGAGTAGTTGGCCATTGACGATCCGCTGCAGAGTTATGGCATTGTAACGCCGGGAGTCATTCTTCCAAAAGTGCCGCAGTCTCGCGTGTGTCTCGCTGCGGGCGCCCGCTTTCTGCAGTCGCAGCGCCACGATAGAGGCTCTTCCACACTTTGGGTGTGAGCTTCGACACACGACCCGGTGCCGGTCACCACAATTTCTTCTGGAAGCCCCAACTTTCCATCGGTAGCCGCTTCCCCTGGACCAGAACCGAGATGTCTGCGCCGATCCCCTCGGGCAGAACCAGGGCCCTGGCGGACTCCCGTTCAGCCAGCAGATCCAGCGCCGGAGCAAGGTCGCCCAGCGCGTCGTCCTCCACCGGCCTCAGCAGTGGATGTTCCAGAATTCCGATCTTCAGGAGAAACTCGGCCTGGCGCACCAGCGAGAGGGTGGTCCAGCCCCGTGCCTCCCCCGCCGCGATCAGGTCGCTGAAATTGATGTGCGCGGTCAGATCCTGCTCCCCCGGATCCCGCAGCAGATCCCGGTTGAACTGATGACCCCGGTAGGCGGCGGCGGTCCCGTACATCCGGATCCGCCGGTCGAACAGCTTACGGGTGATGAACCCGTAGTCGAAGGTAACGATCAATCCCCGCCCCACTCGCTCGCACAACTCCCCGTACAGCTCGGCCCACTGGAGCGAGACGTCTGCAAACTGCCCCGGCACCAGAGCGACCTCCCGCGAACCGAAATACTCCTGGTACTCCGGCCCGGCCGGCCGCTCGAACCACTCCAGTCCATCCGTGTTCACGCGGACCCAGAGCTCGTTCAGGCTGCTCTCCCGCTGCACCAGCCGCGCGAACGGGAGAGCATCGAAGAGCTCGTTACTCAGCAGAAGGGTCATCCGCTCCGACGGAATCTCTCCCCGTTCCGTGGAGAAGCGCATTTGTGCGCCTTCGATCCCGTTGGCCGAAATCCTTCCGAGGTTCTGGTCGATGCCCAGAAAGAACGCCCGCGACCGGACCGACTCGTCCATCGCGGCGGCGATCGAGCGAAGCAGCGAACCGTCGCCACATCCGATGTCCACAATCGAGCACACTTCGTCGCCCGCACGTCTCACGAATTCGCTCGCCAGACGGCCCAGCGCGAACCCGAACACTGGCGAAAGAGCTCCTGAAGTGACGTAATCCGCCCCCTTCCCGATCGGATTTCCGTCACCCGAGTAGTAGCCCCCATCCGGATCGTAGAGTGCGATCGCGACGAATTCTCGAAAGGACAACTCCTTGATTTCGAGCAACTTGTCACGAATCCGGCCGGACCAGCCACTCCCGTCTCGACGCGCGTCCTGCCCTTGCTGCTCCGATGTGCTCACCAAGCCAGAGTACACCACTCATCACCCTCGCGATCCGGCCCACCAACGATGGCACCTCGGTTGCGATAGAGCCCTCCGTCCGGAACCGCCAGAACACGCTTCACTGACGGTCCGGGAAGGCCCGAGAGGCCAGGAGGAAACCATGAAAAAGCTCATCTCGATGATTCTCGTATTTGCGTTCACCTTCAGCGGCGTGCTGTTTGCCGCGGACCCTGCGACCAGCCGTGACAAGACGAAGAAAGGGGCGGTGATCGGCGCGGTCGCCGGCGGCGTTCTGGGCGCGATCATCGGCAACAACCGAGGCAGCGGAAACGCGAAACGGGGCACCATCGTCGGTGCCGTGGCCGGAACGGCCATCGGCGCGGGCATCGGGGCTTACATGGACAAACAGGAACGCGAGCTCCGTCAGATCGAGGGAATCGACGTAACCCGAACCTCGGATGACGAGCTGAACGTGGTGATGCGCAACGAGGTGCTGTTCGACTTCGATTCCTCGGCTCTCCGCTCCTCGTCCCGGGACTCGCTCTCGCAGATGGCGGAGGTGTTTCAGAAGTATGGCGACACCACTCTGAGCGTCGAGGGACACACCGACTCGGTCGGCTCCGAATCGTACAACGACAGCCTCTCGAAGCGCCGGGCCAACAGCGTCGCCTGGTATCTCGAGGACCTCGGGGTCCGAGGATCCCGGATGGAGATCGTCGGATATGGCGAAACCCAGCCGCGATCGAGCAACAGCACCGCAAGTGGACGGCAGCAGAACCGCCGCGTCGAAATCCACGTGCGTGCGAACTGAGTGAAGTGATTTCAGCATGATGCGGCCCCCGCGATGCTCCCGTGGCACACCCTTTGTACAGCAGGAGAGCAGCGCGGGGTCTCCCGCTCGAAAAGGAGGATCTATGAAGAAACTGATGACAGCTCTGGTCATTGCGCTGTTCGTGGCAGCCTGCGCATCCACCGGAGAGAACCAGAAGACGAAGAAAGGTACCGCGATTGGTGCCGTGGCAGGCGGTGCAGTGGGCGCCGTGATCGGAAACCAGTCCGGCAATCCGCGAACCGGAGCGGTGGTCGGAGCGGCCGTAGGCGCCGGCGTCGGAGCCGCGGTCGGGCACATGATGGACAAGCAGCAGCAGGAGCTCGAGCAGGTCAAGGGCGTCGAGGTGAGCCGGGAGTCCGAGGGCGAGCTCAACGTCGTGATGAAGAACGACATCCTGTTCGATTTCGATTCTTCTGCGCTTCGCTCGACGAGCAGATCGACTCTCACCGATGTGGCTGACGTTCTGGTCAAGTACCCGGACACCGACATTCTGGTCGAGGGCTACACCGACTCGACCGGTTCGGACAGCTACAACCAGGCACTCTCTGTACGCCGCGCCCGCAGTGTGCGTGACTACCTGGTGACCGAAGGCGTTGCCGGAAGCCGGCTGTCCGCGCTGGGCTACGGGGAGTCGGATCCGCGCGCGTCGAATGACACCGCGGAAGGGCGTCAGCTCAACCGGCGCGTCGAGATCCACATTCGCGCGATCCCGCAGGGCTGAGGATCGACGAAGATGCATTGCTGAAGAGGCGCCCGCGAGGGCGCCTCTTCTCGTTCGATCAGCTTCGATCGTGGCCGAATCATTCCGATGTTCGGCCATCGCTCCCGATCGCGATCCTTCCGCGGCACCCCGGAGGGGTGCGATAAGGTAGCCGGTGGTTGCGACCGAAGGGAGCCACCACCGGAAATGGATGGATTGGAAATTCACACGCACCCCGGGGGGGCGCCATGGGTTGGACGGGAATCGTTTTTCGCGATCCACGCCTGGCCATTGACCGTCTGGTTTCCCTCCGGCGCTCCTGCCAGCCCCCATATGGCACCCCTCCGGGGTGCGTGGGATTGACGGCATGAACCGGTGGTGGCTCGCTGCGCTCGCAACCACCGGCTACCCTATGCAGCCCCTCCGGGGCATCAGGACGGCCGGCCGCAGCGAAGATCCAGGGCTGCCAGCCCGTGGCACCATGGCCAAACATCAGAATGTTTGCCCACATCGTGGCCGAACAATTCCGATGTTCGGCCATCGAAAAAAAGGCGCCCTGGTGGGCGCCTTTCGAGAATGTCCGATGTTCTGCGAGTTACATCAGGATCGGGGCGATGACCAGAGCCACGACCGACATCAGCTTGATCAGGATGTTGAGGCTCGGCCCGGCGGTGTCCTTGAAGGGGTCGCCGACCGTGTCGCCGACCACCGCGGCCTTGTGAGCATCAGAGCCCTTGCCGCCAAACGCGCCGCCCTCGATGTGCTTCTTCGCGTTGTCCCACGCGCCACCGGCGTTGGCCATGAAGATGGCCATCATCACCCCCGACACGGTCACGCCGGCGAGCAGTCCGCCGAGCGCGTTGACGTCGTAGAGCCCCACCACCACCGGAGCGACCACCGCCAGCAGACCGGGCAGAACCATTTCCTTCAGCGCGGCCGCGGTGGAGATGTCGACGCATTTCGCGTACTCCGCTTCGGCGGTTCCTTCCATCAGGCCGGGGATGTCACGAAACTGCCGCCGGACCTCCTCGATCATCTTGAAGGCTGCTCGTCCAACCGCGCTCATCGCCATCGACGAGAAGAGGAACGGAAGCATGGCGCCGAGGAACAGGCCGCCCATGACATTCGGGTTGGAGAGATCGATCGCGCCCAGCCCGACGGTGGTCTTGAACGCCGCGAACAGCGCCAGAGCCGTCAATGCTGCGGATCCGATCGCGAAGCCCTTGCCGATCGCGGCCGTGGTGTTGCCGACCGCATCGAGACGATCGGTTCTGGCCCGGACTTCCGGCCCGAGATGCGCCATCTCCGCGATGCCACCGGCGTTGTCGGCGATCGGTCCGTAGGCGTCCACCGCGAGCTGAATACCGGTGGTCGACAGCATGCCCAGTGCGGCGATGGCGATTCCGTAGAGACCGGCCTGATCGTAGGCCACCAGAATCGCACCGACCAGCACGATGATCGGCAGTGCCGTGGATCGCATCCCGACGGCGAGTCCGCCGATCACATTCGTCGCCACCCCGGTAAGACTGTCCCGGGCGATGCTCCGGACCGGTCCGCGGGACTCGGATGTGTAGTACTCGGTGATCAGTCCGATGAGCACTCCGCCGACGAGACCGGCGATGGTGGCGAGAAACACTCCAGTCGCGTTGAACTCGACGCCATCAAGAAGGTAGGAGCCCTCGAGCATCCAGCGGGTGATCCCCCAGGTTGCGGCGAGCATCAGAATCGACGAGACCAGCGTACCGGTGTGAAGCGCCGTCCCCGGGTTGCCCCCCTCCCGGGTGCGGACGAGGAACGTTCCGACCAGCGAGACGAGGATTCCGACCGCGGCGAGCACCAGGGGCAGCAGCACCAGCATGGGGGTGAACTTGCCGCCTCCGACGACGCTCGCGTTCACGCCGAGAACCAACGTTCCGACGATTGCGCCGACGTAAGACTCGAACAGGTCGGCCCCCATTCCGGCCACGTCACCGACGTTGTCTCCGACGTTGTCCGCGATGACCGCCGGATTCCTCGGATCATCCTCCGGAATGCCGGCCTCGACTTTTCCAACCAGGTCGGCGCCGACGTCCGCTGCCTTGGTGTAGATGCCGCCACCGACACGGGCGAATAGAGCGATGGAGCTGGCCCCGAACGAGAAGCCGGAGAGCACTGTCACGGCCCGGAGCAGATCGAACTGCTCATCACCGGTGACGAACATGCCCCGGTAGATCAGGAACAGCACCGACAGCCCGAGTACACCGAGCCCGACGACGCTGAAGCCCATCACCGCACCGCCGGAGAAGGCGACCCGGAGGGCGTCATTGAGACTGGTGCGAGCGGCGGACGAAGTCCGGACGTTCGCCGAGGTGGCGACACGCATTCCGAAAAACCCGGCCAGACCCGAGCAGACCGCTCCGGTCACGACCGAGACGGCAATCAACCAGGAGCTGTGTGCGGCTCCGGCATTGGCCCAGCCCAGGAGTGCGGCGACGACCACGACGAAGATCGCCAGCAGGCGATATTCGCGTCCGAGAAAGGCCATCGCGCCTTCCCGGATGTGCCCGGCGATCCGGATCATCGTGGCGTCTCCCGGATCCTGGCGAGAGATCCAGGCGCTGCGGATCCATGCGAACAGCAGCCCGGCGATTCCGCAGAGCGGGATGAGATACAAGAAAGTTTGAGTGTTCACGGTGATTCCTCGAATGAGTGATGATTGCGAGAGTTTCCCGAGCTGTCCTCCGTCAGGTCCGCGTCGTTCGCGGGCCCGATCCGGGGCGCCGGGCCGAAAAAGGTGAGCGCATCTTAAATGATGAGCCCGGGCGGTTCAACCGCGACCCGGCAATCGGCGTTGCTCATCAAGGCGCGATCGAGCCGAAGGCATTCCCGGAAGCGGCGCCAGGTTCACCTCGGGTTCTTCACCTGGTCGAAAAACGCGACCAGTTTCGGCGAGAAGTGCGCCGTGTCGAGGCGGATGGAAGGCCGCTTTTCCAGAGCCCGCCGAAAATCGGCGCGGGCCCCATCGAGCAACTCCGGCAGATGCGAGGTCATCGCCCGCGTGTACCGGACGACTCCACGTAGCATCCAGGCCTCGGCCGGTGGATCGGAGCTGGACAGGAGCGGGTCGAGGATCCGCTCCGCCGACTCCAGATCGCCTTGCGCATACTGCACCCACGCATCCCGGTACGATTCCTCCGGCCTCAGCCCGGGCTGCGGTGGTGTGAGGGGCGCCGCATCCTGCGGCTCAGGCACCTGGATCAGAGCCGAGGTCGTCGTCTCGGCCGGAGCAGAATCGGTCTTCCTGGTCTCGGGTTTCCTCACCGGCTCCGGTCTCGGCTCGGGAGCGACGGGAGGCGGAGTCTTCCGCCCCTGCTCCACCGGCGCCGGAGGCTGTGGGGGTGGATTCTTCTGGGCGACCACCGGGCCGGTCTCTTTCCCCCGGTCGGTCGACGCTTCCCTCTTCGCCGATTCGACGTTCTTCTTCGTTTCCGGCGCTTCGAACTCGACGACGAATTCCTCGGCCGGCGCCGTCGTCCCGGTCTTCGGGGCCTCCGCGGGAGGGGGGACCCGCTTCACCACTCGTCGATTCTTCTCCGCATCGCGCGCCTCGAGGAACAGCTTCTCCGCTTCGGAAGCCGCGCCTGCGGCACGGGCATAGGCAACCAGATCCTCACCGGCGCCGTTGAACTGCTGCCAGGCCTCCTGAAGCTTCTGCTGGGCACCGCGAAACGAGCTCTGCCGGTCCGCCCCGATCGACATCGCCTCGACCTGGGCGCTGAGTGCAGCGTTCAGTGCCGTCTGCGCGCGCCCCCGGGCATCCGAGGCCGCTTTCGAAATCCGGGTCGAAGCCTCCGACTGGGCCCTCGACATCCATTGACGAAGATTGCCGTACTCCGAGGTCTTCTGGACCACGCCCTGCGACTCGCTCAGCTTCCACTGTTCCAGCGCCGCCGGGGTGTCGCCCAGACGATACTTCGCCACTCCCAGCCAGTAATGAGGGATGTAGGGCACGGATCCGCGCCGCAGCCGGATCGAGCTCTCCTCCTGCGGCTGAAGGCGAATCGCCTGGGTCATCTGGTCCGCCACGACGTTCCAGAGCTCCTGTTCAACCGCGTCCAGACCTTTCTGGTAGGCGGTCGCGCGGGCATCCGCGAGGAGTGCGGCCGGTAGCAGGATCAGCACGAGGAGCATCGGCGACAGGATCCGCTTCATGGTGTCTCCCCGCCGAAAAACTGTTCATCCTGGCCGGGATCGCGGAATCGGATCATCACCGATGCGAATCGCCCCCGCTGAAGATCCACCGTGGTGGTACGGGCATCGCCGAACGCCGGATTCCGCATCACCACTTCGTACCGGCCGGGCGGAAGCTCGATGGAGGCCGGCGTGGTCAGATCGGACGGAAGCGCAACCGGTTGCCCGCTGGCCACGTTGCGGATCGCCACCACCTCTCCCCAGGGGAACGCATTCAGACCCAGCCGGATCGAACCGGCCGGGGACGGGACTGGCGTGACCGATGCGGAGGTCGTCGCGGAGGTCGGCTCGGAGACATCTGGCGCGCGTCCGCCGCTCCATCGGAGATAGACGAATCCACCACCCAGCGCGACAGCCAGCACCAGGACGATCCAGAGGAGTGCATGGCTCCGGGCGGGCGGCTCCTCCGGCGAGGCGAACCCGGGAGGTCGATCCAGCGTGGCCTGATCGAATCCTGCCGGGTAGGGACTGCCCATCAGGGTCGGAGGGGGCTCGCTCAACGAGGCACCCTCGTCGCTCAGGGGGGTTCCCGAGTCCTCGACCTGGTCGAGCGGCAACGCATAAGTTGGCGGGGGCCGGTGGACGTCATCGGTGACGGTTCGGTCGGTATCGGCGGTCTCGAAAGGATCGGAGGAGGTCCGACGGGTGGATCGGTCTTCGTCCGGGAGCTTGCCGACGCGGGTCTCGAAGTCTCGGGTCGGGGGGCTCTCCTTCAGTTTCGCCAGCGAGGGTTCGAGAGCCTCGAGCTGACGAGCGAAATCCCGTGCCGTCGGGAAGCGGTCGTCGCGGTTTTTGGCAAGCGCGCGGAAAATCAGATTCTCGAGCTCCGGAACAGCCTGTAGGCGAGGATTCCGCTCCAGCAGCGGCAGAGCTTCCTCGCGAGCGTGCTTCAGCAGGTATCCGTGAGGCGTATCGGCGACGAATGGCGGAACTCCGGTGAGCATCTCGTACATCACGATGCCGAACGAGTAGAGGTCGGCACGGCCGTCGATCTGTTCATCCGCGGCAAGCATTCCGAGATGCTCCGGGGAACAGTATTTCCACTTCCCGACGAAGATTCCCGTCTTGGTCTGCTGACTGGTTTCCTCGTTTCGCTTCGCGATGCCGAGATCGATGATCTTCACCCGCTCGTTTCCCTCGTCATCCCGGGTGATCATCAGGTTTTCCGGGCTGACGTCGCGGTGAACGATTCCCGCGCGATGGATGGCATCGAGCCCGCGGAGCGCCTCGATGGCGATCCGAACCGTGTAGAGTGGCTCGACGGTCCCTCGCGCACGGATCACCTCGAGCAGGTTTCTCCCCTCGATGTACTCCCAGACCATGTACTGGGTCCCGTCGTCGAGAATCGAAAAGTCGTAGAGCGCGGCCACGCTGGGATGCTGGACCCGGCTGGCCAGCTGAGCCTCGCGGATGAACCGCTGGTTCGCGTCCGGATCGTCGCTGAGATTCGGCCGCATCAGCTTCACCACACGAATCGAATCCAGGTGGAGGTGGAGAACCTTGTAGACCTCCCCCATCCCGCCCATCCCCAGTCGCGCGATGATCTGATACTTCCCGTCGATGGGATGCCCGATGTACTTCCGCAGAAAGTCGGTGATCGCCTCGCCGCAATACGGGCACGCCCGGTACTCGGGATCGATCTGGGCCTTGCACTCGATGCAGAAGAACGACACGATCTGCACAGTATAGACGGATCCTCACCTTGTCCCATCGGGCATCAGGGATGCGAAGTGACATAGAATCCGAGAGATGAGATCGAGCACGTTCCAGGTCCGCACCACCGCCCGGGAACAGATCCTGATCATTACCGGGAAGGTGGAGGATGTCCTCCTCCAGCTCGCGCCGGAGGGAGAGGGAATCTGCACGCTGTTCACTCCCCACACCACGGCGGCACTGACCATCAACGAAAACGCCGATCCGGATGTCCCGGCGGATCTGACCGCGGCGCTGCGAAAACTGGTGCCGGACGTCACGTTCCAGCACTTCGAAGGCAATTCGGATGCGCACTTCCTGGCGTCACTGATCGGTCCCTCCGTGGTCGCACCGTACGAGCGGGCCTCTCTCTCGCTCGGTCGCTGGCAGGGGATCTACTTCGTCGAGCTCGACGGACCGAGAACCCGGGAAGTCCGTGTCTACCTCAGTTGAGAGTTGACAGCGGAGAATCAAGAGTGAAGAGTTGAACCAGCACGCCCCGCAGGGCTGGTGTACTGTTCACCGATGGATGAACACCGGATAAAGCCATTCCGGAAAGCTGGACCAGAGCTCGCAACGTCGAGTGCCGATTGGCAAATCCGAATTTTCCAACTGTAGATCGGGGGGATTGAATGAAACGACTCGCACTTCTCTTCACACTGTTGCTGCTGGCCGGAATCAGTTGCCAGACCACCAATCAGACCGGGCCGACCGCCGTCGCCACCGTTCAACCCGCAAGCGGATCATCGGTCACCGGAACGGTGACCTTCGTCGAGACCGGGCCCGACACCGTCCGGGTCAACGTCCGGCTGGACAACGTTCCCCCGGGCGTCCACGGATTCCACGTCCATGAAAAGGGCGACTGCAGCGCGCCGGATGCGACCTCCGCGGGAGGCCACTTCAACCCGGACAACACACCGCACGGTGCTCCGACGGATGCCGTCCACCACGCCGGCGATCTCGGAAACGTGACGGCCAGTGCCAAGGGCGAGGTTCGAAGCGAGTTCATCTCGCACACTCTGACCGTGACGGCAGGACCCCATTCGGTGGTCGGGCATGCGGTCGTCCTTCATGCCGACGCGGATGACCTGAAATCGCAGCCCAGCGGAAATGCCGGTGCGCGCATCGCCTGCGGAGTGATCATCGGCCCGCCGCCGATGTAGCAGGACTGATCGACGGCAGGGACGCTGCGCCACGTGCGCCACGAGTCCCCGGGCGCATCGCTGGTGCGCACGAGGAAGTCGCGCATTCGGCCTGCTCGGCCAGCGTCATTCACACGCGGGTCGAACATCAGAAAGGCCGCCTTCCGGCGGCCTTTCTGCATGAATTGAAGCACGGATCGTGAACGCGAATCAGGCCTCGGCCCGGGCGCAGTACTGATCGAACGCCCGGGTCAGATCGGAGGCGATATCGTGAGCCTCACGGCCCTCGATCTGATAGCGCTCGAGCATCAGCGCCACCTCGCCGTCACGCAAAAGAGCGATCGACGGCGATGAAGGACGATATCCGGTGAAATAGGAGCGGGCCTTCGCCGTCGCGTCCTTGTCGTTGCCCGCAAAGACCGTGATCATCCGATCGGGAAGCACCTCGTGCTCCAGGGCGAACCGGACGGCAGGCCGGGCATTTCCGGCGGCACAACCGCACACCGAATTGACCACCACCAGGACAGTCCCCTTCTTCTCGCCGAGAACCGCATCCACCTCTTCGGGGGTACGGGTCTCTTCGATCCCAAGGCTCGTCAGCTCCTCGCGCATGGGCTGAACCATTCTTTCGTCATACATGATGAAACCCTCCTCGCCGCGTCCCAACAGGCTCGCGGAAACAAAAATTCAGAAGGAGCGACGGACCGCACGGCGCCGGCTCGAGAGCATCCGGCTCAGCTCGCTCCAGTCCGCCCAGTCGATCACTCCGTCGTGATTCACGTCGGCTCCCCAGGATGCGGCGCACGTGCCATTCTGGGCAACCCAGGTCACCTCCCCCTCCCCCTCCGAGAGCTCGCTGGACAGTTCCGACAGGTCCTCACGGCTGACCCGGCCGTCTCCATTCACGTCCCCGGTCTTCGGCACGTCGAGGCGGAAGATTCCATCGATGCTGGCGAAGTAGATGGTGCCATCAGGCGCCTGAGCCACATCCATCGTCTGGCTGGTTTCCTCGCGGACGATCGCCACCGGGTCCCCCACCGGCTCACTCAGATCGGGAAAATACTGAATCGCCTTCGACACGAATCCGGTCACCAGCAGTCCCTTCCGGAGCGTGTCGCCCCGCCCGTTCAGCATCCACAGCCCCGTGGGAGCGACCGTCTCCGGAAAGACGTAGATCGGCGGGATTGTCCCGTTCACCGGAGGACGGGAACCCTCCGTCAGCGGCCACCCATAGTCGCCGCCTTCGGTCACCACGTTGATCTCGTCGTTGCCGGACTGGCCGTTGTCCGCGAGGATCAGACGATCGCCTGCCGAGTCCCACACCATGTCGTAGGGGTTACGGAATCCGAGAGCGAAACGGGTGACCGCACCCTCGAGAGTGACGTGGAAAAGCTTGCCACCCGGTACGTCGTCCCGGTGAACCGTGCTTTGAACTCCCAGATCCCCGATGCCGAGAAAGATGGTTCCGTCCGGAGCGACCAGCGGATTACCACCATGATGTTCGCTGGGACAGGTGCCCCCGCATGAGAACCGGGCGATCTCCTGAACCTGTCCGGTCACCGGATCAACCGAGGAGAGGACGTCCGCCGTTTTGTCCGGGAGCACCGAATGGGTGATCAGCATGCCGTCGGGATGGAAGTTCATCCCCAGCAGTGCCATGTTGCCCTCGTTCGCGGTCGGAACGGTGGCGACGAGGTAGCTTTCGGAGCCGGAAATCCGGAAAATCCGGCCGTCGGTCACCGAGTAGTAGATGACGCCCCAGGAGTCGATCGCGATGGAGGTCACGAAACCCTGCGCCTCGGCCACCTGGATCACGTGGAAACCAGGGAGGATCGAGCCGCGGGAGACGGCGGCGGTGGTCAGAAGAAGGAGGAACACAAACAGCAGTCGTTTCAACCTGTCACCTCGGGAACATTCCGGCGCCACGATGGCCCGGATGAATCATCCTGGCTGGGGAAGGCGTGGTACCACTCATTCGTATACGCGGTCCCCCGTTTTTGCAAGTTCGATGACATGTTCCGCATCAGGCAGGATTCCTTCATACTTCGCGGCGGCAGACGATGACGACGGACCATCAGAGACAGACCGGCAGCGCGGGGCTGTTCATCTCGGCGCTGACGCTCCTCGCGATCTGGGAGATCGTCGAGAGGAGTCTGCTCTGGAAGCAGCCCCTGGTCGAGGAGATCTGGCGACGCACCGGTGGAATCGTCACCGACCTCTTTCTCGCGGATGCCGTGCGAGTCGTGGTGCTGGTGGTGCTTGTTCTGCTGGTGGTGGGGCGGATTGCTCCCGCGGCGATCGGCCTGGAGAAGGAGAAGCTGCCACGCGGAGTGATCATCGTTGCCGCCGTGTGGGGACTGGTGCAGATCGCGGTCGCCACCAGCTCGCTGCTGCGCACGGGGATGGTGGCGCTCCATGGGGGCTGGGCGGATCAGGGCTTGCGGCCGGTGGCGGAGTTTCTGACCTCGCTCGGTGGAGAAGCGTTCTTCCAGGAGGTCTTCTGGCGGGGATATGTTCTGGCGTTCCTGGTGGAGCGGTTCGGCCGGCGCTGGTCGGATCCCAGCCTCGGTGCGGCACTGGCGATCATCCTCTCGCAGACGCTGTACGCGGCGTTCGAGATCCCGGGGCAGATCGATGCGGGCATGCCGGTGGAGCGGCTTCCGGTCACCCTGATTCTGCTCACCCTGACCGGGACGTATTTCGCCCTGCTCTACCTGCGGACCGAGAATCTGTGGGTGGCGATCGGGGTTCATGCGCTGTCGCTGACGGCGCTTCCGCTGTTCCATCCGGCAGGAGACGCGTCGCGGGTGGTGATCCTGGTGGCGGCGATTCTGCTGATCCCGACCCGGAAGCGAGCGGCGAAAACCGGAGGCGGACGGAGCGAAGCCACGGAGCGAAATAAGGACGGTACCCCTCCTGTTGTGCAGGATCCTTGACGGCATCGTTCATCGCGTGGATAATGCCGTTCCGCTGGACGCCGGAAGCAGGTCGGCGCCGCTCTTTTCAGTGTCGCGGGGTGGAGCAGTCTGGTAGCTCGTTGGGCTCATAACCCAAAGGTCGCAGGTTCAAATCCTGCCCCCGCAACCAATTGAACTTAAACACGATAGCCGCTCCTCGGAGCGGCTATTTTTCGATTCAGGCTCGATTTCCTCCTGTTTTCCACCATCAGCTTTCCCCTGAGCTGCGGCCCTACCGGCTTCGACAATACCGGTCGCTTGGTGTCGGGGCCCGCTCTAAGCTAAGGTGTGTGAACCTCCCGGTGACGGGCAGAGGCCTGAACTACACGGAACTGACTCCCTCCGATCCTGATGATTCCTTCACGGCCGTGAGCACCCACGTTCTCTGACCATTCAACCATCACGACTGCCGGGCCCCTTCCGTGGTCGCGAGAGACCGTGAGCCACGATGGCTCGGAACTGATCGCCGTCCAATTCCCATCCGTACAACCTTCTGGATCCACTTTCACTTTCACCGTTGTCGTTGCAGCATAGTGGCTCGGCGATGCCTGCTGGGGTTCCAGACAGGTCTCGTGGCAGGGCTCGAAATTCTCGGCTCTCCGCTGAACGATAACCAGTTCGTGGTTGGCGATCCTCACTGGTCCTAGCCCGACTGCCTCTCGCTGCTGCGGATCCCAACTAAGTCAGATTTCGGGGCCGCTACCGTCAGTCCTACCGACATGGATCCAATCCGCCACGGACCGACCGGGGCTCGTGGACGCCGAGGCAGCACCTCGGGCTGTCATCGTGGCTACTGGACCGCTGAAGCCCCGAGCCGACTGGACTTCGACAGTCGGTGAGCCGTAATCTCGCCATTTCGGTGGAGGGTTCTCCGGCTGGATGCGTTGGGTCTACTTCCAGTGCGGGCGCAGCTTCTTCATCCGCTTCCAGAGCGCGAGTGAGGCTGCGAACTGTTCGTCAGTCATGGTGGCTTCTCCTTTCCCCATCGGGTCGTATCTGATCTACCTATGCAGGCAGAGGCGATCCACCCCCATCTCCGCCTGATTCCTCCGGGCCGGAATGGCCCGGACAGGACGAGAGGGTGTCTCTATAGGTATCAGGCGGCGAAGGCTGAGGGCGACGGGTACACGCTGATCTTTCGGACATCCGCGTCGGCGATGGAAGGCTCTTCTGCGCGCGAGGGTTGAGACGATCGTGCGTACGCAGACGCCTACTGAAGCTTTCGTGCACGAAGTGGCGAAGAAGTCGTTTCTGTCCCTGTGGAGTTACGCGAGTCCGGAGGGCAAGTCACACGGGCGGGAGATGTGCGACATCCTCGTCGTCTGCGACCCCGACATAGTCATCTTCAGCGTCAAGGAAGTGCACCCGACGAAGCACCGCGACGATACGATCCGCATGAAACGATGGGTGCGGGCCGCGGTGGATGAATCCGTGAACCAGGTCTACGGCGCCGAGCGCTTCATCCAGTCCGGCAAACACGATCGCGTCCGGAAAGAGGACGGCTCGGACGGCCTCCCGTATCCCCCGAAGGACACCCGCCGCATCCACCGCGTCGCCGTTGCTCTCGGCGGCGAAGAACACTTCCCGCTCCCGTTCGGCGACTTCGGAAAGGGCTTCGTTCACGTTTTTGATGAACGGTCGTTTCCGGATCGTGACCCTCGGAACTCGACACGATCACAGACTTCGTCGAATACCTCACGAAGAAAGAGGCATTCTTCTGCGGCTTCACGAACGTGATGTTCGGCCACGAGGAGGACATCCTCGCCGTGTACCTCCAAGGAAACCGGACCTTCCCCGAAGCGGACATGGTCGTTTTCGGAGTCGATATCTGGCAGGAGTTCTCCAGCAAGCCCGAGGTCCAGGCGAAGAAGGTCGCCGACGAGGAGAGCTACGTCTGGGATCGCCTCATCGAACGGATCGGCAGAGACGTGGCTGCTCGGAACATGATCAGCGAGAACGCGATCGAACACGACGAGAGCGTCCTGCACGTCATGGCGCGAGAGAACCGCTTCAACCGTCGGATCCTCGCCGGCAGGGATGCTGTACGTTCTTAGAAGCCTCAACGGCGAACAAGGTCCGCTCCCGAATGATCCCGTCCCTGTCCGGCGTCGGCTACGTGTTCCTCACGTCGAGCCGCGATACCGATCGCGAGTCACGAAACGCGGAACCCGGCCTCCGGTGCTTCATCGCCCGCCTGCGGATGGATCCGATCGACACGATCATCGGCATCGGAACGGAGCAGGAGACCGAGAAAAGAGCGCGGCGCGTCGTGGGACGTGCTTCTCCTCCATATCCCGACGATCGATGACGAGTACCGCGAGCGGTACTAAGCATTTCGCAGGAGTTCGACTACTTCGCGAATTCCATCAAGACCCACCTCCACGAGGACGAGTACCCAGGCAACTGCCCAGATTGCGATCCGCCGCAGTCCTGAAGACCTTGCCAGCCCCGCGCGGCCGTCGCACGGTCGCATCTCCTCATCAAATCTTCATTGGCCCGTCCCCGGAAGCCCCTCCCGAAGAACGTAGAACCG
This sequence comes from uncultured Acidobacteriota bacterium, assembly GCA_963741905.1. Lineage (GTDB taxonomy): Bacteria > Acidobacteriota > Thermoanaerobaculia > Gp7-AA8 > CAVUJZ01 > CAVUJZ01. Next base: position 5,336 of record CAVUJZ010000001.1, on the reverse strand, counting down.
CAACACACGAAGGACCGCTCCCGCAGCGAAGAGCGGAAGACGATCCTGTGGGAACTCATGCTCTGAGGTTCCCCATATGTCCGTTGCGGCCCCCGGCCACCAATTCTTCGACAACTCACCCGCGTCAACGCGCGGTCGTGACGACCCCGGCGAAGTGGACCGCGGCGCCCGCCAGTGGAGCAGCTCGAACGCGTTGAGAGGTACGACCTCACCGGCTTCGCGACCCGACTCGCAAGAAAGATGAGTGCGGTAGGTAAGGAAAGTCCCGTTTCCGTCACTCCTATGGGTGAGATGACCGATCAGGCCAGCCTATCCAGCCGTGAAGACGGAGGATCTCGTGGTAGTGGAGCGCACAAAGGGCGGGTTGCGCCTCACGGCGAAATCGTGATCGCCTGGGTGGAGACGCCGAGACACAGCAAACTCGTCGGCAACAGGTGGTATCGTCGCCAATCGAAGGAAATGCTCGTCTCCGGGAAGCCGGCGATCTCGCCGTGTGAGCTCGGCTGCGGGCGTGTGATGCCGTCCAAGGGAAAGAAGATGAAGGGCATCGGGGGGTGCCTCATCGCGATCGGCTTCGTCCTCGGGTTCATCGGCATCCTGGCGTTTGCGTCTGCCGGACCCAGCGGAGGTGGGGGCGGATTCACAACCATCCTCTTCGCGCTGTTTCTCGGGTTCGCCGGGCTGGTGATCTTTATCGTGGGAAGGGCCCGGGAGTGATCACGGCGCAACTGACCCTGGTTTTTGGAGGCGCTGAATCGTCGACGATGACAGCCGTTGACTGGTCAAACGTTACCGGCGTCACGACAGTTGTGCTCGCGCTCATCACGGCGGTTTACGCCAGGCTGACGGGGTCGATTTTCAAAGCGGCAGGTAGGCAGACAGCAGCAGCCACTGGGCAGGCTGATGCAGCCGAGGCGATGATGCAGAAAATGGCCGGGCAGCGCCGCGAGGCGATGAATCGGACACTCGGGCCGGTGGTCACGCAGCTGATTTACTTCCGAAACCGGCTGAACGGGGTGGCGCTCGGCCTCGACACGAACGATGAACCACCACTGGATGGGCCGCCCGTCCACAACGGCGTCACTGATGCCATCGAGTCCTGCGCAGGTTTCGATTTGTCCAACAGAGATCTCGCCGCCTACCTCGAGCTGCTCGACCCGAGCAACGAGATCCGATCGGAGATGACGGCCTTCGGAAAGCGGACCGTGATTACTGGGATCTCGAGCTGACGAGGACTCAGAGTGCGACCCATCGCCTACTCGAGGCGCTGGTGGTGGAAGAGGAAAACGAACGGGTGCAGTGAATCACGAAAGGAGACCGGAAAAATGGAGAAGACAGGCCCCATTTTCGAAGGTTTGGGTGGCGGTGAGACGTACCTCACCGAGATCTCGGACTCGTTGAAGAGGATTGCGGAGGCACTCTCCTCTATCGATCGGCGACTCGAGGAATTCAGTGGAGAACGGTTTATCGATGTGACTCAGCCGAGGCTGGGGACCGAGAAATACCTGAGAGTTCGAGATACGGTGGGCAACCGCCCTTCGGGACAATCGTGAAATGGCCGAAAAGAGCCCACTGAAAAATCGAGATGCTAATATCCGCGAGCTCATCAACCTGCTCGACGTAGTGTGGGGCGCCGCCATCGCTTACACTTTCGTGGTCCTGGTGAACTTGGTTGGGCCGTGGATCAGTCAGCTTCGCGGCACCCAGCCAGTAGCAACTTCACCTTCAGCTCTGGGAGTGCGAGCTCTGCTGGTGCTCTTCGTGATGAACTACCAGATCGCAGACTTCATTGAGGCGAGGGTGATGAACGTTGCGACTCCGTATATCGGACGCGGTCGCTTCTCGCTGGATCTGATCATCGTGATGGTGTTCATCTTCGCCGTTCACGAGGCGGCGCGGGGCAGCGATGTGACGTTGGTTGCCCTGGCGATCATCTTCGCCGCGAGTGTAATCTGGGCACTGTTCCTTTGGGCGGAATCGGCGAAGAGGTCACCCTATCCAGGGATCGTCATTTCTACCCACGTCGTAGCCTGCGTTCTGCTGGTAGCCGCCGCCGTCTCTCTCCCCGTAAACCTCGGGTGGCCTTCAATCATGCGGCTGTGGATTGGCTACCTCATCTGGCTGGCCTTCGTCCTCACACTGAAGCAGTTATTCGAGGTGGAGGAATGTGATTTCGACCTCCTTCCTATCTCGCTGTTGGGGGTCGGCATTCGGGGGGTGCTACGCTGGATTAAAAGGCAGAAGCCGGCGCCCGAACCCCATACCGCGGCAACGCCGACGCCGGAAGGCCATACCGGCGAACCACCGCCGCCCTAGGCTTCGATCCACGTGGACCCGTTTCCAAACGAGGACAGTTGTTGAACTCAGGGAAGAATAGGTTCAGTATTCGCATTACCGGGTAGTCTCGAAGGCGTTTCATCGAAACCGTTCGAGGTCGGGAAACGTAGAAAATGCAGGGGGGGCGCTGCGACGCACCCTATGGCCTTGGTGTACAGAGTACCGGGAGGACAAACACATGCAAGTCTTTACGATGTGGGCGTTTGCGATCGTCATCTCAATCGTCAGCCTGATCGTCGGCGTGCGGTATGACATGCGAAGGATGGAGGAGCCCCATCAGAGTAAATCAACTAAACACTGGGTCTGGAAAGTCTTCAACCAGAAAGGCTAGTTCATTGACTCGCCCCTTGCCGCTCTCTCGATGAGCCTGCCAAGGGGCGAGTGCCCCCTGTTCAGCGGGCCGGCCGACGAGGTCAAACGTCATTCGGGGCTTCCGCTGTGAATCGCGCGGAGAATCTGCGAAATTCCAGACTTCGTCCTGATGTTCCCTCGGCTCCTCAGTTACAATCAGCTCATGACCCAGCCGCCGCCTCCCGAGTATAGGCAAAGTCTTGAGCGCTACTTCCTATCCGAGCGGACCCGCCTGAGCACTTCCGGCCGTGAGGAGGCCGGGAAGTTCGACAGGGCGATTCTCACGTTTTCAGTGGGCACGCTGGTCTTCTCGATCGAATTCCTCGCAAAGGGCACGCCTGGAGTCGCCGTCCGATGGATTCTGGCTTCATCATGGCTAGCAGCAGGGGTCGCGTTCACGGCGACGCTTCTTTCATTTCTTTTTGCACAACGCGCGATCGGTATCGAGCAGACATATCTGAGAGCGTTATTCGACGCCAGGATGAAGGGAGCCGAGATTCCTCACCAGCCGAACAACGGCCAGGCACAAGCATCACGAATCTCCAACGTTGTGTCCGCCTCAGCCTTTGTGCTTTCGGTGTGGCTGCTGTTGACCTATGTCGTTATCCGCTGGATCACATCCGCCGGCCCGTAATTGAAAGGAGAATGAAATGCGCCAAGACTCTGATTCACGCGAGGAGTTTGAAGAGCTACGAAAGTCCTTTGTGGATGATCAAGCACATCTGCCTGAACCCCCTACCGACACCACGAATGAAGACAGCTCCGAAGGTCAGGCTGAATAATCGCCCACCGCTCCTCAACGATGCTGATCTCGGGGCCCCACGGATCTGGTGATGCATGGCGCAACGAAGGAACATTCCTGCCAGTTCGATGCGGGAGAGAATAGACGTGTCCACAGCTTCGTAGTCTACCCACGCTGGCTACATCTCGGAATTCGAGCCGCAGCTTGCGGCGGCGCACCAACGGCAGTTAGGCTGAACCGATTGGGTCGGTGACGGCATCATCCGCGCGATAGCGCGGCGGGGGTGGCGCCCTCCGGCGGGGCGAACCTGGACAAAACTACTGCGGGATCTGTCACGAGGAACCGCTTCGTGCCGCGCCGACGGGCGTCATGACGAATGAGGCCGCCCAGGAGCGTCCGAGAAGGGACTCGGGCGGATGCGACCGGAAGCCGAGACGCTGACGTCGTGGCTTTGATTCCCCCCTCCAGCTTCTCGGAACTGACGGCCGCGACGGCTTGACGCCTGCCCCGTACGCGTCGTACGCTTACGACATGAAATCCCTTGGTGAACGGATCAAAGAGCTCCGTGCCGCGGCCGATCTGTCCCTCCGGGACCTCGGCAAGCAGGCCGGCGGCCTCTCGCCCGTGTTTCTCTCCGATATCGAACTCGGTCGCCGCTTCCCGTCGGAAGAGGCGCTCACGCACATCGCCCGCGCCCTAAACACGACGCTCGCCGACCTCCGCAAGTACGACACCCGCCCGCCGATCGAGGAAATGAAGCGTCGCACCGCCGAGAATCCCGCACTCGGCGTCGCATCCGGAAGATCGTGGATCTACCGCAGGAAGAGTTGCTGAGGATCGCGAATCGAGGAGCGAAGAAGAAGTAGATGAAGATCCGGCGCTGAGCGAGCGGGAGCACGCGACCGTACTTCTCCGAGGCGGACGTCGAGCACATGTGCGAAGACGCACTCCGCGACTGCGGGTACTACCCCGGAACGCCTCAGCACGTGAACATCGACCGATTCATCGAGAAGCGTTTCAACCTCTCGCCGCGCTTCGAGGATATGCCGAACGGCGTTCTGGGGTTTTCCACGTACGGTCCGAAGGGCATGGAGACGATGCACGTCTCCCAGGCGTTGGTCGACGATGACGGGCCGGCTGCGGAACGACGTGTGAGCACGACGCTCGCGCACGAGGCAGGGCACGGGCTCATGCACAGCCACCTCTTCGTCCTGCCGGACGAGAACAGCACGTTGTTCGGACACAACCAGGACGTTGACGGGCCGAAGGTGCTCTGTCGGGACGAGAAGGTCGCGCCGCGGGGATACGACGGGCGGTGGTGGGAGCTCCAGGCGAACATGGCCATCGGGCCGTTGCTGATGCCGCGAAAGCTCGTGCACGAGGCGCTCGGGCCGTTCCTGATCGCCCGAGGGACCTTCGGAGCGGAGGAGATCGACCCGGCCCGTCACGAGATTGCCGTTCGTGCACTCGCGGACATCTTCGAGGTGAACCCCGCCGTGGCCCGTATCCGGGTCTCGAAACTTTACAAACCTGCCAGCAACCAGTTGACCCTCTAAATTTTTTTGGGTACGATGTACGCAACGTAGCGTACACGCGTACAACGCGAACAAGGAGAACAGCCATGAGCAAGAAGAACATCCACGTAACGCATCGGAAAGACGGGGCCTGGGCGGTGATCGAGAAGGGGATCAGCGCGCCTCCAGCCTCCACGAAACGCAGGCGGATGCGATCAACGCCGCAAAGCCGCTTGCACAGAACAACGCCTCCAAGCTCGTCATCCACGGTCGCGACAACCTGATCCGGGACAAGGACAGCTATGGCCCGGACCCGAACCCGCCGACCGACAACAAGCACTAGTCCATCACCTAACAACGGAGAAACCATGACGAACCACGAACCGCAGCAT